>CAVOOU010000010.1:0-119508 GCA_963697645.1 uncultured Acidobacteriota bacterium | reverse complement strand
GACGCATAATTCCGCATCAAGCTGATGCTCGTCACTCGTCCTGTCCCCGTATCGTGAATCAGCGCCGCCGAAACTCTCGGCATCTCGTCGCGATGCGCTTCCACGTAGGCCCGCAATCCATTCAGCCCCTGTTCTTCGCCAGAGAAAAGTGCAAATCGAATCGTTCTCTTCGGCTTCAAACCGGATTTTTGCAACGCCCGCGCCGCCTCCATCACCACCATCGAACCGGTGCCGTTGTCTGTCGTCCCGGTGCCCAGATCCCACGAATCCAAATGCGCGCCGAGCACCACGATTTCATCCGGCTTTTCGCTTCCGCGAATTTCGGCGATCGTGTTGTAAACAGTCGCCGGCCCATCCGCAATTGTATTCTTGATATCCATCTCCACTTCCACCGGCCCGCGCTTCATCAACCGCCAGATTAAGCTATAGCCTTCCGATGTAACGAACGCCGCCGGAATCGGCGCGATCGCATACTGCCGTCCCCCGAGACCCGTCATGTTGAGCAGCCCATCGGGCTTCCCCGAATCCGTCAAACCCGCCAGCACTCCTTCCTTCTTGAAAAATTCATTTCGCTCCATCAGAAACCTGCGGAACGCGGCATTGAACTCGCGCGGCTTCTCGCCCGGCCGCTGCGGCCGCACCGTCAAGAACGGATCGCCATAAGGAACCAGCACAGGATAGATCGCCGGTTCATCGGGAGCGGGCGACAGCAGCGGTTCGCTCGTAATCACGATCGCGCCTTTTAGTTTCCCCTTGTACTGCTCGAGATCCTCCACCTTGTCCGCTTTCACATACACCACCGGCCCGCGCACCGGCCCCTCCGTGTTCGCCGCCCGTCCGTAAGATGCAATCGTCAAAGGATGCTCGGCCGGTGTGACAATCCGCGCCGTCGCCGTTCCGCGCGTCCACACGTGCGCAATCGTCCACGATTCCAGGTGCGGATTCCCGAGCCCATAGTCGGTAAATTTCTGTTTCGTCCATTCATTGGCCTTCTTCAAATTCTCCGACCCCGTCAATCGCTGCCCGATCATGTCCGAAAGATATTCCAGGTTCGACATAATCTCGTTGTGGTCATGCACCTCCGCCAGAATCTTTTCGTCAGCCGCAGCAAATGGATTCTTCGCAGGCGACGCACCCTGCTGCGCCCACAACGCCACGCTGCACCCCATGATCATCACCGCCATCACAATCGCCACAAATCCGCCGCTGCGACGCGCTCTCATCGTCTCCGAATCCTCCGCCCAGTCAGGGCCTCATCTGAAAACACTCGATTCTACGCTAGACGCGCCACCACTCATCCTCGTTTCCAAACTGTTCTCACACCCAGAAAGTATGCTAGAAGAACTGTGCTGGAAAAGTGTGCTAGAAGAAGATAGTCATCATCGCGTTGCTAACGAAATGAAACTCGCTCTCATCGGCACTCACGGAGTCGGCAAAACCACCCTCGCGTATGAAATCTGCTCGCTACTGAAAAAATCCGCCTACAACGTCGAACTCGTCACCGAAGTCGCGCGCCAATCTCCCTTCCCCGTCAACGCCGCCACCACTCTCGAAGGCCAGCTCTGGATTCTCCACGCGCAAATCGTCGCAGAACTCGACGCCGCCCGCCGCGCCCCCCACGTCATCTGCGATCGCGCCGTCCTCGACAACTACTGCTACCTCGTCAACAAATTCGGCCGCCAGCCGCATCTCGAGCCATGGCTCGCCTGGTGGATGAACTCCTACTCTTTTCTCGTCGGCGTCCCGCCCGTCGCATTCGAGATTCCCTCCGACGGATTCCGCTCCGAAGATCGCGCCTTCCAGCAGCGCATCCACGATCTGCTCAACGAGCTTCTCGCCGCACCGCCATTCGACAATCTGCGCGCGCCCATCCTCTGGCTCGACCCCAGCGAGCGCCGCTTCTGGGCCGAAAGAATCTTCGCCGCCGCGCTGCCGCTACTCGAATCAGCCCCAGCCGCCCGCGACGCCACCGCGCGGTGAGTAGCACAGGCTTCAGCCTGACACGCGGTTCCGTCGAACGCGCTGTTCTCGCTGCAAGCCGTCATCCCGAGCGGAGGCTCGCGCGATTTTGTCCCCTCGCGAAGCGAGGCGCGATGCCGGAGTCGAGGGATCTCTCTTTCCCAGCTCGACGATATCGAGAACTTCGGCCAGTACGAGGCGGTCCCAACAGGAAAATTTCCTAACTTTCGCGGCGCAAAAGCCCGATCATGATGCGAGCATAAAATTCATGGCTCCCAAAATAGACCAGCCACCTTCAAAACACTGGCTCACCCGCGGCGTCCTCGGCATCGGCCTCGCCAGCCTTTTCTCCGACTGGGGCCATGAAGCCGCCACCGCCATCCTCCCCGCATTCCTCGCCAGCCTCGGCGCGCCTGCCTACGCGCTCGGCATCATCGAAGGCGTCTCCGACGGACTCTCGAGCTTCGCAAAATTAGCGGGCGGCTGGATCGCCGATCGCCCCGCCCTTCGCAAACCCGTCGGCATCATCGGCTATCTCGCCACAGGACTTTCCACATTCGCCTACGCGTTCGCGCACACCTGGCCCGCGATTCTCGTCATCCGCGCACTCGGCTGGGTCGGACGCGGCGGCCGTGGCCCTTCGCGCGACGCACTTCTCGCCGACGCAGTTGGCCCCGGCACCGAAGGCCGCGCCTTCGGTTTCGAGCGCGCCATGGACACAATCGGCGCCGTCCTAGGCCCGCTCTGTGCCACCGCGCTGATCGGCGTCGTCGGCATGCGCGGCGTTCTACTCTGGTCGCTTGCTCCCGGCCTCGCCGCCGCTGTCGCGTTCGCTGCCCTTGCGCCATCTTCCAAGAACGAAGAATCGCACCACGCGCGAAATTTCATCGCCAGCTTCCGCGACCTCCCGAAAACTTTCTGGCATTTTCTCGCTGGCGTCTTCGCCCACGGCATCGGCGATTTCGCCCCCACTCTCCTGATTCTTCGCGCCTCTCAAATTCTCGCCCCGCGCGTCGGCGCCGGACGTGCCGCAGCCATCTCGGTCGGCCTCTACACTTTTTACAATGTCATGAACGCAGCCTCATCATATCCAGCCGGCGCTCTAGGCGATCGCATCGGCAAACGAGGCCTCCTCGCCGCCGGCTACCTCGTCGCCACAATCACCTTCGCCGCCTTCATCCTCGAGCCGCCCACTCTTCACGTCCTCATCGTTCTCTTCGGTCTCGCAGGCATTCACTCCGGCGTGCAACAATCCCTCGAAAAATCCCTCGCCGCCGAATTTCTTCCCCAGCGCATCCGCGGCTCAGGCTTCGGCGTCCTCGCCACGGTAAACGGCATCGGCGACCTCGTCTCCAGCATCGTAGTCGGCGCCCTCTGGTCCGCCGTCAGCCCAGCCGCCGGTTTCCTCTACGCCGCCATCTCCACCGGCCTCGGCGCCGCCCTAATCTATTTCTTCACGCCCCAGCCCGCAGTGAAATAAGATGTACCCGGCAGCTCCAAGGCAGATTCCTGTTTTGTTTTGCTTTGTTTTGTTTTCTAAAAGAAACCTGCGAACCGAGCCATCGTTGTAGGTCGCCCCTTTAGGGGCGACATTAAACAAAACAAGAAGCTGGGGCTTTAGCCCCTGAAGTAAGTTTCAGGTCAGGGCGGGCTGTTGATCCTAACGCGATGCCATGGGTGGCGCCGATATGGACAACCGTGCCGACAAAAAACACCACCCGTAGCTCAGGTCCCATTCCGGCCGCCTTCTGGACGGAATTGACCTGAGGCCCTTTGTAACGATTGGCGAAACTTCGCATGGAAGGATGAAAATGCCCAAAGCCTATTGGATCGTCGCCTATCGCTCGGTCTCGGATCCCGCCGCACTCGCGTCCTACGCAAAAATATCTCTTCCGGCCATCCAAGCCGGCGGCGGCAAAATCCTCACGCGTGGCACTCCGGCTAAAACTTTTGAAAACGGATTAAACGAACGAACCGTGGTCGTCGAATTCCCTAGCGTCGCTGCCGCGATCGCCACCTACGAGAGCGACGCCTACAAAGCCGCCCTCAAAGTCCTAGGCAACGCCGCCGACCGCGACCTTAGAATCGTAGAAGGTGTTCAGTAGCACAGGCATTCCTGCCTGTGCCAACGTAACTTTCAAGGAACCCGAAATCCATCCTGCAAGTATTAAGAATACGTTCTTTTTCTTCATTTCCGTTTTTCGCCGCCGCGCCCAACCCGCGGTGCCCGCTGGCACCTCGGACAAAAAAAACTACTCCTTCCAGCCACAATCGCCCGCCGTATCACCCCGCCACACCGAAAACACTTCTTCCCCTCGCGCTGATACACCCGATGCCGCAATTGAAATTCCCCACGCTGCCCGTCCGAATCCACATAGTCCGACACCGAAGACCCGCGCGACCGGATTGCCTCCGTCAACACGCTATGAATGGCCTTATACAACGCCTTCACTTCACGCTCGCTCAATTTCGTCCCCAGCCGCCTGGGATGAATCTTCGCCCGCCACAAACTCTCATCCGTATAAATATTCCCCATCCCCCGAAGCACGCGCTGGTCCATCAACAGCGCCTTGATCTGTGCGCTCCTGCTTGTGATCGTTTGCCGAAAATCCTTCTCGCTCATCTCCAGAGGATCGAGTCCCAACCGGCCAATCAGTGCCTCGCGTTCCCCATCGAGCAGAATTCGGATCCGCCCAAATCGCCGAATATCCGTGTAACGAAGCTCGCGCCCGTCATCCAGCGAAAGAAAGAAATGCGTATGCGGCGGAACCGGAGCTTCCGCAGGAGTCACCACGATCTGCCCGGTCATGCCAAGGTGCATCAACAACGCAATTTCCCCGCCGTCTTTTCCGCGTCCCTCCCGCTCGAGCCCGATGACCATGAATTTGCCGAATCGTTCGATGCCAGTAACGCGTGTCCCCGGCAATTCCCTCTCGAGCGACGCAGGATCATCAATAAAATCCGTCTTCGCGCTCAGACGCACGCCCACGATCCGCCGCCCCGGCAACACCAGCCGCAAGCCGCGCACCACAGTCTCCACTTCAGGTAATTCCGGCATCTCGTACACAAAGGTAGCACACTCAAATCCGGACGCGGCAGCGCCCTCGCGTTGTGCTAGACTCCCGCCGTTTTAGGAATCACTCTTACGTGGAACTCGAAACAGCAGCGCCGCCTTGTTCCGGTATTGAGCGCAGTGTACGAACAAGGCCGTCGTTGAATCGCGGTCTTAAAAGCGGGAAACCGCAGCAGTGCATTTTTCTCGTAGCGTGCGCTGTTTTCGAACAAGGCCGTCATTCTAGCCCGCGGTCTTAACCGCGGGAAACCGCAGCAGTGCATTTTTCTCGTAGTGTGCGCTGTTTTCGAACAAGGCCGTCGTTGTAGCCCGCGGTTTTAACCGCGGGAAATCGCAGCGGTGCATTTTTCTCGTAGCGTGCGCTGTTTTCGAACAAGACCGTCGTTGTAGCCCGCGGTTTTAACCGCGGGTAACGCAACCCACCACCGCGGGGGCTTTAGCCCCTGAAGTAAGTTTTGCAGCAGGGCACGGCTTTTTACCCTGAGCTTGCGAAGGGCAGCCGTGTCGCAACAAAGCAACACGCAAATGCGGCTTCAGCCGCTGAGGGCTTTCGCTACAAACCAAGGAGAATCGATGCGCCGATTCGCACTCTTCATCGCAATCCTCTTCGCATTACCGCTCTGGGCCCAAACCGTCGCCATCCGCGCCGGAAACCTCATCGATCCCGCCACCGGCTCCGTCGCCAAGAATCAAATCATCGTCGTAAAAGACCAGAAGATCGCTGACGTGGGCTCCAGCGTCGCCATCCCCGCCGATGCGCAAATAATCGACCTCTCCAACGAATGGGTCATGCCCGGCATCATGGACGCCCACACCCACGTCACCTTCCTTCTCCCAAATATGTACGAGCCCCTCGAAGCCAACTATCTCGAAGTCAGTAAAGGAATGCGTGTCCTGCAAGGACTGAAAATCGCCCAGACGCTCTTGAACGCCGGCATCACCACGATTCGCGATGTTGGCAACGAAGCCGGCTATGCCTCCGTCGATGTCCGCAATGCCATCAACAAAGGATGGTTCACCGGCCCCACCATCCTTACCTCCGGAAAAATTATCGCTCCTTTCGGTGGGCAATCTTCGGGCGTTCCACCGGAAGTGGGACCGATCTGGCGGTACGAATATATCGACGCCGACGGTCCGGCGGAGATTCGCAAAGCCGTCCGCGAAAATATCTTCTACGGCGCCGATCTAATCAAACTTGTTTCGGACAATAGCGACTACTTCTACTCCGAAGAAGAGATTCGGGCCGCCGCCGATGAAGCCCATAAAGCAGGAAGAGCACTCGCCGTGCACTGCTACAAGAAGGAAGAGGCCGACAATGTCATCAATGGCGGCGCCGATTCCCTTGAACATGGTTGGTATCTCACTGACGATCAGCTCCGCTTGATGAAAACGAAGGGAACATTCCTTGCCGGCACCGAATTCCCCGAGGCACATTTCGTGCTGGGCGGTTATCCCGATGGAAAAGCGGTATCCGCAGCATCCTTGGACCGACTCCATCGTGCCTATGCCATCGGCGTCAAAATCGTGTTTTCTACCGACATCGTCACCGCAATGCCCGGAGAATCCCGAGCCGACATGGCGTGGGACTATCTCGCAGGTTGGCGAAAGGCGGGCATTCCGCCGGCCGCTGTACTGAAGGCTATGACTACAAATGCCGCCGAGCTTCTTCGCATTCAAAAAGAACGCGGCGCCATCAGTTCAGGCCTTTTCGCTGACATCATCGCCATGCCCGCCAGCCCACTCGACGATACCGAAGCCCTCCGTAAAATAAACTTCGTAATGAAAAACGGCGCCGTAATGAGAAACGACGCACTCAAGGTTTCAAAATGATCAGCTTTTCAGTAGCACAGGCATTCCTGCCTGTGCCCACGTAATGCCACAGCACGATTGCCGATGCTTGGCTCCCGCGCGACCACGTTTTTTCGCCTTTGTACTTTCTTCAGTAGGGGCACGGCATGCCGTGCCCGATCGACCGACTGCCGAGCATTCCACTTTGGCAGCACAGATTGAATTTGTAGCGGCGCGCTTCAGCCCGGCAGCTTTGACCGGAATTGACCTGAGGTCTTTGCCGGAAGCGGATTAATCGAACCGTCGTTGTGGATCGCCCCTGTAGGGGCGACGTAACACAGCCAATCAGCGTGCCCTCGGCCCCGAACCCAGTGCGTTCTATCAGCGCACCCACTCCGCCAATTTCCAGGTGCAATTCAAAAAGCGCAACCTGATACTTAATGTGTGTTTGCCTGATCTTCACCTAGGCGGATGGTGACAAAATGACCCCCTTTCAGATCCTCGTATTATTGATGTTGGCGTACATCTGTTATCGCCTGACCGCTCTCGGCTCCACATCTTTTCTCAAAGCCCTGGCGACATACCTGATCTTCGGCCTCGAGAACGGTTTGCGTCACGAAATCGCGTCCGCCGTGGGTTCTTACCGGTCAGACGGCGATTATCAACTCGGGATGCACGAGCAACTCGTGGCTGCGCTGAAGAAGGTAAAAGGAATGCCCTAAACCAAATTTGTCCTGGACGATATTACGAGCTCACTTCGGCGGCAGCACAGCAAACACGCGGCAAGGTCCTCCCGATCCTCCTTCGAGTTTGATCGGCGCAGCGATAATGTACGCGCCCGACTCCGGCAGTTCCTCCGCGTGCGCCAGATTCTCCAGGTTGTACAAACCTGCAGGCAAATCCACCCGATGCACCTCGTAATTCTTCGAAGCGCCATAATCAACGCTCAACGTGTCGATCCCCAGCCCCACCACCCCGCGCTCGATCAGCAATTTCGCCGACTCCACCGAATACCCCGGAAAATGCATCACCTTGTTCGCATCCATGTTCCGGTAGCTGGCCGCGTTCGACGCTCGCCCGCCCCACGACGTCCTTAGCACCACAATCGCCCCGCGCGGAATTTCCCCGTGCTCGGCTTCCCATTTCTTCACTCGCACAACAGTCAGCCGGTAGTCCGCGTTTTTCTCCACCTCGTCTCGAACGTCAATCACCACCGCCGGCCCGAAGAAATGCTGCTCCGGAATCTGGTCAAGCGTGATTTTCCCCGGAGGAAAATGTGCCGGCGCATCCATATGCGTCCCATAGTGCTCGAGCATCCAGAAGCTCCGCGTGAAATAACCATCCTTCTCCACCGTCGCGTTCGCCTTGGCCTCAAACACGTGATCGTCCCCCGGCCACGCCGGAAATTTGTCGCTCACCGGATACGTCATATCCACCACAAGATTCCGCCCGTCGCTCACCCCTTCAATCCAATTTCCTTCCGTCGTAGCCTTATGCTTCTGTGCCAGAGCCGCCGCCGATCCCGAATATACAGCAGCCATCGCAGCACTAAATGCCAGCAACGTTACCGCGAAAATAATTTTTCGCATCAAAGATCCTCCCCACCCGGCGCACATTCTATCCGAGTTCCCTTTTCTAATTATCTTTTTCGATTATTGCACTTCGAATCGCGCAGGAATGTCAGCCTAAATCTACCCGCTGATCTTCGAGTCGTTCAGCTGGTTGTTCAGCGCCGTAGGCGCGACAGAAGTTAGCCCAGTCCGTAAGGACTGGGTCCGTGATGGGTGCAGACCGGGGACATGGTTGACAGAATGGACTGGGGACATACCTGACACTGTCGTGGACGGGGCGTGTAGAAAAGCTGGATGCCCTGGAAAGCGAGCAGTGTGGTGGACGAGAGAATGCGGTTTGTGTTGGAGCAGGAACGCGGTTTGCATAGCATGACGGAGCTGTGTGCGATGTACGAAATCTCGCGGGAGACCGGCTATTACTGGCTGCGGCGCTACCAGCAGAGAGGACTGGAGGCGTTGCAGGATCAGGAGCGGGCCCCGCGACAACATCCCAATCAGATGCCGGAGGAAATCGCCGAAGCGGTGCTCGAGCTGCGGCGGGCGCACATGAGTTGGGGGCCGCGCAAGTTAAAGCGTGTGCTCGAGCGGGAGCAAGCACAGCGACATTGGCCGGCGGCGAGCACGATTGGCACGCTGCTGGCGCGGGAAGGGCTGGTGGTTCCGCGCAAGAAGCGGCGGCGCGCTCCGCCCTACACGCAGCCGTTTGCGACGGCCGATGGGCCCAACCGGGTGTGGTGCGCGGATTTCAAAGGGTGGTTTCAGACCGGCGATGGCGAGCGGATCGATCCGCTCACGATCACCGATGCTTGCAGCCGCTACCTGTTGCGTTGCCAACAGGTGCGGAAGACCAGCTACGAGCCGGTGCGGGCGATTTTCGAATCGGCGTTTCGCGAATGCGGATTGCCAGAAGCCATCCGCACCGATAACGGGGCGCCGTTTGCGTCGCGAGCGATGGCCGGACTTTCGCGCCTGGCAGTGTGGTGGATGAAACTGGGGATCGTGCCGGAGCGCATTGCGGCAGGACATCCGGAGCAGAACGGGCGGCACGAGCGCATGCATCGCACGTTGAAGCAAGAAACGGCGATGCCGCCGGCAGCGAATCGGCGGGCGCAGCAGCGGGCTTTCGATCGCTTTCGCCGGGAGTACAACGAAGAGCGTCCGCACGAAGCGCTGGGACAGGAAACTCCCAGCACGGTGTACACGCGATCGACGCGTGTGTATCCGGCGCGCGTGCCGGAACCGGAATATGGCAGCGCGCTGCGAGTGCGGCGCGTAGGAGCGCGCGGGGTGTTTTCCTGGAAGCACCAGCACGTGTTTCTGAGCGAAACTCTGATCGGAGAAGCGATCGGCTTGCAGCCGGTGGATGAGCGGTTCTATACAGTCTACTTCGCGGCCTTTCCGATTGCCCGCTTCGATAGTCACCGACGAGTGACCGTGCCGCTGTCCAAAGAAAAAGAATTCTCCGGGGATGAGGCAGGAGAAGGGGACGCTTCCCCTTCCCCTGCACCCCATCCCCTCGTGGAACCGGACGAAAAAGTGTCAGGGATGTGCCCGGTCTAAAGTGTCAGACATGTTCCCGGCTATATATTCTGCCGCGCCTCCTGCGCTGAAGAGACATGGGTCGCGCCTACAGCGCTTGGGGAATTTATATACCATCGACCCATTCCTTGCGGAGTGGGCTAGCTTCCGCCGCGCCCTCCGGCGCTGAATCCGGGAATTGCGCGGCCTCAGTCTTCCTCGTGCTCGCACCGGAGGATCATCAGCTCCTTCAGGAACTTTACGGCGTCGCCTTCGCGCGGGTTGACCCACATGCGGCTGAGCGTTTCCTGTCCGCTCTAATGTCGTTTTTTTCAGGCCTGCGGTGGGCGGGATTTTTCCGTTTTCAGTGGCTCGAGACCAGATCCGGCGGCGGGTATTCAGGCAGCTTTGCATTCTTCGCATCTGTGCGTTTCACTTCGATCTCGTCGAATAGTATCGACGGGCTGATGACCGTCATGGGGATCTGCCCTTCGCGGTTGCTCACCAGCGCGTCGTTGCCCACTGCGATCAAATCATTGCGCAGAGCTCGCGTGTCCAGTTCGTTGAATTCCGCGCCGCGGACGAGTTCTTCATGCCCGTCTTTTTCATACACGCGGAAGAGAAGGCGCGGGCTGTATCCCGCGAGCGTTTCCACTCGATAGCCGTATGGTTTATTTTCCTGGCGGCAGATCTCGATCAGCTTTTTCTTGATGTCGTCGGGCGAGAGCGCTTGCTTCGACGACACGATCAGATTGCCCATGTTCGGCGTTGGCGCCTGGGCCGGCGCGGCGCGTCCGTGGCCGTTGGACTCGGGAAAATCGCGAATCGGCTCGCGGCCCACCAGATAATTTATGAGCTCGCCGTTTTCAATCACCGAAACTTTCGCGGCGCGCACGCCCTCGTCGTCAATGTCGTAGCTGCCGATCAGTGTCTTACCGTCGAAAACTGTCAGCGTGGGATCGTCGATTACCGATATGCTGTTGGGCAGCACCCGGCTCTTGTAGCTCGACGCAAACTCTCCTTCCGTGCGCGACGAGTCACCGGGCTTTGGCCTTCTCCCCAACACGTTCTCGCCGATCATCCCGTAGAACACGTCGCTCGCCGCATCATTCGAGAACAGCACCGGGCCGCGATACTCCTCGTCCACCATGGGAGCTTCGCGAAGCGCTTTCAAAGTTGTCACCATCTTCACCGCGTCGGCCTGGAAAGCTTCCGCCGTCGGCAATTCTTTCAGCGAACCGGTGGAGTAGTAGGGCGAGCGCTCCAGGCGCATTCCGTCGTCCGCTTGCGTGGCGCCGGATAGATTCATGAAATAAACGGTGTAACCCTTGCGCGTCACCGTCCCTTCCGTGTTGACGAAGTAGCGGTTCACCGCGCGGAAGCGCAGCTGCGAAGTGAGCGACTGGATTTTGGGATCGGCGCGGAAGAGATCGGTCGCTTTCTCGAGCATCGCGTCCCAGGGAGCGGGATTGAAATCAAGTTTCGCCCAGGGGCCAATGGATTGAAGCGCGGGGGCCGCGGCAAAATCGTCGAATGGCTGCCCGGAACTGAACTGGCTGAAGACAGCTTTCTTAGCCGCGAGCGCCTGGCTGGCCGCCTTGTAGGCCTGGTCTGTCGCGAGCCACAACTGGTGGCGAAGTGCGGTGGCATCATCGTCAAGCGGCGCCAGATCGACGAACCCGGTTCCGGGGCCGTAATAACTGTCCAGCTTGTAATCGCCCACTCGAACAACCACGCGCGCCGACCTGCCGTGCGAGCGCTGCTTTTGGCGAAGCGCTCCGAATGCAGCTTCGGCATCGTATTCATCCAGATCGAGGACGGAATATTCGATGTAGTAGGGCGCAGCGATGTTCTCCATCTTCAGGTGCGCCTTCGAACGCTCCAACTCCTCGCGCATCGCCGCCAGCACGGGATCAGACGCGGCGGCTTTCGCCGACGCGGACAGTGCTTTTTCGCTCTTGTCTTGCGCCGAGGCTGGCACCGCACACAACGCAGCAGCCACTCCCAGCACAAAAATAAACATCAGCGTGAAACGTGAATCACGAAGCCGGAACAAATAGGAGGTCGCGCTCATGGTTTCGCCGTCACTCCATTCTGCGAGCCGCTCTTCGATTGCGCCTTCACCGGCGCTCCTTCCGTGAGCGGAGCCGAGCTTTGATCTGCACCCGGCGGCGGCATCAGCGGCGGACGATCCGTGCCTTTATTTTTCTTCTGCACTTCGATCTCGGAGAAAAGCATCGCTGGCGCTGCGGCCGACACAGGGACTTGCCCCGACTCCGCGCCGCAGATTCCGTTGAACACCTGAAGTTTGTCGCCAGTGAGAATAATGTTGTTCAGCGAAAGCAGCGGCGTGCCGACAATATCCACACCGCGCACGAGTTCGTCGGGCCGCCCGTCCGCATACACGCGCCACACCATCACCGGAATCACCTGAAACGCTTGCGGCAGCGCGCGCTGCGTAAGAGTGAAGCCGCCTTGAATGTCTTCGAAATACAAGCCGTAGGGCTTTCCCTGCTTTTTGATTTCTTCCACAAACTTCGCGCGCAATTCAGAATCGCTAACGGATTTTGTTGACGTGACAATCAAATTGCCCTGCCGGCCCGTAGGCATCAGCCCCGGCTGCCGCCTGCCATGGCCATTGGAGTGGCTGAAGTTCGTGATCGGCATGCGCGACATCAGAAAATTCTTCAGCACGCCATTTTCAACAGCCACCACGCGCTCAGCCGGAACTCCTTCATCGTCAAAGCTATAGGTTCCCGCCAGCTCAACTCCGTTGAGTTCTTTCAGCGTCGGATCGTCCGTAACGCTCAAGAAATTCCGGCAGCACCTTCTGGTTCACTTTCTTCGTGAACGTCTGCCCCTCGCTCTGATCCTTCTGCCGATGCCCCTCAAGCCGGTGCCCCAGAACTTCATGAAAGAAAACCGCCGAAGCCCGGCCAGACAGCATCGCCGGCCCCGCGTAGGGTTCGGCGGCGGGGGCGTTTCTGAGGGCTTTTAGATCCGACGCAATCCGGTCCACTTTGGCCTTCAGCTCGGCGTCGGACGGGAGCTGGCCTGGAGTTGCGGCCTGGAAGGTTTCGACGCGCATCAGATCCATGCCATCGTCGGCGCGCGTCTCGCCCTGGATCACCAGGCGGCTTATTTCTGAGGGGTGGACCAGCGCGGTGCCTTCACTTGTCGCGAGATAGGAACGGGTCGCGGAAACCTGCAGATACACAACCGAACTGTAGATCTCGGGATACTTCAGGAACGCGCCAGAGACCGTGCGAATGCGATTCTCCCACGCTTTCTGGTCCACAGAAACGTTAGTGTGGGCATGGTTGATATGGTTCTCGGCTGGTTCCTGCGAGAAATCAGGCGACTTATCTTCCTCCTCGGATTGCACCGCAGTGTTCGTTTTTACTTTCAGGAAGGCGGCGGAGGCCTGCTCGTATTCGCGATCGGTGAGTTGCCAGAGAACGCGGCCGATCGCATCTGGATTGTCGCTAAGAGGAAGGGTGCTGGACATAATTCCGGAGGCCCGGCTTTTGCTGTGGGTGTTGTCGAGCGCGGCCGAACCCACGCGCATGATCACGTCTGCCTGGCGCCTTTGAATGCTGCTCGAAACCGCGATGCTACCGCTGATGCCGAAGATGACGGTGGCATTGATATCGGCTGCTGTGTAGCTGATGTAGTAGGGAGCTGGATTCGCCTTTGCGAGCGCCGCCGTGGCACGCTGCAATTCGCGCTGCATGGAGGTGAGAAGGACGTCCGGCTGAGACGCGGATGAAAATTGACCAAGCGGGACACCAAGAGAAATCACGAGCAGAAAGACTGCGGGTCGAAGAAATCTTCGAATCATGCTTATGTGCCGCCTTTTCTGGTGAGCGAGCCAATCTAACATAGTTGCAACGTACCGCGAGCATTCATCCGCGGCGCAGTTGCCTGCAATTCAACAGTTATCTTGCGAAGATCATTAGAAGCGCGAAGGCGAACGGGGCGTTGCCCGGACTTGCACAAGTAACATCCCAGCGCCTCGGGTACTCGGAAGCTGAGCTAAGAGTTTTTCGGTCGGGGTTGCGACGAAGATTCGACAGCCGGTGGCAGCAGAGAGTAAAGATAGAGAACAATACCTACAAAAGTGAGAGCACCTCCCACGCCGACGAACAGCAAGAAGGCCAGCGGCTTTTCCCAGAGCAGGCTGATGATCTCAACGACAATTCCGAGGATCAAGAGCACTCCGGATATGCGCAGGGCTCGTCTCGATTTGGATTTCTTTCATGGCTATTGCCCCGGCGTCCAGAATTTCACTTTCGATTGATCCTTCACGTTGTGGACCGTATCGTGGCAACCGCTGGATATGCAGGACATCTCGTTGCTGGCTGAGCTGGTCCCGATCGCGGTATGTACCGCGTTGCTCTCAAACGAGCGAGCGCCTGCGTGGCAGTGCAGGCATTCGCGATTGTTATAAGGTTTGTAAAGCTGGATGTCTTCGGGCCGCGGCGGCGTGCCGAAATATTGGATGTAAATGTGACGCAATCCTCCGAGCTTGGCGCGAAATCCGCCGTAGAGGCCGTAGTCGGTGTGACAGGTGTAGCACGCTTCGTCGGGAGGAACGCGATGGTTCTGGAAATGGGCGGCAGGAATATAGGAAGGATCGTCCACGTATAGGCTTTTGCCGTAGGGCTCCATGATGTGGCAGGAAAGGCAAAATTTCGTCTGCTTGGAACGTTCGATGTGGGTAGAGGCTGCCATGGATCCGCACAGAACCGGCAGCACGCAGAAGGAAACGAAGGCGAGCATTTTACCGGTTGGAGAGACTGTTATCGAAGGACGGACGACGATGATGGCGATGAGAACCGCCGTGATCACTAGCAACGCGTACAACAAGGTTTCAGGCGATGGCAAATTCAATGCAATGTCCTCGCAGAACTTCCCACAAGACCGAGCCCAAGTGCTGCACGATTAAGATGGTTTGAGAACTTGGTTATTTCTTTTTACCAATTCCCCGAATATAGCCAACAAGCTCTTTGATTTGATCGTCAGTCAGCTTGCCCTTGTATGCCGGCATTTTCTTGCCTTTACCGTTGGCCGTGGCGTCAATCAGCTGCGCGTCGGTCAGCTTCTGCACTTCCTCTGAGCGCAGGTCCGGCGTTTCGAGTTTCTTGCCAGTCTCGGTGTTGCCGCTGCCGTCTGCAGCGTGGCACGCGGCGCACTTGGTTTTGAAGAGAGCTGCCGGATCATCCGCGGCGCGCGTTGACAAGGTGAGGCTCAGCGCAGGTACGACAAACAACAAAACCGCCAAAACCGATCGAAACGCCCAACGTTTCATCGCATCCTCCTACGAATGATGCTGAAAGGTATCACGCGTACCTCCGTTTCAGCGAAATTTTCAAAATGCATATCGGAATGAAAATGTCGCATTGCTGCCGTTAAAATCCTGCAACGGAATTCCCGCAAGACCGAACGGATTCGTGACTCCCGTCTCGTTGTAGCCATAATAGTTCCAGGCCGTTTTAAATGAGAGACCTCGGTAGAGATCGATCGTGATTGAAGCGTAGGGCTGCTGATAGTTGAAATTGAGCGTCCCGGAAGGCGTGAGCGGGTTAAGGAAAATCGTGTTGCCGCGGACAAAGCTGCCCGCGTACCCGACGGCGGTCGTCACGCGTTTCATCGGTTTCCATAACACGCCGGCATGGGCGAAGTGATCCTTGCTGCTGTAGGTTGAAAGCGCCCCAAGGCCGGAAGGGCCCACAGATGCACCCGCAATGGGACAAGGAGCTGTATTTACTCCAGGAGGAGAAGTGCTTACGGGTAGGGTGTTGGGAGGAGGAGTCGGATTCAAGTAAGTTATCGAATAGTTAAAACAGACGAAGGACTGAGTGTACATGTCCCAGTAGTTATAACCGAAGTCCACAGAGAGGCGGCGGTTCGCCATCAACATCGTTGAGAAGCTGTAAGAACGGTCATGCTCAAGGTTGTTGACCGTAGTCACATTGTCGCGGTTTTCGTGGATGTCCACGGCGCCAGTGAGATTGGCCCACGGCCGGGGCTTGTAGGTGGCATGGATCTTGTAGGATTGCACTTGGCGGGGATCGATTCGAGTGAAGGCATAGTCGTTGTAACCGAATTCAAAATCGCCAGTGATGCGCAGGGCGTCGATAGGACGTGCGACGACGCCCAGCAACAGGGCATTTCCGTTGATCGTAACGATATTGCGAGACGTGTCGTTACCCGCATCCGGAATCGGATTCCCGGGAGAACCTTCTTGCACGGCACCGGCCATGGGACCGGTTGTTACCAGCGAACAACCAGCCGGCAGGGCCGGCGGCGTTCCGGTAAGAGCACAATCGCCCCGGGCGGCCAGAAACAGATTCCCTGCATTCCCCGCGGCTCCGCCCGGAAAGTAGAACTCCCCGGTATCAAAGACGGCGTTCATGGTGGAAATTTTCCGGTTCTCGTAGACGTAGCCGATGTGGGCGCTGTAGCGACGGTTGAAATCGTATTCCACTTCGAATGTATTCGCCTTGATGTTCTGCCCGAGGAATTGGGTCACGAGCTCATTGGTGAGATCGGCAGCAGAGCTTGCGGTGTGTTGCGGGCAACCAATCTGGTTGTAGTTTAATGCCGCCGTGCAGCTGGTCGAGTTAAACACCCCAATGGGCAACAGAAGGCCCTTAACAACAGCCTGGTCTGCCACCGGTACGACAGCTCCAAAGCCATTGGTCGCGAGCGTGTTCCACTGGCCGGGGATGCGCCAATTGTCATACCGGAAAAAATCGAGAATCCGTAGCTTGTCATTTATCGAATATGTGCCCGCCCAATCAGCATTGACCGAAACACGTTTGGTTCTTACCGGCCCTCCCGTGGTGGTTTCGCGCACGGCAGACCGGGCAGTCCAGCCGTTCAGGATCTCCGAGAGGTCAGAGAATTTGTAGTCGCTCGAGCTATAACCGATCGAACCCGACGTCTCAAACTTCTTGAAGTAATTTGATTGGAAACGGAGCCGCTCAGTGGGCATGAAGTTCCGCGGCCGTCCCGTCGAGCTATAGGACAAGAACGCGTTGCAAGTGGGGTTAGCCGTGTTGGCCGTACCAGCCACGATCGGAGTCGCGCAGGGGAGCGCTTCGGCCGGTGTTTGTGTACTCCAAATGTTTCCCAGGTCGACGGGCGTACCGTTGGGAGTGCCCACGGGGGTCGGGTTGGCGAGGACGAAGCCGAAGTTCTGCGGACTCACAACCGGGTTATCGGTAATGATGTTGTCTTGTTTGAAATAAGTGAGGAACTGGTCGTAGGAAATAGTTGTGCGGGGCAGGATGCGAAAATCACCTCCCATGCGATAGGCGTTTGTCGTATAGCTATTCGCCTGGTTGAACGCCGAGATCGTCCCTGAGTCAGTGGTGAAAAGGCTGGGACCTTCGTCGCGGTTTCGTGAATAGCCCAGCCGGAATCGCACCTTGGAGTCCGGAAGGAGGGTGAGATCATAGTCCTGCATGCGGCGGACGAGATCCAAAGAATGCAGTGAATTATTTTGCGGCACGGCGGGATTGGAACAGAACCCCGGGAGACCCGGATGAGCCGTGGCCGGTCCGCTAACGATGCAGCCTGTGGTGAGAGAACCGGGCGGATTCAGTGCGGCTGGATTCAGCGGGTTGGCGTAGAGATTGTAGTCCCAGAAATTTTTATCGCGGCGGAAGAGCCCTCGAAAGTCATACCATTTATTCTTTTCGATGCGTAGACGCGTTACGTCGTTGGGATCGCCGCCATATCCAAAGTTGCTGAAACTCAAATTGTCAAAAAGCAAGCCATTATGGTCGAGCGAGCGCATATCCAGGGTGTAGTCAAAGAGACGGACCCCGGGACCGAGGTTTATGAAGGTATCGTATGTGTTTTTATTGCCATTGACTTCATTGGCTCGATAGCCGAATTCGATTGAGGAGTGGATGTTGTAGCCGCCCGAATCGATGCCTTTCAATTCTGATGTGTCGTCTTGGGCGCGAGCAACAGGCGAAAGGAAGAGAGCCATGGCAAAGAGGACAGAAGGAATCAAGCGGGGCCCCAGGCATCGGTTCATAGCTTTTCTCCCTCTGAACAGGAACTTCATTCCGAGCTGACCTACGTGTCCGCTAGTTGAGATTGATCTCATCGCAGCTTCTATTTAAAAAAGAATGCGTTGAAGTTAGAGCCGTGAATTTGCGAGTGACACAACACGCACGACTGGAAAAAGCTTGCCTGGTTGTGGAACGAAGGAGCTCCCGGCGCCCCACTAAAACTTGAGTCCGTGTGGCATTGCAGACAGAGCAGGTTGATGTTGCTCAGCTTGAGCATGTGAGGATTGGGGCCCCCGTGGGTCAGATGGCAGGAGTCGCAGCCATCGGTCTTGATGGGCTGGTGCTCGTAGACGAACGGCCCCTGCTTGTCCGTGTGACATTTAAAGCAGACGGCATCCTGGGTAGAGGAAGTCCGCACTTGTTTGGGCTTCACCGTGCCGTGGACGTTGTGGCAATCGCTGCACTGGATCAGCCCCTCATTCACGCGATGATGGAACGGCATTTCGAACTGGGCCTTTTGTTGGAGGTGGCACCCATAACAGAGCTGGGGCTGAGGCTTCTTGAGCAGAAACTCGCTGGTCTCCGGGTGGTGCGAAGAGTGGCAAGAGCTGCAGCTGACGTCGTTCTTGGCGTGCTCGGAGTTGATGGTGTTCATGTGCTGTGGGCCGCCGGCGTGACAGGTGAGGCAGCGAGCGTTGATATCCTTGGCAGATGCTTTCTCAAATAGAAACAGCGTAGAGGTGTCGGCCGGGTCGGCTACGTGGGCAGCGCCGGCGCCATGGCAATCTTCGCAACCGTGCTTGGCAATACCGCCTTCTTTAAGGGTTTGTTTCCAATGAGGACCGTTCTCCCAGCTTTTGTAGACTTGCTCATGGCAGGTCTTGCAAGACTCAGACCCAGCATACTCGGGAGCTTTCGATTGCGCGGAGGGAGTGGACTGGGCGCGAACGGGACAGGCGATGCCGCTCGACAAGAGCCAAGCTCCCAGGAAACCGCAGATTGCAAACGCAACCTTCCAGCGCTTCATAGGATCTCCCCTAGATTCGTCGCGATCGCGATCCACCCCGGCCGCGACGCACGACAATACTCAACGTATCGGATAGGCAAATCTGTGACTTGAGTCACATGGCGCAGTGCTCGAAGTCACTTTGAGCGTACGAGGCCGAAAGCTTGTTGGGAGCCCGATTGGAAAGGCGAACAGGATTTCGCGATTCAGCGTGTTTCGCCGCGGCTTCGTCTGTTCGGGGGGATTTTAAGAGGAGGGCGCAACAGAGATAAGTTAAAAGATGCTAATAATTACCCGGTTCCGAAGTCGTTAACGGTATTTCTACGCAGGCTTGCGTGACCCCCGTCACACGCTTCAGTAGCGTGAGGCACATCGTCCGGCGTGCCGATAGGGCATTCTGTGGGCGAAGGAGGTTCTGATGCCTAGAGACGATCGCGATTTATTGGATGTCCTGAAGTTCGAGTTGAAAGTGCTGGAACGCGGGGGCTATGGCAGCTCGCCTCGGGAGCCGTGGCGGCAACACCTGGCCTTCGAGGATTCGCCGAGCTGCATGAACTATGATGCGCGGGAAAATCCAGCGCCATGTGAGGAATGCGTGCTCATGCAACTGGTTCCACCTGACCAGCGCGGAACAAAGATTCCGTGCCGCCACATCCCTCTCACAAAAGAAGGCGAGACACTGGAGTATCTCTACAAGTGCGGGACGCAAGAAGAGATTGAAGATGCGATGCGGAACTGGTTGCGGAGCACGATCCAGCAGATTGAGTCAGAGAGAGATCAGGGCGCGACCGCTTCGCAACTAAATTTGAGTGCGTGATTTCCAGCGAACTTCTCTCACCTGGATGTTGAAGGACGCGGCAGTGAGAAGACATGTGGGAGCTTTCTATCGGCTGGGTTCCAATCCTCCGGCGGGAAGGTGATTCCCCAGAATCGCGGCGCGGGCTCAGAAAATTCGAGTCCTACTTCTCTTTTGCCTTCGTTGAACTGCCCTATCCAAACAACCGCGCATTCCTGTTCCTCACTGCTCTTCGGGTTGATGATTCGAACTTGCTGACCGGGTGCGAGCGGCACGGCGAGGAACGCGAGGCATCCGTGCGCGTTGACTACGACGGTTTCTGTGGTTTCTTCGTAAAACGACGCGTTCGCTTTCGGGATCCTTACCGTGACTGGTATTGCGATCTTGACGCGTTGCGTCCGGCGACGGCTCGAGCCGTTCTCGTCAGCTAGTTTGGCCACTGCTCCTTTCATCGTATCCGACATTGGGCTTCCTTCCCTCTCAGACGCATCTGCCGGGTTGGGAAATCTTCGATCATTTTGCCGGGAATCATTCAGCCTTCGATGATGAGCGGAAGGAGAAACTCCTGCAGTCTTCCACTCTCGTCTGTACGCAGCAGATTGAATTGAATCCCCATTTGATGCTCGCCGACAGTTCTCATCACAGCTCCCGTACCGAGAAGAGGCTTGGCGCCGTTGGGCATGTCGAGGGTGACTCGAACGTGCGATCCCGCAGGAACCGTGCGGGGAGACTGAACCATCATGCCGTTGAGGCTGAGATCGATTGTCTCGCAATCCAATTCTCCCTGATCGGAACTCAGGCGGACTTTGGAGCGCACTGGGACGCGGCGGAAGCGACGCTTTTCGTGTTCGACGGCGCCTTGCGTGACTCGAATCAGTCTTTGCAGGCGCGTGGTGTCGATGGGCTTATAGAGGAAGAAACTGGCGCCGGCGTTGAATCCCTCGGAAACGGCGGACGGGCGCTGATCGTCGCTTATCATGATGATGGGCGTGCGCTGGTTGAACCCAGAGCCGCGAGCCTGCTGAGCGAGCTCGATTCCGCTCGGCGCAGGCATGGCAAAATCGAGCAGCACCACATCGAATTTTTCATCGCGCAGATATCCGGTGGCGTCTGCGCTTTTCGTCAAGGTCAAGGAATCCAAGCCAGACGAGCTCAGGACACCCTGGATCAATTGGCACACAGCCGGTTCGTCGTCAACGACTAGGGCTCGCCTGGGCATACGTTCTTGACCTCCGCGAATAGCATCCGCTCTGGTACACCGGAATTACGGAAGCGGGAGACGTCCGGAGCGGGGATTTGCGACGGCCGCCCGGGCTTTATCGAGCACTTCGTAATAGTGAATCTCCACTCCGTTGCCGGCTTTCGGTTGGGATGCACTGCGCGGTTGCATGCGAACGACGCGTCCTGTACAGCGCCAAAGCCGCGAGTCTTTTCCCGCAATTTCCACCGGCATGGTGAGGAACATCTCGACCCTGGCGCCGATGTCGAGCGGCAGGTCCGTCGAGAAGTACACGCCCCGAGCAGAAATATTTGATGATTCCACCTGCTGCTCGGTGAGATTGGGGGAGTCGAGGTTGCGAATTTTCACCTGGACTCTCATGTCGTAACGCTGCCTGAAACGCCTGTCATTTTCTTGCATTGTGGCCTCGTACCGTTTTGCGAACACCAATCCTTCAGGTGAGGTATCGGCAGGTGCAAGGCGGAACATGAGGCAGGGATGCGATTCCGGCCTAGAAAGCGCCTGCATGCTTAAGTGGATTGCATTGTGGCGGGTCGAGAGGGTAAAATTTGATTCTGCTCGACGTTTGATGCCGTTCGGCCTAATTCCCCTGACAAAGCGACTGACCGCGCCATGCGAGCGGGGCTTCGCGGGCCGAACACGGGACGTTCCGGAGGCTGGTGGCATAAAGGGCAATTCGGGCGCGAGCGCGGGGCAATCGGTTGTTTCGCATGTTAGAGTCACGATTCGAAATGGTGTTACCTGGGCGGGCGAAAAGGTTAGAAACGGAGGAGAGGATATGAGGATTGCAGTGCTTGGGGGCGACGGGTATTGCGGTTGGGCTACGGCTCTGTATCTTTCGAGCAAGGGTCACTCCGTCGCGATCGTTGACAACTTTCTCCGCCGCCAGTGGGACCACGAACTCGGAGCACAATCCCTCACTCCGATCCGACCGCTTTCCGAAAGGCTGAAGGTCTGGCAGGAGCTTACGGGAAACACGATTGAGATGTACGTGGGCGACGTGACCGACTACGACTTCCTTTCTTCCACGGTGAAGACGTTCGAGCCGGATGCGGTGGTGCATTTTGCCGAACAGCGTTCGGCGCCGTATTCGATGATCGACCGCAAGCACGCGTCGTTCACGCAGATGAACAACGTGGTGGGGACGCTGAATCTTCTGTTCGCGATTCGCGAATTGCGTCCGGATTGCCATCTGGTGAAGCTCGGGACGATGGGCGAGTACGGGACGCCGAACATCGACATCGAAGAAGGCTACATCACCATCGAGCACAACGGCCGCAAGGACGTGCTCCCCTATCCGAAGCAGCCGGGCTCGTTCTATCACCTGTCGAAGGTGCATGACAGCCACAACATCATGTTTGCATGCAAGATTTGGGGGCTGCGCGCGACGGATTTGAACCAGGGAGTGGTATACGGAACGCTGACAGATGAAGTGGCGCTCGATGAAGCGCTGATTAATCGCTTCGACTACGACGAGGTGTTCGGCACGGTGCTGAATCGCTTCTGCGTCGAGGCGGCGATCGGCCATCCGCTCACTGTGTACGGCAAGGGCGGCCAGACGCGCGGCTTCCTCGACATTCGCGACACGGTGCGCTGCATCGAACTGGCCTGCCTGGAACCGGCGGCGCGAGGCGAATGCCGGGTTTTCAATCAGTTCACCGAGCAGTTCTCGATTCTGGAGCTTGCGCAACTGGTGCAGAAAGCGGCGCGGAAAATGCGGCTGAAGGTTGAAATCGAGAATCTGCCGGACCCGCGCGTGGAAGCCGAAGAGCATTATTACAATGCGAAGCATTCGAAGCTGATCGATCTGGGATTGAAGCCGCACTGGCTGTCGGATTCGCTGCTCGATTCGCTGATGAATATTGCGGTGAAGTATCGCGATCGAGTGGATACGTCGTTGATCATGCCGAAGGTGAATTGGCGGAATGCTTCGAACGACCGCCACGCCCAGCAACCGGCTCAGGCGGCGGCCGCCTCGGCTGGTTCGTCGCACTCGGGCACAGCGGTTTTGACGCAAAAGCCAGCGCGCGGCGCTCGGTCGGCAATTCGGGGTTCGAAGCGGCGGTAATTTGAAAGCGGCGGAAACGAAGTAACCAGTTGCGATGCGGAAGGTTCAGTTGGCAGGTCTTTCGGCAACGTAGAGGAGTCGCAACAGCCTGCGCTCTCGGCTGAGTTTTTCGACCGTTGCCAAAAACTTCTGCAGCCCCTCGAAATTCACCCGGCCTTCGATAGCCGCCAGCGCTTCGCCGTGTTTCTCCCGCGCGTTGTGCCATCGCGTTGAAATCTCTGCAGCGCTCGCCGTGGTGTCCAGCACTTCGATGCGCGCAAAACCCGCGTCCCGCAGCAGGCGCTCGTTTTCTCCAGGAGGGCTGAACAGGTAGTAGCCGATCGCACTGCGCGCAGCTACCTCTTCATGCGAAATCATGCCACCGCGCATCGCTAGCGCGTGCGCTGAACAGAAACATCCGCCGCCTGGCTTCACGGACTTCGCGAGGAATTGCTCTGCAGTAGGTTCGCCAACCAGTGCCGACGAACGATGTAGCGCGAGCACGGTCCATTCGAGAAAACCGGTTTACTCCTGCCATCGAATCTTCGCGGCTCGGCTGCGAAACCGTGCCACAACGGAGGAAATCTATGAAACGAGAAATCATTCGGGTCGAGCCACTGGCGACCTACCTCGAAAGTACAAGGCGCCCGCTTCGACGGTGACTAAACACGCGACACTATTTACGTCTCAGGCTCTCCGCCGTGAGAGACAGATTTTGCGCAGCGGCCAGATGATTCGCGTTGTCTACACCAGCAGCTTTGATGTCCACACCCACGATGCGGCACCCCACCTGACCGGCAATCTGGAGGGCATACCGTCCGGAGCCGCACCCAATCTCCAGCACATTCGAACTCGAACTGAGTCTGCAGCGTTTGCGGAATTTCCTCTGACTCTTGCGTGGTTGTCCAACCCGTCTGCCCCAGATCCTTGCCGTAGGTACTCGACCCGCACCAGTCGGTACACCTCGGCCTCATAATGCCCGTACGCGTTGTTGTAGAGATCGACGGTCCCACTCACAGTCGCCACTCTACAGGATTGCCGACTGCTGTTGAACGGCTAAAAATTGAGTAAAATTGGCGACGAGTCGAGCTAAAACCAGCGAATCCCTAACGAATTTTGGTAGCGATACCGGGACTCGAACCCGGATTTGAGCCTTGAGAGGGCTCCGTCCTAACCTTTAGACGATATCGCCAAAAAGCAGCTGGTTCTTACTTCGCGTAGGGCAATTCTAACATTCTTAGCGGGACTCGGGAAACCGGATTGGTATGCCCAGCGTGGCCGCGCGGCATGCAATCACAGGGGTTTGCGGGGGAGGAAACTCCCGGCCAGCCCATTCGAGCCAGCCGGGTAAGGTCAACTTTGCTTGGGGGGTGCGCCTCAAGCGGGGAGCCTTTGGCGGCCAAGCGAAGAGTAATTTAGAGAAGACGTTTATTGGGAGCAATACTGTAAAACCATTAGAAGTAACCTTTCACGAAATATTAACGAGCCCGTTACGAATGGCATAGACGACGAGTTCAGCTGTTTTGTGGATGCCGAGAGTCTCCATGATATTGGCGCGATGAACCGCAACGGTATTGACGCTGAGCTTTAAATCGTCGGCTATTTCCTTGTTCGACTTGCCGTTCACGATGAGCTGCAGGATTTCGAGTTCGCGGGCGGTGAGGCCGGCGTTTCGCTCGCCACGAAGATTGGCCGGCTTGGCCAATTGCGCGTCGAGCACAATCTCACCTGCGGCGACTCTGCGAATGGCGGCTGCCAGTTCCAAGTCGACCGCATTTTTGAGAATGTAACCGCGAGCTCCAGCGTCCAGCGCCTGGCGCACCAGCGTGTCTTCCGAATGCATGCTGAGCATCAAGATCGCCTTAGACGGATCCGTTTCGAGAATCTTGCGCGTCGCTGCCAATCCACTTGTGCCGGGCAACGCGCAGTCCATCACAATCACCTGCGGCGCAAGTTCGCGGGCCAGTTGCACGGCTTCATCTCCGTTGCTGGCTTCCCCAATCACGACAATATCCGCCTCGTCTTCCAGCATGCGGCGAAAACCGCGGCGTACGAGGCTGTGATCGTCCACCAGCAGAACTTTGATCTTAGTTGCCATTGGAATCCAGTTTGCGGCGCGGGACACTTAGCCGCACCAAGGTACCGCGCTGGGGCAGCTTGCGAAATTTCGATGGCCGCCGCCAGCAGCTGGGCACGTTCACGCATGGCGACGAGGCCGATACCCGGCTTCGATTTTTGCGTCTCGAAACCCGTGCCATGATCTTCCACATCCAGTTCCAGTTGGTTAGCAAGAAAGCGCAGGCGAACCCATGCTTCGCGCGAGCCGGAATGCCGGACGACGTTGTTCAGCGCCTCCTGCAAAATTCGATAGATGTGAATTCCCGCGCCGCCATCGATCGGGAATGACGCGCCCGATTTTTCGTAGTGAACTGTGATGCCCGTCTGTCTCTCCAACATTGGGAGGTACCAATCGACCGTGCTCTCTAGACCCGTTTCATCGAGCATGACGGGATGAAGCGATTGTGAAAGGCTACGCACATTTTCGAGAGTCTGCTGCGCGATGTCACGCACTTCACGCAATTCTTCGCGAGCGCCGGAACCCTCGGGCATCTGCTTTTCGGCGCGGCTGAGCAGCGCACCCACGGCTGTAAGGGTCTGGCCGAATTCGTCATGAAGCTCCCTGGAAATATGACGCAGCGTGGACTCCTGGGTGGCAATCAACTGCCGCGCGAGTTCGCTGCGCTGACGGGACAGCGACGCCAGCCGCTCGAATAGCCGGCGATTCGAATGAATCAGATAGAGGCCGGTGGCCAGGATCGCGGCGAGCGTGGCGGCCAGAAAAAAGTAGACCTGGCGCTGGACGCGATCGTAGATCTGCAGCACCTGGGCCGACGCGTTCGCCTCGCTTTCATAATTTTCGACCAGCAGCCGGGCCACCGCGTTGGTCAGGGATGCCTGGCGCGGTTGCAACACCGACCGAACTTGATCGCGAGCCGCATTGACATTTCCGGCGCGCGCCAACGAAAAGGCGCCGGTGGCTGAGTCCCAGAATTGCGTGAATGAATCTGCAAGATACTGGCGCTGTTCGGGGGTGCGGGCGGCCACCGCGAGTTGCGCTTCGAGCCGAAGGGCATCATCGAGATCGGCGTGAATTCGGTCAAACTCCGCTGACCAAGCCGCGAGCGGATGCGCTTCATCGCTCTCGAGCATATCCCGCATCGCGAGTCCCAGAGAATTCAGGTCGTTCTGGATACGCAACAATTGCAGCGAGTCCTTCCGGTTGCGGTCGGCAAATTCATTTTGCAATTTTCGCAAGCCTGAGATTTGAGCGGTGGTATACCAAGCATAGGCCACCACTGCCGCGACGGTAATCGCGAGTCCGAGGATCAAACCGAGAGTTGGCGACCGGGCGATGGAACGTGGCACGTCCGGAGGATATACCGCAGAACGCCCCGCATCCAAACTGACGGAGCTTCCACCTGACATCGTGACGGGACCGTAATACAAAAAGATTAGAGACGCGCAGGCAAGCAAAGTGTAGATTGCGCGCCACTCGATGCCTGAAGCGAAGAAAATCAATTCTACCTGGAAGGTTCTTGCGCGAATCCTGGTGGCGATCGCGGCGCTGTATGCCGCGCTGACGATGCTACTGTTCGGCGTGATGACGCAATCGCCAGATCGTTTTGCGGCGACGATGAAACACGTCCCGTGGCCGGTTTTTGCTGCGCTGCCATTCAAGCCGCTTTGGCAAGTGGCCCGGGCGGGCCAGGTGAGCGTCGGCGATATGGCGCCGGATTTTTCGCTCGAGAGTCCCGACCACAAATCGAGCTTTCGATTGTCATCTTTGCGCGGCGAGAAACCCGTAGTCCTCGTGTTCGGCAGCTACACGTGACCTCCCTTTCGGCGGGAGGTTCCCGCTCTCAATAAACTCTACGAGCAGTATGGCGATCGGGTGGCGTTCTACGTGGTTTACATTCGCGAAGCGCACACCAGCGATGTGTGGCAGGATCCCGACAATCTGGATGACCACGTAGTATTTGCGAGCCCGAAGAGCTTCGACGAGCGCAGCGAGATGGGGCAGCTGTGCGTCGTGAAGCTTGGCATCAAATTTCCCGCCGTGGTCGATAACTTCGACAATGCGACCGAACGAGCCTACACAGGCTGGCCGGATCGCCTTTACGTGATCGACCGCGATGGACGGGTGAGCTACAAGTCGGGTCCGGGCCCGTTTGGTTTCAAGCCGCAAGGAGTGGAAGACACACTTCGGCGCATCGTTCCCGAAACGGCTCATTAAGTAATCGGCATTACTCGCTCGCACCGATCATCAGCGTAAAAAAAGGGCGCTCCTTTCGGGAGCGCCCTTCTTCAAGCCTATTCAAACTTCTGAACTGCAGCTCTTCCGCGACGAATCTACGGCAGGTAGTAGCGGAACGAGGTAAAGACCATGCTCGTAGAACCTGTTGGGTTAGCGAAGGTCTCCGATGAAGTGGTCGTCCCAGCCCAAGTGTTTCGGACGACGTAGGAGTACTGGATGCCGGACTGCAGGCGGCCCTTCGGTCCCTGATAGAACCGATACCAGAATCCCAGAGTCCCTTCGATAATGTTCCTTGTGTCTGCGGTGCAGCTCCCGAGCAGCGCCGGGCAAGAAACCGTTGTACGCCGTCGGTGAAAGACCGGTTTTCGTTGGAGCTGCTGTCCCGCCAGACAAGTTGATGGACGTGAGGGCGGTGTTGCCTGAGCTGGGCAAGGTCTCAGTGTTGCATCCTTTGTTAGAGAATGCGTTCGAGCCATAACCCACGACAACGCCGTTGATCGGATTTATATAAGAGGCCCTACGGAGGTATTCGCCACCTACGTAAGCGTATATGTCCAGCTTTGGAGTCGCGTGCAATTCGAGCGTACCCAACGCCTGGTAGCTCCTGAGAGGCACGAGGGTACCATTCGGCCGCACTGTTACATCTTGCAGAGTAGTCGTTCCGTAGCGCCCGATGCCGTCGCCGCCAAGGAAATGAATTCCGGCGTCGAGATGCTTGTTGAAAAGTGGCACACGCGCGTTGGCCCCGATTCCTCCCGTTGTTCGGATGTCATTGTTGGCTCCGAAGGCAGAGGGAGAAGTTGTACCGTCCGCGCAGGGAAGTGCAACGCTGGCAGTAGCGCAGGGGAAGATACGCGCCTTGACGGTTCCCACAACGCCAAAGATCTCGTAGTGGCCCCATCCCGGGTCTATAGCACCTTTGACTACGAAATCGGGACTCGAGTTGTAGGAATAATTGTTCTGGTTGTTTTCAAGCCCTGATGTATCGCCGATGTTGCCAACCAGGGTGTTGCCGATGCTGGTGGCAGTCGTGAGTAGCACCGCAGTGCCCGTTGCGCCGGCGGGAATTGTGGTCGTATTAGTAATCGCAAAGCCATGGGCCACGAAAGTTGTCGAGGAATTCTCGGCTGAGACAGCGAGCGTAAATTTATCGCCGAAGCTCTTCGAGACTCGGAACCCAAACTGCCGTGCCCAACTGAAGCCGGCGGTGTACTGTGCATCGATCGTCATCGGCTTTGCTTCTGTGAGTGGTTCGGTGCCTTTCTTGGTCTCGGTAACCAGGCTCCACATCTGGCCGCCAGTGACTTCCCATCCGCTATCGGTAGCTGCCTGTCCCCACGCCTGCCGCATGCGGAGCGTATAGCTGTTGCTCTCCGTATTGGTGGAGGTAACGCCGGCGCTGAGGAAGTCCGTCTCGACGTATCCTCGGAGCCGCGTGGAATCTACTTTCCCTTCGGCCAACATACTGAGTTGCGACTGCCGGCCCGTAAATTCCAAATCCGCCAGTTTCGACTGTGAAGCGCCGGGCATTGGGATGGACTTGAAGTCGGTATTGACCGTGGATACTGACCCGCGCTGACGCCAAACACCTTCCGCCGCCAGGAACCCTCCTGGCTTGAGCGTGATTCCCTTGAAACGAATCTCATACGCATCAGGCTTGTCCTGGTCTGCAGAAGCTACGAAACCGTTAGAAAAAGCTGGATCGGCGGCTAAACTAGAGGCAGGCAATGCGCCCTCATTCACGAGTGGAGCATTCACCGCCCTCAGGTTCTGCTGCATCGCTTCCATTTCGTGGCGCTGTTCCTTCAACGCATCGTTCTGCTCCTGAAGCTGTTTGGACTGCGCCTCAAGAAGTTCACGAAGCTGTTGAAGCTCGTTTTCCATGGTCGGCGAGGCCGGTTTTGCCGGCGCGTCCGACTTAGAGGAAGCGTCCGGCGTCTTATTATCCGTTGCGGCTTTCGCAGTGCCCGCTGGCTTGGCAGCGGTTGAATCCTTGTCATCCCCCGTCCCAGCGGCTCGTGCTATCGCCGGAGATGCAGCGATGCCGAACGCTAGAATCCATAGTGCAAGTGCTCGCATTCCCTTCCTCCTTGAAATTTAACTTCCGAACCTACCGATCCGCGCCAGCCCCCCGGTTCAGCGAAGGCGATGGCCCACCAGCCCACACGCTCGCCCTCCGGTTGCCGCGAACCCGGCGTCCACCTGGATCCCACTTTGCTGATGGTGCCGGCCTTAGTGGAGATGAAAACCAATACAAAGAGTTGCAGCTATTTCGCACGAGCGCGGAGAGAGACAGATTTGCAGTCGCGCCTTCCCCCTTGACCGATTACGGGGACGGCAAACCTTATGTGCCCGCCTTGAACCAGCCGTGACGGGAATGTTAATTGTGCGTTACAACGACTGGAAGGAGCTCTTAAGAGGGCGCTTTGGGCAGACCCGATTAGGTCGGGAAGCGAGGCGGAGCTACGTTGATTCGAATCCGGAAACTGGTGAGGCCGGGCTTGGCTCTTCGCCGCTCACTGGTCTGGCGGTGCGGCTTGTCGAAGGCACAATTCGGCGAAAAGATAGGATGCTGAAAAATCGTCGCCTGCAAAGCTCGCAACGGTAGGCGGGAATGCCGATCCAGCGCTTCAAGGAAATCACGGTTCCGTCCTCGACACGCCCGCGGGAGATGCGTTCCAGATCGAAGTTTCCGCATTTCGAGCAGTGCGCGTAACGGCTAAACGCGTACGCAACTCGCCGGGCGTAAAAGCGCCTGTCGCAGGTGTGACAGCGCCAGGGCCTGAAACCTATAAATGTCGCGAGTAAATCAGGGACGCCCTCTCGATGCGAGCGGTAACAGTCAGCACTCCGACATTGCGGACAGATCATCCTATAGCCTAGCCTGAGTCCTAACCGGTGTGGGCGCCCGTATTTTTGTGAGCATACTCAAAATGCCTCGAGCAGGCAAGATGGGATGAATCGGGCGCGAAGTGTAGAATCAATATCGTTAGAATTGCCACTTAGAGGAAGAGAATGCCCCAATACACTGACGCTCACTCGATGGCGGGAATTCACGCCCGCTTACCGAAGCTGGAGACGTGGCCCAACCACTTTCCCGGCTACGAGATCACCATTCAGTTTCCGGAATACACATCTGTTTGCCCAAAGACCGGACTGCCGGACTACGGCAAGATCACGATCCGATATGAACCGAGTAAAGTGTGCCTCGAGTTGAAGGCTCTGAAGATGTATCTGCTCGCATACCGAAATCTCGGAATTTTCTATGAGAACGCCGTGAATCGGATGCTTCGCGATATCGTTGATGCCGCTCGACCGGTCAGTTGCCGCGTGACCGGCGAATTCACTCCTCGTGGGGGCCTTACGACCACGGTCGAGGCGATTTGGCCTCGTCGCCGAGGAAACAATCGCGGTCGCAGGGCATGTTGTAGCAACGTAATTCTGTCACCCTAACGGCAACGTAGAAATGTCACCCCCCGGGTGGTGAATTGTAGACGGGTGTCGCCATAGTAGAGAGCGATTCGGCCGTCGAGTGCGTGATGGAGCTGCACTTTGGCTCCCGCAAAACTGTATCGTCGCGGCTGCGGATGGATCTGCAGGTAGTGGCCGTTCCATTGGACGACGTTGTCGTTGCTGACGACGCGATCGTGAGTGAAGCAACAGATCCGCTCTAGATTTTCTGGAGCCGGGCGCCAGGCTTTCGCGTCGTCGCGGGGAGAGCGAGCGAAGCGGCGGTTGTAATCGGTCACAAAGCGGCGCAGCACGCGGTTGGCTGAGTCGAGATCGCAAGAGCCAGCCAAGCGCAGTTCGCTGGTGAGACGATCCTGCAACACGCCCCAGAGGCGCTCGATGCGTCCTTTGGCCTGTGGGCTCTGCGCGGCGATGAAGGTGACGCCGAGCTGTTGGAGAGCACGGCCGAATTGAGTGGGCTGGCGCTGGCCGGCGAGTTGTTCGTCGAGCGACCAGTGCTCGTCGTTACGTACAAAGACGCCGCTACGATCCCCGTAGAAAGCGAGGGGGACACCGAAGCGGCGCAAGAGGCTCTGCAGCAGGCGGAAATAGCCTGGGGAAGTTTCCGAGGAGAAGAACTGAGCGGCGAGGATTTTGCCGGAAGCATCATCTTGCATGCCTAGAGCGGTGAGCAGGGAGCCGCGACCTTCGAGCCAATCATGGGGAGAGCCGTCCAGCTGCACGAGTTCCCCTTCGCGAGCGGATCGCAAACGTCTTTGGCGATGAGCCGGGGGACGGCGCTTGCGAGGCGAGCCGATGCCGGCGGTGCGGAGCAAGCGGCGAAGGGTCTCGCGACTCAGCGAGAAGCCTTCCTGCTCGCTGAGCTTTTCGCAGAGATGATGATCATTGAAGCCGGCGTAGCGGGTGCGGGCCAGACGCAGGATGGTCTGACGGGTGCGCTGGGGCAAGCGGCGGTGGCTGGGACGGCCGCGGTTGGCGTGAGCCAGAGCCGCGGCGCTGCCTTGCCGGTAGCGGGCTTTGAGACGTTTGATCTGCCGAGGCGATAGGTCGAGCAGCTCCGCGGCTCTGGCACACGCCAAGTGGCCATCGACGCATCGGGAAATGACTTGCACTCGTTGCAACTCTCTTTGACTCAACGTGACTGTCTCCCTGTTCATGGGGTGACATTTTCACGTTGCTGTTAAGGGGTGACAGAATTATGGAGCTAAGACAATCGCGGTCGCAGGGCATAGACAACTCCTTGCACCTCAGCCATAATTCCGCACATCGATGAGGCGGCTCCGCCGCCGGAAGGAGATCTATGAGTTTGAGTTCTACGCCGCTGCCGCATCCAGAGCCAGAAGAACCAGTGGCAGAAGTGGCGGCTCTGCCCCGATGGGTGGTTCTGCTGTTTGTGATTGCTTTTGTGCTTGTGGCGTATCTATTGTTCGCCAGCTATGCGGAAAGACAGGCCACGAGGAAGGGCCTCGATGACGCGGATAAGAAAAGCCGCGTCCTGGGCGCGGAACTGGAAAAAACGAATACGCAAGTCGCCGACCTGAAGGGCCAACTGGAAGTTACTTCTCAGAAGCTGGGCCTTACACAAGATGAGTTGGCGCGGGCGCGGTCTCTGTCAGCCTCTCTGAAGCGGCAACAGGAAGTGAACAACGCGAAGCTGCGTGAGCAAATCGGCGCTGTGGAACAGGACACGTCCGCGAAACTAGGCCAGGTAGCCACGGATATAAGCGGGACCAAGAGCGACGTCGCTGCGACGAAAGCGGACCTCGAAGCCACCAAAGGCAAACTCCAGAGTACGATCGGCGATCTGGGCGTGCAGAGCGGATTGATCGCGCGAAATCATGACGAAGTGGAAGAGCTCAAACGCCTCAACGAACGCGACATCTTCGAATTTGATCTCAACAAGCAACAGGGAATCCAGCACGTCGGCCCGATCCAAGTGAAGCTGAACAAAGTGGACACCAAGCGCTTCAAGTACACGATGAACGTGGTCGCTGACGACAAGTCCATCGAAAAGAAAGATAAAACCGTCGGCGAACCTGTGCAGTTCTACGTTCGAGGCGCGCGATCGCCATATGAAATCGTCGTCTTCGAAGTCTCGAAGGATCATGCGAAGGGTTACCTGAGCACTCCCAAAGGCGGAGGCGCTCCCGCCGCTGCTGCGGCTGCGAAACCAGCGCCAGGGAACTGAGTCTCGGAGCAACCTGGCCGCTGTCGTAATTTGAGGGTAAAGCCGCGGAGGGTGGCGTACTTGAAGACTATTCGTAGGTTATCTCGCGGCTCGTGCCGATTTGGAATAGCTGTCCCGCTGCTTCTGCTTATCGCCACATGTATTCCTCTATTCGCTCAAACTCCGTCTCTTTCGGATCGGTTGCCCGCGAGCACGGTATTCTTTGCCTATTGGCACGGCATGGGAGCCGTAACGAGCGCGGAAAAGACGAACCACGTGGTGCAACTATTTGAAGACCCGCAGTTCTTGCACGCACGCGATGCGCTTCTCAAGAGTATGCGCGAAAACGTTGCCAAAAACGGGCCGGCTACTTCGGATCAAGAGCAAGCGGAAGTGCTGTCGCTTCTCGACAATCCCGCTGTCGTGGGAGTTGTTTTGAATCCTAAATCGGACAAGAAACCCGAATCGGACAAAAAGACCTCTACCGATGCCACGCCGCCCCCGGTTACAGGATTTTTTGTCGTGTACGACGCGCACGGAAAAACGGCTATCGTCGAAAAGTTGCGCGCAGCTAATAAGGCCACTGGCAAAGAAGTGCCTACGGTGATGAGCTACGAATTTCAGGGGACGAAAGTCGAAGCGCGCGCCACGGGAACGGACGTTTCCTACACCGCTCTCACGCCGAAATACTACTTGCTCGCCGATCAAAAGTCCGTCATCGAGGATCTCCTCGTGCGATTCGGTGGCGCAGAGAAGCCCGCCGATTCAGTGACGCAACTTCCCGAGTATGAGTCGATCCGCCCATTCGTTGGCGCCGACTCGGCCCTCGATTTTTTTGCGCGATTCCCGAACCTGACAAAGCTTTTGACTCCCGCGCAACTGGAAAAACCTGCCACAAAGTTCGCCGTGAATTTGCGCCTCGATCGAATCAGTGTGTTCGGTGGAAGCTTTAGCTTCGCGGGAGAAGCAACACGATTTCACGGGGCGATGCTCGGAGACGCCAACGCAGGTGGTGTATTTGACTTTGCAGGTACAAGCGGCGCTTCTTTCATCACTGAGCCGGCCGTAGACGCTGGCCCGATTTTCAGTATTTCGCGGTTTAACTTTGTCGCGATTTATCAAATGCTCCGCGCTGCGGCTGAACCTCTCTTGACGTCGCAGCAGGAAGCCGCTGTGGAAATGTACGAAAAAATGGCGCAGGGATTTCTCGGCATGCCGGTTACCGACGCCCTCCAGCTCTTTACCGGTGAGGTGGCATCGGAAACGTCGTTCGCCGATAATGGAGCAGGTCTACGGACCTACGCGATTTCGATTCAGAAACCTCAGGATGTTCTTCGAATCCTGCGCGCCGCGGGAGGAAGTTTTATCGTCGGCGAGGATACGTCAGGGACTGCCACCTATCTTGATCTTGTTTATCCGATCACCGATCCTAAGACGGGAATCAAAAAGCGTGAGTTCTATTACGTCGCCGTAACGCCCACGATGCTTTTTGCGGCTCCGCGTAAAGCGCTCATTCGGCAGGCAATGTCGCGGTTGGACGCCAAGCCCGACACCGCTCCTGCCTCCGGCATTCTGAGCACTGCAGCAATCGCACATGAGCGTTCGCTTCTGCCGGAAAAACTTTCCGGATTAAGCGCAGCCGACATCGCCCAAATTCCGTGGGATAAGGTCATGGCGCATCTTGCGGACGAGATGGCGAAAGCCAAGGATTCGACCACTCCGCCTCCTTCCACCGACTGGCTGCAAGCGGTAAAACCGGAAGTTATCACGCGCCACATTCACACCGGAATCAGCGGCTGGTGGAAGGATTCGCACGGCATCTACTTTGATTCGTACGTTCAGTAGCCTTCGCGCTTGCCGATTTTTTCTCGCGTTTCCATTCGCGGTGGCGAACTTTCTTTTTTGCCTCTCACTCGCTGTGCACGCTCAGGAAACCGCTAAGATTCCACAAGCAGGCATTCAGACCACAACTGAAATCGTCAAAATTGACGCTAGCGTCCTCGATCGCCAAAGCAAATTTGTCGCGGGCCTGTCGCAAAACCGCTTCCGCGTCCTCGACAACGGCATCGAACAGCCAATTGTGTTCTTCGCGCCCATCGAGGCGCCCGCGCAGGTCCTCGTGATGCTCGAAACCAGCCCCGCAGTTTATTTGATTCATGCCGAGCACCTAACCGCCGCCTACTCACTCCTCGATGGGCTTGCTCCGGATGACGAGGTCGCTCTGGTCTCATACTCTCAATCGCCGCAGCCGATCCTTCCGTTCACGCCCGACAAATCCGCGCTGGCGGCCGCCCTGAGTCAAGTTCAATACACGCTCGGCATGGGTGATCTCAACTTCTACGATTCCCTATCCACTGTTCTCGATTGGATCGCCCCGCTTCACGGAAAGAAAGCAATCGTGCTGCTCACCACCGGCCTAGATTCTTCGCCGCCGGAGCGCTGGGACGCGCTTGCGCAAAAGCTCAAGAAGGACGACACGGTAATATTCGCGGTCGCCCTGGGCGGCTCCTTGCGACATCCTTCAAGCGCAAAGAAAAAGAAGTCAAAACCCGCGCCAAAACTAGACGAGACAGGCGAACCACCAAATCCCGTAACCTTTGCGAAAGCCGATGCGGCGCTGTTATCTCTCGCAAAAATCACCGGCGGACGCGCCTACTTTCCCGAATCGCCGAACGATTTCGTCTCGATTTATCGCGAGATTGCGTCCGCCCTTAGGCATCAATACGTCCTGGGCATAGCACCTCAGCACGACGGTAAATTCCATTCGCTCACCGTGCAGGTTCTGGGCGCCAACGGACAATCCGGCGCCGAGTCGATAAAATCGCCCGCATATCAGATCTTTGCCCGCGAAGGATATCTCGCGCCGCTTCGGTAAACGTATAATCGAAATGTTTTGGCTGTGCGTGTAAATACGAGGAGAGCAAAGCAAATCATGCGCAGTGTGACGTTTGGCTGCGGTGCCGTCCTGGCGGCACTCGTTGGCTTTGCATCTCATCTTAATTCGTCGGCGAACTCGCGGATTGCAATCCAGCAAGCGGCAGCCCAGCAAACGGTGGCGCCCGCGCGCTTCGCCTTTGGCGGCAATGCCGCCGAGATCCCTGCCGAATTCCTCGAGAATCTGATTTTTGTTCCGGCAGATGTAAACAAAAGCCAGCCATCGCTGTTCGTGCTCGATTCCACAGCCGCTTCATCGTCGATCAGCCCGCCCCGCGCTGCCGATCTCGGATTGAGCAATCTTAAGGATGCGATTTTGAATTTCCCCGGCGTCGACATGCCCTTCGTCAATTTCCCGAAAATCGATAAACCGGATTTTTCGCAGCAGGTCGGGCGACCCTACCAAGGCACGCTCGGTGCCGATTTTTTCAGCCGCGTCGTCGTGGAGATAGATTACGGCCGACAGACGCTTCGGCTCTACGATCCTGCCGCATACAAGTACTTGGGAAAGGGGGCCATATTTCCGCTTCGGTTTGATAAGGACATGCCGGTCATCAAAGCGAGTTTCAAATTGGCAGGCCTGAAAACCCATGAGGAAGATTTCGTGGTCAGCACAGCGATTGACGCCTCCGTGCTGATCTCCGATCGCTTTAGCGAATCGCATCGTATTTTCTCTTCGCATGTGAAGACGATCAACGCCTCCGATCCGCAAATCGAGGGAGGCGCGACGGTCGCTCTCGGTCGTTTAACGAACTTTCAAATTAGTCGGTACGAAATTCGAGGGCCGATCGCTGCGTTCGTTCATGCAGGCGCTAATTCCAGCCTCGACAATAATCGCGCGGGCCTGATTGGAGGCGGAATACTTCGGCGCTTTACTGTGATCTTCGATTACGCGCATCAGCAACTCATTCTCGATCCCAACACTCATTTCGAGGATTACGAACAAGAGGATAAGAGTGGGATTGCCGTGATCGCCAAAGGGCCGGGACTTCTTACTTTTGAAGTTGCGTCAGTGCAAACCGGAACGCCGGGAGCAGAAGCGGGAGTGCTGAAGGGTGACATCATTGCGGGAATTGACGACGAACCCGCAGCAGATTTGACGCTCGCGTCGATTCGCGCGCTCTTCCGGCAGGTGGGGCACAAATACAAGCTACTGATTCAGCGAAACGGGCAGTCGGTTCAAGTCACCGTTCAGATGCGCCGCTTGATTTGAAGTTTTAGCGCGGTTATTTCTCGAACTTTCGCAGCGTGTCGGCCATCTCACGAAGACGCGAATCAACGGCCGCGAACACCGACCCGGGCTCGAATTTTCCGGCTTTGCCGCGTTTGCCCGCGCGAACGCCGGTGAGAATTTCAATTCCCTGCTCAATAGTCGCCACCGGATAGATGTGGAATTTCTTCTTCGCCACCGCTTCAATCACTTCATCGCGAAGCATCAAATCCTCCACGTTCTCAGCAGGGATCAGAACGCCTTGCGTTCCCGTGAAGCCTTTCAGCTTGCACACGTCGTAGAATCCTTCGATTTTCTGGTTCACTCCGCCGATCGGCTGCACGTCGCCCTGCTGGTTCACCGAGCCGGTGACCGATAATTCCTGCTTGATGGGAATTTCCGAGAGCGCCGAGAGAATCGCGTAGATTTCCGTTGAGCTTGCGCTGTCACCGTCCACACCGGAGTAGGATTGCTCAAAGCACACGCTCGCCGATAACGAGAGCGGCTTATCCTGCGCAAATGTGCGACGCAAGTATCCGGAAATGATCTGCACACCTTTGTCATGAAACCGGCCGCTGAGATTCGATTCCCGCTCCACGTTAATAATTCCCAGTTTGCCCAGTGCCACGGCGGCGGTAATGCGCACGGGCTTGCCAAATGCGTAGCCGCCGATTTCAAGAACGCTCAGCCCATTCACTTGGCCCGCGCGCGCGCCGGTTGTATCGATAAATAGCAAATTCTGTTCGACCATCTCCCGGATTTTTGTTTCCGTCAAATTGTGCCGGTCGATTTGCGCTTCTTGCGCTTTCCTGACGTGCTCTGCGGTCACCACTGCCGCTTTCTCATGCTTTGCCACGTAAGACGCTTCCCTAGCTAAATCCGCCAGATCGAAAAATCGCGCTGTGATTTTTCCTCGCCGGCCGGCGCGCCGCACTCCGTGTTCGAGAAGCACGGCTACCGCAGTGCGGTCGAACGGACAGAGATGCTCGTCATCGCTCAATTTACGCAAGCGGCCCGCGTACTGGCGAATCACCTCTTCGCTCCAGGCCATCTCTTCATCGAATTCTACGCGGACTTTGAAAATCTTCTTGAAGTCGTCTTCGTAGTCGTAGAGAAGCTCGTACATGTCGCGATCGCCTATCAGGATGATCTTCACGTGAATTTCGATCGGTTCGGGCTTCAGCGCCGCGCTGCTGAAAGGAAAAAATACGTCCACCGGCTGAATCTCGAGCTTGCCGTGATTCAAGGTCCGCTTGAGCGTCCGCCACACGCCTGTTTCGGTCAGCGTGTCGAGCGCATACATCACCAGGAAGCCTCCGTCCGCCCGGAGCAGAGAACCGCCGCGCAAATCCATGAAATCCGAATTCCAGCCGCCGCGCGTGTCGTAGCTGCGATGAATCGTTCCGAAAAGATTCGCGTAGGTGGGGATCGTCTCAAAAATCACCGGAACCTTTTCCTGCTCGCCGTGCGCGAGGATTACGTTCACGCCGTACACGCGGAAGGGGTCGCGGTCCGTACGCTCGGGGCGCTGTCCTCCACCGCCTTCCGACGGAGGCTGATCGTCCTCGCCTTCGCGCTCTTTGAACGGGTCGAGGTTGTCCAGAATGTGATGGCGCACCTCTTCGAGATATTCGGAAATCTGCGGGTTCGGATATTTTTCCTTGAGCTCTTCGATCACCCCATCGACGAGCACGGAAGCAGCCTCCTGCTCCAGGTAACTCATCTCGCTCGCGAGTTCGCGCGAAAGCGAAAGTGTCTTCCGATACACAACTGTAAACTCCTGCCGGAACTGATCGTACTTGCGCTCCAAATCCTCGGCAGCAACACTCTCGAGCTTGCCCTCCTGCACCATCTTGGGAATCTCTTCGATGGGCACCATCTGCCCTTCGAGCACAGGAAAAATCTCCGGCAATGCGACCGCGCCCACTTGCATGCGTCCCAGAGCGAACTGCTCGCGCGCGATCCGCCGCGTGAAATCGTCCATCAATTCCTTCTCGCGAACGGTGAAGCGCTCGACAATCCGCGTCTTCTGCCGCTGAAAAGGCTCGCCCTCGAAAACCTGTGGAATGCGCCGGCGAAGAAAATCGATGCCCGATTCCACTTCCTTCTTGAACGCGTTAGCCTGCCCGCGCGGAAGAGTGAGCAGCCGGGGCCGGTCAGCGTTCTTGAAATTATTTACATAGCAGCGATCCGGGGCTGTCTCGGTCTCAAGATGCATCTCTTCGACCATGCGCACGATCATCCCGCCGCGGCTGGTCCCGGAAAGCCCGCACACGAAGAGGTTGTAGCCCGACGCTTTCAGCTCGACGCCCATCCGCAGCGCACGCATCGCCCGGTCTTGCCCCATGTCGTTGACCGTCGGTTCCACCTCCGCGGTCGTCTCGAATGGGATTCGAGCGGGATCACAATGCCACCGCAGTTTTTCGGGCGGCAAGCTGCTGACGTGTTTTGAGTTGGAGTTCTTACCCATTGCGAATTCCGAAGCGGGCTACTCTAGCACGCCATGCCTTTCGCTCCCACCCGCATTAAGAGATTGATTTCTAGCATCGCTCGGAGCGTATAAATCAAGCAGGCCCGCGGCCAACGCTACGACAATCGGCCCCAGCACCACGCCCAGCATGCCAAAAACTGCAATACCGCCCAGAACGCTGATAAAGACCACAAGACCGCCCATCTCAGCCCGTCCGCTGATGAGCCAGGGACGAATGATGTTGTCAATCATTCCCACGATCACGCTGCAGATGAGCGCAAGGATAATCCCGTGCACGATGTGGCCTTCCAGCATCAGGCTGATCGACGCCGGAACCCAGATCAGCGCGGAGCCCACCACGGGCACCAGCGAGAAAAATCCCATCATCACGCCCCAGAAAATCGGCGCTCCGATTCCCGTCAATCCAAAGGCCAGCCCGCCAAGCAAACCGTGTGCAGCAGCAGCCACTATGCTCGACGTCACGCTGGCGAAAATCAGATCGCGCGAATCCCGGATCATTCGATCTCGATACACCCCCTCGAAGGGTAGGACCTGGCGGAGACGGTGAATGAGCGAAGGTCCGTCGCGAAATAGATAGAACATCGCCAGAATCGTCACGGAAAGCTGAAAAGCAAAACCGGCCGTGTGGCGCAGCACCGTGCCGATCTGGCTGGCCACATAAGCGGCAATACGTTCGGCGTAGCCACGCAGGGTACTCGCCAGATCGGTCGGCTCAACCTCGGGAAAGCGTCCCTGTAGGCGCATCCAGATATCGTTCACCCACCGGAAATGGCCGGATGCAACTTGCAGCTGAATGGACTGCACGGCTTCGTATCCCTGGCGGACGAACGCGATCATGATGAAAATCGCCGGAACAATAAGAATCAGCGTCACGCCAATCGTGCTCGCGACGGCTGCGGTCGTCATTCCCCACTTTTTCGCCAACCGCTCGTACATCGGAAAAAAGAGAACCACCAGAATCACCGCCCACGCCAGCGATGCAAGAAAGGGTTCAAAAACTCGAAATGCAAGATAGGCGAGGATTGCGACAATCCCGTAGAAAAGCGCGCTGCCAAGCTTTTCTTGCGTGGTCGTTCCAGGGCTCACAGTTTCTCCGCTTTCGACCTCAAGCCAGACTGACTGATAGTTGCAATCCGCACGTTTGTCAACCGCGGGTTCTATTCTGCGGGGTCGGGCGCGATGCTACAATGCAGTTAGATTTGTACTGAAACTGCGATGACGAATCCACTGAATCCCTCCTGCCAACACACCCGGACGCGCTTGATCGCCAAAGACGATGATTCGCAGTACGTCGAGTGCCTCGACTGCGGCGAGATCCTCGAAGCCGGTGAACTGAACGACACCACGAATTTCGGCGAATCTCTTTCAGACGCATAGCGAACACGTTTACGGCACAAATCCGCATCCCTCTGTCGTGAACGGGCGTACAATCCGCTCAACGCGAATCAGGAGGCCGCCATGTGGACGCGCACGCTTGTTCTGGTAGCTTTGCTTTTCCTGGCGTTTTCGTGTCCCGCTCAGCAGAGCCAAGACAGCCCAGCCGCTGATCAGAAACCGTCTTCGCCATCCTCCGCCGCGAAGATTCCGCCGGAAGCGCTCAAAGTGGTAAACCCCGTGAAGCCCACTGCAGTCTCGCTGGCGGTGGCAAAAAAGAAATATGGTTACGATTGCGCGATGTGCCATGGAGTCGACGGCGATGGCAAAGGCGATCTGGCCGTCGAAATGAAGCTCAAGATGCCGGACTATCGCGATCCCGCCGCACTGAAATCAGTCACCGACGGCGAGATGTTTTACGTAATCAAGAATGGTAACGGCGCCGAAATGCCCTCCGAAGCGGATCGCCTGAAGGACGAAGACATCTGGAACCTGGTGAATTACATCCGCAGCATCCCGAAGAACTCGAAGCCATCGGCAGAAAAAGCAAAATCTGACGCCCACTAATCGAACCGTCAGGCACACTCTCGCGCCTCGCGTTTCTCTCAAGCAACTCAGCACAGAACGACAGCCGACGCAAAAAGACTGCTCTCCGGCCTCCTTTTGCGCCGTCTAAAGCGCAACAGACGAATCCTCTGTTACAGCGCGTGGGGAACCATGTTCAGGAGAAACGTATGAATCGCTGCAGCCGAAATTTGTGCCGGGCTGTGATGGCCTTCGCAATCGGGCTTGCCGGCATTAGCAGCATCCAGGCGCAATCGCAGAACGCCGAACAAACCGCCGCGGACGGCTACTACAACGCAAAGGATTGGCAGAAAGCTGTGCCAGCCTACGAGGCGCTGGCAAAAGCAAACCCAGCCAATGGGCAGGACTGGTATCGCTGGGGAGTCGCACTGGCCGGAATCGGACAGTATCAAAAAGCGATCGAGTGCTACGACAAAGCCGGCAGCCTCGGTTTCCATCAATTCTCCGTTCTCTTGCGAACAGCGAAAGCCTATGCGCGCATGGGCGACCGGGAAAAAGCCTTCGCCAAGATCGATGAGATTCTCAATACCGGATATGGTCCGGGAGAAATCTTCTCATCCGACCCCGATCTCATCCTGCTGATGGATGATCCGCGCTTCGCCAAAGATCTCGATAAGGCCGACCACAACGCCTTCCCCTGCAAGTACAGCCCGGAACACAAGCAATTCGATTTCTGGGTCGGCGAGTGGACAGTCAAGCAAACCGGAGCTGATCAGGTGGTCGGCTCAAGCAGCATCCAGAAGATTCTCGATGATTGCGTGGTGCTCGAGAACTGGACCGGCGGGCGCGGCAATACCGGGAAGAGTTTTAACATCTACGATTCGAATACGAAGAAGTGGGAGCAGTACTGGGTGGACAGCAACGGTGGGAGAATATTTTTCTCTGGGCGCCTGAACGGAACCACGATGGACTATTTCGCCGATACAGACGAAAACGGAAAGAAGGCCACGCGCCATCTACAATTTTTTAACGTCGGGCCGGACGAGGTAAGACAGTTCAGCCAGCGATCCGAAGACGGCGGGAAGACATGGTCGGTCGAATACGATTTCACTTACTACCGTAAAAAGGGCGCTGACTAGCGCTATTTGCAATTTATTTTATGCCGAGCTTTTCGATAATTCGCAGAACATCGGAAGCCGAAACATCGTAGAGCGCGTGCTCGTCTTCCTGCTCGAGCCGCTCGCGCAGGTATTCGGCGCCAATGTAGCTGGCTTCGCGATCCGTTAAATTGCGTCCCGAGCGCGTGCGGAATTCCACGAAGCCGGGATGCGCGAGTCCCAGCACCACGCCTTTTCCATCCACGAAAAACTTGCAATCCATCGTGTCGGCATGCCGCGTGGCGATTCCATTCCAGCAATGAGAGAAGCGGCAGCGATATATGAAGTCCGTCACTTTCGACGGAACATCGAAAGCGCCGATGAACTCGCTCATCGCTCCTGCGTTTGGAATCGTCGGAAACGCTCCTTTTGCCATTGATCCTTCCAGCCCTGCTACTTTCGAGCCCCGACTGCTGCGGGCTGCGACGACTGCTGATAGCTTCGCACCGCTGCAGCCACACCGGCCCCTGCCGGCACCCGGAAATCCTGATCAAGCAAAACCTTTTCAAACGCCGCCAGAAACAACAACACGTTAGTCTTCTGGCTCGAGTACCCCATCAACCCCACCCGCCACAATTTGCCCTTTATGGGCCCAAACCCACCAGCAATCTCAATGTTGAATTCGTCGAGCAGCTGCTGCCTCACCCGACCGTCGTTCACTCCAGCGGGAACCTTCACTCCGGTCACCGTGACCAATCGCTCCGTGGGATTCTCGACAAATAGCTCGAGGCCCATGGCTTCGATTCCCGCGACCAGCGCTCGCTGATTCTGCAAGTGGCGCTCCCAACGCGCTTCGAGCCCTTCTTCGAGCACAAGCCGCAATGCCTCGCGCATTCCGTAGATCAGCGAAATCGGCGGCGTGTGGTGATAGGTACGCTCGCTTCCCCACATCGTCATGATCGGGGTGAAATCGAAATACCAGCTTCCCACCGGCGTCTTGCGCGCGCGCATCACATCTTCCATCCGCGCGTTCACGGTGATGGGCGCCATTCCGGGAGGCGCGCTGATTGCTTTCTGCGAGCCGCTGAAGCAAATATCGATGCGCTGGCGGTCAATATCCATCGGGACGCCCGCGAGCGTTGCGACCGCGTCCACAACCAGCATCGCTCCCAATTCATCCGCCACTTTGCGAAAGTCGTCGAGGCGCTGAACAACTCCTGTCGACGTCTCGCCATGCGCCAGCCCGACGAATTTTATTTTCTTGCCCTTGCCCGCCCGGCGCACATCATCGAGATCGACCGTCCGCCCATAGGGCGCTTCCACGCGAATCACTTTCGCCGGACTCCGCTCGGCGATGATCGCCATGCGCTCGGAAAACCAGCCGTTCACGCACACGATGCACTCGTCGCCTTCTTCCAAGGGATTCAAGACGGCCGCTTCAATTCCACCCGACCCCGAGGCAGAGATCGGAAAGGTGATGCGATTCTGGGTCTGGAACACCTTGCGCAAAAGCGCTTGAACATCGTTCATCATGTTGACGAACCATGGATCCATGTGGCCCACCAATGGGGTGGCCAGGGCGCGGTAAACCCGCGGGTCCATGCAGGACGGGCCTGGCGTCAGCATAATGCGTGTTGGCGGAAGGAGTTCCCCAATCGATTCATTCATGATTGTTCCTCGCTATGAGTTCTGGATCGGCCCTTTGCAAGCAGCTATGCCTCGATTCAGCAGCCCACGGGGATGAAAATGGGGCTAATTCGCTTGTCTAGTCTCCCTAAAGCGCACACCTACGGTCAACCTCCAAAATGGCTCCGAGAGGACCTGGCATCCTGACAGTCCGGGCAGAGATGCCCCGTTTCAGGTCGCGGCCGTGGACTTCCCTTTTCTGCCCGTAAGTTACGAGAAAACATGGTGCTTTCTTGCTGTTAGCGGTTTCGCATCCTGTTCCCCGGCCAAGTTGAAAGGCCTATACCCCTATGCTAGATTGCAAAACTGGCCCCAAATCGCCATGGCAATCGGAAAAATCTCGGCGGCTGAGAAGCCGAAGATATCGCGTGTGGAGGTGTACTGGCACACGGTCAGATACCGGACCGTAGTGCTGGTCGTCGTCCTTTTCGTGGCGGTTGTCTTTGCCGCCTTCCACTTCGCATTTCCCGAGATGGCTGCCAGTATGATCAACAAAATCTCCGATTCCATCGCGGCACCGTCGACCAACGAAAGTTCCACAGCTGCGGCGCGTCAAGCGCGTTTCGTCAACCTCGACGGCAAAGTCCAGGTGAAGAAAAGCAACTCGGTGCAATGGGTGAACGCCGATTATCAGCTCTCGCTCGATAAAGGCGATCTGATTCAAACCGGCGGCGAAGGCGTGGCTCGAATTCAGTTTGCGGACGGAACCACTTACACTGTGAAGGGCGACACGCTCGTCACCGTGGAAGACAATGTGGTGCAGCAGGACCGCGCTTCGAAAGTCGGCGTGCATATTTCATCAGGACAAGTAGATCTCGCCACGGGCTCGTGGGAAATCCCAGGATCGAAGGCGGAAGTATCGTTTGAAAATGCGGTGGCCTCCGTGCGCGCGAATAGCCGCGCGGCCGTGCGTAGCGACCCTACGACCAACCAGCAGGAAATCACGGTGGATAACGGAAGCGCGGAACTGAATCGCGGCGGCGAGCACCTCGACATCGGCCAGTGGGAGCGCGCTTCGTTTCCAACCGGCGGCCCAATTACCAAGAGTCAAGTGCTGGCTCCGCCGCAATTGGATAAACCGATCAATCTGGCGGCTGTGATCGTTGCCGATCCCAAGCACGATCCGATTCAATTTACGTGGAAGCCCGTAACCACGGCGAAATCCTATGAATTGCAGGTGAGTACCACTTCCATGTTCAACAAAGTGGTGATGGAAAGGAAGACCGCCGGCTCCAGTGCGGAACTCGCCGGCCTACCGCCCGGCGATTATTTCTGGCGAGTGCGCGCGATCGATGAGAAAAACAACGCAAGCGACCAAAGCGACCCTTTTAAATTCATGCTTGTCGTTGCAGGTAAAGAACAGGAAATGCTGCTCGAAGTGGACGACACGGAACTTCACGGCAACAACGTGGAGGTGATCGGCCGCACCGAGCCTGGCGCCGCGTTGATCATCAATGGCGAACAGGTGGCCGATATACGTCCCGATGGCCATTTCCGGTATTTCACGCAGCCGATGGATCGCGGCAGCCACACGATCGTAATTACTGGCCAAAATCGGCGAGGTGGTACAGCTATCAAAAAAGTGGATGTCGTGGTGCCATAGATACCGCGTCATAGCACCAAGTGCGCATAAACTTGCGCCCGAAAGATTTAAGCTGACTTGCACGCGCTGCCGCAGCAGCGCTCAAGCGGATTCTGGGGGAAGCGTTACGTGACGAAAAACAGCTACAACATGCGGTCGGTCTTCAGCCTGTTCTCTTCCGATCTGGCTATTGACCTGGGAACCGCCAATACACTGGTCTTTGCGCGCGGAAAAGGCATCGTGGTCAACGAGCCTTCCATCGTCGCCATCAATAAAAACAGCGGCGAAGTGGTGGCTGTAGGCCGCGAGGCCAAGGAAATGCTCGGCCGCACGCCCGGAAACGTGGTCGCGATCAAGCCCATGAAAGACGGCGTGATTGCCGACTTCAAAGTCACCGAGCGGATGCTCACCTATTTTATTCAGAAGGCGCATAACCGCCGCGTGCTGGTGCATCCGCGGATCGTCATCGGAGTTCCCAGCGAGATAACACCCGTTGAAAAGCGCGCCGTGCAGGACTCCGCTTACCGAGCGCGAGCCAGCGAAGTCTATCTGGTGGAGCAGGCGATGGCCGCCGCAATTGGCGCCGGCCTGCCCATCGAAGAGCCGTCGGGAAACATGGTCGTGGATATCGGCGGAGGCACCACGGACATCGCCGTGATCTCCATGAGCGGCATCGTCTACTCGCGTTCCGTCCGCGTCGCCGGCAACGAGATGGACGAAGCCGTGATGCACTACTTGAAGCGCAAATACAATTTGCTCGTAGGCGAACGCACCGCCGAGCAGATCAAAATCGAAATCGGCTCGGCCTATCCGCTCGAGAAGCCGCTCACTCTCGAAGTGAAAGGCCGCAACCTGATCGAAGGCGTTCCGCGCACGGTGACGATCGACGATAGCGAAATTCGCGAAGCGCTGTCCGAGTGCATCGCGACGATTCTCAACGCGATTCGCGTGGCTCTCGAACGCACGCCGCCCGAGTTGTCCGCCGACATCAGCGATCGCGGCATCGTGCTGACCGGCGGCGGCGCACTGATCAAAAATCTCGACAAGCGCATTCGCGAAGAAACCGGCTTGCCCGTTTCGATTGCAGATGATCCGCTTGCTTCCGTCGTGCTAGGCACCGGAAAAATGCTGAGCGATTTCCGCCTGCTCCGGCTCGTTTCGATTGATTGAAACGGCCAATCGCGCCGAGCGGTATTTTGAACGTTTGAATATCGGTACTCGAATATGTCCGACACGCTTATTTCGCGCCATCGCCCGCTGAGCCTGCTCGCCGCGCTGATTCTCGTGCAAGTGTTGCTGCTGGCATTCCAGATCAAGCGCGAGAATAACGTCCGGCTGGTTCGTTACTGGACCGTACAAACTCTCACGCCCGTGGAGCGCGTTGGAACCTGGTCATTCTCGAAGATTGGCGGCTTGTGGAGCGGCTACATCGGCCTTCGCAACGCTCGTACCGAAAATGCGCGCTTGCAGAAGGAGCTGGACGAGCTTCGCATGCGCAACCGCGAGCTCGAAAGCCAGGCCGCCGAAGGCCAGCGTCTCGCGAGCCTTTTGAATTTCCGAAATGCACATCCCGAAGCTTCCATGCTCGCAGCGGAGGTGATTGGAGCCAGCGCCGATCCCACCTCGCACACTCTGTTCATCAACCGCGGCGAGCGGGATCACGTGCGCCGCAATCTGGCCGTGATCACTCCGGAAGGCATCGTCGGAAAAATCGTGGAAGTATTTCCCACCTCTTCGCAAGTTCTGCTGATTAACGACAAGGAAAGCGGCGTCGGCGCCCTCTTCGCCGGCACTCGCACCCACGGAGTCGTGAAAGGCAGTGGTGATCCCAATCCGCGCATGGATTACATCGTCAACGATGAAAAAGTGCAGGTTGGCGACAAAATCCTCACCTCCGGCGAAGACCACATTTTCCCCAAAGATTTGCCAATCGGAAAAGTAGAAAGCGTCAAGGCCGCAGCGCCATTTCAGGTGATTTCGATCGACCCCGCGGCGAGGCTCGACCGCCTGGAAGACGTTCTCGTTCTAATGACGCAGCAGGAACTGACGCCCAAGAAAACCGATGTACTTCCCGCCACCAGCGAAGTGAATCCCGCGACGAACGCCACGCCGCCATCCACGCCGCACGCGCATAATTAACATGGATACCATGCTGAGCGCCGGCGCCCGATCGGACTCCAATATCGAGGTTCACAAATACTATGGCGGCGCTGTTCCACTCGTCTGTTTTCTGGCCCTCGTACTCCAGGCATTCCTTCACAAGTATGGCCGTGTCGCGGAACTCGTCGATTTGCCGTTGCTCGTCACGATCTATTTCGGCGTAAGCCGGCGTAATCCAGTAAGCGGTATGTTCCTCGGCGCGGCTATCGGCATCGCCCAGGATGCGCTCAGCCACGACAATCCCATCGGCATGTACGGCATCGCAAAAACGTGCGTCGGCTACGTCGCCTCTTCCGTAGGAGCGCGAATCGATACGGAGCATCCCATCGCCCGCTTTGGACTGATATTCATCCTCTTCCATTTCCATCAGGTGGTGCTGGCCATCACGGAGCGCGTGCTGCTCGCTCACTCGATGCCTATGTTCACGCTCCGCCTTCTGCTGGATTCGCTCGTCACCGCAGGAGTCGGCGTCGTACTCTTCGCCCTTCTCGACCGCCTGCGCAGAAGGCAATAGCCGCCTGTTTCCAACTCTCCTGTTCCAGCGCTCCTGTCCCTCGGGCCAGCTACCTTCCGCCTCCGATTTTAGGCACAATACATTGACCGAAAGGACATGGCTGGCTTGCGGGCGCACTTTGCCGGTGTTAGTTTTAAATGCCGCTTCGGGTTCCGCCCGATTTTGCTTATCAGGGCGCATCAGGGCCGACTGCATTCCGGCCAAGTAAGACCCCCGCGCAGGAGTTCCAGTGCCGTCGTGGAATGTTAACGACCAGAAGGTTCCCCAGGAACGGCTGGCGCTCGTCTCCTATGCTTCGGTAGTTTTTGTGGTGCTCTTGTTGGTTGGTTTTTGGAAGTTGCAAGTCGTTCAGTCGGGACATTTCGCTGATCTCGCCGAACGCAATCGCGTGCGGTCCATCCCGATTATCGCGCCTCGTGGCGCGATGCTCGATCGCGAAGGCCGCGTGCTCGTTGACAGCTACCCTTCCTTCAGCGTCCTGCTGCTCCGCGAAGACATGAAGGCCATCGAGAAGAGCATTCCTCAGATCGTCGACGGCCTCGGAATCAGCCGCCAGGATATTCAGCAGACCCTGGACGCATCGAAAAACGAGCCGAAATTTCAGCCCGTTGTAATCAAACCGGCTGCGAGCCTCGCAGACATCGCCTTCGTCGAATCGCACCGCGCCGATATTCCCGTCCTCGAACTATTGATGGTCCAGCGCCGCCGCTATCCCCACGGTGAAATGCTCGCGAATACGATCGGATACGTTGGAGAAGTCTCGCCGCAGCAGATGGACCAGAGCGACGGGCACTACCGCCCCGGCGACATCGTGGGCAAAGCCGGCCTCGAGCGCCAATACAACGAAACCCTGGAAGGCACGGACGGAATGCGCCGCGTCGTCGTGAATAGCGTCGGCAAAGCGATGCGCACTCTCGACAACGTCGAAGCCATTCCTGGCAAGCCGATTCAGTTGACGATCGATTACGACTTGCAGGCCATCGCCGAACATGACATGCAGGATAAGGAAGGCGCCGTCGTTGCGATGGACGCGCGCACTGGCGAAATTCTGGCCATGGTCAGCCGTCCCACATTTGATCCCAACGATTTCGCGGTTCGCATTCCATCCGAAGAATGGGCAAAGCTTAATACCGACAAAGAAACTCCGCTGCTGAATCGCGCGATTCAAGGGCAGCTCGCGCCGGGCTCAGTCTTCAAAATCGTGATGGCCACGGCGATGCTCGATTCCAAAGCCGTGCCCGAGAGCACCACGGTGTACTGCCCCGGCTACGCGAATTTTTACGGGCGGACGTTTCACTGCTGGCGCCCGCAAGGTCATGGCTCCGTCGATCTTCACAAAGCGATCGTCGATTCCTGCGACGTGTTTTTTTACACCATCGGCAAGCAGCTCGGCATCGATCGTATCCACGATTACGCAGCGGGCCTGGGGCTCGGCCGTAGAACGGGCGTTGATCTACCCGGCGAGGAAGCGGGGAATATGCCTTCCGAGGAGTGGGTCGAGCGCGTGTTCCATCACAAGTGGTACGCGGGCGAGACAATTTCCGTCTCGGTAGGACAGGGCGCCGTGACCGTCACGCCTATTCAGCTCGCGCGCATGGCCGCAGCCGTCGCCAGCGCGGGCAAGCTGGTGCAGCCTCACTTCTTGAAGAATATGCCGGACCTGAAAACCACTCAGTTCCCTCTTTCCGAAAACGCCGTCGAACAGGTGACGCAGGGATTGTACGGCGTGGTCAACGAGGGAGGCGGCACCGGCTACCACCTGCGCTTGCAGAATGTCGATTTCTGCGGAAAATCCGGCACCGCGCAGCTGATGAGTTACAATGCAGCCAATCGCATCGGGAACAAGAAAATGGACGGCTGGTTCGTCGGATTCGCGCCTCGGAGAAATCCCGAGATCGTCGTCGCGGCGATCGTTCAAAATACAATGGAACACGGCGGCGAAGCGGCAGGCCCGGTCGTCCGTGACGTAGTGAAAGCCTTCTACGACAAGAAAAATGCCGGCACGCAGCAGACCGCCGGCGTAACTCCGCCGCCTCCTGCCCCGGTTCGCCCTCTGGTTGCGACCGTCGGTGGAGCAAGCCGGTGAGAGAATTGAAGCGATGCCGGCGAAACGCTTGAAGATATGAAAGACCGTCCGCGCACTCAAGACTTCGACTGGGCCCTGCTCGCCATCGTTGCCGCGATCAGCACCATCGGCGTCCTCGAAATTTACTCCTCGACGCATGCGGCCGCCAACATGGCCGGCCTGCAGTGGAGACAGCTCACCTGGATCGGCATCGGCGTCGCGGGCATGTTCCTGATCTCGCGCATCGACTACCACACGTTGATGGATCAGGCTCCGGCGTTGTACATGTTCGGCTTAGCCACTCTTCTGATCGTTCTCGCGGTCGGTCATTCCCGCTTTGGAGCCAGGCGCTGGGTCCAGCTCGGTGGCGGCCCAAATTTGCAAGTGTCAGAACTAATGAAGTTGATTATAATCATAGTATTGGCGCGCTTCTTTGCCGAGGTGCGCACGGATCGGCTCACGCTGACGGATTTGCTGAAGGTAGCAGTGCTTACCGGCGTACCCGTGGGCCTGATTTTGATTCAGCCCGATCTGGGCACAGCGATGGTGCTGGTGCCGGTTGCAGTGGTAGGAGCGTTTCTCGCTGGAATCGAATGGAAGCATCTGGCAGTGGGTGTGGTACTCGTGGCGCTGATGATTCCGATAGGCTGGAACATGCGGCGCCACCTGAAGCCTTATCAGCAGCAGCGTATTGAAACTTTCCTCCATCCAGAGGAGAATCCACGCGGCGCTGGTTACCAGATTCTGCAGTCGGAAATTGCGGTTGGCTCCGGCGGCTTCTGGGGCAAGGGCTTCGGCAAAGGCAGCCAGAATCAGTTGGGCTTCGTGCCGGTGCGTTATTCAGACTTTATCTTGGCCGCGCTGGCTGAGGAGCAGGGCTTCATCGGAGTTATCGTCGTTTTGCTGCTGTATCTGGGCTTGATTCTGCGGCTCGTGGATAATGCGCAGAAGGCGAAAGATCGGGCCGGAATGTTTGTGGTTATGGGCGTCACCGCAATCTTGGGCTTCCACGTCCTGGTGAACGCTTCGATGGTGATCGGCTATATGCCCGTCACCGGCATTCCGTTGCCACTGATGAGTTATGGCGGATCGTCTACCGCTTTTGTTTTTTTGGCTTTGGGCCTGGTGATGAACGTTCGAATGCGGCGTTTCGTCAATTGAGGCCCGGTTTGAATTTGGTTTGAAATCTTGCAAGATGTACCCGGACTGCGCGCACGTTTGACAGCCGGATTTCGAATTTACTTTAGGATTGCATCGGGTGAAGACGGTAGTTATCCATCCACACGGCACGTCCGTCCTGGGCGGCCTGTCATGGTCACAACTAAATCCATCCTTGCGCCAAGCTGGCCGAGCCCGTGTGCTCGCTGTGCCTGCCGGCGCGTCCGCCCCCACTCGATGCTCATTGAGGAGTTTTCATGTCGAAGGAAATGGTTATCTCGGCGAACCCCCACGAGACACGGGTCGCCATTTTGGAAGAAGGACAGCTTTGTGAATTTTATGTCGAGCGGGAAAAAGAATTTGCGTTAGTTGGAAGCATCTACAAGGGCCGTGTCACACGCGTGCTGCCAGGCATGCAATCGGCCTTCGTCGAAATCGGACTCGATAGCGACGCTTTCCTCTACGTCAGCGACTTCCTCGAAGACCTCGAAGAATTCGACCACATCGTAACCACCGCCGAGGAAAAAGTTCAGAAGATGCAGGACCAGGGCGGCCAGGTGTTCAGCACCGCCGCTCCGTCCACGCCGGCGCTCGAGCCGGTTGATGTGGAATCGGCGCCGCCCGCTTCGAGCGAGCCTGCAACCGCTGCTCACATGGGCGCGCACGACGAATCCGCCGAAGCGCCGGACGACGCGCACGCTCCGGCGGGCAATGTTGCTCCAAGCTACAACCCGCCTCCCGCGAATCGTCCTCGCTACGAGAATCGCCACGAAGGCCGCCCGAATCGCGGTGGCGGTCGCGATTTTCGTGGTGGACGCGGCGGTGGCGGCGGTGGCCGCCGTGGTGGCCGTCCGAATCGAGGAGGAGGTGGCGGTGGGCGCGGCGGCGATCGCCGCTATGGCCGCGAATTGCCCCAGTCGAAATACGCCTCGCACCGCCCGTACGAGGATCCTTCCACAGAATCCGCTCCACCGCCGGACGGTTATGTTCCAACGATCCTTCCCGGCGAATCATTGGCAAAATACAAAGCGCCTGCTTCGGCCCCGGTCGTAGCTCCGCCGGAATCGGCCCCGCCGCTGACGCCCGCAAGTTTCCCGCCCGAACCCACGCGCGACTCGCTTTCACCTGCCCCACCCTCGGACTCCGTTCAGTCGGAGCAGGCTTCAGCACCATCGCATGCGCCGTCTTATTCTTCACCTGCGCCCGCTCGCTCACCATCGTCTTACTCAACGCCGTCTCACTCATCCTCGACAGGCTTCGAGCCTCTTCCGGGCGAGTCAATCGCGAAATGGAAAACCCGCGAACCCATTCACGACGAGCCCGCCACTGAACGTAATGCTGAACAGCCCTCGCAGCCGAGTGCCTCAGCCTCCGAGCGGACCGAATCAAACGCCGATGCCAGCTACGAAGCGCACGAGACGTTCGCCGCTCGCGATGATGCCGAGACGGAAATCGCCCACTTCGAATCCGAAGCGGAAGCCGAGCCTCTCGCCGATCCCCTCGAAGCCGCGCATCACGAACTCACGGAAGAAGAAACCGCCGCTCTCACCGAGCACGTTGCCGAAGCGCAAAGTGAAGCAGCCGCGCTCCGCACGGAAGAGGATCACATTGCGCCGTTCGGTGGCATGCGCGCGCTCGACGAAGATGTTCACGAGCATCACGAATCGGAAGAGGTCGAAGTCGAAGACACCGTGATTGACGTCGAAGAGCACGAGCTCGACGAAGACGACGAGCCCGAATCCGACCTCGATGCCGAAGCCGACGAAGCTCACGCCGCAGCGCATGCCGAAGTCGAAGCCCAGCAAGCCGGATCGGAAGCGTTAGAAGCGTCGCAAGAAAGCTCCGACTCTTCTGCCGCAGAAGCCGGATCACCTGGAAATAGTTATCCGCCTGCGTCCGAAAATCAGCCGTCCCAGGAAAAGCAGCCCTGGAACGCCCGCGTCCAGAACGATTACCGTTCGCGCATGCAGCATCCCTCCCGCCGCGGAGGACGCGACCGCGGTGGCCGTCACGATCGCGGCGGACGTCCTGACCGTGGCCGCCGCCCGCAGCACGGGCCATCGGGAGGCCATAGCCATGGCCACCGCACGCCACCGCGCCGCACCCAGCTCATTTCCGACATGCTGAAGCAGGGCCAGGAAATCATCGTCCAGATCGCCAAAGAGCCGCTCGGCAAAAAAGGCGCGCGCATCACTAGCCACGTCGCTCTTCCCGGCCGCTATCTCGTCTACATGCCCACGCTCGATCACACCGGCGTCTCGCGCAAAATCGCTTCCGCCGAGGATCGCGCTCGCCTGCGCCATCTCGTCAACGAAGCGAAAGGCCAAGGTGGCGGAGGTTTCATCGTTCGCACCGCCGCAGCCAGCGCCACTGCCGACGAAGTAAAAACCGACGTCGAATTCCTGATGCGCACGTGGCAGGAAATCAAGTCGCGCTCCGAGCAGCGCAAAGCCCCATCGCTCCTCCATCGCGACCTGAATCTCGTCGAACGCATCCTTCGCGACTACATGACTCCGGACTTCGGCGCCATCTGGGTCGACTCGGAAGAAGAGTTCGCGAAGGTCGTCGAATTCATGAGCCGCTTCCAACCCGCGCTCGTGAATCGCGTGAAGCTCTACACCAAGGAAACGCCGGTCTTCGAAGAATTCGGCATCCAGCAGGAAATCGACAAAGGCTTGCGTCCGAAGGTTTGGCTGAAATCCGGCGGCTACATCGTCATCAACCACACCGAAGCGCTCGTCGCCATCGACGTCAACACCGGCAAATTCGTCGGCAAAGGCTCGAATCGCCTCGAAGACACCATCGTCCGCACCAACCTCGAAGCCGTGAAGGAAGTCGTCCGCCAGATGCGCCTGCGCGATCTCGGCGGCATCATCATCATCGACTTCATCGACATGGAAGAGCGCCGCAATCGCGAAAAAGTGATGGCCGCTCTCGAAGACGCCCTTCGCGCCGATCGCGCCCCGTCGAAAGTCCTGCGCTTCAACGAATTCGGCCTCGTCGCCATCACCCGCAAACGCACCAAGCAGGCTCTCGAGCGCACGCTCTGCCAGCCGTGCCCCTACTGCACCGGCTCAGGCATGGTGAAATCCATCCCCACGCTCTGCTACGAAATTCAAGCCGAAGCGCGCAAGATGGCGCCCGACGTCGACTCCGGCAGCCTCACCCTGCGCCTGCACCCGGAAATCGCCAAAGCCCTGAAAACGCGAGAATCCTCGCTAATCGAAGAGCTAGAGCGCTGGACCAAAAAGAGCATCATCATCCAGGCCGACCCAACGCTGCACTGGGAGCAATACGACATCTACTAGAGTTTAGAGGCTGGAAAATGGGCGCCGAGGATGAACCCTCGGCGCCTATCTCACCGAACGCAAAACTCAGTGCAGTTCTTCATTTCAAAGATCGGATGAATTCCGGTCTCACGTAAATAAGATGGGAGTTTCCGTTAGCGTCCTTAAATTCAAGTTCGGCTCTTCTATCATCGTCATATTCGTTCAGCACAACGGGTTTCCCAACGATATTGGATATCGCCTCTTGGTCCTCGGTGGGTAAATCATCCAGCAGCCCAAGCGGCACTTCAATCAAGACCACCTCATCGCCCGGATTTGGTCGCTCTCTTGGCGCGGCTGTCATCCGTTCCGCTCCTCAAAACACCGGTGCAATCGAAGGTCAGGGTAACTAAAACCCATCGTAGCTCACGTCCCGGCCGTACGCTTTCCGCACGACCTGACGTGAGGCCTTCTTCCTTCTTTGCCGTAGGCGCCACACTCCTCCGCTTACTTCTTCGCAGGCGGCGCCGGCGGCCGCTCGCTGCTCGGCGGCACGATACCCTTCACGCGCATATAAGTGACCAGGTTGCCGTAATGCTCCATGTTATGCATGTTGTTGACGATCAGCGCACTCATCCGCGGCGCGTCGTTTCCAAACAGCTTGATGGTCTGCGTCGCGGAAGCGTCAGTCATGCTGTCGTAAGCCTTGTCGCAGTAGGCGAACGCGGTATTGAGCGCCGCAATAAGATCGGCTTTCGAGGTTTTGGTGTGCTCGATGTCCAGCCCGGGATTTTTCTCGCCCAGCGCCAGTGAACAGAACAAGTACTGCGCATCGGCCAGGTGTCCCACGATCTGCCCGTAGCTGCGCACCGTGTCGACGGGCTTAAAGCTGTAATTCTCCTCCGGCATCTTCTCAGCCGACCGCGCCAAAATGTTCTTCAACCGCGCATACGCTACCTTGTTCCAACTCGTCAGCGGATTCTCCGCCGTCACCGCAGGCTTCTCCTGCCCCGCCTTGTCCTGAGCCAGCGCAACCCCAGCCGGCACCAAAACGCACAGCACTACCATTCGCACAAATGTTTTCATTGGTTCTCCTCCCCACAAGTTTTACGCAAGGCCCGCAAAGAAATTACACGCTTTGCCTGAAATCGAAAGCTGTTTGTAGCAGCGGGCTCCTCCAACGAGTAGGCGAGTAACTCACGCTTTGGCCTAGCGTGCCTCCGGTCGAAACGTGCACGCCCGCCACCCGTAGCTCACGTCCCGGCTGTGCGAGAATCGCACAGCCTGACGTGAGGCCTTCGAGCTGCTGTTCCTGATTCATCGCTCGCTGCCTTTCCTTGTACGCTCGGCGAAGTGCCTTGGATTCTTACGAATCGCCGCTTGCGCTCCGCTATACATCTTCCTAGAATCTAGCCGCGTCTAAATAAAGTAGTTGGGTGCTTTCCGCGTCAAACGGCCGCCAAGGCTACGCGGATGTCGAGCGCTGCGGCTGGTGAAAACTTCGGCTGCAGTCAGGCCGGCCCGATCTTCCGCCGGAGTCACTGCGGTTTTAATCTACGGTGGCGCGATTAAAAATCGAGCCAAACGGCTCTTTTTCAATAACATAAGAATTTCTAATCGGCGGTAAAAGGGCACCTAAGGATTGGCGCCCCGAGGAAAAAGGCGCGGAGCTTAAAGAGTGGAGGTCAGCTAGTGAAGATCAGCCGTGAAGACGTTCTGCGAGTCGCCGAGCTGGCGCACCTCGAGCTGACGCCCGAGGAAATCGAGCTCTATCGCGGCCAGCTCGACGAGATCATCGCCTACGTCGGCAAGCTCGAGAAGCTCGACGTCGCAAACGTCGAGCCCATGGCCCAAGTCCTCTTCGCCGCGCCCGGTGAAGACCATCCGGAACTCCGCGACGACACGCTCGTTCCGTGCGACATCGCCGACGCCGTCCTGGCGCAAGCCCCTGACGCGGCTAAGCCCTTCTTCCGCGTCCCAAGAGTAATCGAGCGATGAGTACCGCCGCTCCCTGGACAATCTCCGCAGTTCGCGACGCGCTGCGAACCAAAGAGATCTCCGCGCGCGAGCTCACCAAAGACTTCTTCGCCCGGATCGAGAACCGCAATCGCGAGCTCAACGCCTTTCTCGCGCTCTCCATTGACCGCGCCTACGCGCAAGCCGACCGGATCGACGCCATGATCGCCAAGGGTGACGCGCTCCCGCCGCTCGCCGGCGTTCCCATCGCCATTAAGGACGTGATCAGCACCCGTGACGTCACCACCACCTGCGGCTCCAAGATCCTCGAGACCTACGTCCCGCCCTATGACGCCACTGCGGTCGAGCGCCTCGAGAGCGCCGGCGCCGTGATCCTCGGCAAGACCAACTGCGACGAGTTCGCCATGGGCAGCTCCAACGAGAACTCAGCATACGGCCCAGTACGGAACCCGGTTGCCTTGGACCGCGTCCCAGGAGGCTCCAGCGGCGGCTCTGCTGCTGCCGTAGCTGCCGGGCTGGCAGTGGCGGCACTCGGTACCGATACCGGCGGCTCGATTCGGCAGCCGGGTGCCTGCTGCGGCGTCCCGGGCATGATGCCAACATACGGACGCGTATCTAGATACGGGCTTATTGCCTTCGCTTCATCGCTCGATCGAATCGGCCCGTTGACACAAAATGTTACAGACGCTGCCGTATTGATGGCTATTATCGCCGGGCATGACCCGAACGACTCAACTTCGGCCGCAGTGCCTGTGCCCGATTACGCGGCCAGCCTTGAAAAGCCGCTCACGGGCATCCGAATCGGGGTTCCGGAGGACTACTTCGGAGAGGGCCTCGACCCCGAGGTGCGGGAAAAGGTCCTTGCGGGGATCGCGCTGCTTGAAAAGCTGGGCGCCAAGCGGATTCCTCTGCACATGCCGCATACCGACTATGCGATCGCCACCTATTACATTGTCGCCACGGCTGAGGCGAGCTCGAACCTCGCGCGCTACGACGGAGTCCGCTACGGCCTTCGGGTGCCGAGTGCGAGTCTGCGCGAGATGTACAAGAAGACTCGCGAGCGCGGGTTCGGTCCCGAAGTGAAACGGCGAATCATGCTCGGCACCTATGTTTTGTCCGCCGGCTACTACGACGCCTACTATCTTCGCGCCCAGAAAGTTCGCTCGTTGATCGCTCGCGATTTTGCCGACGCGTTTCAGAAGGTGGATGCCATCATCACGCCGACTGCGCCGACTCCGGCATTTCGCCTCGGCGAAAAGACGGCTGACCCGTTGCAGATGTATCTAGCTGATATCTACACGGTTACCGGTTCCCTGGCGGGTATTCCGGGCATTTCGATTCCGTGTGGAAAGACGAAGGCCGGCCTGCCGATTGGCATGCAGATTTTTGCTCCGCACTTTGAGGAAGGCCGTGTGTTGCAGCTCGCGCGCGCTTTCGAAAAAGCAGATGGATTCACGATATGAGGTTCGAATGTTCGCGAAAAGCCGCCAGGTTCGCGTGCACTCTTTTGGGGCACACCTGCCTCCGAGTGAAAGTAAATCTTCCTGAATCTGCAGAAACTTTCCGGGGTTGGAATATTTCTTTCCCTCCGATCGAATTTGATCACGGGTGTCAGGAGCGGCGAAAGGAATCCGAAGTTGCCGCAAACCACAGAATTAAAAGGAGTTCGCCGCCTCTACTAGCCGGATGGTTTTCGTCTGCTGGAACGGAAGGACTATTGCTTGCAGAGGATGCGGCATTTAGTCTCGATTCAGCATCGAACGGTTCGGGAGGCGGCAAAGATGGTTCGGGTACGATCGAGCCAAAAGCTTTTCACCGAGGACGAAGTGGTCCGGCTCACCGGAATCTGCCTCGACCACTTGCGCGCTCTCGCACTCAACAAGCACCTCGGCAAGCTTGCCCGGGTAGCCTCAGCCGCGGGCGCCGAAGCCGAGAAGTGGCTCTTCACGAATTCCGACCTGATGATTCTCACGGTTCTGCATCCGCGCTGCCAGCACTAGTTTCTCCGCCTCAAAAGTTCTCCGGTTCCGTATCCCCGAAAGCTCGAATCTGCATCTCAACTCCTAGGTGAACGGGTGATGTCTGTGCGCGAGAAAGCTGGTGCGGTGAGGTTTCGTCGCGTCCGTTGCTTGCTGACGATCATGTGCGCGGTTGCCTCTTGTGCGCTGCTCGCATCTTCCGCCAAGGGTTTGGCAGTTTCGGGGCAGCAACCGGCGCAATCCGCGTCTGCCAAATCTTCGGATGCAGGCCAGCAGAACCCAGCTGCGGCTCCCGAGTCGAAGAGTGCCCATCTCCCGCGCGGGAAAAAACTGATCTTGAAAGACGGCAGCGTCCAGCTTGTGCGCGAATATCAGGTGATGGACGACCGGGTGCGGTTCTACAACATCGAGAGATCGCAGTGGGAAGAGATGCCGGCGGCGCTGGTGGATTGGGACGCGACGAAGCAGAGCGAGGCGGACCAGAAAAAGAACGATGCCGCACTGCTCAGCAGCGTGCACAAGCAAGAGCAAGCACGGCGTGTCATGCCGCTCGATGTGGACGCGAGCCTGGAAGCAGCTCCCGGCGTTTTCATTCCCCCGGGTGAAGGGCTGTTTGTTTACGACGGAAAATCCGTGCTGCGCCTGACGCAAGCGCAAGCGGACAACAAGCTGGACAAGGCAAAGGTCGTGGAACAGGTACTCGTCCCAATTCCGGTGGTTCCTTCTCGACGCAACCTCTCGATTCCAAGGCCGCACGCCGAGGTGCGCGTGCACAATGAGCAGCCGGAATTCTATATGCGCACCGCGGACGGCCGCGAGCCAAATATGATTTTGATTCGCACGAAGGTGCGTGGCGACTCCCGCCTGATCGAGAACGTTGACACCTATCTTGAGGCAATCTCAAAGACGAAGCGGAGTGAAGTTCTCGCCGAGCGCTGGCAGATAGCCAACGGCGTGTATCGTTTCACGCTCAGCCAATCGCTCGAACCAGGTGAATACGTGTTTACTGAAATCGTGAAAGGCGAAGGAACGAATCTGTACGTGTGGGATTTTGGTGTGGACGTTGGGGGAAAATCTTCCGCAGTGAAAAAGTAGCGACTCGCAAGCTTGCGACGGAAAGAAAACTAGTTTGCTTTTGTAGGCTGTTCTTGAAGAAGCTCGGAAAGTAGCGTCGCCAGAGCGGAAATTTGAAATGGCTTTTGAAGAACGTGCGCTCCCCTGTCAGCAAATGAAGCAATCGTGGAACGTTCGAGCAAGTCTCCCGTCATAAAAACAAAGCGAGGCAAGGAACCGCCGGCTTGAGCCCTAAGCCGTTCGAACAGCTGCTCGCCGCTCAAGCCTGGCAGGTTGAAATCGCAGAGCACCATGTCATAGGTGTTGCCGGCTAATAAAGCCAGCGCCTCTTCCGAACTCGCCGCACACTCCACATTCATTCCTCGCGCGGAAAGGCCGTCCTGCACAATTTCGCGGATGCTTTCTTCATCGTCTACGATCAGCAGCTTTCGGCCGCTTAACGCCGACGAAACCGGAGCCGCGCGCCGCACGGATGCGGAGTTCGGAGCTTCCAGTCTCTTTTCCACGATCGCGGGGAGAAAGATGCGAAAGGTCGTGCCGGCTCCCTCCGAGCTCTGCACCTCAATGCGGCCGCCGTGGTCTTTGATTACGCCCAGACAGATCGTGAGACCCAGCCCGCTTCCCCCTCCGGGTCTTTTGGTCGTAAAAAAGGGATCGTAGATTTGGTCGACGATCTCCTGCGGGATGCCGGGACCGTCGTCGGTGAATGCCACGAGCAAGTTGTTGCCCGCCTGCGATAGCGAAATTCGGATGGTGCCCTTTTCGCGCACGGAAGAAATCGCCTGTTCCGCATTCACCAGAATGTTGGCAAAAACCTGAGAGAGGAGCCGGGGATCGCCTTCCACCACAGGAAGAGTTCCGGTGATCACAAGGTCGGCGACGATGTTTCTTTGCTGCAGCGATTTCTGGTGAGATTCGATTGCCTTCCTAATGATCTCATCCACTTTCACTCTTCCGCGCTTTTGGCCCGATGGCACGGCTAACACGAGAAGGTCCTGAACGATGGCAGCCGCGCGCCGAGCTTGCTGCAGGATAATCTCGACCTGGCGGCGAGTAGAATCATCGGTGGCGCGTTCGCGCAGCAAATCGCTTACCCCGAGGATTGCGGTGAGCGGATTGTTCAACTCATGGGCGGCACCGGCCATCATCTGGCCCATGGAGGCAAATTTTTCCTTCTGAAGAAGCTGCTGCTCGAAGGTTTTTGCTTCCGTGATGTCACGGACGGAGGAAACGACACCGCTGATTTTCTGGTCGGCGTCGAAGAGCGGACCGGCGCTTGCGCGAAGCGTGCGCCAGGTTCCATCCGCGTGGCGAGCCCGGAATTCCATCTGCGTGGAAGAATTTTCTCCAGCCATTACCTGGCGGAATGCTTCGGCAACTGTGGGCTGATCATCGGGATGAACTCCAAAAAGGTGCGGTTGCCCGACGAATTCGGCAGGAGCTGCGCCGAGCACTTCGTAGACGCGCGGGCTGACATAGGTGAATCGCCCGCTCGCGTCAAATACCGCAATCATGTCCGGGAAACAGGCGATCAGATGGCGCACGAAATCCTGTTCCTGATGCAAACGCTTTTCGATTTCACGGCGTTCGGTGATATCCACCAGGGTGCCCTGCAAGCGAACGATGCGCCCGAAGGTGTCGCGAATCGCGAAGCCGGAAGCGAGGCAGTAGACGTGCGAGCCATCCTTGCGGCGAAGAACTACTTCCCGATCCTGCACCGAGCCGCGCGACTGAAGTTCGCGAAGAAGGGCATCGCGCTGGGCGGGATCGGCATAGACCTGACTGAAATTCTCCAATTGCAACGCTTCTTTTGTCTCGAAGCCGAGCATGCGAACCAATGCGGGATTCGCATCGAGCACCTGGCCATCCGGCGTGGTAAAAAAGATTCCTTCGCGCAAAGATTCGAAGAACTCATTGAAGCGGAGTTCCGCTTGATGTTGAGAGGTAACGTCGCGGGCCCAGCCGCTGATTCCGGCGGCAATTCCGTCTTCTGTGACCACTTGAACCCAGCAGTCGAAGTAGCGAAGCTCTCCGCTTTTTTTCAGGCGCAGCGAGAGCCTGCCGTGATCCAGACCTGTGTGGAGAAATCCCGCCAGCCAGACCTTTGCCTCTTCGGGCGACGGGGCGGCGATGAACTCGTGAATGCGATGGCCGATCAGGGTATGAAAATCCTCGCCCAATATTTCCGCAAAACTGCGATTTGCGACCCGAATTTCGCCTTCGAGAGAAATTGTGAAAACGGCCTGGTCGAGGCTATCGATCAGCTCGCGGTAGTTATGCTGGGAGCGGGAAATTACTTCGACGAGTTTCTTGAACTGTTCTTCGCCGGAAGGCGGGGTGGCGGACGGCTTGTTCGACTCAGTAGTTGAATTCGACAAAATGGAGTCCCCGCTTCTTCGGTGCGCTTGGTTCCGGGTCGGGTTATGCTGAGCAAAATTCTGCACCTAAATTTTACATGGAGGTACGACGTTACTGGCGTTGAATGCGAGCTGGATTTCCAAGTTGCATAACAGAGAGGTTGCGGGCGGCGCGGGGCGGGACGCGTTCGCGACGGGCGCCTTGGCATAGCCGGGAGTAACAACAAAGCCGGCATGGCAAGGCCGCCGCTACGGAGTCATAGCCGCTCAGGTCAATTGGCGCGGGTACAAGCTACGTCGCGGGATAAAAAAAGGGCGCTCTGGGATTCAGAGCGCCCTGGATTGTTTTAGAGAAGAATTCGATCCTGCCCGTGTGGGCTCAGGACGGTGATTCTTCGCTGTTGGCTAGCTTTCGGCTACGGCGTCGGTATCCTTGCGCAGGAAGTCGAGTGCCGCGGCTTCTTCGGGGGTGAGATCCGGACCATTTTGGCCGAATCCGGCGCCCATTCCTTCTCCGTCTTCCGGTGGAGGCAATTCGGTGAGGAGCTGGATATTGCGGTAACGCTCCAAACCTGTGCCCGCCGGAATCAGGCGGCCCATGATCACGTTCTCCTTCAAGCCGCGCAGGTAATCGACCTTTCCGGAGATGGCCGCTTCGGTGAGAACGCGGGTGGTCTCCTGGAAGCTCGCCGCGGAGATGAACGAGTCGGTGGAAAGCGACGCCTTGGTGATGCCGAGGAGCAGCGGACGGCCGGTAGCGGGACGCCCACCATCGTGAATGATGCGATCGTTTTCCTCGCGGAAGCGGAACTTGTCCACCTGCTCCTCGAGGAGGAACGACGTGTCGCCCACGTCTTCGACTTTCACCCAGCGCATCATCTGACGAACGATCGTCTCGATGTGCTTGTCGTTAATATTCACGCCCTGCAGCCGGTAGACTTCCTGAATCGAATTGACCAGGTAAGCCTGCGTGTACTTTTCGCCGAGGACGGCGAGGATGTCGTGCGGGTTGAGCGGCCCGTCAATGAGGGGTTCGCCGGCTCGCACGTGTTCGCCTTCCTGCACGTTGATGTGGACGCCGCGAGGAATCGAATATTCCTTCGTGGTCTTGCTATCTTCGCTTTCGACGTAGATCTTGCGCTGGCCCTTGGCGATTTCGCCGTACTTCACGATACCGTCGATTTCGCTGATGACCGCGGGATCCTTGGGCTTGCGAGTCTCGAAGAGTTCGACAACGCGCGGCAGACCGCCGGTGATGTCTTTCGTCTTCGTGGTTTCGCGCGGGATCTTCGCGAGCACGTCGCCAGGCTGCACTTCGTCACCATCCACGACCATCAAGTGAGCGCGCGACGGCATCAGGTATTTCTTGGTTCGGCCGCCTGCGCCACGGATGTTGATGGTGGGCTGATGCTTTTCATCACCGGGCGGCAGCGTAACGACGAGCTGCGAAAGGCCGGTGACTTCGTCGACCTGCTCTTCGATCGTGATACCGGCTTGCAGGTCCTTGAACTGAACGGTACCTGCGGTTTCGGTGAGGATCGAGAAGGTGTAGGGATCCCACTCGACCATGGTCTGACCGAGCGTGACCGGTTGACCATCTTCGACCTTGAGGCGCGCGCCGTACACGACGTGGTGGCGTTCTTTTTCGCGGCCCTTTTCGTCGACGACCGCGATCAAGCCCGAGCGGTTCATCGAGACGATCTGCTTGCCGCGGCCCTCGACCACCTTCAAGTCGATAAACTTCACGAAGCCGTTGTTGCGGGCTTCGACTTTCGACTGTTCGGTGACGCGAGTGGCGGTGCCGCCGATGTGGAACGTGCGCATCGTGAGCTGCGTGCCGGGTTCGCCGATGGACTGCGCGGCGATGACGCCGACCGCTTCGCCCATCTCGACGAAGCGCCCGGTGGCGAGGTTGCGGCCGTAGCAGCGTCCGCAAACACCGCGCCGGGATTCGCAAGTGAGCACGGAGCGAATCTTCACGCGTTCGATGCCGGCCGCCTGCATGGAATTGGCCAGCTCTTCGGTGATTTCCTGGTTGATCTCGACGATCACGTTGCCTTCGTAGTCTTTGATCTTCTCGAGCGAAACGCGGCCGACAACGCGATCGCGCAACGGCTCGACTTCGACGCCGGCTTCGAGAATCGGTTCGACGAAAATTCCGTCAGCCGTGCCGCAGTCGAATTCGTTGATGATCACGTCCTGCGCAACGTCGACGAGGCGGCGCGTGAGGTAGCCGGAATCGGCGGTTTTGAGCGCCGTATCGGCCAGACCTTTACGAGCGCCGTGCGTGGAGATGAAGTATTCCAGCACGGTGAGGCCTTCGCGGAAGTTCGAAGTGATGGGCTGCTCGATGACTTCGCCCGAGGGCTTGGCCATCAAACCGCGCATACCGGAAAGCTGCCGGATCTGCTGCTTCGAACCACGAGCGCCGGAGTCCGCCATGACGTAGATCGGGTTGATCACGCCCTGCTTGTCCTGCTCTTCGAGGGCCTTGAACATTTCGTCGGCAACACGCTCGGTGACGTCCGACCAGATGGCGATGATCTTGTTGTAGCGTTCGCCGTTGGTGATCGCGCCGTCGAGATATTGCTGCTGCACTTTGACGACTTCATGTTCGGCTGTGCCGACCAGCTTCGATTTCACGTCCGGGATGACCATGTCGCTGATGCTGATGGAGACGCCGGCTTTCGTTGCGTAGAGGAAGCCGAGTTCCTTCAGCTTATCGAGCATGAGGACGGTCTTCTCGAGGCCGAAGCGCAGGTAGCAATACTGCACGAGCGCCTGAATGCCCTTCTTCTTGAGCAAACCGTTGACGAAAGGCATATCCGACGGGAGGTGATCGTTGAAGATCACGCGGCCGACGGTGGTGTGCAGGAACTGCTTGTTGAGCTGAATCGGCTCGGTGTGCGAGACGTCCTGGTCGTCGTATGCGTTGGTGAGGTCGATCACTTCACCTGTGTAGCGCATGCGAATCGGCGTGAGCAATTCGACTTCGCCCGCTTCGAGCGCCATGATGCACTCCTCGCTCGAACCGAACGCGCGGCCTTCGCCCTTGGCTTGCGGCTTGGCTTTCGTCATGTAGTAGATGCCGAGGACCATGTCTTGCGTCGGAACGGCGAGAGGATAGCCATTGGCCGGCGAAAGAATGTTGTGCGAGCTGAGCATCAGCACCGAGGCTTCGACCTGCGCTTCGGGCGAAAGCGGAATGTGAACCGCCATCTGGTCGCCGTCGAAGTCCGCGTTGAACGCGGTGCAGACGAGCGGGTGGATGCGGATCGCTTTCCCTTCGACGAGCACCGGCTCGAAGGCCTGAATGCCGAGACGGTGCAGCGTGGGAGCGCGATTGAGCAGAACTGGATGCTCGCGAATTACGTCCTCGAGGATGTCCCAGACGATTGATTCCTGGGCTTCGACGAGCTCCTTGGCCTGCTTGATCGTGGTGCAGTGGCCGGCGGCTTCGAGCTTGTGATAGATGAACGGCTTGAAAAGCTCGAGCGCCATCTTCTTCGGCAGACCGCACTGGTGAAGCTTCAGCTCCGGGCCGACTACGATTACGGAACGGCCGGAATAGTCCACGCGCTTGCCGAGCAGGTTCTGGCGGAAGCGGCCCTGCTTGCCCTTGAGCGTGTCGGACAGCGACTTGAGCGGGCGATTGTTGGTGCCGCGCAGAACGCGGCCGCGACGGCCGTTGTCGAAGAGCGCGTCAACGGCTTCCTGCAGCATGCGCTTTTCGTTGCGGACGATTACGTCTGGCGCGTGCAGCTCCATCAGCTTCTTCAACCGGTTGTTGCGGTTGATGACGCGGCGATAGAGGTCGTTCAAATCGGATGTGGCGAAGCGGCCGCCGTCGAGAGGCACGAGCGGGCGCAACTCGGGCGGAAGAACCGGAATCACGTCGAGAATCATCCACTCCGGCTTATTGCCGCTCTTGCGGAAAGCTTCGAGAACTTTGAGGCGCTTCGCGAACTTGATCCGCTTCTGAAGGCTCGGATCGATTTTCATTTTTTCGCGCAGCTCTTCGGAGAGCTTGTCGACTTCGACGCGCCGCAGGAGTTCCTTGATGGCTTCCGCGCCCATCCCGGACTGAAACTTTCCGGGATATTCCTTCTGCATTTCGCGGAGCTTTTCCTCGGGCAGAATTTCCTTCTGCTTCAATCCGGGAACTTCGCCTGGATCGATGCAGACGAACGTCTCGAAGTAGAGGATGTGCTCGAGGTCGCGCATGGTGATATCGAGGAGATACCCGATGCGGCTGGGCAGACCCTTGAAAAACCAGACGTGCGAGCAGGGCGAAGCGAGTTCGATATGGCCGAGACGCTCGCGGCGGACTTTGCTGAGCGTGACTTCGACACCGCACTTATCGCAGATCACTCCGCGATGCTTCATCCGCTTGTATTTTCCGCACAGGCATTCCCAGTCCGTGACGGGGCCGAAAATCTTGGCGCAGAACAGGCCGTCGCGCTCGGGCTTGAAGGTGCGGTAGTTGATGGTCTCCGGCTTGGTGACTTCACCGTGCGACCAAGACCGGATTTTTTCTGGACTCGCCAGGCTGATGCGAATCGAATCGAAATCTGCAATCTGGCTGGCGCGGTCGTAAGGACTAGATCGATACAATGGCTGACCCTCCTCCCTGATGAAACCAGGGAAAAATTCAAGAAACTAGTGGGCGCTCCCGCGATGATTTGCGGGAGCGCAAAATTAATCCGCCGCTTCGGCCTTCTCGAGCTGGGGCTTCTGGCGCTTCATCAATTCAACGTCGAGGCAGAGCGACTGCAGCTCGCGCACAAGAACGTTGAAGGATTCAGGCACGCCCGGTTCGATTCCAGGCTCGCCCTTTACGATGGCCTCGTAGATTTTCGCGCGGCCGTAAACGTCGTCCGATTTCGCCGTGAGCAGTTCCTGCAGAATGTGAGCCGCACCGTAGGCTTCGAGCGCCCAGACTTCCATTTCTCCGAAGCGCTGTCCGCCGAACTGGGCCTTACCTCCGAGAGGCTGCTGCGTGATGAGCGAGTAGGGACCGATGGAGCGCGCGTGAATCTTGTCGTCCACCAGGTGAGACAGCTTGAGCATGTAGATGTAGCCGACTGTGACGTTCTGCGCGAACTCGTCGCCCGTCATGCCGTCGAAGAGCGTGATCTTGCCGCTCTCCGGCAGCTCGGTGAATTCGAACAAGTGACGGATGTCGTGCTCGCGAGCGCCGTCGAATACCGGCGTGGCGAACGGAACGCCTTCGCGGAAGCTGTGCGCGAGATCGAGCAGGGCCTCATCGTCGAGATCCGTGATCGTCTTCCAAACCGACGTGGGACCGAACGCGTCCTTGAACCATTTGCGCACTGCTTCGGCGCGTGCACTCGTATCGTCGAGCATCTTTCCGATGCGCGCGCCCAATTCCTTCGACGCCCAACCGAGGTGCGTTTCGAGAATCTGGCCGACGTTCATACGCGAAGGAACGCCGAGCGGATTGAGAACGATTTCGACCGGCGTGCCGTCCGGCATGTACGGCATGTCTTCCTTGGGAACGATGCGCGCGATGACGCCCTTGTTTCCGTGGCGGCCTGCCATCTTGTCGCCGACGGAAAGCTTGCGCTTCATCGCGATGTACGCCTTCACGAGCTTGATGACGCCGGGCGGCAGTTCGTCGCCCTTCTTGAGTTTCGAGATGCGCTCGTCGGTGATCTTGCGAAGCACGTCGATCTGCCGCGAGGTCATCTCCTCGATTTCGTCGATCTTCTCGATTAGGAGCGGGTCTTTGTCGTTGAGGCGCAGGCGCTTCAGGTTGCGCGTGGTGATCTTTTCGAGAATTTCGCGCGTGAGCTCGGCGCCCTTGGTGAGCAGGCGCTTGTTGGTGCGCTCGTCGTGCAAGTCGGCGACGAGCTTCTGGCCGCCGAGCAGGTCGGTCAAGCGCTTCAGGCGCTCGTCGGTGAGAATGCGAATCTCATCGGCGAGGTTCTTTTCGAGCTTGGCTACCTGCGTGGCTTCGATGGCCTTGTGACGCTCGTCCTTCTCCGCGCCTTTGCGGCAGAAGATCTTCACGTCGACGATGGTTCCCTCGATGCCCGGCGGGCAGTAGAGAGAAGCGTCGCGAACGTCACCGGCCTTCTCACCGAAAATCGCGCGCAGAAGTTTTTCTTCCGGCGTGAGCGTGGTTTCACCCTTCGGCGTTACCTTGCCGACGAGAATGTCGCCGGGCTTTACGGTGGCGCCGATGCGGATTACGCCGCTTTCGTCGAGGTTGCGCAGGAAGCTCTCGTTGATGTTGGGGATATCCCGCGTGATTTCTTCGGGACCGAGCTTCGTGTCGCGGGCCTCGATTTCGTACTCCTCGATGTGAATCGAAGTGTAGTAGTCCTCTTCGACGAGCTTTTCGCTGACGAGGATGGCGTCTTCAAAGTTGTATCCGCGCCATGGCACGAAGGCGACGAGCACGTTGCGGCCAAGAGCGAGTTCGCCGCGATCGGTGCACGGGCCGTCGGCCAGCACTTGCCCTTGCTTCACGCGGTCGCCCGCGCGAACCAGAGGCTTCTGGCTGATGCACGTATTCTGGTTCGAGCGCTTGAACTTCGTGAGCAGGTAGATGTCCGAGCCCACTTCGCGGCTGAGCACGCCGGATTGGTCGGACTCGACGCGCACGATGACGCGCTCGGAGTCAACCTGATCGACGATGCCGTCGCGGCGGCAAACGATGACCGCGCCGGAATCGCGTGCGGTGACGCGTTCCATGCCGGTGCCGACGAGCGGCGCTTCGCCCTTAATCAGCGGAACGGCCTGGCGCTGCATGTTCGATCCCATCAACGCGCGGTTCGCGTCGTCGTTCTCAAGGAATGGAATCAAGCTGGCAGCGACAGAGACGAGCTGCTTCGGCGAAACGTCGATGTAGTCGACCTCTTCGCGGTTCTTCAGAACGAAGTTGCCGGCCTGGCGGCAGTTGACGAGTTCGGTGGTGATTTTGAGGCGCTCGTCGAGCGAGGCGTTGGCCTGCGCGATCGACGTAGCGGTCCTCTTCCCACGCCGAGAGATAGAAGCAGTGCGGCTCGACGACTACGCGCCGCCGCTTCAACTCCTCGTTCGCGTCTTCCACCTTTTCTTTTTCGACCACTTCGCCGGCCTTGAACTCGCTATCGCCCGCGTTGATGATCTGCACGAAGTCGATCACGCGGCCGCCCTTCACACGTGCGGTAGGGCGACTCGATGAAGCCGAATTCGTTGATTCGCGCATAGGACGAGAGCGAGCTGATGAGACCGATGTTCGGACCTTCCGGCGTTTCAATCGGGCAGATGCGGCCGTAGTGCGTCGGGTGAACGTCGCGCACTTCGAAACCTGCGCGTTCGCGCGACAAACCGCCAGGCCCAAGAGCCGAAAGACGGCGCTTGTGAGTGATTTCGCTCAACGGGTTCGTCTGGTCCATGAACTGCGAGAGCTGCGAACTGCCGAAGAACTCGCGAATCGCGGCCATCACGGGCTTGGCGTTCACGAGATCGTGCGGCATGGCCGTGGACATTTCCTGGTACACGGACATCTTTTCCTTGATCGCGCGCTCCATGCGAACCAGGCCGATGCGGAACTGGTTTTCGAGCAACTCGCCCACCGCGCGGACGCGGCGATTGCCGAGATGGTCGATGTCGTCCACCGCGCCGATATTCTTGCGCAGCTTGAGCAGGTACTTGATCGCCGCGACGAAGTCGGACGGATCGAGCGTGCGCTTGTCGAGCGGCGTTTCGAGGCCGAGCTTGATGTTGAATTTCAGGCGGCCCACTTTGCTGAAATCGTACTTGCGCGCGTCAAAGAACATGCCGTTGAAGAGCGCGGTCGCGGTTTCAAGCGTCGGAGGATCGCCGGGACGCAGCTTGCGGTAGATTTCGATCAGCGCTTCTTTCGGAGTGCGGATCGTGTCCTTTTCAAGCGTGCGGCTCACGATCACGCCTACGTCGTCGCGCTCCGGGAAGCAGACGTCAACTTCCGTGATTCCCGCTTCGGCGATCGAAGCCCACATTTCGGGCGTCAGCGGCTTGTTGGCTTCGAGAAGCACTTCACCGGTCTGGCGATTTACAAGCTCGCCGACGGTGACTGCGCCTTCGAGGTCCGCAACGCCCACTTCCACCTGATTCACGCGAGCCTTGACGAGTTCTTTGTACAGCGGCTCGGTGATGCGCTTGTGCGCTCCGACCAGAACATCTTCCGAACGCGGATGCTTGATTTCTTTCGAGAGCTTGCGGTCGATCAGGCTTTCGGAAACGTTCCAGAAAAGATCGCCTTCGCGCAACGTGATGCGTTCCACTTGATAGAACGTGCGCAGGATGTCTTCATTCGACTTCATCCCCAGCGCGCGCAGGAAAATCGAGCCGAGGAATTTGCGCTTGCGATCGATGCGGACGTAGAGAATGTTCTTCGTGTCGTACTCGAATTCCACCCACGAGCCGCGATAGGGAATAATCTTGCCGAGGAAGTAGCTGCGGTTGTTGGCGGTTTCGAAAAACACGCCCGGCGAACGGTGCAACTGGCTGACGATTACGCGCTCGGTGCCGTTGATGATGAACGTGCCGTTTTCCGTCATCAGCGGAATATCGCCGAAGAAAACTTCCTGTTCCTTGATGTCGCGAATGGACTTCGCGCCGGTGTCGGGATCCTTGTCGTAAATCGTGAGGCGGATGGTGACCTTGAGCGGCGCGGAGTACGTCATGCCGCGCTCCTGGCACTCATTCACGTCGTACTTGAGCTGCAGCGTGACCGGATCGCCGCACTTGTTGCAGAACGTGGGCGTGTTCTTATTGAACGTGCCGCACTTCGCGCACAGCACGTCGCCGGTCTTATAGGGGTTTGTAACAACGGATGCGCCGCAATTCCGGCAGGTGGCGCGCAAGTGGTGCAGGCCGCGCAGGTGGCCGCACTTGCACTCCCAGTTGCCGATCGCGTAGTCGACGAAATCGAGCTGCGAAAGTCCGCGAAAATCCTGGATCGGAAATACCGACGTGAACACGGACTGCAGACCGGTATCCTCGCGCTCGCTCGGCAGCAAATCCATCTGCAGGAAGCGCTGATATGACTTCTTCTGTACGTCAATCAGGTTGGGAATCTGGACAGCCGTCTTGATCTTGGCGAAGTCCAGACGCTCCCGTTCCCGAGTGACGCGAACACCATTACGATTGCTCATGGAACCATCCTTATCAGGGCAAAGCCGGAAACAGCGAAGCGGATAGACACCCGCCCCGCCAGTCCGGGAAGGACATTTTTTTAGGTTTTAAATTCGAAAGGAGCGCGCGCGTACGCGAATTCCCTTGCAGCCACGGCACCGGGCCGCTCACAGGCTGCCAGCACTACTTGATCTCGACCTTGGCTCCGGCGTCTTCGAATTTCTTCTTGATCGTGGCAGCCTCGTCCTTGTTGATGCCCTCTTTAACTGTCTTGGGGGCGCCATCCACCAGGTCCTTGGCTTCTTTCAAGCCCAGGCTGGTGACTTCGCGGACTGCCTTAATCACGTTGATCTTGTTCGCGCCGACTTCGGTGAGAACGACGGCAAACTCCGTCTTCTCTTCCGCCGGAGCGCCGCCACCCGCAGCCGCGCCGCCACCCGCCATCATCACGGGAGCTGCCGCCGCCGCAGAGACGCCGAACGCCTCTTCCATCTTCTTCACAAGGTCCGACGCTTCGAGAAGCGTCAGTCCCTTGAGTTCTTCCAGAATCGACTCCACTTTGCTTGCCATCGCCGTTTGCATCCTCCTCGAAATTAGAAACCGTTACTTAAAACCCGTGCCTCAAAACATTGCCCAGAATCTTTTTACTGAACTCTTTCCTGAACTTTTCGCGCGCGATTCGCTTACTGCGCCGGTTCGCTTGCGGGAGCCGGTTCAGGAGCTGGAGCGCTTGCGGGCGCCGGCTCAGCTGCTGGTTCTGGCGCGGTGCTGCTGTCGCTGCTGTTGCACCACCGCTGAATTTTCCCGCCTTCACCGCTTCGCTCGTCACCACCGCCAGATTGCGCGGCAGAGCTGCCAGCGCCGTTGCCACTCGCTGTGCCGGTGAATTCAGCATGAACATGATCTTGCTGATCAGCTCTTCCTTGCTCGGCAGCTGCGCGAGCTGAGTGATCTCTTGAATCGAGATGACGCGGCCTTCGACGAATCCCGCGCGGAACTGAAACGCCGGAACGTCCTTCGCGACCTTCGTCAGAATCTTTGCAAGGGCTACCGGATCGGTCTTTGTGAACGAAATCGAATTCGTGCCCTTCAGATTCTTGAGCAGACCTTCTGCCGGGGTTCCGGCAGCGGCGCGCTCGGCCACCGTGTTCTTCACCACTTCGTAATGTCCGCCCGCCGCTTCAACGGACCGGCGCAGCTTCGTATCCTGCTCGACGGTGATTCCCTGAAACGTGGAGAGAATCACGGTTGAAACCGTGGCGAGCTGGCTTCGCAGCTCTTCTGACTTGCTCAGCTTTTCGGCCTTCTTCTTCATGATGCCGAACTCCTTCGTTCGTTGCGCTCGTTGCTGCTTGCGCTGTTACGCTGCCACCGCTACGGCCGCGTCTGCTTCTGCGTGATCGATTGGCACGCCCGGACCCATCGTGGAGGTGAGCGTCATTTTCTTGATGTACTTGCCTTTGGCTGCCGCGGGCTTGGCCTTGATGATGGCTGCGAGCAGCGCCTGGGCGTTTCCGGCCAGGTTCTTCGCCGTGAAACTGATCTTGCCCACGGGCGAGTGAATGATTCCGGTCTTGTCGAGCCGGAATTCCACTTTGCCGGCTTTCACTTCCTGAACCGCCTTCGCGATTTCGAAGGTGACCGTTCCGGTTTTTGGATTCGGCATCAAGCCGCGCGGGCCAAGGACTTTGCCGAGGCGGCCGGCTGACTTCATCATGTCGGGCGTGGCAATCACGGCTTCGAAATCCGTCCAGCCTTCCTGAATCTTCTGGACCATATCTTCGCCGCCGACGAAATCCGCGCCTGCATCCTGCGCCTCGCGCTGCTTGTCGCCGCTGGCGATGACGAGCACGCGCTTCGATTTGCCCAGGCCGTGCGGCAGCACAACCGTGCCGCGCACCATCTGGTCGGATTGCTTCGGATCGACGCCGAGGTTGAGCACCAGTTCGACTGTTTCGTCGAACTTCACGAAGTGCGCCTTGCGAAGAAGCTCAGCGGCTTCTTCGAGACCGTACGGGCGCGCCTCGACGAGCTTGCGGGCGCGATCAATATTCTTGCCACCATCTTTCGAACTGCGACCCATCGCTTTTCTCTCCTGCTTTCTAAGCCTGCAACTACGCTTCGACTTCGATTCCCATGTTGCGCGCGGTGCCCATGATCGTGCGAATCGCCGATTCGAGACTCGTCGTGTTCAGGTCGGGCAATTTCGTCTTCGCAATTTCGGCGATCTGCTTCTGCGTGACTTTCGCCACCTTGTTGCGGTTCGGCTCGGGCGAGCCCTTCACGATTCCCGCGGCGCGCTTCAAAAGCTCGGAAGCGGGCGGCGTCTTCAGAATGAAGGTAAAGGTGCGGTCGCTGTAAATCGTCACCAGAACCGGAATGATCATTCCGTCGGGCTCTTTCGACGTCTTGGAGTTGAACTGCTTGCAGAAATCCATGATATTCACGCCGTGCGGGCCGAGCGCGGTGCCCACGGGCGGCGCCGGCGTCGCTTTCGTCGCCGGCAACTGCAGCTTTACCATTGCTTGAACTTTTTTCGCCATGATTGAGTGCTCCCCTGCCTATTTCCGCGCGCGTTCCGCCGAACGCGCGTTATGCCACTTTTTCGACTTGCGCAAAATCCAGCTCGACCGGTGTTGAGCGGCCGAAAATCGTGACCGAAACTTTCAGCGTGCTGCGATCGGAATTCACTTCTTCCACCACACCGGTGAAATTCGCGAACGGCCCTTCTCCGATGCGCACCTTCTCGCCGCGATCGAACGACAGCTTCGGCTTCGGCTTTTCCGCCGTGGTCGTCGCGCGATTCAAAATGTTCTGCACTTCTTCTTCGGTGAGCGGCGAAGGCGTTTGCCCGGAGCCGACGAAACCGGTGACGCGCGGCGTCGAGCGAACGACGTGCCAGGTGTAGTCGTCCATATCCATCTCGACCAGCACGTAGCCCGGATAGCACATGCGGGGCGAAATCACTTTCTTGCCGCCGCGCACTTCGACCACCGACTCGGTCGGGATAATGATCTGACCGATTTTTTCACCGAGCCCGAACGCGGCCACGCGACCTTCCAGGCTTTCCTTCACCTTCTTCTCAAACCCCGAATAGGTGTGGACGATGTACCACTGCTTGGACATGCCTGTTCCCGTTACTTGAAGTATTTGAGCACCCGTTGAATCAGATAGCTGAATCCGCTATCGACTAGAAAAAAGTAGACTCCGAAAAAAGCGACCGTTACCGCGACGACTACCGTTGTCGAAATCACGTCGGCGCGCGACGGCCAGTTCACCTGCCTCATTTCAACGCGCACATCGTGCAGGAAGCTGCGCAATCGCTTCGGATACGTCGCCAGCTTGCCGACAGGCTCGAGGAGCGCGAATCCGCTGACTTTCTCGTTTGCTTCTTCCCGGTTCGTTCTCGCTGCCTGTGCCATTAACCTAACCGCCTTTGCGCCCTGAAACTCATTTCACCCGCCTACCAGCGCTTCCTGCAAAGAGCTGGCAGGGGAGGAGGGATTCGAACCCCCACTCTCGGTTTTGGAGACCGATGGTCTACCGTTGAACCTACTCCCCTGAATTTTGAGCCGCAGGCCAGATTCATCCTGCGCCCGCCGCCAGGGCGAGGCGTAAACGTGCCGCTCTACTTGACCTCTTTGTGCGCGGTGTGCTTCCGGCACGTATTGCAAAATTTTGACGTCTCGAGCCGGTCCTGATGCTTCTTCCGGTTCTTCGTGGTCGTGTAGTTGCGATTCTTACAATCGCCGCATTGTAGTGTGATGATTTCTCGCATGATCGTTTACTCGATGATCTCGGCAACTGCGCCGGCGCCCACCGTGTGGCCGCCTTCGCGAATTGCGAATCGCAATCCCTTCTCCAGCGCTACCGGCGTGATCAGTGAAATTTCCACTGAGATATTGTCACCCGGCATCACCATCTCCACGCCCTGCGGCAGCTTCACGTCTCCCGTCACGTCCGTCGTACGGAAGTAAAACTGCGGCCGGTAGCCCGTGAAGAACGGCGTGTGCCGCCCGCCCTCTTCCTTCGTCAGTACGTACGCTTCCGCTTTGAACTTCGTGTGTGGCGTGATCGAACCGGGCTTGGCCAGCACCTGCCCGCGCTCCACTTCATCTTTTTCCGTGCCGCGCAAGCAGCAATCCAACGTTGTCGCCCGCGATTCCTTCATCGAGCAGCTTGCGGAACATCTCAACGCCCGTCACCGTCTTGCGCATCGTCGGACGGAATCCCACAATCTCGATTTCTTCGCCCACTTTCACTTTGCCGCGCTCGACTCGGCCTGTCACCACCGTGCCGCGACCCGAAATCGAAAAGATATCTTCGATCGGCATCGCGAACGGCTTTTCGATATCCCGCACCGGCAGCGGCACGTTCTTGTCCACCGCTTCCATCAACTCGAGAATCGTCTTCTCCCACTTCGCATCGCCTTCGAGAGCTTTCAGCGCCGAGCCGCGAACCACGGGAACCGTGTCGCCCGGAAATTGATAGGTCTTCAAAAGCTCGCGCACTTCGAGTTCGACCAGTTCGAGCAGTTCGGGATCTTCCACCACGTCGCACTTGTTCAGGAAACACGACGATGTACGGCACACCCACTTGCCGCGCGAGAAGAATGTGCTCGCGTGTCTGCGGCATCGGGCCGTCCGTCGCCGCGACTACCAGGATCGCGCCATCCATCTGCGCTGCGCCCGTGATCATGTTCTTGATGTAGTCGGCGTGGCCCGGGCAATCGATGTGCGCGTAGTGGCGGTTCGGCGTCTCATACTCCACGTGCGACACCGCGATCGTGATTCCGCGCTCGCGCTCTTCCGGCGCGTTGTCAATCGAATCAAACGCCCGGAACTGCACCTTGGGGTTGTTCTTCGAAAGCACTTTCGTAATTGCAGCCGTCAACGTCGTCTTGCCGTGGTCGATGTGCCCAATCGTCCCCACGTTTACGTGCGGCTTACTGCGCTCGAATTTCTCCTTCGCCATCTCGCCTCACTCGTGCTGGAGGTTCGCGGCTGCTGCCGCGCTGAATCTGATTATTTCCGCTTACTTCCGCTTCAAACTTCTGACCGCTTATTTCTCAGCGACCACAATGGAGCGGGGGACGGGGCTCGAACCCGCGACCATCTGCTTGGAAGGCAGAGACTCTACCACTGAGTTACCCCCGCTCATTCCCACCTTGATTCCTGCCGCCCGCTACAGCGTGGAGCCTGGGACCGGGATTGAACCGGTGACCTCGTCCTTACCAAGGACGCGCTCTACCAACTGAGCTACCCAGGCTCGAACCGGCTTCCCTGACGCCTCCCAAATTTCTCTTTCGTCCAAAGCAACGCCGCGTATGCTCAGCTCTGTGATTTCGCTGCTGGCTCGCTGAACGCTTTCCATTGAGCTCTCACCGAGCTCTCGTTCGGTTCAGCTCCTACGAGTCGCTGGTGGACGGGGGAGGATTCGAACCTCCGTAGCCCGCAAGGAGCGGCAGATTTACAGTCTGCTGGTTTTAGCCACTCACCCACCCGTCCCGCAAATTCGTTTGGGACGCTCGATCATGTCCCGTAAAAATCTTCGGGACACAACTGCATCGTCCCGCGCAAACAACCAGAACACGACCGGACATCTGTACGGGGAACATCGCAATGCAGAAAGGGCTCGTGTCGGAAGACACCAGCCCTAGCGCTTTTGTCGCGAGGAATCCGTCCGCAACCTTGCCAAAAATCCCGGCCCCTCAAAACCCGTCTGCCGTCAGGCAGGCTCAGCTGGCGGAGGGAGTTGAACCCCCGACCCTCTGATTACAAATCAGATGCTCTACCAACTGAGCTACGCCAGCCCTGCTCAAACCGAACAAAAGTATCACAGAGGCAATCGAATTGCAAGCAACTATCTTAGCCCCAGCAAAACCATTGCCAGCAAAGCACTTATTTCCGCAAACGTACCTGTTCGTAACATCAGTGCGCCGCGGGTTTTGCGAATACTGCGTCCTCAATCGCTTCGTTGTGCCGTATCTCAGTGAACTTAATTGTGAACGTCGAACTCGGACTTTCCTGATGCACCGTGTACGGCAGCTTGATTCCGTCAACCTCGCGGAAATCACTGAAATCCTCGGTAAACGTGGCCGGGCCGTCCACTGTATGATGCTGCCCGACGATTCGGAGCACTAAGCTATTTTGCGTGTCAAAGTAGATTTTATCCGTGCCAAGGTCGCCAGATGACGCTTCGAGAACATAGGCAGCGCGGTCATCGATTTTGTCAGTGCCCGTCACTGCAATCTTCGAATACATCTGCTTCAAATCGAGCGGGTGATAAAAATCCGAATCGCGCTTCGTCTCCGCGAGTTCCTCGCCCGTTTGTTCGCGCAATCCGTTCTGCGGGTCGTCTGACCAACCAATTGTTCCGTCAAACCCTTGCTGGAAAACCGCGCCATTAAAGTTCACCGTAAAAATGCTTCGATTCGGAGCCTTCTCGCGGACAGTCACCAGCCCCGAAAGATTCATGGCTGGAACGTCGATCGTGCCGGTAGAGATTCGCGTCGTTAATTTCTTCCAGTTTTCGCGGCCGCCGATGGCCTTGATGTAATTTTCGAGAATTTGATCCGCTGTGAGTGCGGGGGCGGCGGGGGCAGAGGCGCTAGTTGCCGGCGTCGCTTTGGGATCCGACGACGCGCTGGTGGCCGACTGCGCAAACGCTAGCGGCCCCAGCACGATGCTGATCCCGGCCAGCACGGCGAGCCGCTTTACGTTCCATTTCAATGACAACCATCTCTCCCGCACTGTGCGCATCACCGATACAAATTGGAAGTTTTTAATGCTAGTTTGGTTGCCGCCGCTCGAAGCAAAACCCAACTCCCACTATTCTACACATATTTCGCGCCGCGAACTTTACACCCATTCGTCCTAAACTTATACTCGACTCCTTGACTCTTTCTTCGACGAATCGAGCGCTAATCGCAGTCATCGTCCTGGTCGTATTGGTCGCAGGGGGAATCGGTTTCTATTTCTATCGCAACCGAACGGGCGGTCCAGGTGCTCCGGGCGGTCCGCTAACTCCGCCACCGCCACCATCACTTCCAGGAATTACTGCTGTCGCTCCTCCTGATCTGCTGAGCGAACTCCCGGCGGACGCGCCTGCTGTCGGCTATGTAGATGTGGCAGAGTTGCGCGCGCTGAAAAATTCCCCTCTCGCTGGACGTGCTCGGCCTCGCGTCGCCGGGACCCGAGGCCGATCGTGAATATGCGGAATTCGTACGCCAGACCGGATTCGACTACACGCGCGACCTGGATAAGGCAGCGATAGCCTTCTGGCCTCACAGCTTCGCGGTCGAGCCTGGAAACGGCATCGGCGAGAACCGAGTGCTCGCCGTCGCGGATGGACGCTTCGATCAACAGAAAATCAAGGCCTATGCGTTGCGCAGCGGTAAAGCTCTGCCGTCCACAAATCCGGCGGTTTACGAAGTCCCCGGCAACCCTACCGTCTTTTTCCAGTTTCTCTCGCCCACCCGAATCGCCATCGCCAGCGGAAACACAGCGCTCCGCTCGCTGGCCGAATCCTTAAGCCCATCCCCACGCGACCCGGTAATGAAGGCGCGTTTGAATCGGGTAGCAGGCGCTCCGATTTTCGCGGTGGCTCGCACCGATAATCTGCCGCAAAGTTTCTACGCGAATTTTGCCAACGCGCCGCAGCTCGAGAAATTGGCTCGCAGTGTTCGCGGCTTGTCGCTCGCGGGAAAACCTGCCGGAAATGACATCGCCGCCGCTCTCGATGCCGAATGCGACACGGTGAAAAGCGCCTTCGAGATTTCGACGCTGCTCGACGGCTTCCGTATGGTCGGCTCGATGGCACTCTCCGACCCCAAAGCTCTTAAGCAAATGACAAAGGAACAGGCAGCCTTTGTGCAGGCCCTCATCCGCCAGTTGAACATCACGCGCCAGGACCGCTGGGTTCGCCTGCGTCTCGACATCACCCCTGAAATGCTGGGCGAGCACCATGCCCCAGCCACCGAATCACCCGCTGCAAAACACGCATCGCCTTAATTCGAGACCCTTCAAAGGAACGCGTAGGCGCGCATTTGCAAGCCACGATCTTTTGCGCTTGCTGCCGGATTCAGAAAGAGGAGAGATCCAGGAAGAACTAATCTGCAGCGGCTACCGCGGTGGGTATGTTCCGTAGATAACGCCACGGGTTCACAGGCGTATTGTAGATGCGCACTTCGTAGTGCAGGTGCGGGCCGGTGGAACGGCCGCTTGCGCCTTCGTAACCGATCACATCGCCGCGCTTCACGTGCATTCCTACCTGAGTGTTGAAATTCGAAAGATGGCCATACCAGGTGGTGACGCCGAATCCATGATCGATTACAACGAGTTTGCCGTACCCTGCGCGCCGGTCGACGACCGTTATAACCCCGTCGGCGGAAGCCCGCACGCCGTCGCCATAGTGCGAGGCGATGTCGATCCCGGCGTGAAACGCGCCTTCACCGCTGAACGGGTCGAGCCGCTCGCCAAAATGTCCGGTAATTTCGCCGACCACGGGCCATAGGGTCGGCACGATTCCAAGCGCGCTGAGCTGCATCGAAGGCATCAGCCGCAATCCGCCATTCGAGACGGTCACCAGCGAGGCATTCTTTTCCAGATAGCTGAACTCATCGAGCGACTGTTGGAACTCAGCTGTGGTGCCTTCCGTTACGTCGGTAAGCGCAAAAGGAGTCTGCTGGAAGCGGTTGAGACCGTAGGCCATCGCCACTTCGCTCGCCAGCGATTGCAGCGAGTTCAGGCGCTGGTTCGTGTCCTTCACTTCCGTCTGCAGCTGCTTGTACTGCTGCTTCAGGCTGTCCTGCTCGCGGCGAAGCGTATTGTAGTTCGTGGCTTTCAGCAGCATCCGGGAATAGGAGCCGATACCGGCCAGAATCGTGATTCCGCCCACGATGGCCAGCACCATCAGCACGTTCAGTACGTAGAAAGGCACCCGCAAGCGCCGCATACCGCCCGAAGCGCTTGAGGCAATAAAAAACGTGTATGACTTACCTTTCATCCTCTGTTTTGTCCTGAATTAATTGTGCGTCAGTTGGCCGAACGCCGCGCGCCATTCGCCACGGCTAGCCGTTTCCCTCAGAAGTCTGAACCGCGAGCTTTGGTCCGAAACGGCACGGATTGTAGAGAGCATATTGCTTGCCGTCAACCCTAATCGTCCCGTTCGCCTAGAGCCGCTCGGTCTTTTGCTTTCCCACTCCGCCCTAAGTCTATAATACTCCTCGTACTACCTTACCCTATCGGCGAACTCTGCCACAACTGTACTGAAGTTCAGGCATGCACAAAGAGGACCAACTGGTCGAAAGAATCGCCCGCACAGTCCCTTCCCTTGTGGGACGTCGGGCTGCTGGTGCCCTGCGCCTAGGAATTGGCGACGATTCAGCGATTTTGTCGCCCGACGGCCGCAACGACTGGGTTTTGAGCTGCGACGCCTTTTTAGAAGGAGTCCATTTTCTGGCGAAGGCGCATCCCGCGGACTCCGTCGGCTACAAATCCCTGGTTCGCGCCGCCAGTGATCTCGTTGCGATGGGCGCGTCGCCTCGGTATTTCCTAATGACCCTCGCAGTGCCAGCGTTCCGAATTGGAACATGGCTCGACGCGTTTCTCGCAGGAATGGCTCGCGCGGCTCGCTATCTTGGAATGCGCCTGATGGGAGGGGACACGACCAGGAGCGAGTCAGTCTCGATCAGCATCACCGTGCTCGGCGAGGTCTCTCGTGGGCGAGCGCTTACCCGGTCAGGCGCCCGTCCGGGCGACCTTATATATGTTACCGGAAAGCTGGGCCGCGCCCAGCTTGGCCTGGACTTGGTGCGAGCGAATCTGGCGCGCCGCGGCGAGCTTCGAGATGTATTGCGTCAGCACCTGTACCCTCGAATCCCGGTGCAGCTTGGTGAATGGCTCGCCCGCACCCAAACCGCAAGCGCGATGATGGATATCTCCGACGGCCTCTCGACCGATCTCACCCGCCTCTGCGCTGCCAGCCGGGTTGGTGCCCGCATCGAAACCCAACGCGTGCCATGCGTTTCGATCCCAGCGGGTCTTTTCCGCGGGAGCAGGAAGCTGAAATTGAATCCCCTGCAAATGGCGCTTCATGGCGGCGACGACTACGGTCTGCTTATCACGGTTCCTCGTCGGCGTGCGAACAGGCTTCAGCGTGCTCCCGATTTTTCGAGCCTTACTTGTATCGGTGAGATCACGCCGGGCCGTAGAATCCTGCTCGTCAACGACAACGGCTCCGCAACGCCCCTCGAGGCTCATGGGTGGGATCCGTTCGGCCGCAAATGAATCACCCGGCATGGTAAAGTTTCGTCCACACACTACGCGGGAGTGCGAAGCGATGCGATTCGAGATTTCAACTATTCGCGGCTATTCGAACGTTCTTTCGATTCTGTCCTTTTCTTGATTCCTGGTTCGACCCTTGCGCAGTCAACAGCTCGACGAAGCCGGTCCAATGCACCGGCATCGCTTCCGGTTCCATCGCCGAACAACGCGCTGCTCGCGCGCTCGAGTCCGTCCGCCAGAATCCGCTCGAGCTTCGCGACTTTCTCGTGCGCATGCCCAAAGGAGCCGACCTCCACAGTCATCTGGCCGGCGCCGTCTACGCGGAGTCGTGGATTCGCGACGGCGCCGACGACAAGCTTTGCGTCGATCTCGACACGCTCTCTCTCTTCAAGACCGAAGCGATGACGCGCAGCATTCCCCCGCAGCCCGTTTGCGGCGAAGGCAACACCGCGGTTTCGCGCGCTTTTGAAAATCAGCATCTCTACGATTCGCTCGTGGACGCGTTCTCGATGCGCTCGTTCGTTCCTTCCGCCGGTGTGAGCGGCCACGATCATTTCTTCGACGCATTCGCAAAATTCCAAATCGTCGATCCGCGCCACACCGGTGAATGGCTCGACGAAGTTTCCTCCCGCGCCGCCGCGCAGAACGAGCAATACCTTGAACTGATGGACACGCCGCCCTTCGTCCACACGATCCAGATCGCGAATGACCTCGGCTGGCAGGATGATCTCGCCAAATTTCGACAGGCGCTGCTCGATCACGGCCTGCGCGATGACGTCGCCGTTGCTCGCGCTCATTGGGATCGCGCTGAAAAGCTTCGAAACGAGCGTCAGCATTGCGGGCAGCCCGATGCTTCGCCCGGCTGCAATGTCGAAATTCGCTTCCTTTATCAGGTGCTTCGCGGTTTTCCGAAACAGCAGGTATTCGCGCAAGCGCTGCTCGGGTTCGAAGTGGCGTCGGTTGATCCGCGCGTCCCCGGCATAAATTTCGTGATGCCCGAAGATGGCTACATCTCAATGACGGATTACGCGCTGCACATGCGCATGGTCGATTTTCTTCACGGGCTTTATCCCAAAGTTCGCATCACCCTGCATGCCGGAGAAATTGCGCCGGGGCTTGTTACTTATGAAGGCCTCTGCTGTCACGTCCGCCTCGCAGTCAACGAAGGACACGCCGAGCGCATCGGTCACGGTGTGGATGTGATGTATGAAAATCGTCCCAACGATTTAATGAAGGAGTTGGCTGCGAAGCACGTGATGGTCGAAATTAACCTTACCAGCAACGACGTGATTCTCGGCGTTGCAGGAAATTCACATCCATTCCCGCTCTATCGCAAATTTGGCGTGCCCGTCGCTCTCTCAACCGATGACGAAGGCGTCTCGCGCATCGATCTCACCCATGAATACGTCCGCGCGGTTCAAACCTACAATCTGCGCTACGCCGACCTGAAAAAAATGGTGCGCACCGGTCTCGAGCACGCGTTTCTGCCGGGCCCGAGCCTTTGGGCGGCGCCGGATGATTTCTCCCGCTCGAATGCTGCCTGCTCGCAGGATTCTCTCGGCGCAGAAAACCCCACCTCTGATTGCGCCTCGTTCCTGCAATCAAGCGAACGAGCGCGGCAACAATGGGAGCTCGAGCACCGCTTTCGAACCTTCGAATCAACTTTTTGATTTCGGCGTTTGTTCGTCGCGGCAAGAAATGCCAAAGCTAATTCGGCTTGGGCGCCGAAATTTTCTCTAACGGCTTCACCACAGCACTTGCGGCGGCTGGCGTCACCGCCGACTGCGGCGCCACGGGCGTCTTTGCCGGCGGCAAAGCCTGCGTGTGCGTCAGCCCCTGCTCGGCGGCATCCGCGGGCGGCGCCGTGTCCGGAGTATCCACCTTTACCTGATGTCCTCCCGCTTCCTTCTCGAGCGGCACCACGTTCTGAAAATCCTGCGCCGGATAGGCCTCCACCGCCTGCTGCATAAATTCGAGCCAGATTGGCAGCGCCGCGCGCGCTCCCGTTTCTTTTTTCCCGAGCGATATGCGTTTGTCGTCGTTCCCCACCCACACGCCCGCCGTGATGTGGGGAGTGAATCCGATATACCACGCATCTGTGAAATCGTTTGTCGTGCCGGTCTTCCCTGCCGAAACGCGCCCTAGTTCCTTCGCGCGCACACCGGTGCCAAACTGCACAACTTCCTCGAGCATCGCCGTCATCGTCCGCGCCACATCGGGCTGCACCACGTCCTTCACATTCGGCCGCGGCTCTTCGAGAACTGCGCCATCGTACGAAGTCACGCGACGTATATCGTGCGGCTCGATGTGAATCCCATCATCGGGGAATACGGTGAACGCGGAGGTGTGCTCCATCAGCGTCAAGTCGGCGGCGCCAAGCGCCAGCGGCAAATACGGCGGAAGCGGGCTCGTGATTCCGAATCGTCGCGCCATATCGATTGTGTTCTGCACGCCGACGTGCTCGAGCAACCGCACCGCTGGCACATTGCGCGAATCGGCCAGCGCTCGCCTCAGCGTGATGCGCCCCTCGAATTTCAAATCGTAATTCTTCGGCGAGTAGTTCTGGCCGCCGCTGCGGAACGTCACCGGCTCATCCACGATCGTATCGAAGGGCGTTGCTCCCTGCTCGAGCGCCGTCGCGTACACGTACACTTTGAACGAGCTGCCCGTCTGCCGCACCGCCTGCGTCGCACGATTGAATTTGGATTGGTCGAAATCGTATCCGCCCACCATCGCCTTCACTTCGCCGGTCGGATTATCAATGGCAAGTAATGCCGCTTGCGCCACAGGCTGCTGCTCGAGCTGGACGTGTAGCGTCGAGCCCGCTACTTCCTTGATCGAAACCACAACCACGTCGCCCACTTTCAGAAGCTGCGACGGCGATTTCTTCCCCGTCCATGCGAAATCCGTGGGCGTAAGCATCGCGTGATACGTGCCAACCCGAATCGTCGCGAATGTCGGCTCAACCGCCATCACCAGTCCCGGAATGTAATCGCCTTTTGCGGGCGTGCCACGCCATTCCTCATTTTGATAGGCATCCAGCCTGGCGGAGGGATTCGGTCCGCCGGAATTTTGCGAGCCGGAGTTTTGCGTGAAAATGTTCGGTAGATTTCCCCGCCAGCCGTGCCGGCGATCGTAGGCGTGCAATCCATCCCGCACGGCCTGCTCTGCGGCTTTCTGCATTGCGACATTCAGCGTCGTGTACACGCGCAAGCCCTGTTCGTGAACGGCTGCCGTCCCGTAGGTGTGTTCGAGGTACTGCCGTATGTCCTCGACGAAATAGGGCGCGAAGTCATTGCGCGCCGACGACACATGCAGACCGAGCGGCTCCTTGGTCGCAGCCGCCGCTTGCGCTTGCGTCACTTTCCGATCGTGCGCCATCAGCGACAGCACCAAGTTCCGTCGCGCCAGCGCCCGCTCCGGATGCGCAATGGGAGAGTAAATCGGTCCGCGAATAATCGCTGCCAGCGTTGCAGCCTCGGGAAGAGTCAGCTGCCCGACCGGCTTGCCAAAGTAATATTCCGACGCCGCCTCAAAGCCGTAGTTTCCCGCTCCCAAATAGATCTGGTTGCAGTACATCGTGAAGATCTGTTCCTTCGTGTAGTGGCGCTCGATCTCGATCGCAAGAATCGTCTCCTGCAACTTGCGGTGGAGGCTGCGATCCGCGCGGTTCAGGAAAAGGCCGCCCGCAAGCTGCATCGTCAGCGTGCTGGCACCCTCCTTCATCCCATGATGACGGACGTCGTGCCACGCCGCTTCCAGCACGCGCGGAAAATCCACGCCCCAGTGCTCTTCGAAATGCTGATCCTCCGTGGTGAAGATCGCATCCCTCAGCACCTTGGGAATCTGGCCGTACGTCAGCAGAATTCGGCGTTGCAGTGCGAAGGTTCCAATGGACTGGCCGTCGTCCGCGTACAACTCCGTCACGACATCCGGCCGGTAATCCTCGAGCGCGTGAATCTCAGGCAGGTCGCTTGAATAAACGAAAAGAACCCCAGCCGCCGCGCCGATGCCGATCGCGCACACCACCAGAAATCCAAACGCGAGGCGCCCGAACAGCGTGCCTCCGCCGATCTTCATCGTCGCTCGATAAAAACGTTCCATTAAACGGCCATTCTATCGCATCCGGCCACATCCCACCGGTCACTACCTTTGTGCGATGTTTCCAAAATTTATCGGACTCGGCCCAAAACCCTTAGATGCCAGCTGCGAAGGTTGGAGTAGTATTGCCCCTTGCGAGAAACAGGCTAAGCGCAGTTTCGGGGAAAATATGGAAGCGGATCCAATTCTATTTCGCGATTTGACGTATGTATTCCTCGCCGCCACGTTGGGCGGCCTGCTCGCCTGGCGACTGAAGCTGCCTCTCATTCTCGGCTTCGTCGTCGGCGGAGTCGTCATCAGCCCTTTCACTCCCGGCCCTCAGCTTTCCGACCTGCACACTTTCGAAGTATTCGCAGAAGTTGGTGTTGTGCTGCTGATGTTCTCGATCGGGGTGGAATTTTCGATTCCAGATTTGATGCAAGTGAAATGGGTGGCAATCGGCGGCGGAACGCTCGGCATCCTGATGTCGATCGCGCTCGCTCTGGTTGCGTCCTGGCTCGCCGGATGGAGCATGGCGCAGGGCATCGTTGTGGGTGCCACGATTTCCGTCGCGAGCACCATGGTAATGGCTCGCCTTCTCACCGATCGGGGCGCGCTTGGTACCACCTACGGCCGAGTGATGATCGGTATCACGCTCGTCGAAGATCTCGCCGTAGTCTTCATGACCGTCGTCCTTCCCGTTTTCAACGGTCCCTCCGAAGGCCGCCTCCAAAAAATCGCCTGGACGCTCGGCAAAGCAGCTCTGTTACTGGTTCCGCTTGCATTCCTGGCACTGACGGTGGTGCCAAGACTTCTTCGTCGCGCGCGCCGCACCGAGGATCCAGAGATCTTCCTGCTGGTAGCCGTTGCTATTTGTCTTGCTTGCGCAGCGCTCGCGCAAACACTCGGTTTTTCCGTCGCGCTAGGCGCTTTTCTCGCCGGTGTCTCCATCAGCGGCTCGCACGACCTGCACGAAGCTCACACCAAGCTTCTACCCTTGCGCGACGCCTTTGTTGCCATGTTTTTCGTCTCGCTCGGCACCCTCGTCGTTCCCACCGTAATCGTTCACAATCTTCCGCTCCTCGGCATCATGCTGCTTCTAATCATCTTCGGAAAATTCGGCATCTGGTTCGCGGTGATGAGAATTTTCCGCTATTCCAAATGGACTGCCATCGCCGTCGCCGCCGGGCTCACGCAAATCGGTGAGCTTTCCTTCATCCTCGTGGAAGTCGCGCGCAAATCCGGAATGGTCGGCGACGAGATTTTCACCGCCACTCTCGCCGCATCGCTGATTTCAATTTTCCTGAACGTCTTTATCGTACGAGGTGTGCTGAAGTGGGTGGAACCAAAGCTGCCCGAAGCCGAACGCGCTACTGCTCCCTCATTAAAGGAATCGCACGCCTGAAATTAAGCCAGCGCCGCTTCCGCGTCCTTGATCGTCGGATACGTTTTGAAAAGCTGCGAGACGTGCGTCATATCCAGTAGCGCCGTCACCTGCTTGTTCATTCCGGCGAAGGCGAGCTTGCGCATCCCTCTTTGCGCGCCCACGTGCGCAGCAACCAGAGCTCCAAGTCCCGCCGAATCAATGAACTCCACATCGCTAAAGTCGAGCACGAGCGCAGGCCCCGTCTCGGTGCGCATGGCGTCTTGAAAAATGAATACGGTTTGAATATTCAGCGGTCCCTTAAGATGCAACACACGCTGACCGTCTCGCGCACCGGCAACCGCTACAACTTGTAGATTTTCTTTCGGCATAGAGACCCGGATTCTAGCGAAAACAGCTCGACCGCATTGTGAATATTCTGTTACAACGGCTGTCCGCCCTGTCTCTTCGATCGACGGCTACCATTGACGGCTATTTTTGCGATATCTTCTCCTCACCGCCACGATCGCATCTGCTTCAATCTCCACAAGCATCTCCGGCGAGACGAGGCCGCTCACCTGCACCATCGAGCACGCCGGACGGATCTGCCCGAAAAATTCCCCGTGCGCCCGCCCGATTTTCTCCCAATCCCCAATATTCACCACGAAGATCCGCGTTCGCACCACGTCGGAAAGCTTCGCGCCCGCCTTCGCCAGCGCCGACTCGATATTGCGGATCGTCTGCACGGTTTGCGCGTAAGGGTCTTTGTCCCCAACCACTTTCCCGCCAGCATCCGTAGCCGTCGTGCCCGCCACGTGCACATACGGTCCCATTCGCACCGCCCGCGAGTAACCAACAATCGGCTCCCAAGGCGTCCCAGACGAAATATTTTGTCGTTCCATTTTGGCTCCTGCGATTTTGCTCAAGAAGAATGCTATCTGCAAAAGAATATCACGCACGCAGCCTTCGTTCTCAGGCCCTGGGAACATCCGCCGAAACTGCGCTGGACAGATTTTTCCGAACTCTCTAAGCTGTGTTTTCAGCTCGCCGGAGGAGAAAGACCCGCACATGAAGTGCAACAACGTTCTCGAAACCATGGGCAGCACGCCCCTCATCCGCCTCAATCGCCTCACCAAAGGCCTCGAGCCCGAAATTTACGTGAAGGCCGATTACATGAATCCCGGCGGCTCTGTGAAAGACCGCATCGGCAAATGGATGATTGACGACGCCGAGCGCCGCGGCGTTCTGAAACCGGGTGGCACTATTATCGAAGGCACCTCCGGCAATACAGGCATGGGACTCGCTCTCGTCGCCGTCACACGCGGCTACAAAGTCGTCTTCACCATCAACGACAAGCAATCCCGCGAAAAAATCGATCTGCTGAAAGCCTTCGGCGCCGAAGTGATCGTCTGCCCCACCGCCGTCGAACCAGAAGATCCGCGCAGCTATTATTCCGTCGCTAAAAAACTAGCGCGCGAAATTCCCAATTCCTACTATCCGAATCAATACGAAAATCCCATGAACCCGCAAGCTCACTACGAAACCACCGGCCCGGAAATCTGGAACGACACCGAAGGAAAAATCACGCACTTTGTCTGCGGCATGGGCACTGGCGGCACGATCAGCGGCGTCGGCCGTTACCTCAAAGAAAAAAATCCGAATGTCAAAATCATCGGCGTCGACCCCATAGGCTCGCTCTACTACGATTTCGTGAAGTCGGGCAAAGTCGGCAAAGCCACCACCTACGTCGTCGAAGGAATCGGCGAAGATTTCTTCCCCGGCACGATGAATCTGAAAATCGTCGACGATGTTGTCCAGGTGAACGACGAAGAATGCTTCGTCTGGGCCCGTCGTCTCGCCAAGAAAGAGGGAATTTTCACCGGCGGCTCAGGCGGCGGCTGCGTCTCCAGCGCTCTGCGCATAGCCAAAACGGGCAAGAAGGGCGACTTCGTCGTCGCCTTTCTCCCCGACTCCGGCACGCGCTACCTCAGCAAAATCTACAACGACGGCTGGATGCAGGAGCACGGCTACGTCGACGCCGAAGTCGCAATCTCAGCCGCAGACGTAATTCGCGTGAAGCATCAAAACGGAAAATCGCGCGACCTAGTAATCGTTCGCCCGTATCAAACCGTATTCCACGCCCTGCAGACCATGCAAAAAGAAGACATCTCTCAGCTCCCTGTTCTCGAAGACGACAACCACCCCATCGGCACCGTCTTCGAAGACCAGATTTTAAATCTCGCGCTCCAGGGAAAAGATCTCCGCAAACTCGTCATCCGCGAAGTAATGGGCGCCGCCCTACCGCAAGTCCCGGCCACCGCCCCCGTCGAGCGCATCACCCACATCCTCAGCCACGACAGCCCAGCCGTCTTCGTAGAAATGCCCGGTGGCAAACTCGAAGTCCTAACCAAGTTCGATCTAATGGACACGATCTCAGGACTAGTCTCCCAATCCCGCTAACCGCACGTTGCCTTCAGGTGGCACAGGCACTCCTGCCTGGGCTCTGACGAGCACCCCTGACAACAAGCAACGCCACCATCGGACCGAGTTGCTGCTTCCCTCACCTTCGCCGCCCGATTCATTGACACTCCCTCCCACCCCAAGTACAACAATAAAATAGGCCATGAATCGCGCTCTCCCAGCTCTCGCGGTTGCCATAACGTGCCTCTGCGCCGCCTCATCCGCCCGCGCGCAAGAACAACCCTCCGTCGGCATACCCACAGCACGCATGGTCCCCCGCGGATCATTTCCCGCGCAACTCTTCGGCTCCTGCACCGGTGAAATCGCGCCCTCATTGGCGATCATCGCCGGCGGCGTCGCGGTGCAAGGCCTCAAACCGCTCGACACTTCCGCCGACCTCGATAAACAAATGACCGCCATCGCGAAATATGTCGAAGAAAATCACGGCAAGCTCGTCCTCCTCGAGCGCGTTCGCACCCTGAAAAATCCCGCTCCCAACGGTTCCTCAGATACCGCCCAGCCCTTCGAAATCATCCAGCGCCTTCACGTCGAGCTTCCCGTCTCCGCACCTGTCGACGCAATTCTCCAGCGCCTGCTCGAGCTCGGTCTCGATCGCTTCGGCGAAACAGTTCTGGCGACGAATAACCGCCGCGAAGAAGCCGTTCTCTTCCGCATCGGCAATCTCGATTCCGCCTTGCACGAAATGGAACACCGTTGCATCGAGGACGCCTGGAAAAACTGGTGTGCCACCGATCCCCCAACAATTTTCTGCAAATCTGACGCGCCCCCATCGAATTTCCAGCTCGCGAATTTCAGCGCCCGCTCAGACGAAGAAGTCTTGCTTCCCGGATCAGGTGCGGGCTATTGGCAGGTCACCCTCACCCGCGGCCAGGATCCGCGGCTTCCGCGCGACCTGCTTGGAAATATCACTCTTCATCTTACGGGAACGATCTTCCTGAGCTTTTCCTACCCTCGAGAAGAAAAGCCTTGAATCGTCGCGCTCCGGCGAACTCACTCGAACTTACGCAGTTGCCAGCGCCGGATCATTTTCGTTCTAACCATAATTATTTTCGCGTTCGTACCCGAAATCCGCCGCCGCTCGCGAGCCCCTCGAACGCCGCTTGCTGCGCACAATCCAAATCGGTGCCCCGCAGGACATCACCGTCGCTGAAATCAAGCGCATCGCCGAAAATCCCAACGGCAAGTACATCGACAACATCCTCGCGCGCTCAGCACTCCTCGTCCTCCAGCAGGACATTCCCAAACTCGTTCCCTACAACGAAGTCCTCGACAGCGTCCTGAACAATCTCGTGCCCGACAGCAACGCCTTCCCCACTCTCCCCGCACTTCCCGATTTCCACGGCAAAGAAACCGTCTTCACGATGGTCTACGCCATGGTGATGAGCGGCAAACAGGAACAAGTCACCGACGTCCTCGAGAAACACCTCCTCACCGGCGGCAAGTACAAGCAAGCCGTCGTAATCTCCGCGCTTCGCAATATCGGCACGCCCCGCGCCGTCGGCCTCATCCAGAAATATGCGGAAGCCGGACAGGAAAGCAATCTCGCGCAAACAGCAATCGCCGACGAAGACTACCCCGTCCTCTTCGAAATGCACGACCGCTGGAACATGATTCTCCCGGCCGATCGCAATCGCGACAATCTCCGCGCCCTCGTTCAAAGCGGTTGCGACCAGCGCGCCGCGATGGCCGCCTACTGGCTCGGCTTTTTCGCGCCCAGCATCGATCCCAATAAGGAGGTAGCCGACCTGCAAGCGCTCGAAGCCATCGTTCACAAGAACACGCCCGACTGCGAAATGATGGAGCACGTAATCGCGCTCAAATCGCTTGCTCTGCGCTCGCCCAAGTCCGTTGCTTACTGGAGCCGCCTCGCGCGCCAAACCTCCAATGTGTGGGAGCGCCACCAGATCGTCATCAATGCCTGGGGCCGTTTCGGCCGCAAATTCGCGCCTGCCGCTCTCGCTCTTCTCAAGACCGAACCCTCCCAATACATTCAGTGGGAGCTTCTAAACGGTAATCTGCAAACGCGACAGGACTACGTCTACCGCGACTACTGGGACATCTGGATTCCCGTGAATATCCTGGTCCCCATGGAATTTCCCGAAGGCGGTCGCCGCCCCCCGCAACCAAAGATGGACGAATCAGATCTGAATGCGCTGCTCCAGTGGCTTGAATCCGGCGCCCGCCCCAAAGATCCCTGGGTTTACAACCACATGCTCTACCACCTCGCCGATTTCGTCTCGGGTAACGACACGCGCCGCCTCCTCCGCTTCTTCAACGCGCACCCCGAGCGCGCCAAGAATTACTGGATCATCGCGAACCTGCAGAGATCCGGCCGCGCTTCCCTTGCTTGAATATTGGTCCACGCTGCCCGCCCCGCCCGATCAGCTCGAAGTTCTCAAGAGCCTTATCGCCCGCCTCGACAATCGCAGCCACGCGCAATCGCCCGCCACAAGGCCATGCTGCGAAGCCACCGAAATCTGCCTGCTCGACCATCTCACGCACGCCGAACCCCAGCCCTCCGTCGAGATCCACTCCGAAAAAGACGCCCAAGCATGGCTGCATTCGACAAGCCCCACCGCCGCCGACTTCAACATCACCTACACCGACGACTCCAAGCGCTCCGCCACAGTCACCTTCAAAGCCGGCCTAGACCAACACTGGGAATTCATCTACGACTGCTGGCGCCGCACCGACCCAGTCTCCATCACCTCCCGTTGACCCTCCCTTGTAGCGCGGCATCCTGCCAGCTCTTTCGGCCTCGTTCTGCCGCCGCGCGCAGATGCTACAATATTCGTTTCCCTGCTCCTTGCCGTAACGACGAGAGGGCCTAACCACAAGCTCGATGCGAATTGAAGATTTCAACGACCGGCTGAAACACGCCGTCATCGTCGCGGATGGCGCCATGGGCTCGCTTCTCTACGAGTCCGTCGGCCCTCAGCGCTCCGTGGATGAACTCAATTCATCCGACGCCGAATCCGTCTTTCGCGTCCACCAGACGTATATCGAAGCCGGCGCGCAGGTTATCGAGACAAATACGTTCGGCGCCAACCGCCACAAGCTCTCGCAAATCGGCATGTCTGACCGGGTCGCCGAGCTCAACCATCGCGGCGTCAAAATCGCCCGCGAAGCCCGCGAAGCCGCCAAGCACGAAGTCCTCATCGCCGGTTCCATCGGACCGCTCGGCATCGTTCGCCAGGTCCGCGATTTGCCTTATGACCAGATTTTCGCGATTTTCAAAGAGCAGGCCGGAGCTCTCGAAGAACGCGGCGTCGATCTCTTCCTCGTCGAAACTTTCAGTGATCTCGACGAGCTGCTCACCGCAATCGATGCCATTCGCTCCTTCTCGAATCTTCCCATCGTCGCTGAAATGACTTACTCCGAGGAAGGCGCCACGATGGGCGGCATGCGCCCGCAGGATGCATGGGAAAAGTTGAAGCAAAAAAATATCCAGGCCGTCGGCGCAAACTGCACCGTTGGCCCGCAGTACCTGCTCCCGGTGATACGCGAACTGAACGGAATCGGCATGCCGCTCTCAGCCATGCCCAATGCCGGTTTCCCCAAGCGCGTCGGCGACCGCATCGTCTATCCGAAATCCTCGCCGGAATATTTTGCGCTCTTTGCCGAAGAGGCGGCCGAACTCGGTGTTCGACTGCTCGGCGGATGCTGCGGCACCACCCCGGAACATATTCGCGCGATGGCTATCGCTGTAAAGAAACTGCGCCCGCCAAAATCGGGAGCTGACGGAAAAGCGGCTGGCATCGTCGAGGTGCTCGAACCCCAGGAACGCACGAAACGCATCAAGACCCGCGAGCCGGAAAGCAAGCTCTGGAAAAAATTGCAAGCGCAGCAGTTTGCGGTCTCCGTCGAAATAGATCCTCCCAAAGGAGTTTCCATCGACCGCATCGTCGAGCAAGTCAGCCGCGTTATGGCCAATGGCCACGTCGATGCAATTGACATCAATAGCGGCACGCTTGCCCGCGTCGGAATGGATGCGCTCGTGCTCGCAGGCGCGCTCGAAGCTCACGGCTTCGAAACGATTCCTCATCTCACCACCCGCGATGCCAATATCATCGGCCTCCAGGCGATGCTGCTTGGCGCGTGGGCTGTTGGCGGCGTGCGCAACGTCCTCGCGATCACGGGCGATCCGCCATCGCTCGGCGATCATCCGGAAACGAGCGGCGTCTACGAAGTGGATTCCATCGGCCTCGTCAAAGTCCTCGCGCGGTTGAATCAAGGCACAGACTGGGCCGGCAAAGCGCTCGGCGGCGCCACGAATTTCACCATCGGTGTGGCCGTGAATCCCGTCGCGGAAGATATGGATGACGAGTTGCGCCGCTTCGAAGCAAAAATCCAGGCAGGCGCGCACTTCGCGATGACGCAACCGATCTTTGATCCCGCCCACTGGCAGAAATTCTTGAAACGCCTCGGCGGCAAATCACCCGTTCCAGTGCTCGTCGGCCTCTGGCCGCTCACCAGCTACAAGCAAGCCCTGCGCCTGAACAACGAAGTGCCCGGCATCGTGATACCCGATGCGACCCTGAAAGAGATGGAATCCGCCGGAGACGCCGCCCGCGCGCGCGGTTTCCTGCTCGCCCGAAAAATGCTCGATTGGGCCCGCACAGCTCGCAGCGAAGGAATCGCAGGCGCCTATTTGATTCCGCCATTCAAGCGCTACGAAGAGGTCATCGAGTTGTTCTCATGATCTCCACAGCGTTTGATCTGGTCGTGGTCAAAACAATGCGGCTCGATCACGTAAATCCAGTTGCCTCCGGCAGGCGTACAAGAGATGGAGGAGCTTTCGTGCGAATCTATCTGACCGCTGCCGTGTATTTGTTCCTGTTTCTGTTTCCCGCCGTGTCATCCTCGAAGGCAGGCGAAAATCTGAAGATCAATCCCAAGCTCGACTACTCGAGCGATAGTATCGACGGCCCGCTGATTACCGGCGATCACATGGACGCCGGTGCCGCGCAAGGTCGCGTCAACTACGTTCTTATTTACGGCGAAGGTTGCTATAACTCGAAGCGTCAGGCGCGCCGCACGGTCGCGCTGTATGAGAAGTATCGCGGCCGCGTCAACTTCGTGATTGTTGACCTCGACAAGCCGCTCTCACCAGCGCAATCCGAGCTGGTAAAAAGCCACTACACAGGTTCGATTCCGCACGTTGTAGTTCTTGATAAAACGGGAAAGACCGTCTACGACACCGCAGGCGAAGTAAGCGAAGCTGAAATCGGAAGCGTGTTGGACAAAGCTCTCGCGCAATAACAATCGAAAAATTTAAAAGAACCAGAAGCGCTTCTTGCCGCGCGCGCACCGCGCGAATCGGATTTCCTCGAGGCGTCCTCGCTTATTTCCGGCACGAAAGGCAGCGGCTGCCCTTCGAATGCCGCGCGCGGATTATCCACCAGCAGCGCCCGCGCCACATCCTCGCCATGTGTCTTCGCTACCCACTCAAAGGTCTCCTTCAAGCGCAGTGGCCGCGACGTCACGTTGTGCGCGTCGCTCGCAATGAAGTGCACCGCGCCATCCGCCAGCCAGCGCTGCGAACACTCCTGCGCCGACTTCCCGAATCTGCCAAGCAGCGATTGCGCGGTCACCTGCACGTAGCAACCCTGCGCCAGCCACTTGAAAAGCCGTTCAGGCTGCGCGCGAATCAGCGGATTCCGTTCCGGATGCGTGACAATGGGAACCAATCCCGCGAGCTGCAGGTTATGCAGCGCCTGATCCAGCGAGGGCGGAATCGAAAAGTCCGCGAACTCCACCAGCAAATAATTCTTCTGATTCAGCGTATAGCGGTTCGGATCGAAGCGAATATCTTCGAGGTTCTCATAGCTGAGATGAAAATCGCAGCCAGTTGCAAGAATCAGGCGCCCTTCAAAAACCGCCTGCAATTCATCGCGGCGTTCCTTGATTTTCACCGGATCGAACACATGATCCGAGTGCGCATGCGGCGTCGCGATCACATGCGTAATGCCGTCGGCGATCGCCATTTCCGCCATGGCGATTGAAATTTGAATCGATTCAGGGCCGTCATCAAGGCCCGGAAGGATGTGGCAATGAATGTCGATCACGGCAAGCGAGAATAGCCCAGCGTGTCGCGGTTGACAATCGAACCAGTCGCACCTGTGCGACTCCAACGCCCTATTGCTTTCCGACTTTTCGGACCCCTGCTATCATTGCTATTTCAATTGAGTGCATTTTTCGAACCTGCTCGCCGGCAGACAGGCACAAGGAGTAGATGTGGAGCGGAAACCAGAATTCTTTGCGGAGAAGGGCATCAAGATCGGAATCATCGGCTGCGGTTACGTGGGACTTCCTCTCGCGCTCCGGTTTGCCGACGTCGGCCAGCGCGTCACGGGATTCGATCTCGATCAGTCCAAGATTGAAAAGCTGAATGCCGGCCAATCCTACATCCAGCACATTCCCGCCGAAAAAATCAAAGCTCACGTTGATGCAAAGCATTTCGATGCCACATCCGATTTCACCCGTCTTCGCGAAATGGACGCAGTCCTCATCTGCGTCCCCACGCCCCTCGACGAGCGCCGCGAGCCGGACCTGAGTTACGTCGAGAACACCGCGCGCGCCATCGCGCCGAACCTGCAACGCAATCAGCTCATCGTTCTCGAAAGCACAACCTATCCAGGAACAACCGAAGAATTGGTGCTCCCCATTCTCGAAAAGAACGGCTTGCGCTGCCCTATCGCTCACGGCGACGGCAACGAAAACGTCGCGACCGATTTCTATCTTGCCTTCTCGCCCGAGCGCGAAGATCCGGGTAACAAACAATTCGGCCTCGCGCAGATTCCCAAAGTAGTGGGTGGCGTGAATCCTCCCAGCGGACGCGCCGCCGCGGCACTCTACGCGCAAATCGTCTCGAAAGTGATTCCGGTCAGCTCCACGCGCGCCGCCGAAATGGTGAAGCTGCTCGAAAATATTTTTCGCTGCGTGAATATTGCGCTCGTGAACGAGTTGAAGCAGCTTTGCCTGCGCATGAATCTCGATATTTTCGAGATTATCGATAGCGCGGCCACAAAACCCTTCGGCTTCATGCCCTTTTACCCCGGCCCCGGCCTCGGCGGTCACTGCATCCCGGTCGATCCTTACTATTTGTCATGGAAAGCTCGCGAATACGATTTCGCCACGCGCTTCATCGAGCTCGCCGGCGAAGTGAATACGGCGATGCCCTACCACGTGGTGGACGCACTCGCCGCCGCGCTCAACGAGCGCAGCAAATCGATCAAAGGCTCCAAAATCCTTCTGCTTGGCATGGCCTACAAAAAGGATGTTGACGATCTCCGCGAATCGCCTTCCCTGAAGCTGCTCGAATTGCTCACGGCTCGCGGCGCTCTTCTCGATTACAACGATCCTTACTTCGCCGCCCTGCACAAAATGCGTCACTACGATTTTTCCAATATGCGCTCGGTCGCTCTCTCGCCCGAGCGCCTCGCCAGCTACGATTGCGTCCTGATCGCCACCGATCACTCCAGCTACGACTACGACGCGATCGCCCGCGATGCCAAGCTGGTAGTGGACACGCGGAACGCGACTCGGCGCGTGAAACAGAACCGCGAAAAGATCGTTAACTGCTAGTGCTATCAATCATTTACGCCGGAAGCGCCGGGTGTTAACTCCTAAATTGCCTCTGGTAAGAGAGTCCCATTGCCCTCGACGTTTCCGACAGCTATCGTTTCGGCATGGGAACCACAGCGTCTCCGAAGCCGGGCTGGAAGGCCGATCCTGGCCGCCGCCGCAGCATGCGAGTGCTGCTTAGCGTTCCCATTCTCGTAAGCGGAAAAATCGCCGGCAATCAGGACTTCAAAGAAGAAACGCGCACCCTGGTCGTCAACGCGCATGGCGCCTTGATCGCGCTCGAGGCGCAAGTCGCCGCGCAACAGAACGTCACGCTTTCGAATAAATCCACTCAGCAATCGATCGAGTGCCGCGTGGTGCATATTGGAGGCGCGCAAGGCGGTAAAATGCAGGTCGGTGTGGAGTTCATCAAACCTTCAGGCAAGTTCTGGCAAATCGATTTCCCGCCAGACGATTGGGTCGTTCCCGAAAACTAAGCGGTCACCCCTGTAACGTCCTTCGGCTTCATTGCACAGCGGACGCTCAATTCCACTCGGAAGATTTCCAAGAGGCATCTCCGCTACCAGCAGCACCGGTGTTCGCGCTGCGTCGTTCGCCAGCCAAGCCGTGAAACTTTCCCCCGGCACTTCTTTTCCGCGCTGAAACAAGCGAATCGAGATTTTCGATACTGAGAAATTTCCTGCCGCCACTGCTACCGTCTCGGCCGGAACGTCAAGACGCGCCCGCATATCGTACACGTCGTGGCCGTCGTAAACCGGCGCCCGAAACTCCGGCGTCTGCGCCCAGTCCACGCCTCGCAACGCATACGCCGCGCCGAGAGGATCGCGTGTACCGGGCGTGACCACGACTCCTGCCACATGTCCTCGCGAGGGTTGGCCTTCAGCCATGAAATGAAAAACTTCCGTCTGCTTCTGCCCCATCTCGCTCAAATATGTTTCATACTGCCGGCTTTCGAGCGTCGCCACGTCGGTATAGGAATCGAATTGATCGTCCACCGCAATCATCGCTCGCATCGGACTCAGGGTGTGCGCCGAAGCGCGAAAATGCCAGGTTCCCCAGCCCAACAAGTCGCGCCGCTCCGGAACCGTGAGTTCAATGGACGCTGCGTTCGTAAAGCTCGCCCACGCCACACTGTAGTCGAGCTTCTCGCCGATACGAAATGGCATCCGCACGTCGCGAGGCGCTGTGGAAGTATTTTTCGCACCGTGCCCGGGCGATTGCGCCTTTCCCGGCCTTGCGAACGCGCCAAAGCAGCAGGCTCCAAGGATCGTCACGCAAAGGATCGCCCCGGCAAGCCGGGGCTTAGGAAAGCGGCGGCAAGCCACCGCACTCCACATGAGCCGTGCCGAGTCCGGAGTTTTCTGGAACTGGGTTGTCAGAGCCATTTCACAATTCGCAAAAAGGCGCCAGATTCCTTGTCCGCGCCAAGCGGCTGGGCTATATTCAAGCGTACTCCAACGGCACCACGCTGGCCACCGCGTCCGATTCCGCATTGCGCAAATATTTCGGCGCGCATCAACGAATCTCAGGAGAATCCCCGCATGCGCTATCTCGTTACCGGCGGCGCCGGCTTCATCGGCTCGAATATTGTCGACGAACTTGTCCGCAGAAATCACGAAGTGATAGTGCTCGATGATCTCTCCGCCGGCAACGAATCCAATCTCTCCTCGGTTCGCACCAAGATAGATCTCCGCATCGGCAGTATTACCGACTTGGCCGCTGTGCAGTCGGCGGTCAAAGGCGCTAACTACGTTCTGCATCTTGCCGCCCGAACCTCCGTACCGCGTTCCGTGAAAGATCCGCTCGACACGAATCACGTCAATATCGACGGCACGCTCAACGTCCTCGTCGCAGCCCGCGACGCAAAAGTCCGCCGTTTCGTATATGCCGCATCTTCCGCCGCCTACGGCGAAACGCCGATCCTTCCCAAGACGGAATCGATGCAGCCGGAACCGATTTCTCCCTACGGCGTCGCCAAGTACGTTGGCGAGCTCTACGCGCAGACTTTCGGCCGCAGCTATGGCCTCGAAAACGCCTCGGTCCGCTACTTCAACGTCTTCGGCCCGCGCCAGGATCCCACCTCGCAATATTCCGGCGTCTTATCGCGCTTCATGCTGGCCGTAATTCAGAATCAGCCGCCCGTGATTTACGGTGACGGCGAACAATCACGCGACTTCACCTACATCGATAACATCGTGGACGAAACCCTGCGCGCCTGCGATGCCAAAGACGCTTCCGGAAAGGTTTTCAACGGCGGCACCGGCACGCGCATCACCCTAAATCAAGTGATAAAACTCCTCGAAAAAATCACGGGCAAGAAAATTCAACCTCAATACGACCCGCCTCGCACCGGCGACATCCGCGATTCGCAGGCCGACATCTCGCTCGCGCGAAAAATCCTCGGCTATCAGCCTGTCGTCGAGTTTGAAGAAGGTCTACGCCGCACTTGGGCCTGGTACTCGCAGTCCTATACACAAAGTTAGGTTCGCTTTACCGTTGAAAGCATAGTGGAATTCCTGGCGTGGGCGATGCGCAAGTCAAAAACAGCCGCGGCAGCGCCGTTCCGGGTCTATACGGCTCGACCGTTCAGATGATCTGGTAGTTCCACAAGGCTATCCAGCATCAAGTCCGGTGGATGCGCTTTCATTCCTTCCATGCCCAGGCCATAGCTCACGCCGCAAGCCCACGTCCCGGCATTTCGCGCCGTTCGCACATCCACATCCGAATCGCCGACGATCATCGCCTCGCGCGGCGCTGCTCCCAATTCGCGCAACAGCGTTTCCGTCCCTATCGGATGCGGTTTCTTTTTTTCGAAGCTGTTGCCCCCATAGACGTGGCGAAAATAGCGCAACAGCCCAAGGCCATCGAGAATCGCGCGGCTGAAATGCACCGGTTTGTTCGTCAGCACTGCCATCGGATGCTGCCCGAGAAGCGCAAGACCTTCCCGGACGCCCGGGTAAGGCACCGTGTTGTCGAGCATGTGCGCGCGGTAGTAACTCAGGAAATGCGCGAGCCCGGTGTCCACTTCCGCGTCGCTCGATCCTTCGCCCAGCGCGCGACGCACCAGCATCGGCGCTCCATTTCCCACATAACTGTAGATTGTTTCGTGTAACAACGGCTCGCGCCTCATGTGCGCAAGCGTCGCGTTCACGGCGTGTGCCAAGTCAAGCTTGGAATCGATCAGCGTCCCATCCAGATCGAAGATCAGGACGCGCACTCCAGCAAAACGGTGATTCATGCCCGCCAACGGCTCCTCCGGCCCATCGCGCATATACGTCAGCAGAAGAGCACGCAGCTCGCAAACGCGCCTAAATGAGCGTTCCCATTGTAAGGCAGGTAGCGCACGCTTCAGCTCGCCCGGAAAATAGCAAGCTGTCAGTTAGAGGTTCGGAAGCGCGTCTCGACTTCCGCCGCCACTCCCTGTATCATTCCTCCCCATGAGACTTTCAGCGCGCAACCGAATCATCGGCAGAGTGGAGGAAATTAATTTCGGCGACATCATGGCTCACGTCGTCGTCCGCTCGGGCGAAGTGATTATCGAAAGTGTGATTACACGCCGCAGCGCTGAAGAAATGAAGCTGAAGGTTGGCGATACTGTCGGCGCCATCATCAAATCAACAGAAGTGATTTTGGAAAAAGCCTAGCGGCGGCGCGCCTCCTCCCGCCGTTTAGCCAGCGAGAGCAACGACTAATTTAGAATCGGGCTTCGTGAATCTCACCACTCGACAAGCCGGTACGGCAACAATCGTCGACGTAAACGGCGACATCACTCTGTACAACGCGCCGCAGCTTCGCGCCATGCTCGTCGAGCAGCTCAAGGACAAGCACACCGTTCGCCTCATCATCAATCTCTCCCAGGTGAAATACATCGATAGCGCCGGCGTCGCCTCGCTCGTCGAGGGCCTCAAACTTTCCCGCGAACTTAAAACCGGTTTCGCCCTGTTCGGCCTCCAGCGCAGCCCGCGACAGGTGCTGGAGCTGACCCATCTCGTGAAAGTCTTCTCCATCTTCGAAACTGAGCCAGAAGCCCTGGCCGCCCAGTAAGAATCTCGATCTCGATTTAATTGCGTTCAAGAAGGATTTCAGCGTTTTCTGCAATTTTTACCCAGTCCCGCTACCTCATACTCTACTAAGCCATTTATAAACTGTAACTTAGAGACCGCAGGGGTGGAGCCCTGTTTGCGCTAAAAATGGTGCACCTCGTAAGGAGGAAAGTCATGCTGGTATCCAAAAGGCACGGACTTCTCGTGTCTGCCTTATCGCTTTTTCTTTGCGCAGCTATGGCTGCATGCTCGCAAAATTCGCAGGCGAGCGATTACAAAGACCCATCGAACGCCAAGCCAGGCTATTTGAGTGGTCTTTTCAGTTCCACCAAACCCGTCACAGTTCCTGAAGGGACGGATCTAGCCGTAGTTCTCGACCAAACTCTTTCGAGCGCACAAAATCGATCCGGCGACAAATTTCAGGCCAGTCTTGCCTCTCCGGTCGTAGTTGATGACAAGACTGTGATCCCACAGAACTCGCGCATCATCGGCCATGTGGTCGACGCTCGTCCTTCCGGCCGCTTGCGGGGCGTCGCACGGCTCGACCTTACGCTCGACACGGTTGAAATAGATGGAAAGTCTTATGACATTGCTACCGCAGATAAAGGCCGCGTCGGGAAAAATCACAATAAACGAAATGGCATCCTCATCGGCGGCGGAGCCGCATTGGGTGCGCTGATTGGGGGCGTCGCAACGGGTGGTGTCGGTGCGGCGATCGGTGCCGGAGCAGGAGCCGGCGCTGGCACAGCGGGTGCAGCTTATACCGGCAAGAAAGATGTCCGCGTCCCCGCGGAGACAACCTTAACCTTCCAATTGGTTCGGCCCGTCACAATTCCCATCAAGAAAACCTGATCCATCTCTTTCGACCGCTCTCGACGAGGTCCGCCTTTTTCCCCCAGGGCGGGCCTCACGCGGTTTTCCGTTTTCTCTTTTGTACTTTCCAATTCTCTCAGTTCAGCAATCCCTTGAACCGCTTGCCAAACATCTCTGCCGCGGTCTCGTCGGAGACAAACCGGTTCAGCATGCCAAGGTCGGCGTTGATAATCACGTCCGTGTCCGTCACCTCCACGGTCCCTGTAATCGGCGTGCTCAGCATGGCCATCTTCGCCGACAGCTCAAAATTCAGCACCGAACCCTGCCAGTTCTTCGACTTCACCGCCAACTGCACAGGAATCCCCGCGTTCGGCCGCGACATTTCGTCAAACGACTTGTCAATCGTCTGCATCACTTCCGCCTTCGTGCGATTGTGCGCGATTGTAATCTTCATCCGCTTCTGTGACCTCGCCTCTATGCTGCGTGATTGCGTTTCGTTTGTCCATACGCGGCAGGTTTTGCGGGAGGTTACACTACGTCGGCGATTTTCGATTCCATCTTTTGAAAGTACATCATACCGGTAACAACGATCGCAACCACCGCGGCCGACGAAACCAGGATCATGCGCCCCGGGGGATTGCCGGTGCCGGAAAGCGACCAGCGGAAGCCCTCGATTACGCCCGCCATTGGGTTCAAGCCATAGAGCGGGCGCCATTTCGCTGGGACGAGCGAGCTGGGATAAGCCACCGGGGAGGCGAACATCCAGAACTGCACCAAGAAGGGAACCACGTAGCGAACGTCGCGGTAAATTGCGTTGAGCGCCGAGAGCCACAGGCCCACGCCCAGGGCCGTCAGCACCGCCAGCAGCAAAAATAGTGGCAGCATCAGCATGGCTGCAGTTGCGTGCATTCTGTAATAGATCATGATGACGACAAACATCAGAAACGAGACGCCAAAATCCACCAGGCCGGAGAGCACCGCCGAAAAAGGCAGGATCAAGCGCGGGAAATACACTTTGGTGATCACGTACTGATTTTCGACGACTTTGTTCGTCGCGTTCGTGAGCGCGCCTGCGAAGTACATCCATGGAAGCAGCGCGCTGTAATAAAAAACTGGATACGGCAGGCCGCCCGACGGAATGTGCGCTAGCTTGCCGAAGAAGAGGCTGAAGACCAGCATGGTCATGAGCGGCTGAATCACGGCCCAGGCGGCGCCCACCACGGTCTGCTTGTAGCGGACTTTCAGCTCGCGCCACACGTAGAAATAGAGAAGCTCGCGATACTCCCACAGCTCGGCGAGAGGCAGCACCCACCACCGTGTGGGCGGGGTGATGCGGACAACCGGCACGTCTGGCGCCTGTACATGTTCGGGCCCCTGCCCCGACGCCGCAGAAGTCGTGTCAATTGCGCTCATTCAGAGCCACCGTCCGGTTGCGATTTAATGTGCTCGACATCGCCTTGTTCAATGTTACGCATCAATTGGCCTCTGTGGGCAATGTAACGCTTCAAAGTTCCGGCGATCTGCACCGGCACTACCGCCACTTGATTGTACGCTGCCTGGCGCCAGGAAATCGGGCCGCGAGCCGGAATCAGATGCGTGCCCCATTGGAAGATGAGTCCAAAATTCCAGAGAATCAGCAGGATGGTGGCGGCTTGAGCGGCGAGCCAGGTGCGACGTTCGTTCCAGGCGCGCGCGAAATAGTCCATGAAGCCTGCGAGGCCGAGAACGAAAAGAACGGTGAGCGAGACGAAGAAGCGGTTGCCGAAAGACGAGAGGCCGTCCCAATCCTGATAACAGCCGATCACATAGAGGAATGCGGCGAAAGCAATGATCGAAAAAAGGCCGAGAATTTCGTCGCGCTTGCGCAGAAGCCACATTCCGATTACGGCGGGGAGAGTGATGGGAGTCCAGCTGAAGAGACCGTGATCGGCGGAGAAGAGAACTTTGAGGAGGGCGGGGGAATTGAGGAACCAACTCTCGCCGTAGCCAAAATTGAAATAACTGCCATAAATTATTTTCTTGGCGATAAGGGTGGGCAGAAAGGCGGCGAGGAGCGCGAGCGCAAACGCAGCATTTCTCAGGAACTCGCGACCGCAGGATTTCAGATCGCGCCGCGCCAGTTCCTTCCAATACGTGGACAAAGATTCGAGCGCCGGAAAGATGAGGAGAATGGCGTTCGGAGGATAGACGTCCATCATGAGGCCGCCGATGGCGCCCAGCAGGATCCACTCGGACCACGAGCGGGCATCGCGGGTGCGATCCCAATACCAGACGAACAGCGCGACGATAAACGCGGAAAGAGCATGCGACCAGGACGGATTGAAGTACATATAAAGCGGCAGCGAACTCGCGAACCAAATTCCGAGAGTCGCAAGGAATGCATATCGCTCGGGGAGATATTTGCGGGCGAGTCGAAAAGAGATCCACAGGGAGAGAAAACCATAGAACGCCGTGCCGAGCGCGATCGCGACAACGTACGGTTTGGCGAATCCGTCCGGCGGGACGTGGCCGCCGAGAGCGTCATAGGAAAGAACGAAGAGATGAGCGGCCAGCAAAAATGGAGACCAGAGAATCGCGGAGCCGATCGCGAAATGATTGTCCACGTGGCCGGTGGGCGTGAACTCCTCGGAGAGAAGATTGCCCGCCGCATCCGTTCTTCCCGTGCGAAAGGAGGGATTGGCCCTGAGCCAGTCCTGCTGGAAATTGAGATTGTGCTGGATGAGCAGCGCCCGGCCGAAGGCGTAGTATCCGACGCCGTCGCCGCGCACCCATGGATTGACGAGCGGGAGCGAGAGTACGAAAAGAAGCGCCAGAATTTTGTCGTAGCGCGAGAGCCTAGCCAATCGGGTTCGTCCTTGAATGAATCCCAATTTTGTTCAAGGCTGGAATCTCCGCGCGTTGCGATTGCGCTACGAGGCGGCTTTCGTGTTGAACGCGAGCATATGGTCCTGACGATCCCATTTTCGAAGTATCGCGATAATCGAAAGGGGCGGAAGCGGAAGCCACGGATCGATCAGGCGGAAGAGAGGCGTCAGTGCGTTCAGCAAACGAATCTGCCCCAATCCGAAGGTGCGGCGCTTCATTAATTTGCCGTTGAGCCACCATGCGGGCACGCCGGGGCGGTTAAACTTCAAAATCTTCTCCACTTGAAATCCGGCTTGTTGCGCCGCGCTACTGAGTTGCTCCTCGGTATAACGGCGGCAATGTCCCAGCACTTCGTCCAAGCTGCCGTAGAGTTTCGGACCGAAGGGAACCAGGATAATCGCGGTTCCGCCGTCTGCCAGAGCATCATGGATGTTTCGCAGAGCGCTGACGTCGTCGGGGAGGTGTTCGACGACATTCAGGCAGACAACCGTGTCGAAATTTTGATCCTTAGGAAAGGAATCGCCGCTAGCGCCATCGATATAGGACACATTCATATAAGGCCGAGTGTTGCGAAGCGATTCGAGGTAGTTCAAGTAGGCCGGGTTTACGTCCGTGGCCCAATAGATCGAACGCGGCATCAGGTTCACGGACATGTTGCCGATACCAGCGCCGATTTCGAGGACTCGATCTCCTACGTGAGGCCTAACGACGTCCGCCATCCATTTGTTGAAGCGCGGAGCGCGATTGAGCCTTTCAAGGATTTCTCCGCCCTGGGCGTCGTCGGTGTAAATGCGGCTCGAAGCGCCGTAATGCAGGATCGCCCATAGAGCGCGGGCGCCATCTCGCCAGCCAATTTTCTTTCCTTCGCGATAGGTACGGCCCGAATAGCTGATCGGAACTTCGAAAACGCGCGCGCCACGCTTTGCCAGCTTGATGGCGAGTTCGGGCTCCACGTCAAATGTGGAGCTTTCGAGCGGAATGCTCTTGAGCAAGTCAGCGCGAACCATCTTGTAACAGGTTTCCATGTCGGTGAGGTTGAGGTCGGAAACCAGGTCGCAAAGGAACGTGAGCAATTTATTGCCGAGCGCATGGCGGAAGAAAAGAGCGCGCTTGTGGCCGCCGGACATAAAGCGCGATCCAAAAACGGCGTCGGCGTCCTCGTACAGGAACAACTCGACCATCTGCAAAAGGTCCCACGGATGGTATTCGAGGTCGGCGTCGTGAATTACGACGAGTTCGCATTCCACGTGCGCGAGCGCCGTGCGAATCGCAGCGCCCTTCCCCTGATTCCTGTCGTGCTGAAGCCAAGTCCACTGCAGTTTGCTATCCGGCCGGTCGGGTTCAAGTGAATTGCGAAAGCGCGCAATGGCTTCGGCTGTCGCGTCCTTCGATCCGTCATTCACCACTACAACCTGCACGTGGTGCAGAAGTGACGAAGTTTCCAGGATTTTGAGGCGCTCGAGACTCGCTTCGACGAGGTACTGTTCGTTGTAAGCCGGCACGATCACAGAGAGGCTGGTGCTCGTCTGCGGTCCGTCGGTCTCAGCCCGGTAAGCAGAGGTTCCCGTGGCCGGACGCAACCAACGCCGTTTGTTGAAACGGCGGGGCGGCATATTGTTTTCGACTCGAGAGGTCTCGTCGATCATGCTGGGTCAATTCTACTAGAGTATCGGACCTGAAATCAGTGGTAGATGAATTTGGCGGGCATTTCCGAACGCGATTTGGAAATTCTGAGATACACCGAACCGAAGGCTCGTGGGACTTGACAACTCATAACCATACGGTTATGGTTCTGGCATGCAGGCGACAGCGGAAAATGTCTTTAAGGCCCTCGCCGACCCAACGCGCCGGGCAATCTTCGAGCGCCTGGCCCGCGACGGGGAGCAGACAGTTCACACGTTGACGGATCGCGCTGGCGTGTCGCAGCCGGCAGTGTCGAAACACCTGGGCGTCTTGAAGCACGCCAGATTGGTGCGCAACAGGCGCGAGGGACGCGAGACGCACTACAGCGCACTACCGCAAGCGCTGGCACCCCTGATCGACTGGATCAGTCTATATGGAGCATTCTGGCAAGACCGATTTGATCGCCTCGAAAACCTGCTAAAAAGGATGGACAAATGACCGATGCCGCTGCCCCCGCACGTACTCTAGTCATTGAAAGGGAAATACCACATCCGCCCGAAAAGATTTGGCGAGCGCTCACCGAAGGCCCGTTGATCGAGGAGTGGCTGATGAAGAATGATTTCCAGCCGGTGGTGGGCCATCGGTTCAACTTCCGCGCGACGCCTATGCCGAACTGGAACGGTGTCATAGACTGCGAAGTACTGGTGGTCGAACCGAATTCACGGCTCTCTTATAGCTGGGGTTCTATGGGGTTGAAGAGCGTCGTCGCCTGGACGTTGACGCCGACCAATGGCGGCACGCATGTCCGCATGGAGCAATCCGGTTTCGGGTCGACAGAAGATGCCTACTACAAGGGCGCGAACTACGGATGGCAGAAGTTCATCGGCAGCCTGGAACGAGTTGTCGCCGCGCTGCGATAACCTTTGAAACAAAGGCGGAGAGAACATGAAGCCGACAATTCGTCCGAATGGCGAAGCCGCTTCAGCGAAGATCACCCAGCGGATTCAAGAGCTGGGGGATTGGAGAGGAGAGACCCTCGCTCATGTCCGTGAGCTCATCCACGCTGCCGATCCCGACATTCAGGAGGAGTGGAAATGGGAGAAGCCAAAATCCTCCGGGAGTCCCCGTCTGGTCCCATGACGGCGGCATCTGCACAGGGGAATCGTACAAGGAGATGGTGAAGTTCACCTTCTATCGCGGAGCTTCCCTCAAAGACCCGAAGAAGCTCTTCAATTCCAGCCTGGAAGGGAACGTGCGGCGTGCGATCGACCTGCGCGAAGGAGAGAAGATCAACGAAGCTGCCTTCACGCAACTCATTCGCGCTGCGGTGGCCGCCAACTCTGCTGCGCGTCCTCAACGGACAGCCAACAAGAAGAAGTAAGCCCTGCTCTCAGGTTCCAGTTTCGCTGTCACCCAATAGCTGGCGGATGGTTTCGATGTCTTCAGTCAGAGGCAGTTTGGGCCGCCGCCAATTCGTCTCTCGCCGGGATGAGTCTTGAAGCATTGCGCTTCCTGCTGTGAGCAACCACACGATCTACAATTTCCGTCAGGGGCGTAGCCGGACGGAAACCAGTGAGGCTCTCGAGTTTCTTGAGTGACGGGATGCGCCGCGGCATGTCTTCGAATCCGGGTTCATAGGCGCGATCGTACGGGATGTAAGTAATCGGCGAATCGCTTCCGGTGCGTTCTTTTACAACTCGCGCCAATCCTTCGATCGAAATTTCTTCGTCGGTCCCGATATTTACGACCTCACCGACGCAGCGGTCATTGGCCAGAAGGCGAATCAATGACTCGACGCAATCCCGAACATCGCAAAAGCATCGAGATTGTTTTCCGCTCCCAAATACCGTAATCGGCTGTCCGGCGAGCGCCTGTTGAACGAAATTCGGAACCACCATCCCATAGCGCCCGGTTTGGCGCGGGCCGACTGTATTGAAAAATCGCGCAATCTTTACGGGCTGCTTGCGCTCCTTCCAATAGGAGAGAGCGAGAAATTCGTCCAGCGCCTTCGAAGCGGCATAGCTCCACCGAGCCTTCGTGGTGGGTCCAAGGACGAGATCGGCATCTTCGTGGAACGGCACCTTGTCACTCTTGCCGTAAACCTCAGAAGTGGACGCGATAAACACGAGCTTCTTCTTTTTCGAGGCGGCGTCCAGCACGGATTGGGTTCCGTGAATGTTCGTTTCCAGAGTCCGCACCGGGCTCTCGACGATCAGGCGCACGCCCACTGCCGCGGCCAGATGGATAACCACGTCGGACTCGTCAACGAGCTCGGCGAGCAGGTGCTTGTTCTGGATCGAATCGAAAAAATGGTGGAAGCGGTTGTTTGATTTCAGATGGCGGATGTTTTCGACGCTTCCGGTCGAGAGGTCGTCGAGAATGAATACTTCCGCACCCTTCTCCAGAAGAGTTTCCGATAGATGTGAACCGATGAAGCCAGCCCCGCCCGTGATGAGATAGCGCATGCGATTGCTCCGTTGTTCTAGGTTTCGTTCGAATCGCCCGGATTGGCTGGAAACCGGGATGGTTTTGCCACGTCTTCGCCGTAACCATAGCCGTATGCATATGGGTAGTAGCGATACGAATAGTAGTAATCGGGCGCGCTCGAATCGACTGCGTTCAGCACCACGCCGAGCAGGCGGCTTTTCACCGCCGTTAGTAGATCGCGCGTCCGGGTGAAAGCTTCCTTGGGAGTTTCTCCGCTGCGGACCACCAGCAGCACGCCGTCGGTAAGCGCCGAGAGAATTACCGCGTCCGTGGCCGCCATCACCGGGGGCGAGTCAATCACAATAAACTTGAAACGCAAACGCAGCTCGGCGATCGCCTCGCGCATGCGGTGAGAGGAAAGAAGATCGGCGGGACTCGGCGGCACCGGACCTGTCGTGAGCGCTTCAAGATTGCTGATGGTGGGATGAGGATAGAGAACTTCATCGAGCGTGGAAACACCCGCAAGATAAGAGCTCAGTCCCACTTCTTTGCCGATCGTCAAGTTCAGAGCGCGGCGAACGCCAGGTTTTCGCAGGTCGGAATCCATCAACAGCGTGCGATCGCCCAACTGAGCCAAAGTGACGGCCAGGTTCACCGCCGCGGTCGTTTTCCCTTCGCGCGGCAGAGCGCTCGTTACCAAAATCACCTGTGGAGGATGATCCGCTTGCGAAAGCAACAGCGAAGTCCGCAATGCGCGGAAAGCTTCGGAGATTTGCGATTTCGGCTGAACGTAGGAGAGCAGTTCGACGCGGGGACCGGACGCCGATTGTAGCGCTGCGTCTCCCTTCGCGCGCCGGCTGTAATTTCCATTCAAGCCGGGGAGAGAGGGCACCACAGCCAGAGAAGGCAGGCCTGCGAGCGATTCGATGTCATCTGGAGACTTTACGGTGTTGTCCAGGTATTCGCGGAAGAGCGCGAGCCCAACGCCGCCGACGAGACCTACCAATACCGCAAGGAGAATATTGCGCGCTTTTTGAGGTCTTGAGGGGCTCGACGGCGTAAGCGCCGGATCGACGATTCGAATATTGCTGGATTTCAAGCCGGCGGTAATTCCGGCTTCCTTCAACTTTTGCAGCAGGCCGTCGTAAAGCTGCTTGTTTGAGTCCGCATCGTGCTGCAGAATCTGATACTGGACGAGCTTCTCGGCCATGTCATTGGCTTCGGCCTTTTGCTTATCGAGATTTTGCTGCAAGAGCTCGACACGATCTCGAGAGGTGTTGTAGTCCTCCTCGACCGTCTCAATGAGCGTCTTTCTGGCTTTCTCCAGATTCTGTGTCACTTCCTTTTGCTGGGCGGCGATTCTCAAAACCTTCGGATAATTCGGCCCGTATTGATCGAGGGCTATGAGGTACTGTTCAGCCAATTCGGACTTGTGTCTAAGGAGTTCTTGAATCACCGGATTCGCTTGTGCGGCCGGCAACGCATCCACGTTTCCAGATACGGCCATGCGATACAGCGCTTCCTTCTCCGCTAACTGTGTCTGCGCATCGGTCACTGCTTTGTTGAGGTCACCCAGCTTCTCGGTCGTGATGTCCTGCTTTTCGTTCGTTCGCCAGATTTGATTTTGCCGTTCATAGGCGATTCGTGCGTCTTCTGACTTTTCGACCTTGATTCGCAGTTCCTCGAGTTCGCCGGAAAGCCAGCTGGATGCCTGCGTTGTCGCATCGTACTTGCTGCGAAAGTTCTCTTCGATAAAATTCTGCAGATGCGCGTTCACCACACGAGCCGCGAGTTGGGGATCTTCCGCTTCGAATCCCACCTCGATCAGTCGGCTATTTGGCACGCGATGCACGCTCAAACGGCCAAGAAACGCACCGAGGATCGCGGGACGCGCTTGCGACGTATTCCCGTGCGTCCACACCAGCGAATTCGCCACCCCGCCGAATTCCGGATAGCGCCCGAGATCCATGGACTTAATCGTTTGCAACGCTAAGGTCTCGCTCTGGAGAATCTTGGTCTGTGTCTCCAGGTAATTATCCATGTCCGTGACTTCGTCGTACGAAGCAGTCGGCCCTTGAAAAGGAAGAACGCTTTGCGATTCACGGTCCACTTCCACCCGTGCGGCCGCCTGGTACACCGGCTTCATTTTGAACGAAGCAATCGTAACGACGGTCACCACCGTGACGAGGAAGGTCAGGATGAGCCACTGATGCTTGCGTAAAATGATGAGATAGTCGAGCAGATGCGGCTCGCGCGGCATCTGCTCCCACGGAAGAATCGAAGGAGCAGGAATCACCGTAAGCGAATCAGCCGCTCTCCGGTCACGCGCGACGAGCCTGGATGCTTCTTCCATTTTGTGAAAACAGTCCTTTTACGGCGTAGGCGGAGGATTAGGATTGCTGCCACCACCGCTTTGAGTGGAACGATAAATCAAGAGACCACTGCCGATGCTAACGGCCGCTTGGAGTCCTTGGACCGCAACTTTTTTGGCGAGACTGTCCGGGATGTATAGAATGTCATTCGATTTCATCGCAACGTCTTCGGACGTATCTTTTTCGATCTGCTTGATGTGCACCGGAATCGCTTCGCGTTCACCGGTCTTCGGATTCACCCGGTAAATTACGGCGTCATTCGGCTTTGCGAAGCCGCTCAAGCCCCGCGCCAGGGCCACAGCCTTCAACACCGTGGGCGGTTCTCCATGGCTCTGTATGGGGTACCCGCCAGGCTGCGATGCACCGCCCCCCAGCACGTAGATAATCCCTGCCTTGGGTACCTCGATCACATCGCCCCCGAATACCTGGATGTTGAACGAAGCATTCCCAGTGTCGAGAAGATCCTGTAGCTGAATCCGGATTGTCTGCACTCCCGTATCCGAGTTTGAAGCACCGGAAGTTTCGGCGACAGGCTTCACAAATTCTTGCTGAGTTTTACGCGTGATCAAAATAACCGTTCCGGCGCTGTCGGCGATGCCTCCCGCATTTGCCAAGACCTCGAGCAGGGTCGTGGGACGCAGCAACTGCGTCGTCATCGGGTGCCCCACCGCCCCCAGAATCGTCACGGGTTGGCTGTTTTGCTCCTTCACAAACACGGAGACCTGCGGGTGAGATACCAGCCCGGTTTCAATGAGCTTTTCCTGAATCGTTTGTTCGAGTTGGAACGGGGTAACGCCGGCGACATGAATCCTCTCGTGGACGAGAGGAAGCGCTATATTTCCGGTGCTGCTGACGCGGACGTCGCGCGAAAGCTCGGGGACGTCAAATACATCGATATGAATCACATCGCCGGCTCCGATGGGAATATCGGTGACAGTTGGTTTGGCGATGTGGGAAAGCTGCTGGATTCGGTCGTTCGTCTGCTGCGTTGTCTCTTCTTGCGCCTGGCCATACGCAGCCTGCAGGGACAAAAAGGCCAATAAGATCCCGATTGAAACAGGCTTACACACCCAGTCCTGCGCCCTGCGGACTGTGACACTCATAAGATAGATAACCCCGTCAAATACTATGCCTAGCCTCACCACTCCTGTCAATCAAGGGGTTTCCACTTCGGCGCGGTGGGCCACGCATCGCGTTGGAAATAGCTCTTTCAGACCCCTTTGAATTCGCCGCCGTCCATTCGCAGGGAAGCTCCGGTCAGCCACTTCGCCTGGGCCGACACCAAGAAGGCCATAGGTGTTGCGCCGCGACCGTTGCGCCCCGCACGACTTTTCACCCTGAGGCACGGAGGGTAGTCGTGCCGTAAATTGACGCAATTAAGGATGCCGCTTCAGCCGCTGAGAGCGTGTTTTGTAAGTCCTCACGGAGCCTCACATTCCGTTCGCTGCAAAGAACTCTCTCATCGCCGCTGCAATCTCCACCACGTGCGTCTCCAGAGCAAAATGTCCCGTATCCAGCATCTTCACTTGGGCGCTGGGAATGTCCCGTCGGAACGCTTCCGCTCCTGCAGGAATGAAAAACGGATCGTTCTTGCCCCAAATGGCAAGCAAAGGAGGCTTCGACTTACGAAAATATTCCTGAAATGCCGGGTAGAGCGCCACGTTCGAGGCGTAGTTCAAAAACAAATCCAGCTGAATGTCTTTGTTTCCCGGCCGCTCCATGAGCGCCATATCGAGCGTGTAGGTTTCCGGCGCAACGCTATCCGGGTTCGCCACTCCGTGCGTGTACTGCCAGCGCGTCCCCTCAAGCGTCAGCACATTCTTCGCAATCACTTCGCGATTTTCCGCGTTCGGAAAAGCCCAATATTTCCGGATCGGTCCCCACGCATCCCCGAGCCCTTCTTCATAAGCATTGCCATTCTGCGAAACGATCGCCGTAATCCGTTCCGGATGAGCCATTGCCAGCCGCAATCCTGTTGGCGCTCCATAGTCGAAGACATAGATCGCGTAACGATTGAGCCCGATCGCTTTTGTGAAAGCGTCTATCGTCGCGGCCAACCCGTCGAACGTGTATGTATATTTCCGCTCCTCCGGCACTTCCGTAAACCCAAAACCAGGCAAGTCCGGCGCGATCACCCGATAATGATCCGCAAGCCGTGGAATCAACTCGCGAAACATAAACGACGAAGTCGGGAATCCATGCAGCAAAAGAACCACCGGCGCCTGCGGATCTCCTGCTTCTCTGTAAAATACTTGTACGCCATCGGCTTCAACCCTGCGAATAAATGTGACGGGGACCGCAGAGCGAGCGGCCTCCGTACTCGACGCCCCCAATTTTTGCCTTTGCGCGGAAACATTTTGAGCCATCAGGAATACCTCCTCATATTATTTGCCCCAGTCGTCGGAAATATTAGGTGGAGCAGGCCTTTCGATTCGACGCTCGGTTGATGCGTTTTGTTGATAGTTGACCAGGACGATTCAATTGCGCAGTCACTCCGGTCGCTTTGAAATGTGACCGATGTTTAAATCGCAGTTCAAATCCGCTGTTCAAATCCGATGTTCAAATCCGATGTTCCAATCGCTGTTCAGATCGATGGTTACTGCACAGCTAAATGCCCGGCAATCGGGTAATCACCCGATTGCAATCGACACTTCGCCACTCGATGCCACGTCTCGTGACATCGTTCGCAAGCTTCGGTGGCGCATTGTCCAGGATCCGCAAGCGCGTCGTGTTGCGAATAGCCGTGTTTGGCTTCACTCAGTAGTCGTTTACTGATTGTTCGCCTTTGATTCGGGTTGCGCTGATCGAGACGGTGCCACGGGCCTTGTGATGTCGTCCAGATATGCGGGCGTTCCCGTGACGCGCTCCAAAGCGGGGTAGCGTTCCCCATCGTGATAATCGATGTTGGCGGTGGAAAGAAACGTATCCGACTGAAGCGTGATGTGAATAGGCTCGGATTTGCCCTTCGCGTCGCGAATCGCAGCTCGAAGTCGATCGCCAGAGAAAACCTGCCCGTTGACAGCGATGATCTTGTAACCCGGAGCAAGTTTTGCCTTGGCAGCAGGGCTGTTCCAGCGGACATCTTGAATGTTGCCGTCGCCACCAACGAAGAGGCCAATCGAGAACCAGGCGTCGACCGTGGGAATGGCTCCAGGAAGGCCGGCGAGAGCCGACTGGACCACTGCTACGGAAGCATTCGGCTTGTCCGCGTACACCAGTTTATAGCCGCCTCGCTCAATGCCGGCAAGATCGGCGTGCGGGGTAATTTTGACAATCTGCTCGCGGAGAAACGTCGCCCAATCGTAGGGCGCCACCGCATTCAGGTCTTGGACCAGTTCGTCAAAAGTATAGGTAACGATCAGCGGCCCGGTATTGCCGCCCTTTCCCAGAAAAATGTGCTGGAAGTCGTCGAGAGACTTTTGATTGTTGGTCAACTTGCGAATGAGCGTGTCGGCATCCAGCCAGACGAGTTGCCCCTCATCGTAATAGTCCTGGCCGCGCCTCCAATTGGACCAAGCCTGACTGCCCCCGCGAAGAACGCTGGCGGCAATTGCCGTGTCTTCCGTCGACCGCCACTCGCGGCCGGGCGTGTAGTCGAGATTGGCAGCGGATTGGGCAAGAATATCGCGGTATTGCGATTGCGACTTCAGTCCTGCGCGTGCGGCAAGGATGTTGCCGAGGTATTGCGTCATACCTTCGTACACCCAGAGCAAAGCGCCTTGCTGCGCCGTGGCGAAATCAGGCTGGTAGAGCCCCACGGGGCGGCGATACTTGCCGTTCCATGAGTGGCTGAACTCGTGTGGAAGCAGGTCGGCGCCAGCCAGGAGATAGGCTTCATCTGAGAAAAATTTTTCAGGCACTCCGTATTCGGACGATTGGCCGTGTTCCAGAGTTGTGTCGCTACCAATAACGTCAGAAAGAGCCACAAGAAAATGGTAGTCGTGGTAGTGGTGCGACCGGTATAAGGCATCCGCTTCGCGCACGAGATTCGCAATTCCAGCCTGCAGAGCTGGCGAAATCTTCGAGTATTCGGGAGCATCGGAAGCGACGTCAACATAGTGCTTGGGCGAAATTTCCGGAGCCACAGCGAATTCCTGGAAGTATTGGCCGGTGAGTATCGGGGAATCCTCAAGCTGCTCAACATTTGTCACGGCAAAGTGAGTCGTGCTGCCGGGAGAGGGAAGAGGATACGCGCCTTCACCGATAGGAGACAGCGCCGTGCCGACGCTCCAACCGGCGGGAACAATCAACGATGGCTGGATGGGAATGTCGCGGACCGGCGTGTGGGCCGGATAGATCATGAGCGTCTCCCAATCGAACAGCGCCAATTTCTGCGTGATATTTGTGGTAACGATGCAATCGAGATGCGCGTGAAGCGTGGTAACTCCCTCGGGAATCGTCACGTGAAACTGGTAGAGATCCACATCGTCGCGGCGCCACGCGAGCGGCTGGCCGTTGGCGGTGAAGACCACGCCCGTGATGCTGGCGACAGGGCCTAAAGGTTGGTGAGTGCCGGGAATCCATTTGGGAGTAGTAAGCGCGAGCGGGCCAGCGGTCACCGGCAAATCGACTTCAGCGTGATAGAGCTTGCGAGGGGCGTCAGAAAGATCGACGGTGATCTGAATCGATGTCTTCTGGCTCTGCCCCCAAGCGGGTACGGCAAGAAGCAAGCACACCGTCAGGAACCATCTGCGCATTCGCCCTCCTCGCGTTCTGTCTTGGTTCAAACGGCAGGAGTCTACCACGCGCGGCCGAACTCCCGGCTAGGGACTCACCACGCCGTTTTCGACGAGTCATTCGCTGGCTATCTTCGAACTAGCGCTAAGTCTTTGGCTTCTGTTTAAGGGATTAAGGCCGTTGGGGTAGCCGAGTCCGATAAAGTAAGCAATTGAACACAGCTATCTCAGTCTGAGATAGCTAGTGATAATCCCTGTTCTCGACACCTATCTGGAAACAGGCGTAAGATGCGCGCGAAGTGGCTGATTCCTCATCGATTCTCGGCCGCATAATTTCCCACTACCGCGTCATCGAAAAACTCGGCGGCGGAGGCATGGGTGTGGTCTACAAGGCCGAGGACACGCGCCTGGACCGCGCGGTCGCTTTGAAATTCCTGCCGCAAGATTTAGCGCACGATCCTCAGGCACTCGAACGCTTCAAGCGCGAGGCAAAGGCTGCTTCCGCGCTCAATCACCCGAACATCTGCACGATTTATGACATCGGCGAAGAAAACGGTCAGGCATACATCGTGATGGAGTTCCTGGACGGTCAGACGCTGAAGCACCGCATTTCCGGCAAGCCGCTGCCGCTTGAGCAAATGCTGGAGTTGGGGATTGAGATTGCGGACGGACTCGATGCGGCGCATGTGAAAGGAATCGTCCATCGCGACATCAAGCCCGCCAACATTTTCGTCACCGAGCGCGGGCACGCGAAAATACTGGATTTCGGTTTGGCCAAGCTGGCACCGAAGCGTGCAGCTGTGGCGGGCCACGCTCGCCGCGAATGCGACAGCAGGGGTGAGCGAAGAACACCTTACGAGCCCAGGCACGGCTGTGGGCACGGTGGCCTACATGTCACCCGAACAGCTGGCGGCCAAGGACTTGGATGCGCGCACGGACTTATTTTCCTTTGGAGTTGTTCTCTACGAAATGGCCACGGGGACGCTGCCGTTCCGTGGAGAAAGTTCGGCGCTCATTACGGACGCCATCCTGAATCGAGCGCCCGTACCGCCCTTGCGACTGAATCCCGACATTCCGCCGAAACTGGAAGATGTCATCAACCGGGCGCTGGAGAAAGACCGCAATCTGCGTTACCAGCATGCCTCTGACATGAAATCCGAGCTGCAGCGCCTGAAGCGAGATACGGATACGGGCGAGTCTGCGTCAGCGAGTTCGGGGACGGCGCGTGTGGCGCAGGATGCCGGCTCGCAAGTCACCCCACAGCCATCGCCGTCATCGCGATCTGCGCCTGCTGCTTCGTCATCGACCACCGTGAAGTCGGCGGAAGTTCCGGTCACCGGGAGCAAGAAACTCTGGAAGATTCTGATTCCCGCTGCCGTCGTTGTGGTCGCCGCGTTGGTCGCGGGTGGTCTCTACTTCCGGTCGCGTCACGCAGCGCCTTTGACCGAGAAAGACACCATCGTGCTCGCCGATTTCACCAACACGACGGGCGACTCGGTATTCGACGACACGCTCAAGCAGGCCCTGGCCGTGGACCTGGGCCAATCGCCCTTCCTGAACATCCTTTCCGAGGACAAGGTTCGCCAGACGCTGCGGCAGATGACACGCTCGCCGAATGAGCGATTGACGCGAGACCTGGCGCGGGAAGTGTGCCAGCGTGCGGGGAGCAAGGCCTATCTGGCAGGCTCGATTGCGGCGCTGGGAACGCAGTACGTGATTGGTCTGGAGGCCCTGAACTGCGCGAGCGGAGACGTGCTGGCACGCGAGCAGGTGACGGCTGCGGGAAAGGAGCAAGTTCTCCCGGCACTGGGCCAGGCCGCAGCGAAGCTTCGCAACGAGGTGGGCGAATCGCTCAGCTCGGTGCAGAAGTTCGACGTTCCGCTGGAGCAGGCCACCACGAATTCGCTGGAAGCCCTCAAGGCCTACACCCTGGGTCGAAAAACCGCAGCGCGAAAAGGGAGACGCCGAAGCCATTCCATTCGACAAGCGCGCCATCGAACTCGACCCCAACTTTGCGCTGGCGTACGACGGCTCTGGGAATCAATTACTCCAATCTGAACCAGCCCAGCCTGGCCGCCGATTACCTGAAGAAAGCCTTCGACCTGCGCGACCGCGTCACCGAACGCGAGAAGTTCCACATCACCGCGGTCTACTACGACATCGCCACGGGCGAGCTGGAAAAATCGAATCAGACGTACGAACTGTGGATACAAGCTTATCCGCGGGATGATGTGCCTTACGGCAATCTGGGCAGTAACTACATGATTCTGGGGCAATATGAGAAGGCCGCCACCGAAACCCGTGAAGCGCTTCGCCTGGAGCCGAACAAAGTGGTCGGATATGAGAATCTGGGCGAGATTTACCTGGCCCTGAACCGTTTCGATGAAGCAAGGACCACAACCGAAGAGGCGCTGGGGCGCAAGCTCGAGGATATTCCGCTGCACCTGAACCTGTATGCCCTGGCCTTCTTCCAGGGCAACGCGGCAGCCATGAAGCAGCAGGCGGATTGGGCTATTGGAAAACCGGGTGCGGAAGACTGGATGCTTTCGCTCGAATCCGATACCGAAGCCTGGTCTGGGAGACTCGGGAAAGCCCGCGAGCTATCCCGGCAAGCTGTCGAGAGCGCGCGCCGCAGCGATGAAAAAGAACCCGCCGCCTTATGGCAAGCGAACGCGGCGATACGCGAAGCGCTGTTCGGCAACGCGGATGCGGCCCGCCAGAATGCTGCCGCGGCAGTAGCGCTCGCGCCAGGGAGCCGCGATGCGGAGGCGCAGGCGGCGCTGGCCTATGCGTTGGCGGGCGATGCGGCTCACGCCCAGTCACTTGCGGATGACCTCGCCAAGCGCTTCCCGCAGGATACCGTCGTGCAGTCGGTCTGGCTTCCTACCATCCGCGCGCAGATAGAAACGGGCCGCAAGAATCCTGCCCGGAGCATCGAGCTTCTTCAGGCGGCAGCACCCTATGAGCTGGGCATGCTAAGTGGGAGCGCTACTAACTCCTGTTTGTATCCCGTGTACGTCCGCGCCGAGGCTTACCTGAGCGCGCAACAGGGCCCGGCCGCCGCCGCCGAATTCCAGAAAATCCTCGACCATCGCGGGCTGTTGTGGAATTGTGCGACAGGCGCGCTCGCGCATCTCGGCCTCGCCCGCGCCTATGCGATGCAGGGCGACACCGCCAAAGCCCGCGCCGCGTATCAGGATTTCCTCGCGCTCTGGAAAGACGCCGACCCCGACATTCCCATCCTCATCGCTGCGAAAGCGGAGTACGCGAAGCTGAAATAACCACTTGGAATTTACGCTCAACGTGGCCGCAGCCGGATAGGTGTCGAGAAAT
>CAVOOU010000009.1:0-137268 GCA_963697645.1 uncultured Acidobacteriota bacterium | reverse complement strand
CCAGCCGAACGCCAATTCGCGCGGCAACAATGCGAACAACGGAAGCGGCGGCAATCTGAATCAAACGCAGCAAACGTCCGAAGCGCGCAATCGCCAGAGCGAGCCCGGCAACTCAGGCAACTCCAATCTCGGCAATCAACTCAACAACGACGCGAATTCCCGCGCTCGCGGCGATCAACTCGATCAACAAAATCGCAGCGCCGGCAGCAGCAGCGGTGGCGGAAGATTCGGTGGTGGCGGTCGCGGCGGCGCCGGATCATCAGGCGGCGGAGGCGGCGGTCGCCGCCGCTAATCGCGCTCGCATTCAGCGTGCGGCAATACTCCTCATAATCCGCGCCGAATTTCGCCCGCAAAATCGGCTCCTCATACAGCCGCACAAACAATTCCACAATCGCCAGCGCGACCAGCGCCACAATCAGCGATCCGCGATTCGCTTCCCCATATAGCACCCACAAACTAAACCAGCCCACAAAAAATCCCGTGTACATCGGATTCCGCACGTAGCGATAAAACCCCACCACCACGAGCCTCTGCGGCGCAGCCATCGGCGCCGGCGTTCCGTGCCCCGCCCAGCCGAAATCCCACATGCACTTGATCGCCACAGCAAAACCCAGCGCCGCCGGAATCGCAAAAATCAATCGCCAGCCCGCCGCGCCACTTGCGTAATCGCGAAAACCTAGCCAGCCCGGCAGCAGCCAGAACCACAGCGCCAAAAATCCCGCGCCCACGCAGAGCGAAGCAATCGCCGTCAGCCAATTAGCGCCGCCATTCGCGCCACTGTGCGCGCCGCCTGACGATCCCGCCTCCGCGTGCGTCATAATCACCTCTACGCGCTACCGCTCCTTGTCATCATCACTTCAAGCAACCCGCGCCTCGTCATCATCACTTCTGGCGCTACCCGCGCCGCTAAGGCACCACCGGCAAGTTGATAAAACTTGCCGTGCCCGGCGCGCGCCACACCCGTTGCGTCGCCTTCTGATAATCCCCCGGCTTCGCATCGAAAATATTCGGCACAAAACTCTGCGGGTTGCGATCGTACAGCGGAAACAGCGTCGACTGCACCTGCACCATCACGCGATGCCCCGGCAAAAACACGTGATTCACCGTCGGCAGCCCGAAGCGATACAGCAGCGGCTGATTCGACGCAATTGCCTCCGCATGCTCGAAGCTCGTCCGATATCGCCCGCGAAAAATGTCGAGCGAAATCGCTAGCTCATATCCGCCCATCCCCGGCTGCGATTCCACCGTCCCCGGATACACGTCAATCAATTTCACCGCCCAATCGCTGTCCGTCCCGCTCGTCGACGCGTACAGATTCACCTCCGGCACCCCGCTCACGCGCAACGGCTTCGTCAGCGGCGCGCTCACATACGTCAGCACATCCGTGCGCCCATCCACGAATCGCTGATCGTCCACCAACCAATGCCGCCACCCGTCGCCATCCTCCGTCACAGGACGCGTCCGATACGGCACCGGATTCGCCGGATCGGAAACATACTCGTCATACTCGTGCTTCGCGACAGCCGGTCCCTGCGTCCCGCCACCCGGCGCGTCAAACGAAAGCGCACCATTCGCCGAAAAATAAAGCGGCTTCGATTTATTCGCGCAGCCCTCCGCGCACGCCAGCGGCCACGACTTAAATCTGTCCCAATGATTTTCCCCCGTGTTGTAAATCAACACGGGCGGCGTATCAGCCTTCGGCGCGCCCTCCACCAAATACTGATTAAAAAATGGCAGCAGCACGTCGCGACGCCATTGCAGCGCCGTATCCCCCTCAAACATCAGTGGCCCAAGTGACGACCCGTTGTAATTCGCCCCGCTATGCCTCCACGGCCCCATCACCAGAAAATTCCTGTCGTTGGCCGTGTCCTTCGGCTCCATCGCCGCCCACGAGTGAATCCCGCCCCACATATCTTCCTGGTCCCAAAGTCCCTGCTCCCACATCACCGGCACCGTCAGCGGCGTCTTCGCCATAATTTTGTCCAGCGCCTGCCCCTGCCAGAACGCGTCATACGCCGGATGCTCCTCCATCAGCTTCCAGAACCCCAGCTGCTCGCACCCGCCATATCGCGCGAAATCCCCCGCCGATCCGATCGCCAGATAATTCGTGTAATCGTCGTAGCTCATGCGCGGAATCGGCTTGCCTTCTCCGCGCACGGTAGTCTGCTCCGTCAAATAATCGAGATTGTTCTGCCGAAACGCGCCATAGTGAAACCAGTCATCGCCCATCCATCCGTCCACCATCGGACTTTCCGGCGCCGCCACCTTCAACGCCGCATGCGGATGAATCAACGCCATCACCACCGTGAATCCTTCATACGACGAGCCCAGCATCCCCACCCTGCCATTCGACTCCGGCACATTTTTCACCAGCCAGTCGATCGTGTCGTACGCATCCGTCGTGTCGTCCGTGCCCGTCGTATTCAACGGGCCCATCGGCGGCGGCACCATCAAATAATTTCCCTCCGACCCATACTTCCCGCGCACATCCTGAAACACGCGAATGTACCCCGCCCTCACGAACACCTCATCGCCCTGCGGCAGCTCGTCAACCATGTACGGCGAATCCGCATTGTGCATCCGCTGCGCTCGTCCCGCCGCGTTGTACGGCGTCCGCGTCAAAATCATCGGCGCATTCTTCGCCCCATTCGGCACCACGATCACCGTGTAGAGCTTCACTCCGTCGCGCATCGGAATCATCTCGACGCGCTTCACATAATCGAAGCCCGTCTGCGGCGCCTTCCACTGCGCCGGCATATCATTCACTCGCGCGCTTTCTTGCGCACAGGCAGGCGTCGCACTAGCAGCAAGCGCAATCACGGCGAAAACAAAGCTGAAAATCCGTCTCGAAAAGTTCATCGGCATCCTTTCACAATCCGCTTCCCTCAGTAGGGGCACGGCATGCCGTGCCCGAACGCGATGCTTGGCTGCGCCGACACCCGATCTGCTCACCTCTCTTGCGCCAGTCGCGTCCCGGCGGTGTTTCCCTTGTAGCGCCGGCATCTTGCCGGCTCTTTTGCAGAACCCATGCCTGAGGGAATGAACCTTTTTGCGAGTTCGTAGCAGCAACATTCGACGGTCACCAACCCGATACGATATCACTTTTGGTTAAGTCTTTGTCGGACCGGAAGTCCACGCTTGTTTCACCTTCGAGACCTGGCCTGGCGCTGGTTTACCGGACTCAGTTTCGATCAGGAGATTCCTCATCACTCCACGTTTTCCAAGAACCGTCATGGCCGTTTCCTCGAGTCCAATCTGTTCCCTCAGAGGCGCTATCTGTTGTTATTGGGACCATCCGTGGCGGATGCTCGATTGGGGACCGATAACAGATCGTCTGGATTGCTGATATCATCAGGGCCATTGCTTTCGCTGGTTCTGCGATCGACCGGAATTGTGCCTCTCGGGCCTAGATGTTGACCGGTCGATGTGCACTCCCGTGCAAGATTGCGACGAGGTTTCCATGGGCCAGAGCGGAACACCCCTCGCAGGTTTCTATGACTTTCGTCTCGTAGCCCTCTCCGTGTTGATTTGCATTTCCGCGTCTTACGCTGCGCTCGACCTTGGCGGGCGCGTAACCGCCGCCCACGGTTGGAGCCGGACCGCATGGCTTGTGGGCGGATCCACTGCCATGGGTCTGGGCATTTGGTGCATGCACTTTACGGGCATGCTCGCGTTCCACCTGCCTGTCCCCATTGCTTACTACTGGCCCACGGTCCTTCTGTCACTTCTGGCTGCTATCCTCGGCTCCGCCCTGGCCCTCCGTGTCGTGAGCCGTGAGGAGATGGGCCGCGCTCAAGCCTTGACCGGAAGCATCCTTATAGGGTCCGCTATTGCAGGGATGCACTACATCGGCATGGCAGCGATGCGCCTCCCAGCCGAGTGCCATTACAACCCTCTGCTCGTGGTCGCTTCTGTCCTCATTGCAGTGGTTGCGAGTCTTGTCTCGCTGGTGTTCTGCTTTGACTATCGTGAGGATTTCAGAGGAACCACGGCTGCGAAGGTCCTGAGTGCAGCATTGATGGGTGCTGCCATCTCGGCAATGCATTACACGGGGATGGCTGCAGCAAGTTTCTTCGCGTTCGGGCTGCCCGTGCAACTGGCGCACACGGAGAGCATTTCGTCGCTCGGCACCGCGGCAATAGTCCTGGCCACGCTAATAGTCCAGGGGGTAGCGATATTGACCTCCGCCATGGACCGGCAACTGGCCTCTCAGGCTGTGGAGCTCCAGAGAAATGAGCGCTTCCGCCAAATCGCAGACAATTTGCCGTTAGTGCTTGCTCTGGCCACCTCGGATCTCAGCGAGCTTCTCTACGTCAATCGCGCTTACGAGAAGATATGGGGGCGCACGATCGAGAGTTTGTATGCAAATCCCATGTCCTTTGTGGATGGCGTCCACCCAGATGACCAGGGGCGTCTCAAAGAAGCATTATCAAGTTTAGTTAAGGGATTCGCAATTGACGGTCTCGAGTGCAGGGTAATCCAGCCGGACGGCTCGACCTACTGGGTCTTATGCCGCGGGTTTGCCGTGCGTACTGCCAGTGGTCAGATTGCTCGATTGGTTGGCAGCGCCCAGGACATCACCGAGCGCAAAGAGGCGGAATTGGAACTCCGTCGGAAGCAGACCTATCTGGTCATGGGCCAAAGAATCGCTGGAATGGGAACCTGGGCTTGGAAACCGTCTTCCCAGGAGATGGTCGGATCGGAGGAATTTTGCCGCATCTTCGGCCTTGACCCTGAAAGCACGCAACTAAGACGCGAAGTATTTCTGCAGCGCCTGCACCCGGATGACCGCTCGAGGTATGAGCAGACAATCAGCGCGGCACTCAGCCAGAGAACGAACTGGGAAGTAGAATATCGAATTGTTCTCCCCAACGGGTCGGTAAGACATATCCGGAGCGCTGGCAGCCCTGTTTTAGACGCCTCGGGAGAGATCTCTGAGCTTGTCGGCACGGTGATGGACATAAGCGAACGTAAGCAGGCGGAAGAGGCACTCCACCGTCTCTCGATGCAACTTCTCCAGTTGCAGGACGAAGAGCGGCGAAGCATCGCGCGTGATTTGCATGATTCGACGGGTCAAGACCTCGCCGCTTTGACGATGTTAATTGGGCAACTTGGAAAAGGCTTACGTTCTACAGAGCTAAAATCACGCCGACTTCTTTCCGAATGCAAGGCTCTGGTAGATAAGTGCATTCGAGACGTCCGTACACTTTCGTACGTACTGCATTCGCCCGTTTTGGACCAGGTTGGTTTGAGTGGCGCAATTCGTAACTATGTAAAGGGTTTCACCAAGAGGAGTGGGATCCAAGTAACGTTGGAACTGGCACCGGGGATTGGACGAATGCCACGAGATGTCGAGCTAGCGCTATTTCGCGTCGTGCAGGAGAGCCTGACAAACATCCAACGACACTCGGGCAATCGTGAGGCAACAATTCGACTTCACCGTAACTCGCACCTTACACTCGAAATCATCGACAGCCGCACCGGAGTCTCCCGGGATTCGACGGAACGTCCCGAGAAGTCGCCGTACCAATATGGCGTCGGGATCCTGAGCATGCAAGAGAGAGTGAACCTGATCGGCGGTCGACTGGAGATCTACGTCGCGAGTGGTGGAACGGTCGTTCGCGTAACGATACCACTTGGAGAGGAACCTGAAAAAGCTGCCGGATTCTGTTGGCTGACGATCACGCGCTCACAGCGAAGACAAAGCTGAAAATCCGTCTCGAAAAGTTCATCGGCACCCTTTGATTCCATGTAGCTCACCTCTTCCGCGCCCTTTGCGTCCCGCGCGGTGCCGCGGGGAGAGGTGAGGCCTTGTTCCGTCGTGTCGCCCGGCAGCAACATTCGACGGCCACCGGCCCGATACGATATCACCTTTTGAGGATGCGATTCGGCGGCTGCGCATTTGCAGGCGGCGGTTCTCGATGTTCGCGCAGGAATCGAGGTGATCGCTAGTCCCCCTTTAACCGCCGATTAGAAATTAGCATGTGATTGAAACGGCATAGGTTAGCGCTAGATTTAATCGCGGAACCGTAGATCAAAAATGCAGCGTCGAGCGGCGGGTGACAACGATAGGGGACGGCAGTTCGGTCATCAGCAACTTGGAGCGCGAGGGTGGCTCCGCACGGGTGGCCGAGCGTGGGGCATCGATGCTCCCGGTGAGCCAGAGTGGCGGCCGATAGTGACGTCTGCGTCATCATATAAAAACGGGCAATGGTAGCACGGATTTGGGCGGTTTGCTAGCCGTAAAGCTTGGCAGAGCTCGGTTGAGGACTTTCCAGGTATTCGCAACTTAACCGCAATCGGGCCGGAAAAACTGTAGGTGCTATTCCGAAGACTTCGTTTGATTCTTCTGGGCATCGTCCATAACCGAAAGAAGTTGCTTTGCGAGTAGTTCACTCAGAAGCGTCTCCATAGCAGCGACATCTATGTTCTTGTCTTTCTGATAGGCCGCATCGGCGAGTTCAAGTGCTTTGTAGTATGGGGATTTGTTTCCAGATATTTGTTCTGGAATCGTGGTCGAACCTGGAACTCGATACCCAAGCCGCGCGCAAAGAACAACGAAGGAGGTAATCCTCGTCCGTTTCCGTCCACAAAAGCATGAATCCAATTCAGCCGCCACAAAACATATGCCGCCAGATAGATCGGAGAGCGATCCCAATTATTGTTTACGTGATCGCACATTTCTTCGACGAGCTCCGGCACTAAGTAAGCCTTCGGAGGAATGTGCTTGCTGGCTCCGATTTCAATGTCTGCTGGCCGATAATTCCCTGCGAAGGAGCTAAGCCCATCCAGTGCAATGCGATTCAATCCCATTATGGCCGACGGGCGAAGTTTGAACGGACGCTCTGGATCGAGAGAGGACTCGATGATCTCGATTGCTTTGTCGAACTGACGGAGGCCATTTTTAGCCTCTTGGTGAGCTTTTTGATCCGGGTCGGATATTAATTCAGGTTCGAGGGCCTTGCTGTGGCGATCGTCAAGAGGCATACAGCCTTATTCTTCCTTTAACGACTCTGCCTCCTGATTCACAGTGTCTCGTGTGATGCGCGGATTTTCTATATTTGTGTTTCCGAAGGCAAAGCTGCGCCTTTGGTCCTCTTTCTCGGACGAACTCAGTTCACAATTCTTGGCTGCGTCGAGCAGCTTTTGCAACTCATGCGTCGTCATGCACCGCCCCCGATCGAAAATCCTTCTCGGAAGCAAGGATTGCGGTCCTATCTCTCTCGCTTGCGATCAGGCAACGATTCCCATTGGGCATGGGAAACCACTAAGCTCAATATTACCAAGACATCGCGAAGGCGTCCAATAAAGCTGTCGGGTGTCCCATGCTTCGCGGGTTTTGCGAAGAAGTCGTGCTCCGCGATCTCGGCCACGAAACTCAGAATTGCTGGTAGAATGCGCGCCCGTGCGAACCCTTCTGCTTGCGATTCTTTTTGTTTCGCCCGCCGCGGCTCAATCCTGGACCGTCGAGACCACCGGCTGGGACTCAAATCTGCGCGCCGTCACCGCCATTCACTCGAGCAATCCGCAGCGCCATTCTGCACCTGTGATCTGGGCCTCGGGCTCGAATGGCCGCACGCTTCGATCCACTGACGGCGGCCAGCACTACACGCGCGGCCTCGTCAATGCCCCCCAGCCGCATTCGCTCGACCTGCGCGGAATCCAGGCCTTCAATGAAAAGCTGGCTTACGTGATGGCGAGCGGCACGGGAAATATGTCGCGCATCTACAAGACCCACAACGGCGGCGAAACCTGGAAGCTCCAATTTTCCGGCTCGGGCCAGCAATTTTTTCTCGACGCGCTCGCCTGCATCTCCGAAACGGAGTGCTTCGCTCTCAGCGATCCCGTCGACGGGAAATTCGTCCTCATCAGCACCACCAATGGCCAAAACTGGAAAGAGCTGCCGCGCGACTCGATGCCCGCAGCACTTCCTGGCGAAGGCGCTTTCGCCGCGAGCAATTCCTGCCTCGCTATTTACGACAAGCGTGAAATCTACTTCGTCACCGGCGGCAGCGCCGCGCGCGTGTTTCATTCGCCCGATCTCGGCCGCACCTGGACGGTGACGGACACGCCCATCATAAAAGGCAATCCATCCTGGGGCGCGTTCTCGATCGCTCGATTGGGAAGCATGCTCGTTGTGGTCGGCGGGGATTTCAAGGATGACGCGGACGCAAAACGCACGGCCGCGTACTCGCTCGACGGCGGCGTCACCTGGAATCTGGCCACGCGTCCGCCGACAGGATTCCGCTCAGCGGTCGCGTTCCTGAATCGCGACACGCTTCTCAGCGCCGGCACCGGCGGCGAGGACATCAGCACCGACCAAGGCGCACACTGGACGCGCACCGACGACATCAACCTCAATGCCATCGCCGTCCTCGACGGCGCCGCATGGGCCGTGGGCCCCAACGCCACCATCGTGCACTGGACGGATCGCCCGCGCTAGTCATCGTCTTGCAAATAATTGCCCTTCACAAAAATTTCAGCGATTGGTGCATAATGGCGGCCCACGAATTTCCAGCCACCAAGGAGGGTCATCACATGGCCACGATTACCACGAAAGACGGCATCGAAATTTATTACAAGGACTGGGGCAAAGGTCAGCCCATCGTATTTAGCCACGGCTGGCCGCTCTCGGCCGATGATTGGGACAACCAGATGATGTTCTTCCTCAATCAGGGCTATCGCGTGATCGCTCACGACCGGCGCGGGCATGGCCGCTCGTCACAGACCGGCGACGGCCACGACATGGATCATTACGCCGATGATCTGGCGGCGCTCACCGCGCATCTCGACCTGAAGGATGCGATACACGTTGGCCATTCGACTGGCGGCGGCGAAGTGGTGCACTACCTTGCGCGCCACGGCGAGAGCCGCGTGTCAAAAGCGGCGATCATCAGCGCGGTGCCGCCGTTTATGCTGAAGACTGCGGCCAATCCGGGCGGGCTTCCGAAAGAGGTGTTTGATAATTTTCAACAGCAGACATCCTACAACCGCGCGCAATTTTATCTCGATGTGGCGTCCGGGCCGTTCTACGGTTACAACCGGCCTGGCGCGAAACCTTCTCAGGGCATTATCTGGAATTGGTGGCGCCAGGGAATGATGGGAAGCGTGAAGGCGCACTCGGATGGCGTCGTCGCTTTCTCGCAGACCGACTTCACCGAAGACCTGAAGAAAATCACGGTGCCGGTGCTGGTGATGCATAGCGAGGACGACCAGATCGTGCCCTATGCGGATGCTGGACCGCTATCGGCAAAGTTGCTGAGGAACAGCACATTCAAATCCTACAAGGACTTTCCGCACGGCATGCCGACGACTCACGCCGACACGATTAACGCCGATCTGCTCGCTTACCTGAAGGGCGCAGCGAGCAAGGCAGCAGGCTGATCGCGGTCTGCGCAAAGAATAAGCGGGGCGCGATGGGCGCTCCGCTTTTGCTGTCAGAGTCGGGCGCGTTTTACGCAAAAAATCCCACGACGAAAAATTCGCTCGTCGTGGCTACCTGAAACCTCGCGATAGCTTTGATTGCGTTTTGTATTCTGACCCTGCCCTCGGCCCGCATAATCCGCGAGTACCGAATCCAATACACAGATCCACTTTGCGTCGTGGCCGGCGAGAACGTCACCGTAGGCCGCGAGGACAACGAGTTCCCCGGTTGGAAATGGTGCAGGGCGTCGAGCGGTCGGTGAAGGTTGGGTCCCTGTTGAGTTGCTCTCAGACGCAACCGCGACGGAAACTGCCATCCTCTGCGACTACTCTTCACGCGAACTCGCGGTACGGCCCGGCGAAGAGGTCGCGGTGGAAGATGCGCGCCACGAATGGTTGCTGGTCCGGAATGCCCGGGGCGAACGTGGATGGATTCCCGCGTCACATGCCGAAGCATTGTAACGCCTCGCTTTCGCCAAAGTGCTACGGCTCGCGCGGCCACCACAATAGCATCAACCCAATCCCCACAGCGTAAAACGGCAACGCCGTCTTGAAGGGCGCTCCCAAGATCCGTAGCGCGAATCCATAGAGCGCAACCACATCCATAAGCACGGCCGTCAATATTCCACCGAATCTCCACCGCTGCAGTGCCGTCACATCGTCCGGCTTTGATTGCAGCGCTTCGAAGGCAGGCCGAATCTTCGTCATTCGGAAATACTGAGCTATCGCGACCACCACGAGACTGATGCATCCGAATGCCAACGGCAAGACGTTGTTGAGTTCCCTCGTCTGGTGAGCGATCACAACTTCTGCCGCATACACATAGAGAAACATCGCGAACAAAACAACACCATGCAGCATTCGAAGGAATCTGAGTGTTCCTTCGATCGTGTTAGCAGAGGGCGGCATCATTCCTCCTCGAAACTCGTTGCGATTCCCCGTCTCAGCGGCGAAACAACGCAATCCGCGCAGGCCGTACTCGCTTACCCCATCACTTCTTTGAGGCCTGCTTTCAGGAGCCAGTGATTTACCGGGAGCGAGGTGATGAACCCAATGACCATGGCGATCTGCATCATCAGCCAGTAACGCGCCTCGGTAGGCATCAGGTGCGGATGCGGGAAGAGAACGAAGAAGACCACAGCCATCCAGGCGAACATGCCGATCTCAAATGCGATGATGGAAAGCGTGTCCGCTTTGATGGCGGCGATCAGGCCTTGCGTGGGCGTGAGGTGTTTCATCGGCTTGATGACGAAATATTGGAAGGCGATACCGAAAATCCAGGCGAGAGAAAAGTCGGCCGCGTAGCTGGCGTATAGAGCGACGCCCAGAAGCGTCAGACCCAGCGAGAAGACGGCGAACTCGGCGATCACGTCGCCGACGACGCAGCCAGCGCCGCAGTGGCTCGCGGAAATTGCGACCTGAGTGAATGTGGGAATGGGCGTGCCAGAGCAATTGCGAGGAGCCTTTGCCGATGTTTCGCCGTTGTGGTCTGCGTGCATCCCGTACATGGAAGCGTGCATCGCTTCGCGCGTCATGAGGCGGCCCGCGCGAAAATAGAACCACACCGCGATTGCGCTGAAGTAGAGGGCCGTCACCGGCCAGACGATGTTCATTACCCACATCTGCTGAGGGTGCTTGATTTCGTCGAAGATGATTACTGCTGCGCTTGCGAAGGCAATTCCCAGCGAGATCCAGGCAATGAGGGTGAGCAAGGAAGTTCCTCCCGCAAGATTCAAAACCGGGGCACCGTATTCAAACTCCGCATGGCGGCCGCGCGCAAATATATCGCAATTTAGAGTTGGGCTGCATTTCGAGCGGAAAATCCTCGCCTCTGAAGAGGCGAGCTACATTGAAGACCCGGCTAGGGCGTGGCGGAGTTCTGGTTGGCGGGATCGTGCTTGGGGAGGTTGGGGGTGATTTTCCTGACGATGAATTCCTGGAAGAGGTTGGCGGCGGCGGCGGTGCCGATGCCCATGGCCGTGTTTTCGAAGGTGAGCGCGGCGCCACGATCGTGCTGCGGATAGTAGGAGTTGGAAATACCGCCGGAGATTAGGCTGCCGAGAATGGCGGAGTAGTTGAACTGCCAGTGGCCGTTGTCGCCCTTGCAGATCACGGCCATGGAGATGGCGTAGAGCGCGCGGGAAGTTTTGCTGCCGGTACCTTTATAGAAGTAGCGCGGATCCTGTTTCAGGAGCGACGGCAGAATCGCGCCACCGATAAACGTGCCGGTGACGTAGTCCGCAAAGCCGGCGCCGTAGCGCTTGGCGTAACCCTGCGCGCCCTGGCCGTATCCGCCGAATGTGTTTTGCGATTGCTGGATGCCGGCCACCGCGCCGATCAAGACGAACGTGACGGGATCGATCGTGGACTTCCAGGCCAGCTCGAACTTTTGCTTGGGGCGGAGCGCGACGGCGTTGGGATCGTAGCTGACGTAAAAATTCGGGAAGACGCCGAGGACGCGCTGCTTCTCCTGTTCTTGAATCTGCACTTCCGCCAATTCTTCCGCAGGAGCAGCCACATGCACTTCGGTGACGGCAGTGGCGAGCGGCAACTGGATCATCGGGACGACGTCCACTTCGCCCGCGTGCAGAATGCCGGACAGAGTCTGCGTCGTGAAACCCGGCGACGAAACGGTGAGCTGAAACGGGCCGGGAGGAATGTCGGTGAAAGTGAATTGGCCGTTGTTGTCCGCGACAGCTTCCTGCGTCGCGGGCTGGCCGTCGAGCTTAAGCGTCACGTGCGCGCCGACGATGGCGGCCTCGCTTTTGTCCGCGATCTGGCTGCTGATCGTGCCTGGCGAAGCGACCGCATCGGCGCCGTGTCCTTCCTGCGATTGTTGATTGGCCTGTGGCTGAGACTGAGCGAATGCGACAGAGGAAGCGGACAAAAGCGAGAGGCAGAGGCAGACAAACGCCAAAGAGCGGAGCTGCGAGAATTGGCCGCGGGAGCGACAAGAGGATTTTACGCGCAAGCCTGAGCTCGTTGTGCTCACCATTCTGATTTTATCGCCTTTGCTCGCACATCCAGCAAGGTTTGACTGCGGAAAGGTGTTTCAGGTTGCACGGGTGTGGCGCGAAGTGCCTTTGACTACAATATTTCGGAGACTTCGAGAGCGGAGCGAGATTCCTCGGAATTTTGTGGTGGGACTCATCAAAAAAAAATCATTCTTCTACCGTGCTGTAATTGAAATGTAACAACCTTCCGTCAGTCTCTCGCGCAGCGTTAGCAAAAGCCCTGCCCATCCAGAGAAAACAATGGAGGAAATATATATGGCACGTGTGTCCGTACGAAGGACGTGGCGAGAGCGCGCAGTTGCAGGCATGCTCTTTGTCACACTTACGCCGTTCGCAGCCGGTCCCGTTTCGGCTCAAGAGCCCGGGAAGAACGACGGCAAAAATGATCATCAGCAGACCGAAACGCCCATCAAGCACGTGATCGTACTCATCGGAGAGAATCGCACCTTCGATCATTTGTTCGCCACCTACGTTCCACGGAGCAGAGATTCGGTGAAGAACCTTCTTTCAGAAGGGATCATTAAAGCGGACGGCACGCCGGGAAAGAATTTCGGGAAAGCAGCGCAGTTTCAGGCTATCGCACCGTTCAAAACGAAGTTTTACGTCAGCCTCGACAGCGACGACAAGGCTCCCTACAGCATTCTTCCCGAGCCGACTCTAAACTTTTCACCCAGCCCCGCGACGGGCGAGCCGCCTCCGTTTCCAGCCGCACTTCTCCCCGAACTGGGAGCCATCGAGCCGTCCCTCGAAGCCGAGGATCTCGTTTTGCTGACCACCGGGGCGTCCGGGGCGGCACAAACAGCGGAGTTTCTCGATCCGGTAACTGGCCAGATTCTGGATGCCGATACGCGAGTAGCGAATTTCGATCATCTAGCAAACGGGCCCTTCCCGCTGGGGGGATCAAATCTGCCCTACGATTCCTACACGGGCGATTCGACGCACCGGCTCTTCGAGATGTGGCAACAATCAGACTGCAGCATGCGGAATGCCACGCGGGAGAATCCGTCGGGCTGCTTGAACGACCTCTATCCTTTCGTCATCTCCAACTATACGAGCGAGCCTGATCCATTCAGCTTTGTGATGGCTGGCCTCGTTGATGACAATGGCGAGGGCAACTCCATGGGGTTTTACAACATGCAAAAGGGGGATGTTCCGGTTCTGAAGGGCCTCGCCGATCAGTATTCGATGAGCGACAATTTCCACCAGTCGTTCATGGGCGGCACCGGCGCCAATCACTTCATGCTCGGCACGGGCGACGCCATCTTCTGGACCGACACCAATGGCAACCCGATTGCCCCTCCGGCGGGAGTCATCGCCAATCCCGACCCGCTGCCAGGTTCAGACAACCAGTACACCGTGGACATCGGTTTTAACGGCAACTTCACGCTGTGCGCCGATGCTACACAGCCGGGCATCAAGCCGATCCGGGACTACCTGAAGTCGCTGCCTTACGAGGCAAATCCGAACTGCGAAGCCAATCACTACTACATGGTGAACAACGACAATCCGGGGTTTCTGCCGACTGGCACGGTTGATACGGCGGGTATCGCAACGGGTTTCTCCGTACCGCCGACAAATGTCCGCACCATTGGTGAAGCCCTCAACGACAAGGGCATCTCGTGGGCTTACTACGGCGGTGCTTACAATGCAGCCGTCGCTCGCACGAATGATCCGACGAACCCGGACCCGACGGTGCAGATCGGCCGGGCCTACTGCAACATCTGCAACTTCGAGTCCTACACGAACGCGATCATGGGCAACACCGCCCAGCGCACCGCGCATATCAAGGACGCGACGGACTTCTTTGCGGCCGTCGCCAACAGCACGCTGCCTGCCGTGTCGTTCGTGAAGCCCGACGGACTACTCGACGGACACCCGGCGTCTTCGAAGGAGGATCTCTTCGAAGGCATGGTGAAGAAGATTGTCGATGCATTGAATGCGAACCCGGACCTATTCGCCAGCACGGCGCTTATGATCACGATGGATGAGGGCGGCGGATTCTACGACTCCGGTTACATCCAGCCGCTCGATTTCTTCGGCGATGGTCCGCGGATTCCGCTGATCGTCGTGTCGCCGTTTACCAAGGGCGGACACATCAGTCACACGTACGCGGATCACGTATCAATCCTGAAGTTCATCGAGCGCAATTGGCATTTGCAGCCTTTGACGGCTCGGAGCCGGGATAATTTTCCGAATCCGGTTTCCCGTCCGGACAACCCCTACGTGCCGCTCAACAGTCCGGCGATCAGCGATCTGTTCGATATCTTCCAGTTCGGACACGGTCATGATGGTGGCGGAAACGGCGGTGGGAATGGCGGCGGGAACGGCCACTAGAACGCACCAAGCTGTGGAATAGTCTACAAAAGAGCGCCGGCCGCGCGCATAGCACGGCCGGCGCTCCTTTATTCGTGCAGGACGACGCTGAGGAGCGAATTGTCGATTTGCAGTCCGCCGTTGTACTTGATGAAACCTAATTTGCGGAATTTGTTCATGAAGAAATTTACGCGGGAGCGGGTGGTGCCGACCATTTCCGCGAGCATTTCCTGCGAGACTTTGGGAAGAACCCGTTGGAGTTTGTCTTCCTTGCCATATCGTGCGAGAAGCAACAGCGTGCGCGCCAGGCGCTTCTCGCTGGAATTGAAGAGCTGATCGACCAGGTCCTCCTCAATTCGGATGTTCCTCGCCAGCATGAAGGTGATGAAGCGGTCGGAAAACTCATGTTCGGAGTGGAGAACGCGAACCATCTCGGATTTTTCGATCACGAGGGCGGTGGTTGGCGCAACGGCGGTGGCCGTACCGATCCGAATCGGCTGACCGGCGAGGCATCCCTCTCCAACGAAATCCCCCGGCTCCAAGACGGCCACGACCGCCTCTTTGCCCGATTCATTGACGACGGAGAGCCTTACTCCGCCTTTCTGAATGTAGAAGACACTTCTGCACGGATCACCCTGCGAAAAGATCGTTTCTTTTTTCTTGAATTCAGCGACCTGCCGGGCCACACCCGCGGAATCAAGAAATTCCTGGGCATTGAATAGCGCCTTGGGGGCGGCTTTTACGCGCTTTGGACGCTTCGGAACCACGTTTCTTGACGGGCATGTTAGCACGCAAAAAGAAATTCGCAAGAGAACGGAAATGTGTGCACAAGTGAACAGATACCTGCCGCGAGATCTTCTAGGATTGGTTTGCGGTTGAAGCATTCGGACCGGGCGAAAGCAGGTCCAAGCGTTTCCGCCCGTTAAAGAGCAAGAGCAAGCGCAGGTTCCTTCCCACTCTGCCCGCCATTCGAAGTTCGTGGCTTCAGACCGAAATAGGGTGAAATGCCTTGGACGGGCCGGAGTGTCTACCTGCAAAGAGACTGGAGATATCGAAATGCCTTTACTTCAAATACTGGTGGTTTTGGTGGTGATCGGGGTTTTGCTTTGGCTGGTGAATAGCTTTATTCCGATGCAAGGACAGATCAAGTCGATCTTGAACGGGGTGGTAGTGATCGCGGTGGTCTTGTGGCTTCTGAACATTTTTGGGCTGTTTCATTCGCTCTCGCATATTCGAATTGGGGCGTAGGCAAACCGAAATAGCAGAGATGAGCAATGGTTCAACGTACACAACAAACCGCGCCGGGCGACTAACGTCTGGCGGACGGTTCGAAGCAATGGAGGCAACATTTATGAAAGCACCTGGAATCATCGGGATTACGGCACTGTTCGTGCTTCTTGGAGCGACTCTTCCTGCGTTCGCGCAGGAAGATCATCACGAGCAGGCGGCCAAGCCTCAGAAACAGGAGCAGCAGCAGGCGAAACCCGCAAAACAGGAACAGCAACAGCAGGCGAAGGGTCAACAGGAGCAGCAACAAAAGCAGCAGCAACAACAGGCGAACTCGGCAAAGCAGGAGCAGCAGCACCAGCAGCAAGCCAGGGGTCAGCAGGAGCAGCAACAAAAGCAGCAGCAACAACAGGCGAACTCGGCAAAGCAGGAGCAGCAGCACCAGCAGCAAGCCAGGGGTCAGCAGGAGCAGCAACAAAAGCAGCAGCAACAACAAGCGAACTCGGCAAAGCAGGAGCAGCAGCACCAGCAGCAAGCCAGGGGTCAGCAGCAGCAACAACAGCAGGGCCAGAACGAACAACATGCCGTTCGTCAATCACAGCAAGAGCAACACAGACAGGAAGGCGAGCAGGCCGCCGCCTGGACGGACCACCGCGCGCATAACTGGAAGTCGGAGCACCGCGACTGGCAGGAACGCGGCGGCTACAACGGTTACCGGATTCCCGAGGATCACTATCGCGGTTATTTCGGTCCGGAACACGCCTTTCGCATCTACACCTACCCAGTGGTAATCGTCGGCGGGGATCCGCGATTTCAGTACGGCGGTTTCTGGTTCAGTGCGGTGGACCCGTGGCCGGAATACTGGTCGGCCAACTGGTATGACAACGATGACGTGTATATCACCTACGCCGACGACGGGTATTACCTCTACAACCGCCGGTATCCCCAGGATCGAATCGCGATCGCCGTGTACGCGAACTAGCGGATCTTAGTAAGCCCGGAGGGAACGCCGGGAAAAGGAGCCAACAATGTTGGGAACAATCTTGATCGTAATTCTGGTGATGGCGCTTCTCGGTGTTTTGCCCCGGTGGTCTCACAGCCGAGAGTGGGGCTACGCCCCAACGGGAGGGATAGGACTGGTGCTGGTGATCGTCCTGGTCCTCCTGATCCTGGGTCGCATCTAGGGCGCTTGAGTCCGGAACAAAAGGTGCCCGGCCGGGGGCCGGGTTTTCCTTCGACTCTCACGCATCTTCATAGGCGGCAACTCGAGGTGAAAAATGGATGAGTCCAAACGACTAGCGGTTCAGTTTCTCGAAAAGGAAATCAAGACATACATAGCGCTGGCGTTGTTTCTGTCGAAAGAAGGAATCAAAGAACGCGTGCAGGTAGGGGACAAGAAGGTCGTGATCAGTTCTACTTACTACAAGGAAAGAATGCGGGAAGCTCGGAAACTGGTGAATGAACTCAGAAAGCCGAGCTAACGTCAGACGTAAGTGTCACAACGAACTCGCGGAGTCACAATCATGAAGCCAATTTCGATTGCAGGGATTTTGTTAGTGATACTGGGCGTGCTGGCGCTCGCCTATCAAGGATTCACGTACACACACCGGGAAAAGGTTCTCGACGTGGGCCCGATCCACGCTACGAAAGACACGCAGGAGCATGTTCCCGTTCCACCGATACTCGGCGGCCTGGCGCTGGTGGGAGGAATCGTTCTGCTGATCGCCGGCGGGAAGCGGGTGGCATAACGAAAATTCTTCGCTCGGTGGTTTAAGATGCAATCTACGAATGAGGTTCGACTCGGCTCTACGCGCAGGTTAAGAGCACTCTTCTTTGAAATCGATGGCGCGGCCCGATGCCTACTACGTACTTCGTTACCCTTCCCGAGTGATATAGCGCTCGACGTACCATGTCCCTTGTACCCCAGTGACACCTTGGCTCGCTCTTTCGGTTAGCGCATCTACTGAAGCCGCTCGTTTCCTGTTTCGGGGATGATAAACTTTCGCGCTTTCTCTCGGAGGCGGTAATGTAACGGTTCCCTCGCGTTAGGGTTTTCTGGACGCTGTTTGTTGCGCTTGGCACCGTTTGCATCGTCGCAGAGCCGACGCGCGCGCAGTCGTCCGCTGCGGCGGGGAAAGAACTTACCGTCGAGCGGATCTACAGCGCGCCGAGTTTGAGCGGGCACCTTACGGAAGGGATTGAGTGGACGCCGGACAGCAAGCGCATTTCGTACATCGTGCGCAATGGATCGGGGCCCGGATGCGCCGGTGGAACTTTGGACGATGGATGGCGCAACCGGCGAGCGCAAGGTGCTCGTCGGAGCGGATACGCTGAAAGCTGTGACGCAGCCTGAAAAGCAGCAGACGATTCAAGCGACCGGGCTGGGACGCGTGAACGCGGAAAGTTATATGTGGGCGCCGGACGGCAAAGCGATTCTGTTCGCGGGTAGCAGCCGGCTCGTGTTGCTCGATCTGGCGACGATGAAGCCGAAGACGATTGTGAGCGGCGAACAGGATGTGGAGGATCCGAAATTCTCGCCCGATGGAAAATGGATCAGTTTCGTGCGCGATTCGAATCTGTGGGTCGCAAACATTGCGAGCGGCGAGACGAAAGAGCTGACCAGCGGCGGGAGCGAAGAAATTCTGAAGGGCAAGCTCGACTGGGTGTATCCCGAAGAACTGAGCGCTTCGACTGCGTACTGGTGGTCGCCCGACTCGACGAAGATCGCTTACTACGAGATGGACGAGCGGCCGGTGACGCGCTATCCGATCATGGACATGAGCTCGGTGACGGGCGCGATGCAGTACACACGATTTCCGCAGGCGGGTGAGGCGAATCCGATCGTGCGGGTGGGTGTGGTGGCGGTGACAGGCGGCGAAACCAAATGGATGGATACGGGTTCGAATACGGATGTGTATCTGGCGCGCGTGAACTGGCTGCCCGACGGGCGGCGGATTGCAATTCAGCGAGTGAACCGGGCGCAGGACAGGCTCGATTTGCTTTTCGCGGATGCGGGAACGGGAGCGTCGCGCACGATTTTGAGCGAGACGGACAAATACTGGGTCAACCTCAGCGACGATCTTTATTTTTTCTCTGACGGCAAGCGATTTCTGTGGTCGAGCGAGCGCACCGGTTTTCGCCATTATTATATTTACGATCTCGCCGGTAAAGAGCTGGAGCAAGTGACGAGCGGTGCCTGGGGTATCAACGGCACCGGCGCCTTTGGACCGGGAACGGCGAGCCATCCGCAGGTAGACGAAGCGCACAACTGTGTCTATTTCATCTCGAATAAGGACAACGTGGTGGAGACACAGGTGTACCGAGTTTCGCTGGGAGATAGGAGCGTGACGCGGATTACGCGCGAGGCTGGCACGCATCAGCCGATATTTGCGGCAGATAGTTCAGCGTTCGTTGATGTATTTTCAACGGCGATGACGCCGCCGCGGCAGGACCTGGTGCGAATTGACGGTAAGAGCGTGGCGGCAATCGACGAAAATAAGGTTGCCGAGCTTGCCGAATACCATTTTTCGCCGGTGGAGTTTTTGAATGTGGCCGCGAACGACGGCACGAAACTTTACGCGATGATGATGAAGCCGGCAAATTTCGACCCGGCGCGAAAATATCCGGTTCTCATTTACGTGTACGGCGGGCCGCAGGCGCAGACGGTGCGCAACCTGTGGGGCGACGTGGAGGAACTCTGGCTGGATTTGATGGCGCAGAAAGGATTTATTATTTTCGCGCTCGATAATCGCGGCTCTTACAATCGCGGGCATGCTTTTGAGACGCCGGTGTACCACCACCTGGGCAAGGTTGAGCTGGAAGATCAGGTGACGGGCGTGAATTACCTGAAGTCGCTGCCGTACGTGGACGGCTCGCGGATCGGGATCTGGGGCTGGAGTTACGGCGGTTTCATGACGCTGGATGCGATGTTCAATGCGGCGGACGTTTTCAAGACGGGCGTGGCGGTGGCGCCGGTGAGCGATTGGCGCCTGTACGACACGATTTACACCGAGCGATACATGGGCAGGCCGCAGGAGAACGAGGAAGGATACAGGCAGGCGTCGCCAGGATATGATTCCGCAAAGCTGAAGGGGCAATTGATGCTCGCGCATGGGACCGGCGACGACAACGTGCACTTCGCCAATACGACGGAAGTGCTGAACCAGATGATTGACAACAACCGTTACCCTGCGACGCTGATGATTTTCCCGGGGCGCGGCCATCCGATCGGAGACGCGCCGGCGCGGATTCAGCTTTTCGAGCGAATTACCGAATTCTTTCTGAAGAATCTTTAGACGATGATAGATTCGGAAACACAGATGGATACAACCTGCCGCGGGTGGAGATATTCCAATATACTCGCGGGTAACACCGCCGGTTCGATGAGAGTTCCTGCCGCGCGGGTTCGGAGAAAATGAGCTTCCGGTCGAAATTGCGGGTCAATCAATGTGTGGCGATGTGTCTCGCGGTGGGGCTGTGGCCTGCGGCACACGCGAGGGCCCAAGAAGGCCCAGCGGCAAAGCACGAGCTCGTACTCGAAGCGGATACGTCGTCGCAGCTTCTCGACACGGGCTTTAAGAAACTTTACGAGCTCAATTTCGATGGGGCGCGTGTGGATTTTAAGGAGTATCAAAGAATTCGCCCCGACGATCCGATGGGGAAAGCGGCGGAAGCTGCGAGTTACCTGTATCAGCAGTTCGATACGAAAGGGATCCTGTCGTCGGAGTTTTTTCTAAACGACCAACGGTTCCTCGGCGGCGCGGAAGGGACTCCATCACAGAATCGCAATGAACCTTTTGAAGCGGCAGTGCATGAATCGCGCGACATGGCCAAGAAACGCGTGAAGGCGAACTCACACGACGTCCAAGGCTTGCTAGTTCTGACGATCGCTGACGGGATGGAATCGAACTACGACGCGTTCATCCAGAAAAAACAGATGCAAGCGCTGAGCTTTATGAAACAGGGCGAGGCGGAAGCAAACGCGGTGCTTTCGATCGATCCTGCGTCGCAGGATGCATACGTGGCGCTGGGCATGGCCAATTACGTGATCGGATCATTGCCAAGCTATAAGCGCGCTTTTTTGTGGTTTGGCGGCGTTCATGGCGACAAGGTAAAAGGAATGGAACTGATGTCGACCGCCGCCGAGCACGGGCGTTACCTGAGCCCGTTTGCAAAGATCATGCTGGCGCTTGCTTATGAGCGGGAGCACCAGCCCGAGAAAGCGCGCTTGCTGCTGAGCGAACTTTCGGCGCAATTTCCTTCGAACCGGATTTTTGCGCGCGAACTGGTGTTGGTCGATCAGAAGCAGGCTTGCTGCAAGCGCTGAACCCTTCTCAACTCTCTGAAGCCGTCTCCTTCCGCTTACCACTTCACGCGCACGCGATAATCGAGAGTAGCCGCTCCGTCCTTTTCGACTGGAATCGAAAATCCCAGGGTCGTTGCATCGAGCTTCGTCCATTTGAAATTCGAGTTCAGCACTTCCCAATCGCCGCCGATTGGTTCGCGGACTTCGACGGTCACGGCGCTGTCTTTGTGATTGCGCAGCGTGATCTGATATTCGAGCTCGATCGTGTTGCTCGAGATTTTCTTGTAGTCGGTTTCTTTGCGCTCGCAGACTACGTCGAAAGCGTTGCCGACGTGAATTTTGAGGGTTTCGTCTTTGGGCGTGTGGTCGATGTGGTCTTCGCCTACGAACTGGATGCCGCCTTTTGAATCGGCTTGATAGACGCGGACGGTTCCAGCCGGCAAAGGCATTCCGAGGCTGCTCTTTTCGTCATTCTTGAAACGATAGAGAACTTTTACTGGTTGCGAAATTGGATTGCCGATTCCCTGCGAATTGCGGAACCAGTATTGCTGGCCTTCGACGAGGAGATATTTTTCGACGGGCACGCCGCTGCCGGATAGCAGGCTGATCTGCTTCGATTCGTTGTTCTGGATGGAGGTGCGGCGGCCGAGCGTGTAGAGGTGATATTCGGAGAATGCTTCCTGGCCGAATTGCGGCGGCGCGGCAGCGTTTGTTTCCAGCGCCCCCATATACGCTTTGGCTCTTGCAATCGGCGGCTCGACACGATTCAGCTGGCCGGCGACGAGTTGTAGTTTGGCGTTGGAGTAGGTGACGCCGCTGTTGTTGACGAGCGTGACCCAGCCATCGAGGTCGGCGCTTTTTTCGTCGCGTCCGACGGTGAGAACGTAGTCGGCGCTCCAATTCATATTGCTCGTGAGGTAGGAGGCTTCGACGCGCTGCGATTCTGCGCCGCGATTTTCGAGCATCCAGACGAGAGTGGGCCGGCTGTAGAGATTTTCGGGCAGATCGGGGAAGCGATAGGAATCGACGGGCATGCCCGTGACGATCTCGTTGCCGATCTTCCAGACCGGGCCATTGTTATTGGCGAGAAGCACTGCCTTCGTTTCGACCCATCGCGTGGAACCGGCATCTCTTTCGGCGCGCACGAGCGTGACTTCCTTGCCGACATATTTCTGGAGGAGTTTTTGGGGATCGAGGAGATCGAATTCGTAGTTTTGCTCGATGACGTTGAGCTTCGCGGGATCGACGAGTGAACGAAAATGAACCGTGGCGGGATTGATGGAGGCGGCGACGTCTTCGAAATGCAGCGGGAACAGGCCGGAGGGGAGGTGGATCTGGCGGACGTCGCGAACGAGGGCGATATTGGAGTTGTAGACGGTGACGGCGAGATCGACTTGATCTTTTTCTGTGGTAATGGCGGGCTGCTTGCGCGCGGCGTCTTCTTTCTGCGCTTGGGGACCTGCGGCTTGCGCAAGAGTTCCGACGAGCGGCAGAAAGGCGAGAAACATAAGGGCGATCCCGGCGCGAATGTTTTTGTTGGAAAACGGATGCATGGGCTGTCTCCTTGTAGCGAAACTACTCCTCTGGTTAGAACGGCCGAAGTCGAAAGTCTTGCCGAGTTATTTCACGGGGCGCCAGTTCTTGCCGGCGTCGTCGGTTGACCATCTTTGATCGTCGGTCGCCGTGACTGTGGCATTGGAAGCGCTTTTTGCTACCACAACAACCAAGTCTTCTGATGTGGGTGACGGAAGCTTTCGCCAGCTTTTGCCGTCTTCGGTGAGGAAGACGATGCCCGAGCGGCCGACGAGCCAGCAGATTCGCGGTTCTGGTGCAGATCCTGCAGTGAATTCGGCGGAGGGATTCAAGAGCTGGCCTTGCCAGGTGGCGCCACCATCCTCAGAAATTTCGACGAAACCGCCTTTGGCGATGCGGTAGAAAATGTCGGAATCGGGCGTGGGAATCACGGTTTCCGTATAACGCTCTTCGGTCTGTTTTGTTTTTGCGAGGGATTTTTCTGCGGTTGAGCTATGGAGATTGCTTCGGGCTGCCAATCCGAAAGCTTGCGATTTGTGTTCTGCAGCTGGAGGCGGCGCGGGCGCGGGAGATTTCACAGCGTCGGCGGAATCCGTGGCGACTGGAATTTTCGCCATTGACGCATTCAAGTCCGGAGCCGGAGCCGCCGGGGCGGGTTCGGACGCGGCCTTGTGGTATTCCTGAACCGTTGCGCTTGAAATTCCCCCGGCGATTTGTTTGTTCGACTGAAAAGCAGAGGTCCGACCCCCAACTGCTTGGGACGGTCTCGGAGTTGCGGCGGGAGCATTTCTTGAGGCCGCTGTAGCGCTGCGTGCGGATGCGCCTTCGTTTCGTCGTATTCGCGCAGATTCGGAAGTTTGGGCACCGTTTGCAGCGGGTCTTGCTGAAGATTGCGAGCGGCGGGCATGTTGACTGTTGGTTTTTCAGCCGACTCTTATCCGGTGTTCCAGAGTCGCTGGCTTTCTTTTCTTGTTCGGGTGCTGCTTGTTCTTGCGGAGGCGGAGCTGGATTTCGACATCGCGACCTGATTATGTCCGACGGTTGTTTCGCGCGACGCGAAATGCATGAAAACGAAGGTGCCGAGAACGAGCATCGCGGCTACCGGAATCAGCCAGCGAAGATCGAGCCATCGGGCGTCAGGCGATTTGCGCTCAGGAAGCTTTGTTTCGGAACGCGCGATGGATGACTGCGGGTTTGGCTTGTGCAGGAGTGCGTCCCGCGCCTATGGCAATTGCTGGGACTGGCCGTGCAGCCCGCGAGAGCTGGTTCGAGCGCGAGATCGGCGGGCTGCAGCTGCTGGCCTGCACTTGCGCGCACCATTGCGGCGAGTTGTTCGCGGCAGCGGGTGCAGGTGGAGAAATGAAGCTCGTATCCGGCGGCTTCGTCGGCGCCTAGCGATTGGTCGAAATACGCGGCCAGGAGTTCGGCATCGGGGCAATCGCCGGCCGCTGCGGAATCGCGCGCAAGACTTCGCCGGAGCAGGCCATCCATTGCGTTTTCGTTGTCCTGCGAAGGCATGACGCTATTCTCCTTCTTTAGAACGGGCCGGGCCGAAATTCTTGCAAAAATACAGCGCGATTCGCGTCGCTGCGGCCACGGTCAATCACGCGCCGACAACGCGCGCGTCAAATCGAATGGCCACTGCTGGCGCGCGTATTCGAAGCACAACTTCAATTGCGCTTCGGTTAATTTTTTCTCTTCGCGGAGCGCGACTTCGACGCAACGCTTTAAGTCCGCGCGTGTCCGCTCGAGTTTGCGCGAGACGGTGGCTTCATGTTCGCCGAGCAGCTTGCCGATCTGCGCGAGCGTCAGATCATCCACGTAGTAGTAAGCGAGACGCAGGCGATCGCGCGGGGCGAGATCACGAAGTGCCACGGTGACACAGGCTTGCATGATCGCGAGGTAGGCATCGCGTTCCGGGTCCGGCGGCGCGGTTTTCATCTCGGGCAATTCGCGCGGGTCTGAGTCCCCGTTGCCGGGATCGTCGAGTGAATCCGTTTTTTGGGTGCGGCGGATTTCGTCGATGTGGCGTTGCGCGAGAATGGCGTGCAGCCAGGTGGATAATTTGCTGCGGCCGTGGAAGTAGTCGAAGAGCGACCGGCGCGATCCGTCGGATGACTCGCGCAGCCCGTAGAGATCGGCGTAGAGCGAGTCGGCCATCTCGCGCGCTTTCGAATCGTTACCGCCTGATTTCGAGAGAATCATGCGGGCGGCGCGGTGGAGTTCCGGGCGGTAGTGCTCGATGAAATATTCCCAGGCAGCGCTGTCGCCGGCGCTGCAGGCGCATGCCAGGGCGAGGTCGCTTAGATGAAGGCTTTCGAGATATCCGGCGACGATGCGGTCGTCTGGAAGAGAATCCGGGAAACGGCGAGCGGCGCTGCGTTCGAGTGCGCGCTGGAATTGTTCACGCGTGAGGCTCCAGCCCGGAGGTACGGCAGCGGTTTGCCAGCAGCGCGCAACGACGGAGTTGAGCGCAGGGGGAAATCGATGCAGTTTGTCGGCTGGCATCTTCGCTGGGCCGCCTCTGGGGAGGAATGATACTAGAATCGGGGGCGTGAGTTGCACGGGAGCGATCGGTCGGCGGTGCAAGGTGAGCAATCGGAGAGGTGCAAATTCGCACAGGCAGGAGTGCCTGTGCCACTTAAGGCGAGCGCATAGTCGCTTGCCGGTGCTTAGGGCGCAGGGTGGCAATTCTATTCACATCGCACTTCAGGGGCTGAAGCCCGACGTTTGAGGACGATTGAGATGCCGCGGTTGAAACCGCGGCCTACAAACCTCCGTGCCGCGACTTCTTGTAATATGGCGGCGAGTTCGCCTATAGTCGCACTCGAATTCTGCAAATTGACGTTCGTCCGGGGAGGATCGATGGCGCGTCGAGTTACGGTGTTCGTGGGTTTGATTCTCTGTTGCGTTTCGCTGAATGCGCAAGCGCCGAAGGAGGCGCCCAAGAAAAGAATCGCTGTGCGCGCCGGGAGATTGATTGATGGCAAGAGCGAGCAGCCGATTCTGAACGCGATGATTGTGGTCGAAGACGGCAAGATCCTGTCCGTTACGCCGGGTGGCAGCGCCCCCGCGGGCGTTGAAGTGATCGATCTTTCGCACGCGACGGTGCTCTCCGGACTGACTGATGCGCACACGCACGTGCTGCTGCAGGGCGACGTGACCGCCGCCGATTACGACGAGCAGCTTCTGAAGCAATCGATTCCCTATCGCGCGATTCTCGCGGCGCGCAATGCGAAGATCGCGCTGGATCACGGCTTCACGACGTTGCGCGACCTGGAAACGGAAGGCGCGATGTATGCGGACGTGGACGTGAAGAAAGCGATCAATCGCGGAGAAGTGCCTGGTCCGCACATGTTCGTTTCGACGCGGGCGATGACGCCGACGGGAATGTATCCGCTGCTCGGCTACTCGTGGGAGATCGAAGTGCCGCATGGGGTGCAGTTCGTAGATGGGGTGGACAATGCGCGGCTGGCCGTGCGCGAGCAGATTTCGCGCGGCGCCGATTGGATCAAGTATTACTCGGACCGCGGGTATTATTTTGGTCCCGACGGCGTGCTGCATAGCCACGTGAATTTTACGGACGAAGAAGCGCGCGCGATCGTGGAGGAGACGCACAGGCTGGGGCACAAGGTGGCAGCGCATTCGATTGGGTCGGACGGTATTGCGGCTTCGTTACGAGCTGGCGTCGATTCGATCGAGCATGGTGATGGATTCACAGAGGCGCTTCTCGATCAGGCCGTGAAGCAGGGCGCGTACTGGTGTCCGACGGTGATGGTAGGGGCGTACGTGGCGCCAGGACGCGGCGGAAACTGGGGTCCGATGGTTGAAGCTGAAAAGAAAGCGTTCGGGCTTGGCGTGAAAAAAGGCGTGAAGATTGTGATGGGGACCGATGCGGGCGGTTTTCCTTGGACCGATCCGGATTTGAATGAGGCTCGCGAATTTCACTATTATGTGGACTATGGGATGACGCCGATGCAGGCGATTCGCTCGGCGACAACTGTTGCAGCGGAGATGCTCGGGTGGAGCGATCGCTCCGGGACGATTGAGCCCGGGAAGCTGGCGGATATGGTCGCAGTCTCCGGCGATCCGCTCGCGAATATTGATGAGTTGCTGAATGTGAAGTTCGTGATGAAAGAAGGAGTGGTTTACAAGAACGAATTCAAGTGAGGATCGTGCGCGGGCTAAGCACTGCATTGTACCGATGGTGCCAAGGATTAGCGAATGGGATTCTTCTCTTCGCTCAGAATGACAAGCGTTGCTTTGGTTGCTTGAGAAGAGATACAGAGTCACCTTCCTGCTAAGATTGTGTTTCGATGTACACCTGCCGGGAATGCGATGCAGCGATTAATTCGAGTAGCGAGGTGTGCCCGTATTGCGGCGCAGACCTGACTTCGCCGGTGGCGGATGTGTTCGGCGAGCCAGCGCCTGTCGCGAAGAAACCAACCGCCAAGCGAATCCTTATCGCGTGCGGCATTTTACTTGTGACGCTCGGAGCCGTGGGCTGGTTTGCGGTGCCGTGGCACATGTCGGGATCGAAATCGGAATCAGAGGCGCGCGCTCGCGATGCGATCGCGACGGTTCAGTCCGCACTGGCGAATTATCAGGCGGCTGAGGCAGCTTATCCTTCTTCGCTCGAGGCGCTCGGAGACACGGCGCGGATCGCAGCGCAAAAAGCGCAACTCGGCCACTACACGCTGCAATACTCCCCCGGGAAACCTGACTCGGGAGGCCGCGTGACGAGTTACACTCTTATAGCGCGGCCCGGAAATTTCGGTTTCCGGAGTTACTACACTGACGAATCCGGCGTGCTTCGGGCTACCGCAGAGGATCGTGCGGCAACAGTGCAGGACACGCCGATCCAGCCGAATCTTTAGGAACGGCGACTGAAATCGCAGCAACCATTGGGCTTGCCGATAACTCTAACAGGACGTCATGAGCGCTCAAGGTATAGCCATTTCTTCAGGCAGATCTTCCGTTTTGATTGCGGCGCTTCTTTTCTGTTCGCCGATTTTTGCCGGTGAGATTCCGGGACGGGTTTGCGAACCCGCTGATTGCTGCACGTGCGTATCGTTCGAATATTTGCCATTCGCGACCGTTGACGCGTCGGCCGGCGCTCAGACCATGCAGCACGGAGCCGCGCGTTCGATGGCCGGCATGGACATGAGCCACCCGGAATCGTTGATCGACACGATTCTCATGCACGCAAGCTCCGGCACAAGCATCGAGCCAATCTCGACGCCGCACGACATGCTCATGAAGCATCTAGGCGCGTGGATGCTTATGTTTCATGGTGTAGCTTTCGTGAATTCGCAGCAGCAGACGGGCCCGCGCGGCGGCGACAAAGTTTTTGGGACGAGTTGGTTCATGCCAATGGTGCAGCGCTCGCTTGGGCCAGGCACGTTCACGGGACGCGTGATGCTGAGCCTCGATCCCGCAACAATTACGAATCGCCGGTATCCCGAACTCTTCCAAGTAGGCGAAACGGCTTACGGAAATCCGATCGTGGATGGGCAGCATCCGCACGATTTTTTCATGGAACTGGCGCTGCTCTACGATTTGAAGCTTGGCGAAAATACGCTGCTTTCGTTTTACGGCGCGCCGGTGGGCGATCCGGCCATGGGGCCAACGGCATTTCCGCATCGCGCCACCGCGAGCGAGGACGATCTGGCGCCGCTGGGCCACCATCTGCAGGATTCGACGCATATCGCGAACGACGTCGTCACGCTGGGACTCACGTATAAAATCGCGCGCATCGAGGCGTCAGCGTTTCACGGGCGTGAGCCGGACGAATTCCGCTGGAATATCGATACGGGCCCGCTCGATTCATGGTCGGCGCGGCTGACCCTGAATCCGGCGGCGAACTGGAGCGGGCAATATTCGATCACGCGGCTGAAAAGCCCCGAGCAGCTTTTCCCGACGGAGGATACGCTGCGGATGACCGCGTCGGTTACCTACAACCGGCCGTTTGAAAATGGAAATTGGGCGACATTGCTGCTCTGGGGACGCAATCGCGACATTCCCGACGGGCAGGTGTTCAACAGTTATCTCGCGGAAAGCACGGTGCGCTTCGCGAAACATAATTACGCGTGGACGCGCATCGAAAACGTGGATCGCACGAACGATCTTCTGCTCGGTGAAAATCCGTTGCCGCCGGGATTCGAAGAGAAATTCCTAGCGCGGATTCAGGCCTATACATTCGGCTACGATCGCGAATTCAATTTCATTCCGCACGTGTCGAGCGCGTTCGGCGGGCAATACACTCTTTACACGAAGCCGTCTTTTCTGAATCCCATCTACGGCACCAACACGATGGGCGTGCTGGTGTTCGTTCGCTTCCGCGCGATTCCATCGGAGAAGTCGAAATAGCTTGATGCTATACTAGCTGCGCAGGCCGTCGCCCCATCCACTCGAAATTCCGCGGAGAGGTGCTGGAGTGGCCGAACAGGGCTGCCTGCTAAGCAGTTTCACCCCAAAAGGGTGACGGGGGTTCGAATCCCCCCCTCTCCGCCATCGCTTCTGATTCCGCTCATACAATTCTTGTCCGCTCGCTGTGCGCCCTCAGTGAGTTGTTTGCGTCTGATCGTTTGCCCGGACTTCCGCACAGGCTTTTGCGCGGTCGATTAGAAGGTCACGTTCGCGCATGTTGCGCGTGAGCGAGGCGGCGCGCTGGAATTCCGTTTGGGCCTCGGCAAAACGGCCGAGCTTGAAAAGGAAGTCACCGCGGACGCTTGGCAAGAGGTGGTACGACTTGAGAGACGGTTCTGAGACGAGCGCGTCGACGATCTCGAGTCCCGCGGCGGGACCAGATGCCATCGCGACTGCGACTGCACGATTCAGCTCCACGACGGGTGACGGCATGAGCCGTCCCAGCTCCTCATAAAGCTCCACGATGCTTGGCCAGTCTGTCTCTTGCGGCGTGCGCGCTCGCACATGGCATGCCGCGATGGCGGCCTGAAGTGCGTACGGGCCGCGCGCGCCACCAAGTTTTTCCGCGCGCTCAAGTGCTGCGAAGCCACGACGGATGAGCAGTTGATCCCACAGCCCGCGATTTTGATCGAGCAGCAGTATGGGCTCGCCCGAAGGGCCTGTTCGCGCGGCGGAACGCGACGCCTGTATTTCCATCAAAGCGACGAGAGCATGAACCTCCGGCTCCTTGGGGGCGAGCTCAGCCAGAATGCGGCCGAGACGAAGAGCATCTTCGCAAAGGGCGGGCCGCATCCAGTCGTCGCCTGCAGTGGCCGAGTAGCCCTCATTAAAAATGAGGTAGATCACTTCGAGCACCGACGAAAGGCGGGAAGCAAGTTCGGGTCCGCGCGGGACCTCGAAGGGAACGTGCTCCTCGGCGAGTGTTCGCTTGGCGCGAACGATGCGCTGAGCGACGGTCGGCTCGGGTGCGAGAAAAGCGCGCGCGATTTCGTCGGTGGTGAGTCCGCCGAGCAAGCGAAGCGTGAGAGCCACGCGCGCCTCGGTGGCGAGTACCGGGTGACAAGATATGAAAACGAGACGCAGGAGATCGTCGCCAATATCATCGTCGAGCGCGGCTTCGAAATTCGGCACGGCCGTCTCCTGCTGCGCCTGAAGTTCGCGACCTAGCTCCGCATGCTTGAGCTCGAGGCGCTTGTTGCGACGCCAGAGATCGATGGCGCGATTTTTCGCGGCAGCCATCAGCCACGCGCCCGGATTGTCTGGAATTCCGGATTGCGGCCACTGCTCAAGCGCGGCGACGAGAGCGTCCTGAGCGAGTTCCTCGGCGAGGCCAACGTCGCGCACAATCCGCGTGAGTCCGGCGATAATTCTCGCTGACTCGATCCTCCAGACTGCGTCGATGGCGCTGTTTGTGTCGGTAGCCGTCACGGCTACCCATCACACCATCTTCAATAGCGATCGTGCAAGCCCGGATGCCGCGACTCTTCGTCGTGGCATTCGTCGCGGCGGTCCTCAACGAACCAGCGCTCTTATGCTTTGCAATCGAAGGCTTCGGGCCCGAGCACCTGGCGAACTTCAGTTTCTCCCTCCCAGCCTGGCCAGTATTTCTTGTGAAGCTCCATGAAGCGCTTGGCGCCTTCAATCGCCTCTTCCTTCGATTTCAATTCAAAGATCGCGAATCCGCCCACCACTTCCTTGGCCTCGGCGAAAGGCCCGTCCACCGCGTTCACCTGCCCGCGCGAAAGCCGGACGCGCGCGCTCCTTGCAATCGGAGACAGGCCGCCGCTTGCGATCATCGTGCCGGATTTCTCCGCCTCTTCACCAAGCTTCGCCATTGCATCCAGGAATTCCTTGGGCGGAGGAGCTTGAATTTCACCGTGTTTCACCAACATCATGAATCGCATCGTCATATCTCCTTTGGGGGTTCGGTATGAAAGAGAGTCGAGTCTCCAAATGTTTCGCACCTGCCGACCTCGCTCTCTAATTACGCGTCGAACGAGGGGCGTTGAACTCGACAAATCGAAAGATTGTTTTGTTGGACTGTAGTTCGAAGCGCAGCTTCAAAATGCCGCCCCAGCGATCAAGGCTTTGCGGCCTTTTTCTGCAATTCTTCCCGCAGAGCCCGCATACGCGCGGCGTGTTCGGGAGTAATGACGTCCGCGGGGATATCCTGCACTTCGTACACCTGCCGGATCTCGACCTCGGTGCCCCCATCGAACGGAGCGCGCTTAAGCCATTCCACCGCTTCTTCCATTGACTTCACTTGCCACAGCCAGAAGCCAGCGATGAGTTCCTTGGCTTCGGTAAATGGGCCGTCTGTCACGGTGCGCTGCTGTCCTGAAAATTTCACTCGCTTGCCCTTCGAGCTCGGTTGAAGCCCGTCGCCTGCGAGCATCATGCCGGCCTTTACCAGTTCCTCGTTGAACTTCCCCATGGCGACAAACATTTCCCTTGTCTCCTTGGTAGGTTGAATTCCCGCTTCCGAGCCGTTGTCTGCTTTGATTATCACCATCACTCGCATCGTTTCATCTCCTTAATGATTTAGATTCAACAACAAGACTTCCTGCTGCACGTGCTCGGCTGAGTCTTGCTTCCATCTATGCGTCGAATGAGTGGCAGCTAAATCGACACTCCCTCTTCTTTTTTTTTAAGTCCTTCTCTTCCCTGCCACGGACACAGCTGCAAAAAAGATCGTTCCCGTGACGACAAGAAGCACTCCGGAAAATGATAGCAATACCTGGTAGAGGATCCGCAAGAACTCGGTGTGATCGAACAGATAGCCGTGCAAGAAGTGCTGGAGAGCCATACTGGCAGCGCTAAGCGGCCCCAGTGAATCCGTCTGGTTGAAAATAACTCGGAGGAAGCGGATCAGCGCATTGGCCTGAGCTACATTCCGAAACAGGACAAAGAGCCCGAGGCCGATGAGAGCCGCTCCCGCGATTGATTTACGATTCTGAAAGACTGCGTGCTGCCTTGCCATGAACTCCCCCTGAATTACGTTTTTTGTTCCTTCTACTTACACGTCGAACGAGGGATGGCGAAATCGACAGGATCAGATTTCATTGATGAGTTCGCGGCCGAGATCGCGACTGTGTCGTCGGGCTATCAGGTGAAACGATTTGCCGTTTGGCTTCACTACTACCCAGTAAACCGACACCCCAAACGCATGCATTTTACGGTCCGAGCCAATGACCGGTCGATATCTCTTGAAACTCGCGACCACGGGGTGCTGACACGGGAGGTTATCCAATGAGTGGAAAACACGGCGAGCCATTGCGCGGCCTGATGGCCACGAATCGATCGCAGATCTTTGAAGGGCGCTTCGGACGATTGTTCCGTTCGCTAACCCCCGCGACTTTCGGCATTGACGAAGACGCGAACCGCAAACATCTGGGCGAGCTGGGCGCCAAAATGTCCAACAGCTTCGATGCACCGAAAGATGGACAAGACGACGAGGAGAGCGGCATACCGGCCCTTTACACGTACTTCGGCCAATTCATTGACCACGATATTACGTTCGATCCTTCGAGCAGCTTGCAAAAGCAGGATGACCCCGACGCGCTGACCGACTATCGAAGCCCCGCGTTCGATATGGACAACGTGTATGGGCGCGGTCCCGACGATCAACCCTACATGTATGAGGGCAAGTCGTTCCTGCTTGGAGGCCCGCTCCATGGCGGCAGTGGCGGAGCCAGGGATTTAGCTCGCAATGGCGCGAATCCCAGCCGCGCTCTGATCGGAGATCCCCGGAATGACGAAAACAGCATCGTCTCCCAACTGCAGGGGCTCGTTCTGCGATTCCACAATCGAATGGTGCAGGACCACCCGCACAGCGACTTTGCTCATATTCAGCGCCTGGTGAGATTTCACTATCAATATGTAGTGTTGAACGATTTCTTGCCTCGAATTGTCACCGCGAGCGTCTTGAACGATTTGAAGACAGCGAAAAAGTACGATCGCAAGAAGCTCGAATTCTTTCGTTGGAAGAATAATCCGTTCATGCCGGTGGAATTTTCAGTGGCTGCCTATCGCCTGGGGCATTCGATGATTCGACCCGGCTATCGCCTGAACGATGACGACAAGACGCTGCTGCCGATTTTCCCGGTTCCTTCTCACCATCTTAACGAAGGTCTCACCGGATTTCGCGCGATGAATCCTCATTGGGGAATCGACTGGGGGACGATTCATTGATATTGACGTCCGCGGCTATGACGGTGCCGACGCGATCAAGAAAAAGCGTCTCCAGTTTGCGTACCGGATCGACACTTCGATCGTAAATCCGCTATCGCATCTTCCGCCATCCGTCGTGGATCCGAAAGATCCCCCAGACTCCCTGGCGAAGCGAAACCTTTTGCGCGGCTGGCGGCTAGGTCTTCCATCTGGACAGAATGTGGCGCGAGCGATGGGCATCGAGCCACTCGCAGACGGGGAGATCTTGATTGGACAGGGAGTCGACAAGCCGGACCCGCCGCCCGTGAGCGTGGTTGATGTGAACAAAGTCTTCGCCAACAACTGCCCTCTGTGGACGTACATCCTGGCCGAAGCGATGCACCACATGGAAACCGTAACGATTCCGGTGACGGAGAAAAAGACCATCACAACTCCGCAGTTGGGACCTGTGGGAGGACGGATTGTGGCTGAGGTTTTCCTCGGCCTTCAGTTTGGCGACAACCATTCGCTGCTGAACCTCGAACCGGACTGGCAGCCGGAAACGAACCCGCCATCCGACGGGAAAAAGAACCCCGATTACAAGCTGAAGGATTTCGTCAAGTACGCTCTTGGGCAGTGAATGGTCGGATTCAACGCCAGACTCCGCTAGAGCGAACGCGGTGCAACAAGGATGGTGACATGAATCCAAAAGCTGCATCGTGATCGGCGCCGGCCTCTCCGGTCTCGCAGCCGCTCATCTACTGACGAAACACAAGTGGGAAGTGACGGTTCTTGAGGCGCAGCCCTTCACCGGCGGACGCGTGTATTCTTTTCAGTTTCCGCAGGCGCCTGAGCTGGTGTGCGAGCTCGGCGGCGAATGGATCGGCAAGGATCACCACAATGTAATCAAGCTCTGCGACGAATTCGACCTGAAGACGAATTCCTCACCAGTTCGACTATTTCTTTTTCGAGAAGGGTAAGAAAGGCCAGCAATACCGCGCCGGCACAGTGGCCATTTTCACCCAGAGCGACGCGCGATTTCAAACACCTCAAAAAGCAGAGTGGCACGCTGGAATCGTAAACAAAGGAATCGTCTCGACAAGAAAGATTGGTGGACGATCCTTCGCGACCGCGGCTTCAACGAATGCGATCTCCTTCGACGCGATTTAATGGACAGCACCGATTTCGGCGAGTCGATCCGGGGCATTGGAGGATATTCAGCCGCGGCAGAATATTTTTACTGCGACCGCTTCGACGAAATGGACACCAAGGTGGCAGGAGGCAATGCGCGGCTCGTACGCGCACTCGAGAAGGCGGTCACATCGCGGGGAGGCAAAATTCTGACGTCGCATTCTGTTACCACCATCATTCAAACCGGCAAAGACGTGGCTGTGAAGACCGCAAACTCCGGCGCCTTTCGGGCGAAATACTGCATCTGTACGAGCCCAGCTCGTTCGCTCGATCGAGATCCAATTCCATCCCCGGCTGCCGGACAAGCAATGGGATTCGGCGAAGCAGCTTCAGTACGCGCGAATCATGAAGACCGCAATTCTTTGTGAAAAGCGCTTTTGGATGAAAAACGGAAATACGAAATTCTCCGTCTTTACTGATGCCTCGTCGGATTTTTTGTTCGACGCGACCCTGGGACAACCCGGAGAGAAAGGCATTCTTTGCAGCTATGCGATTGGTGACAAAGCCGACGACCTGAATGGATCGTTGATAGAAGATCTGAAAACTCGGATTCATACAGACATCAAACGCCATTTTCCCCAAGGAAATGATTCGAATCCTGGCCATACAAAAGCAGGCGTGGCAAGCTAATCCGATCACGCAGGGCGCTTATGCGCTTTACCGCCCGGGCAATGGTTTACGGTTCGCGAACTACTCGGCCAGCCCTTTCGGCGCGTCTATTTCGCAGGGGAGCATCTGGCGGACGAGCAGGGCTTCATGGACGGCGCCGTGGACACCGGGCAGGCCGCGGCCCGCAGCGTGATGCAGCGCTTAATCCTGTCAATTTCCTTTGTATCGTTCAGCTACTTGCTGGGCTTCGGCGACGCCTCGGCGAGAGTTTTTCCCCTTAACACGACTCCCTTTTGCAGCGCCCCGCGTTCTCTCGTCGTTGAACCCGAAGACGCGGCCGCGCGCCGCTCCACTCGAAGCGCCATTGGGTATCGTGGTTACCGCCGAAGGCCCCAAGGCGAAAAGTTCTCTCTGCACGTTGTACATGTCGTTCGAATCGTAATCGCGCGCCCACCATTTCTTTGGACTGCCGCATGGACTCAACATCAGAGGATGCACCTGCGTGGCAGCCTGCGCGGCCGCGCGAAACTGGTAGTGATCCACCAGGCGAATCGCTTCCACGGCAAACACTTCAGCTACTCGCGCATCGTGAATGGCAAGCAAGTTGTCTCCGTTGCTCTGCTCGCCGCCCTCCGCCAGGTTCGACGAGCCGGTGAACACCACCGGATTCTTGTCGTTGAAATCGATGACGATGAACTTGTCGTGAATCACCTGGCCAGGTCCGCCCGTAAATTCCTGATTGAACGGCGGCGGCACATTCTTGATAAGAGCTGCGAACGGAACCAGAACGCCAGGCTGTCCCGGTTTATAAACTGTGAACCCTTTGACGGATTGCGTCATGCCATATGAAAACACTTTGCCGCTCGTGTGCAAGTTCTCGACCGTCTTTAGCACCGTTCCGCCGCCTTGCAGCTCCATGATGGCAAACATGATCGAAGACTTTGCATTGTTGAGCGCCTGCTGCACCTGCGCAAGCGATACGGAGGCAACCTTGTGTGGCGCAAAGCTCACAGAGAAATTCGGCACGCCTCCGCCTTCATTCGGAAAATCGAACCACTTCGAAGCGAGAGGTGAGCTCGAAAACTTAGCCATATTGGTAAAGACAGACTGAAATACCTGCTCGTATTGATCGGCAACTTTGGGATCGCTAAAGAGCAAAACATTGTTCGCCTGGACGTAGAGCCCGCGCACGGAAAAGTTCGCCGAACCCGTGAGCACTTTCACCGCTTTGCCGTTCTTCTTCGCAATGATGATCTTGTCGTGCGCGAACCGCTTGAAATGCCCCTGGATGATATTAGCCGGCGCCGGCGGACTTCACCAGCCGCGCGTGAGCGATCACCTCCAGAGCCGCTCCCAGGTGCAGAGGCGCATTATCGAGCACGGCGCGCAGCCGCGTGCCCAGCGCTTCGAGCTTGTCAACGATATCCGGCTCATCGAGATCGTAAGCAAATAAATCCACCGTGATCGAAGGATCGGCCACGCATTCGCCCAGCAAATCAAAAATCATTTTGCGCGCGTGATAGCCTAGCCATTCGTACTGCGGTTGAAACGGCTGCGTGTTGTAGTCGAGGCTCTTGGGCAACGGACGAATGGGCTTGTTCCCGAATTTTGCGGCGTAGGCCTGCGAGCTGATGTAGGCGCGCGTGAGTCCGAGCTCGAAATTGCTTCCTGCTTGAGGAGCCAACTCCACCGCGACGGTGGCCTTCGGTCCGTCCACCATATTCGACCCCTGGCAATATCGAGCGGTCACTTCGTAGTGAAAAGTTCCCGGAAGAACATTGGCCGGGAAATGCACCCAGTGAAATTTTTGAAATGGCGCGTTTTCGGAAGACGTCCAGGGAGTTTGAGCCGCGGTGGTGCTGGAAGTGACGGGGTTCGCGAAATTGAGCCGATTCTCCAGAAAGAACGGTTTTCCAGCGGGCGGTGTGCATTGTATCGAGAACCCAACGAGATCGTGCGTTTTCAGCTCGGCGGGATCTAAACTAAAACCGAGCAGGACAGCACCGTCACCCGGATACGCCGTGAGAGTGAGGGCGCTTGAGCTGGTAGGCATCGGTGCCTCCGTGCAAGAGGAAGGCGATAAACAACGCTCAACTCGTGGCGCTCATTATCTACATAAATATTATTTTCGCAACTACTACTTTGTTAAAATCTGTCACGATTGTAAGTGCCCCTTTAAAGGTTATTCGAGTCAGTGGGTTATACTTGAATTGGGCGGTGAATGCGATGTCCGAAGATCCGAACCGCAAACCTTTTTCCGGCTTTCGCAATCCCCTTCTCTACACTTCGACGCTCCTTCTCGTCGCGCTCATCTATGTCGGCGGCACTTTTTATGTGCGCCGGCAACAGAATCGCGAGATCGAGCAGCGAGCCGCCGATGCAGCCGCCGCGAAAGAGCGAACGAATGACGCGCTCACCGTCGAACAACTCGGCGGAAGCGAATTCAAGATCCTGAATTTTTACGCGACGCCCCCGGTCGTCCACGCGGGCGAAGCAGTGCAGTTGTGTTACGGCGTCTCCAACGCGAAGACCGTGAAGCTCGAACCGCAAACAAATCCCGTCTGGCCGTCGGTGAGCCGCTGCGTCGACGTGACCCCAAAAAAAACTACGGAGTACACGCTCACCATCGAAGACGGCAACGGTAACTCGAAGACCTCAGCGCTTACCGTGCAGGTTCGCTAGCGATTCCTGCGCAATTTCATCCCAGTACCGGCCCCGTCGCGAACTTTTCCGACCAGCGTACTCGCGCCGTCATCTGCATGGTGATGAACAGGGTAAGAATCGCGCCGATCGTGATCGCGAGCCCCGTGAATCCTTCAAAGAAAAACGCGTACGAAAACAAAATCAGATAAATCACCTGGGCGAGCCCCGCTTCGAGTGCCGCGAATCTCATTCCCACCACCAATCGTAAGTAGCTCACTAGCAAAATCACCGAAACCGCGGAGCAAATCGCGAACGCGAGGTGAATCGAAATATGGTCCACCAGGTAGGCCATCAGCAGGTGAAACGAAAAAAAAGCGCATGCAAGGAAGAAATAATTCATAGGATGCAGGTTGATGCCGCGGATCGTCGTGAGAACGAACAGCACAAAAAAGAAAAACAGCAGCGATACCGGAGCGAAGGCGCTGATTCGCCCCGCCAGCGGACCGGGCTGCAATTTTTGCGGCAGCGCGAGGCCGATTTTGTAGCCCGATACCAGGTTCTTGTAACTCCAGACCAGCTCCGACCCGCGACCGCTTCGGTTCTCCTGCGTCGGCGAAAGCGTGTTCCCGGGAAAATCGAAACCCTTTGAAATCCGTGGTGAGCCGCAGCTCGAAATCGCGGACTTGGCTCACCTGGTCGCCAAAGCTGTACTGCCAGGTATCCAATCCTTGCGAACGGTAACCGACATTGAGCACCGCCGTCTGATGCGGCAGCACCGTCGCGCTTCCGTATGTTTCAGTCTTTTGATTTTCCAGCACAAGAGGCGTGCCGTTCACGGTGAAAACCATATCGTCGTAAATCGCCTGCTCTGCCGGCAAATGGAGCGTGAACGTCACGTTGCGAGGCCGATCGTCGGGATTCACGAATTCATACGCGCCCGCGAATTGCACCTGATAAGTGCTGTACCAGAGAAGGCCCTTTCGCCGGTAATCGGCATGCAGCGCCGCATTCACGCGGCTCTTTTGCAGCGTGAGCGGGATATAACGCCGGTCGTCGATCGTTCGCATAATTTCTTTGCCATTCTCAACGGCGGGAACCTGGCGCCACGAACCCTCGACATACGTAGCCGTCGGCGGACACTGTTCCTGTGGCGCGCCCCACGACGATGCCACTTTGCCCCGAAGTTGTGTATCGGACGAATAGGTGCGGTAAAAGATCGTGCTGGCAAGGACGGCCCAGGCGATTGCAGTGCAGAAGAAGATGAAACCGATTGCGGCGATACGTTTGCCCATTCCAGATCTCTCCTTGAAATCGGAACACACTTCCGTCCGCCGCACACAAAGCTTGCCTAAATTAATTGGCGATGTCAAGTACTTTGCAATATAAAGTTAAATGATGTTTCAACCAGAGGTCGGTTAGCGTTTTTGAAGCTAACGAGGGGTACTCCAAAACGACGGGACTAGCTGTGGCCGCCGCCGAGTTCGCGGACGATGTCGCCGACGAATGATTTCGCGTCACCGAAAAGCATGAGCGTCCTATCGAGGTAATACAGAGGATTATCGATTCCCGCGAAGCCAGGACTCATGCCGCGCTTGATCACCATCACCGTGCGAGCCTTGTCCACATCGAGAATCGGCATGCCATAAATTGGGCTGCTCGGATCGTTGCGCGCGGCAGGGTTCGTCACGTCGTTCGCGCCGATCACGAGAGCCACATCCGTCTGCGGAAATTCCGGATTGATGTCTTCCATATCGAGCAGCTTGTCGTAGGGAATGTCCGCTTCGGCCAGCAGGACGTTCATATGCCCCGGCATGCGTCCGGCCACCGGATGAATCCCGAATTTCACGTCCACGCCTCGCTTCGTAAGCGCGTCATACAGTTCGCGCACCTTGTGCTGCGCCTGCGCGACGGCCATTCCGTAGCCCGGCACAATCACCACCTTGCTGGCCGCTCCCAGAATTGCGGCCGCCTCCTCGGGCGTCGCGCTTTTCACCGGTTTCGCTTCTTGCCCGGCGGCGCCTTTCGCTGCCTGCTCCTGGCCAAATGCTCCGAACAGCACGTTGGAGAACGACCGGTTCATCGCCTTCGACATGTTCACCGACAGAATGAATCCGGAAGCTCCGTCGAGCGCGCCGGCGATGATCAGCAGCTTGCTGTCGAGCACAAACCCCATCGCCGCCGCCGAAAGGCCCGCGTAGGAATTGAGCAGCGACATCACGGTCGGCATGTCCGCGCCGCCGATCGGAACAATCATCAGCACGCCGAACAGCAGCGAGATTCCGAGAATCGCCGGGAAAAGATGCATGTGCTCGGGATGCAGTATCAGCACCACTGCGCCCACAATCGCGAGGCCCAGCACCGAAAGATTGACGAAATTCTGCCCTTTGTATGTGATCGGCCGCTGCGGCAGACACTTCTTCAAGCTTCCCCGCCGCCATCAAGCTTCCCGTGAAAGTAAGCGAACCGAGAATCACTTCTGCCGAGAGCACCGCCATCATGAACGGCGGCACATTCGGCGCGCGCAAATAAAATTCCGAAGTGCCCACCAGCGTCACGCAAAGCGCGCCAAACGCGTGGCTCAGCGCCGTCCTTTGCGGAACGGCTGTCATGTGCACCAGTGCCCAGCGGCACGCCGATGATCGAGCCAAGCACCAGGCCGATCGCGATCCCGCGATAATCCACAATTCCGTGATGCAGCAGAGTCCCGACGATCGCGAGCAGCATTCCCAGTTCGCCGGCCCACACTCCGTGCCGCGCCGTTTTCGGCGAACTCATCAATTTGAGCGAAAGAATGAAAAGGACGGCCGCTACCAGATAGATGATCTGCAGAAGTAAGTCAGAACCGGCGAGGAAATTCATGATTTCGTGGGACGGCTGGTCTTGAACATTTTCAGCATGCGGTCGGTAATCAGGAAGCCGCCCACGATATTGCTCGTCGCCGCGACGATTGCGATCGTCCCGAGGATTGTCGCGAGAGTGCTCTTCCCTTCCCCGGCGAGAATGATCGCGCCCACCACTGCGATGGCGTCGAGCGCGTTCGTGAGCGACATCAACGGCGTGTGCAGCAGCGGCGAAACGCGGCGAATCACTTCAAATCCGATAAAAGCTGCCAAAATAAAAACGTACAAATCCGTCAGCAGGTCCGATTGCACCATCAGCTTGCCCCCTTCCCCGCGGTCGCGAGTGCCGGAAGCGACAGGAATTCGCGGACGCGCTCGTTCACGATCTCGCCGCCTCGCGTGAGCATCGTGCTTCGAATGATTTCGTCGTCAAGCTTCAACTCGAGCTTGCCATCGTGAACCAGGTACTGCAGAAACGCAGTGATGTTGCGCGCGTACATCTGGCTCGCGTGGTACGGCACGGTGCTCGCAAGGTTGATTCGGCCGATGATCGTCACGCCATTGGCTATTACTTTCTCGCCGGGTCGTGTCAGCTCGCAATTCCCGCCGCGTTCTGACGCTAAATCGACAATCACCGATCCGGGCGCCATCCTCGCCACCATGTCTTTGGTGACCAGCACCGGCGATTTCTTGCCCGGAATCACCGCTGCCGTGATGACCACGTCGCTTTCGCCCACCACGCGGCCCAGCAGCTCCCGCTGCTTTCGGTAGAATTCCTCATCCTGCGCTTTCGCGTATCCACCCGCATCCTGCGCATCCTTCGCTTCGATCGGCAGCTCGACGAAACGCCCGCCCAGGCTTTGCACTTGCTCCTTTGCGGCTGGCCGCATGTCGTACGCGGACGTAACGGCGCCGAGGCGACGAGCTGTCGCGATTGCCTGCAGATCCTGCGACGCCCGCGCCGATGATAAGCACCCGCGCAGGAGTAATCGTCCCCGCCGCGGTGGTCAACATGGGGAAAATACGAGGCAGCGTGTCGGCCGCAATCAGCACCGCTTTGTAGCCGCAAATAGTGCCCATCGAGGAAAGCGCATCCATGGCTTGCGCGCGCGTGGTTCGCGGAATCAGCTCGACAGCGAAGGACATCACTCCGGTCGCGGCAATCTGCTGAATCGTTTTCAACTCGCCGAGTGGCCGCAAAAATCCGATCAGCACCTGCTCGCGGTGGAACAGAGGCAAGTCCGCTTCGCCCGTTTTGTCATTCGACCCGTGCGCGAGCACCTGCACGATAATGTCGGAAGTGCGAAAAACCTCGGCACGCTCGGCGACAATTTTTGCGCCCTTCGCGGTGTAGTCTGCGTCCGGATATCCTGCTTCGATCCCCGCGCCCGCTTCTACCACCACCTCCAGCCCGGATTTCGCAAGCGTCGGCACCACCGATGGCACCAGCGCCACCCGGCGCTCTCCCGGAAAGGTTTCGCGCGGAACACCAACGATCATCAAGCCCCCTGGTATCCTCTGTGAAGTCCGAAAATATCATCGGCCAAACGCACCAATTGCAGTACGCACATTCGCTGGTCGTCTACGAACCGATTATTTTATCTGGAATCGCGCCGAAGTCTATCGAACATCGGCGTTGCATGATGACTGCCGAGTTAGAGTTTGCCCCAGAAGCCAAATACCACCGCGCCGATAATGAAGAGAAACGAGACAACGTGATTCCACCTCACGTGCTCGCCCAGATAGATCCAGGCAAACGCTACGAACACGCACAGCGTGATCACTTCCTGAATGATTTTCAGTTGAAACGCGGTGAACTCGCCATAGCCGATGCGGTTCGCCGGAACCTGGAAGCAATATTCGAAGAATGCGATCAGCCAGCTCACGACAATCACAGCGATCAGCGGCGCCTTTTTGTACTTCAGATGGCCATACCACGCGATCGTCATGAAGACATTCGAGCAGATAAGAAGGAGAACGGTTTTCATAGCGCCGAATCCTAGCACGGGCACGCGGAGAGCGTAATCGAGGGATAGCGGTAGCCTTCGTAATTCCAATGGTTGCGACGTTCCAGAGCCCATTTGCGGTATCCCGCGCGAATCCTCTATAATTGTTTGGGTATTGTGCCGAAACGAAAAGGGAGTCCACTCGCGTCGCGACGCTCTCCCAAGCGCCGCAAACAACCCGAAATGATCGATCTAGCCGAAAAAATCAAAAAGAAGCTGAAAGACGAGATCGCCGCTCTCGAGCATGAGCTCCACGACGAGCTCCCCAAAGAGATCAAAGTGGCACGCGCGCACGGTGACCTCTCGGAAAACGCCGAGTACAAATACGCCAAAGAACGCCAGTCGTTCGTCTCCACGCGCCTCGCCCAGCTCCACCAGCGAATGGCCGACCTTTCGATGCTCAACCTCAGCAACCTCCCGAAAGACCGCGCTGCCTATGGCTCGCGAATTGTCGTACTGGACATTGCGAAGGGCTCCGAAATCGAGTACAAACTGGTCACAGTGGAAGAAGCGGACGCGCCCAAGGGCCTGATCTCGACCAGCTCTCCGATTGGCCGCGCCCTTCTGGGCAAGAAAGTCGGCGACGAAGTACAAGTAACAACGCCGGCGGGCATAAAAGACTACGAAGTCGTCCGCCTGGCCACGATTTACGACGAGGAGTAACCGGGTGATTCCCGCCTAATGCTGAGCCGCACCATCGGTCGCTATCTGTCCTGGCCCATCAACGGGCTCGCTCGGCTTATCGCCCCCACCCGCATCCCCCCAAACGTCATCACGTGGGTAGCTCTTGGCCTGAACCTCTGGGCGGGGATCCTGTTTGCACAGGGCCGCTTCGCAGCCGGCGGCGGAATGATGATTCTCGCGGGACTCTGCGATTTACTCGACGGCCCCGTGGCGCGCATCCAGAATCGCGTTTCCATTTTTGGCGGCTTCCTCGATTCGATCTTCGACCGCTACGCTGACCTGATCCTCTTTCTCGGCTTGCTCGTCTATTACGCCAGCGTAAACCGCTTCGGCTATGCGTTTCTCGCCGGCGCAGCAATGGCAGGCGCCGTCATGGTGAGTTACGCGAAAGCCCGCGCGGAATCGCTCGTGCCCAATGAAGACGTCGGCTTCTGGGACCGCCCCGAGCGCCTCGTGCTAATGATCATTGGCGCACTCGCAAATCGCATGCCGCCTGTCCTCTGGATTCTCGCCATCGGTCCCAACATCACCGTAATCCACAGAATCGTGCACACATGGAAGCAGACTAAAGAAGTCGCCGCCCCGAAACCCGTTTCCATCCCCGCACCAGCACCATCGCCACTAGAAGCAAATCTCTCGCACGGAGCGCAACGCCCTTCACCCCAATTTTTCTCGCGCACCGCGGGACGCGGACGGTAGCCATGCCCAAGCTTCTCGCCATCATCGGCGCGCTCGTGATTTGCGCTGGTATCGATCTCCTGTGGCAATCGCGCAACGAAATCAAATTCTGGGTAGCCGCCTACATCAACGTCTTCCGCTCGATTCTTCGCCGCCAGGAAAACGTCAGCGCCGCCCGCGTGCTTCCCGCCGCCGTCCCAGCCGCCAAACGCAAACACGCCGTCCGCTTTCTGCTCGGCGTAGGATTTGCGTTTCTCCTGGGTCCCATGCTGATCGCCATCAGCGTCACGCTTCTGCTCTACACAAATCTCTGAACGCTCGCGCAACGTGAAACCCTCCCTCATCATTCACGGCGGCGCCTGGAACATCCCCGATGAAGCCGTTGAGGATTGCCGCGACGGCATTCGCCGCGCCCTGAAAGCAGGCTGGAAAATTCTTTCAGCAGGCGGCGCCGCGATCGATGCCGTCGAGGCCGCAATCGTAATTCTCGAGGACGATCCCACTTTCGACGCCGGCATCGGCTCGCATCTGAATCGCGACGGCCGCGTGCAGCTCGACGCGATCATCATGGACGGTGCGACGCTGAAAGCTGGCTCAGTCGCAGCCGTCGAACGCATCCGCAATCCAATCCGCCTCGCCCGCGCCATCCTCGAGAAAAGCGAGCACATGATGTTAGTCGGCGACGGCGCTGAAAAATTCGCCGCCGAAAACAGCATCCCCCTCTGCGCTCCCGAAGACCTCGTCATCGATCGCGAGCGCTCTGCCTGGGGCCGCTGCCTCGAAGACTCGCACGCCGCCGAGCATCACCTGGATCACGAATTTGGCACCGTCGGCGCGGTTGCCCTCGACAAGCAGAATCACCTCATCGCCGGCACCTCCACCGGCGGCACCTGCTGCAAATTTCCCGGACGCGTCGGCGATTCGCCTCTCATCGGCTGCGGCTGCTATGCCGACGCGGATTCCGGCGGCGTCTCCTGCACAGGCCACGGCGAAGGCATCATGAAAATTGTGATGGCAAAAATGGCAGCCGATCTACTCGCCGCCACGGAAAATTCACCCACAAAATCCGACGAACAGTGCTGGAGCTTGGGCTGGGGCGCACGCTCTACAATCACTCCTTCCACAGGCAACAATGCCCAATCCGTCGCCAACGCCTGCGTTCGCAAACTCGCCCATCGCGCCCACACCACCGGCGGCCTGATTCTCCTCGACCGCAACGGCAATCCAGCCGCCGCCTTCAACACCTCACGCATGGCCTACGGCTTCATAAACCCCGACGATTCCTTCACCATCGCGCCGTAACCCGCGCCGCATTTTGTTACTGCTGCCTCATCAAAACCGTCGGCGTATGTATATGTCCGCATCCAATCCACACAAGGAGATCACAAATGGCAATTCGCGACGCTTTCTTGCCGGAATTCGATCACGAAATGGGCACCACCCGAAAAACTCTCGAACGCGTGCCCGAAACCAACACCGATTGGAAGCCCCACGATAAATCCATGACCATGGGCCGCCTCGCCGGGCATCTCGTCGAATTGCCGACGCTCGTCCCGCTCGCCCTTCAGCGCGAATCGCTCGACTTTCGCCCGCCCGGCGCGCCTCCGCGACAGCCCACCGTCATGTCCACACGCAAACAGCTTCTCGAAGATTTCGACAAGAACGTCGCCGCCGCCCGCGCCGCCATCGCTCAATCGAGCGACGAGGATTTGAAAAAGATCTTCACCCTGCAAGCCGGCGGAAAAACCATTTTCTCGCTTCCGCGCACAGCCGCTCTTCGCGGCTTCATCTTGAATCACATCATCCATCACCGCGGCCAGCTCTCAGTCTATCTGCGACTGAACAACGTCGCCGTTCCTTCAATCTACGGCCCATCAGCCGACGAACAGAACTAATCCGCATGCACAAAAAAAACGGCTGGCAACTTTCGCTGCCAGCCGTTTCAACCTTCAGGCAAACAAACCGCGCTTACCGGTGTCCTCCGCCGTGTCCTCCGCCGCCACCGTGGAAGCCGCCGCCTCCGCCGCGGACCGCGCCTCCACCATGGAAGCTATTGCCGCCGTGGAATTCATTACCTCCGCGGACTACACCATGCGACCCTTCGTTACCATGGAATCCGCCATGACCCCAATCACCACCGCGATGATCCCAATCACCGCGCCCATAATACCCATGTCCATAGTAACCGCCGCCATAATACGGCCGACCGTAGAAGCCATGGAACCACGGGCCGGCGCCAATGAATACTCCGTTCGTGAAGTAGTCAGGGCCCCAATATCCGTAGGGCGCGCAAGCGTACGGAGCATACGGGTAGTAGCCGTAGGCGCACACTGGAGGCGCCCCAATCGCGACGCCAACCGGACCGACGCCGATTCCTACTCGTACCTGAGCGCTCGCAATAGAGCTCATTGAGAGCACTAAAATTCCAAGAACTGCCGCATATCCAACATATTTTAGATAACGCATCTGAGACCTCCCGGCTGGTTGGCGCTGTCTCATTCTGACTTCGCTTCCAGCTCCGCTACTGCCCTTTAAAGCCATCACGCCAGTCACAAAATGCAAGGCGCATGCCAAACCCCAATCGTCCGCTAAGTGGCTCTAAATCAATGGTATGGGAGGTGGGACGACTTAAAGCGTCAACTCGAATTTTGGCTGCCAACCACCGGCTCTGCTGCTTTTCAACCACTCACTAAACCGGGGGCAAAATCAGTCTTCGCGACACCTTTTTCCAAACCACGTCCTCATTGTTAAGGCGATCATTGTTCCGGCGATCGACGCGTTCTTCCACTCTTCCCTAATCAATCTTTATGTTGCAATGACGCGCGGTTCCAAGTTATTGGTTTTATGTTCGAAGATGCTGCTCAATCCGAGGCGAAAATGAGAAATCTAATCTTCGCAATCAACATGACCTTAGATGGCTGCTGCGACCATACCAAATTCAATCCCGATGACGAAACGCTTGAGTATTTTACGCACCTCACGCGAGATGCTGACACATTCCTCTACGGGCGTAAAACTTATCAATTGATGGTTCCTTATTGGCCCGATGTGGCGAAAAACCCTTCCGGGCAGACAAAAGCAGATTACGAATTTGCCCAGGCATTTGACGCCATCAACAAAATTATTGTTTTCTCAAAATCATTAGACAGCCCTGAAGGAACAAAAACGAGAATTGTTCGTACGAACCTTCACGACGAAATACTTAAATTGAAACAAGAACAAGGCAAAAATATTCTTACCGGTGGTGTAGATATTCCTTCACAACTTATAGGGCTCGGCCTGATTGATGAATATTATTTTGTGGTTCACCCGATAGTTTTAGGAGAAGGGAGACGGTTGTTTGAAGGTATTAGCCTGCCGGAGAAATTACAATTGAAACTTATTGAGTCAAAGATTTTTAAATCAGGATGTGTTGCGCTTCATTACATGAAGCAGTGACAGAAAAACATCACCCGACACTAGCGCCGCTCTGCGTCAATACTCCTTCCTATATGTACCCTACTTTCCGAATAGTGCCCGGTTAACGCTGCAACCGGACCAGCCCTCCCACCTCCTCAGTTGAACCCAAACCAATCGTTGTGCTAGCATCCCCATTCCGCAGGGTCACGCGCAACCGCCGGGGGGCGGCGTCGTGAAGTTTCCCTTTTCGCACAGCTCGGATTCGCGCTTCAGAATTTCCCGCCACGAAATGCCTGTTCCGCCCGGCCCAGATGCAAATCTCGTTTTTTCAGTGCTGATTCCAACTTCTCCAACCGAGGTGCAACATGAAATCCTATACAACCGAATGGATACGCAACGTTGGCATTGTAGGCCACGGCGATACGGGGAAAACCCAGCTCGTGTCGTCGTTGCTCTTCACCGCCGGCATGACGCCGCGACTGGGTAAAGTTTCCGACGGTTCCACTGTCACCGATTGGGACGAAGAAGAAGTTGCCCGTAAAATCTCAATCAATACCGGCCTCGCCTACGCCGAATGGCAAGCCGCCGGCCAGGCTGAAAAGACAAAAATCAATTTCCTCGATACGCCCGGCTACTCCACCTTCATCAACGAAACAAAATCCTCGCTCATCGCGGCTGACGCTTCTCTCATCGTCGTAGATGCTGCCGCCGGCGTTCAGGTAGTCACCGAAAAAACCTGGGACTACGCCACCGAATACGATCAGCCTCGCGCCTTCGTCCTGAATTGGATGGACCGCGAGCTGGCGAGTTTTGAGCGCGCGCTCGACTCGCTGCAGCACGTTTTCGGCCGCGGTGTCGTGCCCATCGAGCTGCCCATCGGCTCCGAGAAATCCTTCCGAGGCGTGATTGATCTCATCGCGATGAAAGCTCTTACGTACACGCCCGACGGCGATGGTAAAGCCAAAGTGGAGGAAATTCCCGCTGATCTCGCGGAAGAAGCGAAAACAGCCCACGAAGCGCTCGTGGAACTCGTCGCTGAAGGTGACGACGCGCTGATGCAGGAATTTTTTGACGAGGGAACGCTTCCCATCGACGATTTGAAGAAAGGCCTGCGCGAGGCTGTGCTCGCGAAGCGCATTTTCCCGGTGCTGCTCAGCTCCGCGCTCCACAACATCGGCGCCGACGCGATCCTGAATTTCCTGTGCGACATTTTCCCGGCACCCTCCACGCGAGGAAAAGCCAGCGGCCACAAGACACCAGACCACAAGGGCGAAACCGTCGAGCGCAAGGTGGCCGATTCCGAACCGCTCTCGATCTTTGTGTTCAAGACGCTCGCCGATCCTTTCGCCGGACGCATCACCTATTTCAAGGTCCTTTCCGGCGTCCTGAAGAATGACGCGACGCTGACAAATTTCAATCGCGGAACTCAGGAGCGTCTCCAACACGTGCAGGTGATGCAGGGAAAAACCGCTGTCGCCGTGAACGATTTGCACGCAGGCGACGTTGGCGCGATTGCAAAGCTGAAGGAAACCACTACGGGAGAAACGCTGGGCGATAAGAGCGCGACAATCTTCTACCCGCCTGCGCGTATCCCCGAGCCTTCCATCACCTTCGCGATCGAACCGAAGACGCGCGCGGACGAAGACCGCATCGGCGTGGCAATTCACCGCATTCTCGAGGAGGATCTCGCTTTGCGTTTCGGACGCGATCCGCAAACGAAAGAATTTCTACTCTCCGGCGCAGGGCAGCAGCATATCGAGGTCGTGGTCGCGAAGCTTCGCAAGCGCTACCACGTGGACCTCACGTTGCATCCGCCAAAGGTTCCTTACCGCGAGACGATTCGCGCAAAGGCCGACGCCGAAGGCAAACACAAAAAGCAAACAGGCGGACACGGTCAATTCGGTCTCTGCCGGGTCAAGATGGAGCCGCTTCCGCGTGGCAAGGGTGTTGAATTCGTGGACGATGTGTTCGGCGGCGCAATCCCTAAGAACTGGATTCCCTCCGTCGAGCGCGGCATTCGCGAATCGGCCGAGCGCGGCTATCTTGGCCGGATTCCCGGTCACGGATTTCCGCGCGACCCTCTATGACGGCAAATATCACGACGTGGACTCGAGCGACATGGCCTTCCGCATCGCAGGCTCGCTGGCCTTCAAGGAAGCGATGAAACAGGCCCGCCCCGCGCTGCTCGAACCGGTAATGCACGTCGAGATTTACGCGCCCGATCAATACTCGGGCGACTTGATGGGCAACCTGAGCAGCCGCCGCGGAAAAATCAGCGGCAGCGAATCGCGCGCCGGAAGCGTAGTGATCAAAGCGCAGGTTCCGCTCTCGGAAATGCTCAGCTATGCAAACGAATTGACGTCAATGACGCAAGGACGCGGCAGCTACTCGATGGAATTCTCGCACTACGATTACGTCCCAGGTGAGCTAGCAGACAAAGTGATCGCGGCCCACAAGCCGCATCACGCAGCAGAAGAAGGCGAAGCCGCCTCGGCGTAATCGAGGCTCCAACAATCCGAGCCCTAAATGAAGCACGAGTGATTCTCCAGCCACATTTCGTCGGACGTCGATCGCAGTTCGTCAGGGCACGGCTTTAGCCGTGCCGTAAGAATTGCAAAGAAAGGCGGCTTTAGCCGCTGAGGTAGGAAGCGCAGCCGTGAAACAGGCGCGGAGTCGTTCGCACTTCGTCAGGGCACGGCTTCAGCCGTGCCGTAAGAATTGCAAAGAAAGGCGGCTTTAGCCGCTGAGGTACGCAGCCGTAGCCGTGCCGTAAGAATCGCAGCGAAAAGCGGCTTTAGCCGCTGAGGTAGAAGGGTAGCCGTGAAATCAGCGCGGAATTAGCTGCCGTGGGTGAGATGCAACCGGCTGGCTATGCTGCGGTGCTGCGAAGGCGCTTCCGTATTCTTCGCCTGAGTAGGAGCCGGAGCCGCCGCCTGCGCATTAGCAGTATTGGCGTTGCCCGGAAGCGTGCCTCCCGCCCCTGTTGGACAAGAAGTGCCCACGCAAGGAGGACCCGCCACCCGCATAAGCGAGCAGCCACCAATCCACACCGCCGAAGACAGTAGTAACGCGAGCAGGGCGTTCTTCTTCATGATCCGCTCCCTCAGATGGCGAACGTGTGCTCTAGACAGGCCGATTCCTAATTCTATAGTTGCACACAATCCTGCGCGGGCTAACAGTATTGTCCGGGCCTCACTCGCATGAGTAACAGAGAATAGAAGGCGAAGCGTGACGCCTAGAGTAAATGCTAGCGCGGAAGAAAAAATCCAGTTTGCGTCTCGTCTGCCAGCGCCACTCTTTGTCGCACTGAAATAAGCCTGTCAACCTCACTCGCGTGACCTGTCCGTCTAACCAATTTGGCGCTTGCGATTCAGCGGCCAAATGCCGGAAGCTTCTTCGACCATGAAAAAGCCGCCAAAGCAGAAACGCTGGCGCGACGCAACGATCGCCATTCACCAGGGCGCCGAACATTTTCACGTGGGCGCACCGGTCGGCACCACGATCGCGCGTACTGCGAATTTCACCTTCGAAAGCACCGAAGAGATGAAGCGCTGGGCCGAAGGAAAAAGCTCGGCCTACATCTACACGCGCTACGGCAACCCGACGCTCACCATCGCGGAAGAAAAGCTCGCCGCTCTCGAAGGAGCGGAAGCAGCCATCGTCACGGCCTCAGGCATGGCAGCGATTTCAAGCGCCCTGCTCGCTGTGCTAAAAGCAGGCGACGAAGTCATTTCCACGCGGCAAACCTATGGCGGCACATACCGCCTGATGCGTGACAATTTTCCGCGCTTCGGCATCGTCGTTCGCCACGTGGAAACCGATCTCGCAGGAATCGAGCAGCTGGTGAATCCGCGCACGAAAGCGCTCTACATCGAGACGCCGACCAATCCCGACGCTGCGGCTCGTGGATTTGCAGAAAGCAGTCGCCTTCGCGAAAGAGTGGGGCCTGATTTCGCTGATCGACAACACGTTCGCGAGCCCCGCGCTGCAGAAGCCAATCGAGCTCGGCTTCAACATCGTCCTGCACAGCGCGACGAAATATCTCTCAGGACATTCCGACCTGATCGCAGGCGCCGCCGCCGGCAGCCGCGCCATCATCAACGAAGTGCGCCACAACATCATCAACCTCGGCGGCTCGCTGGATCCCGAAGCGGCCTACCTGTTGATTCGCGGGATGAAAACGCTCGGCATTCGCATGGAGCGCCAGTGCGAGAACGCGATGATCGTTGCGAAATTCCTCGCGAAGCATCCCAAGGTCGCGAAAGTGCATTATCCGGGACTCGCTGTCGCACCCCGATCACAAACTCGCCAAGCGCCAGATGAAAGGATTCGGCGCGATGCTCGCCTTCGATCTGAAAGGCGGCCTTCCGGCGGCGCGGCGCTTCTGCGATCGCGTGCGCGTCTTTTTGTTGGCGGCGAGTTTGGGCGGCGTTGAATCGCTCGTCGTGCTGCCGATTTACACTTCGCATTACAACATGTCGGAAGCGGAGCTGCGCGCTGCAGGAGTTGGCGCGGGAACTGTGCGCGTTTCAGTGGGGCTCGAAGATGCGGCGGATTTGATCGAAGATTTGCGCCAAGCGCTCGTCTAAATTCTGCTCAAAGCTGAAGCGTTTTCATGGCGAAATGCGCGACTGGATCGCAATCCTTAAGAGGTCTTTTACCGCCGATTAGAAATTCGCAACTTGCTGATTGTGCGTGGCTTATGCGGACTTTTAATCGCGGTACCGTGTATTAAAACCTCGCTGGCCGCGACGGGCCCTGGTTAAAAACGCCACCAGAGGCCGGCGGTACATAAACCGCGCCTGCGGCGAATGCCCCAATCCCGCCAAGTTCCTTCGCCGGGCACGGCGTGCCGTGCCCCTACTGACCTTGCGACAAGGGCCTCGACGAGCGGCAAGCCAGACCAGCCATCTTCGGGCGCGCCTTCCGACGGCGGCTTCTTTCAAGCGCGTCACTTGTTTAGATGCTGGCAACCAGCAAGGGCGTTGCGTGTGGCGGGAATTCGTGAGTAGAATTGGGGCCGGTCCCCGTCGTATTTCCGCGTTGTTTAGGAGGTCCTCATGCGAGCTTCTATCCGGGTTTCCGGGTTGCTGGTTTTCTGTTTGTTTCTGGTTTCTTCGGTTTTCGCGCAGACGAATCCTCCGCCATCTGATCCGCATGAACTGGTGATTCATCAGCCGCGCACGCTTTCGAGTCCTGCGGAGCGCTCGGCGGCGATCGATCTTTTGGAACATGCGCGGCAAAATTTGAACATGCATACCTTCGGTGCTTACGAATTGAAGGCGTCATTTCAAACTTCCGGCGCGACGCAGAACGAGGGCGATGGAACGATGGAGGAGCTCTCGAACGGGCCGGAATGGCGATGGACAGCACAGATGCGGGGCGCGACAGTGGTTCGCGTAGGCGGCAACGGGCACGCGTACGGAGCGAATCCCAACGAGCCGGTTCCGATGCGGATTCAGGAAATTCGCGCGGCGCTGCATTGGCCAATTTTCCGAAATGCCGGAGCCCAGAGCGTGATTCGATCCGCGAATGCAGAACTGAACGGGAAGCCGGTGACGTGCCTGTTGCTCAGTTCGGCTGTGCCGGAAAATCCGGCACCACGCACGTGGGTGGAAGAGGAATATTGCATTGATCCTGCGACAGGATTGTTGCAGATGTGGTCGGCGGCGCCCGGAATTTACACGGAGTACGATTACGAGGGCGCTGCGGAATTCAATGGACACACTCTGCCTCGGCAGATTTCCATCTTCGAGGGCGGGGCGCTCGTCGTTCAAGCGCGCGTGGAAAGTTTTGGCGATCCGGGTGAGATTGATCCGAACGCTTTCAAGCCGGGACCGGAAATGACGGATGCAGGCGAGTCATTCATACTCTCCGGGCCGCGCCGGTTTCCGATGCGCGTCGATCCTTCCGATGCGCCGACCTCGACTTACTTTCAGCCCGTGATCGTTCACGCAACGCTCGACGCACAGGAAGGGCGGGTGATGGACGCCGAGGCGCTGCAAAATTCGAATCAGGATTTGAGCCGGGCCGCGTTGGAGCTGGTGAGGAGCACTTCGTTCCATGCGACGGGATTTCAGCAGGAAGTTTTTATCAGCGTGCAATTTCATCTGCCGGCTCAGCAGGTGGGCGGGGTACCGGTGCTGCATTCTTCTGTTCATTGGGTGATTTGGGAGCATCGGGGCAAGCCTTCGCCGAGAAAGCCGGTTCGAGACGCAGCTTAAGATTCTTCGAATTGTCGATTTGCATCGGGTGCCGTTGCGCAAAGGCCTCAGGTCAATTCTGGCCAAGGTCGGGCCAGAATGGGACCTGAGCTACGGGTTTGAAGTAGATCGATTATTCAAAGCCGCTTTCCACTCCAAGTCAGCAGCCGACCCGATCTCTGCATGAGCTTTACCTGTTGCTTTCCCAAAGGAAGTGTGTGATATTCCTGTTGGAAACCAAAATGAAGGCGCAAGGTGCGATGAAGCTATGAAACAGAAAACGGACGTCCTGCAAGGAACGCTGGCGTTGATGGTGCTTAAGACTCTCGATGTGCTGGGAGCGCAGCACGGGTATGGGATTGCGCGGCGCATCGAGCAGATCAGCGGGGACCTGCTGGCGGTGAATCAGGGGACGCTGTATCCCGTGCTGTTGAAGCTGGAGCAGGAAGGGGCGATCGCGTCGGACTGGGGCGCGTCTGAGAATAATCGCAGGGCTCGTTTCTATCGGCTGACGAAAGAAGGGCGCAAGCAGCTGCAGGTGGAAACCCAGGATTGGGAGCAAACGGCGGCGATCATCGGGCGGTTCTTCGAAGTGAAGGCGGAGGATTTGCCATGAGATTTCTGAGAAGGTTTCTGGCGCGGCTCAAGAACTTTGCCACCGGGCGGCGAGACGACAAACGGCTGCGGGAGGAGATGCAAGAGCATATCGCCCTGCAGACGGAGGAGAATCGGCGCGCGGGGATGAATGTGGAAGAGGCACGGCGGCAGGCGGTGATGAAGTTCGGAGGGGTGGGGACAGTGAGAGAGGATTACCACGCAGAGCAGGGGCTGCCGTTTTTTGAAAATCTGCTGCAGGACTCGCGCTTCGCGATCCGCATGCTGGCCAAGTCGCCGGGGTTTACGGCTATCGCGGTTCTGACGATGGCGCTGGGCATCGGAGCGACGACGGCGATTTTCAGCCTGGTCGATGCGACGCTGCTGCATCCGCTGCCCTATCCGCACCCGGAGGAACTGGTGCGCATCGAGGACGATCTGCCTGGTGCGGGCGCTACGGACGCGGGCATCTCGATTCCGGAGTGGAAGGATCTGCAGCGTTCGGGAATTTTTCAGTATGTTGTGCTGGAGATTTTCGGGTCGGCGAACCTGACGGGTGTATCGCAGCCATCGCGGATGCAGTATGAGGGGGTGTCGCCGGCGTATTTTGCGATGCTGGGGGTGAAACCGGAGCTGGGGCAGACGTTCGATCCTCAGGATCAAACGCCGGGGTTCACGCTGGATGTGGTGATCAGTGACGGGTTGTGGAAGCGGGCTTTCGGGAGCGATCCGCACATTGTGGGAAGAAGTTTGCGGGGAGACAACGATTTGTATCGGGTGATCGGGGTGATGCCGCCGGGTTTTCACGACCCGGGGCGAACCGTGGGCGAGAGGAATACGGAACAGTGGGCGGCGTTGGGTTTTTCGGATAATCCGGCTCAGGCCCCGAGCCGCAGTGTGCGGTTGCCCCTGGAAACGGTCGGGCGCCTGAAGCCGGGGCTGACGGTTGCAGCGGCGCAGAGCCATCTGGACGCGTTGGTTGCTTCGTTGCGGAAGCAATTTCCGGACGATTATCCGGCCGACAGCAAGTGGACGGTGCGGTTGGTGCCTCTGAAGGAAAACCTGGTGGGCAACGTTCGGCAGTCGCTGATCCTGCTGTTGGGCGCAGTGGCGCTGGTGCTACTGATCGGCTGCGTGAATGTAGCGAATCTGCTGCTGGCGCGGGCCAGCGCGCGATCACGGGAGATGGCGGTGCGCCAGGCGCTGGGAGCGGCACGCAAGCGGCTGGTGGGGCAATTGCTGACGGAGAGCCTGCTGCTTTCGCTGCTGGGCGGAGTGGCGGGGTTGGTGATTCTGTTCTGCATGAAGGGATTCTTGCTGCGGCTGATTCCGGAGAGCCTGCCTCGGCTGAACGACCTGTCGATCAACTGGACCGTGATGCTGATCGCGCTGGCGGCTTCGATCGCAGCCGGGTTAATTTTCGGGCTGGCGCCCGCGAGGCAGGCAGGGCGGTTGAATCTGGCAAGTACGCTGAGGGTGGAGGGGCGTGGGTCGAAGGGTTCCACGGAGCAGATGCGCACGCGGCGCGTGCTGGTGGTGACGGAGTTTGCGCTGTCGCTGGTGCTGATGGTGGCCGCGGGCCTGCTGCTGCGCAGTTTTTGGGATTTGTACAAGGCGCCGCTGGGATTCAATCCGCAGCATGTGATGTCGGTTCAGTTGTGGCTGCCGAGCCCGAACGATCCGAAGACGGACATTTATGGAACGGCTGCTCAGGAGGCAGTGTTTGCGCGCGAATTGCTGCGGCGCAGCCGGTTGCTGCCGGGAGTGCAGGAGGCGGCGCTGGGAGCGGAGCCGTCGATTCCGCTGCACCACGACGGCAACCGGAGCGCGCTGATCGTGGAAGGACGCCAGACACAGAGCAAGCAGCCGCCTTTGGTGGAGCGGTCGCAGGTTACGCCGGAATATTTTCATTTGCTGGAGATTCCGGTGCTGCGGGGCCGTCTGTTCAACGACGGCGACGACGAGAATGCGCCGCTGGTCGCCGTGATCAACCAGGCGATGGCGGAGACTTACTGGCGGGGCGAGGATCCGCTTGGGAAGCGGCTGAAGGTTGGCCGTGGGAGGGCTGGGGTTGGCCAACGTGCGAGCAAGACCTGGATCACGATCGTCGGGGTGATCGCGGATGCTCGAACCGAGTCGCTGGCGAACGCGAGCGTTCCGCAAATCTATCTGAGCCTGTACCAGGAGACGCCCAAGGAGCTGGCCATCTTTCTGCGTGGAGACCTAAATGCGAGCGCGATCCCGGAAGAGGTGCGGGCGATGGTGCAGTCAGTGAACCCGGAACTGCCCGTTTACGGAGCGCAGACGCTGGACGATGCGGTGTCGGCCTCGCTGGAGCAGAGACGATTTTCGATGGATATTGTGGTGGCCTTCGCGATAACGGCGCTGCTGCTTGCGGCGCTGGGAATTTACGGAGTGATTTCGTACATCGTGATTGAGCGCACGCAGGAGATCGGCATTCGCCTGGCGCTGGGGGCGCGACGGGGGACAATCCTGCAGATGGTTCTGCGTCAGGGGCTGGGACTGGCGATGGCCGGCGCCGGGCTGGGACTGGTGGGATCGGTGATCGTGTCGCACCTGATGGCAGGGCTGCTCTATGGCGTAATGCCCACCGATCCTCTTACATTTGTTGGCGTCACCCTGGTGCTCACAGGTGTGGCGCTTGCGGCCTGTTATATCCCCGCGCGGCGGGCGATGCGTGTCGACCCGATGATCGCACTGAGATACGAGTAGTTTTTCGAGGTTCTCGATGTGGCTCGGATTGAAGTGAAAGCATAGGATCTTTCATGAGAGTCCTGAGACGGTTTCTGGCGCGGCTGCTGAACCTGGGGACGACACTCGGAACGGGGCGGGCGCAGGACGAGCGATTGAGGGAGGAGATCGAGGGGCATATTGCGCTGCAAACTCAAGAAAATATTCGCGCGGGTTTATCGCCCGTCGAGGCGCGACGGCAGGCGATCCTGAAGTTTGGCGGCGTGGAGGCGATCAAGCAGGACTATCGAGCCAAGCGAGGACTGCCGTTGGTGGAGAATTTTCTGCAGGATGTGCGCTTTGCGATCCGTGGGTTGCGCCGCACGCCCGGACTGACCGCGTTCGTCGTAATCACGCTGGCGCTGGGAATCGGGATGACGTCGGCGACCTTCAGCATGGTGGATGCGCTGATCTTCCGCCCTTATCCTGTGCCGCATCCGGGGAACATAGTTACGCTGGTGAGCACGACGCGCGACACCCCGTTCGATGATTTCTCCTACCGCGAATATCGGGACATACGCGACAAAACGACCAGTTACGACGGAGTGATTGCCTACACCGATATGGAGGCGGTCGGCTTCAGTGCCCAACCGGGGGTTACGCCGCAGGTGAGAGGCGGAATGATGGTTTCCGGGAACTACTTCGATGTGCTGGGCGTGACGCCGCGGCTGGGGCGCGGGTTTCGCGAGGATGAAGATAAGGTACCCGGCCGCGATGCGGTTGTGGTGCTGGGGTCGGACTTCTGGAGGCATCAATTCGCGAGCGACCCGTCGGTGGTGGGCAGGACCGTTCGGCTGAACGGAAAAGATTTCACCGTAATTGGAGTGGCGCCGGAAACCTTTCCAGGACTGCTGACGTTCGGGCATCCCGACCTTTACGTGCCGCTGGCGATGGCGCCCGTGTTTTCGACGAACCTGCAAAAGAATTTCTTCGAGGACCGCGACGATCGCGAGTTGAACGTAAAGGCGCGCTTAAAACCGGGGACGACGCTCGAGCAGGCGCGCAGTGAGCTGGCGGTAATCGCAAAGAATTTCGAGAGCGAGTATGCAAATGTGAGCCGCGGGCGTGGCGCAGCCGTCTACACCCAATTCCAGGCGCGAACGATAGAGGACGAGAATTGGAAATTTGGCGTGGTGTTTGTGATCCTGGCGCTGGCGGTGCTGCTGGTGGCTTGTACTAATGTGGCTGGACTTCTTCTGAGCCGTGCCCGGGCGAGAGCGCGCGAAATTGCGGTGCGATTGGCGCTGGGTGCCGGGAGGCTGCGGCTTATTCGGCTGCTGTTGACGGAGAGCCTGATACTGGCGACGCTCGGTGGATTGGCGGGCGTCGCGATTGGATACGGCGTGATTGAGTGGTTCCACAGCAAACAAAGCATCGTTTTTATGACGGACTTGCCGAATGCCGTGCCATTTCATATGGACAAGCGCGTGCTGCTGGCGTGCGTTGCATTGTCGGTGCTGTGCGCGCTGCTTTGCGGCCTGGCGCCCGCGCTGCAGAGCACGCGCGTGGACCTGGTGAACGCGCTGAAGTCAGCTGATGTGGACATCCCTGGGCGCAAGCGCTTGTGGGGCCGAAATATGCTGGTGGTGGCGCAGGTGGCCATGTCGCTGATGCTGCTGACCGCGTCGTTCCTGATGGCGCGGGGTTTTCAGCATGACATGATGCAGGATAGCAATTTCACGAAAGACCATCTGCTGATGACGAGTTTCGATCCGCGCCTGATTCAGTACAACGCAAGCTCAGACGCAGCAGTTCTACAAGCTGCTGGCCGAACGAATGCGCGGAACTCCCGGAGTGCAAAGCGCGGCTCTGACGCAGAATGTGCCGCTGGGGCAGACCGACTTTGACGGCGTGACTTTCGTGCCGGACGCGTTTCAGATGCCGCCGGATCGCGCTAATTTCAGTTCGATGATGGACACGGTGGACGAGGGATACTTCGAGACGATGGGGGTACCGATCTTGCGCGGCCGTGCCTTTCTGGCGTCCGATACTGCCGATTCGCCGCGGGTGGCCATTGTGAACATGCGCTTCGCGAAGCACTTTTGGCCGGGAGGCGACGCCGTGGGCAAACGGATTCGCCTCGATAGCAGCACCGGGACGCCGGTGGAGATCGTGGGAGTGGCAGAGACCGTGAAGTATCAATCGACGGCAAGCCCGATGGATTTCGTGTACATGCCGCTGGCGCAGCATCCTGTGGCGCGGATGGTTTTGATGTTGCGCACGAGCGGCGATCCGACGGCAATTGATTCCGCCGGTGAAGGATGTTGTTCGTTCACTCGATCCGAATCTACCGGTGCTGCAGACGCGGGCTTATGAGGAGTTCTACCTCAACCAGGCGGTGTATGGGCCGCGGATTGCGATCGATCTGGTGGGCAGCATGGGTTTGGTGGGGCTTCTGCTGGCCGTGGCCGGTTTGTACGGGCTGGTGGCGTACAACGTGATTCGCCGGACGCGCGAGATCGGGATTCGCATAGCGCTGGGAGCGGGAAGATCGGATGTGTTGCGACTGGTGATGGGCAAGGGGTTGGTGCTGGTCGGAATTGGAACGGGGGTGGGGCTGGCGATGGGTTTCATGGTCGAGCGGCTGATGAATTCGATGCTGTTCGATTCGGGCGGCGTGGATATTCTGGCTTATGTGGTGGTAGTGCCTACGCTGCTGGTGGTGACGATGCTGGCGGCTTATGTTCCGGCGCGACGGGCGTCCCGGATTGCGCCGACTGAGGCGCTGCGTTACGAGTAGTGGGCTGAGATCGTTGCGTTGATCTGGGCCGATCGACTATCCAGACTCGCAAAACAAGAAAAGCGCAACGCTTTTTGAATTACTGGTGTGTCTTGACCGCTTAAGTTCGCAAGAGCAGGTTCTCCCTAAAGCCGGTCTCGGGCTTCGCCGATAAAACTGTAACGGTGTGCACGATCGCTCCGTAAGAGTGGGTGTGCGCACGAACGATAGACGTCGAGAGGACGAGATGGTGCGAACGTTTCGATTTGTGATGTTCGTCACACTCTGGCTGACTGCCGCGAGCGTGGCTGCTGCGCAGGCTGCGCACCTCACGTCGAAAGAAGCGAAGAATCATGTGGGGGAAAAGGCGACGGTTTGCGGGAAGGTAGTGGGGATCCATTTTGTTTCGAGCGGCAAGGGGCAGCCGACGTTCGTTCACTTTGACCAGCCATATCCGGACCAGATATTTACGCTGGTGATTTGGGGAAGCGATCGGGCGAAATTCGGGCGCCCGGAAGAGATCTATCGAGATAAAGAGTTATGCGTGACCGGTAAGATCACCATCTACCTGGGGATTCCGGAGATTGTGGCTACCGCGCCGAGCCAAGTCCAGGTGCAAAAGTAGTTGAGCGCCGCGGGGATGTTGCGGGCGGACGACACGGGCGGTGACAACTTTGGATTCTTCAGCGGCTCGACGGCGACAGAGCGGATTGCTGAACGAACCTTGCGTTCATGGTTTTGGCAGCCGTCATGGCGAGGCTGCCGCTGGCCGCGGCGACGGCGGTGGAAGCCATGCTGAGCGAGTCAGGGCTGAAGCGATAGACCAGCAAACCTACTGCGATGGCGCCGGATAAATTCAGGATCGCCCAGGTCCACTTGCCCAGATAGGCGAATCCGGCACCGGCGAGGAGAAAACTGAGTAGAAAGGCGAGCCACGGGCTTTTCACTTAGACCTCCGGCCTCAGGTCAATTCTGGCCAAGATGGCCAGAATGGGACCTGAGCTACGGTTAAGTTGAAATCGACCATCTTGCTTACCATCGGCGATCAATTCGAATGAACCTCTCGGAATGCATTGCGCCAAACCGTAACAGAATCCGTCACGCGATCTGTGTCCTCTTTTCGTAAACGCCGGCGGGGCGAGTTCCATTGACCGGGGCTTGGGTAACTCGTAAGATTTTGGGGACATCTGATGAGCAGAGGGACAGCCTGATAGAGTTTTGAAACCTAGCCTGGAAGCGCCGATAGAAGCCGTGTGGCTGGCGTCTATGGCGGAATGTGATGGCCACAACATGAAGGTACGATGACACGAAACCTTGCAAGTCGGGCTGTTATCGCAGTGGGATTGTTGGGGTTCCCCGTCGCCATTTCGCTTGGATTCGCCGGATGCAACGACAGCTCGACGAAACAGGCGAAGGTACGTCCGCCGGCGGCGACCCCGACCGCTCAAGCGGTTGCTCCGGGGTTCGCTCGCGAACCGCTTCCCTTCGATCGGGCATTGCCTGACTATGCCGCTTTGCAGCCCATGGTGCGGCCTGCCATCGACATCCTGGTGGAAAAAGTGGAAGCGGCTTACAACACGGGGCAAAAGTATTTGAAGGCCGGCGATCCGGAGAAGGCGCGGGCGGAGTTTGACCGGGCGGTGGATCTGATCCAGGCCAGCGGCTTCCAGATGGAATCGGACCCGCGGCTTTCGAAGCTGGTCGATCAGATTGGGGATGCCACGCAGGCCTACGAGCAAGCGCAGGCTCAGAACAATGCCGAAGAGGAAGAGGAAAATCCGGGGATTCCGGCTCCGATTGAAGAGATTGCCGACCTGACGCTGCCTCCGGGCGACCCGCGCCTGTATTCGAAGGTCGAGCAGGAATTAATCGCTGTGCCGCACGATTTGCCGCTCACCGTGAATGATTCTGTGCTGCAGTACTTGAGCTATTTTTCGACATCGCGCGGTCGGGCCGTGGTGGAGCACGGGCTCGAGCGGGCGGGACGCTACAACGAAATGATCCGGCGAACCTTGAAGGCGGAGGGTGTTCCGCAGGATTTGATCTATCTGGCGCAGGCGGAGAGCGCTTTCCTGCCGCAAGCGGTTTCGCGGGCGGGGGCGCGGGGGATCTGGCAGTTCATGCCCTATCGCGGGATGGAGTATGGGCTCGAGCGAACCTATTGGATTGACGAACGCAGCGATCCTGAAAAGGCGACGCATGCGGCTGCGCAGCACATGAAGGATTTGTATGCGATGTTCGGGGACTGGTACCTGGTGATGGCGGCGTACAACTCCGGGCCCGGCAATGTGACGAAGGCGGTGGAGCGGACGGGGTATGCGGATTTTTGGGAATTGCAGAAGCGCCATGCGCTGCCCAAGCAGACGCAGAACTACGTGCCGATTATTATCGCGCTTGCGCTCGTAGCCAAGGATCCGGTGCTGTACGGCGTGCAGGTGATCCCGGAAAAGCCGCCGGCGGTGGAGACGGTGAAGCCGGGGCATCCGGTGGATCTGCACCTGGTTGCGGATGCGACCGGAGCGGACCTCGAGGATCTGCGCCTCTTGAATCCTGCCCTGCTGCGCAGCGTGACGCCGAACGATCCTGCTTTCATTTTGGCTTTGCCGAAGGGCACGGGGCAGAAATTCGCGGATAACATCCAGCGTGTGCCGATCGACAAATGGACGAGCTGGCGGCTGCACTCGGTGGAGGGTGGCGAGACGCTGGCGGATGTGGCGCGGCACTATCGCGTGACCGTGCCGGCGATCGAGAATGCGAATCATCTGGAGGCGCACGCCACTTTACCGGCCGGGTTTCTCTTGAACGTGCCGACGGCGCCGCCGGTGGTGAAGCTGGTTCATTACCGCGTTCAGCGGGGCGACACGCTGGAGGGGATCGCCGAGCGGTTTGACGTGACGGTGGCGGAGATCAGGCGCTGGAACCATATCAGCGGGGCGAAGGCGCCGCGCGGGGCGCGTTTGCGAATCTATGCCGGCGGGGAACCTGTGGCGGCGTCACACGGCAAGTCGAAATCAGCGCAAAAGGGGACGGCTGAAGGCGACCCGGGCGCGGGGCATGCAGGTGTACAGAACGTCTCAAGCGCACATCCGGAAAAGAGCGAAGCGGTGCAGCACCGGGTAAAGAAGGGCGAGACGCTGTATTCCATCGCGCGGGCGTACGGCACCACCGTGACGGCCTTGAAGAACTCGAACCCTTTTCTGGCCGATCGGCCCCTGGCGGCTGGCGACGTGCTTACCATCCAGCGATAACGCCTCGGAATACCGAAGGATTCCGTCCGCGCGTCTCCCATCAAGCTGCTTATTTACTTACAGATACGGCTTGCCTGGCCACCATTGCAAGTCTCTCCTGTGGATTCTTTCTGTGCGCGCAACATTTTTCAGCCGCTTGCTCCTTGACAAACTTCCGAGACTCCGTTTATATGCGCGAAGGAGCTAAAGCCGTCCAGCAATCCTGAAAGACATCCAGGGAGGTCCCATGTTCTATTCAAAATCGCATGATGAGGAAGACGACGAACTGCCCCGGTTCGAAGAGGAAGAAGAAGAGGGCGAGCAGCCCCTGGGCGGAGCGGTCGAGGTAGAAGAAATTACGATTGAGGAAGAGCCGGACGAAGATGAGAGCGAGCCGACTCCGGCGGCTGCGCCGCGCTCGGCTCCCGCAAGGCCGTCGAAGCCTGCGAAGAAGGCTAAGAAAGCTAAGAAGGCTCCGGCTCGGAAGAAGTCGAAGCCCAAGAAGGCAGCCAAGAAGCCCAAGAAAGCGGCCAAGAAGAAAGCGGCGAAGCGCAAGCGGCGTTAAAGCTGTTTTCCGAATTCAGATCAGATTGTGAACGGGGATTGCGTTCGCGCGATTGCGGGCGCAGTCCTTGTTTTTTCCGCGCAATCCGTTCGGCTAGCTGTTCCTCATCGAACACGACTTCGAGCACAACTAGCAATCTTCGTACGCGAGGTTTTCGATGGATCGTTTCGCTCCGACACTGTTCCTCTTTGCACATTTGAGTTGATCTCAAAAAATCCCGCGCCGTTCCCGATTTGATATGTTCCACTTGCGATAAACGCAGGTTGGTGGCTAGCATAGGCTACCGATGGCGCTTGCTCTGGAGCAGATTCGGCGAATGCGGGGAGGAGCGCAGTCGCATCTGATGCGTTGCGTGGCGGCGAGTTCCGTATTGTCAAGAACAGGGTCAAGCCCAGCGTCGAGTCCCATTCCTTCTTCCAGCTCTGGTGGCGTATCGAGCACTCGCAAACGCGAGGAATACGACTATTACGTCGTGAAGTTTCAGAATAACCCACAGGGAGCGAGGATCCTGGCGAACGAATTGCTGGCTACGAGGTTGGCGGCGAGGATTGGATTGCCTGCGCCGCCGGTGGCTGTAGTCGAGGTGCGCGAAGAGCTGGTGGCTCACACGGCCGACCTGGTGATGCAATTGGGGCGCGGGCGCGCGCCCTGCAGAGCCGGATTGCAGTTTGGGTCGCGCTACCCGGGCTCACCGGCCGACACCGTCGTGTACGACTTCCTTCCCGACGAACAACTGCGCGAAGTCCAAAACCTGGGCGATTTCTGCGGCATGCTCGTGTTCGACAAATGGACCTGCAACACGAATGGGCGCCAGGCGATTTTTTTTCGTGGCGCAGGAGAGGCTCACTACCGGGCGCTGATGATCGACAACGGTTTCTGTTTCAATGCCGGAGAGTGGAATTTCCCGGACGCGCCGCTGCGGGGCATCTACGCGCGGCACCGCGTGTACGAGGGCGTGCGCGGGATGGAAGCATTCGAGCCCTGGCTCTCGCGGCTCGAGGAGCGCATCGGCGAAGCGGCAGTGGAGGAAGCGGCGAGCGAAATTCCGCCGGAGTGGTATGAAGACAAAGCGGACGCGCTCGAGAAGATGCTCGAGCAGCTGCTGCGCAGGCGCAAACTCGTGGCGGACCTGATCGTGGCGGCGAAGAAATCGTCCGCGCAACCGTTTCCGAACTGGAAGTAAGTTTGGAGTGAACGGCTCGTCGTAGTGGAGAATCGGATGGAATGGCGAGCGGTGATGGAAACGACGTAGCAAAACGGACTGGGCGTGGAAGGCGCGTCAAAGACATGTTTGCAGGAGTCATTGAACCATGAATGACGAACGGAATGGCAAAGAGAATGACGAACGGAATGGCAAAGAGAATGACGAACGGAATGACAAAGAGAACGATGAGCGGAAGATGTTCCGGTATCGAATTCTGCGTTATGTGCCGAATCTCATTCGCGACGAGTGGGTGAATATCGGAGTGTTGCTGGAAAACGACAAAGGCTCACAGCGCGCGATCAAGTTGGTTGAGGAGGACTCCGAGTTCGCGCGCCTGCGGCGGCTGAATCCCGCCATGGACGATTCGTTGTTGCGGGGGCTGGCGGGAGTGTTCGACGCTGAACTTCGCAGACCTAGCGAAGCCGTGACCGCCTATCTCGAGAAACTCGACCAGACGCTGTCGAACGCCGTGCAGTTTGGCCCGGTGAAAGGCGTTTTCGCAGAGGATTTCGACGCCGAACTCGACCGGCTCTACCAGGATCAGGTGGCGCCGCCGGCCCGGGCCCGAGGCGGGATCATGGAAAGTACTCGCGCCTGGATCAAGGCGCGTCTGAACGACGTGTTCCGCAGAAGACGTGTGCCGCAGCTGGCGCGCGCGATTCGCGTCGAAGAGTTCACGCAGCCGGGCGATCCCTTGCGCCTCGACTATGGCTACCGGAACGGCGTGCAAGGGTACATCCAGGCCGTGGCGCTCGGCCGCGACACGGCGCAGGTAAAGGTGCTCGCCTATACGGCGGAGAGGATTCGGGCGCGCATTCCCGATGTGGAGTTCACCGCGATCACGGAGATTGAGCCCGCGCGGGACAATTCGCGGCACCAGTTCATGGTGAAGCTGTTCGATGAGCAGCGGATCGCGGTTGTTCCGCTCAATCGGGTGGAGAGATTTGCGGAGGATTTGCGGGCGCGATTGCAGTAGCGGTGCGCGGTGTTGATCGAGGGCCTCAGGTCAGTCGCGGCCTGACGGCCGCGACGGGACCTGAGCTACGGGAGCCGGGCGGTTTTTTGAGAGGACGAAGCCGCGTACGCGCCACAGCTTACTTCCGAAGCGAACCCCAGGATGGGAGTTTCCGCCGGCCCAGCAACGCTTCCGCGGCCCACGCTCCCGAGATAAACCGAAAGCGCCACGCCGTGCCCGGCGTAGGCGCCGAGCACGATTGCACTCTTGCTTTGCGGATGCGGCATAAAGACCGGGCGCCAGTTCTCGCGGAAAAGAATCGGGCCGCCCCACCGGTGCGTAATCTCGATTTCGCGCAGCTCGGGATGCAGATTGTGAATCCGCCGTTCGATCGACTCGAAGAGATTTCTCGCGATCGCCTCTGGTGATGTCGATCTGAGTGAGATCGAGTGAATCGTCCGCATCCACCAGGCCAGCGCCGAAGATCACGCTTCCGTCGCGGCGACGGCGGCCCCACAGGTACGGCAGATCGACTGTGTAGAAGGGATTTCCGCCCGCAAGGCCGATGGCTTCGAGCCGCTTTTCATCCATCGGCTCGGTGAGAACCGCGAGCGTGAGCTTCGGCTCGGCGCGCCCGGCAAGCGCGGTGAGTTCAAGCGCGAGCGCGTTCGTGGCCAAGAGGATTTTGCCGGCGGAGCATCGCGACCCGCCAGCGTGAAGGACGGGGCGGCGCTGCCATTCGATCTGTGTGACCGGGCGGCTTTCGATGATTGTGGCGCCGCGCTCGTCGGCAGCCCGGGCAAGCCCGGCCACGAGCTTTCCTGGATCGAGTGTTCCTCCCGGAACTTTTTTCACCACGCGCAAGGTTCCGGAATCGTTCCATTGAATCGGAGAGTGTGCGAGGCCTTTGCCGCGGCCAATTTCAAAAGCGCCGGGCAGCGAGAGGTCGCAATCGATGTCGAGCTCGGCAAGAATGCGCTCGAGACCGCCCAGAACATTTCCGAGGCCGGGCAGATCGCCTGCGGCGGATTCCGCAAGCGCCATCCCGCCGGTACGGCCGCTGGCCCCTGCGCCGATGCGGTCTGCCTCGAATACGGCGACGGATTTTTCCGGCGCGAGACGGCGCAACCAGGCAGCCGCGGCCAGTCCCGTGAAACCGCCGCCCACGATCGCGAAATCGACCGACGAAGGAACTGGTTTGGTGCGAACGGCGTAATCGATGTGCCAGGGCGGCGCGCCCCAGTGCGGGTGCGGATTCGAATGAGAATTAAGCGGCTGCGCCGAATGTGATTTTGCTGAGGACATAGACGCGGAAGATGGCCGAAAGGCCTCAGGTCAATTCCGTCCAGAGGCGGGACGGAATGGGACCTGAGCTACGGGATTCGGCGCGGTTGCAAACTTGGCGCGGTTGCAAACTCAGCGGTTGCAAGCATGAGCCGCGGCGTATTTTTTCATCCAGCATTTTTCGTCTAGTTGACAACGGCGACTGCGTGCCGCCAGCTACAGAATCGATTCGGTCCAGTTTTCGAGCGTGTGCTTCACTTTGCCCATGAACTGGTGCGCGACCGCGCCGTCCACGACGCGATGGTCGTAGGAGAGCGTGAGGTAGACCATCGAGCGGATCGCGATCGCGTCGTCGACAACCACCGGGCGCTTCTCGATCGTGCCGAGGCCGAGTATGGCCACGTTGGGCTGGTTGATGACCGGCAGGCCGAAAAGGCCGCCGAAGACGCCGGGGTTCGTGATCGAGAAGGTGCTTTCGGCCACTTCCTCGGGCTTGAGTTTTTTCGCGCGGGCGCGTTCGGCGAGATCGTTGAGGGCGCGAGCGATACCCAGGAAATTTTTCTCTTCGGCGTTCTTGATCACCGGGACGATCAGGCCCCAGTCGAGCGCGACGGCGATGCCGATGTTGCACTCCTTGTGCAGGACGATGTTCGTGCCGTCGACGGAGGAATTCACCGTCGGAAATGCGCGCAGGCCTTCGACCGCGGCGCGCACGAAGAAGGGCATGAAGGTGAGCTTCGTGCCGCTCGACTGCTCGAACTTGTCTTTGAGTTTCGAGCGCAGGGCGGCGATTCCAGAGACGTTCACTTCGTCCACCGAGTACACATGCGGAGAAACGCGCTTCGAAAGCACCATGTGCTCGGCGATGCGCTGGCGCATCACCGACATGGGCTGAACTTCGTAGTGGCCGAAGTACATTTTTTCGCGCGGGACGGCCGTTTCGAGAACGGCGGATGCAGCGGCGCCTCCTTTGGCAGGCGGCGGAGCCGAGGCAGCGCGCGCCGGGGCGGCACCGGCTGCGGAAACGCCGGATGAACTTCGCGAAGCGCCGCCGCACCGCCTTCGATGGCGGCACGAATATCGTGCTTGCTGATACGGCCACCGGCGCCGGTGCCGGGAATCTGCGAGAGATCGACGTTATTTTCGCGCGCGATGCGACGGACAAGTGGAGAGCTGCGAATTTTCTGGCCGTTGGGCCGTTGCGGCGGCGCCGCTGTGGCTGATGGAGCGGCGGCGCGGGGCGCGCTCGGAGCAGGTGACGGGGCCGGCTTCGCGGGAGCCTCGGTTTTCGGTGGCGCGGATGCTTGCGCCGGAGCTTCTGTTTTTGCCGGAGCAGGCGCGGGAGCCGAAGCAGAGGCCGAAGAGCCAGCGGAGGAAGCTGCACCGTCGGCGTCGATCACCGCGACAACGGTTTGAATTGGCACCGTTTGGCCTTCGTTAACTTTGATTTCCTTCAGCACGCCAGCAGAAGGCGACGGAATCTCGGCGTCCACTTTGTCGGTCGAGATTTCAAACAGCGGCTCGTCGCGCTCGATCTTGTCGCCGGGCTTTTTCAGCCACTTGGTGATGGTTCCTTCGAAAATGCTTTCGCCCATTTGCGGCATGATGACGTCAGCCATGGCACTCTCCCGTTGTCAAACTCTTCGAGCTGAAATTCCCCACCAATATTCGGTAATCAGTATTTTGCCAAGTCGCGAGCGGCGGCGGCAACTTTTTCCGCGTTGGGCAAAAAGCGCTCTTCGAGCGGCGGCGAATAAGGCACCGGCGTATCGAGCGACGTGACGCGCGCGATCGGCCCATCCAGATCTTCGAAAGCGCCTTCGCAGACAAGCGCCGCGATTTCTCCCGCGATGCCGCCCGTGCGCGTGTCTTCGTGAACGATCAAGAGCTTGTTGGTTTTCTTCACCGACGCGAGGATGGCATCGCGGTCGAGCGGCAGCAGCGTGCGCAGATCAATCACTTCGGCGTCGATGCCTTCTTTCGCCAGCATTTCGGCGGCTTCCATGGACGTATGCACCATCGCCGCGTAGCTCAGGATCGTAAGGTCCTTGCCTTCGCGCCGCACCGCCGCTTTGCCAATCGGAACCGTGTATTCCTCCGCCGGAATTTCTTCCTTGATGCGGCGATAGAGATATTTGTGCTCGAAGAAGAGCACGGGATTATTGTCGCGCACCGCGGATTTCAGGAGCCCCTTCGCGTCGTAAGCGGTGGAGGGATAAATAATCTTCAGCCCCGGCGTGTGCATGAAATACATTTCCGGATTTGCGGAATGGAACGGGCCGCCGTGCACGCCGCCGCCCGATGGTCCTCTCAATACCATCGGCACGGGCGCGCCCCAGCGATAGTGGGACTTGGCGGCGAAGTTCGTCACCTGATTGAAGCAGCAGGCGATGAAATCGATGAACTGCATTTCGACGATGGGCCGCAGCCCGAGGTAGCCCATGCCGCAGGCTGCGCCGACGATGGCCGTCTCGCTGATGGGCGCATCGATCACGCGCTCGGGACCGAACCGCGCAAGCAAGCCTTCGGTGACCTTGAACGCCCCGCCGTAGACGCCGATATCTTCGCCGAGCGCGACGACGGCGGGATCGCGGTCCATCTCCTCGAAAATGGCCTGGCGGATTCCTTCGAGCATGGTGATGGCGGCCATCAGCGTCGCCCTCGCTTGCCGCGCCGGGTTTTTTCTTTTTGCGCGCGCTCCTCGCGAAAAGCTCGATCCTTGGGCCCGCGGCCGAATGGGACTCGCAAGGCGGCGGCTGTCTCGAGGGCGTCTTTTTCTTCAGCGGCAGTCTTTGCTGCTGGCGGATTGGCGATTGCCTTCGGAGGCGATTTGGGAGCAGTTTTCTCCGATCGCGGCGGCGCGCCATTTCCGGAACTTTGCTGCGGTGGTTTCGCCTTCGCAGCCGCCTTCATCTCGGCGTCGGCATCGGGATCGAGCGAGCCGAAGGATTTCACGTCCCACATCGCATCGACGCTGCAGTTTGGAGGCGTCAGTTCATCCTTCGAGCGCTGCCAATCGGCCTCAATCGTGTGGCAACCGTCGCAATAGACGCCCTGCTCGGCGAGCTCGGGCGGAGGCAGCGGCGATTCCTCGGCGAACTTCTGATCTTCGTCAAGTAATGCTTCGATTTTTGTATCGATTTCCGATTTTGTTTTGGCGTCCCAAATTTTATTTTCGGTGAGGAATTTTTCGTAACGCGCGATCGGGTCGCGAGCTTTCCAGTATTCGACCATTTCTTTTGGCACGTACTCGGCGGGATCATGCTGCGCGTGGCCTTTCATGCGGTGGGTCTTGACCTCGATCAGCACAGGCCCGTGACCGGCGCGGCACTCTTCAACCGCTTCTTTCGTCGTCGCATAGACGGCTACCACGTCATTGCCATCCGTGATTTTGCTGGTGATGCCGTAGGCCACGGCGCGGTCGGCGAGATTCTTGACGGGCACCTGGCGCGCAACCGGCGTCGAGTAGGCCCACTGGTTATTTTCGACGATGAGCACAAACGGCGCGCGCTGCGAGGCCGCGAGATTGAGGCCTTCGTGAAATGCGCCGGTGGAAGAACCGCCATCCCCGATCCATGTGAGCGCGACGATATTCTGTCCCAGGTAGCGGCCGGCCATCGCGACTCCGGTCATCACCGGGATCAAATCTCCGAGCATCGAGATCGGCGAAATCGTGTGGTGCACTTTCAAATCGCCGAAGTGGCTGGTGCCGTCTTTGCCGAAGGTGGGCGAAGTGTATTTGGCCATGTGCTGGGTGAAGATATCGCGCGGCTTGAAACCTTTTACCAGCAGCGCGCCGATATTGCGGATCATCGGAGCGAGCCAGTCTTTCGGCTCGAGCGCGTAGGCCGTGCCGACCGAAACAGCTTCCTGGCCGAGGCTGGAATAAAGTCCGCCGACGATTTTATTTTGCCGGAAGAGCCGGACCATGCGGTCTTCGAGCTGGCGATTGAGCTGCATGTAGTAGTAGAGATCGAGATACTGTTCGCGCGTGAGTTTTGCGGCCGTGGTTCCCGTTTCCTTCACCGAGTTTGCGACGTGCATACGATGGTCTCCACTATGCTTATAAAGGCTTACAAAGCAGCCGAGGAATCTCAGACCGCGGCTGCGATTGGTTCCGTTACCATTTTGCGGCCGCTAGCGAACGCTGCTTCCAGCCCCCCGCGCGATACAGGCGTAAGGCTAAATCCAAAGACATCGGCAAAATGCGCGCTCAGCCGCGCCTTCGCTTCGGCGGTTTCGACGTCGCGGCCAAGAATGCGCTCCAGCGACGTGGCGCGCGCGTCCTGAATCCCGCACGGAACGATCAAGTCAAAATAGCGCAAGTCGGTCGAGACATTGTACGCGAAGCCGTGGGACGTGACCCAGCGGCTCAGATGGACGCCGAGCGCCGCAAGTTTCTCTTCTGCCGCGACGGTGTCATTCGCTGAGCCGACCCAGATTCCATGCTTGCCTGGAACGCGATGCGCTTCGATGCCAAAATCACGGGTCGCGCGAATCATCGTTTCTTCGAGTTGTTCGACGTACCAGCGAATGTCGCGGCGATGCTCCGCCAAATCGAGAATCGGATAGCCGACGATTTGCCCGGGGCCATGATAGGTGATGTCCCCGCCTCGATCGGTGTCGTGAAATTCAACCTTCATCTGCCCAAGCAAACGATCACCGGCGCGCAGGTGTTCGCGCTTGCCGTTGCGCCCAAGCGTAATCACGTGCGGATGCTCGCAGAAGAGCAAAACATCGGGAATTGTGTTTGCTTTGCGCGCTTCGACGAGCTCGCGCTGCAATTCGCAGGCCGGCCCGTAGGGCACCAGCCCCAGGTCAACCACCCAGCAGTTTTTCGTGACTCGATTCACAGATCCTTCGAAACATCCATCAACAGCAATGCGCGGCGCTTGTAATGTATCGCCCTAATAGTTAATCGAAAGACCGCGGACGGCGTTGAACGCATCGCCCATCGCTTCCCACACGGTCGGGTGCGCGTGAATCGTGGCAGCCATGTCGTCGAGCGTAGCTTCGAGGCCGAGCGCTGCCACCGGTTCGGCAATAATTTCCGTCGCGAGCGGGCCGATCGCATGGACGCCAAGTATTTCGCCGTATTTCGCATCGGCAACCACTTTGATGAAGCCCTCGTGCTGTCCGAGAATCGTGGCCTTGCTGTTGCCCAGAAACGGGAATTTGCCGACCTTCACGTCGAAACCGGCTTCGCGCGCTTGCTTCTCCGTATAACCGATCGAACCGACCTGCGGCTCACAGTAGGTGGCGTTGGGGCAGCGCTTGCGATCGAACGGCAGCACCTCTTTGCCCGCCATGCGACCCACGGCGATGATGCCCTCCATCGACGCGGCGTGTGCGAGTTGTGGTTGCCCCGCAACGATGTCGCCGATGGCGTAGAGCTTGGGCTCGGCCGTTTCAAGGAATGCATTTGTCTCGATGAAACCGCGGTCGACTTTCGCTTTCGTTTTCTCGAGGCCGATATTTTCGGTGAGCGGCCGGCGGCCGACGGCAATCAGAACCTTTTCGGCGCTGATGGTTTGCGATTTTCCTGCTTTGTCTTTGTATGTGACCGTCGCACCCTTGGCGTCCTTCTTCACCGATTCCACTTTTGCTTCGAGCTCGATCTTCATACCTTTCTTGCGGAGAATCTTTTCGAGTTCGGCGGAGATTTCCTCGTCCTCGAGCGGCACCACACGCGGCAGCGCTTCGAGCAGCGTCACGTCCGTGCCGAACGTTTTGAAGATCGAAGCGAACTCGACCCCGACGGCGCCGCAGCCGACCACAATCATCGACTTGGGAATTTCCTGAAGCCCCAGAATTTCGCGATTTGTGAGCACTATCTTGCCGTCGATTTCAACGCCGGGCAGCGACCGCGCCTCGGAACCGGTGGCGAGCATCGTGTAAGTAGTTTCGATTTCCGAAGTCTTGCCGTCTTTCTCCACGGAGACGCGCCCCGGCCCGGCGATTCGCCCCCAGCCCGTGACGGACTCGACTTTGTTCTTCTTAAACAACGCTCCAATACCGCCGGCGTGCTTCTTGACGATTTTGTCTTTGCGCGCCAGGATCGCCGGCCAATTGATTTTCACGTCCTTCACTTCGAAGCCAAACTCTTCGGCGCGCTTGAAATGGTCGTAAATGTCGGCATGGTGCAGAAAAACTTTGGTAGGGATGCAGCCCACGTGGAGGCACGTGCCGCCGAGAAACGGATCTTTCTCGACGACGACAGTCTTCAGCCCCCACTGCGCGGCGCGAATCGCGGCCACGTAGCCGCCCGGTCCGCTCCCGATGATCGCGAGATCGTATTTAGCCAAACTGGTTCTCCCCTTCGGTTGGTATTTCAGCCGGAACCAATAGATGCATGGAAGGGTGGTTACGACTGCGACTCTTCCAAGTGCGCAGACTAAAGAGTTTAGCAGCCGTTTCTGGCCGCCGCAACCCGCGCTTAAGCGCCATGCATGAGGGGCCCGCTATCGAATCGCAAGCGGGCACGTCTCGCTCGCTAAGTCCGTTTCGCAGGAAATAGCTAGAAGTGACGCAACTAAATACGACCCCAATCCGTATAGGAGCCAGAGGGACGCATGAATAACGAGCCTACTCCCGGCGCAGCGATATTACCGACTGCCGAATCCACGCCGGCTGCTCCCGAACCGAGCGGTCTTCATAAGGTCTTCTTCGGCCCCGACGGGCTCCGGGCCGGGTGGCGGCTCGCCATCTACCTCGCTGTGGTAATCGGCCTTCAATACCTGATTATCCAGCGCGGCTTGCGGCTGATTCCGGGCGTCGCAGAAATCATGAAGCAGGCCCAAAGCAGCGGAGTCCTCACTCCGCGATTCGAACTCATCTTCGAGAGCACCGCGATCCTGATAGTTTTTCTCGCCGCAGGGATCATGAGCCGCATCGAAAAGCGTTCACTAGGTGTGTACGGCCTGCCCGCCGACGGGGCGTTCGGAAGTTTATTCTGGCAGGGAGCTCTGTGGGGACTGGGTTTCGAATCGCTCGAAATGCTGGCGATCTTCGCGCTCGGCGGATATTCCCCCGGAGGATTTGCCCTGGCCGGCGCGGCGCTATTGAAATATGCAGTGCTTTGGGCGGTAGGATTTGTGCTGGTAGGAATTTTTGAAGAATTCTTGTTTCGCGGGTACGCGCAATTTACGCTGGGAAGCGGAATCGGGTTTTGGCCGGCCGCGTTTCTACTTTCGGCAGCATTCGGCGCGGTTCACCTTTCGAATCCAGGGGAAGGCTGGGTGGGAGCGCTCGCGGTCTTCGCATTCGGAATGCTGGGATGCATGATGCTGCGACGAACCGGCAATCTCTGGTTCATGGTGGGATTCCATGCGGCGAGTGACTATGCGGAAACCTTCATCTACTCAACGCCCGACAGCGGCATGCTTGCGCAAGGCCACATGCTGAATTCGTCGTTTCACGGGCCGCGTTGGCTCACCGGCGGAACGATCGGCCCGGAAGGCAGCGCGCTGGCCTTCGTGGTAATGGCGATCGCATTTCTAGTTCTCAACTGGGCTTATCCAGCAAAAAAGGCCGCGAGCTGATATTCACCTTTCAGCGGAAACGAAATTCGGGATATTGTTGCTGACTTCGATTATGAGGACGCGGACGATCAGGAGGGTTTCAATATGACCGAAGACTACAGCGCTGCTGATCCAATATCGCAGCAGGTGCCTCCGAATCCGGTTCCAACGAAGCCGTCCGCGGTGCACAGTATTTTCGTCGGGCCCAACGGCATTCGCGCCGGATGGCGGCTCGTAATTTTCCTTGCGTTGGATTTTGCATTCGTTTACGGGATCGTGCACATTCCAGGCGTTCGGTCGCTTTTGCCGCCCCAACAGATTTTCACTGCGAAGGGTTTGCTTTTCAGCGAGGGCTTGCTCAATTTACTGCCTTTACTTTTGGCGGCAGCGGTGATGACCTTCATCGAGAAACGGTCCTTCGCCGACTATGGAATGCCGTGGAACGAGACGCTCGGCAAGCGGTTCTGGCAGGGAGTTCCCATCGGCTTCATCATGCTGTCGCTTCTTCTTTTGCTCATCGGCGCGCTTACACGGATTTTCCATGGATGGCATCGGCAGTGGGCGGAATGGCTGCGCTCAGCCTCGCCCTTTTATATTTCATCGGCTTCATCTTCGTTGGGATCTTCGAGGAATTCTCGTTTCGCGGATACATGCAATCAACTCTCCAGTCAGGTATCGGATTCTGGCCGGCGGCAATCATTCTCTCGATTGCTTTCGGCGCTATCCACCTCGGAAATAGCGGCGAAGCGAAGATCGGCGCATTCATGGCCGGATGCTTCGGACTCGTCGCCGCATTTGCACTGCGTCGAACCGGAAACATCTGGTATCCCATTGGAATGCACGCTTCCTGGGATTGGGGAGAAACGTATTTTTACGGTACTCCCGACAGCGGCATTCTCGCACAGGGACATTTCCTCAACTCATCGTTCCACGGGCCGGACTGGTTGACGGGAGGAAGCGTCGGGCCAGAAGGAAGCTGGTTCGTGTTTCTGGTTATGATTCTCTGGGCGATCGCCATTCATTTTCTTTTTCCCGCGAAAGCCGCTTCGATCGAACGCACCAAAGCAGCCGCTGATGAACGGATTAGCGGCGCTCGCACCGAGTTTTAGCAATAGCGTTGCACCGCTCCAAGCTCGTCCTGCATCTTCTTCGCCCCTGCAGCATCAAACCTGTCCGCCCTCGGGTAGTTGCCTTAATTGACAACGAAAGGGCATGCCGGTAAACTTTCCGGCTTTGGGTGAGGCTGCGAGCCTCACAATGGGAACCTAACAATGGACAAGAAGCGACTCGACTACTACAAGAAAAAGCTGGTGACGCGACGCGAAGAACTTGTGCGCGGCATCGCCCGCACAGAGCAAGAAGGCCGCGAAGCGGATGAGGACCCAACAGTGGATCTGGCCGACAAGGCCGCGAATTCCTACACCAAGGAGTTCCTTTTCGGGCAGACGCACAATGACCGTTCTCTGCTGCAGTTAGTGGATGATGCCCTGGCGCGGATCAACAAGGACAACGGTTTTGGCGAATGCGTCTCATGCCATGAGGAACTTCAGCAAAAGCGTCTCGAAGCAGTGCCGTGGACTCGCTACTGCATCACCTGCCAGGAAAAAATGGAACAGGGGCTTCTGTAGCCCCGTTTCGTCCCCTCGTTAGCCATCGAGACGTCTGCGCGAAAGCCAAAAGGGCCTCGGTCTAAACGGTGACTAGAGGTGTGCGAGGTCTCGGCGGCCTCAAGAAGATGCGCGCCGATAACGCCGCTATCGATTTTTCTTTGTTCTCTGCCTGAATTGGAGTACTTTCGCTTTACCCCTTACAGCCAAAAGAGCGAATTGTGTCTCTTCGAGGCGCAATCGATGCCGTTGTGTCTGTGCTCTTGCCGGCACCCTGCCGGATTTGCGGGGCTACGCTCACCGATGCGAATCGAATTCCCATCTGCGCTTCATGCTTTGCCTCGATAGAGCCGATTGTTGATCCCATGTGCTCATGCTGCGGGCGCCCCTTTGAGCTGGCGCCGCAGGTTGAGAAGGCTCCAGGACTTTGCCGCCTCTGCCGCGCAAATTTCTATGCTTTCGAGCGGGCTCGCAGCTTCGCTTACTACAACGACGCCCTGGCTGGCGCGATCGTGCTTTTGAAATACGAGGAGGTCACCCGGTTGGGACACTGGTTCGCTGAGTGCCTTGCCGACGTGATTCGAAAAGCAGGCGAAGAATTTCAAGCTGACGCGGTGGTTCCCGTCCCTTTGCATCCCGACCGCCAGCGCGAACGCGGTTACAACCAAGCTGAATTGATCGCGAGGCCCCTCGCCAAACGCCTGGGACTCGAGCTCGGGTCATACTTGCTGATGCGCACGAAGCCCCGCCCAGCGCAGCTGGTCCTCTCCCGCAGCGAGCACTGGAAGTCCGTACGTGGCGCCTACGCGACGCGGCAAGGGGTGCGAGTTGACAAGCTGCGCATCTTGCTGGTAGATGATGTATTGACGACTGGCGCGACGTTGGATGCGTGCTCGCGGGTGCTGAAGAGGGCTGGAGCCGCAAGCGTCTTGGGGCTGACGGTGGCGCGGGTCGTTCCGGGCTCGTCGCTCACGGCTTCTAAGCAGCGAACAAAGTTACAAAGCCCTTGAAACCAACAGGGTGCAGTTGGCATCCTTATTGACAGGATTGACAGGGAAACTCGTCGAGCGACGCAAAGGCGGCGCAGATGGAAAACCGGCTAAAGAACGTGTTACGTCCGCGGCCTAATCTTGGCTTGGCCAAGACGACTGCGGGAGCTGGTTCGCCCAATTCGCAACTCCCCGCTACGAAGCGCCCTTCGCTGATGCAGGCTCCCGTGCTCGTGCTGAACGCGACGTTCGAGCCCATCAATGTCACTGCGGTTCGTCGCGCGCTGGTGCTTATGCTCAAAGGCGTCGCGCAGGCGGAAGAGACCAATCACACCGAAGTGCACTCCACTTCAAAAGCGATTCAGGTGCCGTCCGTGATCCGGCTTCTCACCTATCGCCACATCCCGCAGCAGAGCCGCGCGCTTTCACGCAAGAATATTTTGCTGCGCGACCGGAATACTTGCCAGTTTTGCGGGAGCGCGTTCCCGGCTGCCGAGCTGACGCTTGACCACGTGATGCCGCGTTCGCGCGGTGGGCGTTCGTCGTGGGAGAATCTGGTAGCCTGCTGCTATTCCTGCAACAACAACAAAGGCGACCGCACGCCCGAAGAAGCAGGCCTGAAGCTGCAGCGGCGTCCGCGCCCGTTCACGCTTCACACTTCGCGCCAACTGATGCGCCTGATCGGCCATCGCGACGAGAAGTGGCGCAAGTATCTCTTCTACTGATTTTCTCCGCTGCTATTTTTTCGCTGCAACCTTTTTCGGCGCCGTGCCGTCTAACCTTACAAATCACTTCTAGGACACACCCCGGGAAGTGGCACCGGATCTAATCCGGACCGCTTCCCTTCTTTTTTCCTCTATCGGCTTTATTGACGGAAAACGATCTTGATTCCGCGCCGCCAGTTTTCGTTGACGCCGATCCTGCTGATTTGAATTTCGGGCGAAATATATTTCAAAAGAATTTCCGTGGCGGAATGGAAGCGCAGGCCGGGCGCGACGAGCCAGACCAGTGGAGGCTTCGGGTCCAGATCGATTCCGCTGAAATATCCGAAGCGCTGAAAATCGCCCTCGCGCTGATGGCGGCGCACTCGCAGCCAGTAGTCCACGGCCTGGATCGGCATCTGAATATCTTCCGAAGCTTTCAATTCGATTATCACGAGCCGGCCGCGTCGCGTGACGCCGAGCAGGTCAAGCACGCCCCGATCTCCGCCGCTCAAAGCAGGAACCTGCGAATAGAGGAACTTGGGATCCAGTTGCGCGTCTAAGCGTGATGGATCTTCGAGTACCAGAGTCTCGAGCCAGCGTTCGGGCGCTGCGCGATAAAAATAGTTCTTCGTGTCCTTAGCGAGCGAGTTGCGATGCAGCTCCAGTTGTCGAATGTTGCATTCGAGCGCGGGGATCTTCGTGGTCGTCAATTTCTCGGTGGCTTCCCCGATGCCGAAGAGGAGGCCCTCGCGCGTCCAGCGCGCGAATTCCAGGCCGCGAAAGCTGAAGACGAGTTCACTCGTCTTTCCCGGAACGCGCGTTTCAATGGCGCCGGCGGTGCCCGGAATCATCGCGCGGATTCTTGCCAGCCAATCGCGGGCAGCCGCTAGAGTTGACTCTACGTCTCGCCGCGAAATCAGGGAGCTGTCCAGATTTCCTGCGTCCGCCGGATCGATTTTTTTCATCTGCGAATCCGGCTCGCTGAATTCGTAAATCTCCGTGCGGGCAATCGGAGAAAGTGCAAGCACACGCTCGCGCAAAATTCGGCTGCAGCCTTCCGGTACGAACAGTCTCAATCCCTCGACGGCGCGCCTATCGGAGTGGCCTCGGGTCCAATCCAGCCAGAGAAGACCGAAAGCCAGCATCCCATCGATGGCCGTGGCATTTTCGGAGGGCGACGCGGCGAGGAACGCCCAGTCGCTCGCCCCTTCGTGCATGCGTCCGCGCACATACATGCCCGAGAATGAATGCTCGAGGTCTGGGGCCGCGGATAACGATTCGGAGTGCGCATCGGGAAACGCCTCCGCCAGGATGCGGTCAAAGCGCGCGCGAAATTGCTCTCGCGTGATGCGGCCCGCTGGACGCGGTGAATCCGTCCGCAGGAATTCGAGCCGGCCTGGTTTTGACTTACCTAAACGATGTACTTCGAGAACGATCCGGTCCGCGGCCTGTTCCTTGAGCGCGGATTACTCGCCGCGTCAGATTTTTCTCGTCCGACCACAGGTGAACGAGCGGCTCTTTTCCGGCGCGACGCATTTCATACTGAAGATCGGCGAGACCGGCAAGCCATTGACCGTCTTCACGAACTTCCACAGCGCCTGAACGCACAAATTCACCCAATGCGCGATCGAGTTCTGCCCAATCGTCCATTGAACCACCGAGCACTCAGATTTAGCTGTTAGGGGTGAGCGTCAGTCGCCCAGGATAAGGCCTGTCACTCGGATAGAAGGATACTGCTGATTCCATTCTACGGGAACATGTTCCAGGGTGATTTGGAAGTCGCGTCGCTGCCCGCCCGGTAGGGCGGGATCTTTCGCGCCCGATGAGCGACTCATTCTCTCGCAGGATTACCTGATTGAATGGGTCGTGGAATTCGAGGGTCACGTCAAGCGCGCGGATCGTACGCGCGCCATCATTCCACAGCGTTCCCGCGATGTAAGTGAATTCCTGATTCAGAAAATTGTTGGCTTTCGCCATCTGGATGTCTTTGAAGTGGATGTGCTCGGCATACGCTTGCTCGGTGGGACCAAAAGGCAACTTCGCAGCGGCGCCCGCGCCATTGGGATGCGATCCACGCGACAGCAAAATCACACCACCCAGCAGCAACAGAACAATTACTGCCCCGGCCGCGAATGCGATCGGAAACTGGCTTCGCTGCTCTCGCTGAGGAATTTCTTCGGGAGACATCGAAAGAGCCTGCCTTAGCGGCCGAATTGCAATCGGAGGATCAGCGGCTCGGGAAGGCCCGCTGCTGCCATGCGCTTCTGCACTGCTTCAATATCGTAAGGAACGCGCCAGAATTCTACAATCTTGTTGTCGACGTCCGCGATTGCGAATGCAGCGCGCGTGTCCCCGTCGCGCGGCTGGCCGATGGAACCCGGATTCAGCAGGTAGGTGGTGCCCGGTTCGATCGTCAGCGGCGTGAATTTATTTTCGCCCGCCGGCTTAAAATGCAATATGCCTACTTTGTCGTCCTCACCCCCAAGCGTAAAACCGCCCTGGAGGTGCGTATGCCCGAAGAATGTAACGGGGGTTGCAGCGTCGATCAAGCTGTCGAGAGCCTGCGCCGGAGCGAACACGTATTCGTCCTCATCGCGCGACGCGCCGTGAACGATGGTAAAGCCGTTAATCGTTGCCGGCCCAGTCGGCAATTTTTCGAGGTATTCGCGAAGTTCCGGGCGCAGCTTGTCGCGCGTCCAGAGCGCGGCATTGCGCGCGACAGGATTGAAATCCTCGGCGTTGGCCAGGCCGCTTCCCGCTTTGTCGTGATTGCCGCGAATCGTGATCGCGTCAATTTCCCGAATACGGTCGATTACTTCATTCGGGTCGGGCCCGTAGCCGACGACGTCGCCCAGGCACACCGCTTTCTCCCACTTGCCTTTGGCGGCAGCGAGCGCGGTATCGAGCGCCGTGAGGTTGGCGTGAATGTCGCTGAGAATCAGATAGCGCATTTAGACATGCCTTTGTTTGGCAGGTTGCGGATTATAGTCGAACGCGCGGCCCGATGCACGAATCTCGCCCAGAAATTCGGCTCGGCCAGCGTCTTCAGCGGATTAGCATACAATCGCCGTAACTGTAAAAGCGATACCCGTCCACGACCGCATGACGATAGGCCGCGAGCGTGTTTTCGAGACCGGCGAACGCGGCGACCAATGCCAGCAAACTCGATCGCGGAAGATGGAAATTCGTGAGCAGTTGATCGACGACGCGAAACGGCTTGCCGGGAAGTAAGAAGATGCTTGCTTCGAATCGACCTGGGCGCAGGAGCGTGTTGCTGCCAGCCGCTTTTTCGGCTGCGTCTTCCAGCGCGCGCACAACCGTAGTCCCCACAGCAAGAACAGGGCGTTGTTCTCGTTTCGCGCGAGCGATCGACTCAACAGTAGCCTCCGGAATCTCGTAAGACTCCACGTGAATTTTATGCTCTTCGAGTGACTCGGTGCGAATCGGCTCAAATGTCCCAAGGCCAACATCCAAGGTCACCTTCGCGATTTCGACGCCGCGCTGGCGTACCGATTCCAGTATCGCCGGCGTGAAATGCAACCCCGCGGTCGGGGCCGCCACGGCGCTTCCCTGGCGGGCGTAAACGGTCTGGTAACGCTCGCGATCGAGCGGTTCGTCCGCACGCTTGATATACGGCGGAAGCGGAATGTGACCGAGGCGATCGAGCTCTTCGTGGAAACCATTCTTCGATTCGAACCGTAGCACGCGCAGGCCGTAGTCGGCGCGGGCTTCCACCTGGGCCTGTAGTTCGCCTTCGCCAAACACAATTCGCTCGCCCACGGGAATTTTGCGCCCCGGCCGCACGAGCGTCTCCCAGATGTCCGGCGCAAGCTGACGAACCAGCAACACCTCGATCGGCGAAGTGAGAAATTCATCTCGCACGGGACTCTTTTCGCTGGGTGGCGCCGCGCGCAAACCGGCACGATGCCCGAACAGACGCGCCGGCAGCACGCGAGCATCGTTCAATACGAGAAGTTCGTCGCCTCTGAGCAGCGCCGGCAATTCGCGAAACTGGCGGTCCTCCCACGCTCCAGTAGCGCGGCTCAAGAGAAGCATTCGCGATGCGTCGCGTTCCGCGAGTGGCCGCTGGGCTATACTTCCGGCCGGAAGCTCGTAATCGAAGTCGCGCAAATTCATTGGCGTGTCTTTGGCATGTGTATTTCTGCTGTATCTTTGTCAACATTGTAGCGGATTGAAGGGTGATTCTATGTTGTTGAGAGGCCGCTGGCTGAGGCGAGACCCTCCTCAACCGCGTCATGGGAAGAAAGGAATATATTTGTGGCAGAAGGTTCCGTCGTTATCGGGCCGCGCGGCATAGAACGGCTGCGCTCGGGGCATCTTTGGGTCTATCGAAGTGACGTCCGGAGCGCCAACGCCGAACCCGGAGGCGTCGTACGTCTCGCCGACGAACGAGGGCGCTTCCAAGGTCGCGCCTTCTACAGCGACAAATCCCAAATCGCCATCCGGTTGCTTACACGCGAAGACGTGCCCATTGACCGCGCATTCTTCACCCAGCGCATTCGCAGCGCCGCCGCCTACCGCAAAATCGTTGTCGAGAACACCGATGCCTTTCGGCTCATCTACGGCGAAGCGGACCATCTGCCGTCGCTCGTCGTCGATAGCTACGGTGATTATCTCGTTGTACAAACGCTGAGCCAATCGACCGACCGCCTGAAGGACCTCTTCGTAGAAATCCTGATGGAACTCTTCTCGCCGAAAGGCATCCTCGAACGGAATGATCCAAAGGTGCGCTTGCTCGAAGGCCTCAACCAAGGCGTAAGCGTGCTACAAGGCGAAGTTCCTGAAGAAATTATCGCCAAGGAAAACGGAATCAGTTTTGTGTACGACCTGCGCCGAGGACAGAAGACCGGCGCGTTCCTCGACCAGCGCGAGAACCACCTGGCCGCTCGCCGCTACGCATCCGGCGAAGTGCTCGACTGCTTCAGTTACAACGGCGGCTTCGCTCTCACGGTGGCAGCCCACTGCGAGCACGTGGAAGCCACTGACATGGCTCCCAACGCGATTGCAGCCGCGCGCCGCAATCAAGAGCTGAATTCCATCTCCAACGTCACTTTTCGCGAAGGCAATTCCTTCGACATCCTGAAGGAGTACGACGATGTGGGCCGCAAATTCCAGATGGTCATCCTTGACCCACCTGCCTTCGCCAAGAATCGCGATAGCATCGCCGCGGCTCAGCGCGGCTACAAGGAGATCAATCTTCGCGCCTTGAAGCTGCTGAAGCCTGGCGGCTTCCTCGTCACGTGCTCCTGCTCCTACCACATCCCAGAGGCGCTGTTCCTGCAGATCCTCGCCGAAGCAGCTATCGACGCCCGCCGAAGCGTGGTTGTTGTAGATCGGCGCACGCAGGCGCAGGATCACCCTATTCTTCTAACTATGCCAGAAACGCACTATCTTAAGTGCCTGATCGTAAGGGTATTATAATTAAATACATAGCTTGCATCTCTAGCCTCTAAGTGTAGCAGATACTTGACAACAAGACGCGCATATTTTATTATTGCCATGCGCTTACGCTTGGTCCTCCATGAGCGTCCGGCAAAAGCTCAAGATCGCAGCAAGAGTTGGGGGGCTGGGTGGTTGCGAGCACCTGTTTGTTGCTCTGCGAAAGTGAGAAGATTGCGAAATGCCAAGATTTGACAAACTGACTCTAAAGGCCCAGGAAGCGGTGCAAGCTGCGCAGGAAATGGCTGCGCGCTATGGACAGCAGCAGGTTCAGCCGCTGCACGTCCTTTGGGCGCTGCTTGCGCAGGGTGACGGCGTGGTGCCTCCCCTGCTCGAAAAGCTGGGTGTGTCGCCCACGCAGCTGGCAAGTGAAGTTGAGAAGCAAGTGGAGCGGCTGCCGAAGGTTTCCGGAGGCTCGGAACAATATCTGAGCCCGGAAGCAAACAAGGTTTTGGAGCGCGCGTTCGAAGAAGCGCAGCGCCTGAAAGACGAATACGTCTCAACCGAGCACATCTTGTTGGGCATCGCCGCCGCGAAGCGCGACTCAGCCGGTGAAATTCTCACGAAGCATGGTGTGACGCACGAAACCATCCTGCAGGCTATGGCCGCGATTCGAGGCAGCCATCGCGTCACGTCGCAAAACCCCGAATCCACTTATCGCGCGCTTGAACAGTACGGACGCGACCTGACCGATTTGGCGCGCCGGGGCAAGCTCGACCCTGTGATTGGCCGCGACGAGGAAATTCGCCGCGTGATGCAGATTCTCGCGCGCCGCACGAAGAACAACCCGGTGCTCATCGGCGAGCCAGGCGTCGGCAAGACCGCCATCGTGGAGGGCCTTGCCCAGCGAATCGTTGCGGGCGACGTGCCGGAAGTTCTGCGGCCGAAGCGCATTGTTACGCTCGATCTTTCAGCGCTGGTTGCCGGCGCGAAGTATCGCGGCGAATTCGAGGATCGCCTTAAAGCTGTCCTGAAGGAAGTCACGGAATCCGAAGGCCAGGTGATTCTTTTTATCGACGAGCTGCACACACTCGTCGGCGCTGGCGCCGCCGAAGGCTCGATGGACGCTTCGAACATGCTGAAGCCGGCCCTTGCGCGTGGTGAGCTTCGGGCGATCGGAGCAACTACTCTCAACGAGTACCGCAAATACATTGAGAAAGACCCCGCGCTCGAACGCCGCTTCCAGCCCGTATTTGTTGGCGAACCATCGGTCGAAGACACGATCGCGATTCTGCGCGGCCTAAAAGAACGCTACGAAGTGCACCACGGCGTGCGCATCAAAGACTCTGCAATCGTTGCGGCGGCGATGCTCTCGCAACGCTATATCACCGACCGGTTCCTGCCCGACAAAGCCATCGACCTTATCGATGAAGCCGCCGCCGGCCTGCGTATGGAAATTGATTCTCTGCCCTCGGAGATCGACGAAATCGAACGCCGCATCATGCAGCTCGAAATCGAGCGCCAGGCGCTGAAGAAAGAGTCTGATGCGCATTCGCGCGAGCGGCTAGGCCAAATTGAAAAAGAACTGGGCGGCTCTGCGCGAGCAGTCCAACACGCTCAAGGCGCACTGGCAAACAGAAAAAGAAGCCATCGCAAAGATTCGCAAAATCAAAGAGCAGATCGACCAGCTGAAGACCGAAGAACAACGCTACGAGCGCGCCGGCGACCTCGCCCGCGTGGCGGAAATTCGCTACGGCAAACTTTCCGCGGCCGAAAAGGAATTGAAGACCGCGCAGGACCGCCTCGGCGAATTGCAAAAAGATCATCCGATGCTGAAGGAAGAAGTGGGCGAGGAAGAGATCGCGAAAATCGTCAGCAAATGGACCGGTATTCCTGTGGGACGTCTCCTCGAAGGCGAAGTCGAAAAGCTGATTCACATGGAAGAACGACTGCGCCAGCGCGTAGTAGGCCAGGAGGCGGCTTTAGCCATCGTCGCGAATGCGATCCGCCGTAACCGCTCCGGCCTGAGCGACCCAAATCGCCCGATCGGTTCGTTCCTGTTTCTCGGCCCGACTGGTGTAGGCAAGACGGAGCTCGCGCGTGCTCTGGCAGAATTTCTATTTGACGATGAGCGCGCCATCATCCGCCTCGACATGTCCGAGTACATGGAAAAGCACTCCGTGGCGCGCATGATTGGAGCGCCCCCGGGCTACGTGGGCTACGAAGAGGGCGGCCAGCTAACCGAGCAGGTTCGCCGGCGCCCGTATTCCGTCGTGCTGCTTGACGAAATCGAAAAAGCGCACCCGGATGTGTTCAACGTCCTGCTGCAGATCCTCGACGAAGGACGGCTCACGGACGGAAAAGGCCGCACCGTGGATTTTCGCAACACGGTGATCATCATGACGTCGAACATCGGCTCAACTGCGATCTTCGAACTCGCCGCAAAGGATCCGAAGAAGGCACGCGAGCAAGCCATGGCGGCGCTTCGCGAACTCTTCCGCCCGGAATTTTTGAACCGCATCGACGACATCGTGATGTTCCAGCCGCTGGGCAAAGACCAGATCGAGCACATCATCGAGCTGCAGATGCGCAATGTGGTGAAGCTGCTGAGCGAAAGAAAAATCACGTTGAAGCTCAAGCCCGCGGCGAAGACTCTTTTGTTCCGCGAAGGATTCGATCCGGCGTACGGCGCACGTCCGATGAAGCGCGCCATTCAGCGGCTGATTCAAGATCCGCTGGCCCTCAAGCTTCTCGACGGCGAGGTGAAGCCGGGTGATACGGTGATTGTTGATGCCGATCCGCGAAGCGACGAAATGAAATTCGCAACGGAGACGGCGAAGGCGGGCGCTGCGTAAGAATCGCGCCCGGGGAACATCGAAAATGAAAACACTAAAAACCGCATTTTTGCTCACGGCTCTTACATTGCTACTGCTTTTTCTTGGATCGGCGTTTGGCGGCGAGCGCGGTATGACACTTGCGCTTGTTTTCGCGGTCCTGATGAACGGCACTGCATACTTCTTTTCGGACAAGATTGCGCTGATGTCCAGCGGAGCCCAACCCATCAGCAAAGAACAGGCGCCGCGGCTTTATGAGGTGATGGAGCGTCTGGCTGCGAAATCGAATCTGCCCATGCCGAAGATGTACCTGATTCCTCAGGCCGCGCCCAACGCATTCGCCACCGGCCGCAATCCGAGTCATGCTTCGGTCGCTGTGACGCAAGGCCTGCTGGAATTGATGGACGACGAGGAACTGGAAGGCGTAATCGCGCACGAGCTCTCGCACGTCCGCAACTACGACATCCTGACATCCTCGATTGCGGCCACCATCGCAGGCGCGATCACATGGGTCGCCAGAATGGGCTTTTGGTTTGGCGGCGGTGGCGACAGCCGGGAGCGAGGCAGCGGTCTCACAGGAATACTGATGTTGATTCTCGCCCCGTTCGCTGCGCTCTTGCTGCAGATGGGCATCTCGCGGCAACGCGAATATCAAGCGGACGCCTCCGGCGCAAAAATGGTTGGCCACCCTTACGGCCTAATCCGCGCGCTCGAAAAACTTGGCGCTTACAACAAGCGCATTCCCATGGATGTTCCGCCTACAACATCGGCTCTGATGATCGTGCAGCCGCTGTCGGCAGGTCAGATTTTCTCGAGCCTCTTCAGCACGCATCCGCCGCTCGCAGATCGAATCGCCCAGCTCCGCGCCATGACGGTTACTCGCTGATTGCACCTTTGTGGCGGCCCATCGTGGTGGGAGGGGTTTGGCGACATCCCTCTTCAGATCTCCACCCGGGAGTGTGTAAGTAGTACCGCGAAGAAATCCATGAAATAGGGTAAAAATTGCAGGTCCTTGGATAGACTATTCGCAAATATCCCTCCCCCTGACAGAGCTCAAGTCACTATTTTTCTTATACATATGGACACCATGCCAGTTTGGCACGATTGGCGTTGCTTTTGCTCTTTCCCATCTGCGCAAGGGCGTCCACGGAGGAATAGCAATATGAGTATTGATGATGGCAAGCAGGAATATGTAGCGGCCGAGGCCGCGGCACCGCGTTGGGTTGGAATCGTGGTGATAGCGCTAGCGATCGTCTCGCTGGCAGCTTTGGGAACCGGGTGGAGCGCGTCGAACCACTCTAAGGAGTTGGCGCAGAACCTCGTAACTTCGCAGCAACAGGAGAAGCAGCAACAAGAGGTGCTGAGCCAGCGTCTGGCGAAGGCAGAGGACACGAATGCGCAGCTCCAGGGTGAATTGAGCATCGTCACGGATAAAATGAAACTGACGCAGAGCGAGCTCACCCGGGCGCGCGCGCAGGCGAACAAGATCAAGAACGAAGATGCCAAGCAGCTTGCGGATCTCCAAAACAATGTGAATGGAGAGCTCGCGACCAAGGCCGGCATGGACGACGTGAATAAACTTGGCACGGACGTCAACGGCGTCAAGTCCGACCTTGAAACCACGAAGAACAGCCTGAACATGACGCGCGGTGAATTCGGCACGCTGATCGCGAAGAACCACGACGAAGTGGAAGAACTGCGGCGTCTTGGCGAGCGCGACTACTACGAGTTCACGATCGACAAGAAAGATCAGCGCCAGAAAGTGGGCGATCTGATGATCGAACTCCGCAGCGTGAATCCCAAGAAGAACATCTACACCATCGCCATGTACATCGACGATGCCCGCTACGAGAAGAAGAACCGCTCAGTAAACGAGCCGATCTACTTCTTTTCTCGCGGCACCCGTGCACCGATGGAGTTGACGGTCAATCAGGTGGGCAAAGACAAGATTGCCGGTTACCTGAGCGTGCCCAAGTCCGCTTCCAACACCCACGCACAGGCGTCTGGCAGCTAGTACCGAACAAAAATCACGCCGCCAGCTGGCGGGCGCAGCGCAAGGAAGGGCGTCCTAGCGGACGCCCTTTTTTTTGGCTAAACAAAACTAGCTGGCGCGCTTCAGGGCTCGGGTCTTGCGGCTCAGGAACTTTTTCGCAAGGGCAGGAAGCTTGTCGTGCGGGAGTTTTCCCTGCTCGTAGAGATGCATCTTGGCCTTGGCGGTCTTTCTGCGACGCCGCTGGCGTTTCTGGGCTACGTACCGCTTGTCATATGCCATGCAAATTCCTCCAAACCTGCTGCCGGTCCATTTTAATTGAATTTTTCGAGCACCATGATTGTAGCGGAGAAGGAAAAGGATGCAAGGCTCGCTTGTGTTTTTCGCTCTGAGTTCGGGTAGCATGAACGAGCTATGGCCGCGACCGCCATTTACGCCAGCCGGATACTCACTCCCCACGAAGAAATTCTCGACAGCGTGATTGTCGTGGAAGACGGCAAGATCACGCAGATGGGCCATCGCGACGAAGTGCGCATCCCCGATGACTCGGAACATTTCGCGGCGGGCGACAAAATCGTCATTCCCGGATTCGTGGACGTGCACATTCACGGTGCCGGTGGTCATGATGTGATGGAAGGCACAGCGGAAGCAATTGCCAAGGTCGCTTCCACGGTTGCGAGGCGCGGCACCACGTCGCTGGTAGCAACCACCGTCAGCGCGCCGCCGGAAGAGACCTGCAAAAGCCTGCATGGCATTGCACGGTATATCCGCAGTGCCCGGAACACCGATTCGCGGTTTGTGGCCGAAGTCTTGGGAATTCACCTGGAAGGGCCCTTCATCAATCCAGCTCGGCGAGGCGTGCATCCACTCGATGCCATCACACCACCCTCGAAGGAACTCTTCGAAGAATTTATCGCTGCCGCCGATGGGTTCATTCGCATTGTCACGCTTGCGCCGGAACTTCCCGGCGCGCTCGAATTGGTGGAGCGCGCGGTGAGCAATGGCATCGTTGCTTCCATGGGCCACACGGATGCGACTTACGAACAGGCAGCCGCGGCGATTGAACGCGGAGTAACTCACGCCGCTCACATGTTCAACGCGATGCGGCCGTTTTCGCACCGGGATACCGGTGTTATCGGCGCCGTACTGACCAACCCGGCCGTGACGGCCGAGCTGATTGCTGATGGGCATCATGTCGATTCTCCTGCTGTCGAGATCCTGTTGCGAGCTAAGGGGCTCGAGGGCGTGCTCCTGGTTAGCGACGGAACTGCTGCCACGGGTATGCGCAATGGGAATTATCGGCTTGGAAATTTCGAAGTGAGCGTCACGGATGGCGTCGTTCGCAATTCGGAGGGCAAGCTCGCAGGCAGCACTCTCAGTCTCGATCGCGCATTGCAGCATATCGCTGCGCTCGGTGTGCCTCTGCTGGAAGCTGTGCGCATGGTCACGCTGCTGCCTGCTCGGCGGCTCGGCCTTGGCGGCAAAAAAGGCGTGATCGCGGTGGGCGCCGATGCCGACATCGTGATTTTGAATCCTGATCTGCGGCTTGCGGGAGTGATGACACGTGGCGCGGGGCTTTCGTGAGCGAATTAATCGGAGACAGAGAGGAACTTCGTCTTACTTGTTGAGTGGAATCTTCAATTCTTCGGCGAGTAGGTAAGGATTGAACGGGCTGCACGCTACATAATGCCCGTCGATTTCGAGTGTAGGGACCTTCCGAAGCCCATTATTTGCGCGGATCACCAATTCTTCTGCGTCCGGCTTGTCGTCGATATTGACTTCCTTGAAAGCGAGGCCGCGCTCGCGCAAAAACTGCTTCACGCGCCGGCAATCGCAGCACCAGGAAGTGGAATAAACCGTGATTTCAGCCATGAGCCCTTATCTTTGTACCTTACTTATTCGATGCGACAAAACCCGTGACGATGCCGTGTGCGCTGGTAGTTATCTCCCTTAATATCTATCGCTTGGATGCGGCCTCGACGCGAACCAATGCTCGCTGCAAAGCCGCCGCCGCGCTCTCCCAATCTGTCTCCGGCGCGCCTGTGGCCTTCGCAAGCTCAGCCTGGGCGCGATCTGCAGCCGTGCGCGCGCGCTGTGTGTCAATTTCCTCCGCGCGCTCAGAGGCTTCCGCCAACACGATCACGCGGTCAGGCAGCACTTCTGCGTAACCGTTCAGCACGGTGATCCGCTTTACTTCCGAACCTTTGTGGTACGTGAGAATTCCGAGGCCGAGTTCGGTGAGCAACGGCGCGTGTCCTGGCAAAATGCCCAGGTAGCCGTCTTTACCCGGCATCTCGACGGACTCAACCTTTTCGTCGAGCACATGTCGCTGCGGCGTGACCACTTCGAGTTCGATTTTTTCAGGTAGCATTTTGTCTCGAGCCGTGAATCGCGCTGGTGGCGCTGCGATTATGCTGTCGCCGCCATCTTTTCCGCCTTCTCGCGCACTTCCTCGATGCCGCCTACCATGTAGAACGCCTGCTCGGGAAGATCGTCATGCTTTCCTTCGACGATTTCCTTGAAGCCGCGCACCGTGTCTTCGATCTTTACGTACTTCCCGGCAAGACCTGTAAACTGCTCGGCGACGAACATCGGCTGCGACAGGAACTTCTCGATTTTTCGGGCGCGGGCTACGGTTTGCTTGTCGTCGTCCGAAAGCTCTTCGATTCCCAGAATCGCGATGATGTCTTGCAATTCCTTATACCGCTGAAGAACCGACTTCACCGCCCGTGCCACCGTGTAATGCTCTTGTCCCACTGTGCGTGGATCCAAAATGCGTGAGAAGCTCGCCAGCGGATCGACCGCGGGATAAATTCCGCGCTCGACGATTTGCCGGCTCAAGTTTGTTGTGGCGTCGAGGTGAGCAAAGGTCGCAGCCGGCGCCGGGTCGGTGTAGTCATCGGCCGGAACGTAAATCGCTTGTACTGACGTGATCGACCCGTGCTTCGTCGAAGTAATTCGCTCCTGCAGCTCGCCGATCTCCGTATTCAGGTTTGGCTGATAACCTACCGCGGAAGGCATGCGTCCAAGTAGCGCAGATACTTCCGAGCCCGCCTGCACAAATCGGAAAATATTGTCGATGAAGAGCAGCACGTCGAGATGTTCCTCATCGCGGAAATATTCCGCCACCGTCAGGCCGGTCAAGCCAACGCGCAAGCGCGCGCCAGGTGGTTCCGTCATCTGCCCATAAATCAATGCGCAACGCGATTTTTCTGAATTGCCCGGAACCACGACTCCTGACTCCTGCATTTCGAGCCACAGGTCGTTTCCCTCACGGGTGCGCTCGCCCACACCTGCGAAAACCGAAACGCCGCCGTGCTTCATCGCCACGTTGTGAATCAATTCCTGAATCAGCACCGTCTTGCCGACGCCCGCGCCGCCGAAGAGCCCGATCTTTCCGCCCTTGAGATACGGTTCGATCAAATCGACCACTTTGATTCCCGTCTCGAACATTTCGAGAGTAGTGGACTGATCTTCGAGACTGGGCGCCGGCCGATGAATCGGATAGCGCTTCTCGGATTTCACCGGTCCGAGATTGTCGACCGGCTCGCCCAGCACATTCAGCACGCGCCCGAGCGTCGCACGGCCCACCGGCACTGTAATCGGTTCACCCAGATCTTCCGCATTCATGCCGCGCACCATACCCTCGGTGGGCTTCATCGCGACGCAACGCACGCGCCCTTCGCCGAGATGCTGCTCCACTTCAGCCACCACGTCGAGCGGTTCTGGGACATTGAATCCCTCGCTCGTGATCCGCACCGCGCTGTGAATCGCCGGCAGATGGTGCTCCTGAAAAAGCACGTCCACCACGGGCCCGATCACTTCCACAACGTGCCCGATTTTCGTTTGATCCGTAGCCATCTCTTTTTTCCCCTTATTGATTGCCGACCGCTGGCGCTATGACATTGCGGACGACGCGCCGCTCACAATCTCAATAATTTCCTTCGTAATGGCCGCCTGGCGAATCTTGTTCATCTGCAAGGTCAGCTTGTCAATCAATTCCGAGGCATTCCTCGTGGCCGAATCCATCGCCGTCATACGCGCGGCATGCTCAGCCGCGGCCGACTCGAGCAGAATTCGAAATACTTCCGATTCCAAATATCGCGGCACGAGCCCGCCAAAAAGCTCAGCCACGGGTTGCTCGTAGATGTAGTCCACCAGGTTCACGGTCCCATCGGGCGACGGCTTCATCGGCAAAGATTCGCTCGCCGGATCATGGACCACGTCCGACGGCTCGCCCTTCTCCGTGGTGCCTTCCTTCAGCACTGCGGGATCAATCGGCAGGAGCTTCTCGACGCACAGTCTCTGCACCATCACGTTCTTGAATTCATTGTAAATCGCGTAGACCGCGTCCACTTCATCGGTCACATACATTTCCGCCATTTTCGCCGCAATCTCTTTAGCCTTCGAAAACTCCACTGCGTTCGACACATTCAGATACTCAGCCGCAAATTTCCAGCCGCGCTTCCGCAGCGTATCGCGGCCTTTTTTGCCCACTACAGCAACTTGTAATTTCTTCGAAGAGTGCTCGCGCAAAAATTCCATGGCTCGCCGCAATACGTTCGTATTGAACGCGCCAGCCAGGCTCCGGTCGCCCGTCAGCACCACAACCAGAATTCTCTCTTCGGGCCGCCGCTCGAGCAACGGATGCATCGGCGTTTCCATGCGTGCCGCTGCTGAACGCAGCACGCGCTTGATTTCCCGCGCGTACGGCCGCGCCGCAAACACGCCTTCCTGCGCCCGCCGCAGTTTCGCCGCCGCGACGAATTTCATGGCGCGCGTGATCTGCTGCGTGCTTTTCACGGAACGAATGCGCCGCCGATAATCGAGAAGTGTGGGCATCGAGCGTTGCGGTTAGTGCGCAGCCACCTTCTCTGTGGGCTTCGGGGCCGCCGGAGCTTCCGCCACTTCAGCGGCGGTCTTTCCGGCTGCACCCTTATCCGCCTTCGCCGCCTCCAGAGCGGCCACAAAAGTTTCCTTGAAAGCGTCGAGCGCTTTCTTCATTTCGCCGCGCAAGCCGTCATCGATGGCCTTTTTCTCGCGCAACGTTTTCATCACGTTGGGATAATTCGTTTCGATAAAGGGATATAGCTCCTTCTCAAAACGCAGCACTTCGGCCACGTCAATGTCGTCCAAATACCGATTCGACGCGGCAAAAATAATCAGCACCTGCTGTTCCACCGTCAGCGGCTGGTATTGATCCTGCTTCAGCACTTCCACGAGCCGCTGGCCGCGCGCGAGTTGTGCCTGCGTCGCTTTATCAAGCTGCTCGGTTCCAAACTGCGCGAAAGCCGCCAAGTCGCGATACTGCGCCATGTCCAGCCGCAAAGTTCCAGCCACCTGCCGCATCGCCTTGATCTGCGCGTTGCCACCGACGCGGCTCACCGAAATACCTGCGTTGATGGCTGGCCGGATTCCTGCGTTGAACAAATCAGCTTCGAGATAAATCTGTCCGTCAGTAATCGAAATCACGTTCGTCGGAATGTAAGCCGATACGTCGCCTGCCTGCGTCTCAATCACCGGCAGCGCTGTCAGCGAACCGGCGCCCAGCTTGTCGTTTAATTTCGCCGCGCGTTCGAGCAACCGCGAATGCAAAAAGAAAACGTCCCCCGGAAACGCCTCGCGCCCCGGCGGTCGCCGCAACAGCAGTGAAATCTCACGATACGATTGCGCGTGCTTCGAAAGGTCATCGTAGAAACACACAGCATGCCGCTTCGAATCGCGGAAGTATTCGCCCATCGCGCAAGCCGCAAAAGGCGCGATGTACTGCATCGTCGCCGGTTCGGTCGCAGACGCCGCCACCACAATCGTGTAATCCATCGCTCCATAATCGGTCAGCGTCTTCACCACCTGCGCGATCGTCGACCTCTTCTGTCCAATCGCACAGTAAATACAAATCATGTCGCCGCCGCGCTGGTTGATGATGGTATCGATAATGATCGCGGTCTTGCCGGTCTGCCGGTCGCCGATGATCAACTCGCGCTGTCCACGGCCGATCGGAATCATCGAGTCGATTGATTTAATTCCCGTCTGAATCGGTTCGCGCACTGGCTGCCTGTCGACCACGCCCGGCGCCAGCCGTTCGAGCGGCAGCCGCTCGCTCGTTTGAATCGGCCCTTTGTCATCGAGCGGATTTCCCAGGGGGTCGACCACGCGCCCAATCAGCGCGTCTCCAACAGGCACGGACATAATCTTGTTCGTGCGCTTGACGATGTCGCCTTCCTTGATTTCCGTGTAGTCGCCGAGCAGCACCACGCCAACCTGATCCTCTTCGAGATTCAGCGCGATCCCGGTCACGCCGTGCGGGAACGTGAGCATCTCGCCTTCCATACACTTCTCGAGGCCGTGAACGCGCGCGATGCCGTCGCCGACCGAAATCACCGAGCCGATTTCGTCCACCTCAACGGTCTGCTGGTAGTTTTCAATCTGCTCTTTCAGTATTTTTGTGATCTCGTCCGCTTTGATGTTCGCCATTACGGCTCCTATTCCGTTTCGAGCTGTTCGCGCAACCGTTTCAGCTGATCCCGCACCGAACCGTCGTAAATCGTCGAGCCCAACCGCACTACCGCGCCGCCCAGCAAGGCGCCGTCGATTTGAAACCGCGCTTCCACTTTTTTCCCAGTGCGTTGCTCGAGGACAGCACGCAACTGCCGCTTCTCGTCATCGTTTAGTTCGTGCGCGGAAGTCACTTCCGCATCGACGATTCCGAGCCGCTCATTCAGCTCGGAAAGAAACGCCTCCTCCATTTCGGGAAGGATTTCCGTGCGACGGTGGTCCACCACAAGATAAATGAAGTTCCGCACGGCGACGTCGAGGCCCATCTTCCCAGCTACCTCGGCGATCACTTTGCGCTTTACCTCGGCATTGAGCGCGGGACTTTCCAACGCATTTCGCAAATCCGCTATCGAAGAGAAAGCCTCGACGAACGCCGCGAGATTCCGTTTTATGGTCTCGCTATTTTTGCGCTCCACCGCAACATCCGCCAGAGCGGCTGCGTACCGTTCTGCCACAGCGCTCAATTGACGCTCCTCTCCAGCTCAGCCACGAACGTCTCAAATAATTTTTGTTCGGCTTTTGCAGTCAGTCGCTGTCGCAACAGAACCTCAGCCTTTTCCACTGCCATTCGCGCAGCCAGGGCTTTCACTTCGAGTCGTGCCGCCCGCTCTGCCGCGGCAATTTCCGCCAGCGCCGATTTTTCTATCTTTTGAGCTTCTTCCTTGGCCTGGTCTCGCAGGCGCTGCGCTTCTGCCTCGCTGTCGCGTTTGGCCTCGGCTTTCATCGCTTCGATTTCTTTGGGCAGGTTGGCAAGCTTGGCTTCTATTTCTTTCTTCTGCTTCTCCGCCTCTTCGCGGGCCCGTGCGCCTTCTTCAATTTTCTTCGCGGTCTCTTCGGCAGTAGCGCGGAACACCGGGCCGCCATACTTCACGGCGAAGTAGGCGATGGCGCCAAACACGATCGCGAAATTCAGCCATCGGAACGCCCAACCAGCCGGAGTGTCTGCCGGAGAATTCTCTCCCTCTTGCGCCAGCACAGGAGTTACCGCGATCAGCAGAAACACCACAAGGAAGCGTACTCGCTGAAAGAGTCGCATTACCGTGGCCAACCTCCCGCGGGCGGTGCTGGCCTCTCCAGAATCATGTGCGCGATTTCGGCGGCGATCGTCGGAACAGTGAGTTCAAGCTCAGCCAGCGCAGCGTCACTTTCGGCGGCAATTTTCTTCTTGGCATTCGCCACATCCTCTTGCGCGCGCGAACGCATCGCTTTCAGGAAGCGCTGGCGCTCCTCGAGGACGGCTTGGCGCGCAGCTTCCTGCTCGGCATAAATCGCACCTCGCGCGATTCGAATGGCGTGGTTGTAACTCTCGAGCTCCTTCTTTGCTTCTTCCCTCGCCTTTGCCGCCTCGGCTTGGGCTCCTTCGATGCGGGCCTTGCGCTCATCCATCGCCTTCAGGATCGGCGTGAAAAAGGCCCAGCGCATGAAGAAATAGAAAAGAAAAACGATGATAACGGTGGGCACAGCTTGGAGAAACAACTCGCCGAGTTGATGAAGAATTTCCATTTCCGATTAGTCTGGTGCTGGGCGCCGCGCTCCGGGTCAGTCTGCCTTCTTGGGTATTCCGTTTCCCCGACGGAACACACTTCTAGGACTGCAAACAAAGCCCGTGATTATCGCATCCACTCCGCGCGTGCGTCAACGCTTGGGTGACTGGCGGAGCGAGGCTTATCTTCGATAGAATAAGCCGGTTTGACGGTCCGGCGAACTGCTTCCTATCTAGCATCGCATCTTTCGGCCCGCACGCAACCTTCAAGCAAGGAGAAATCGGATGCCATCATTCCCCGGAGTCGATTACCTCGACTTCGATTCCGTCCTCAGTGACGAAGAAAAACTCGCCCGCAATACCGCGCGGCAGTTCGTCGACGCCGAGATCATGCCCATCATCGAGCAGTACAATCGCGAAGGAAAGTTCCCCGTGCAGCTTGTCCCGCAAATGGCTGAGCTGGGACTTTTTGGCGCGAGCCTGAAGGGCTACGGTTGCGCGGGCATGTCCAATGTCGAATACGGGCTCGTCACTCAAGAGCTTGAGCGCGGCGATTCCGGATTGCGCAGCTTCGTTTCCGTGCAATCGGCGCTGGTGATGTATCCGATTCACGCCTTTGGTTCGGACGCGCAGAAAGATAAATGGCTGCCGCTCTTGCAGCAGGGCAAAGCCATCGGCTGCTTCGGGCTTACCGAACCGCAATTCGGTTCGAATCCCGGCGCCATGCTCACCCGCGCGGTGAAAAAAGGAAATGAGTACATCCTCAACGGCGAGAAAATGTGGATCACCAGCGGCTCGCTCGCGGATGTCGCCGTCGTCTGGGCGAAATGCGAGGACGAGAAAATCCGAGGCTTCCTCGTCGAAAAAGGGACGCCGGGATTTAAAGCCTGGGACGTCCACGGAAAATATTCGCTGCGTGCATCGGTCACTTCAGGTCTGGCGATGAACGACTGCAAAATTCCGGCAACGAATCTGTTGCCCAACGTCGAAGGCCTGAAAGGACCGCTCTCCTGCCTGAATCAGGCGCGCTACGGAATCGGCTGGGGCGCCATCGGCGCAGCAATGGCTTGTTATGATTGCGCGCTGAATTATTCCAAGCAGCGCAAGCAATTCGACAACAAGCCCATCGCCTCACACCAGCTCGTGCAGGAAAAGCTCGTCTGGATGATCACCGAAATCACCAAGGCGCAATTCCTCGCGTTGCAAGTAGGCCGCCTGAAAGATCAAGGCAAGGTCCACCCGTCGCACATCTCCATGCTCAAGATGAACAACGTCTGGATGGCGCTCGAAACCGCCCGCAGCGCTCGCTCGATCCTCGGCGCCAACGGCATCGTCGACGATTACCCCATCATGCGCCACATGAACAACCTTGAATCCGTAATCACCTACGAAGGCACGCACGACATCCACAAACTCATAATCGGTGAACGCATCACCGGAATCGCGGCCTTCGCATGAGACCTCCGAGCGGCTTCTTCACTCGTCAGGGCACGGCTTCAGCCGTGCCGAAGCGTGGGTTTGAAGATGCGGCTTCAGCCGCTGAGGGACTCTCGTCAGAGGATGCGCTTTTCTCGACCCGTCGTCGCAAGAGCACGGTTTTAGTGGCACAGGCACTCTTGCCTGTGCTCTTACTAATTGCGGCAACCACCCCCAAATCCATCTCAGCACAAGTTATCGCACAAAAACCCAAAATCCGCGCCGTCACGGCCTTCATCCGCCTCGATCGCGCCAATTACGAATCCCAAATCCAGGAAACCCTAAAATTCCTCCGCACCGCGAAATCCGCCTTCGAAAAATCCGGCTACGAGGTGGAAGGCATCCGCATCACCACGCAGCCATTCCCGGAATACACGCAAGACATGTCCACCGCCGATGCCCTGGCATTTTTCCGCGCCTACGATAAGCTCGCCGTCAAAGAAGGCTTCGACGCCTCGATCGGCCCCGCCATGACGAAGGATTCCGACGACCCGCGCAACGCGGACCTGCTCGCCCAAATCATCGCCAATTCCAAAATCCTCGAAGGCAGCGTCAGCATCGCGGGCGAAGACGGCATCCACTGGAAATCAATTCACGCCACCGCCGGCATCATCGAATACCTCGCAACACACACGGCGCACAGCCAGGGCAATTTCAATTTCACCGCCGCCGCGCTAGTTCCGCCCAACACGCCCTTTTACCCGGCATCCTTCAGCGATGAAGAAAAGCATTTCGCGATAGCATTGCAATCCGCGAACGTCGTTGCGGATGTTTTCGCATCGACGCACGTTCCCGACGAAGCCGTATTGCACCTGCGCGACACGCTCGGCCATTTCGCACAGGAAATCGAGGCCACCGCAAAACAGATCGATGCACAAACAGGCTGGAAATACGGTGGCATCGATCTCTCGCCCGCGCCGCTCAAAGAAATCTCCATCGGCGGCGCCATCGAAAAATTCTACGGCGCTCCGCTCGGCTCAAGCGGCACGCTCACCGTCGCAGCGATCATCACACGCGCCCTGAAAGAAATCCCGGTCACTCACGCCGGTTATTCCGGTCTCATGATTCCCGTCCTCGAAGATTCCGTCATCGCGCAACGCTGGAGCGAAGGCCGCCTCACAATGGATTCCCTGCTCTCCTATTCCGCGGTCTGCGGCACCGGACTCGACACGATCCCGCTTCCCGGTGACATCTCCGAAGACCAGCTCGTCCGCATCCTGGGCGACGTCGCCAGCCTCTCCGTGAAATGGCACAAGCCACTTTCAGCGCGCCTGCTGCCCATCGCCGGCAAAAGGGCAGGCGACATGACCGAACTCGACGACCCATTCCTCGTGAATGCCAAAATCCAACCGCTGCCATGACGACTCTGCGCTCGACAATCATCGCTGCCTTTGGATATAAGATAGCGGCAACGGGACGCGCCCTCGCCCCGCGCTAGCCTCGAACTCAGGAGCCATCATGGAAAAAGAACTTAGCCTGGAATTTTTGCGCGTCGTCGAACGCGCCGCCATCGCCTCCGCCCACACCATGGGCCTCGGCGATCGCCACAAATCCGATCAGATGGCTGTCGAAGCGATGCGCTCGGAGATGGATACCGTGCACATGGACGGCACCATCGTGATCGGCGAAGGTGAACGCGACGAAGCGCCTATGCTCTTCATCGGCGAAAAAGTCGGCGCGGCAGCGAAGGACAAATCCCGCAAATATCCCGAAGTCGTAATCGCCGTCGATCCACTGGAAGGCACGAACCTGTGCGCCACCGGCGAACCGAACGCAATTGTCGTCCTTGCCGCGAGCGAGCCCGGCGGCTTGTTGCACGCGCCCGATCTCTACATGGAAAAAATTATCGTCGGTCCGTCTTGTAAAGGCGCCGTCGACCTCGATGCGCCCGTGGCCGATAACCTCCATGCCATCGCGAAGCGGCTGAAGCGGAGGGTCGAGGATCTCGTCATCATCGTTCTCGACCGCCCGCGCCACGAGAAACTGATTACAGACATCCGTGCCGCTGGCGCCCGCATCCGCCTGATTTCCGATGGTGACCTTTCCGCCGGCATCAGCGCTGCCGTCATCGGCACAGGCGTTCATGCTGTGATGGGAACAGGCGGCGCGCCCGAAGGAGTGCTCACCGCCGCGGCGCTGCGCTGCCTGAACGGCGAAATTCTTGCGCGGCTCGTGGTTTCCAAACCCGAGCACCACGAACGCATCGCACAGATGGGAATCAAGGACCCGAAAAGGATCTACAAAACCGACGAACTGGCGCCCGGCAAGAAAATTATTTTTGCGTGCACAGGAGTGACGGGCGGCGGCCTGTTGCGCGGCGTGCGTTTCTTCGGAGAGGGCACTCGCACGCACTCGTTGATTCTCACATACGACGACCGGCAGGTACGGTTCATCGATACGGTGCATCTCTATAAGCGCGACGACATCAGGGTGGTCTTCTACTAATCCGTGCTTCGCCACTCCCGCGACAGCAAAACTGCCGTAGCTCAGGTCCCTCCCGACCGATGTTCGATCGGGATGACCTGAGGCCTTGAGCGCGACGAATTATCGAAGGAAACATTTCACACCCATTTCGCGTATCTTCAAGAGAGAAACACGCAAGGGGTGAAGTATGTCAACCGCACCAATCGGCCCGCCCACCAGCGCATCTGTTCCGCCACAGCCACCTCCTCCTAAGCGCAATGACGCGGTTCTCTGGATTCTTGCCATCGTCGGCGGCGGTTTCGTTGTTCTCGTGCTCGGCGGCCTGCTAGTCGCCAGCATGTTGATCCGCCACGTCCACGTGAACCAGACGGGCAAGCAAGTGGAGATCGAAACCCCCGCCGGCGCATTGCGCGTGAATGGCGACCAGGTCCATCCCACCGGCCTGCCCGTCTATCCCGGCGCGCAACCCGATAAATCCGAAGGCGCGACGGTAGAGCTCTCGGCAATCAGCGGCGCAGGCCTGGGACTCGCTACAGAAAAGTACGTCACGTCTGACGATCTCGACGAAGTCTCCGAGTGGTACAAGCAGCAACTCGGCCCCAGCTACAAACGCGAAGGCCACGGCTCCGCAACACATCGCGAACATGTCAGCTCCGATGCAGACGTCGCTTACGTTTACGAGAAGGGCGACACCACGCGCCTGGTAGCGCTGACGAAAAAGCCTGAAGGAGTCGAAATCGAGCTCCTCCGCATCGGAAAAAAAGAAGTCCAATAAGTTTGCCAGATTAGATTTTCTCAGGAGTGGACTGCGGGGATTCGCCGTTCGAAACCGGTCCCGGCGATTCGAGTCGCCCGGCTTGTCGCCGGCGGAGCCAAACGTTGTCCGCCGTACGGGTTGGGCCGGGCTGACCCAGATCTCGTTGTGTGCTTCTAGTCCTCTGCGATTCTCAACTACCGATGAATCGCGGCCGCAAGGTGGCCAAGTCCAGGGTTCTGTCTTCGAGGCATCGAATGCGCCGAGTGCGCCGCCATTCGGTCCGAAGCCTGCGCCACAAGCGGCCGCGAATGGTTCGTGTTCACGTGTTCGCTGATCGCTTGCAGCCTCTTCAGAATCCCCTGCCACTGTGCCCAATCGAGCTGCCGCAGGAACGGCCGAAGACCCTGAATGAACGGATCCTCGAGCACCGTCTCGCCATTCGTCTCCGGCACGAAGAATCGGTTCAGACCAACTCCCAGCGCTTCGGCAATCTTTTCAAGCGTGCCGAGGCTGGGCGTCATCTGCCCGCTCTCGATTCGGGACAAATACGAGCGCGATACGCGAGAGCGCGCCTGCAATTGGCTCTGCGTCATCCCGCGCGACTCCCGCAACTGCCGGATTCGCTGGCCGATGTTCTCGACAGTCTCGCGATTCGGCCAGTTCTCGAACAGCTGGCGATCATCACCAGGTAGATCCTGCGGTGACGGCGTCGGAATGACAAACGCCACCTTAGGAGGCATTAAGCGCAGGCAACGACGGCAGTTGCCTGTGCGCGTGCGGTATTGCACCAGTCCGCATACCTGACAGCGAATCACTTCTCGATCGAGTTCCATGCTGGTTGCCACTGCATCTTTATCTGCCACCGGATCTCCTCGCAGACTATTCCGGCGATGCGAAAGGGAGGAACGTCACAACAGTGGGAAGGCAGGACTGGCGCGCGAGTGATTCTCCCCATCGTGCCACTTCTTGTCAAGCGATATTTATTCCCCGGAATGCCCGTACAGTCTAGTCATCCCGCACACGACGCACAAACAAAATGACTTCGCATCTGCTCGCCGTGCTTGGACCGGTTCTAAATTTCTTCGCCTGACATTTCGCGTCTTCCCATCCCAGCCAAAAACTGACTATTTCTTTCCTGTGTGACAATTTCCGTATCGAAACTCATTCGACATCGGCCTTGCTCGTCCACTTATTGCAATCGTCATGCCACGCAATTTTATGAATCCCTCACCCTGCTTTTTTGGGCCGCTTCGCCCCAGTTTGCCCTGCATTTTCCGTTCGATAGCCTCGAAATCGCCTACCCAAACCCCTTGTGTTCAATACATGACGAGAACAAACGCCGAAAATCATTTTGCGACGCTTTCACCTGATTCCGTCTCAAAATGGTACGCAGCGTCTCGCCGGTCGCCTGGTTGTCTCATCTTTGAGTTCTGCTGCCCTGCCGACGATCGCGTTCGCCCTTTTAGCCGCTCGCTCGGAATCCTCCATCCGCGGTTTGGGCATTTTCGTCAAAATTCGCGATCTCAAGCGCCAATTTTCCGCCGCAGCGGGCTCAAAACCCGGCCATCCCGATTCCGTGCTCAATCAATGACGAGAACAGCGGCCGAACTCAGATTGCGACGTCCAACGTGTTGTCTATCGTCCAAAATCACCCCAACATCAGACACAATTTGCCCCGGTAGCCATGACGACGCCGTAGCTCGTGGTGGGCCTTCCTTCTTAGGTCTTTCTAATTGCCGTTTTGTGATTCGTCTCTCGTCGTCGTGCGATTCCCGGCCAAAATAGCTCTCGCCCCATCCCCAATCCGCCTACTACACCACTCGCAGTTGCATTAATATGATTCCCGAGGAAAAAATGCCGAATCGAGACGACGCCTGGAATCTTCTCTGCGAATACACGCAAAGCGAAAGCCTGCGAAAACATGCGCTGGCCGTCGAAGCCTGCGTTCGCGCCTACGCCCAAAAGCTCGGTGGCGACGAAAACACCTGGAGCCTGGCCGGCCTTCTTCACGATTTCGATTACGAGCGTTGGCCCAACGCGGAGCATCACGCGACGAAAGAGCACCCCTACGAAGGCTCGCAGATTCTCCGCCAGCGCGGCTACTCCGAAGAAATCATTCACGCAATCCTCGGCCACGCCAGCTATTCCGGCGTGGCGCGCGTCTCGCCACTCGATCGCACCCTCTTTGCCTGCGACGAGCTCGCCGGCTTCCTCACCGCTTGCGCGCTCATCAAACCTTCCAAAAGCATCCACGAGGTGGAAACCGCATCCGTGAAGAAAAAACTGAAAGACAAAGCGTTCGCGCGCGGCGTCAGTCGCGACGACGTCTACAATGGCGCTCAAGAGCTCGGCGTCCCCCTCGACGATCACATCGCGTTTTGCATCGAAGCCCTTCGCGGCGTCGCTCCACAGCTTGGCCTCAATGGTCCCGCCAGTTCCTGAATTGCAGCCGCCAGCAGACGCGGCGCGCGCGACGCGCGGTCGCGTCTTTTTATCCACCGAGTGGCGCGATCTCCTGATGCTCAATTACGAGATCGATCCGGCTCTGCTCCAGCCATTTGTCCCGCGCGGCACAGAACTCGATTCCTTCGAAGGTAAGACATACGTCAGCCTCGTCGGCCTTCGCTTCGCTCACACGAAGCTCTTCGGCGTAATCTCCGTTCCCTTCCATTCAGATTTCGACGAGGTGAATCTCCGCATTTACGTTCGCCGCCGCGAAGGCAGCGAAATCCGCCGCGGCGTGATGTTCATCCGCGAAATTGTCTCGCTTCCCGCCGTAACGTTTCTGGCGCGCATGGCATTCGCGGAAAATTACAGGACGATGCCGCTGCGCCACTCGATCAATCTCACCGATTCAGGAGGTTCCATCGAATACAGCTGGGAGCTCAAGCGCCGACGGTTTCGGCTTCACGGTCAAACGGAAGGCAGCCCGTCTCTCGCGGCCGGCGGCAGCCTCGAGCAATTTGTCTCTGAACATTATTGGGGCTATTCGCGGCGCCGCGACGGCGGCTCGCTCGAATATCACGTGGCTCACGAGCCGTGGCGAATCTGGCGCGCGTCGAACCCTGCATTTGAAGGCGACGGCGCCGCGCTTTACGGATCTGACGTTGGTAGCGTCCTCTCGCGGCCGCCGCGCTCCGCATTTATCGCCGACGGTTCTCCCGTTCTTGTCTATTCCGCTCGTCGCATCGATTGAGCCTCGCCGAGCAAAAGTAGTCACAAGAAAAAATTTCCACGCACACTTGTGCTAGAATCCGCAAACTCTATGGACAAGGCCGGACAAGTTCTCGGCGGTGCGCTGCGACGCCTTCATCGCCCCGAAGCCGCCCTCGCATGGCTCGTAAGCTCGTGGCCCAAAATCGTCGGCAAAGCTCTCGCCGCTCGCACGCGTCCGCTGCGCTGCGAAAAGGGCTGCCTCGAAATCGCCGCCGACAACAAAGCCTGGCGCAAGCAGCTCGAAGACATGAAACCGGAATTCTGCGCCCGCATCAATGAAGCCTGGGGCGGCAAACTGATTCGCGAAGTAAAATTTGTCGCCGCCAAGCCCGGCCCGAGTCGCGTGCCACGCGAACTCGACAACGAGCACACGCCCTTCGTCCGCCGCGGCAAGCACTAGAATTTCTCCCGCAGCTTCGATACCCTCAAATTATGTCGCAGCGAATTGCAATAATCGCCGGAGCAACTGGCCTCGTGGGCTCGCTCTGTCTAAAGCAGCTGCTCGACGATCCCGCGTACGCGCAAGTGATCTCGATCTCGCGCCGGTCGGCATCCGAATCGCACCCCAAGCTCGTCCAGAAACTCGTCGACTTCGATAATCTCAGCCAGCTGGCTCCCATTGCCGCGAACGCACGCCTTCTGCGCCCTCGGTACCACAAATGCCAAAGCCGGCTCCCACGATGCGTATCGCAAAATCGACTTCGGCTATTCGAAAGCCTTCGCGGAATTTGCTCTGGCAGGAGGCGTGCAACAATTCGCACTGGTGTCGTCGGTGGGCGCAAACGCTCGTTCGCGGACTTTTTATCTCCGCACGAAAGGCGAACTCGAAGAAGCAGTCACAGCGCTGCCCTTCAATTCCGTTCACATCTTTCAGCCCAGCTTCCTGATGGGCTCGCGCACCGAACAACGCGCCGGTGAGGGCATCGGCCTTGCTCTCGCGAAAGCATTGCAATTCGCGTTCATCGGCGGCGCAAGCAAGTATCGCCCGATTTCAGCTTCCATGGTTGCTGCGGCGATGATCGCAGCGGTCAAACGCGCCGCGCCCGGTCGCCACACTCATCTGTTCAACGACATGCAAGCCTTGGCGAAGCAGTCGCTCACGAAGCCCGCGCCGGCTAAAATGTAGATTCGAATCGCGCGAACTCGTTCTCTTCCTTCCATTGCAATCGCGCTTTCTCGCTTCCCGCTAGAAACTCCCGGCACGACGCACTCGCAGGACTGTCACCCAATTTCTCGTTCGCGCACGCAGCCTACCATCCTGAAATCTTCCGGTGCCGCCCACAAACTTGCGCCCGCCAAAAACGCGTGCTCCAGGCTGTCGCGCACCATCCGCTTCAACGTCAGATAGTCGACGTTGTAACCCTCCACCGCCCGCCGGAAATACCAGGTCAGCTCCGATCGCACAATCGCCTCATCATCCGTCGCCAGCGACACCGGCACGCCCCCGCGCAAGTAAGTCGGCAGCACGTTCTCCGATCCCTTCATATCGCGCACCACTTCGTGGCTGTACAGGCAGTCCTCCACCAGAATGTGCTTCCGCGCCATCAACGCGACAAGGCCAACCGGGTCCTGCTCGTAAATCACGTCCAGTCCGTGCCCGATTCGCTCGGCGTGCCCGATCTCGATCGATTTCCGAATGTGCGACGCATACAGTTCCTCCGGCTTCACCTCGCCCGGCGTCAATTCGCCCGCATGCAGCGTGATGTGCACCTTCGGATAGACGCCATGCAGATAATCCAGCATCCGCATCTGCAAATCGAAATCGTTCAGCGCGTTGAACTCGTCCTGCGACTGCACCAGATTGATTCCCACCACGCGCGGATCGGCGCTCGCAATCTCAAATCCTGCGACCATCTGCGCAAACACTTGCTCCTTCGGGAACGCGCGCAGCACCTGATTCAAATAGCGAAGCGTTACCGCGCATCCGACGTCCGGCTGCGCTGCGCCGCAGCCCAGCACCTGTCGCATTTTCGTTTCGGCGTCGTCCAGGTTCTTCCGTCCATCGGCCACTACTTTCGCCATTCCGCCAGCCAGGATCTGCGAACGCATCGCGCCAAAATCATCGTTCCAGCCCACTTGCTTCCCAAGCTGGATCGCCGCGCCCTGATCCGGCGTCAGCATCGTCTCGAGGTAGACTTCGTTCTGCGCCCCAGCGCGATGCGTCACCTCCGCCAGCATTTCTCCCCAGTGCTTGTTCGTCACCAGATCAAACTTCCCGAACGCCGCGAAAAAATGCAGCCGCACGTCGCGGTCTTCAGCCGTCGGATGAAAATTCCGGATCGATAACGCGTCAATCACCAGGTTGCGAAAAACAAAATCGCTGATCGCCTGCGACGCGGCCATCAGACCCCGCGCCGGATCGCAAGGCGGCGGCAATATCTTGAACGTCGTGCGGTCGATGCAATCTCCATCTTCCACCGCGTAGTTGATATAGCTCTCCGCGTACACGGCGCCGGTTAGGTGATTGTGCAGGTCGCCGCCCTTCGGCATGCGATCGAGAAAGCCCATCAGCTCCAGCGGCCTTTCTCGCACAGAGGCCAGATATTTCGCCGTCCGGTCTTCCGCCGCAGATGCGTCTAACGGCTTCGAAAACGACTTCCGCGATGAGTTCTTCGCGCCGGCTGTGAATGCCGCCATCGCCATCACTGTGCACACAAATGCACACAAGTATTTAAGGGATCGATGTTTCACGAATTTGAGGTCACTGCCTTCAGCGCCCACTAGCGCCCTTAACGCCCATTAACGCCTATCAACGCCTATCAACGCTTGATAACGACGATAGACGAGTCCGCCTCGTATCCTTCATCCTGCAGTGTCTTCATCGCGGCCGATCGCAACGAGGCGTCGTCCGCATTTTTCCCGGCGTCGCAATACCGCCTCACCACCTCTTCCCCCACCACAATCCGCACCAGCCACTTCGACTTCGCCGAGTCCCATGAGACTTCCACCTCGTCTGCCCGCATGGTGCCTCCTCTGTGCCCTGCGCGCATTGTAATCCAGACAACGCCCCTCACGACACCTCTCGGTCCCATCGCAAACCCGTTTTTTCATTTTGAGCGTCTAACCATCGCGCGGCACATCTCGCCTTCTTCAAGGCGACCACCAAGAGGTAAGCGTGAACACTTTGCTCGATATGGGCCGCGTCTGCTTGGCAATCCCCATTGCGGCTTTTGGCGTTCAATATTTTATCTACGGACATTTCGAGGGAGGCCTGCCCGTAGTTCCTCCCTGGATTCCGGGCGGTTCGGTTTTCGCCTACGTCGCCGGCGCAACCCTGCTCGCCCTCAGCGCAGGACTCCTCACCAAGAGATACGCCCGCCTATCGGCCGTTTTCCTGGGCGCCTTCCTATTCTTCTGCGTCCTGTGTCTTCACTCTCTTCATCTGCACGACATAATCCACCGCGGAAATGACCGCACTCGCGCAGTCGAGCCGATGGCCCTCGCCGCCGCAGCCTGGGTGCTCGCCGGAGCTATCCCAACCGCAGCCTCCAGCTTCCACGGACGAGAAAATCTCATCACCATTCTCGCCAAGATCGGACGCTGTGTCTTCGTATTCGCATTGATCGTCTTCGGCATTCAGCATTTCATGTACGCAGAATTCATCGCCACTCTCATCACGTCCTGGATCCCCGGCAAACTTTTCTGGACCTACCTCACAGGCGTCGGCATGATCGCAGTCGCTCTGGCAATCATCACAGGTATTTACGCGCGCTTCGCCTGCCTCATGCTGGCAGCCATGTTCTTCCTGTGGGTCCTGGTTCTGCACGCCCCGCTCGTCGCCACCCACCTCAACAACGGAAACCAATGGAGCAGCCTCTTCGTCGCAATGGCCATGGGTGGCGCCTCGCTCATCCTAGCTGCCGCATTGCCGCAGCGGAGCTGATTTCAACTCATCCTCCTTCACAGCCGCATCCCATCCCGCCTGGCGTATTCTATTCGGGTATGCGTGTTCTGATTTCAGGCGCCGGAATTGCCGGCCCCACACTCGCCTTCTGGCTGGTTCGTTACGGATTCGACGTCACCCTCATCGAAAAAGCGCCTGCGCTCCGCACCGGTGGCTACGTGATTGACTTCTGGGGCGCCGGCTTCGACATCGCCGATCGCATGGGACTGGTGCCGGCGATTAAGGAACGAGGCTACGCGGTCCAGGAAGTCCGCGTCGTAAATAAAAACGGGAAGTGCATTTCCGGATTTCCTGCCACCGCGTTTATCCGTACGACCCAGGGACGCTACGCCAGCATTGCGCGAAGCGATCTGGCCGCCATGATTTACGAAAAGATTCAGGGCAAGATCGAAACGATGTTTGGCGATAGCATCGCGCAGATCGAGCAATCCGAAAACAGTGTTCGCGTCACCTTCGAAAAAGCAGCTCAGCGCGATTTCGATCTCGTCGTTGGCGCTGACGGACTTCATTCCCGCGTGCGCGAACTCGTTTTTGGTCCGGAAAGCGATTTCGAGAAATATCTGGGTTACAAGGCCGCAGCTTTCACAGTTTCCGGTTACAGGCCGCGCGATGAACTCACCTACGTCATGTACACACAGGTCGGTCAGCAGGTAGGGCGCTTTGCCTTGCGTGGCGACCGCACCATGTTTCTCTTCACGTTCGCGGACGACAATGCCTCGGGCACGGACGATCTCCAGTCGCAGAAGGCGATGTTACGAAAGCGTTTCGGAAATGGCGGCTGGGAGTGCCCCCAGATTCTGCAAGAGCTTGACGGCGCATCCGAGCTTTACTTCGATCGCGTCAGCCAGATCCAGATGAATCCGCAGCGCGGCCTGTGGACCCGGAATCGAGTCACCCTCGTCGGCGATGCCGCTTTCTGCGTCTCGCTCCTCGCCGGGCAAGGTTCAAGCCTCGCCATGGTAGCCGCGTATGTTCTGGCCGGCGAGCTTTACCGCTCGAAAGGCAATTACGGCGAAGCGTTCGAGCGCTATCAGAATTTGTTCGCGCCCTTTGTTGCTCGTAAACAGAAAGCCGCGCTTCGCTTTGCCGGGACGTTCGCGCCGAAGTCCGAGGTTAGTTTGTTCCTGCGCAACCAGATCTTCAAGCTCCTCAGAATTCCCTGGGTGGCGGACCTTGTCATGGGCCGCGATCTCGCCGATAAAATCAAGCTCCCGGAATATTAATAATCATGGCGCACCTTTCGGCTCGCCAGGATTTCAAAGGGTAGACAACAATGATTAAACTCGTTTATTGCATCACAAAAAAGCCCGCCCTATCCGACGAAGAATTCTTCCGCTACTGGAAAAATATCCACGGCCCAATCGGTGCGAGAATTCCCCGCCTCCGCAAACTTGTCCAGAGCCACCGCATCAACATTCCAGGAGACAAACACCCTCCCGCGTACGATGGCATGGCAGAACTCTGGTTCGACAATGTGGAAGACTTACTCGCCGTCCGTCAGTCCCCCGAATGGCAAGCCTCAACTGCCGACGAAGCAAATTTCATCGACCACACGAAAGTCGCCTACTTCGTCACCGAAGAGCACGTCATCTTGAACTCGAACTAAAACGATAAATCGAGCGCCGCCTCAATCCGTATCGAATCTCTGCTCTTTGAACGGATCGCCATAAATGTGATATCCGTTCTGCTCCCAGAATCCCGGCTCATCCTTCTCCATGAATTCCAATCCTCGCACCCATTTCACGCTCTTCCACGCATACAGCTCCGGCACCACCAGCCTCACCGGGTACCCATGCTCCGCCGGCAGCGGCTCGCCATTGTGCTTCAACGCGAAAAGCGTCGTAGGATGCATCAAATTCTCGAGCGGCACATTCGCCGTGTATCCCTGTTCAGCCAGCACCATCACGTATTTCGCTTCCGGCTTCGCATCAATCAGCTTCATTACTTCAGTAAATGGCACGCCTTCCCATCGCACGTCAAACCGGCTCCATCGCGTCACGCAATGCATATCCGCCGTCACCTGCTTCATCGGCAGCCGCGTAAACTCATCCCAACTCAGCCGCAGCGGCTTATTCACCAACCCAGTCACGCGAAAGTCCCAGGTCTTCGGATCGAATTGCGGCACAGTCCCCTCATGCAGCACCGGCCACTTCAGCGTCAACGATTGCCCCGGCGGCAACCTCCCCGCCTCGCGCATCGCCCGTTCCTGAATCTTCCGCTCGCTCCTATCACCAAACACTGTCATCTCCTTACCCTCTCGCTACAGTGCTCGCCCTCTTGCAGCCTGTCCCTTCATAAGAAATGGTTTGGGAAACTTACCCTCACCACAAATCTTGAACGATCCAAAATCCTTATACCACTCACCTTCCGGCGCATCTGGTTCGGACTCTCTCCAAAGCTTCAGTTGGTAGAGATCTCCAGCGGTGATCTGGCGCTCGACGAGCCGATCAAAAAGATGATCACGCAGCGAGGGGGGAAGATTTGTCCATTGAATCTTCGGCACTAACCACCGAACGTCATGCGAGCCAACTCTTTCTTCAGGCGTTCTCGTTCGCGCGGCTCCGTCGCCTCAGAGAGCCGGTTCGCGAGCGCGAAAAATCTTTCCTTCTCGCTTTCCTTAGATTCCAACCCCGCTTCAATCAAATCCACGAGAACGCGATTCGCGCTGGTTTTTCGCACCTTGGCAATCGCCTGCACGTGCTTGGCAATTCGATGCGGAAGCGAGACACTCTGCCGAACGGATTTTTCTGTCTTAGCCATAATATGCATTCTACACCATCATGCACCACATTGCACCATATCCCGTGTTCGATTCCACTTGTAGGCTGAAAGAATCCAGGCCCGTGCCCGCGGCATTTGTCTGCAAACGCGTGTGCTATCATGGCGCTTCCGCGGCCCAATATGCCGCACCGGGAGCCAATTTGCCCGCTCGCATCCTCAACGGCAACGCCATCCGCGACCAAATCTACTCGGAGCTCTCCGGCGAAATCTCCGCGCTCGCCGCCGCCGGAATCCGCCCAGGCCTAGCCGCCGTCCTCGTCGGCGAAAATCCCGCCTCCAAAATCTACGTCTCCAGCAAAATCGCCGCCAGCGAAAAACTCGGCCTCGCCAGTTTCAACATTGCGCCACCGGCCACAATCAGCACCAGCGAACTGCTCGCCATCATCGAGGACCTAAATCGCCGCGACGATGTCGACGGCATCCTCGTCCAGCTCCCGCTCCCCGCACAAATCGATGCCAAGAAAATTCTCGAAGCAGTCGACCCCGCCAAAGATGTCGACGGCTTCCATCCCCTCAATGTCGGCCGCCTAGTCGCCGGACGCCCCAATCTCGTCGCCTGCACCCCTCTCGGCGTGATGGAAATCCTCCGCCGCAGCGAAATTCCAATCGAAGGCGCGAACGCAGCCGTCCTCGGCCGCAGCGATATCGTCGGCAAGCCCATGGCCCTTCTCCTCATGCACGCCAACGCCACCGTCACCGTCTGCCATTCGAAAACGCGCAATCTTCCTGAAACCGTCCGCCGCGCCGATATCGTAATCGCCGCCATGGGACGCACCGCCATGGTCACTCCCGACTACATTCGCCCCGGCGCCACCGTAATCGACGTCGGCATCAATCGGATCACCGACGCCGCCCAAGCGGAAAGCATATTCGCGCATCTCCCCGAGCGCCTCGCATCATTTCGCGCGAAAGGCTCCGCAGTCGTGGGCGACGTGCATCCCGACGTCACAAATATCGCCGGCGCCATCACTCCCGTTCCCGGTGGCGTCGGCCCGCTCACCATCGCCATGCTCATGAGCAACACGGTGCGAGCTGCGCGCCTGCGCCGTGGCGCCAGAATCTCAGCGGCTGCCCGCAAGTGATCTCACCCCGCGCGCACGAACATGCTTAAAGTCGGACTCACCGGCGGCATCGCCTCCGGCAAATCCACCGTCGCCTCCCTGCTTCGCGACCACGATTGCATGGTCCTGGAAATGGACCCGCTCGGCCACGAACTGCTCGAGCCCGGCCAATCTGCCTACGACGAAGTCGTTCGCGAATTTGGCAATTCGATCCTCGGGCCCGGCGATGCAATCGATCGCGCAAAACTCGGCGCCGTGGTTTTCGCCGATGCCCCGAAACGCGCCCGCCTCAACCAGATCCTCCACCCGCGCATCCTCGATGTCGTCCTCAAATGGTTTGCCGCTCTCGACCGTCCCGGCGGCCCGGAATTCGCCATCGTCGAAGCCGCTCTCATCGTTGAAAGCGGTTTCCACAAACAGCTCGATAACTTGATCGTCTGCTGGTGCACTCCCGCCCAGCAAATGGAGCGCCTCATCGCGCGCGGCCTCTCGCGCGAGCAAGCCCAGCTCCGCATTTCCTCGCAAATGCCCGCGGAAGAAAAGCGCCAACTCGCCGATGAAGTGGTCGACTGTTCAGGCTCGATGGAAGAAACCGAGCGTCAGGTGAAAAAACTGGTAGAGCATCTCAAGCAATTATCCGCGTCCTGAGGAAACTTTCTCCCGCGTCTGCGCGTACTAATTCGAGATGGCCTCTCGCATCAAGCCGAAAATATGTGAGATGATTCAAGCTGCCCTGTGTGCGCATGTGAAGTACGAACGGAAAGTTGATTCTAAGTCATGACCACCGGAAAAAATGACCGGAGCGCCATTCGCCTCCTCGCCATCGGCCTGATCATCGGCCTCGGCGCCTATTGGCTCGGTTCCCGCTACGGCAGACTGGCTCCCCGCTCGGTCGATGCGCTCCGTCTCAACGCGTCTCCATCCGACAACACGCTCGACGCCTTCGAAGCGGAGAACGTTCGCATCTACCGCCAGGCTTCACCTGCTGTCGCCAATGTGGTCACGCGCACCGTCGAATATGATTTCTTCTTCAATCCGGTTCCCGTCGAAGGCGCTGGCTCGGGCTTCGTCATCGATACCGACGGCCACATCCTCACGAACTACCACGTGATTCAAGGCGCGCAGACGATTGAAGTCACTCTCGGCGATCGTTCCCGCTTTAAAGCGAAACTCATCGGCGTCGACACGCGCAACGATCTCGCCCTGATCAAGATCGATCCCGCCGGACGCAAACTCACCACGCTCCCGCTCGGCGATTCGCGCAATCTCCTCGTCGGCCAGCGCGTCCTCGCCATTGGCAATCCCTTCGGCTTTCAAAGCACGCTGACCACCGGCGTCGTCAGCTCGCTCGGCCGCACCGTCCAAACCGGCGAAAACACTTTCATTGACGAAGCGATTCAGACAGACGCTGCAATCAATCGAGGCAATTCAGGCGGACCGCTACTCAATTCGCACGGCGAAGTTATCGGCATCAATAGCGCAATTTATGCGCCCACAGGCACCACAGCCGGAATCGGATTCGCGATTCCGGTAAACACGGCGCGCCGCGTCGCCGAAGATCTCATCAAAACCGGCCGTGTCCGCCGCGCCACACTGGGAATCGAAGGTCGCGGCCTGTGGCCGGGATTAGCAGAAGCATTGCATCTTTCCGTGCAGCAGGGAATCCTCGTAGAACGCGTCACCCCAGGCGGCCCCGCCGCGCAAGCAGGCATCCGCGGTGGCACTCATTCGATGGTCGCCGGCCTGCAAGAGCTGCGCACAGGCGGCGATGTCCTCGTAGCCTGGGACGATAAGCCGCTCGCAAGCCAAACAGATTTGACTCTATTGCTGAATCGCGCCTGGCCCGGCGACACCGTAACCCTCACCCTCATCCGCGACGGAAAGAAAATCACAGTCCCGGTGAAATTAGGCGAAGGCCACGACACCCTCACACAGTAGCCTCAAGTAGCACAGGCATTCCTGCCTGTGCCAACGTATTAACGCACTTCGATCGCCGATTCTTGGCTCGCTCGACGAAATCGTTCTTCGTTCTCGCCGTTGGATTTTTCCTCAGTAGGGGCACGGCATGCCGTGCCCGAACCCGCCAGAAGCGATCGCACACCATCCATCGAAACCGTGCTCCCCGTGTTTGCCTTCAAATTCCCACCTGCGTTGTTTTTTTGCAACGCTTCGCTAGCGACGAGTGGTTTCGCTCTTCGGCTTTTCGATTGTGTAGGAGATGCCTCCTCCTGCGCTAATCACGATTCGATATTCTTCCCCCTGCGGATCGGTGACGCCGACATCCACCGTCTTCGACAGTCCTTCAACAATGGCAGGACGAAAACGATAAGTTAGATGATCGTTGACCGTCGCCTCGATTAGGTCCCCCTGTGAATCATACTTGCATTTAAAAGCGAAACCCTCCGAAGCATCCTCGATTCCCTTAATCCGGTTCAATGGATCGTACGAGTATTTCATTATGTGTCCATCGGGGTACCGAACTGTTTCAGGCCGATTTGCGCCGTCAAAGCTGTAGTCAACCACATTCCCCAAGGAATCTTTGACTTCAACCATTCGGCCGTCGCTATATCGAAGTCGAATCCATTTGCCGTTTGGAGATTTGATCTCTGTTAGATCGCCATTGTCTTTCCGCGACAGTCGAACTTCGTTGCCATCCTTGTCAAAAATTCCAACGAGAGATCCCTGCTGTGGCCGCGTCGCGCTATACGCTTCCGGCGATAGATAGGTCGCTCCATCCCTGAGTACCAAATCCCATCCAAAACCATTCCAACTAATCCGCGACCCTATGAAAGCTGGTGTATGAGATACGTCTTCATAAACTGCGTCGCTAAAACCGGTACCGGCCGAGACGCGCTTGTAATGGATAGACTGTTGATCCGGAAGTCTCCAATCCAAATATGTATAAGGGCGGCGGCTTCCTGTTAAGAACGGGTCGTACACATTCGGCAGATAAACTTGAAAGCGGTTTGACCAGTCGCTCAATGGCACGTATGTCCGCGTAAAGGCGAGAGGAATCGTATCAACGACATAAAGATCGGTCTTAACGGGGATCACTCCAAATCCGAGAGCAATTTCGACCAGATTTAGTTTTCTGCCGTCGGGAATCAGCTGAAGACAATCGTCTATCTCTCCCGAAATAACGGGTTGGTTCGCAGAGTTTGGGGGCACGATAAACAGGCATGGCGGCAAGCCGCGCTGACCTGGTATCGCAGGACCTGAGGTTGAGACAGCTTGTAGTTTCGGTCTAGCCTTCCACTTTTCGTAGTCGGTGAGCTCCGCTGGTAAGTAATGCCTTACTGCAAGAGTAAGCACTGCAACGACACATAGAAAAATCAAGTCTTTCCATCCGCGGGAGCGGAGGTAGCCTTCCCTCTGCTTGCGCAATGAGTTCAAAGTTTTGGAAACTCGCGAGCTGTGGACGAAGCCTGCATCGGCGTACCTCGCACAAACGCGCTATATCTTGGCCCCACGTGCGGCCTCCGCTGAATGCTTCGCCGCCTTATCGCAAGCGCGACCTCTATCACTCCACTCGTCACGCAGGCGATCCTGTTCCTCGGCGCTCAAACTGAACCATGATTCCGCGGCGTCGCGCACGCGCTCGAGCGCGCCTTGCATCTCCCGCTGCTTCGCATGGATCACTTCGCTATCCGCATCAACCGGCACATAAATCGGCGGCGCCACAAACATCACCGCGCGCGAAAACGGGTAAGGAACCTGAAACAGATCCCAGGATTTCTTGAACGTGTGCGCCGATTTGAGCCCGACGTGAAATACGGATATTGGCTTCCCCGTCCGGCGCGCCAGGATCACCGGTCCCGGCTTCGCCACGTAGCGCGGCCCGCGCGGCCCGTCGATCGTGAATGCCACATGCTTCCCTTCCTCCAGTCGCTGCGCCATCACCGTCAGACCTTCAATCGCGCCTCGTGACGAACTTCCCTGCGCTGTGCCAAATCCCAGCCTCTCGATTACGCGGCGCGTCCATTGCCCGTCGAAGTTCACCGTGTTCATCACCACGATCCCACGATTCCGCCAAATCCAGATCGCCGGGAAAATACTGCGATGCCAGAACGCTCCGATTGCCTGCTCGCCCGAATTGCGGATCTGCACCGCGTTTTGCACTCCCAGAATTTCCAGGCGCAGCGTCGGACCCAGCGACCTGACCAACCAATACGCCGCCCACGCAATCACAGGAATTTGCATTCGTCGCCACCGCGAAAGCTTCGGCATCTCAATCGCGGAAAGGACGTTTGAATTCGGCGTCATTTCGGCAGGAGCAGATTTTGTCGCGTTATTCACTGCTGTATAGTATAGGCGAACCGGGAACACGTCAGTTGGCAGCTAATCCCCAATCCGCTTGCGAGAGAAACGTAGAGCGTTCGCGCGCGCGCCGGTGCCTGCCGCTCCTCTTCCTGCTTGTCGGTTGTGTGGTTCCCTGCCTCACGCCGCTGAGCGCTCAGCAATCTGCGCCGCCTGGCACAATCGGCCGCGTGGAAGGCAATGACGTTTCGATCGAAGGCGGCTCGGCTGCGTCGAGCGGCACTGCAACAAGCGCGCCGAGCATGTTCGTCGTTAACGGCAGCGTAATCACGGTCCACTCCGGTCAGGCCCATATGACTCTTGCTGGAGGCGGCGAAATTGACATCTGCGGCCCGGCGAAATTTACTCTGCTTCAATCTGGGCCGGCCGTCACGCTGGCATTGAATTTCGGGCGTATGCGCGTGCAACTCCCTGCCGCCGCGCAACTCCGAATCTTCACGCCCACCATCGTCGCCACGCCGATCGATATCGGCGGCGCGCCGCGCGATTTCACCGTTGGACTCGATTTGAGCGACTCGCTCTGTGTCGTCGCCACAAGCGGAGCGCTCCGCCTCGAACATCAGTTCACCGGCGAAGGCCTCATCGTGCCGCAGTCCGGCGAATTCTTTCTTGCTGCCGGAAAGCTGTTGCCGGTTGCAGGTGTGGCCGGCAGTTGCCAATGTGCGTCATTGCAGGCTCGCAACTCGGCGCCCCCATCTCAGCCTCTTCCTCGATCACCGGAAATGGGCCTCACGTCGAAACCACAACCCGAACCACCGCCGATCTCCGAAGTCGCTCCACAGCCGCCAGCGCTGCCGCAGCCGGAGCCGCCGCCTCCTGCTGAAGTTCATACCGCGCCTCCGGCCATTCAAATCCGGCAGCTTGCCGCCGCCAACGAGCTTCATCCCAATCCGCAGGCGCCAGCTAACGAAGTTCCGGATGCGCCTGCCGTCTCGATTCCTATCTATAAAGTGGTGATGCCGCCGCTTACGTTTTCTGCCAATGCGCCGGCTCCTCCCGGCGAACCTTCTACCGACATGATTCTCCTCGTGCGCATCGCGCATGTGCAACCGGAATGGCAGTTCAAAGGCCGCGTGGAAGCTCCTCAACTCGAGCAAGTCTCTGCGCGTGAGCCGAGCCGAAGCCCCTCGGCGCCGCGCTCTTCGCAGAAGAAGAAGGGCGGCTTCTGGGCCGCCCTGAAGCGCGCCTTCGGCGGCGGCGGTGACGAAACTCAGAACTGACCGTCGCGAGCACCGGCGCAACTGCGGCGTCCCATCTGAACGGAATTTTATCCCGGTGCTTTCGCTTTTGAATTCCCGCCTCTATAATTCACGCGGCGCCACGGCGTCTTGCGCCGCTTCGGATGCACCTTTCAATCACACTGGCGGTGTTTCTCGCGGCGGCCACAATCTACGGCGGCGGTCACGCTCGCGTTCGCGCGACAATAACAGACCGCGCGCCTCGGGCTTCGTTCGCGCGGCGTGCGATGCGGCGGCCAGAGCCATTGCCCAGCGCGGGGAACCCTGGCGCGTCGTTCGACGACGAAACCGATACCGAAAGGCTCGCCGCGAAATCACACGAACTGACCGACCTCACCGCGATTGGAAGCGCACCTTTCATCCTTCGCGCCTCGCTATTCTTCAACGACCCCAGCGGCGACCCGCGAGTTCCGCCAGCACAAGGCAGCTACACGTTCACGTGGCAGTCTGCCGACAAGTGGCGCGAGGATGCCGAACTGCTGCACCTGAAGCAAACCGAGATCGCCAACGGCAATACGCTGTGGACGAAGCGCAACGCTCCCTATCCCTCCTTCAGTTATTGGTGGACGCACAATGCCATGAAGATTACCCGCGGCGTCGTCTATCACTTCGATTCCCGGACTCGCATCGAGATCTCGCAGGTGAGCGGACACAACGTGGTGTGTGCAACTAATGGAGGAGTCCGTGTGACGCAGCAGCTTTGCCTCGATACGAGGACGGGCTTGCCGCTGCTGCAGTACGATTCGACGCTGCACATTCAGTATCTATTTGCCAATTGGGCGCAATGGGGCAATCACTGGTATCCGCGAATGATCAAAGGACTCTCGGGAACGGAAGCGGTGATGCAGATCGAGATCGCGAACGTGGCGAGCGCGCCGCCGGAAGCGAAATGGATTGCGCCGCCTGCGGAGGCGACGCAACGCGAGTGGTGCGCGGACATGCGACCGCCGCAGGTGAGCGATGCGATCGAGAACGCGGCTCTTCCCGATCCGAATGCGCCCGCAGGAGCGACGCCGATCATTGGCGCTATTGTTTACGGAGTGATCGGGAAAGATGGTTATTGGAGCGATCTGAGCGTGCTCGAAAGCTCGGATTTTAAAGCGGCATTTTTGATGCTGGATAAATTGAGTGCGTTTCGAAATCAGCCTGCGACTTGCCGCGGCGCGCCGGTGCAGTCGGAAACGATTTTTAGAATTTCGCCGCCGCCGCGATAATTTTGAATCACGATAATTTTTTCTATCGCGAAGCAAGCGCAGCGCGAGACGTGAGCGGCGCGCGGTTTACATACCTTCGTAGTTTGGGCCGCCGCCACCTTCGGGGGGAACCCAATTGATGATCTGGTAGGGGTCGGCTATGTCGCACGTCTTGCAGTGGACGCAATTCGAGAAATTGATTTTGAGTTTGGGTTGATCTTTTTCCATGGCCATTTCATACACCGCGGCGGGGCAGAAATACTGGCAGGGGTTGCCGTATTCGCGCACGCACCGGTCAACGCAAATGCTGGGATCGAGAACGATGAGGTGGCAGGGCTGGTCTTCTTCGTGGCGGGTGCCGGAGTGATAGACGTCGGTTAGGCGATCGAAGGTGATTTTGCCGTCGCCTTTGAATCGCGTGGATTGGTCGACTAGAACGCGGTCGCGATTGAGCTTGTGATATTCCTTGTAGCCAGCTTCCGAATGCATGGGATCTACGAGGCCGCGACCGCCGGTGACGAACTGCAGTCCCGCTTGCACCAGGCCGGGATACAGGCCGCCGTGGAATGCCTGGTGGAAATTTCGCACGGCCCACAATTCTTTTTTAACCCAGCTCTGATCGAGTTTCTGTTGGTAGGCGGCGAGCTTCGCGGCTGAGGTATCGCCGGCGCAAAGCGCTTCGTAGATTGTTTCGGCGGCGAGCATCCCGCTTTTGATTGCGGTGTGAATGCCTTTGAGGCGCTGCGAATTCAGCAGGCTGGCGGAATCGCCGATGATCAGGCCGCCGTCGATAAAACTTTTCGGCATCGAATACCAGCCGCCGTAGGGAACTGTCTTTGCGCCGTAGCGGACGAGCTTGCCGCCCTCGAGAATTTTCTTAACATATGGATGCGTCTTGAATTTTTGAAACGCCGCGTGCGGATCGAAGAGCGGGTCGTGATATTCGAGCGCGACAACCATGCCAAGCGACACGCGATTATTCTGCATGCCGTAAATCCAGCCGCCGCCATACAAATCGGAACTGAGCGGCCAGCCGAGCGTGTGCGCCACGTATCCGGTGTCGATTCGGCCCGGCTGCACATCCCAGAGTTCCTTGATTCCAATGCCGTAGACTTGCGGGTTGAGGCCGTCGAGCTTCAGCCGATTGACCAACTCCTTGGTCAATGAGCCACGCGGGCCTTCGGCTAGCACTGTGACTTTTGCCCGCAACTCGTAACCCGGCGTGAAGTTGTCTTTCGGCTTGCCGAATTTATCTACGCCTTTATCTTCGGTGAGGACACCGGCGATTCCGTTTTTATCGTAGAGCAGTTCCCTGCCAGCGAATTGGGTGAAGACGTTCACGCCTTTTTTTTCGACAAGGCCACCGAGCCATTTCACGATTTTGTTGAGCGATACGATGTAGTTTCCGTGATTCGCGAGCGGTGGAGGCGTGATCGGCAACTTGTGCGCGGCGGATTCGGTGAAATAGTAAGCCGCGTCACCGGTGACCGGCGTATCGAGCGGGGCGGAGTTCAGGAAATCTGGAACCAGTTCGGCCATGCCGCGCGGGTCCATGATCGCGCCGGAGAGCTGGTGCGCGCCGAGTTCGCGAGCCTTCTCGAGCACGTAGATATTTTCGGTGGAGAGCGCGGGAGTTTTGCTCGCGGTGGTGTGCTTCTCAATCAGGTTGGCGAGGTGCAGGGCGCATGCGAGGCCTCCGGGGCCTGCGCCGATGATGAGGACGTCGGCTTCGAGCTGTTCGCGTTCGATTGGCACCGTTATCCTATCCGAACCGCGGGTGAAACGGGCCTGTGGGCTTCGCCGGCAGAGGGCTGTTTACCGCCTATTAGAAAATTATATGTCATTGATTTTAGGTGGTTTAGGGGAAGTTTTAATCGCGGAACCGTAGATTAAAAAACGAGGGGAGCGACCCGCTGAAGAGAGATCCCTCGACTTCGCTCGGGATGACCGAAAAACGTAAGATGATCGAAAAAGATAAGATGACCGAAAAACATAAGATGACCGAAAAACATAAAGGCACGTCCTGAATCTCATCCTGTAGCTCGTTGTTGCGCGCACGAATTGATTCGTCGGGCGAGGCTTGGGGTCTATCCTCTTTGAGGTCTCACTGCGCGTCCTGTGGCTAGTCTTCATAGCTCCGTGGTCACGGTAGCATGAAAACTCGGTCGATTTCAATTGAATTGCTAGGCCGACGCGGTGGGTTCTAGTAAAACGCGGCGAGACGCCCGATGAGCCAGTAACACGCAAAACCGCCGATCGTATAGGGCGCAATTTGCCAGGACCACGAAGGCAATCGGGACATCCTGCTTCTGAGCGCCATTATGATTAAGAGCGCCGCTCCAACAAATGAAAAATGACCAACCTCCACTCCGGCGCTAAAGAAGCCGAGAGCGAGCGGGATATGAGCCGCAGGCAAACCAGCGGCACTGAGTCCGCCCGCAAATCCCAGTCCGTGCAGCAAGCCGAATGAGAAAGCCACCAGCCACGGCTTGCGCTGCGCCAGTCCAGATGGATTCGAGTGTTTTCGAAGTATTTCCCAGGCGACAAACAGTATGCTGAGCGCAATGACCGCCTCGACGGGAGCGGGAGGTACGTGCACAAAACCCAGGGTCGCGAGCGTTAGCGTAACCGTGTGCGAGAGTGTAAAGGCACTGACGGTCAGGAGCAGGCGCCTTGTACCGTCTACTAGCAGTAAAAGTCCCGAAACAAACAGGAGATGATCAACACCCGTGAGGATGTGCTCAATGCCAAGCACGAGGTAAGTGCGGACAACTTCCAAAGGACGTGGCATCGCTTCCACAACGAACGAAGGCAAGGAAGACATGACCCGGGTCACTTGAGAAGAGCCGTCGAGACGTTCAACCCGCACAAGCACGTCCGTGAGGGTGGCGGTGAGCCCCTCAATGCGGACAGTGGAACCGGCGAGACCTCCCTGACACTTGACGCTCCACTGTTCGGTGTAAGCATTGTCGGCAAAAAACCCGTGAGGCTGTTTGAGATTGGAGCAGGTTTGCGGCAACTCGACGTAGAGACTCAAGCGCATGGCATCGCCCACTGCCGGCACCTTCCAGAACACGTCGTAGGTGTCTGCGCCTGTCTGATGGAGTTGCAGGTAGGCGGGGCGTACTTCATGGGCCGACGTGGCAGCTGGCCACACGGCGGCGAGGACAAGAAGAAGCAGAGCGAACCGGAGGCGCATCATCGCAGCTGTCCCAATTTCTTTTCTTCTTTCTTGTCTTCTTTCCTGTCTTCCTTCTTGTCTTCTTTATTCTCTGTAGGCGGTTCGATTCTCACGCTGTACCGATGTAATAGAGCGTTGTAAAACTTGTCCGTCGCTTCCCTGCGCCTGGCGTCGAAATAGTCGCGGCGAACCTGTTCTCGCACTTCAGCAAGGTCGGGGAGACGGCCAGGTGTGTATTGAGCGACATACACCAGATGAGCCCCATACCCGGAATCGATTGGTCCTTGCCAGGAGCCGACCGGCAGAGCGCTGATGGCAGAGGCAAACTTTTCCCCAAATGTCTTCTTCAAGTCCGCCGGAGGAACATCGTCGAAGTTCTGCTGCAGAAGAAAAGGATCTCCGGCATCAATTTCGGACTTGTGCGAACCCGGTGTTCGCAAGCGATCGAGCACGCGAGCTGCGTCCCGATGAAGATTCACTCCATGCAGTTGCGGATTGAAGTAAATTTGGCGAAACGAGAAGAGCGGCTCAGTCTGGAACATCCCTTTATGTGCCTGGAGAAAACTCTGCAAATCCGCGTCGCTGGGCTGCGTTCGGGTAGCCAGATCGTCGGAAAGGAATTCAAGTTTTTGCTGGAGCCGGCGGCGCACAATCATGTCATCGCGGTCGAGTCCCAAAGCGAGAGCTTCGCGGTATGCGGCTTCCTCTCGGACGTAATCGCTCACCAGTCCGCGAAGTTCATCTTCGGTAGGAGGACGTTGCCAAGTGCGGGTGAAGCCGGTTACGAGGTTCTCAACCGCGCCCTGCGTGACAACGATTTCCCCGGGTTTATCTGTTTTGTGTCGTGTGATCAAGCCATGGGCCGCAAAGATGACGGCCCCTAGAATGAGGAAGTGGAATAACGGTTCGCGAAACAGTCTCATAAATGTATCCGTTTCATTTTGCCGACGGCGTATACCAGATCGGCGAAGTGTAGGCGCGCTCCTGGCCTTTCATGGGAACTTCGGGAGGCATGGTGATCCCGTAATATTTGGCGTCGTAGGCTGTCCAGCGCGGCGTAGGAATCTCGAGCACGCGCACGTAATAGAAAGCTCGCTGCGAGGCATCGAATTCGGGATCCTTCCACACTTTGATTAATTCCGACGCGCCGATGGTGTTGGTGTAGGTTGCGTTAGGGACGTCCACGGTGTCGCCCACGGACGGAAGTTTGCCTTTTGCGTCCGGTTTGCGGTCGCCGGACCAAACGACGTCGTAGATTTTTTCGTGAGTTTCGTTCTTCGCGTCGAGCCAACCCTTAATGATCTGGATGCGGTCAAGGTTGGCGCCAATAGGATCTTTCAGCGCTGCGACCAGGAAAGTGGGCGACTTGCCGGACAGGCGCATTCGAAAGATCGCCTCCCATGGGGACTCCTTTGTCGTAACCGACCACGGCCGGATTGCGGGTGTTGGCGTCGCCCGGCGCAAATTCCCAGCCACCGAAGAAGCGAACGATCATTCTAGGGCCCGTTGTCGCGTAAACTTCTTTGCGTTGCATCGCGTCAAAGAGCGCTTCGCGAGTGTTCTCCGTAGCCCAGACTCCCGCATAGCCGGAAGCCGTCTGTTCCCAACCCATGATTACAGCGTCTGGTGTTTTAACCCAAGGATGCGTAGCGCGGGTGGCGCTGGGCTCGACGTTGGAGGTTTTGCCCCAGAAATTATCTTCGTCGATGGCTGCCAATCCGGTGTGAGCATCGGTGGAACCAATCATTCCGAATTTGTAGGGATTGACGCCAAGTTCTTGTTCTAACTTCAAGCCATTGCGAAGAGCGGCGCGTGCGTACTCGAATTCCAGCATCTCGGGTTTTTTCTTTTCTGAGAGATCGAGGTTCCCTTTATCCCAACGCTCGTAGTTGGCGAACTCGTCATTCGGAGAGAGGAACGGGTGGGTTTCGCCGTCGCCCTTGATCTGGGTGGCCTCGTAGATTCGCTCGCGCAGAGCACGCGTTTCGGCATATTCGCGGTCGATCGGTTTGCCGGTGAACGACTCGATGAGTGGAAACATCCGGCCATTGCTAAGGTTGCCATTGTGAGCGATGGCCAGCACGTGACCACCGGTTTTCTCCTCGTAGGCGCTCATCCATTTCCATAGGTCGCGCGGATTGTCGCTGCCCAGCGGCTTCTGAGTTGTGTAGGGCTCAACCATGCTTGCCTTGCTCGCATCGTCCCGGAAGAGAATGTTTCGATGCAGGTTGTTGCCTCCGGTATTGGACGTCCATTCGAAACCGATGAAGGCCGTGAAATGGCCTGGGTCATTGGCCTCTTCGGCTGCCTTGATAATCTCCTGCCAGGCATTCTGATAGGCGATTGTCCCCGGCACCGGAAGAATCGCCTTTGAGATCGTTCCTTTGCCGAAGTTTTGTATGATCTCAATCGCAGCGGATGCGCCCTGGCCGCCGCGAACCATGTCGTACCAGCGCCGGCCCTGCGGATCGGCCAGAATTGCCGGGTCACCACTCATCATCAGCGGAAAAAAGCCGAAACCGTCGGAGTGATCTGCGACGACGAGGAAATCCAGAGGGCGCGCAAGCCTGGCAGGCTGGCCGCTGGAAGCGGTGACCTCGTGGCCTTTGGCAAAGCGGTAAGCGTCTCTGGGGCCGAGACGGCAGCCGAAAGCACCTGCATCCATTGAAAACGATGTGTGCAGATGCGTGTCGCCCCAATAGACGCGCTCCGGGAAGTGGCGGCCTGCATACGGAGAGTATGGAGGCTTCTTGGGAAAGCTCTTCTCGAGTTCCTGCGCTGGCGGCGGCGGTTCCTGCGCTATCACCAGAGCCGGAACTGAGAGCGCGACTAGCAGCCCAAGAATCGCTATCGATGTTGCCGTAACCTTATTCCCGCCCATGTAATCCTCCTCTAGTTCCGGAGCCACGGCTGGGACATCATCCCACACGACGCCTTACCGGAGCGAGTGAGTCCCGCGCCGCAAAACCTACCTTGTCTCGCGCATAGTGCAATTGTCAAAAGTAACAGGGTAACTAGCGTATCGGCGGAAGGACGTTGATACAGCTGGGCGACGTCGAGGCGGCAGGTTCTAGTAGAACGCGGCGAGACGTCCGATGAGCCAGTAACACGCAAAACCGCCGATCGTATAGGGCGCAATTTGCCAGGACCACGAAGGCAATCGGGACATCCTGCTTCTGAGCGCCATTATGATTAAGAGCGCCGCTCCAACAAATGAAAAATGACCAACCTCCACTCCGGCGCTAAAGAAGCCGAGAGCGAGCGGGATATGAGCCGCAGGCAAACCAGCGGCACTGAGTCCGCCCGCAAATCCCAGTCCGTGCAACAAGCCGAATGAGAAAGCCACCAGCCACGGCTTGCGTTGCGCCAGTCCGGACGGATTTTCGTTTTTTCGAAGCGCCTCATAGGCGACAAACAGGATGCTAAGCGCGATGACCGCTTCGACAGGGGCCGGAGGCACGTGAACAAATCCGAGGGTTGCGAGAGTCAGGGTGACCGTATGTGAAAGTGTGAAAGCGCTGACCGTGAGGAGCAGGCGCCTTGTCCCGTCTACTAGCAGTAAAAGTCCCGAAACAAACAGGAGATGATCAACACCCGTGAGGATGTGCTCAATGCCAAGCACGAGGTAAGTGCGGACAACTTCCAAAGGACTAGGCGTCGCCTCCACGACGAACGTCGGCGAGGAAGAGGTAACCCGGGTAACCTGAGTTGAGCCATCGAGACGTTCGACACGAACAAGCACGTCGGTGATGGTCATCTGAAGACCGCTGAACTCAATGCGCTTGCCCGCCAATCCATCGGTTCCGGCGTCCACCCAGCGGCGTTCGACGAGCGAATCCGCCAGCTCCTGTACGCTCGGCTCTCGCAAGTCACGCACATTGTCAGGTAGTTTCAGCACTACAGGCAGACGCATCCCCGCCATGAGTGGCGTGCGCCACAGGACGAGAAACTGTCCAGGAGAGGTCTCTTTGATTTCAAGATAGGCCGGTCGCGTCTCATGCGCCGATGCTGCCGAAGCAGCAAGAAGCACGCAGACGAAAAGCCAAATGAAACATGCAGCGCGGCCACTCACTGGGCGCCTTCGCCTAACGAAGCCGGAATTGGAGGTGTCTTTGAAGGAACGTTTGCAGACTGAGGTTTTGCAGGACCGGGCAGGACAATAGTGTACTTGGAGCGCATATCTTCGTATGCCTTTTGCCAGGCTTGTTGCTTTTGATCACCCAACCAGGCGGTCTTTACGTCGGACTCGACTTCTTCGAAAACTGGAACGCGGCCGGGAATCACGGAATCCACAAATAACAGATGCCAGCCATAACCGGACTCGACGGGTCCCTGCCAGGATCCAGGTTTAAGCTTGGGCACCTCTGAAGCAAATCGCGCCCCGAACTCCTTCTCCAACTCTTCCGGCGTGCGGTCTGCGTAATAATCCTGGAACATGAACCGATCAGCCAGCGCTGGTGCTGCCTTCGACTCTTCGGGCTCTGCTCGGATCTTAGCCAGTGCTTTCAACGCGTCGTCATGGGCATGCTGGCCGCGACGGTCAGGCGAAAAGTACAGATGGCGGAAGCTAAATCGGCTCGGTAAGGCGAATCTGGCGCTGTTCTTTACGTACCACGCCTTTAGTTCCTCGGTCGTGGGCTGGTGGGTGCTGCCAACATCCTCGGCCAGGAACTGCATCTTCTGCGCCAGGCGCCGCTTGATGATAACGTCGTCTCGATCTAAGCCGAGCTGCAACGCCTGCCGGTACAGAATTTCCTCTCGGATTTTCTGTTCGACGAGACCGTGCATCTCCTCAGGCGAAGGAGCGCGCTGCCACTGCGCCGTGAACGTGTTTTGCAGTTGGCGCAGATCATCAGTCGTCAGCGCGATCTGGTAGGACCTCTCTGATTGGCCGGCGCCGTGATTCAAAGCTCCATACGCAAGAAACAGCACGACCCCGATGAGGAAGAACTGTGCGAGCGGCTCGCGCAACCACCGGATCGGTAACGCCGCCTTGCCACCCTTGGCCGCGTGAGGAATTGAGTCGGCCGGAATCGCCACGAGGCTCGACGGCCCTACTTCGCTTTCTTCAAGTTGGCTCATTTTATTTAACTTCCTCAACTTCATAATTCGCGTAGCCGAACTCATTGCCGCGCGCGGCCACATACTTGTCTCCTAGCTTGTAGACAGTTACCGCGAAGGGCGTCATCTCAAGGGTCGTGACGAGGCGTCCGCCGGCGATCTCGTACTGAGCGGGCGAACCCAAGGCACCACCGTGCAGAACATCACCTATCTCTTCTGGTTCGGGCTGTTTTCCGTTCACACTGGTGATCAGACGGCGACCATCTTTGCCATACAGGATTTCGTACCGATCGCCCGTAACCCGATTGCGTACGGTAACGGTCTTACCGACGATCAAGGCCGTCAGTTGCGCGTCATCGAGAGCCACCGCGCCCTTGCTCTGGAGTTCGGCAACCGTCATGCCCTTCTTCTCGCCTCTCCCGCCTCTTCAGATGGCGAGTACCAGATGGGCGAGGTCCAGGCTCGCTCTTGCACCGTTGCCGGAGCAACCCAGTTCGGTGGCGGCACGCCCAGCTTCTTGGCGTCGTAAGTGGTCCATCGTGGGGTGGGAATTTGCAATACGCGCGCGTAGTAGAAGGCATGCAAGCTGGGATCGAAATCGGGGTCTTTCCACACCTTCTTCAGTTCCACGTCACCGATCGTATTCGTATAACTGGCATTCTTAACGTCCACGGTGTTGCCCACCGGCGGGACTTTGCCGGTCACGGGATCGGGCTTGCGATTGCCGGACCATGCGACGTCATATATTTTTTCGAAAATCTGGCCGCTCTTGGTCCAGCCTTTGATTATTTGAATGCGGTCGAGGTTGCCGTCATCGGGGTCTTTCACCGCCCACACGATGAAGGTAGGTTCCTTGCCTGCCTTCTTGGGAAGGTCGCCGCCCATAGACACACCGTTTGCATACCCGGTCTTCACCCAATCTTTTTGGTTCAATACGTCCGGATGAAAACCCCAGCCACCAAAGAGCCGGACTTTAATGCGCACGCCGCTGGTGCCAAAGGTTTCCTTGCGCTGCATGGCCGCGAAGATCGATTCGCGCGTGTTCTCTTCCGCCCACACCCCCCCTAGCCCCGCAGTGCTGAGCAGACCCACGTTCAGGCCCTGTTCTTTCTTGCCGCTCAAGCGGATCTCCGGCGTGGCGTCCAGGGCACCGTGCCCGCCAAAATAGTTGCTCTGGCTGTAGCCGGAAGCCGTGTTGTGCGAGTCGCTGGCCCCCACAACTCCCATCTTGTACGGGTCGTACCCGCGGCCTTCCTGCATCGCCAAGCCGTTCTGCCAGGCCTCGCGGATGTAGCTGCCGTGGACTTTGGGAGTCCGTTCCACTCCGCCCAGAAGGTAGGTCAATAACTCATAGTCTGCGAACTCGTCGTTGGGAGAAAGCATCGGGTGCGTCTCGGATGTGCCCTTGAGCTGATGGATTTCGGTTAACGGCTCGTTGTTCACGCGCTCCTGTGCCCAGGCGGCATCAATCGGTCGTCCTTTGCTGTCAACCTCTAGCGGAAACATAATGCCGTCGCTCAAGTTGGCGTTATGCGAGATGGCCAGCAACTCGTTACCTGCTTTGCGCTGGGTGTCCATCCAGTTCCAGAGATCCTCGGGATGATCTGAGTCCAGGGCAGAAAAGGGAACTCCCGGCACTTTCTTGGAATCTTTGAAGATGATGTTGCGGTGCAAGTTGCGATTGTCTGGCGCAGAAGTCCACTCATAGGCGGCGAAGGTTGTGAACTTTCCCGGCTGATAATACTTGTCCGCGACCGCGATAACATCCTTCCAGACGCTACCCGCGATCTCGGGGCTCACTAGCTCGTGGATTGGCTCGCTCTTAATAAGCGAAGTACCGAGAAACATATACACCCGCAGGATGTCATCTTTGCTTCTGACCTTCAGCTTTTCTGCAATCGGCAGTTTGCTGATCGACGAATTGGGATCGTTTGCCAGAGGAACGACGCCTATATACTCGGCATGATCCGTCACCGCCATGAAATCGAGCGGACGCGTGATCTTCACTTTGTAGCCGGCAGGATGGTCGATCGTCTCGCCCATAGCATACTTATAAGCGTCTTCCGGCCCAGCCTTCGTATTGCCGAAGACGTAGGCATCAAACGACCAGCTCGTGTGAACGTGTGTTTCACCAAAGTAGGCTTCTCGTTCCGGGTTTTGCGCTACCCTCGCGGGTATTGCTGAAGACCGAGCCGCCTTAGGATGGGGATTACTGCTAGCGGTGCGGCGTCTCGCATCTGCCGCGCGAACTTCTGAACGCACCATTATCGCTAATCCCGCGGCTAGCGCGATCGCGAGAGCCCCCGAGAGGGCTAGTCGAGATCTGGAGCGCTCTTTGGTCGCGGTACTTAGCTTGGTGACATCAAATTTAGGCATGGTCTTAATCTCCTTCGTCCGCTGAAGCTTTGGCCCCGGATAGCTCGACCAATGACCAAAACCCTCGGCACCCGCGCCTTTTCCCGGCCGCCCGCGAGTGAGCCCCGCGCCGCAAAACTTACCTTGTCTCGCAACATAGTGCAATTGTCAAAAATAACAGGGTAACTAGCGTATTGACGGAAGGACGTTAATACAGATGGGCAACTTCTCAGAACACTTGACGCCGAGGATACGCTCGGCTTATATCTGCGGGTGCCTGGTGAGGGACATATACATTCGCGACCAGAATTCAATACTGGAGGTAGGTATGCAAAATCAGGGCGTTGCGACGATGATCCCGACAAATCGAGGAGCGGCTCCTCCTCCTAAGAATCGGCGGTTGACCCGTGGGCGACCTTCTGGTTTGGCCTCTCTTTCTCTGCTGGCCATTTGCGTGCTTTTTCTCGGAGTCGCTGTTCGAGCGCAGGACTCGGAAAAAAAGCAAACAGCAGGCTCGAGACCGGTATCGGGGTTCTTAGGTGATTACTCCTCGCTCGCTCCCGATCCGAAGAATGGCGACCTGCTTCTCTACGAGAAGGATCGGTCGGCCATGAAGAAGTACGACAAGTTCATCATCAACCCGATTACGATCTATCTGCTTCCTGAAGCGCGAGACCGTGGTATCGACCCCGACGACCTGGAACGATTGGCTAAGTACTTTCACGATGCAGTGGCCGATGAACTCACGAAATCCGGCCGCTATCAAGTCGTGACCACTCCAGGGCCCGATGTACTTGAATTGAATGTGGCCATCACGAATGTGGAACCCACCGGAAAAGGGAAGAACGCTGCGGTGACGGGAGCCACAACCGCTGCCTCCGTTGCCACGGCACCAGGCATCGGCTTGGCGGTTCCCAGGCTCAGTGTGGGGAGGGTCAGTATCGAGGGAGAAATGCTTGATTCAACGTCCGGCGAGAGGCAGGTAGCGTTTGTCACTGGTAAAGCAGGCCGAAGGTGGTTTAGCGGTCTCAGCGGGTTCAAGAAGTGGGCAGATATTGAAGCCGCGTTTCGCGCTTGGGCGAAGAATTTTCGCGAGCGCGTAGACGAAGTGCACGGAACGTAGTGGTCGCGACAGTAAGACGTGACCATTTGCCTGGTCTGAATTAGTACCCGATTGGCAGGTAAATCGGAAACGACATTCAACGCAGCTCTGAAGATGCTCCGATCTCGGATAGGTGACTCTTCGCCCTGCTATCGCAACGAAGCGATCGTGACCTGCTTTGCTGAAAGCCATGCTCCCGCAGCCAAACAGAGTGTAATCACGATTGAGAAGGCGATGGGTAAGATAAAGAGGTACTTCCAGCTCACGACCGTGATGGCCGCAAAGCAGAGAGCGAACGCCCATGCGGTGCCGCGCATGAGCGCCAAGCTTGCTGTGGGAAGGCCACCGAGCTGCCATGCCAGAATCGCCGCGAATAGATAAAACACGCCGACGGAGAATCCGGCTGCCTCGAAGAGGTCCCAATAGCTGCGGTTGAAGCCTTGCACGTCGAAGTGAATTGACCGCATCGAGGCGAGGAGCGAATCAACTCCCCATGCAGGGTCCGATTGGCGGAAGCCGAGGGTGTGTCCTGCCGCGAAGAGGAGCAGAAGGACAGCAGCGATTCGATAAAAGATAGATGCTCGCATTTGCGCGCTCCGGAGATGGCGGCAGCGGGTTCCCGATTCTGCCGCGCGGTGCAATGTACCATGAGCCACGGGTTAGACGACACGAGAGGAGTTTCGGCGCGTGGTCGCGTTGTGACGGGCGATGTGAAGCGGTCCCCGGGGGCAAAAAGAAAGGCCCAGTCAATTCCGGCCGAGGTCGGCCGCAATGGGACCTGAGCTACGGGCTTGCAGTAGTCCATTGTGATGTATGCGACGGAAGAGTTTTGTAACCGTTTACCAGAGTATCGAGTGGGCGATCCTGGTCCAGTACGGCAGGTTGTGGATAACGGTGTACATGACGATCGTTTGGCCGACGATGAACGCGGGTAGGACGTAAAAATAAACCCGGTGCACTCTGCGGTTGACGATCATGTCGCGGACGACACCGAGGAGAATCAGGAGGTCTACGCCAGCATAAAAAACATCGTGGGGTAGCAGGCGCTCCGGAAAGCGGCCGAAAGACGCAGCGGTCAGTGCGCAGGTGGCGATGAACATCAGGCGGCGATGGAACTCCGGTCTTTCCGCCAGTAAATCGCCAGCGCGAAGGTGCTGGAGAAACAGACCATGTCAAAGAGCGGAATCATCAAGAAAGACTCCGCGTCCGTGGCATGCATTTGTAAGGTGTTGAAGCGCCCCATGGCGACGGTGGTGGAGACGCCGAGCACGAGAACCAGCGCACCCAGCGCGGCTCCGAACCAGCCGATGCGGCGATGCAATCGCACGTTGTGGGTGCGCACGAGCGCGGACTGCAGCAGGAAAAACAACAGCCAACCGGAAAAGACCGCCGCGTGAAGATACAAAATTGGGGGCCGCGGAATGGCTGGGTGAATCAGGTTGGCGCCCACGGTAAAGCTAAAGCCGTACACCACCACCGCGGGAATCAGGAGCGACATGAAGAAGTAGAAATATTGATCGAGGAGGCCGCGACGTTTCGTTGTTACGGCGGTGGCCTGAAGAAACCTCGAATTGGAAGCGGTTACCGTTGATTTCTCGTAGAGCGCGGCGGGACTTGCGCGGCGCGATACTACTACATCTCAGTAGCAAAAACCCACGACGATAAGGGCGTCGTCGTGGCTACCGGGTGACGCGCTATCGTCGCGGTAGAGTAAAGCGCCCCGCCGAATTATTTACAGGGTGCCCTGTATTCCCGAAAAAAAGTCTGGCGCAGCATCATTGCCGAAGAAGCAAATGGTGGTGCGTTCCCGCCGCATCACACCCAGCAATCAGCACGATGGCATTTAAACCAACTGAATGCCGCAATTCGCAACTTCGGCATGAATTGCGGCCTGGAGGAAACACCGATGCATGCAGCACGGAGATGCCTTAGCGCATTTGTTTTGACGGCGGCTCTTGCGACGACTGGTTCTGTGGTGACCGCGACGCCGAAACCGCAGGATGTGCAGGTGCGAGTGTATGACCCGGGACACAAGGATTATCACAACTGGGATGAACGCGAAGATCGTGCCTACCGTCATTACCTGGAAGAACGACACGAGCAGTACCGGAAGTACGAGAAGATGAAGGAAAAAGAGCAGCGGGACTATTGGAACTGGCGCCACAGCCATCCGGACTAGTGAATTTTCTAGCCGCCAGGATAAACGGATAAATATTCACAGGGCGATAACGTCGCGCCGCTCGTCTGAAGGTTATAATGCCGGGGTCGGACGGGCGGTGCGGCATTTTTTTTCCGGAGTTCGACTATTGAAGAACCGCGTGTTGACCTACAGGTTGCGCTGTATTCCCCAGAAAGACGCTAAGTGCGCCATCATCGTGGCGAGAGGCTAGCTTGGCGCAATCTGCTTGGCGACAAAAATGACAGATCATTCCAATCGGGCGATTACAGCGGCGATAAACGCGAAGACAGCGCTTAGCGCACTGGTTCGCCGGGCGTCACGGGGAATATTGCAAGTAGTGGAAACTCAAAGAAAAAGGGCAGAAAGGTTTATGGCGTCGGCGCCGCGGCCAGTCAAACCATTCAAACTAGAAAGCCTGCGCTCGTATATTCGCAGAAGTATAGTGTCTCGCCGCCGGTCTGAAGCGCAGAATTGGTGGGCTGATGGACGGCGCGAGCTTCCCGCTCGGCGATCAGAAGAAATCTCAGCCGAGCCGAGCATGAAACGACCTGCCGGAGTGACAATCATCGCGATCACGACGTTCGCTGGGGCTGCTATTCTGGCGCTGGGATCTTTTGCGTTCTTTTTTGTGGCGGTGATGGCAATCAGCGGAGGAGACGGAGGCGATCCGGTTTCCGCGTCGATTGCGGGGATGGGAGTGGCTGGAGGATTTTCGCTTCTGGTGCTGGCGGGAGTGGCGGGTTGTCTTGCGCTAGGAGTGCTGCAATTGTGTGAATGGGCGCGGATTCTGGCGATTAGCTGTATCGGGATTGGAATTTTGTGCACGATCATCAGCATTCTTACTTTTATCGGATACCCCGTAGTTCCGCTTGGCCCGATGATTTTTGTTCACGCGCTTGTGATTGGCGCGGCGGGCTGGTCGATTGCATATCTCGCAAAGCCCGATGTGAAGCAGGCGTTTTCAAGCGGGCTGACTCTGCATCGTTCAAATTAAGATCATATAGTTCTGCTGACATGCATCTGAAAGCAGAACCGTGCCTGGTGCGGGATGGTTTGGCCGAGAACCGCCCCGGCAAGCTGGACTTCTGAAGGCGGCGGTATCTGCTCAGGACGAGCCCTTCGACTCCGCTCAGGACGAGCCCTTCGACTCCGCTCAGGACAAGCTCTTCGGCTCCGCTCAGGACGAGCCGCACTCCAAAAGGACGAGTTGCGTCGAGCAACCCGGCTCATAGGATGCCCACGGCACGAGCAGCGAGCAAAGTGACAATCATCAGGGAGATGACTGACTGCAGCATCATGGTCACTTTAGCCCAGCGCGAAAGAACGGCGGTATCGGTGGGAGAAAAAGCGGTGCTGGTGTTGAAGGAGAGAAAAAGATAATCGAGGAATTGCGGCGACCATATTTCTTCGGGCTCGTCGCGCATGAGCATTTGCGGGAAAAGAAACGAGCTGTCGAAATCGCCGCGCGCTTTGTCGCGGCCGAGGGGGCCGCCCGCGTCGAGCTTCCAGTACCAGAGGGCGAAGATGAAGACGTTGGTGATCCACAGCGCGACGGCGGAGCGCAGAAGAGTTTGGGGCGGATCGAGATGCTTCGGAATTCCCGAGACCAGCAAAGCCAGGGAAGCGATCATGGCGAGAGTGATCACGCCGGTGGCTGTGAAGGTGAGAATGCGCGAGACGTTATAGTGTCCTCGATGGTAGGACAGGATCATGGGGATCAGCAGGATAACGACGATGCCAAATAAGCCCCAGCGTGGACCGACGGAGAGGCGGTCGGGCAAAGATTGATAAACGAGTGCGGTGGCGAAGATTGCCACGAAGGCGGGCCAGCGAGGCTCGCGGAAAACTTTTACGGGAGCGGCCATTGAGCGAGTGTTCGTTGGGCTGAGTGAACGGAGACTGCTTCACGGACACCAAGCCGATCGCTCGTATCCTATCAGTTTTGGGGATTTCGGGATAACAGGCGAGTTTGCGCAAGCAGGATCGCGGCGCTTTTAGAGGCTATTCATGGCGTAGCGCGATGATTGGATCGACGCGGGTGGCCCGGCGAGCGGGAATGTAACAGGCGAGCAGCGCGACGGACGCTAGCACGGCCGTAACCAGCGCAAATGTCGCGGGATCGCGAGGCCTTACATCGAACAGCAGGCTTGCGAGCAGTCTCGTCAACACGAACGAAACGGAAAGACCTGTGCTTAATCCAACGAGCGTAATGATTGCGCCAGCCGCGAGAGTCTGGCGCCAGATATCGCGAGGCATAGCACCGAGCGCCATGCGAATGCCGATCTCGTGAGTGCGTTCAGTAACGGTGGCAGACATCACGCCGTAAATCCCGATCACGGCCAGAAGCAACGCTACGGCCGAAAAAATTCCGAGCAGTAGTGTGTTGAAACGTGCCTGGGCAATGGAATCCGACATCCATTGGTCCATCGTCCGCACTTCAGAGATCGGCAGGTCGGGATCGAGCGACTGCACAATCGCGCGAATAGAGCTGGTGAGGGGTACCGGGTCCGCTTTGCTGCGAACGACGAGCGTCATCGAATTGTAGACGAGTTCGGGATGAGGCCAGTAAATCGTGGGACGCGGAGTTGAATCGAGACCGTGGTGCTTCACGTCGCCCACGACTCCGACGATTTCGCTGGGTACGTTTTGGTCTTTCATATCTATCGTGATTTTTTTTCCCAGCGGGTTCTGATTCGAAAAATACTTTTGGACCAGCGCTGCGCTGACAATCACAACATGAGACTCTCGAGCGGCCTCCTTGCGAGTGAATAAACGACCTTGCTGAAGAGGAATCCGCATCGTTCGAAAGTAATCCGGGTCGATCACGCGGACATCAGTGCTGAGTTCAGTTCCGGGCGAAGCGGGACGCCCTTCTATCGTGAAACTTGTTCCAGAGCCGATCCCTGTAAATGGCAACGAACTGCTGGCGCTAGCCGATTCAACACCGGGCAACGCTTTGATTCGCCGGAGCAGGTCCGCGAAGAATGCGATGACTTCGGGATCTTTGCTATAGCGGGTGGAAGGAAGGTCAACTTTGAGCGTTAGAAGATTGTGTGGATCGATTCCCGGGCCTACGTTCAACAGGCGAAGAAAACTTTTGACCAAAAGGCCTGATCCGGTGAGGAGCACCAGGGCAAGGCCGATTTCGCCGATGACGAAGAAATTTCGCGCCCTCTTTCCGCGAACCGACACGCCGAAGTTGCGCTCTCCTTCCTTCAGCGAGTCACCCGGGCTCGTGCGCGTTGCGAACAGCGCAGGGAGCAGGCCGAAGAGAAGACCCGTTAGAATCGTAAGAGCAGTGAGGAACGCGAGAACTCGAAAATCTAATTTCAAGGCGTGTGCGTCAATGAGACCCTTCGGGCTTAAGGCCAGGAGCAAATCGGTTCCCCAGAAAGCGAGGAGCGCGCCCGCAAGGCCGCCTACAACAGCGAGGATCATCGTTTCGGTAAGCAGTTGACGCGCGATGCGGGCACGGCTTGCGCCCATCGTGAATCGAATGGCCAACTCGCGTCTCCGCCGCGCCGCACGCCCGAGGAGGAGATTGGCAACGTTCGCACAGGCGATCAAGAGCACAAATCCCACCGCCCCGAGCAGAACCAGTAACGCCGGCCGAATCGAACCGAAGAATTGATCGCGAAGCCCGACTAGCTGGATGCCCCAGCCGCTGTCGATTTCCGGAAATTGCTTTGCCAGATCTAATGAGATGGAGTCCATTTGCGACTGCGCCTGCGCGAGAGAAACGCCCTGTTTGAGTCTTGCAACAGCCATCAGGTAGCGTCCGATGGGAGTGCGGTCCTCCGGTTTGAACGCAATAGGCGACCAGAACTGAGCGTGTTCGCCGATGAACGAGCCTCTCTGGATCAAGAGCTGGAAGCCGGACGGCATCACGCCGACAACAACGGTGCTCTTTCCTCCCAGCATGATTTTCTTGCCTACGATATCTGGAGCGCTGCCGAAGCGCCGTTGCCAGAGTCCGTGGCTTAGCAGCGCGACGTCGTCGTTCCCGGGATGACCTTCTTCCGCGACAAAGGTGCGGCCGAGCTGGGCATTGATGCCAAGAAGCGAGAAGAGATTGGGCGTCACCGCTTGTCCTGGAATCTGCTCAGGCTCGCCGGTTCCCGTGAGGTCGGCGCGAATATCGACGAACGCGGCCATCTGGTCGAAAACTGTATTGGCATCCTGCCAGTGAAGGAAATTGCCCGGAGAAACGGAATTGTGGGAAAAACCGCGCGAGGGATGATGCTCCCACACCATCACGATGCGGTCAGGCTGGCTATAGGGGAGACGAGCGAGGAGCGTCGCGTTGATGACGCTGAAAATCGCGGTGTTTGCGCCGATGCCGAGAGCGAGGGTGAGCACCGCGATGATTGTGAAGCCCGGCGATTTTGCGAGCATTCGCACGCCGTACTTCAAGTCCTGGAGGAGCGTCTGCATCAGCCGAACCTATTCGGGTATCAGGTTTGCGCCTCGGCGGGTTTACGCGCCGCAACCCTAAAGATGCCGCGCAAGCACACATCGCCGCGAATTCATCTGGCGTCGCAGTTCGATTGCCAGTCAGACTGTGTAGTAAGTGTTGCTAGGACAGCTATTTGCGGAAAGGTATCCGGGGCCTCGTGCGAGTCGATGCTCGAACGTGGGAGCGGGGATTTCGAAAGCGGACACTTCGCGCCCGACGCGTTACTTCGTTTTTTCGAGTTCCTCGATGATGGCGGGGACGATTTCGAAGAGGTCGCCGACGATTCCGTAATCGGCCACCTCGAAGATGGGGGCGTTCTGGTCCTTGTTGATGGCGGCGATTGTGCGCGAGCCCTTCATGCCCACCACGTGCTGAATGGCGCCGCTGATTCCGAGCGCGAAGTAGAGCTTGGGCGCGACGGTCTGGCCGGAGCTGCCGATCTGGCGCTCCATGGGGAGCCAGCCTTCGTCGCAGATGGGGCGCGAGGCGCAGATTTCGCCGCCCAGAAGCTTGGCGAGTTTTTCGGCCATGGGAATATTT
>CAVOOU010000008.1:0-88280 GCA_963697645.1 uncultured Acidobacteriota bacterium | reverse complement strand
TCAGCAGTGGCACTAAATTCAAACAATCGCGGTCGAAACATGACCGCCACCGCTTGCGCTGATTCATCCGCGCAAGCCTTGCCGCGAGACGTTGTTCGCAGCCAGAATCCGAATGACCGGTCGCCGTCCGACCGCACCGATTGCGCCGCGTTACCTTCCGGCGGCGCACCCGCGCAACCGGCCGCTCCTCCCAAACCGAAGCCGGACGCCGACGGCCTCACCTGGCACCCACACCCGGGCTATCCGAATCACGAGAGGTCGGAGCCAGACGCTCAAGGCCGCGTCATGTACAAAATCCATATGACGACTGCAGCCGCGCAGGCTCCGTCGCGCAAGACAGATGCCCAACGCGCCGCAGACTTAATCTACCGTTCCGTGATTAAAAAGTACGGCAACCCGTGACCGGTCAGCGATTTAAGAATTTCTAATCGGCGGTAAAAGGGGGCAAAGGCGAGAGCAAAAGAGCCGGCCCCGCGAAATTCGAGCGGGACGCAAACTGCGCGCCGGATGCCGGCGGCTACAACGGAAACGGCGACGACGAAACCGACGGAGCCAAGCATCGAAGAGTGTGCGCCGCGTGCGCCTTGGGGCGCAGCCCCTTCGGTTCTCATGGTAAACAGGATTGTTTGTGCTACTACGGCAAACGAAGGTTTTGCGTTTTGCGCTCATCGATCGGGTAGCTCCTACTGGGCAAACAGCTTAAGGGGCGCGCTCGCCACTTCTGGACTAGGGTTTTCCCTAGTTGTCCTCGACCTGGAATCAGCCTACAAGCGAGTCAGCCAGTTTAGCGGAGTCGTCAGCAGGATAATTCGTGTCCTGAGTGGGCTAATAATCTCAGCGCCTCGGTCGTTGAATTTCCGCGGGGGAGGATTCCGATGAAAGTGAAGATGATCGCCTCGATTCTGGCCATGACGATGCTCTCCGCAGGGCTCTGCATCGCCGGCGATGACGACGAGAAAAAAAGAGACAAGACGCGCAAGATGGCAGCCGAGGAATTGCGGGATTTGTACAAGATGGAACCCACTTCCCGGACAGTTATCAAGAAAGCGGCGGGCTACGCCGTTTTCGACAACATGGGGGTGAACATATTGCTGTTAAGCACGGCGCGTGGCTCAGGACTGGCCGTCAACAACAAGACCAAGCAAGAAACATTCATGAAGATGGCTTCAGTGGGTGCCGGTCTGGGTATGGGAGTGAAAGACTTTGTCGCGGTATTCGTCTTCGAAAACGAAAAGGCCCAGACACAATTTCTGGACTCCGGCTGGTCCGGTTCAGGGCAAGCGGACGCAGCCGCCAAAGCGGGCGACAAGGGCGGAGCTTACGCGGGCGCGGCTGAAGTTGCCCCGGGACTGTTGGTCTATCAGATCACGAAAAATGGCCTCGCCCTACAGGTGACCCTACAGGGCACGAAGTATTACAAGGACGACGACCTGAACAAAAAGTAGCTGCGGATCACGATACGGGGCCAAGGCCACAAAACCACAGTTGGCCAAGCAGTGTCTGCGCCCCAGGCTCCATTTCTTATCCTCGCAGCAAAAGAGGTTTGGGAACTTGTCTGCGGAGAGCGGCTCGAATGGTCCTTGATTGGGGTTCCCATCGGCTCGGATACATGCGGTAATCAATTCCAAGGAGCGAGCAATGCAAAAGAAAAGCGTAGTAGCGGCTTTTACGCTGGTGGGGTTGCTGCTCTCCAGCGCACCGCTGTTTGCCCAGGGTGGCAATGCCGGCGGGAACACGTCTCTCGACACAGATATCAAGCTGCTGCGGGAAGATGTCCGCTCGGAAAGGAAACAGCTCGTCGCCGCCAACCTAACCCTAACCGACACCGAAGCAACAAAGTTCTGGCCTATCTATGAGCAATACTCAGTCGAAGTCTGGAAGACCGGCGATGCCCGCGTGGCGCTTATCAAGGAATATGTGCAGAGCTACGACACCATGACCGACGCTCAGGCGAATGCTTTCATCAACCGCTCTGCGGCCATCGACCAGCAGTTTGCGGCTCTGCTAACCAAATATGTGCCGATCTTCGAGAAGGTGATCTCGCCCAAAAAGACTGCACGGTGGTATCAGATCGAACGCCGCCTGGATTTGCTGATCAACGAGCAATTGCTCGCCAACATTCCGATGGTGGATGCAAGCAAGTAAACTTGACGCAGACTCGTTGCAGATCCAGCGCATCGGCCGCAATCAACCCGAAACTTCGTTGGACACCTCATTCCAGCGCGAATCCGGCAGAACTCATACCGAGTGAATCCATTGCACGCGCCCGGGTTCTTGCTTCGTTTCCGCTGACTCAAAGCTTGAAAGCAACGCCGCTTCGTTGATATTCCTGGACGAGGTTTTTTGGGGACGAGTGGCCTACGGGATACCCCTATTTGGATTCGTCGGGTACATGCCCGACGGATTCGCGGATTACGGCTTCGGCTCGTTCGAGAAGCGATTGAAGTTCGTTGAAGGTTTGCGACGGCAGGTCGCGGAGGCCGGGAGCAATTGCCCGGAGGATCTTTAAACGAGTCATGAAGATCGGGAGCAGCGAGGTTCGAAAATCCATTGCAGGACTAGCCATGATTCACCCCTGGGGAAAGATAGGTTCTGGTTGTACGTCACTCCAATTAATCTTAAGGGCCGGAAGGGGGAATTCTAAAAAGCTGGGCTCCTGAAAACCTGAGAGACGCTTGAAAGTCCAAGCGTTCGAAACTTCGAAACTTAACTCCACCGAAATTATAACAAACCTCGGCGTCGCGCCAAGCAAGATTCGCGTGCTGTGGAACCATCTAGTTCACCCATCCGACGAATCTCCGAGACCACGAGTAGCAGTGGCTACCTGCAAGTACTGGCACTTCAGCCCTCTCGAAGATGCAGCACTTGAGCCCTAGGCAAAGTAGGGATAGCGCAGCGCTGCGAGGCATGTCAATAGACCGCCGCCAGTTTCGTGAAAAAACTCCCTCCCAGAACTTCCCGACGAAAAAACGGCGAAGATCTTCCGAGGAGGTCCTTGGCAACCCAAGCGCCGGTGAGCCATTGATAAGGAACGGTCGGCAAGTATTTGGCGGACACGTCATCGCTTTAGAACTTGGTTCTGACTTCGCAATTCTGTTGCTGCGCAGCGAGCCCGGTGAAATGGGGCATTACAAGTGGACGTATGAAATTACGGACGTGATAGTGCCGACACAGAAATTAGACGAGGTGAAGGATTTTTTTCGTCAGATCGCCGCGGATGAGCATTCCAGCGCGATTTTGAAGCGGGAAAACCCCTGAAGATTTCTTAGATTAGGACAACGTTTTGCGGCGTTGGGACGGGTGTGTGTGGATTTGGGTGCGTGGACTGAAGGCCCGCGACGATGAGGGGCGTCACGGGAATGAATGGCGCGGGGGGTGGGGCGGGCGGCGCGGGCGCGTCTTAGACGCGCCCCTACTGGTGCATGAGATGGACGCTTGAGATCGTCGTAGCTACCTAACAGAGAGCAAGGTCAAAAACATAGCTTCAACGTCAAAAGAGCCGGCAGGATGCCGTCGCTACCGGGGGCATAGGAATTTGGCGTGCGTGATTTGTGGAAGGATTGCTAGTTGAGCGGCGAGCGGGCGTGGGGCGTATTGGGCGGCTTGTTGCGCGAGGCTGGCGATTGCGGCGGGGGCGAGTGGCAGGGCGTAGATGTCGGCGTGATGGGCGTAGGAGTATTCGCGGTAGGCGGGGGCTTGCTCGCGCGTGAGATCGAGGAGCACATCCCAAAGGCTGCGCGTGCGGAAGAGGCGTTTGCGTGAGGCACTCGTGCGATGGAGGCGCAGGATGTGGCGCGGCGGAGTGCCGGCGGATTCTAGGATTACCTCGGTGCAATTTTCCTGGCGGAAAGGGCGGGAGGGATCGGCGTCGGGATAGGCGGCGAGGAGAGTTGCGAGCTCGGGTGCGGCGGCGTCGATTGCGTCCCACCAGTAGCGGTAGGAATTGAAGACGATGGTGCCGGAGTGGAGGATTTGCTGGACGCGGTGGGGATCTTTTCCTGTGACGCTGACGATCATGTCGATGAGTTCGGCGGGGCGGAAAGTTTGGCGGACGAGAGGGCGGATGCTGATGAATTGGGCGTCGTCTTCGGAGTATTTGACGGGGATTTGGGCGGGGAGTGGCATGGGGATAGCTTAGGGAAAAGCGGGCGGTGTGGGAAGCGGGGGGGATGAAAGGCCCACGACGATGGGAGGCGTCGTTGTGGCTACCGACTTCAAGTGCGGGTTGCGCGTGGAAATGGATGGCACGGGGGATGGGGCGGGCGGCGCGGGCGCGTCTTAGACGCGCCCCTACTGGTGCTTGAGATTAACGCTGAGATCCTTCGCTTCGCTCAGGATGACGGCGGTGAGAGCGAGTTGGGAAAGAAGCTAGGATTTGGGGGTTAGGCGGTCGCGGACTTTGTCGCTTAGGGCTTTGCCGTCGATGGTTTTGCCTTCGAGGCGGGCGCGGGCGGCTTTGATTACGGCGCCCATGTGTTTCAGGGAGTCGGCGCTTTGTTCGTCGACGGCTTCGTCGATGGCGCGGCGGAGTTCGTCGTCGGTGGGGGCGGCTGGTAGATATTGTTCGATGAAGGCGATTTCCTTTTTTTCTTTTTCGGCTAGGTCGAAGCGGCCGCCTTTGGTGAATTGTTCGGCGGATTCGTGGCGCTGCTTGACGAGGGTTTGCAGGACCTGAAGGGATTCGAGATCGTCGAGCGGGCGCATCTTTTCGATTTCCTTGTGCTTCAGCGCGGATTTCACCATGCGGAGGACGCTGAGGCGGAGCTCGTCCTTTTCCTTCATGGCGGCGGTGAGATCGGACTGGATGCGGTCGATGTAGGACATTTTCTCCTCGGGTTGGTTGGAAAGAATAGCATACGAGGCGGGGGGCAGTGACGTGCACGTGTTGCAGTCGGTGCTTGATGGGGCGGTTGAGATCCTTCGCTGCGCTCAGGATGACGGAGTTTGAGGGGTGCGAGGTGTAACAAGAGAGGTGGCGTCCGTGCCGCGGGAGCGGGACGAGAAGCAGAGGCGAGCCGACTCTTGGCACGGAATAACGGTGGAGGGTTGAACCGTGGGGTGGGCGTCGCGTAGATGAATGGCGCGGGGCGTGGGGTGGGCGTCGCGGGCGCGTCTTAGACGCGCCCCTACTGTGGTTGCGGCTTGCCTCGGATTACGTGTGGTGCTAAGTTGCGCGCGTCGATGGTGGGTCTGGTGACTGGCGCGCGGATTTTTTGGAGGTGAGGCTTGGCGATTGCGAATAAGGCTTGGAGTTCGACGGCGCCGCCGGGGGAGTTTCGGCCGTATGTGCCGGCGGAGGAGTCGCTTGCTGAGTTTACTTTGCGCGCGGTGGTGCTGGGGGCGTTGTTCGGGTTGTTGTTTGGCGCGGTGACGGTTTATGTGGGGTTGCGGGCTGGGTTGACGGTGTCGGCGTCGATTCCGATTGCGGTGCTGTCGATCAGTATTTTGCGGGCGTTTGGGCGGTCGACGATTCTTGAAAATAATATCGTGCAGACGACGGGGTCGGCGGGGGAATCGCTGGCGGCGGGGGTGATGTTCACGATTCCGGCGCTGATATTTTTGGGATTTGGATCGGAGTTTACGTTCTGGCGGATTTTTCCGCTGGCGCTGCTGGGCGGGTGGCTCGGCGTGTTGTTCATGATTCCGCTGCGGCGGCAATTGATCGTGAAGGAGCACGGCAACCTGACGTTTCCGGAGGGGACGGCTTGCGCGGATGTGCTGGTGGCGGGGGAGCGCGGCGGGTCGTTTGCGGGGCGCGTGTTTTGGGGGCTGGGGCTTGGCGGCGTGTACACGTTTTTCATGAACACGATTCAGGCGTGGAATGGGCAGCCGGAGGCGCGGCCGACGTGGTTTCCGGGCGCGTCATTTCGGGCGACGATCACTTCGGAATATCTGGGCGTGGGATTTATTATCGGGCCGCGCGTGGCGGGAATTCTTTTTGCCGGGGGCGTGATTTCGTGGCTGCTGGTGATGCCGGCGATTCAATTTTTCGGGCAGCTTGCGGGGAACACTCCGATTTATCCCTCGACGATTCCGATTCCGCAGATGACGCCGGACGATATGTGGCGGCAGTACATTCGTCCGATGGGAGCCGGGGCGGTGGCGGCGGCTGGATTGATCACGCTGCTGCGGACGCTGCCGACAATTATTTCGGCGTTGCGCGCCGGATTGAAAGATGTGCGGGCGGAGGGCGCGGGTGAAGCGGCGGAGAAAAGCCGACTCGAGCGCGATATTTCGCTGCGGACAGTGCTGATCGGGTCGCTGGTGATCGTGGTGCTGATGTGGATCATGCTGACGTTCGAACCGATGAAGGGCGCGAGCACGACCTGGTATCAAAATTTGCTGGCGGGACTCTTTGTGGTGGTGTTCGGATTTTTGTTCGTCACGGTGGCGGCGCGAATCAGCGGGTTGCTGGGGAATTCGTCGAATCCGGTGAGCGGGATGAGCATTGCGACGTTGATGGCGACGTGCGCGATATTTTTTGTGGCGGGATGGACGGCGCCGAATTATGCGGTGCTGGCGTTGATTATCGGCGGCGTGGTGTGCACGGCGGCGGCGATTGCGGGGGCGACGTCGCAGGATTTGAAGACGGGATTTCTGGTGGGCTCGACGCCGGTGAAACAGCAGTGGGGATTGCTGGTGGGCGTGACGGTGTCAACGATTGCGATTGGCGCGACGCTGAATTTGATGAATACCGGTTTGCAGAAATACATTCCGACGCAGATTCCGGTGAACGTGCAGGAATTGCCGACGGGCGTGAAGGTGGAGCGCGAGTCGTTCACGTATCAGGGGAAAACTTACGAGCTGATTAACGCGCTGGGGTCGCGGACGATTCCCGACGGCGAATATTTGTACGACCCTGGGACGAAACAGATTGAAGTGCAGTGGGTGCAGGGGATCGGCAGCGATAAGGCTCCGGCACCGCAAGCGCGGTTGATGGCGACGGTGATCAACGGGATTTTGAATCAGCGGCTGCCGTGGCGGCTGGTGTTGATGGGCGTGGCGCTGGTGCTGGCGGTGGAAATTCTTGGGGTGCGGTCGCTGGCGTTTGCGGTGGGAGCTTATCTTTCGATTGGAACGACGGCGACGATGTTTGCCGGCGGGATCGTGCGATGGATGGTGGAGGCGAGTTCGAAGGGCGCGAAGGATGAGGGTGAGGCGAGTCCTGGAGCGCTTTATTCGAGCGGATTGATTGCGGCGGGCGGCGTGTTTGGATTGCTGGGGATCGTGATCGCGCTGCTGCAGGATCCGGAAATTTCGACGCGCGTGCCGCAGTGGGTGACGTCAGTATTTAGATTGCCGTGGCGGCCGGATTTGTTTGCGTTTGGACCGAAGTTGCTGGGATCGCTGGCGACGAGCAATCTTTTCGGGTTGGTGATGTTTCTGCTTTTGGCCGCTTCGCTATTTTATTTTGCGCGCAAGAAGCTCAGCTAATGGGCGAGGGGTAGGACTCGCTGGACCAGCTCATCCTTGAATTTCTGCTTTTCTTCGAAAAATGGGAAATGGCCGGAATTGTCGAACCAGATGATTTCCTTATGCGGAGCCTTGATGGTTTGCGCGTAGTCCACGACCAACGAAGGGCGGCAATAGGGATCGTACCTTCCCTCGAAGAAAAAAACCGGCACGCGGAAGTCCTGCCCGAGCGCATTCGGGTCAATTTTCATAACTTCGGGAAGGAATGTATTCAGAGAAAGCATTTGGCCTCGGAAAAAGCCGAGGTCGTCAGCGAGAGAATATTCGGGAGTTGAGACAATTCCCGTGATAAGTCTCTTGGTGTCCAGGAACCCCGCTGCGTCCGGCGATTGCGCGAGCAAGTCGCGTTCCCAATTTCTGGCGGTCGCCATTTTGTTGGAGTCCGGATTGGGAGGAGGATACGGGGCAATGCCTTCCAAATCTTTGATGGCCTGTTCATTGTGGCGGGTGCGAGCTTCCTGCAGAGCATCGTTGTAAGCGACGACCTCATTCTGCGGCATGCTGACAACCTGCCCAGTTCCGACGTAGGCGTAGATGAGTTCGGGATGTTCGTGAGCGAGCCACAGACCCAAGATGCTTCCCCACGAATGGCCTACGACAAATATTTTTTCTCTTTTGAAGCGGGTGCGAAGGTAGTTCACGACGTCCAGCGCGTCTTGCTCCATCTGAGGGACATTCATTGTTTTGCGCTGGAGGTCCAGACCGTTTGAAGCATATGTTTTTCCTGCTCCGCGTTGGTCCCATTGCACTACGGTGAAAAATTTCTCCCAAGAATCCTGAAACGCCCCGGACATGGGAATAAAGGCAACGCCGGGTCCGCCGTGAATGAAAAGAAGAATGGGATTATTCACATCCTGGCCTCGCACCTCGATCCACTGCTTGATACCGCCGATGCGCGCGGCTTCGAGACTACTGATTCCGTTGGGTGAGGTGATGGCGCGTTCTTGGGCAACTTTGTGCTGCAGATACGCTCTATAGAGCAGCGCGGAGGAAAGCACTGCTACGATCAGGCAAACGACTACTATCGCGACGTACTTGAGAATCTTTATCACTCGTCGTATTCCCCCGGGTGAGTGTGTCTCCGGGTTATACGCAGGGGGGCGTTGGTTTGTTCCTGTGCTCTTGGAGAAAGACTATGGGGCACAACGAGGGTACTCGAAGAAAGTCGCAAGTGAGAACGCGGCCTTTCGCGCATGGAAGGCGCCGAGCAGGAAACTGGGGCAATGGCGCTCGCCCCAATTTCCGTCAAAATAGTTGACCCGATGTTTACCCGGCTTTGCTCGAGCTAAGGATTATTTGATTTTGCCGAGGCTGAAACCTCAGAATTTGGCTTCTCGGCGACGACCAGATAGGTCATCTCTTTTTTGTCGCCATCCGCGGCCTTCAGAATCATGTGATCCTTCTTAATCTTAAAAATGATCTCCTTGCCTACCGGCAAGACCGCGGGATGTTTCGTGTCCGTTGGACGGATGTGATATTCCATCTGGTCGGTTATCACCATGTATTGCGGACACAACTTCTCATCGTTGTCCACATGGGTGATGCCGGCGGATGCCCATACCGTACCCAATCCCGTCACACCTTTTTCTTTCGCGCCACAGGGCACTGATTCCATTTTTTCGACCATGGCGCGGTCGCCTTTCTTCTTTTCGCCGCCAGCGCTGGCCGGAATGGCGGACAATAAAATTAATCCTGCGATTAGTGCCGCTCTGACGTTCATAAGTGCCTCCTGAAATTCTTTCCACTATCGTGAACGTCGAGCTACTGAACTCGGGTCACGATTCGACTGGGAGCGCCCTGGACTTGGAAGGCCAGTGAAGGCCTTCCAACCCGGGCGAGCAATCAGCGCTACTGTTTCGGCTTGGTCGCGTCGGTGGCTGGTTTGGTCGCGTCCGTGGCTGGCTTCGATGCGGTGCCTGTCGCCGTCTGCGTGCTACCGCTGTAACTGCCGTTCTTGTTGGTCGTGTTGAACTGCTGTGACGACTTGACGAAGGTTTCAGGGTTCTGCATCAAGCCCTGGCGAACGTCGGGATGTTGATTGAGGTAATCCTTCAGTTCGGGATGGCTCTGCATGTACTCGTCGTTCTTCACCAGAGACGGGTCCTTGGAGAGCTGCTCGTTGATGCTGGAATGGCCGCCGAGGAATTCTCCGAAGTGGCGGTGAGGTTCGTCGCCCTGTCCACTACGCGTTCGATATTCGTTCTGATCGTAACGGGCTTCCTGCTGCATGAAGGAGTTGGGGTTCTGTTTGATCTGTGCACGCACTTCTGGGTGCTGCTGCAGATAGGTCTGCAGCGAGGGATGGTTCTTCACGAACTCGTCGTTATTAACGAGCGACGGATCTCGCCGGATTTGTTCCGCAGTTTCACGGTGACTGTCGAGGTAACGATCGAAGCTCGCTAGCTGGTCGCGGTGAGCATCGCGGTCGCGATCGTCCGTGTCATGTTGTTTGTAGCGATTGTCGTCGTCGCGGCGAGCGTCGTTATCCGCGCGGGCATCACGATCACGGGCGTCGTTATCGCTGCGGGTGTCGCGATTGCGGTCTGGATTGTCGTTATCGTGGCGAGCGTCGTTATCCGCGCGGGCATCACGATCACGGGCGTCGTTATCGCTGCGGGTGTCGCGATTGCGGTCTGGATTGTCGTTATCGCGGCGAGCGTCGTTATCGCGCGCGGGCATCACGATCACGGGCGTCGTTATCGTTGCGGGTGTCGCGATTACGGTCTGGATTGTCGTTATCGCGGCGAGCGTCGTTATCCGCGCGGGCGTCACGATCACGGGCGTCGTTATCGCTGCGGGTGTCGCGATTACGGTCTGGATTGTCGTTATCGTGGCGAGCGTCGTTATCCGCGCGGGCATCACGATCGCGATCGTTGTTATCGTTCCCAGCGTATCTATCATTATCCGGGCGCGTGAAGGCGTCCGGGTCCTTTCTTACAGCTTCCCGGAATTCCTGATGATCCTGCAGATAGGTTTGCAGTTCGGGATGACCTTTCACATATGCTTCATCGTTAATCAGCTTGGGATTTTTGCGAAGCTGCTCGGCGATTTCGCGATGGCTATCGAGGAACTGATTGAAATGGACGCGCTCCTGGCGCATGCGGTCGTCTTCATGACGATCGTAACGGGCTTCCTGGTGCATGAAAGCGTTTGGATTTTCCTTTAGCTCTTCGCGAACACTTGGATGCTGCTGCATGAAGGTTTGCAGGGCAGGATGATTTTTGACGAATTGATCGTTATTTACGAGGGAAGGATTTTGTCGAACTTGATCGGCAATCTCGCGGTGGGAATCGAGGAACTGATCAAATCGGGCCAGTTCCTGGCGAGTGGTGTCGCTCTCGTGAGCCTGCTGAGTACTTTGATTTTGAGATTGAGCCGGTGCGGCGTGAAGGACAGCGGGGAGGCCGAGCGAGATCAGGGCGGCCAGCATGGGCGTTGCCGGCCAGCCCTTCGCGTGCCAATTTCTCTTTGTCATAACATATCTCCTTTTGATGCGTGGAAGGTGAATATGTCACCCGGAAGGACAAGTGCACGAGCCTTGCCAAAGGTGCGGGACAAAAGCAAAAGGGCCGATGATTCAGTAACTTGGGAAAAAATTGAGCGAAGCGATTTAGGACGGCGAAGTGGAAATTCGACCTGTTGGGGACAAAATTGTTATACGGGAAATATAGTACGAAAAATGTTGCATATAGTTCTTCAGCGCAATACTCGTTTTATTTCGTACAGCATCTTACGCATGCGCGAAATCGGAAGCGTGCGGGAGCGAATTGGATTTTCTGGAGGAGATGACGGCAACGGAGAGAATTTTCAAATGGCTGTGTTGAAATCCGTCCGAAGATGCGGGAGGTCGTGCGAACTAGATGCGATGCTTTTGCTGAACCCGAACCGCGCCGGCGAGCCGGGGCTAAAGCCCATCGAGCGAGCGTGTTCGCCGGACTAAGTCCGGCTCCCCCGCTGAAGCGAGGCTCCCACCCGTAAGAGATACTACCGGACAAGGCGAGCTTCCACACGTAGGAGCTATCGGCGGCCGGTGAGGTGGCGGACGCGAACGGGGCTGTGATGTATTGGCGCGGGCGCGGACGTGACTTTCTTGAATGGGATGTCGGTGCCGGAAATTCCTGAGCATGCGCCTGCGAGACCTTCGTAGATCATGAAGAGGCCACCGTTGGGGAGCGTCTTGCCGTTCGCATCGGTGTTGCTGGCGACGAAGGCGACGACGTTACCGGTGTTGTCGGACGCGACGGTTTCGAGCATGTCTCCCGAGGCTATGCTGGGCTCATATGTGTTGGCGAGAGGAGTGCCGATGGTGAGCGTGGAGAAGCAGAGATTGGCATTTTTCGCAGCGGTGATGGTGCCGGTGACGTTGAAGGAGGAATCGGTCTTGAAGGTGACAGAGACGCTCGCGGCCGGGCCGCCATTTGAGCTCTCGAATGAACCGACGTAGGTGCCGTTGACCGCGGAAAACAGAGTGGCGGTGAATTGTCCTGAATCGCCTTTCATGCATGAACCGGTGGAGCGAAATGTTCCGGAGAATTGGTTCGGGTCGACGCTGGGACTTCCGGTGAATGTGATTGTGGCTCCATTGTCGAGGGTTACGGTAAAGGTGGCCTGGTAGAAGCCGAAGAAGTCGTAGCCGGTGACATTCGCGCTTGCGACTCCGCCTGAATTCGAGCAGCTCGAGTTCGTGAACGTATCGGGCAGGGCGGTTGAGAGACCGATGGCGATTCCGAATTCACTCGTGAGCGTCCAGTCCGTGGTGATGACGAGCGGGTTGTAGCAATTGGAATTCGAATCTTTGGGATTGTCTATATTCTGGCCGCTGCAGGGATAGGGGTTCCCGTTGGCATCCAGCAATGGGTAGGCGTTGGGCGCCGATTCTTTGGTGGTCACGATCGTCCATTGCTGCGGGGTCGTCTCAATTTGCGCGGAGGCGGCGAGTGTGGTGAGGAAAAAAGCCGCGGCTAGCATCCCGACTCGACTGAATCTCATGTTTGGTTCTTCCTTGAACTGCTCGATTTGACTGGCTCACGTTACTTGGTGCTTGCGTGACAGTTGCATTCTGGCGGTGGCGGCCGTGATCCGAAATGGCGCAGGCGTCCTACCGAGGTGGAACTGGGCGGATTGGTTGAGCTAGGACAGGAGTACTAGGAAGGAACAACACGCTAAGGCCTTAAATTACAGGGCTTAGCCTGGGTATAGGTCCGCGCGGTTGGCGATTCGCTTCCTCGCGAAAGGAATTGGGATAGAATCCATGTGCTCGAATTTCTGAAAAAGGAGCTGTGATGCGCAAGGTCGGCTTGCTTGTGCTGGCAACCGTGCTCACGCTGGCGGCGGATAAATTCGCTTCGCCTCCAGTGCCGCCCACAGCAAAAAGGGTTCCCAACGTGACAGAAGTGAATGGACACAAGCTCGTGGACAACTACTACTGGCTGCGCGACAAGACGAACCCGGAAGTGAAGGCTTATCTCGAGTCCGAGAACGCCTACACGGACGCGGTGATGAAGCCTACCGAACCTTTACAAAAGCGCTTTACGACGAAATGCTGGGGCGGATTAAGGAAACGGACGTGGAGGTTCCGTACAAAAAAGGCGACTACTTTTATTACACGCGAACGGAGGCCGGCAAGCAGTATCCGATCCGTTGTCGAAGGAAAGGCAGCATGGATGCGCCTGAAGAAGTGCTGCTGGATGTGAATGAACTGGCGAAGGGGCAGATCTTCATGTCGCTGGGCGAATTCGAAGTGAGCGACGACGGCAACCTGCTGGCCTACAGCACGGATAACACTGGCTTCCGGCAGTATGTGCTCGCGGTGAAAGATCTACGGACGGGGAAGACGCTGCCGGACCACGCGGAGAGGGTCGGGTCGGTGGCATGGGCGAACGACAACAAGACGTTCTTTTACACGATCGAGGATGCGCAAACCAAACGGCAATACCGAATGTACCGGCACACGGCGGGAACTACGGGCGCGGATGCTCTGGTGTATGAAGAGAAGGACGAGCGATTCAACGTGAATGTGGGCAAGTCGCGCAGCAAGGGTTATATCTTTTTGGTCTCGGCGAGCCATACCACCAGCGAGGCGCGCTACGTTCCGGCCGACCAGGCGACGGCTGAATGGAAAGTGATTGAGCCGCGCAAGCAGGATGTGGAGTATTACCCAGACCATAACGGAGATTTTTTCTATCTACGCGCGAACGACAGGGGAAGGAATTTCCGGCTGGTGAAGGCGCCTGTGGCAGATCCGCGTCGCGCGAATTGGCAGGAAGTGGTGCCGGAGCGGCCGGACGTGATGCTGCGAGACGTGGACTTCTTCAAGAACTATTACGTTTCCTATGAGCGGCAGGATGGCTTGCCGCAGATTCGCGTGACCGATTTGCAGAGCGGGAAATCGCGACGGATCGAATTTCCTGAGCCCGCCTACTTGAGCTATGGCTATATCAACGCCGAGTACGACACCAACAAAATTCGCTATGGCTATCAGTCGTTCGTCACGCCGCCGTCGGTTTTTGAGTATGACGTGGCGAGCGGCGCGTCCGTGTTGCTGAAGCAGAAGGAAGTGCCGGGGTATGACCGCGGGCGTTATCAGGTGGAGCGGATTTATGCCACTGCGCCGGATGGCGTGAAGATTCCGATTTCGCTGGTGCATTTGAAAGGCGCGAAGCTCGATGGTAAAGGACCGCTGTTTCTCACCGGCTACGGCTCGTATGGCTATGCGTATGACATCAACTTCAATTCGAACATTTTCAGCCTGGTGGATCGCGGCGTGACGTTTTCTGTGGCGCATATTCGCGGCGGCGGCGAGATGGGCAAGGCGTGGCACGACGCGGGGCGCATGATGAACAAGAAAAACACTTTTACGGACTTCATCGCTTCCGCCGAGTATTTGCTGGCGCAGGGATATGGGTCGAAGGAGCGGTTGGTGATTGAAGGACGAAGCGCGGGCGGGCTGCTGATGGGCGTGGTGCTGAATATGCGGCCGGATTTGTTTCACGCGGCGCTGGTGGGGGTTCCGTTTGTTGACGTGATCAATACGATGCTGGACGAATCGTTGCCGCTGACCGTGCCGGAATTTGAAGAGTGGGGCAATCCGAAGCAAAAGGCCGCGTTCGATTACATGATTACGTACTCGCCGTACGACAACATCGAGGCGAAGGCTTACCCGAACATGCTGGTGAAGACGTCGTTCAATGACAGCCAGGTGATGTATTGGGAGCCGGCGAAGTATGTTGCGAAGATGCGCGCTGTGCGCACGGACCACAATACTTTGCTGCTGAAGACGAATATGAGTCCGGCGGGGCACGGCGGAGCGTCTGGGCGATACGACCGGCTGAAAGAAACGGCGTTCGATTACGCGTATTTCCTGACGCAGATGGGAATTAGTCACTGAGCCTATTGCAACCCGAAATACGCTAACGCCGAATTAGCTTCCCAGAAGGAAAATGAGCGCTATTTGGAGTTGGGTACGAGTGTGGTCACTTTTTCAGCGGCAGCTGGCCAGCTTCCTTTCAGGAACTGGTCAATTGCGGGAATAACTATTTCAGGATATTCATCAAACGACTGGTGCGCGCCGTTCCGAACCGTCAGTAACCGCGCGTTCGGAAGCCTCATGGCCCATTCTCTCCCGCCCCCGTAAGGAGCATTCCTGTCTTTCGTCCCATGAACCGTCAGGACCGGCATGGAAATCCTTGCGAGGTCCGCGTTTGTCAATGCTAGGGCCTGGATCGAGGTGAAAGACGCTTCGAAGTGTGGATTCAAGTTAACAGGCCACTCGTTTTTCAAGTCGCACAGCCCCGTCTTCGGCACCCCGATGCGATCGACATGAGCAGGATCGCCGACAAGTGCAAACCGCTGTACCTCCCAATCCATCTCGCAATATTCTTTGGGATTGACACGATCGAAACCTTGTTTTTGCAGATCGTCGAGTTTCTTGGTACCGGCGGGATCGAGTGACGCTGCGTAGTCCTCGAACAGCCCAGCGGGATACTTCGTATCCCATTGGATGGGGACAGGGTCTAACTGAATCACACGCGCAACATTTTCAGGGTGAGCGACCGCGTATAGCATCACCAGCAGGCCCATGTACGAATAGCCGATCGGAGTGATCTTCTGCGCGCCGAAGTACTGTCGGACTGTTTCAAGATCGCGGACGTCATCCTGGATGGATTCGCGCTTCGCGTCATGGACTGCATCGGACTTTCCACGAGAACGAGTGTCATAAAAAATCAGACGACGGCCTTGTGCAAGCTGCCGGAGTGTATGAATCAGGAACAGCCGACCGGGGATCAAGACCGTTTCTGGCCCCTTGCCGACGACTTGATAGAAAAGATGGACGCCATCGCTGGTAATGACAAAACCTTCTGGTAGCCGATTTGCGGTCCAATCGGCAGAACTGGGTTCAGGCGCCACTAGCAAGGAAGCTACGAATGAAACCACAACAAGCACCGATGTCGTCGAAGCGAATAATCTAACGTTGTGGTGCCTGATGCTCATTTCCCCTCAGGATATGCGTCTGTTTAAGCGGGCTCGACCATACCTGTTGGACGCGATTTCCAGGGAATTGTGAGCGCAGCCCGTGCGCCTTGAACGCTGCGCTCAACTCCATGTGCGCAGAGAATCGCATCTTCGCTTGGCTGGCTTTGACTCGGGTGGGCTGACGCTTTAGACTTGGTGGACTGTGAGCCCTGTTTTCCGCCGCGGATATGGCCATCGGTTTGACCTGACTGAGTATTTCCCGCCTGCTATCAAGACGATCTGCATTGCATGCGTTTCGGTGTTTGTGCTGCAGGAGCTTTCGGCGCTGCTTTTTGGCCAGAGTGGGGCGCGATTCTGGGAAACGTGGTTTGGGCTCGTGCCGTATGCGGCTGTATTTGGATTCCGGATCTGGCAGCCGTTTACGTACCTGTTTCTGCATGCGGGCGTGCTGCACATTCTGTTCAACCTTCTTTATCTGGCGATGTTTGGGGCGGATCTGGAGCGGATGTGGGGCGCGAGGAAATTTTATATTTATTTTTTCCTGTGCGGCGTGGGAGCGGGAATCATCAACGTGATCGTGAAACTGATTATCGATCCGCACGGTCACGGCAGCGCGTGGGCGCCGACGATCGGGGCATCGGGCGCGATTTATGGAATCCTTCTGGCATGTGCGGTGATGATGCCGCACCGGCAGGTGTGGGTGTTTCCGCTGCCCGTGACGGTGTCGATGCGAATTTTTGTGGCGGTGATGGGGGCGATTGAATTTTTCGCGACGATTGGAGCGAGCGGCGACAACGTGAGCCACGTGTGCCACCTGGGCGGGATGCTCGTGGGATATGTCTATTTGCGGCGCGGCTCGTATTTATATGGATTTCGCAATTCGGTGTCTGACTGGCAGCGGCGGCGATTGAAGAAAAAATTCGAAGTGTATGTGCGCGAGCATCGCGATAAGCCGCCGTCGAATCCTGATAATTGGGTGAATTAGCGGCTCGCGATTGCGGCTTGGCTTAGAGGCTCGATGCCACGGCACGGCGCAGAACGTCTGGCGCGATATTTGCGCCGCTGACGAGAAGCGCCACATTCCTACCTGCAAATTCCTTCCCTGATTTCAGCAACGCCGCCGTTGCGGCTGCGCCCGCGGGTTCTGCGAGCGTGTGCTCGTTGATGAGCAGAAACGCAATGGCGCGGAGCATTTCTTCGTCCGAGACGAGACGGATGTCGTCAACGAGATCGATGAGTTGGCGGACGTTGTCTTCCGTGGTCGTGCGGGTGGAGAGTCCGTCGGCGATTGTGTCGGCGGTTTCGGTGCTAAGCGAGCGGTGCGCCTTCCAGGATTGATAGTAAGCCGGGGCTTTTTCTGCTTGCACGCCGATGATGCGAATGGCGGGACGAATTTGCTTCGCAGCGTAGGCGATTCCGCGAATTAGATTGCTATCGCCGACGGGAACCACGATCACATCGGTTGAAGGCGCCTGTTCGAGAATCTCGCAAGCGATTGTGGCGGCGCCAGCGGCGATATGGGGATCGTCCACATCCACAATCAGCGGCCAACCGCTTTCTTTTGAGAATTTCGCGGCATGCTTGCGGCTTTCTTCCAGGTCCCGGCCCACTTCCACAATCTCCGCGCCCAATTTGGCGATCCTGTCGCGTTTCACGGGATTCGGATTCTCGGGAAGATAGATTCGCGACTTGAGATTCATCTGGCGGGCTGCGAATGCGATGGCTGCGCCATGATTGCCGGTGCTGCTGGTGACGACGCCATCGAAGCGGGATTGTTGCGAGCGATGACGCACGGCGTTGAGCGCCCCGCGGACTTTGAAAGTGCCGGTGGGATTCTCGATTTCGAGTTTAAGCCAGACCTGCGCGCCGGAAACTGCGTCGAGCGATTCGGCGCGGACCAATCGCGTCGGCGTAAGAAATTTGGTCAGGAATTTACGCGCATCGAGAACGTCCGACATCTGGAAGCTGCTAGCAGGCACCGCGGTACGTTAGCAGCCTATGCGGATCAGGCGCATCAGGTTTGTGGAGCCGCGGGTGCCGAGCGGCGTGCCGGCAATCACGCCGACGATGTCGCCATCCTTGACGAGATTCTCCTGCTTCAAGCGGCGCTCGGCGGTGTTGGCGAGTTTGTCGATATCGTGCACTCGATTGATGCTGCGAGGCAGCACGCCCCAGAAAAGGCTCATCTTGCGTCGAGTATCCTGATTCGGCGAAAAAGCGATGATGGCAGCGCGCGGACGGTACTTGGATACGAGCCGCGCGGAGCCGCCGGTTTCCGTGAAGACGGCGATGGCTTTCATTTTCAATTCTTCCGCCGCGTGGCAGATGGCTTCAGCAATCGTTTCGCTGATGAGCAGATCGCCGATATGCGCCGGGCGCAGCGATTCGGTGGCGTTGGCTTCGGCTTCGCGAATGATGCGGTCCATCATGAGGACGGACTCGAGCGGATAGCGGCCGGCAGCCGTTTCGCCGGAGAGCATGAGGGCGTCGCTGCCGTCGAAGATGGCGTTGGCAACGTCGGAAGCTTCGGCGCGAGTGGGCCGCGGATTTTCCTGCATCGAATCGAGCATTTGCGTGGCGGTGATCACCGGAACGAGCGCGTCGCGCGCCTGCATGATGATTTGCTTCTGCACGACGGGCACTTTTTCCGGGTTCATCTCGACGCCGAGATCGCCGCGCGCAACCATCACGCAATCAGCGACGGCAAGAATCTCGGCGAGATTGTCGATGGCCTCCGGTTTTTCGAGCTTGACGATGACGGGAATGTCCTTGCCGGCGCGCCGAATCGCCGCCTTGGCCACGCGAACGTCGGCCGCGGTGCGCACAAAACTTTGCGCCACGTAATTCACGTTGAGCGTGAGAGCAAAAGCAAGGTCGCGCCGATCCTTGGGCGTGAGCGACGGAATTTTAAGTTTTACGCCCGGAAGATTGATCCCCTGGTGCTCGCGAAGCTCACCGCCGTTTTCCACCTGGCAGATTACCGTTTCGCCGCGCGTGGAAAGAACGCGCATGGCGATGTTGCCGTCGCTCACAAGAATTCTGTCGCCTTTGTGAACGGAATGCGGGAGCTCGCGAAAGGTGGTGCTCACTCCTTCGGATGTGCCGGCCACTTTTTTCGTGGTGATCGTGAATTTCTGGCCGAAATGCAGCTGGACCGGAACGCCGCGCTCGAGAGAACCAGTGCGAATTTTTGGTCCCTGCAAATCGGCGACGACGGCGACGGATTTTTCGTAGTGTCCGGAAGCACGGCGAACGGCCGCGACGCGCGCGGCGTGTTCTTCGGGCGTGCCGTGAGAAAAATTCAGGCGCGCGACGTCCATCCCGGCGCCGACGAGGTTGTCGATTAATTCAGGCGTCGAACTGCTGGGTCCCAGCGTGCAAACAATCTTGGCCCTTCGTTCCATCATGTAATTATCGCGAAACCGCGAAGTCATTGACAATCGTGTAGAGAAAATCGACACCTTTGCGGAAGGACTCGAGCGGAATGCGCTCATCGTCCGCGTGCATCCGAAGGAAATCGTTTTCAGTGAGTGGGAAAGGCATCAAGCCGTAAGCCTGAACGCTGCGCATTCGCAGCGGATAGGAATCGGTGGCGCCGGGGGACATGAAAGGAATCGCAACGGCGCCGGGAAACTGCTGTTTCGTAGCACGCGTGATTTCGTCGTACAGGTCGGAGGAAAGGGACGAAGATGGAGCGGCTTCGCCCGCGCCCGGCTGTATTTCGAATCGAATCTGCGGATCGTTGACGAGCTGCGTGAGTTTTGCCAGAAGCGCGGTGGTCATGTTGCCCGGCAGCAAGCGGATATTGATCACGCCGCGAGCTTCCGAGGGAATCACATTTGGCCGAATCCCGGCCTGCAGCATCGTGGGGGAGATGGTGTCGCGCATCATTGCGTTCCAGAGCAGATTTTCGTTCGAAAGGTAACGCGCTGCATGCTCCCCGCGATCGGAGGTCTCGAGCGAGCGCATCCACTTCGCGGTTTCCTCGTCTTCCACCTGCGCGAGGCCTTCGAAATAGCCGCGCGTGACGGAATTCAACTGCACCGGAGTCTCGTAGGCTGCGATTTTTGAGATCGCGGTTGCGAGATGCGCCACGGGATTGTCTTTTCGCGGCAGCGAAGCATGGCCGGAAACGCCGGTGGCAATCACGTCGACACTGACGGAAACTTTTTCACTCGCTTGTATGGCCATGTACTGCAATTTGCCGTCTTTCAGGACGTTGTAGCCACCTTCATTGATGACGTAACCCGCGGCAATCTTGTCCCAGTATTTTTCGACGGCCACTTTCATTCCGTTTACGCCGCCGGCTTCCTCGTCGCCTTCGGTGAGATAGATCACGTCGCGATTGAGGCGAGCACTGGAGCGTTTCAGCGAAATGAAGACCGCGAGATTCGCGATCGTCATCGCTTTGTCGTCAATCGCGCCGCGACCATACAGATAGCCGTCCTTTACGACGGCGCCGAACGGGTCAACGGTCCATTTTGTTTTGTCGACGCCGACGACATCGAGATGGCCCATCAGCAACAGAGCGCGCGATGGATCGGGCACGGCGGTGGCGGAAAGTCGCGCGACGAGGAAACCGCGGCCGGGCGTGGTTTCGATAATCTGTGCGGTAATGCCTTCGTGCTGAAGAATGTCTGCGACATACTTTGCGGCGACGAGCTCGTTGCCGGGAGGGTTGGTGGTATTGATGCGAATCAAACCCTCGAGCCACCCGAGCGCGTCACTTTCAAGCTTGGAGAGATCGGACGACCTGCGGAGAAGTGGCTGGAGGCGCTTGCGGCTGGAGTTGGAACCGCATGTGACGACGATTGCCGGCGAGTTTGCGCCGAACTTGCCGTTGCGAATGAGACGATGCAGGCGAGCGTGAGGGAAGAGATTCGAGCGACCGTCCGCGCCATCCAATTGCCTCCGAATGAGTTTGAAAACGACAAAGCAAACAAACCTAGCAGCCACGGGGTGATGCCGGTGCAACTGAGACGCGAGCGAGTCATCTTAGCACGGCGGCGGAAGGCCTTCGCGGAGCCGTTGAGGCTCGGTTTTCTGGATTGCAATTGACCATCCAAGTAAGCCCGTGGCAGCATCCTAGGTACCTATGAGGGAACGGCGTATGCGAGCGAAGGAATGTGTGCAGTGGCTGATCGTAGCAGGATTAGTGGTGGTTCTGGGAGTGCCGCCTGGCGCGTGGACGGCGTACGCCCAACAGCAGGAAGGCCCGGGGAAAGCTGCGCCCGCACAGCAGCCGGAACCGACGAAACCGCCAACCGGCCAGCAAAATGGTCCGCAGGGTCAGGCGCCTGCGCCGCAGGTGGCGATCGCGGTGGAATCGAACGTGGTGAACATCGACGCGGTGGTGACCGACCACGAGGGCAATATTGTGACGGGATTGAAGAAGGAGAATTTCCGGATTCTCGACGAAGGTCAGCCGCAGCAGGTGACGAACTTTGCGCCGAGCGAAGCGCCGATTACAGTCGTGATTCTTCTGGAATTCAGCGCACGCTTTTGGGGATGTTTTGGATATAAGGGAGCCAGACTTGGGCTTGGGGTTTTCTGCAAGGTCTTGGTCCGAAGGACTGGGTTGCATTTAAGACATTTGATATCAAGACCGAAGTAACCGTGGATTTCACGCAAAACAAAGGCGAAATTCAGCAAGCGATCTCACAGTTGTTCGTTCCTGGATTTCACGAGGCATGTGTGTTTGACGCAGTGATTGAGACGCTTGACCAACTGAATGGTGTGAAAGGCAAGAAGGCAATTCTGCTTCTCGCTACCGGTTACGATACGTTCAGCAAGCACACGCTGGATCAGACGTATCACCGGCTGAAGGAAGCAGACGTACCGATTTTTGCCGTCGGCATGGGCGAGGACATCGATTTGCGCACTCCAACGGGCGGAGGCGTCAGCTACCTGCAGGCGAAAAATCAATTGACTCAGTTTGGATCGATGACAGGCGGTTATGCGTGGTTTCCGCGGTTTCAAGGCGAAATGCCTGAAATATTTGGCCAGGTATCTGCGTTTTTGCGAAGTCAATACTCGATGGGCTTTGCGCCAACCACGGCTCCGGACGGTAAGTTCCACAAGCTGAAAGTGGAAGCTGTGGATACGAATGGAAATCTGCTCGAACTGCCCGACAAGAAGGGCAAGATGAAAAAAGTGAACGTCTACGCGCGAAACGGCTATACGCCCAGGGTGCAGGCTGGCACCGGTGGTGGCGGCCAATAAACATGCGACAGCAGGACTAAGCGCGGCTTTTTTCTGTGACTGCATTTGCGCTTCGTTTTCACCGGCCTTTTTAGTAGCCGCGATTCAGGTCCACGCGATTCAGAAGTTCGTCTCCTGCAAACCAGCGCTCCAAATTCTCCATCAGTAGATCCGTTTGGCGCTCCCAGAGATGCTCGCTCGCGGCGCTCATGTGAGGCGTGATGAATACGTTGTCGAGCTTCCAGAGAGAATTCTCAGGCGGCAGCGGTTCTTGCGATGCCACATCAAGCGCGGCGCCTGCGATTTTGCGTTGCTCAAGTGCGGAAATGAGCGCCGGTTCGTCGACTAACGCTCCTCGCGACACATTCAGGAAATAAGCCGAGGGTTTCATGAGCCCGAATTCACGGGCACCAACCATCTTGCGTGTTTCAGGCGTTTCTGGAGCAGCGAGGACGACAAAATCGGCCTGAGGCAGCACCTCGTCGAGTTTGGAGGCTGGGAAAACTTGCTCGGCGAGGCCTTCTTCGGCGCGACCGGAACGCGTCACGGCCCAAACACGCATTCCCAGCGGTCGAATGATTTTTGCGACTTCGCGGCCAATCGCTCCGAATCCGATGAAAAGCAGAATTTGTCCGCGCAGTTCGCGCGGACGAACAGGGGCATTCCACAATTCCTGCTGCGCCCAGCGCGCTTGTTGCTGATAGCGAAGGCAATCGGGAAAACGGCGGGCGAGCGCGATGAGAGTACCGAGAATGTGTTCAGCCATCGGGGTGCGGTGAACTCCGCTCGCGTTGGTAACCTCGATGCCGCTCTTTCGCAGCTCGGGGTACATCAGCTGGCCGACGCCTGCCGCCGTGGAATGAAGCCACTTGAGTTTTCGCGCCAGTGCAAATTGTTCAGGCCGCAAGGAGAAGCCGACGAAAATGTCGGTATCGGGGAGTTCATCGAGTATGCGGTCGTAGCGTTGGAGATGCACGACTCGCATTTCGGGCCAGCGCGTACGAATCCGCTCTGGCATTTCGGGTGGCGGATTCCATAGCGCGAATGCGTGCCATACGCAGATGAGCAGTTTGGTCTCAGCCGGCGACGTGCGGTCAGAAGTCATCACACGTAGCGTCCGACAGCGCGGCTCAGCCGCATGGAGAACGCGGGGAGAGTTGGTAAGTTGAGATCCTTCGCTGCGCTCAGGATGACAGCACTTTCAATTTGCAGCGTTGAGTAGGTATTCTGGGATATAGCCATCCGAGAGGTCTTTCCATTCCGGATTTTTCGATTCGATCAAATCGACTTTCTTTTTGCGCAAAAGCCCCTTGAGCTGTTTCTCTCGCATGATCGCTAAACCGATACCGCTGTATTTTGGTCAAGTAAACCAATCGAGTGACATTGTACCTGTGGGTGAAACCGGGAACTTTCTTTTGCTTGTGCTGAATGACTCGCTTCAAGAGATTGTTGGTTACGCCTACGTAGAGAGTTCGCGTGCGGTTGGCCATAATGTAGACGCAATATCCAATCTCTCGAGCCATTGAACACCTAGATACTTTCAGCTCTCCGCCGAAATGTCATTCTGAGCGAAGCGAAGAATCCCAACTGTCCGCCCTCCTCGCAATTCGAACGTAGAGGAGGAACTTCATCTACTTACCACCTTCCGCAAATCCCGTCCCGTCATTTCGACCGGCGAGGGCAGGCCGAGGACGCCGAGCAGCGTGGGCGCAATGTCGCGAAGCGAACCGTTGGGGCTGAGCTGCAAGCGACCGTCTTCTGTGATGAGAATGAACGGCACGGGATTCGTGGTGTGATAGGTGTGCGGGCCGCCGGTGACGGGATCGATCATCGTCTCCGCGTTGCCATGATCGGCGGTGATGATCCACGCGCCGCCCCGCGGACGCAGAGTCTGAAAGATTTTGCCGAGACACGCGTCCACCGTTTCGCAAGCTTTGATCGTGGCTTCGAGCTTTCCCGAGTGGCCGACCATGTCCGCATTCGCGAAATTCATGATGATGGCGTCGAAATCGCCTTTTTCGACTGCTTGCACGACTGCATCCGCAACGCCCGCCGCAGACATTTCCGGCTTAAGGTCGTAGGTAGGAACCTTCGGCGACGGCACGAGCACGCGTTCTTCGCCACCAAACGGCTTCTCGACGCCACCGTTAAAAAAATACGTGACGTGCGCGTACTTTTCGGTTTCAGCTACGCGAAGATTCTTGTATTGCATTTCGGCAAACACATTTGCAAGGATGTGCTCGAGTTTTTCGGGGCCGATGATGTACTGGAGCCAGGGCCACGTTTTCTCATACTGCGTCATAGCCACAAATTTCAGATTTTTCGGGCGCGCCGAATCCTGGAACTTGTCGAAGCCCGGCTCAACGAGCGCGCGCGTAATCTGGCGGGCGCGATCCGCGCGGAAATTAAAGAAAATAATGGCATCGTCGTCACGGATCAATCCGCGCGGTACTGCGGGCTTTCCCGGAGCGGCTTCTGTGGTGATGACCGCAGGCGAGATGAATTCGTCAGTGACGCCTTTCTCATAGCTCGCACGGACAGCCCCGATCGGATCGGTGAATTCTGCTTCGGCATCGCCATGCACCATCGCGCGATATGCTTTCTCGATGCGTTCCCAGCGATTGTCGCGATCCATCGCGTAGTAACGGCCGCTGACGCTCGCGATCTGCCCGACGCCGTACTCGCGCATCTTCTGCTCGAGTTGTCGCAGGAAATCGATGCCGCTGTTGGGCGGGGTGTCGCGCCCGTCCATGAAGCAGTGGACAAAAACACGCTCGACTTTATTCTCGCGAGCCATCCGCAGCAGCGCGAAGAGATGCTCGATGTGTGAGTGAACACCGCCATCACTCACAAGCCCAATGAGGTGAAGCTGCCGCGCGCGGCCCCGCTGCATCGCTTCGAGAAGCAGCGGTTGGCGCACAAGCTCACCGCTCGCGATAAGCGCATCGACGCGCGTGATGTCCATATGAACGATACGCCCCGCGCCCATATTCAAATGGCCCACCTCGCTATTGCCCATCTGCCCTTCGGGTAATCCGACAAATGGTCCGGAGGTGTGGATCAGCGTGTTTGGAAAATCCGCGATGAGCCGGTCGTAATTGGGCTTGCGCGCAAGGGCGACGGCATTCCCCTTTGTTTCGGCGCGGAAACCCCAGCCGTCAAGCACCGTGAGAACGATTGGTTTCGGTCGTTTAGCCATGGTCGCGGAGGTAGGCTAGCACGGGAAAGAATGAATGCAAGGGGCGTAGCGAGCCGCCGGATGTTTCTAATTGCTTACGGAGAGAGGTTACCGTACGTCTAAGCCAGCCAGAAGAAGCACGATAAACAGGTGAATGCTGGTGTGAGTATCGGGTAGCAATCTAGATAGGAGATTCCAATGAGAAGAGTTCGACATATCACTTTGCTTCTAGGCGTTTTGCTGGTTGCCGTAGCGAGTCGCGCACAATCGGCCATCGATGACCTGCCGCGGCCGAGTCAGCATGCGGAAGTGGTGCAACGGATCGGCGTTACCAACATTACGATCAACTATTCGCGCCCGCTGGTGAATGGCCGCAAGGTTTTTGGCGGCCTCGAAGCTTACGGAAAAGTATGGCGCGCCGGCGCAAATGAGAACACGACGATCGCGTTCAGCGATCCCGTCACGATCGAGGGGAAACCGCTAGACCCCGGCACCTACGGCCTGCACATGATTCCGGGGGAAAACGAATGGACGGTTATTTTCTCCAAAGCGAACGCTTCGTGGGGAAGCTTCACCTATGACCAGAAGGAAGACGCATTGCGCGTGACCGTGAAACCGCAGGCATCCGAATTCACGGAAGCGCTTACCTACGAATTCGACGATCTCAAGTCCGATTCCGCGGTTATTACGATGCGATGGGACAAGACCGCGGTGCCGTTCAAAGTGGCGGTCAATGTGAATGAAGTGGTGGAGCAGAACATGCGGAAGCACCTCCGCGGCCTGGCGCAATACACTTGGGACGGATGGAACGACGCTGCCGACTATCTCGTGAACGCCAAGGTGGATTTGGAGGAAGCGCTCATTTACACGGACAAATCAATCGCGGTGGAAGAGCGATACGAAAATTTGATGACCAAGTCGCAGGTTTTGGATCTGCTCGGACGCAAAGAAGAAGCGGCGAAATTCCGCACCGAAGCGCTGGCCAGGGCCAATGCAACTCAATCGTACACATACGCCCGCCAGCTCCAGCGCGCGAAGAAACTCGACGAAGCTTGGGCCGCGTACCGTGCCAATGAGAAGAAATTTCCGAATGACTGGATCACCCATTTCGGAATGGCGCGAGTTTATAGCGCGCAAGGCGACTACGACAACGCACTGAAAGAAGCGAAGATCGCATTAGCCGGCGCACCCGCGGACGGAACAAAGGACTTTGTCGAGGGACAAATCCGGAAGCTCGAAGCGAAGCAAGACATCAACACATAGAACTCTTCACAGTGGCTTAGGCGGCAGCGTATTAGGCGGACGATGCGAGTTCGCGTATCGCCGCCAGGAATTGGTCTACTTCTTCGGCGGTGTTGTAATGCACCAGGCCGATGCGAAGCAGGCCGCCTGTTTTTTCCACGCCAAGGCGTTCGGTAAGATTTAGAGCGTAGTAGTTGCCGTCCCACGTAAAGATGCCGCGATCGCCGAGAAATTTCGCGCAGGCGAGCGGCGTTAGATCTCTCACGCGTACGGCCACCGTCGGGCAGCGCTCGTCAAAGCGTGCGGGATCGGAGATTCCGTAGAATCGCACGCCGGGAATTTCGATCAAGCCCGCGACCATGCGCGTCGCGAGCGCCATTTCATGCTGGCGGATCGCTCGATACGCGCTGGCGAGAGCCGAGCGTCGATCCGCTGGCGCAGTCACATCCACGTGCCGGCCCAAATCTGCGAGGTAATCTACCGCGGCGATCACGCCTGCCAATCCCTCGTGAATTTGAGTGCCGGTTTCCCAGCGATCAGGAAGATAGGCCGGTGCGGGGCGAACTTTATATGGCCGGAATTGTAGAAGAAGCTCGCGCCTTCCATAAATGCAGCCCATGTGGGGACCGAAGAATTTGTAGGGCGAGCACGCAAGAAAATCGCAGTCCAGCGCGCGAACATCAATTAAGCCGTGCGGCGCGTAATGCACGGCATCGATGAACGCAAGTGCACCTGCCTCATGCGCCAGGCGAACAATTTCGACCACTGGATTGATGGTGCCGACAGCATTCGAAGCGTAGCCGACCGCCACGAGCTTTGTGCGCGGCGTAATTTTGCTGCGCAGGTCGTCCATGTCGAGCGTGCAGTCTGCCTCGCGGATGTCCACCTGGCGGATGACGATGCCAGTGTCTTCGAGAGCGCGCCAAGGCGCCACGTTGCCATCGTGATCCAGCGTGGTGACTACGATCTCGTCGCCTGGTTTCAAGTCGCGACCAATTCCGCGCGCGAGCGCAAACGTAAGCGTCGTCATGTTGGGGCCGAAAAACACTTCGTCGGACGTGCAATTGAACAGATCCGCCATTGCGCCGCGGGCCGTCGCAATCATCTCGTCGGTTCGGCGGCTAGTAAGGAACTGCCCCACCGTGTTTGCATTCGACGTCTCAAAGTATTCGCGAAAGGCATCGATCACGCGCTGGGGCACCTGAGTGCCCGCAGGCGCATCGAGGAACGCTGCGACGTGGCCGTCTACTGTGAGCTTCAGCGACGGAAATTGCCCTCGTACCCAGTTGATATCGAGCGGAGCGGGCGGCGCTTGTTGTGCTGTCGATGCGTTCATTTGAGAGCTCGTAGTTTACGACGGGTTTGCCACCGCGCGAATGAAATCGCCAAGCAGACCGTAAGCAGTGGCGATCACGGTGGCTTTGTGTTCGATGATCGAGAGACCGAAAACATCCATGTCGAAACGCACGGCCGAAGTGGTGCCATCAAGCAGAGCGAGCGGATCGGTGAGTGGCAGTTGCTCGGGTTTCACACTGGCGCGGACGCCGCCCGCAGTCCGTTCCGCCAGGCAAATTAATTTGTAGCGCATCCCGGATTCGCGTGCGCCGCGAACCTTTTCCGGCGAGAGATCGCGGATGCCGGTGCGTTCAATCTGATCGAGCTTGATATCCACGCCCATCAGCACGATGATGAGCGCGGCCACTTTGACGGTGGCATCCCAGCCTTCGAGGTCATCGGAAGGGTCCGTTTCCGCGACGCCGATTTCCTGAGCCCTCTTCACAGCTTGGTCGAGCGTGAGCCCCTTTTCCATTTCCGTAAGGACTACGTTAGTAGTCGCGTTCAGCACACCACGGAATCCGCGAAGCTCGACCGCGGGCAGCGAATGCGGAAACATCGAGAAAATCGGTGTGCCGTCCATCACCGTGGATTCGAAAAGAAATTTGCGCCCCTTCGCTTTCGCGAGATCGCGAAGGTCACGATACGCGTGCACGATCGGGCCTTTGTTGGCGCTGATAGCATGCGCGCCGGATTCGAGTGCTGCTTTCAAATGGTCGGTGGCGGGCTGGCCGCTGCGCCAATCGAGCGATGACGCTTCAAAGAAAACCTGCGGATCGGCAGTCGCAAGCCACTGGTGCAGGCTGTAAGGCGTTTTCCACGCTGGAAACACAGGGAATTGGTGTGCGAGGAGCGCTTCGGGATCAAGAGAGTTGCAATCGGCGATCCACCCGATCCGTCGCGACGCGATTCCCGTGATGCGCCAGTCGATGTCGTACCGATCGCGAAGCTCCGCGCGTTTGGCAAGAAGCAAACGGACGAATTCCTTGCCCACATTGCCGAAGCCCACCATCGCTAAGTTGAATGTGCGAATCGACGTATCCTTAGACTAGCGATGTAAATTGCGTTGATATCTTCATCGCTCGACAATTCGGCGTGCCCATCGCCCCAACACCGGATAAGCAGCCCACTCGCCCCGACCAGCCTTCACCCCGTACAAAATGCCGAACACGACGTTTAGTCCATAAAATCCGAGAAATCCGAGCCAGAAGAGGGGAAATAATACAAAAAACGCTGCCGGCGGCGGTTGGCTCCCGGCGGGAGTCTTATTCATATGGGGGAGAACAGTCAGAAAAAAGAAAATCATCCACACGAAGCCCATAACCATTCCAAGTCCCATCATAGTGAATTGCCAAAGTAGCGCCTGCATCGCATGAAAGGAAACAAATTTGGAATCTCGTTTGGCTAGATAGATTGCGAGAGGGCCAATCCACCAGGTAAAGATCTGAAGCACATGAGCCAGAAGAGCCAAGGTAGTTTCGTCCGAGGTCGGGATCGCGAGTACGTTGGGCTGATCCATTATTGCTTCCTCGCAGCCATTCCAAATTCCTCAGTGAACCGCCAGGGCTTTGCGCCCTGGAAAACGAGCGGCCGGGCCCAACTCTTCTTCGATGCGCAGGAGCTGATTGTATTTGGCGATGCGGTCGGTGCGGGAAGCGGAGCCGGTTTTAATCTGGCCTGAGCCCATCGCCACCGCAAAATCCGAGATAAACGCGTCTTCCGTCTCACCGGAGCGATGCGAAATCACCGATGCATAGCCGGCCTTGCGCGCCATTTCTACTGCTTCGATTGTTTCGGTCACGGTGCCAATCTGATTCAGCTTGATTAAAATGGCATTGGCGATCTTTTCGGAAATGCCGCGTGCAAATATCTTCGGATTCGTCACGAAGATATCATCCCCCACGAGTTGAAGTTTCTTGCCAACTTCGCGCGTCAGAATTTTCCATCCGTCCCAGTCGTCTTCTGCAAGGCCGTCTTCCAATGAGACCATGGGGTATTGGCGAATCAAGTTTTCGTAGAATGCAACCATCTGTTCGGAAGTTTTGGAAGACTTGTCGGATTTCTTGAAAACGTATTTCTTCGTGGCACGGTCATAGAACTCGCTCGACGCCGGATCAAGCGCAATCGCAATTTGCTCACCAGGCTTGTAACCGGCTGCGGTGATTGCTTCGAGCACTCGCTCCAGCGCCTCCTCATTCGATTTCAGGTTCGGCGCGAAGCCGCCTTCGTCTCCCACGGCCGTCGAGTAGCCGTTCTTCTTCAGCACCGCCTTCAAATTGTGAAACACTTCCACGCCCCAGCGCAGCGCCTCGCGAAAGTTTGGCGCGCCCAGCGGCATCACCATGAATTCCTGCACATCCACCGAATTATCCGCGTGCGCTCCGCCATTGAGAATGTTCATCATCGGCACTGGTAGAGTATTCGCGGACGTGTCGCTCGAATAGTGCGCGAGATATTTGTAGAGAGGCTCCCCGGCAGCCACTGCCGCTGCACGCGCCGCAGCCATCGAAACCGCCAGGATTGCGTTCGCACCGAGTTTCGATTTGTTCGGCGTCCCATCAGCCTCAATCATTCGGCGATCGAGCGCTCGCTGGTCAGCCGCATCCATACCGGCCACTGCCTTGGCAATTTCGCCATTCACGTGCCCGACTGCTTTCAGAACTCCCTTCCCCAAGTAACGCGATTTGTCGCCGTCGCGAAGTTCATTGGCTTCATGTTCACCGGTTGAAGCACCCGACGGCACCGCAGCACGGCCCAGCACGCCGCCTTCCAAACGAACATCCGCCTCCACCGTAGGATTGCCGCGCGAATCCAATATTTCCCGGCCGTGCACAGAAATGATTTTGGACGCCATTACTGCTCCTTGCGCGCGATCAGTAGGTACGGTTTGAAATCCACCGGAATCTTATCTTCCTTCCACGCTGCGCGAAAGCGCGATTCGAGATCCTGCCAATAAACTTCCGGGGCGTCGAGTGCCCTGCCGTAAGCGCCGCCGTACGAAGTCGAGCGCCAGAAGCCTGCGAACTCACCCGGCGTCATTTTGCACGAATGAAAAAGCCCCACGTCTTCCACCACGCGAATGCCCGTTTGCTCGTGGACCAGGCATTGCGGGAAATGCTGGCGGCGCAGCCGCTCGTCACGATATGCACTCCAGTGTTCGCGTAATTCGAGCCGCACAATCTCGCGAATCGGCTCGACGGCTTCCGGCAGACCAAAACCATAGACAGCCAATATTCCGCCGGGACGAAGCCAGCCGATGCACTTTTCAAGCACGCGCGGAATATCCATCCAGTGAAGCGATTGCGCGAAATTAATCAGATCGGCGCTGGATTGCTCCCGTTCGTACTCCTCGGCGGTGAGCTGAATGATCGTTGCTCGAGGGGCGGCTTCGCGCAGTTTTTCGACCATCAGCGGATCGGGCTCGATCGCAATCACTTCTCGGAACGATCTCGCGAGCTCTCGCGAAGCCTTTCCGGTTCCAGCGCCGAGGTCGATCGCGCGATTGCGCCTGTTCGCCGGAATCCATGCGAGAATCCGCCGAAAGATTTCTTCCGGATAATCGGGCCGATATGTCTGGTATGCGTCGGCAGCTTGGCCAAATCGGGATTCAAAGGACATCGATCAGCTTGGTCTCAAGGCAATCCAGGGAAGCTATTCAGGTTCCTCGAGCATCGATTCAGGGCGGACCACCACCACAACGCCATTTTCGCTTACGGAAAAGCGAGCGCGATCGGCCTCAGCGTCGTAGCCGATCACAGTGCCCTCGGGAATACTCACGTGCCGGTCAATGATGGCGCGCCGAATGCGTGAGCTGCGTCCCACATTCACGTGGTTGAAAATGATCGAATCTTCCACTTCGCTATAGCTGTTCACGCGCACGTCATAGCCCAAAATGCAGCGTTCCACGCGACCTCCGGAAATAATCGACCCACCGCATACCGTCGAATCCACCGCCGTCCCCATGCGCTCCGGATCCGCAAATACGAACTTCGCAGGCGGATACTGCTGCTGCCAGGTATGCAGTGGCCAGCTCTTGTCGTAAAGATTGAAAACCGGTGATACCGACACGAGGTCCATGTTCGCCTCGTGGTACGCGTCAATCGTTCCCACGTCGCGCCAGTATGATGTTTCTTTTTTATTCTCGTCCTGAAAGTTGTAGGCGAAAACGCGATATTTGCTGATGATGCGTGGAATCACGTCCTTTCCAAAATCGTGCGACGACGTGGGATCTTCCGCATCGGCAATCAGCATCGGCACGAGCAGTTGCGTATTGAAAAGATACACGCCCATCGATGCGTTCACTTTGCCTGGATGAATCGGCGAGACCCTCGGATGCGCCGGCTTCTCCTCGAATCCAACAATCCGCCAGTCCCTGTCAGTTTCAATCACGCCAAACCGCTTGGCCGCTTCCTCCGCATCAATCTCCAGCGTCGCGACGGTCACATCCGCCCCGCAGCAATGTGCTGCTCGAGCATTTTCTGATAATTCATTTTGTAGATGTGGTCGCCCGACAAAATGAAGACGTAGTTCGATTGCTCGCTGCCGATCGAATAAATATTTTGATACACAGCGTCCGCCGTCCCCAGATACCAGTGTTGCGAGACGCGCATTTGCGGCGGCAGCACTTCGATGAATTCGCCAAGACCCATCAGCACTGACCATCCGCGGCGCACGTGCCGGTTCAGGCTCAAAGCTTTATACTGCGTGAGAACAAATACGCGGCGGAGATCGCTGTTCAGGCAATTTGAAAGCGTCACATCAATGATGCGATACACGCCGCCAAACGGCACCGCCGGCTTGGCGCGGTCGCGGGTCAGCGGCCAAAGCCTCTCGCCCTGGCCCCCCGCTAACAGCACACCCAGCACGTTGCGCATCACAGGCATTCAAAAAATCCCCGACTCAGCTCAGTCGCCGCTTCATTCTACAGCAAGACTTTGCGCGCATTGCAAATCTCGCCTCGAGAAAATGCCGCTGCCGCGGGCATCGTTCTGAATGACGCTGAAGTCGCCGAGCCACAGGACGTCGTGCCACCGGAAGAAGTTGCAGGCGAGCGCTACACCGCTGCCAGCGCGCAACACATCAATCGCTAAGGCTCTTTCGCAAATTCGCCAGGATTTCGGATTTTGACTAGAGGCGAGGAGTCGGCCGCTGAAGCGGTTTCCACCATTCGAATCGCTTCGCCCGTCGTTACAAGACGAGCACCCATCGCATCCAATTCACTTAGAGCGCGTGCGCCCTCTTCCGCTTTCACCGTTTCGATCGCATCTTCGACAACAAGAACTTTGCGACGACGGTCCAGCAATCCCTTTGAGGCAAAATGTACGCAGTATTCCGTCACGACGCCAAACACCACATACGTCGCAGCAGCACCAAGGCGCTCGACTATTTCGCTCGTATGCGGATTGCTGAAAACGTCCAGCTCCTGCTTTTCGATCACGATTTGCTCGTAGCCAAATAAATCAGATGGAAGCCCGAGTTTCGCGCTATTCGGAATGATCAAATAATCCTTCGCTAGCCCCTCGGTGACAATGCGGGCGCCTTCCGTCCCTCGAATGCAATGAGGAGGAAAACTCGCAAATTCGGGATCGTCTGAAGCATGCGCGCAAGCACTCGACACCAAGAAAATCCCTCTTTTCTGCGCAGCGTCTACAAGCCGTTTGATATTTGGAATGATCCGCTCGGCGCCCGGAACATATAATTTCCCACCAGGCAGCATGAAGTCCTGCTGCGCGTCCACTTCCCAAAAAACGATTTTACGTGACGCAGTCGCCATCACACGCTCTTCAATCCCCTTTCGCGCCGCGGCTGTCACTTTGGTGCCGAGCGCCGTACGCGCTTGCGTATCTTGTCGAGCAGCTTTTCCAATTGTTTGCTGTATCGCACCGGATATTCCGCGCGTTTGTCGATTCGCCGGTAACGCTCGGGAAGATGCGCAAGACCCCCGACGCAGCGATCGCGCAGGGCGCTGATCGGCTCTGGCGGAAGCGTGCGGCGGCCTTCCACCATTACCGGTGCGAGCAGCGGCGTCCCGCCATTTGCCGGCTCACCCTCGAGGGCGATCTTATCCTCTTCGAATTCGCCGCGACGATTCGAATACCGGAACACTTGCTTGCGACCGGGATACGTTACTTTTGCTTGAGTGAGTTTCGCTGCGCCCTGTATTTTGCCCGCGCGATCCACTTCCACAAGTTTGTAAACCAGATTCAAAAGAGGCGCATCACTCGGAGTCGCCAGTGCCGAACCGACGCCAAACGAATCGATCGCCGCCCCTTTCGCGATTAGCCTCGCAATCTCATATTCATCGAGATCGCCTGAAGCAAATATCCGCACGTCCTGCCAGCCCACCTTATCCAGCTCTCGACGAACCCATTGGCTATCTTTCGCCACGTCGCCGCTATCGAGGCGAACTCCCGCCGGCTTTCGTCCCATGCGAATAATTTTCTTCACCGCATCGTGCACGTTGTAAGTGTCGAGCAACAAAAACGCCCGCTCCGGAAACGCGTCGAGAAAATGCGCAAACGCGTCCGCTTCATCATCGTGCGCCATCACCCAGGAGTGCGCCTGGGTCCCGTACGTGTAAACGCCGAATTGTTGTCCCGCGAGCACGTTGGAGCTTCCCACGGCTCCGCCGATCGCCGCTGCCCGTGCCGCAAATAACCCCGCCTGCGCGCTGTGAGCGCGGCGCGCACCGAACTCCACGACGCGCCGCCCTTGCGCCGCCGTCACCACGCGCGCAGCTTTGCTCGCAATCATCGTTTGGTATGCCAGCGTCGCGAGCAAATACGTCTCCATGATCTGCGCTTCGATGATCGGTGCGGAAACTCGCAACATCGGCTCGCCGGGAAAAACAAGCGTGCCCTCAGGAACCGCCCAAACGTCGCCGGTAAATCGGAATGTGCGCAGATAATCGAAAAACTCCGGCCCGATATACTGAAAGACGTGATGTGACCTTAGGTAGGCAATCTCTTCGTCGTTGAAATTCACATGCTCGAGAAATTCAAGAGCCTGTTCGAGGCCCGCGGCAACCAGATAATTCCGCTGCGGCGGAAGATTCCGCACGAACAATTCGAAAGTGGCGCGCGCCGCGAAGCCGGTCTGAAGATAGCCGGCCGCCATCGTCAGCTCGTAGAGATCGGTAAGAAGTCCTGAATGTTCGCGCATGAAAGTCCGGGAATATCCCGGTAACTACCCTCGATCGCGCCGCAGAGTGAGGCCGCCGTCCACCACCAGCGTTTGACCCGTAATGTAATTATCCGGTTCCAAAAAGAATCGAACGGCCCGCGCCACATCTTCCGCTCGCCCGAAACGCTCAATCGCACCGTTCTCGACGTAGCGATCGTATTTCCCCGATTGCACGCTCGCCGCCGCCATTCCCGAGATAGTGGCGCCAGGAGCGACCACATTCACCCGCACACGATTCCACTGTTGCGCGAGAATCTTCGCCGCGTGCGCGAGCGCTGCCTTGGGTGCGCCATAATTCAGGCTCCCCGGAAACGCCGCATGCGCCTGCATCGTAGTCAGCAGGACCACACTGCCTCCCGCACCGCTTCCTTCCATCACTTGCCCCAGGTCCCTCGCAAGCAGCACCGGGCCCACATAATTCACTTCCAGCGAAGCAACGAGCGCATCGCGATCGAGCTTTTCGAAAGCCACTCGAGCTGGATCGCCCGGAAAAATTGCCACTCCTGCGAAAGTTGCTCCAGCCTTCTGGCAGGCTTCGATGTACCTGCCGCGAACTTCAGGCGACGCGATGTCGCCCTCAATCAACTCCAAATTCGCCCCGTACTGCTCGCCCATCGCTTTCGAAAGCCTGGCAGCACGCTCGCGATCCTTGCGATACCCGACGATTAGATGTGCCCCTTCATCGCAGAAGAAGCGAGACAGTAGCTGCACCAAGGCCGCCCGTCCCGCCCGCAACCACCACCGTCTTCCCGGCCAGCGTTCTCTCCGGGAAATCGTAGCGAAATCGAGCGTAAGCATCGGCGCGCGCCGCATCCCAATGCTGCGAACTCATTTCCCCCCGCATTTCATTGGGTTTTCACGCCTCAATCCATATGAATTGCCGTAAATACCGCCAGAAAAGACAAAACCCCCAAGCCTCCGGTCCGTTTTTCGCACCGGGCGTGCTTGAGGGTTCCACCTCGAATCTGTGCGCCGGGCCTAACTACTTCAAAACGGCGTCTTTAAATGCTTTCGCTGCGCGCAAGCGCACAACTGTCTTGGCCTTGATCTTAATGGCTTCGCCAGTGGCCGGATTGCGGCCCATGCGAGCCTTGCGGTGCGCCTTCACGGCGCGGCCGATACCGGGAATCACGAATTTTCCAGCGGACTTCGCTTCTTTTACAGCCAGGTTGAACAGTTCGTCAAAAAAGGCGACGACCTGCTTCTTTGACACCGGCTTATCTTTGGTGCTGACCTTCTCTGTCATGTACGAAATGATCTTCGACTTGCTCATCGGGTTTGCCATCGAGTTGCCTTTTCCTCCTCGGATTTTATTTGCGGTTGGCCCCTGCGTCCCAGGATGCCGCGTGGGACTATAGCCGCACTCCTCCTCGAACGCAAGTAAAAAGCGCGAAAAAGCCCGGAAATACGGGCGTTTCTCGCTACCGTCACTTTTAGAGTTTTTCAGTGCGCGGCGAGTTGCTGGTAGAAAAGCGCCACGGCTTTGATGCCACCGAAATAATTCTCAAGCGCAATGTGCTCGTCCGGCGCATGCGCGTTTTCGTCCGGCAGTCCGAAACCCATCAACACGCACGGCACTTTGAACGTGTCGTGCATCTGCGTTACGAACGGAATCGAGCCACCCTCGCGAATGAACACAGCTTTTTTCCCAAAGCCGGACTCGAGCGCGTGGATCGCTTTCTGGAAAATCGGATTCGAATAGGGCGCCACCCACGGCTTCCCCGTGCTCAGCACTTCGAACTTGCAAGTCACTGACTTCGGCAGCAGTTTGCGGATATGCTTTTCGACCAGCTTCGCAATTTTTGCCGGCTCCTGCTTGGGCACCAGCCGCGTCGAAATTTTCGCGTACGCTTTCGATGGAATTACGGTCTTCGCCCCTTCGCCCATATACCCGCCCCAGATTCCATTCACTTCCAGCGTAGGACGCGTCCACAACCGCTCGACGATCGTAAATCCTTTCTCCCCGTCCAGCCCGGGCGCGCCCACCGTCTTCCGAAATTCTTTTTCTTTCCACGGAAGCGAATTAAGAGCTTTGCGCTCCTGCTTCGAAAGCGTCGCCACATCGTCGTAGAAACCGGGAACCGTCACGCGAAAATTCTTATCGTGAAGTTTCGCGATGGTCTCGCACAAAATCGTCAGTGGATTCGGCACCGCTCCGCCGAAAACTCCCGAATGCAGGTCCTGCGCCGGTCCCGTAAGCTCGATCTGATAATAATTTAGCCCTCGCAGCCCGTACGTAATCGAAGGGACGCCTTTGGCAAGCATCGACGTATCGGAAACCACCAGCGCATCGGCCTTCAACCGCTCGCGATTCTTCTGCACAAATTCCCAAAGGCTTACGCTTCCAACCTCTTCCTCTCCCTCGATCATCACTTTCACATTCAGTGGCAGAGTTCCGGAAGTTTTGAGCAGCGCTTCGAGCGCCTTCAGATGAATGTGCACTTGGCCTTTGTCGTCGGCCGTGCCTCGTCCGAAAAGATTTCCGTCGCGCACGGTCGGTTCGAAGGCAGGACTCGTCCAGAGTTCCAACGGTTCCGCCGGCTGCACGTCGTAATGTCCGTAAAAAAGTACGGTGGGTTTTCCCGGGGCACGCAGCGATTCCCCGTATACGAGCGGATGCATTTTCGTGGGAACAATTTCGATATTTTCAAGCCCCGCGCCGCGCAATTTCCCCGCCACCCACTGCGCCGCGCGTTCCACGTCTGGTTTGTGCTCGCTTTTTGTGCTGACGCTGGGAATCCGCAGAAATTCCTTCAACTCACTCAGATTTTCGTCACGCTTCGAATCGATATACTCGGTCAGGTTCATGCTGGGCTCCCAAGTTCTTTTGATCTGCCAGGAACAGCTCAAACGGCTCGAGTGCGCCGCCCACAACTCCCAAAAAACAAACACGTTATTTTAGGAACCTTACTCAATTTCAGCAAGCTATTTAGGCTGTGTTTTTGGACACTTGGACGTTTCCGGGCGTTGACTCCGTTTCCTGCGCGTTGCACGATATTTGTATGATGCTAGAGACAGAACCCCAAGGCGGCCAGCGACGCAGTTCGCGCGTCTTCACCCGCATTGCTGTGCGCGCTGCAGGTAGAGATCTGCTCGGAAAAAAGTTTCAGGAAACCAGCCAGACCATCGTGATCAATGCCCACGGCGGCCTTCTTTACTTGCAGGCCGAGCTGAAAGTGGGCGCGGAGTTGGTGCTCGTAAACCCGGCCACGGAAGAAGAGCAAGATTGCCGCGTCGTCTACCTCGGCGACACATCCGAAAAAGGGACCCGCATTGGAGTCGAATTTCTCTCCCCCAGCCCGCACTTCTGGGGAGTCGAATTCGCGCCCCAGGATTGGCCCACTCGCGCCGCTCCTCGCCCGGTCCACTAGTGGTAAAGTATTTCCGCGAGCCTCTCGCCGATCTCACGTGCGCGGAAAAACCCTAAGAACCGCAACAAATCCCGAGCCATAACGCATGAAATTTCTCATCGCCGGTGCCGGCGCAATTGGCGCCTACATGGGAGCGTGCATGGCCCGCGCCGGCCAGGACGTCACCCTATTCGCTCGCGGCCCTCACCTCCGCGCCATGCAAGAGCATGGCGTGCGCGTGAAAAGTGTCGACGGCGATTTCGAAGCGCATCCAAAAATTGCTGCGAATCTCGAAGATGTCGGCCCGGTCGATGTCGTCTTCCTCGGCGTGAAAGCCCACGGCCTGACGCAGCTCGCCCCGCAACTGAAACCCGTCCTCGGTCCAGACACCGCCGTCGTCGGCACGCAGAACGGCATTCCCTGGTGGTTTTTTCAAGGCTGGGGCGGCGAGCACGAAGGAATGCATCTCGAACGCGTTGACCCCGGCGGCGCAATCGCAGCCGCGATCGAACCACGCCGCGTCCTCGGCTCCATCGTTTATTTCGCCACGGACATCGTCGAGCCCGGCGTCGTACGCCACACCGAAGGCAATCGCATCTCGCTCGGCGAGCCAGACGGCACACGCTCCGATCGCAGCCGTCAAATCGCCGAAGCTCTAATCGCCGCAGGCTTGCGCTGTCCCGTCACCACGCGCATTCGCCAGGAAATTTGGGTGAAAATTCTCGGCAACGTCGCCTTCAACCCCATCAGCGCGCTCACCGGCGCCACGCTCGTTCAAATGGCGCGCGATCCCGATGTAAACGCGCTCGTCCGCAAAATCATGGAAGAAACCATCGCCGTGGGCGCGAAACTCGGCCTCGAAGTTCCCATCACCATTGACCAGCGCATCGCCGGCGCCGAAAAAGTCGGCGAACACAAAACCTCAATGCTGCAGGATCTCGAAGCCGGCCGCCCCATCGAACTCGAAGCCGTAGTAGGCGCCGTCGTAGAACTCGGCGAGCGCCTCAATGTTCCGATGCCGCACACCCGCGCCGTCTACGCCTGCACAAAACTCCTGGCACAAACCCGCGCCGCCACCAGGTAGTCGCATGATTATAGTTTTTCGAGGAGTTCAATCCGCTTCTAGGAGTGACTAACAGAGCCGAGGTAGCCACGACGACGCATTCCTCGTCGTGGGCTTTTCCGCCCCCCTGAATAAACGCTCAATTAAACTACTTCGCACGCCCAGCCACCGGCGTCGAATCAACTTTCGCCAAATCCACCTGCTTCCACTTCCCCGCCATAATCCCCGCCCGAATCTCAGCAGGACTCTTCCCAAGCTTCGTCTGCTGATAGCTATACACAGCTTCCTTCTTGCACACGTCGCAGATAGACCCGTGATTATCCCCAAAACAATCCAGCAAACTCGTATGCCCGACCTCGCGATCACAACGGCAATAGCAAGGCTGCTGATAAAGCACCGGTTTCACCTTCGCAGCCATCGCATAAATTTTCTGCGTCCGAACATCAGAAAACTGCTTCGGATCAAGGGTCTCTGGCAAAGCTCCGTTGGGAGGAGCAGCGTGATAAGCCGGAATATCGCTATCAGGCCCAGGCGTCGCAGCAGCAGATTGCGCGAGCGCAGAATCCGCACCAGGCTGCCCGCCGTGCGCGAATCCAATTCCAAATCCAGCCCCAGCCATCAAAATCACAGCAGCAAATATAAGAGCCGCCTGCTTCATCTCAAGCCCTCCCCAAAATCACGCAATAAAATATCGAACCAGCCCACAAATCGTATCACGCCTAAGTGGCACAGGCACTCTTGCCTGTGCTCTGACGACCCCTCCCAAATCGCATGCACCCATCGTCCTCGGATCAAGTCCAGACTCCAACTCGCCAAGCACCAAACCACGCACCTCGCTTCTCTTTCTGCTCCGAGATTGACTCTTGTCCCCCCGCTAGCTTAAGGTTCCCTAAAATACGGATCAAAACAAAAGCCGAGGCCCACAAAATGTCGACCTTCCCAATTTTCGACCTTTCGAAATTCGCAAACACCTCGCCCAACGAAAAAAAATCCCTAGGCCGCCAAGTCGACGAAATCTGCCGCCAAACCGGCTTCCTAGCCATCACCGGCCACGGAATCCCCGACGAAACCATCACCCGCGCCTGGAACTCCGCCCGCGCCTTCTTCGATCTACCCGTCGAAAAAAAGCTCGCCGTGAAAATGCGCTACGAAGGCTACCCCTACGGTTACTCCCCGCTCCAATCCGAAGCCCTCGCAAAATCAAAAGGCGAAGATACCCCGCCCGACATCAAAGAAACTTTCAACATCGGCCCGCTCACGGTCCCGCCCAACACAGGCAACGAACCCTTCGCCGATTTTCGCTACGCCACCAACATCTGGCCCGCCGAGCCCGCCGACTTCGAGCAAGCCTGGTCCGATTACTACCGAGCTCTCGGCTCCCTCGCCGGCAAAATCATGCAAGTCTTCGCCGTCGCCCTGAATCTACCTGAAGATTTTTTCGACGCCGCCGTCAACGACCCCATCAGCGCCGTCCGCGCCCTGAATTACCCGCATCAGAACGCCGCACCCCAGCCCGGCCAACTCCGCGCCGGCGCCCACTCCGATTACGGCAGCCTAACAATCCTCCGCGCCGACTCCGCCGCCGGCGGCCTCGAAATCTTCAATCCCCAAAAACAATGGCAACCAGTTCCCGCCGTCCCGCAAGGTTTCATCGTCAACATCGGCGACCTCATGGCCCGCTGGACCAACGATCGCTGGGTCTCCACCCTCCACCGCGTCGTAAATCCCCCGCCCGATTCCACCGGCTCCACGCGCCGCCAATCCGTAGCCTTCTTCCATCAGCCCAATTGGGACGCCGAAATCACCTGCATCCCCACCTGCCTAGCCCCAGGCGAAAAACCAAAGTATCCGCCCGTCCGCTGCGGCGAATACCTAATGCAAAAGTTCCACAGCACAGTAAAACTCAGCACCGCCGCCCCAAAATAAATTTCGCCATCAGCAGCACTTGTAAAGTGCACGAAGCTCGGGTAGCCATGACGACGCCTTCCTCGTCGTGGGCCTTTAATCGCACATCGCCTCAGACCTCAGCTTCCGCTAAAGCCTCAGCTGCACTTCCGTAACACCGGCGGCCCGTCGGCTCTTTTGAATTGCGCTTCAATCTGAAATCTCAAATTCTGAAATTTCAAATTTTCCTTTCCCAGCGTTAGTCGGCCCACGCGCACCTGCAATCTTCACCGCCGCACACAATCCCGCCTCCAGTGGCACAGGCACTCCTGCCTGTGCTCCGACGATCACAAACGTGAACCACGATTACTAAACGTCCCCGTCCTCCTGCACCCGCGCTAACCCGCCACTTCCCCATACGCCACCGCAATCTCCGCCGCCACCCGCGCATTATTCAACAGCAGCGCCACATTCGCCCCCAGCGTCCTCCCCCCACTCCCCTTCGACAACGCCTCCAGCAAATAAGGTGTCACCCGCTTCCCAGAAATCTTCTCCGCAGCAGCAGCCACCAGCGCCTCAGCAATCAACTCCTCCAACTCCCGCCGCCCCAACGCACTCCCCACCGGCGCCGGATTCGCAAACACAATCCCAGCCGAAAGTCCCAGCAGCCCCCACTGCGTAGCCATCAAACGCGCCGCCTCCCCAGCCGAATCCACCCGGCACTGCAGCGTCAACCCGCTCTCGCGCGAATAAAACGCCGGCAGCTCATTCGTCCCATACCCCACCACCGGCACTCCGAGCGTCTCCAGCATCTCCAGCGTCCGCGGCAAATCCAAAATCGCCTTCGCCCCAGCACACACCACCGCCACAGGCGTCCGCGCCAACTCCGTAAGATCAGCAGAAATATCCAGCGTCTCCTCAACTCCCCGATGCACGCCCCCAATCCCGCCCGTCGCAAACACCCGAATCCCCGCCCGCGCCGCAATCCATGCCGTCGTCGCCACCGTCGTCGCCCCCGCCCGCCCCGACGCCACCACCGACGCCAAATCCGCCCGGCTCACCTTCGCCACATCCTTCGACTCCGCCAAAAACGCCAGCTCCCCAGCCGACACTCCCACCACAAGTTTCCCGCCCAGCACCGCAATCGTCGCCGGCACCGCCCCGCCCGCCCGAATCGCCGCCTCCATCCCCCGCGCCGTCTCCAGATTGTGCGGACGCGGCAACCCATGCGAAATCACCGTCGACTCCAGCGCCACCACCGGCTTGCAATCGCGCAGCGCCGCCGCCACTTCCTCATGAACAAAAATCCCCTTGTCGTCGCCCAACCGCCCCTTATCCAAATCACCCTCCATTACTTTCCGCACCGGTCATTACTTTCCACCCCGGTCATACCACAAGTTTGCTTCTCGCACCGCAGGTTCGCTTCTCCCACCGCAGGTTTGCTTCTCGCACCGCCGGCTTATCCTGAGTCACGAAGCGCATCTTGCCGCCGCCTTTCTCTTCCACCTTGTTTTCTCAGCAGTAGGGGCACGGCATGCCGTGCCCGAATCCGCAAACTCCATCGCTCACGCCATTCACCTATGCTCTTACTTCGCTCATCGTTTGCTTCGCTCTTCGTTTGCTCTTCTCTTGTTTTGCTTCGCTCTTGTACCGCTGGCCTCCGGCCGGCGCCTTTTCTTACGGCTTTCTTGCTTTGCTCCTGCTTTGCTCCTGCTTGTTTCTCGCCTTTCGTACCGCCGGCGTCTCGCCGGCGCCTTTGCCGTTGCCTCTGTAGCGCCGCCCTTCAGGGCGGCAGGGTTTCACGCTGTTGCTTGGTGGGCCGTTCGCCCCATCACACTTATTTAGTTTTCTTCTAATTCTTCAGTAACCCAGGCAACAAACTCGCCCCAATCAGTGTCTAATCATTCAGCGCGTACACGAACACCGCCGGCTCGCCGGCGCCCCACCTCCGAGATAGACGCAACCGCGCATAAATTAATTTTCCGTCTGCGCATAAGTGTGCCAGCAAGTGTGTGTGCATTGATCGTCGGCCCTGGTTTTGCCCCAGCAAGAACCTAAGGAGGCGCAAATGCAAATGCGAGCACTTCACCCAGCAATTTCAATCGCCGCAGTCATAGCATTCACAATCTCCACCGCCGCAGCCCCTCAAAATAATTCCAGCGCCCCGCCCCGCGCGCAAACAACACCCAAGCCCGCAGTCGCAGCCGCCGCGTCCTCAAACGCCTCCGCCTCAAGCACCGCCGCGCCAAGCGCAACCGCAAACGAAACCACCGCCGCCAAACTCCCCGTCCGCCGCGTCATCCTCTACAAAACCGGCGTCGGCTACTTCGAGCACCTCGGCCACGTTCGCGGCAACGAATCCGTCCGCATCGATTTCACCAGCGGCCAGCTCAACGACGTTCTCCAATCCCTCACCGTCCTCGATCTCAACGGCGGCCGCATCTCCGGCGTCAACTACAATTCCGAAGCTCCGCTCAGCGAACGCCTCGGCACTCTCCGCCTCCCGCTCGAAGAAAAAACCGATCTCTCGAGATTTTATGGCGCTCTCCGCGGTGCCCGTCTCCAAGTTCGCATCGGCACCACCACCGTCACCGGCCGCCTGCTCAGCGTCGAACGCAAAACGCGCGTTTCCGGCGGCACCACCCTCGAAGTCGATCTCGCCACCATCGTCAGCGATTCTGGCGAAGTCCGCAGCGTCGAACTCACTCCTGCCGTCACCGTGCAACTCGCCGAGCCCGACCTCACCCACGAAGTCGGCCAGTATCTTCACCTGCTCGCCTCCGTCCGCCAGCAGGATCTCCGCCGCATGACCCTCGCCACCGAAGGCACCGGCGATCGCCAACTCTACGTCAGCTACATCAGCGAAGTCCCCATCTGGAAAACCACCTATCGCATCGTTCTTCCGCGCAAGCCAGGTGAAGAACCACTCCTCCAGGGCTGGGCCATCGTCGACAACACCGTCGGCGAAGACTGGAACAACGTCGAACTCTCCCTCGTCGCCGGCGCTCCCCAATCCTTCATTCAACAATTGTCGCAGCCGCTCTACGGCCGCCGTCCCGTCGTATCGCTAACCCTCGGCGCGCAACTCACTCCGCAAACTCACGAAGGCGCAATGCTCGGCGGCCTCGCCGCACTCTCCGGCCGCGTCCTCGATCCGAGCGGTGCCGTAATCCCAAATGCGCAAGTCGCGCTCCTCTCAGAATCAGGCGAAGAGGTGGCCACCACAACGACAGACGGTCAAGGCAACTACGCCTTCGGCGATCTGCCCGCCGGGGTCTACCGCCTGAGGGTTCAAACACAGGGATTCCAAACGTCGATGCTCTACGGTCTCTCGCTGGGTGGCGGGCGTGAGCGAAGTCAGGACGTCACACTCCAGGTTGGGTCCGTAACTTCGACGGTGAACGTGGCAGCCCAAACCGTCGAGGTGGAATCGACAGCCTCATCTGTTTCAGGCAACCGCGCAGGCTCAGGAAACAGACTCGGCAGCGGACGCGGCATCGGCGCGCGTAGTTCCGGCACCAGCGCGGGGTACGCATCGGGAACAGGCGGAGCTCCGTCGGTGAACGGCCGAAATTTCACCGCTATGGCCGCACTTTCGCCCGGAGCTGTTTCTGAAGCACGTAGCAGCATGCTCTCCGCCGCCCAAGGCTCCGATCTCGGCGATCTCTTCGAATACAAACTCAAAGACCGCGTCACAATCCACAAGAACGAATCCTCGCTCGTCCCCATCGTGCAAGCACACGTGCAAACCGAAAAAGTCTCGCTCTGGAATCCCTCGCTCGGCTCCGCACGGCCGCTTCGCGCGCTCTGGCTCACAAATTCCAGCCCGCTCACCCTCGACGGCGGCAGCTTCAGCGTCCTCGAAGACGAAGCCTTCGCCGGTGAAGGCCTCATGGACCCCGTGAAGCCAGGCGAAAAGCGCCTGGTTTCCTACGCCGCCGATCTCGGCATCCGCGTCGACAAGAAAACACACGGCGAGCCACAGCGCGTCACGAAAGTCCGCATCATCCACGGCACCATGATTCAAACCTGCGCCACCCGCCAGGACACCATCTACACCGCCCGCAACGAAGACAGCGTCCAGCGCGCGCTCCTCATCGAACACGCCCTGCGCCCCGGCTGGAATCTCTCCACCGACACGCCCAAGCCCGAAGAAACCACCGCCACCGACTACCGTTTCCGCCTGACCCTCGGCGCCAAAGCCACCACCACGCTCGTCGTCACCGAATCGAGCGCAATCGAATCCCGCTACGCCCTAACGAACATCGACGACGGCCAAATCCAGGTCTTCGTCCAACAAAAATCCATCAACCCCGAAGTCGAAGCCGCCTTCCGCAAAATCGTCGAACAAAAAAATCGCATCGCCGCCCTCGATGCCCAGCTCGCCGCAATCGACAGCCAGCAGGAAAAAATCTTCGACGACCAGCAACGCATCCGCGAAAACCTGAAATCCCTAAAGGGCAGCTCCGAAGAACGCGCCCTAACCCAGCGCTACACCCAGCAACTAGAAGACCAGGAAACCCAACTCCAAAAACTCCAAACCCAAACCACAGATCTCCAGTCCCAACGCGACAAAGCCCAAGAGGCCCTCGACGCCATGATCGAAAACCTAGACCTAGACGCCACGCTATAGGGTTCGCTTTTTGTACCGCTGGCCTCCGGCCGGCGCCTTTGCCGTTTGCCTTTTGCCTGCCTTTGCCTTTTGCCTTTGCCGTAACCGTTGCCTTTGCCGTATGCCGTTTCTTTCTGTAGCGCCGCCCTTCAGGGTGGCAGCCTTTGTCTTGCTTTGTTTTCGTCTTGCTCTTCGATTTTCGTACCGCCGTCATCCTGCCGCCGCCTTGTCTCTTGCCGTTGCCTCCATTTCAAATTTTAAATTTTCAATTTGAAATTTCCCGCCGCTCCAGCGCCGGAGGCGCGGCACAATTTAGCCCAGGCCGAAGGCCTGGGAAACCAAAGACAGCGCGAAGCGCCACCGCTTGCGCAGCCTCACCCGCGCAAGTCTTTTGAATTTTTTCTTCGCGCCGACGCCAACTTCGTGCACTACAAGACAACGCCCCACAAGAAAGTCCAGTTCTAGAACCAACTGTCCGCATCCTGCACATCCGGCCAGTCGAATTTTTCCCTGCGACCGTGTTACGCTCATTCATGGCGCACCACGACAAATCGAAACACAAAACAAAAACCAGAACTCACCGCACACCTCGGCTCCGCCGCGCCACCCCAACCCTTGCCCCTCACTCCTCACTCTGCTAACGTCCCCAAAAATGACAATCAACCTCGCCCTCTCCCGCCGTCCGCCACTCCTCTCGCACATCAGATCTGGTGCCCAGAAACGTTGCCGCTGCGCCGTTTTTCTAATCGCGAATGCGCGATTAAAATTCCGCTCAAGTCATAGCAAACTCAGCCCACTAAAATTTCCTAATCGCGAACGGATGGCGATTCATCGTCGCGCCTTCTCGCTCCTCCCCAGCTTCGAGCCTCAACCCGCCAGCCTCCAGAATCCCTGGCCGCCATATGACGGGCGGCTAATCGCAAATCTGGAATTAAGCCTCCGCCTAACTAGCCGCAAAACCAATCACATACAATTTTCTAATCGCAAATTTTTAGCGGTTTTTGCGCCAGATTCCTCAGCCAGCACCGCGATTGCTTGCTCCTCAACTCACGTAGTTCTAATCTACGGTGGCGCGATTAAAACTCCGCGTAACACCTTGAAAAGATGCAGCATAAGAATTTCTAATCGGCGGTAAACGGGGGTCTTTCGAGAGCCGCGCCGAAGAGTTTCGGGCAGACGCCCAACGCTTCGTGCGCAATAGACTGAAGATTGATCGAAGATGAATAAATGACTAAGCGTAGCCAAACTCGCCGCAAAGCCAACGATCGTCGCGATCGGCGATATCAACGTCGACATGCTCGGCCGCGTGAAATCCTGGCCGAAGCCAGGCCAAGACTGCCTCGCGCCGCAACTCGAAATGCACTGCGGCGGAGTAGGCGCAAATTCCGCGCTGGCTCTCGCGCGCTGGGGCATTGACGTGCGGCTCGCCGGCTGCGTCGGCCGCGACCGCTTCGGCGATTACGTTCTCGAGCATCTCGCCGAAGGCGGCGTGAACACGCGCTGGGTCCAGCGCACAAGCGACGCGATGACCGGCTTTTTCTACATCAACATCACGCCCGACGGCGAGCGCACCTTCTTCGGCAGCCGCGCCGCAAACGGCCACGTGAAAAATCTGCGCAACGTGCGGTCGCTATGCAAGGATGCCGCAGCCGCGCATCTCGTCGGCTACAATTTTCTCAACCCCGGTCCCGCGCGCGCTGCCAAACAAATCGCGCGCGAAATTCACGCTCGCGGCGGCTGGGTTTCGCTCGACGTCGGAATGGCGCCGGCCCAGCAAATCCCCGCGAAAAATTTTGCAAATCATTCCCAGCGTGGATATCCTCCTTCTCAGCACGGACGAAGCCACGCTGCTCACCGGCGCGCGCGATCCGCGCCGCGCGTTTGCGGCACTCGAAAAAGCGGGCGCTCGCGAAGTGGTCCTGAAACTGGGAAAAAGCGGCTGCCTGATTTCGCGCAATGGCGAACCGCAGCACGTTCCGTCATTCGACGTGAAAATGGTGGATTCCACCGGAGCAGGTGACGCGTTCGTCGCCGGATTTTTGCAGGCGCGCCTGCGCGGCTGGTCACCCGAGGAAGCCGCCATCGCGGCAACCGCCGGCGGCGCAGCCGCCGTATCGTTCGTCGGCGCCGGCGAAACGCTTCCGGGTTCGCGCGAAGTCGCCGCGCTGATGCGGTCGCAGCGCCTGCGCGGAAAATGGGACGCGGTGCGCCACAGCGCGCTCGCGCGCCTTCAAAATCGCAATTCGCGCCCAGAGAGGCACACATGACGCCAACGCCGGATCGCAATCAATTGCCCGAATGGAAAAAAGAGCTCGACCGTCCGCGAATGAAATCGCTCGCCGATCTCTTTCCAGTCCCCAAGCCCGTAATCGGCATGGTGCATCTCTGGCCGCTTCCCGGCGCGCCCGGCTACACGGGCTACGGCATGCAGAAAATTATCGACCACGCGCTGCGCGACGCCGAAGCGCTCGTGCAGGGCGGCGTAGATGGCCTCGCAGTCGAAAACATGTGGGACCTTCCCTACTACGTTGGCAACGACGTGAAGCCCGAAGCGATGACGGCGCACGCCGTGGCCGCCGCAGAAATCGTGAAGAACTTTCCGATACCGGTCGGCATCAACGTGATTCACAACGGCGGCACCGTCTGCCTTTCGATTGCGCTCGCAGCGGGCGCGCGATGGATTCGCGTCTGCATTCTCACTGGCGCCCGCGTGTGGGACACCGGCGAATTCGACCACGGCTGCGCCGCCGAACTGATGCGCAAACGGAAGGAACTGCACGCAGAAGGAATTCACATCTTTGCGGACGTGGACAAAAAGCACTCGGTGCCGTTCCCCGGAATCGACCTGCGCACGCACATCGAGTGGACGGAATTTTACGGAGCAGATGCGCTCATCGTTTCGGGAAGATTTACAGGAAGCGCGCCAGACGTCGAGAAAGTGCGCGAAGCAAAATCTTACGCGAAGCGCCCGATTCTAATCGGCAGCGGCACGAGCGCGGACAACGTCGCCGCATTTCTCGAACACGCCGACGGCATCATCGTGGGAACAAGCCTGAAAAAAGATGGAGTAATGCAGAACGAAGTGGATGCGGGCCGCGTCCGGGCGCTGATGAACAACGTTCAGCCAGTCCGCGAAAGAGCCGCGGCCCGCGCATCGTCGTCAATTCGTCACGTTAATTCGTCAAGTTCTTGAAACGTTTGCAACGCTCCGCGCTAGTTTCCGTGCGCAGCTTGCTGCGAAGCCGGCTGGTCGGCGTTCACCATCCACGGAATGCCGAACCGATCGGTGCACATGCCGAAGCGAGGCGACCAGAAAGTCTGCTGAATCGGCATGATGATATTTCCACCCTTGCTCACTTCGCTGAACACTCGATCCGCTTCCGCCGGATCTTTTGTGCTGATCGAAAGCGAAAATCCTTGCGGCGCCTGGTAACGATCGGCGGGCACATCGCTGCCCATTAGCACTCTTCCGTTCAAATCCATCCGCATGTGCATGATCTTGTTGTTAAAGTCGGGTGACGATTGCGCTTCCTTGGGCGCTTCGCCGTACGTTGTCTTGAAAGTGATCTTGCCGCCGAGAGCCTTCTCGTAGAGCTTAAATGCTTCCTCGCAGTTGCCATTGAAATGAAGATAGGGATCCAATTGCATGTTGCCTCCTGTGTCTGCTTGAAATCCGGATCGCGCGCACGATCCGGTGATGTTTCATTGAGCCGGGGAAAATCAGCCGCCGGACATTGCTCCGACGATTAGAAACGGTTCTTTGCCCGCGACGACCGCGGAAGGCAGCTGAGTTTCCGCGGGCTCGTGCGAATAATCTTCTTCGCAGGCGAAGAATCGCACGAACGGACGCCGCTCGTGCGTCACCTGATCTCGAATCGTGCCGCGCAGCACCGGATATTGCGTCTCGAGCGCGTTCAGCACTGAGAGCAGTGTTGGCTCGCCGGAAATTTCGACGCTCACTTCCCCGTTCACGCGCGCGAGCGTTCGCAAATGCGCCGGAAGTATCACGCGAATCATCGCAGCGTCTGAACCTCCACGGAAAGCACAGCCGGCAAATCGCGCACGATCGCGTTCCAGCTGTTTCCGGCATCCGCCGACGCGTAGACTTGTCCGCCGCTCGTGCCGAAATAAATTCCGCACGAATCGAGCGAATCGACCGACATCGCGTCGCGCAGCACGTTCACGTAACAATCGCGCTGCGGAAGACCCTTTGTCAACGGTTCCCATTCGTTGCCGCCCGTGCGGCTGCGAAATACGCGCAGCTTTGCGTCGTGGACGAAATGCTCGGAGTCGCTTTTGATCGGCACCACGTAAATCGTTTCCGGCTCGTGCGCGTGAACGTCGATCGCAAAGCCGAAATCGGTGGGCAGATTGCCGCTCACTTCCTGCCACGAGTCGCCGGCATTGTCGCTGCGCATCACGTCCCAATGCTTCTGCATGAACAAAGAGTTGGGACGCGAGCGATGCATCGCGATGTGATGAACGCAGTGGCCCACTTCCGCGTCGGGGTCCGGAATTCCTTCGGACTTCAATCCGCGATTAATGGGCTGCCACGTTTTGCCAGCATCGTCCGAGCGAAATGCGCCCGCTGCCGAAATCGCGATGACGATTCGATTCGGATTTTTCTCATCGAGAATGATCGTGTGCAGGCACAAGCCGCCGGCGCCCGGGTTCCAGCGCGGTCCCGAACCATGCTCGCGCAAACCGGGAAGTTCTTGCCAGGTTTGCGCGCCATCGGTCGAACGGAACAGCGCGGCGTCTTCCACTCCCGCGTAAACCGTGTCGGGATCGGTGAGCGACGGTTCAAGATGCCAGACGCGCGCGAATTTCCATGGATGCGGCGTGCCGTCGTACCACTGATGCGTGCCGGGAACTGTGGCGTAATCGAATTTGTTGCCGACCGGCTCCCAGGTTTTGCCGCCGTCGTTGGAGCGCTGAATCAGCTGGCCGAACCAGCCGGTGGATTGCGACGCGTAGATTCGGTTGGGGTCTACGGGCGATCCTTTCAGGTGATACATTTCCCAGCCGGCAAAGTGCGGGCCGGTGATGTCCCACTTCTCGCGTTTTCCATCCGCCGTCAGAATGAACGCGCCCTTGCGCGTTCCAACGAGAACTCGTACTCCGCTCATTAACAACTCCTTCCGCTCCGGTGGCCGCATTCGCGGCGCTCGGATATTTGCTTAGGACGCAGTTCTCTCCTACTGACGGAGGCTGGGCGAACTGGTGAGCAAGACGAACCCTTCAATTACTTTGCAATTCCAAGTCATTTTCGCAGTTTCCGGTATGTCTCGGCAAGAGCGTGATTTTTGTCACGAGTGACGCAGAAATCAGCTCATTGCCAGGACGACAATTAAACGGCGAGGGCCGTGCGCGCCCATGACGAGAATCTTTTCAATGTCGGCGGTGCGGCTTGAACCGGTGATGAGGCAGAGGAAGGAATTTTGGGCGACGGTGCCGCGTTCCTGAACGCGAGCCAGGGCGGCATCGATATCGGGCAGCAACTGATTGATCGTTGCGACGACGATGTGAACCGGCGCGACGACCGAAGCGCCGCGGCCTCCGCATGCTGCGGAGACGAGCACAGAGCCGGTTTGCGCTACGAGAGCTTCGCACGCGGAGATGGTGGCTTGCGCGGATTCCTTTGGTCCGCCGTCGCTCGACCATTGAATCGTACGGCCGTCCTCCCATTGCGACGCGAGTTCGCGGAGATCGGGCGAATCTTGAACAAAGATTTCTCCGGGCGGAAGCGCCGCCAGGATTTCCTTTATGGCTGCGCCGCTCGCGTGCAAATTGGGAACGGCAACAAATTCCGTAATATTGATTCCGCATTCTTTCTGGAAGCGATCGAGCAGATCGGTGACCGGAACGAAGATTGGGCCTGCTTTGACAGGTTCGTGACGCGGAGCAGGCTCGCGCAGCGCAGTACGTATGCGAGCGAGGATTGTTTCGCGGCTGGGGTTTTCAGTTTGCGGCATTATTTTTTCCCCAGAGCGCACGAAATGATTTTTCAGGGACGCGCGGAGCGGCGTGATTCTTCGACCAGGGACCCATGGGATCGAGCGCCGTGCCGTCGAGACCGAGGCTGTGCGTGACGCGCAACGCCATTCGCGCCAGACCGCCCACGATACGAAAACGCGAGGCACTCTGCATCGTCCATTGCCAGATTTTGAAGCCCATTCGTTCGGCCCAGGGGCGAGCGGAATGATTGACAGCGTTGCGGCGATTTTCGAGAAGGTGATGATGCAAATCGATTTTCACCGGGCAGGCATCGGTGCACGCGCCGCAAAGGGATGAGGCGTAGGAGAGATGATGGAATTCGTCAATTCCGCGCAGATGCGGAGTGAGCACGCTGCCGATTGGGCCAGGGTAAGTGGTGCCGTAAGTGTGGCCGCCGACGGTGCGAAACACAGGGCAGACGTTGAGGCACGCGCCGCAGCGAATGCAATGCAGCACCTCGCGCTGCTCGACGTCCGCGAGCAATTCGGTTCGGCCGTTGTCGAGGAGTACGACGTGGAATTCTTCGGGACCGTCGACCTCGTTCGGCTTGCGGGGGCCGCCAATCAGCGTGTTATAGCAAGTGATGGGCTGGCCGGTGCCCGCCGTGGCCAGCACGGGCCAAAACAGCGCGAGATCCTGGAGGCGGGGAATCACTTTTTCGATGCCGGCGAGGGCGACATGAATGCGCGGGACGGTGGTGCAGAGGCGGCCATTGCCTTCGTTGGTGGTGAGGGCAATCATTCCGGCATCGGCAACGAGGAAATTCGCGCCGCTGATTCCCATTTCGGCGGAGAAGAAATCGCGGCGGAGCGCGCGGCGAGCTGCGGCAACCAGCTCGACGGGATCGTCAGTATCCACGTCGCCCAATTTTTCTTTGAAAAGATCGGCGATATCTTTGCGGGTAAGGTGCATGGCCGGCGTGACGATGTGATAGGGCGGTTCGTTGCGCAGTTGAACGATATATTCGCCGAGATCGGTCTCAATGGCCTGGATGCCGGCTTTTTCGAGGGCGGGTGAAAGATGAATTTCCTCGGCGACCATTGATTTCGATTTCACCATCTTGCGAACGCCACGGCTAACGGCGAGGTCAGTGATGTAACGGCAGGCTTCGGCGGCATCCGCGGCCCAGAAGACGTGGCCTCCGCGTTCTTTCACGCGTTGTTCGAATTCGAGGAGATAGCGATCGAGATTGTTGAGCGCTTCCCACTTGATTTCATGGCAACGCTGGCGTGCCGCTTCCCAATCGGCAAAGCGAGAGCGCCCTCGATCGTTCGAGCTGCTGTACTGATCGATGGCGCGGCGAATGATCTGGCGATGGGTGAGGTCGGCAGATTTTACAGCGGCGCTGCGGAGAAATTCCTGCGCGGCGGAGGTCATCGTGCAGTCACCATATCAAATAGATGATAAACGATGCGCTCCATTTCATTGGCAGGCCACTACTTTCGTTCTTTGCGCCGCCAACGGGAGTATACATATTCCAATATATTCCCTTTTAAAGGTATTTGCTCGCAATCTGTTGAGGGACTGGAACCCCAGGGAAAGAAAGGAACTGTGCCGACGAAGACCGTAAAGCTGATGGATATGAGCGATCCAAAAAATCCGCGCACAGTGAAGACGTTTACCGGCGTCACGAGCATGTTCTCCGAGGACGGGCGGCATTTGATCTACGTGACGAACGGTGAAGGATTATGGATCGTGAAGCACTCCATGTCACACCGGTTGCCGTTCTGTACTTCGGAATCGGAAGAAAATTCGGTAGCGCAGTGCCGGTGAGGATACAGCTGACTCAGCGTTGCGGTGCCGTCGGAATCAAATTCCTACTTCTTCGCGTCGACATCGCAGGCTTCTGCGACGGCCTTTGAGTCTGAGGGCACATCAAACTGCATGACAATGTCCGTACCGGACTCATCCTGGGTGCTGATTTCCACGGTGTGAGCGCTGAGCATCTTCTTCAGGGAATATTTAGAAAACACGGCGGAGGTCTTGTCTTTTCCGGGCGTCCAATTTCGCTTCTCTTTCTTAGCGTCGTCGTCGACGCGTAGCTCAACGAATACTTTCGGGTAGTAGGAAGTCCCATGAATCTCGGTGGGTTCCACGTAGTGAACCTTCACAGGCACACCAACCTGGAGGTTTCCGTCTATGAGTTTGCCCTTGGAGCCGCGTCCCTTCCCGCAATCCACGGCCAATACGGGGGGATTCGACACGTCACCTGCAGGGCGTTTCAGGAATTTGCCCGTCAGCGAGAATCGGGTGTAGGGAGTTCCGTCTGTCATTTGAGTCTGGCGCCAGCCTTGGCCCGTCGATGAGGATGTTGCTGAGCTCTTGCCGGAAATGCGAGAGACGCCCATAGCAGCGGAATAAGCGCGAGTAACGTACTTGATTTCATGGCTTCATCTCCCCTTGCCTACGTTCGTTCGAAATCCCAACGGCCGATATGGGCATGCTGAATATGTCCCTGTCGGCCTGCAAATTCATACTAGCTAAGAGCGCTCCGCAGGGCAATCGACTGTAGCCCATATCCCGATGCCTATTCCATTACTCGGCGAACTCCGCTTTGACTGCATTCCACGAGAACTGTAAGATGCGCCGCGCTTCGATTCGAGGAGATACAGATGCGAAATTGGTTCCTTGGTGCATGTATAGCGCTGGCATTGCCAGGCTATGGGTTCGCGCAGCAACCGGCTGCGGCGGACAAGGCCTCCGCGAACACGCCGACACCGTCATCACCATCCAAGGACACCGGCGCTCAGTCCAAGCTGGCGGAGATGCTGGAGGCCAAGGTGAAAGCCGCGTGGGCGGCGTTCAAGAAAAAAGACAAAGATGCCTATGCCGCATTCTTGACCGAAGATTTCCAGGCTGTGGAAGCGGACGGCGACGGCGAGCGCTCCAAGGCTAAGACGCTTGCGCGAAGTGGAGCACAGCATGTTTACCGAGTACTCGCTTCAGCTTTTCCAGGTGCAGCAGCTCGGACCACACTACGCTTTCGTCACCTATGAAAGCACCATGCAATTCCCAAGAGGCTCGGCCACGCGCTTCCGTAGAATTTTCATCGGCGAACTTTGGACGAATCGTGACGGCGACTGGAAAATGATGCGCTATCAAGAAACGGTCGTGCGCTAGATTCGCCGTCTCAAAAACCAGAAGCCCGAATCCAAGGCTGTGAATCCGGGCTTCCGACTCCCAACAAGTCTGCTACTCACTACTGGGACGCGTACACGCCTACGCAACCGTCGGGAGCTTGCGACTGGCAATTCCCGCCCGCGGGCAGAGGCACGAAGATGTGATTGTTGTTCAGATCGGCCGCGACGCTGTGTGCATTGCCATTCGTGGGAACGTTCTGCAGCCATTGGCGTCTACGGGCGTCGATCACGCCGAGGACGGGCGTAGGGATCATGTCTCTCGAAGCCAGGTAATACTTACCGTCGCCGGGGTTGTACCACCCTTGATCCGCGCCGCCGACGAAGTTGATCGTGGAGATGATGGCGCCTGTGGTGCCGTTCATGATGTATGTGAGGGGAGCGAACTGCCTTCCATCATGACCTGCGCACGTGACCAGGACATCTGTGCCGGGACCGACGACCACACCGCTCGGTTGGCAGTTGGGCACCGGGAAGCTGTTGATCACCGCTGGTACTCCGTTCACCGGACCACCCGGGAAGGTGTGGAAGGGATCGACTTCGTCAATGCTGCCAACAGTGACATCGCCGACGATCGAATTCGAGTTCGATACGAGGAAGTGGCCGGTGTTGGGATTGAAGACCGATCCACCAATGCCAGCCAGGGCAACCGCTCCAACGCAACCCGGCGGCGTGCCAGGGCCCGCTGCGCAAAAGACCCCGCCGACTTGAGTGGAAGTGGTCGCGGTGAGCATGGGCCCGTGATGGCAGGGAACATTCAGGGTTGTTGCCAGCTGCATGGCCGGAAGCGCCGGTGGGGACGGACAGTCGCGTGCCGCCGGGAGGAAAGGCGAATTGGAGCGAAGGATCCGGGCAGGGAATACCTGCATCGCCATTGGCGCCGCCGTCGTCAATCACTGTGTTGATGTCATTTTGCGCCGGCAGCATCGTAGTAGACCTGGCCGAGAATGCAGGAGGAGAAGTTCGCCGGGAACGTCGTCATCGGGCCGCCGGGACTGTATTCCTTAGTCTGACTGTAGGGCAGGCAGTGCTGTTGTTGCAGAGTTCCGGTTCCGGTGCACGATGATTCCGGTGACGTCGGCGATGGTGAAGAAAGGAAGGCCGGGATCGCCGTTGGCTATGAGCATCAGATAACGTTTGACTTCCGTCCGGAGCGGTGACTAAGCCACCGGTTGTCGAAATCTCGTCGGAGCGCAGATCGCCGCAACTCGGATCGGAGAAGGCTCTTCCGTTCGCGGACGCCTGGCAACCGGTGATGCCGTTGGGAATTCCGTCAAAGTCGGGAGATGAACCTGCCACTATGGTTGCGATCACGGTAGGCGGCGACGGCCGGGTTTGCAATCGTTGCGCGCATGTCGAATACGGCCACGCTCGCGCTTCCATTGCCGACGAAAAGGAAATTTCCGTCCGGCGTGACTTCGAGGCCATTCGGGCCTGACAGCGGGTTCAAGTTGTTGGAGCGCGAAGCGCAGCACTGGCCTCCATCAAATCCGCCGAAATGGCCATTCGGACCAAAGAATCCAGGGAGGCGGAAGTTCCCCGTCTTGCATCCGTAGCGAGTGTAGTTGCCCAGCGGGAGTGGTGATGGGAGGAATTGTGATGCCGGTTTCTGCGTCCACGAAGCATGAGCTAGCGTTGTTGCCGGCCTCGGCGATCGAGTTATCTCCGCCGATTGCAGCGAGCGCGATGTTGGTGACGGTGTTGAACACAGGGACGTCGAGGCCGATGCGATCCGACACGTAGTAGAGGCGATTCACGGGATCTACCCAGCTGATGTCGAAGATGTTGAAGGGGCCGCCGGGCTCGCCGTTGGCGTTGTGTTCGGGCACCAGCATGACATCGATCAACCCGACGGTTCGCGTTCTTGTCCGTGCCGCAGGTGGGACAGTTCGCGGGGCCTCCGCAATTGTTCGAGATCAAAGTCGCGGTGAGGACAATCGCGAAAGCTACAAGGGGCAACATTTTCGATCTCATCGAATCTCCTCCAACGATGTTTGCCGGGGGCCCGACTACGCTTTCGATAAAGCTGTCGTCGATCCTGAGCGCTTTCGGATTCTCGTGCCGGCCCCCGTAGTAACCAGCGAACGGGCTGATCCGAGGCGCTCAAGACCTGGATCAGAACCGGAACTGAATGCCTTCGATAAACACAAAGTAATTGCGGGGCATAATGCCCTGAACGCTTGGGTCCTTGAGCTGGTTGATGTTGAAGTCCGTCTTCACGAGAACCCAATAATTGAGATACCAATTGAAGCCCACGGTCCACTGGGCGGTGTGGTCGCTAAACGTTGGGACCACTCCGGGAGTGATCGGGCACGCAGGAGTCGTGGTGGCATCGCACGTAATGCCGCCAGCTCGGCCCTGCAGCCAGGCATAGCGAGCCTTGAGCGCCCACGCGCCCCAGCCGGGCCCGCCCGATTCTCCGGGAGAATTGGGGCCAATCACAGGGTGCTTGACGCGCGGGATGGCGTTCTCCGGCTCTTTCTCGCCGGTTAGCAAGTAAGTTGCAGAGATGTAAGCGCCCTTGCCCACCACGCCGGGGAGTGTGTTGAATCCGACGCCGCTGGGGACGAAAGATCCGATGCCACTGCGCTTTTCGAGGAGCTGAGTGTATTCAGCACGAATACCCAGCGGCCCTCTGAAGAAGGCAGCGAAACCGTTATATCGTGAGATTCCACCATTGATTCGGAACTGCGGAAAGAAAGTATAAGTCTGGTCGTTCAGGACGCCGCTGAAGCTGAGTTCGCTCGACAAAGCCTTGGAGCGACCATGCTGGGCAGAACCGCCGAAGGACAGCCCGCTTCAGCCAGGGATTATCGGACTGTTTCCAAGGGGCGAAGCGGACCCTGCCGACAACTTCGACTTCGTTGGTGGTGTTGTTGGCCAAGAGTCCCTTGCCATTGAAGATGCCGACCCAGTATTGCAGCGCGACCGCCAACCAGATCGCCGTGTGCATCAACGCCGGGAGCGCGGAAGGCTCCCGCGGCATCGGGGTAGAGCACCGAGTTAATGGAGCGTTCAGCGAACTCGACGTTCGTGTCGCCGGTGCCGACTTCCATGGAGAAAGGCACCTTGTACTGGCCGCCCATGATTTTGAAGGCGCTCCAAGGCTTAAAGTCTATGTAAGCGTCACGGACAGCAATTGTCGGAACGGAGGTGGAGGCTGTCTCGAACAGGAACGCGTAGTCAAGTTGTTTCCCGTAGTAGCCCTGAACGCCGAAACGGGCGCGCCTGATGGAAAATGTGTCCGAGGGAGCGCCGTCGCCCTTGTAGAAGGCGTATTGCGCGTTCAGATATCCGACAGGCATGAGCTGGAAGTTGCCATCGGAGCTCTTCAGGAAAAAGTGCTCGCCGTTCCATCCTGCGGTGACCGCGGGAGCGTCGTTGGACTTCTTCTGGAGTAGATCGATCTCTTTTTGGAGGGTGTCGATGTCGTCTGCCGTAGCGGAGGGGGGCGGCGCAGTGGAATCTGACGGCGCGGGATCGACGACTGCGTTGGTTTGGACGAGGTGAGCGGCTCCTGTCTTGGGAACTGCGTGCTGGCCATAACGAGCTGCTGGATCTGGGCCTTCAGTTCCGCGACCTCCCTGCGCAATTGCTGTACTTCTTCCTCGGTCGCAGCCTTCGGGGGTGCGGGATCGGCGGTGGGTTTTGCGCTCTGAGCGAAGGCGAGCGGACCGGAAACGAAGAAAAGCGAGGCAAGAAGCACACCCCGAAGCTTAGGCGAGCGCATATTTACCCTCTCCGCAGAAATTTTTCTGACAAGGCAGGGGAGCGTCTATCATATCGCCGGAGAGTGTGTCAAGAGAATTTCACAATGTTGACTAAATGGATATCGTTTTAGCTAGCCTGCCCCGCTGGGCTATCTCAGTTTGCGAATCCAGTAAGTGCTTGACAGGTTTCCGAGACAGTGTTAGAGGTTCGCTTAGCGGACCAGTGGGGGTTCGCAAGAGAACTTCGATTTGTCCGATTCAAAGGTCAAATGGGGAAAAGTAGCGCAATTCCAAAAAATGTAGTTTGGATTGCGTTCTTTCGCCGCCCTGAGTGCACCTAGGGAGGTGTGCTTGGATGGCGTCTCCAGACTCTGTTGTTCACCTTTTCGTGAGATGGCCGTGCCAAGACGGTCAACGGTCTCTGTTTTTCTAGCATGGAGAGAGATTCCGTGACCGGCAAGGAGATGCACGCATGACCGAAACCCCTTCCGAACGAAGCGCAGGGTTCCAAGCTCTGGTCGACAACCGCTGGATCATTCTCTTCTTCAGCGTGCTTAGCATGGTGGCCGTGGCGAACCTGCAATACGGCTGGACGCTGTTTGTTAGCCCGCTGCAGAAAAAGCTAGGAGTGGAACAGGCGCTGATCCAGGTGACATTCACGGTTTTCGTTCTTCTTGAAACGTGGCTGGTCCCTTTCGAAGGCTGGCTGGTTGACAAATTCGGACCGAGACTTCTGGTCATGCTGGGAGGAGTGCTCGCAGCAATCGGCTGGTACGGAAGTGGAAAGGCCGAGACGCTCACCGCACTTTATCTCTCCTACGCGATTGCAGGACTGGGCGCCGGCATCGTGTACGGCACAGCCATCGGCAGCGCACTGAAGTGGTTCCCTGATCATCGGGGACTGGCAGCAGGTCTTACCGCCGCCGGATTCGGAGCTGGGTCCGCCTTCACTGTTGCGCCGATCGCAAACATGATTGCTACCGCTGGGTATCAAGCAGCGTTCATCAAATGGGGGATCATTCAGGGGGCAGTCGTCGTGGTTGCAGCACTATTTCTGAAGGCTCCGCCGACTGGATGGTTGCCGAAGACTTGGAGACTGAAGGGCAGCCCAGAAGTAAAAGTTCGCCAAAGCCCTGTGGACTTCAAGCCGGGCGAGATGGCCTCGACGCCACACTTTTGGCTGATGTACGGCATGATGGCGATGGTCGCAACCGGTGGTTTGATGGCCACTGCGCAATTGGCCCCGATGGCCAAAGACTTCGGGGTGGACAAAGTGCCGGTGCAGCTGCTTGGCCTGAGCATGGCTGCACTCACGTTTGCACTTTCCGCAGACCGCTTAGTCAACGGACTGTGTCGTCCGTTCTGGGGTTGGATCTCAGACCAGATCGGACGCGAGAAGACCATGACTCTGGCGTTCGGCTTGGAGGCGATTGCCATCTTCGCGCTCATCAAATTTGCGCACAACCCGAAGCTGTTCGTAATTTTCAGCGCCTTCACGTTCTTCGGATGGGGCGAGATCTATTCGCTCTTTCCGGCGCTCTGTGGAGACTTCTTCGGCCGCAAGTACGCCACAACGAACTACGGCTTTCTGTACACGGCCAAAGGCACGGCCTCGATGTTTGTTCCGATCGGATCCGCACTCGCGGCGGGCAAGGCTTTCGACTTCCGAGCGGACATTATTGCTGCTGCTGGGCGGTGCTGTTGGTGTTGTTCGCGGTGTTCCTTGGCCCCGACCGTGATGCGTATCCAGCTCAGTCGAGCGGGCAAAGACTGCGCTGCTGATTGTAGCGGGCGTACTCGTCGCGTACGGAATTGTTCTGACGTGTGGTCACCGACGATTTGGACCCCGTTTGCGGCAAAGTTCAACATGCCGAAGTTTGGCTGGGCCGGCGTGTTCAAGATCGCAATCGTTTTCGACTCGATCGCGGCAGTACTGGCGTTCTTTGTGCTGCGCAAACTGAAGGCACCGGGGGCGCAGGAGGTAGCTGCCGTCGCGGCTTCGGAAGCGCGAGTGTCGACGGCAGGTGCTTAACAAAAGCAGTCTTTAGCGGTCCGACTTTTCGAGCTGGCCCCGTGCAGGCTTGCAAAGCTGGACAAACCGGAGCAGGTCTTGCCGGGTTCGACCATCCGGCGACACGTGGAAGTTTTGCTGCGGGTGCGAAGCTGCATTTCAGTGTTTTTCGGTGTTCGGAGATACCCGGAGCTGCCAGGCCTTTCTTACTGCTTTGTATTCTGACGCCAGACCATTGGCTACTTGGATTTCGCCTCTGACGAAGCGCTCGTGATTCTCCTCGAGTTCGGCAGGAAGATAGCGATAATTCACGGTGACGCCATAGGAATCACGCAAGCCGTATGGCCGCAGATTTCCAAAAGTGTTGATTCTCTCGAGCCGCGCGCCATTCGAAAGATGAAACATGGCGACGGAATCGTCGAGCTTACCGTTCTGACGCACTTGCGTGAGATACGCGAGAGCGAGGCGCTCGAGCGGCCGGGCAAGAATTTCGCGGTGCGCGAGGGGTTGTTCCATCAAGTGGAAAAGGGCTTCGACTGGATCGCGACGCCGGCCTGCCGCAGTGAGACTCTTAGCGTCCGTGGCCAGTAGCCGCAACAAGCGTTCTTGAGTGAATCCATCTTCGTTTTGCTGGTCGTGCAGGGCTCGCGAAAAGTGCGGCAGCGGCGACAATGTGCTGTAGGTTTGGATATTCGGAAGCTCGGCGACCAACTCGTCCACGACCTGCTTGATCAAGAAATTCCCGAAGGGAACGCCGCGCAGACCCCGCAGGCAGTTATTGATGGAATAAAAAATGGCTGTATCCGCTTTTTCGGGCGAGAGCACCGGCGCTTTGATGTCCAGTAGCGGCTCGAGATCGCCCGTCAGCCCATGGGATAGCGCTACTTCCACAAAAATGATCGGCTCGTCGATAAGCGCCGGATGAAAAAAGGCGAAGCAGCGGCGGTCGGCTTCGAGACGGCGGTGGAGGTCGGGCCAGCCATTGATTTCATGGACCGATTCGTAGGCGATCAGTTTTTCCAGGATTAAAGCCGAGGTGTGCCAGCTGATGCGTTCGAGGCGCAGAAAACCGCGATTGAACCAGGACCTGAATAAGTGCCGCAAGTCGAGATCGATGGGGGCGAAATCACCGTTGCTGGAGGCCAACACATGCTCGCGCATCGCGACGAGCGTTTCGGTGCCGCGTGGCGCCGTGTTAATCCGCCGGAACAACTCCTGACGCGGAGGCTCGACGGCTGCCGATGAGCCTGGCCAAAGCGTGAGGGTCCCGGTGAGCTTTGATAGTCCGCCGCGGCGCTAAGAATGGAAGCCTGATCGGGCGCAAAATCGCGGGACAGCATTTCGTAAAACTGCAGGCGCTGCTTGTCGTTCATGGCCCTATAGGCATTGATGATTTCCTGCGCGAGAGCGGTTTGCGAAGCTTCGCCGCGCTCGGAAAGAAGATGGCGGCACATGAACGACATGTCCGTTCCGCGCCGCTCGCGGAGAACTCGCAACAATCGTCGAGGAACCGAGCCATCGTGACCGAATTATAGCGAACCTTCACTGTGCCCCTCGCCAAAATACTGTTCGGCTGATATTTCGACGGTATTACCTTGTCGTTGACAGACGACGAAATGCGATAATCGTGTTGGTATCGGGAGGAGACGCAAGAGATGGACGAGAGTGTGCGAGCGCAGATCGAGACTCAACAGTCGCACCTGGACGGTCTGATCCGGCGCGGGCGCCAGATTCTTGAGAGGCTGGCAACCGGTGCGAGCAGTCCAGCGGTAATGGCTGAAACTCGCGCGTGGCAGGAACATTGTGGCGCGACGATCAATCAATTGTCGGGGGGTAGCAAGGCCCACTGGCTGGCGCGGTCGTTCAGCAACGCATTCCTGATGCGAACTGAGGATGGGCGTGCTGCAGAGGCAGTACCTCCGACCGAGATCGTCAAGCGATTGATCGATGTCCTGGGGCAGGCAGGCGAGTCGCTTTCCGGAATGGCGGAGGCCGTTCCCTTTGGCGGAGCTTCGTCCGCGTTATCAGGCGCGTCAGCGGATACGGCTGTGCGTCGCCGGTTCGAGTTTGTTCATAGGCCTGAGTTGCGTGCTGTTGTGGAGCAGGCTTATGCCGACAGCCGACGAGCCCTTGAGCAACATGAATACGACATGGCGTTGCGAACTTCTTGCGGAGTTCTTGAGGCCATCGTGACCGACGCGCTGGAACACAAAGGAGTGCAAGCGCTGGCGAACTCGGGCGCACCCGCGGGGAAGATTGGGGATTGGCGGTTTGAAACGAGACTTGCGGTCGCCGAGAAGGCTGGGCTGATACGCGGGGGATGCGCGCGGCTGCCTGCGGTTGCGCGAACGTATCGCGAGCATTCCAATGACGATGGTCAGAACGACTTGAAGAGAACTGTATTCGGAGAGCGATGCGCGGCGAACCGGGCAGGTGCTCAACGTCGTGATTAGAGATTTAGATCCGGGCCGCTAGAGAACCGCTTTCCTCGACTGCTCGCTCGGCTACGGTTGCCCATCGACATACGCGATGGGATAATCCGGGCATTGGGAAAGGCGTTCAGCCAGAAGCCGAAGACGCAAGGCCGCGGATTCAGAATTCACAGGATTTTCCTCCCACGTGGCGCTAGATTTCGTTAACACTAAGCCGAGAATTTCTCACGCGGTAATCGGGCGTAGAGGAGCCAACGAATGACGCTGAAGTCCGTTGAAACCCTCCTTGATGTTTTGCAATTCGCCGACAGCAGCCATACCGCGGTGATCGTGCCCGAGCTCGGAATCCACGTTAGCTACGAGTCGCTGCGGCAGCAAGTGCTGTCCATGGCGAACGCTTTGGCTTCGGTGGGAATTCGACGAGGTGACGCAGTAGCGATCGCACTGCCCAACGGGCTGCCGGCGATTGTATGCTTTTTGGCAGCCACCATTGCGGGAAAAGCAGCTCCTTTGAATCTGGCGTATCCGTATGAGGAGTTTCTTTTTTTTCTCAATGACACGAACGCTCGCATTCTTCTGTGTCCCCCGGCGGGCGCGGAATTCGCGCGCAGCGCAGCCTCCGATCGCAAAGTCCCGGTGTTCCCGGTGGGGATGAGTGAGGACGGGAATGTTTGGCTTGCCGGCAATCCTACCGGTGCTACGGCGAAGGAGCCAACACCTGACGACGTTGCCCTGGTGCTGCACACCAGCGGAAGCACCGGCCGGCCCAAGCGAGTACCGCTGCGGCATTTCAACCTCGCGGTTTCTTCGGCGAATATTGCGAACTCTTACGCTCTCTCGCAAGCGGACGTTTCGCTGTGCATCATGCCGCTGTTTCACGTTCACGGATTGATGGCCTCGTTGATGGCGACATTGCTTTCGGGAGGCACGGTAGTTGTTCCCACAAGATTCAACGCGCTTTCCTTCTGGCGGACAGTTCGAGAGCATCGCGTGACCTGGTATTCGGGAGTCCCGACGATGCATCAGCTTCTGCTGGCACGCGCTCACCAAAAACCTGAAGAGGCCGCGACGCTGCGCTTTATCCGCTCTTGCAGCGCGCCTCTTTCGGCAAGCCTCATTCACAAGATCGAGCAATTGTTCGGGGTGCCTTTCGTCGAAGCTTACGGAATGACGGAAGCAAGCCACCAGATGACATCGAATCCTCTGCCGCCGCGACATCGCAAGGCGGGATCTGTCGGGAGTCGGAACCGGCTTACGCATCAGCATCATGGACCGGGACGGCCAACATCTCGGGACGAATCAGCGTGGCGAAGTGGCCATTCAGGGAGCCAACGTGTTTCGCGGATATGAGAACAATCCCGAGGCGAACACGCGGGCGTTTGCGGACGGATGGTTTCGTACGGGCGACGAAGGAATGCTCGATGAGGACTGCTATCTACATTTGACGGGCAGGATCAAGGACATCATCATTCGCGGGGGCGAGAATATCGCGCCACACGAAGTGGACGAAGTGTTGTTGCAAAATCCTGCTGTTGCGGCGGCGGTGACGTTCGGCTACGTTCATCCGACGCTGGGCGAAGAGGTGGCTGCGGCGGTCGTGCTGCATGAGTCACAACAAGCCAGTGAATCCGAACTGATCAAGCATTGTCGCGAACATTTAGCGGACTACAAATGCCCGAAGAAAATCTATCTGGTGAAAAGCATTCCTACCACCTCGACGGGAAAAATCCGCCGGCGCGCGGTGGCGGCTACGCTTGTGAATGATGGATTGGGCGATTCCTGAATCGCGGCAAGAATAAATCGAGACTCGCCGCCAGCTATCGCAATTCCTTAACTTTCTTCCTGACCGCCGCGAGAAGCGGGGACGGCAGTTCGGCATAGCCTTCCTGCGCGGCAAATCGCTGGCCATCCGTGTATATCCAATCCAAGAGATCGGCTAGTGCCGTTGCTCGCGCGGGATCGGATGATTGAGTCCTCAGGTAAATCCACGTGAAACTGGTGATGGGATAGGAATCCGCTCCAGGTATGTTGGTTAGAGACGCGGAGAAATTATTCCAGCGGGGCGCTTCTGCCGCCTGGCATGCCGCTGCAATGGTATCGGCTGAAGCTCGAACAAATTTTCCGGACGGGCTCAGCACGGCAGCCTGAGGAATGTTCCCTTTTACGGCGTACTGATATTCGACATAGCCGATCGAGCCCGGAGTGCTTTTTACCTTGTCGGCCATATCGGAGCTGCGTTCCGCAGCATCGCCAACGGGCCATTTGGGTGAAGCGGTGGTCCCAATCTGGGCGCGAAATTTAGAGCTGGCCTTGGAAAGAAAATCTGTGAGGACATAGTTGGAACCCTTTCCACTGGGACGGTTGATTACGTGAATGGGAAGATTGGGCAGAGTGATTTCGGGATTCAGCTTCGCGATTTGCGGCGCATTCCACATTTTTATTTCGCCAAGGAAAATCTCGGCCATTACCTCTCCGGAAAGCCGAAGCTCCTGATGGACGTCGGAGAGGTTGTAGATCGGAACGATTCCAATCAATACGACCGGCAGCTCGACCAAGCTGCCCTCTTTCCGTTCCTTTTCGGTGAGCTGAGCTTCTCCGGCGGCAAAATCACCTGAGCCGTGAGAAATTGTCTTGATACCCTCGCCAGTGCCGACGGTGAGATATCGCATCTGAATGTTGGGCTTGCGATTGCCGTACTCCTGCGTCCACCGGCTGTAGAGAGGCGCTGGCACGCTGGAACCCGATCCGACGAGAATGACTGTGCTTTGAGCTCTTGCGGGAGTTGCATCGTGCCAGGAAGGCAAGAAAAGAACATGAGGCAGATCTGCGAGATTCGATGAAGCCTAGACCGGTGCCGCTTGGTATGGGAGGCCGAAAAGCTAGCATGTGCTTTCATCATGATCTCCTCAAACGTGAAACGCACCTGGCCTGTACGCCGCCGAATACTAGGACTAGCTTCTGAGCTAAATTATCGCCGATATGAAGTAAAAGCTCGCTTCCTGCTCCCTCTTGGTTAATGCCGGCTAGGAACATCGCACCGTGGATCATGCCAGGCGTGAGTGGGAGTCCGAAGCAGCCGTTGCGTTTGCTATTGAACCAGAGGAGTAGCCGCACCAATGTCGCGCCGTCGCTGAGACCCTCCATAAGCACTTTCCTGTATTGTTCTTGATCGCGCCGCATTCGCATAATTACTGCGCGCCTGTGTCCAGAAGGCTGGCTCCCTTCGGCAAAACCGTTCATTCGTCATGTATCGGATAGGGGCAAGCGAGAAATGAAATACGTTTGCGTTCATGGTCATTTTTATCAACCGCCGCGGGAGAACCCGTCGCTCGAAGCAATTGAATTGCAGGATTCCGCTTATCCCTATCACGACTGGAACGAGCGGGTGACCGCCGAATGTTACGCGCCGAACGCAATCTCGCGATTGCTTGACGACCAGCAGAGGATCGTAAGGCTGGTCAACAATTACTCGCAAATGAGCTTCAACTTCGGGCCCACTCTGCTTCTCTGGATGGAGCAAAACGCGCCGGCGCTTCTGGAATCGATTCGCGAAGCCGACAAGCAGAGCCAGCAGCAGTTTGGCGGACACGGTTCCGCAATGGCACAGGTGTACAACCATATGATTTTGCCGCTCGCTCACCCGCGCGACAAAGAGACGCAGGTGATCTGGGGCATTCGCGATTTCGTTGCGCGTTTTGGGCGTCAGCCGGAAGGCATGTGGCTGCCTGAGACGGCCGTGGACATCCCCTCTCTCGAAGTGCTTGCCGCGCAGGGCGTCCGATTCACCATTCTCGCTCCGAGGCAAGCGAAGCGCGTGCGCCGGTTTGGCAGCCGCAATTGGAAAAACGTGTCTGGCGACAGGATCGATCCGAGCAGGGCGTATCAGGTAAGGCTGCCATCGAAGAAAACGATTGCCGTGTTTTTCTATGATGGGCCGATTTCGCAGGCAGTAGCGTTCGAAGGCTTACTGAGTGACGGAAAACGATTCGCCGATCGGTTGCTCAGCGGATTCTCGGACCAGCGAACGTGGCCCCAGCTTTCTCACATTGCAACGGATGGCGAGAGCTACGGGCACCATCATCATTTCGGCGAGATGTCCTTGACGTACGCGTTGAACAGCATTGATTCGGGCGATGTGGCCAAGCTGACCAACTATGGACAATTTCTCGAGATGCACCCGCCCGATCATTGGGTGGAAATCGTCGAGAACACATCCTGGAGTTGCGTGCATGGCGTCGAGCGCTGGCGGTCCAACTGCGGCTGCAATTCGGGCGGACACCCCGAATGGAATCAAGAGTGGCGGACGCCGTTGCGCAACGCGCTCGATTGGTTGAGGGACACGCTGGCTCCCGTTTTCGAAAAAGAAGCAGCGGCGCTGCTCCGCGATCCGTGGGCTGCACGCAACGACTACATCGAAGTGGTGTTGAACCGGGCGGATGAGAATGTGGCTGGGTTCCTTGGCAAGCACGCGATTCGCGAGTTGAATCGCGAGGAGCAAATTCGCACGCTAAAGATGCTCGAGATGCAGCGTCAAGCGATGCTGATGTACACCAGTTGCGGATGGTTCTTCGACGAGCTTTCCGGACTCGAAACGGTTCAAGTGGTGCACTACGCGGGAAGAGCGATTCAGCTCGCACGCGAAACAACCGGTAACGAGCAACTGGAAGCACAATTCTGTGAAAAGCTGCGCGAGGCGAGAAGCAATCTGCGTGAACACGGAAATGGCGAGGAAATTTACAAGAAGTGGGTAGCCCCAGCGATCGTCACCGCGGACAAAGTAATGGGGCACTATGCGGTCAGTTCGCTCTTTGAGCCGTATGGAGACAAAACCAAGATTTATTGCTACACGGTCGAACGAGAGCAGTACGGCGTCGAAACCGAAGGACGCGTTCGTCTCGCCGTAGGTCGAGGCCGCGTGCGTTCTGAGATCACTAAAGAAGAAACTACGCTCAGCTTTGCGGTTCTGCATCTTGGCGACCACAATTTCACGGGCGGCGTGCGCGAGTTTCACGATGAGAATCGGTTTCAGGAACTGCGCGAAAAACTACACGAGGCGTTTGGAAGAGCGGATACAGCGTCGGTGATTCGCATCTTGGACGAGCAGTTTCATGAGAGCACTTTCTCGCTCCGCTCGCTATTCAGAGACGAACAGCGGCGCATCATTGATCTTATTCTCAAGGACAGCTTGGGCACGCTGTCGGGTTCATTTCGCAGCATGTATGAGCATCAGGCGCCGCTTATGCGTTTCCTCAACTCACTGTCCGTTCCCGTGCCTCCTGCCTTCGTCTCGCTCGCCGGCGTTGCCCTTAATAACCAGCTGCAACAAGCATTGGACCGGCCAGACGTTGACGCGGCGGCAGTGAAGGCGCTTCTGCGCGAGGCGGAGTTGAACAAGATCACCCTGGACCAGACCACGCTCGAATTCACAATTCGAAAACGACTGGAGGAGCAGGCGTCGGCTTTTGGGAAGAATCCCAATGATTTCGAAACGCTAAAGCGCCTGCATGTGCTGCTCGACGTCGCGACCGGACTTCCGTTTCCAGTTCAATTATGGACAGCACAAAACCTGTGCTTCGCGCCGCTAATGCAGATTCCAACAAACCACAATGGAAGCGGGCCAAGCAATGGTGAATGGGCCAACGAACTGGTTGCTGTGCGCGAGAAACTTCATATCCAGGGACCTCATTAATGCCTGCCCGGGCGCCGCTGGCGACCTACCGGCTGCAGTTTAATTCGAACTTCCGATTCCGTGACGCGATTTCGATTCTCGATTACTTGCGCGAGCTTGGCATTTCGCATGTTTACGCGTCACCAGTTCTCGCAAGCCGCAGCGGAAGCGGCCATGGATATGACGTCACGGACCCAACCAAGATCGACCTTGACGAAGGGGGCGAAGAGGAATTCGCCGCGCTTCAAGCCGCACTGGAAGAACGCGGGATGGGGCTTGTGCTGGATCTCGTGCCAAATCATATGGCGGCGAGCAGCGAAAATCGATGGTGGATGGACGTGCTGGAGTTTGGGCCGGATTCGCCCTTCGCGTCCTATTTCGATATCGACTGGAAGCCGCCCTCGCGCATACTCGAGAACAAATTATTGCTTCCGTTTCTTGGACGACCGTTTGGTGAGGTCTTGAATGACGGAGAGCTGCATCTTGACTGGCAAGGCGGCCGATTCGTCCTGCAGTACGGCGAACAGCTATTTCCAATCGCGCCTGGTTCCTATGCGCAGATTTTGAACTCGCCGGTGAACGGAAAGGGCGCTTTGATCGAGAGCGATTCGCCGAGTGCTCAGGAATGGCGGGGCGTGCTTGCGGTGGCGCAATCGGTCGCACTTGGCAATGGAACATTAGCGGCGGCGGATCGGCGCGCGAAGTTTGAGGGCATGTGCGACCGGCTTCATCAATTGCTAATTGCATCTCCGGAAGTCTACGCTCACGTCGAAAGGACACTCGAGGCTCTCAACGGCAAACCCGGCGCTCCGAGCAGTTTTAACGAACTCGAACATATTCTCGCCGGGCAGCACTATCGCCTGGCTTTTTGGCAAACGGCAAGCGACGCCATCAATTACCGGCGCTTTTTCTCGATCACCGATTTAGTCGGCGTGCGGGTGGATGATCCGGCTGTCTTTGATGCCACTCACGAGAAAGCGATACGCATCGGGCTTAGCAAGAGCTGCAGTGGATTTCGAATCGATCACATTGACGGCCTGCGGGAACCAGCGCGATATCTCAAACGCCTGCGCGAGCGACTCTCATCACAGCGTCTGGAGGGCGATGATCCGTATCTGATCGTCGAGAAGATTATCGAGGAAAACGAATGGCTGCCAGAGGATTGGCCCGTGGAGGGCACCACCGGCTATGACTATCTGAATTTTGCAAATCGGCTCCTAGTCGACGAGCGGCAAGCAAAGAAACTTGAAGAGATCTATTCACAATGGATCGGCCTAACCGTTGAATTCGGGAATCTGCTCTACGACAAGAAAAAACTCATCATGCGCACTCTGTTGGGAGTGGAAATGCGCGCGCTGAGCAGAGTGCTCGCTGAGTTGGCTCGTGATGATCGCTACGCGCGGGAATTGCATCCCGCCGAACTGGCAGAAGCCTTGATCGAAGTCACAGCTTGCCTGCCTGTGTATCGAACATACATACAGTCGATTGAAATTCCGGAGGCGGCTCGAAAGATAATCGGCGAGGCAATCGAGCTTGCCCGTACCCGGCGATCTACGCTTGCTGCTGAATATTTCAATTTTGTGTCAGACGTGCTGCTGCTTGCAGCGGCGGAGCACATTCGTCCCGAGCAACGGGAGGCGCGGCTTGCGTTCGTGACTCGCTGGCAGCAATTCACCGGCTCGATCATGGCGAAGGGCATGGAAGACACTGCGCTGTACATCTACTTTCCGCTGGCGTCGCTGAATGAGGTTGGCGGCGATCCGAGGGTTTCGTCGGCCGATCCTTCCAAATTCCATAAACTCATTGCGAGGCGGCAGAAGAATTGGCCTAACAGCATGAACGCGACGACAACCCACGATACGAAACGATCGGAGGATACGCGCGCGAGGATTGCTGTCTTGTCCGAGATTCCTGAAAAATGGGAGGCCGCCCTGCGCTGTTGGTCACGTGGCAACGACAAATTTGTCCACAAAGCGAATACGGCCGCAGTGCCGGATCGGAATGAGGAATATCTCTTCTACCAAACGCTCGTTGGCGTTTGGCCGCTTCACGAGAGCGAATGGACCACGTTTGTGCCGCGTGTTCAGGACTATATGATCAAGGCGACGCGCGAGGCAAAAGTGCACACGCGCTGGACCCGGCCTAATGATGAGCACGAATCCGCCTTGCGCGATTTTGTCGTGGCCGCACTCGATAGGGAAAGCAACGCTGAATTTTGCTCGAAGTTCGAGCAATTTCAGCACTTCACAGCTCTCTATGGAATGCTGAACGGCCTCAGCCAAACGTTTTTGAAAACAACGTGCCCCGGCGTGCCCGATTGCTACCAGGGTTCCGAGCTCTGGGATTTGCGGCTTGTCGATCCGGATAATCGCGGGACGATTGACTTCGAAAAACGCCGCGAACTCGCCACTACTTTGCGTGAAGCGTACGAATCGCAGAATGGCCAGAATATCGAGCAGCTGCTCGAATCGTGGCAGGACGGGATGGTAAAGATGCACGTCCTGAACCGCGCCTTGAACGCCAGAAAGGAAAACCCCGATTTGTTTCTTGATGGCGAATACCTTCCACTAGAAGTTCAGGGGCAGCACAAAGATCGAGTCGTCGCTTTCGGCCGCAAAAATGGCAATGACTGGCTTGTTTCGATTAGTGTTCGATGCATCGCCTCAGTGCAGGCGCCGGTCATCGGACCGGAAAAACGGCGCGACTTCTGGAACCAGACGGAATTAATACTGGCTAACGGCGCGCCTGCACGTTGGATCAACACGCTTGCTGGTAGCGCGGCTGGAATAGCAAGCGCGACAGGCCGCTTAAACCTTGGAGCGGCATTCGAAAGTTTCCCGTTAGCTTTGCTGCGGCCCGTCTGAGAGCCGAATACAAATCTTCGCCACCGATGCGAACGTAGATGAAAAAGGCGAAGATGCTGCAGCACTAATTGGCCATGCTTTGGGGCGGTTTAGGCGTGTGTTAACATCAGCAGTTTGGCGGGACGCTATTTCTCGCTCCGAACATCCGAATGCCATCCACGACGATGAAGGCCCTACGCAAGATGCGCCCGCAGCGGGGCGCGCAGCTTGAATCCGTAGGCGTTCCCACGATTGGACCCACTGACGTACTCGTGCGGGTGCGCGCAGCTTCGATTTGCGGAACGGACTTGCACATTTACGGCTGGGACCGTTGGTCGGCCTCGCGAATTCATCCGCCCACTCACTTTTGGCCACGAATTCTGCGGCGTTGTCGAAAAAGTTGGCGACGAAGTCGACGACGATTCGTGAGCGGCGACTTCGTGACCGCGGAGATGCACGTGAATTGCGGGCATTGCCGACCGTGCCGGATGGGCCAGCCGCACGTTTGCCAGAACGTGAAAATTCTTGGAATCGACGCGGACGGATGCTTCGCGGAGTTCGTGCGGATTCCGGCGCGCAACGTGTGGAAAGTGGATCCGGCGATTCCCGAGCACTACGCTGCAATCATGGATCCGCTCGGAAATGCGGTGCACACCGTGCTGGCCGGCGAAATTGCGGGCCTGAACGTGTTGGTGACCGGCGCGGGGCCGATCGGATTGATGGCGATCGCGGTGGCGCGAGCAGCCGGATGCGCCACGCTTTTTGCGACTGAAGTGAATGCGCACCGGCGCGAGTTGGCAAAGAAAATGGGAGCTGATGAAGCGCTCGATCCTTCGCAGGGCGACGTGGTGAAGCATGTGCTCGATGCAACGGACGGGGCTGGTGTTGACGTGATGCTCGAAATGAGCGGTCATCCCGATGCGATTCACAAAGGATTTCAGATGCTGCGGCCGGGCGGACGCGCGTCGTTACTTGGGATACCAAAAGATCCGGTGACGCTGGACCTTGTGAACGACGTGATCTTCAAAGGCGCCACCGTGCAGGGGATTTACGGGCGGCGGATGTTTGAAACCTGGGTGCAAATGACGGAATTGCTGAAGGCACGGGCGGCTGAACCTGGAGCCGCTGTTCAAAGAGCGCATGCCGCTCGAGAAATTCGACGACGCGTTTTCGCTTTTGGAATCCGGCCAGGCCGGGAAGATTCTTTTCTATCCCAACGGTTCTGCGAAGTAACGCGCTCCTGCTGCTGTAAGTATCTCTGGAGGGACTCATGGCGACAACTGCTACACGCCCGCAGCTCCAATATCTTCACGATGCGCTCGAAGAACTCAAGACGAAGAATCAGTATTTTCATTTGCGGGTGCTGGAGGGCGAGCAGAAACCCGTCGCGACCTTCGACGGGAAAGAAGTGATTAACCTCAGCTCGAATAATTATCTGGGGCTGACGACGCATCCGAAGCTTCGACGCGCGGCGATTGACGCGACCCGCAAGTATGGCGTCGGCTCGGGAGCGGTGCGGACGATTACCGGCACGATGAAGATTCACATGGAGCTCGAAGAGCAGATCGCGCGATTCAAGAAGGTGGAGGCGTGCGTCGTGTTTCAGTCGGGATTCACGGCGAATGCGGGAACGGTGTCTGCGATTCTGGGCAAAGAGGATTTGATTATTTCGGATGAGCTGAATCATGCGTCGATTATCGATGGGTGCCGGCTGTCGCGCGCGACGATTAAAGTTTTTAAACACAAGGATGTTGCCGATTGCGAGCGAGTGCTGAAAGAAACGGAGCATTGGCCGGGGAAAAAGCTGCTGATCACCGACGGCGTGTTTTCGATGGAAGGCGATATCGCCGATTTGCCGAAGCTTTGCGATCTGGCTGAACGGTTCAACTGCATCATGATGGTGGACGATGCGCACTCGTCGGGCGTGCTCGGAAGCCGCGGGCGCGGAACGATCGATCATTGCGGCGTTCACGGGCGCGTGGATATTCAAGTGGGGACGTTGAGCAAGGCGATTGGAGCGATTGGCGGGTATGTGTGCGGTTCGAAGGACTTGATTGATTTTTTGTATCACCGCGCGCGGCCGTTCCTGTTTTCGACGTCACATCCGCCGTCAGTAACCGCGACATGCCAGGCGGCGTTTGAACTGCTCGATTCCGAAGCGGGCGAAAAGCTGATCAAGAAACTTTGGGCCAACACGAAGTTCTTCAAGAAGAAGCTGAAAAAACTCGGATTCAAAACAGGCGAGAGCGAAACGCCGATTACTCCGATTTTGGTGGGTGATGCCGGAAAGGCATTCGAATTTTCGCGCGAGCTATTTTCGGAGGGTGTGCTGGCGATGGCGATCGGTTTTCCGACCGTTCCTGAAGGCAAGGCGCGGCTGCGCACCATCGTGACAGCAACTCACAAGCGCGCCGATTTGGAGCGAGCGGCCGACATCATAGGACGTGTCGGCAAGAAGATCGGCGTTGTGTAGATAGGCGGCTTAGGCCACCACTGGGACAAATTGCGGGCGCATGTACCGGTAGAGCGTTAGAACAAGCGCGCCCAGGCCCCATACAATTACAACCGCCGCTACAAGCGCACCTAAGTACGGGATCACGCGCAATACGCGGATGATGCCAAGGCCCAGAGCGAGTCTTCCAAGAGTGGGGCCGAACCCGACTGCGGCACCCAGAATCCTCTCACCCAGCCAAGCCCCCACGAACACCTGCGTCGAGTAAAGGGCGATCACGTACAGAAACAGGGCTGTAATCCCCACCGGAATTCCTACAATGGTGACGCACACGAGGATTGCCGCCACAGGGAACGCGATCAGGCACAGGACACCGATGACCGACTTGCCGAAGCCACCTTCTTGCAGGCATTCGTGACATCGTAGAAAAACCCTGGAGCTACGAGAAGCAATACGAGTCCAAAAACGAAGCCAGCGCCCCACAATAAGACCTGGTGCCAATAGTAGCGAGGTGATGTGCGGTCTGGCCCGCGCTCGTGTCGTTTGAATTCGAGGGGTCCCAATTTGGCGCCGGGAGCGACATCCGGTGGATTTGGACCCTTGAATTTCGTCGTGCCCGTGATTTCGGCGCCCGAGCCGATGGTCAGGCTGCGTCCTTGAGTTCGGACGTTGCCTCCAATCGAACCATTGAGGTCGAGTGTCTTGAAGAGCGCGAGCAAATCGCGGCCGATATGGCCGTCGAGGTCGATGTCCCCGGCTCCTATCGTGCCTGTGCCGCCGACTTTGCCCCTCCGGTCGAGAGTGACGTTACCACTCCAGGCCATTAAATTCTTACCGACGCTTCCTGTGATTTGGAGTGTCTGACAGAAAGCGCGGACGTTGCCGTCAACCGTGCCATTGACGGTTATTAGCTCTCCCCGCCGAGGATGTCGCCATTGACATGGCCGTTCACGGTCAAGCTGCGCGACCAGGAGATCAGAGTCACCGTCAACATCTCCATCGATCACGGCACGATCGGCGCCTACGATCAGGTCAGTTTTCACCACTTGCCCAGCGGCGAGCGTGTAGTTCGGGTTTCCGTGCTCGCGATCGGCAGCGACGATGAGGTCAGTTTTGACCACTTGTCCGGCGGCAAGTGTGTAGTTCGGGTTTCCGTGCTCGTGTCTGCAGCAGCAGCGGGAGGGGGAAGCGCAACCGCGCAAAGAGCAGCCGCCATCACGACGGCGAAAGTGGTCGCGCGCCGAAAGCGGCGACGCAAGAGCCACATCACTATGAGTCCGAGAGTGGCCATTGCCATGATTTCCATTGCGCTTCGCATTGCGTCCCATCCTTTCCAAAATGAACCGCTGAAGAAAAGCATCGTGAGCAAATTTCCTTGGGTAAAACCAGCTTGAGCTGCTTGCGCCTGCCAGGTTCGCCGAATCCGGTCCACACCGTATATGCACCACCGGCGCCGAGACCAAGCGCGGTGAGCCAGCCCCACGGGGCAGCGCCGCGCTCGGGAGCCGCAACAAGCCGCGCGGGAACCGATTCGTCCTCTGCGCTCAGCGATTCGCGAAGCCAGACGCCCTCGCTCTCGAGTGCGCCCAGCAGCGCTCGGCATGAGGGGCACGACGCCGCGTGTTCCTTCACTTCTCGAGCGTGTTCGGCATCGAGCTGGCCTTCGAGGTACAGCAGGACAGTCATTTCGTCAAAATGGTTCATCAACTTCTCCCCGCCGCAGCGCCCAGCTCTCCTGAGCCGGCGCTTCCACTCAGAATTTCGCGCAACTGATGGCGCGCGCGCAGCAGCAACACACCCACAAACGCGCGACGCACACCTAGCGTTTCAGCAATTTCGTCGTAGCTCATGTCCGAGTAATAGCGCAGGACGAGCGCCATCCGCGCGCGATCAGGCAGCTTGGCGAGGCCCGTGCGGACCTCTTTGCTGCTGTGCTCGGCTTGCAGCTTTTCGAGTTGGCTTGGATCAGGATGCTCGAGTGGCATCGTCTCGACGTCACCGGTTTCGAGGTCCTGACGGATGCGCCTTCGCCGGAGCAAGTCCCAACAGTGGTTGCTGGCCACCTTGTAAAGCCATGCGGTGAATGGCCGCGAGGAATCGTAGGTGCCGAGTTTTTGCCGCACTTTCATGAAAATTTCCGTCGTGGCATCCTCTGCGTCTTCCGGCGTGGGAAGCGCGCGCCTGCAAAAGCGAAACATGGCCGGAGCATATCGGCGATAAAGCTCTCCCCAGGCCTCCGAGTCACCGGCCCGGACACTCGACAGCACCTCCGCCAATTCCGCGGCGCTCATCTCTCCGGTGATGTTTCGCCTCTCCATGGGTTAATACGCAGGGACCAGGAAGAATATTTCACAAGTATTACAAGCGGATGGGCTTGGCTGGCGATGCCGACAGCGATCAACATTCCGGCGGCGCACATTCGCGAGATTCAGCCTAGCAAGACGCGCTGTGAGATTGGAATGCTTCAAAAAAGGAGTGGTCCAGCGGCTGAGTCGTAGATCATGCCGCCGGGCCGCTTCTTCAGAGGTTCGAAAATGTCTTTAGAAAAGCAGCTTCAACGCGAACTGGATACTGCGCGCCCCGCCGCCACCCAGAACCGGGTTGCCCAAGCCCACGTCGGAAGTTGCTGTGAGAGGGTAAAAGTGGGCGCTGGTGCCATTCGCATTGAATCCGTTAGGCGCAGCGTCGGCAAAGAAGGCCGGCAACAACGGACTGGCAAAAGCGGGATGATTGAAGGTGTTGTAGAAATCAGTGCGGAACTGCACCTTCAAGCGCTCGTTGATATCAGTTGTTTTGCTGATGGCAAAGTCAAGATTCCGGTAATTGGGTCCTAGCAGAGAATTGCGGCCCTCATTTCCGAAGTGGCGCGTCCCTGGGACGCAATTCGTGTCGGCAGTGCCCCCGCCATCCAGAGTGCATGGTATTGCGAACGAAGACAGATCCAGAAATTGCGCTGGATTTCCGTAGTTATAGTGAATGGGAGCCACTACATCAGGCCGGCCAAAGCCTTCTCCGCTACCGTCGTAGTCGCCTTCGAAATTGTAGTTCAGCGAGAACGGATGCCCGCTCAAGAGGGTCAGCACTCCGCTCAGCGCCCACCCAGAACCAAACTTTCCAAGTGCTTGCCACGCCGGAACATCGTAGGTCGAGGTCAATACGAAGCGGTTGCGCGTATCGAAATTGGAGTTACCTCTGTTGCTGTTGGGATTCGTGCTGTCGTTCGGCTGCGAGGCATTAGGCACGTAGTCTTGGCCGTCGCTTGCGGTGTCGATCGAGTGCGACCAGGTGTATGCCAGCTGTGTGTTGAAGTGGTGCCAGTTCCGCTGGTTCAGCGATATCTGCAGTGAGTTGTAATTCGAATTTGCGCTCGTTTGCAGTTCGTTGACATAAAACGGTTGATTCGGGGCCAGTGGGCTTAGCGGAGCGGCTGTATCGAACGGCCTCGGCACGCTGAAGGAATTGATACAGTCGCACTTTAAATCTGCGGCCGTGATCTCGGCATGCGTCGGTTGGTTGATGTCCAGGAAATGAAACAACTTTCGCCCTGCCGATCCGACGTACCCGACTTCCAAGACCGTGTTGGGGAACAGTTCCTGTTGAATATTAAGGTTGTAGTTGTAGACGTATGGAGTTCGAAGCTTCTGGGAAACTGTGAACGCGTCGGTGGTCGTTGCGGTTCCGGGTGTGACTGAAGCGGGACTAAAAATAGGGACGTTGGGCTGAATGATGTGGTCGCCGGTGAGCGGTGAGGCCGCACCGATGGGCAGGGCCGGATTCAGCGCTGATGTGACGAATATGGGATTCGGCCCGATAGCATTGTAGGCAGGTCCCGTGTTGAATGTGTTGAATGCGAGCTGGCCGGTAAAAAAGTCTTGCGAGAAGGCATCGTAGAAAACACCAAATCCGGCTCTGACGACCGTCTTGCCCTTCCCGAAAACGTCGTAGGCCAGGCTGAGACGCGGGCTGAAATTGTTGTAATCCTTCGGATAGAGCTGACCCGGCCGCACCAGACCGACAGCCGGGTTGTAAATGCTGAGTTGATTGCCATCCGTTCCAATGACTCCAAAATAATCCCAGCGCAAACCCGCGTTAACCGTCAATTGGCTTGTAACGTGGAATCCATCTTGAATGTAGAACGCCGTGAAGTTCTGGTAGGCGTAACGCGAAGTGTTCCCAAAATTCTCGTTGCCACCGCTCAAGCCTCCACCCAGAAACTCGGCGAGGCTGTTGAATTTGAGAACGCCGCGCCCCACGAGATCGTTGAACGAATCAACAGTCGTGCGGCGGTATTCGCCTCCGAACTTTATGTCGTGCTTTCCGATCTTCCACGAAAAATTGTCGAAAAATTGATAGTTCATGTCCACGCGGTTGCGCGGGTTGGAAAATGCCGAGGAGCCAAGATGCGCGAAGCCGGAGACATCAATCGTCGGCAGACCCGAAATCGCGAGGTAATGCCGTGTTTGGTCCGAGCAGGTTCAGCGTATTAATCCCCAGCGACACGTTGGGATCGCCGAAGATGGAAGCATCTTGCGGGAAGAAGCCGTTGCGATAACGGTTCCATCCGAACCGAGCCTCGTTTACTTTCTCGGGAGACACCGTCTTCACCCAGCTCAGCGACACGAGCTGCGTACGGATTGGGGCGTTGGTATTTGTGTTCGGCAGGTTGTTGCCGCCTCCGATTCCGAGTGGAAAGCTCTGATTGCTGTTTCCGAAGAAATAGCGCCCCGAAATTTGGTTGTTTGCATTCAGGTTGTAGTCAATCTTTGCGATCGCGCTGTCCAGATTGTTTGTCGCCGGGCCGCCAATCGCTGTTGTTGTGGGCCAGACGTTTTGGAAGCCGGAGCACCGGCCGGACTCATTGCAGACGGTGTAGAGCTTGGCGATTTGGGGGTTCACCACAGATGGAGATTGTTGCGTCACGCAATCGAAAATTGTGTCGCACAATGCCGTGTTTCCGCCCAGGGCGGCTATCGCCGTGGTGTAATCGCTCAGTTGGGGAACAGAATTTAATGAAGTGATGGCCATCCCTTCGCGCTGGCCCTCGTAGGAACCGTAAAAGAAAAGCTTGTTTCTGGCGATCGGGCCACCGATCGTTCCGCCGAATTGGTTATTTCTGAAAGCGTCTTTCGGTTGATCGGTGGTGTTAAAAAAGTTTCGTGCATTCAAAACCGCATTGCGGAAATATTCAAAGGCGCTTCCGTGAAGTTCATTCGTTCCGCTTTTCGTGATGACGTTAACTACAGATCCGGAATTTCGCCCGTATTCGGCTTCCGTATTAGAAAGAATGCTTAACTCCTGAATGGAATCCTCAGGAAGGATCGTTCCCGGCGTGCCGAATACTCCGCCCTGGTTGATAGCTGGAAGGTTGCGGTAGCCGTCGTTCATATCCGTGCCGTCGAGCAGATAATTGTTGGCACGCCCCCGGCTGCCATTCACGCTGAATTGGCCGTAGGATCCGGGAGAATCGCCGCCACCGTTTGGCTCACCAGTCGCGCCAGGAACCAAAATGAGCATTTTGGTGTAGTCGCGGCCGTTGATCGGAAGATCCTCCACAGCGTTGCTTTCGAAAGTGCCGCCCAACGTATCTGTCGTCGTATCTGCTACGGGTACCGATTCGCCTGAAACAACCACCTGCTGGTTGATTGCGCCGGGCTTCAGTATCGCGTCCACTCGCCTCTCGGAAGCGACGGAGACCGTTACCCCGGTGATCTTGGCCTTCTGGAACCCCGCGAGTTCGATCGTGACGTCATACGTGCCCACGGCCAATTCGGGGATCAAGTAGCCGCCGTCTGCCGTGGTCTCCGTGCTGCGGTCAACGCCCGTATCGACGTTGTGCGCAGTCACTTTCGCGTTGAGGACGGCGGCGCCGCTTGTGTCCGTCACCGTGCCGAGAATTGTCCCGCGAAACGTTTGCGCTGAGGCGGGGGTTGCAGCCACCACCGCGGTGAATATCAGTGCAGCGCAGAACAATACGACGCGAACGCCACAACCACGCAGGTTCCCCATGACACTTTCCCTCCCGGATTGAAAGACAGATGCACGGCGCAGGCGCGGAGCGACCGCAGGAAGCATGAAGCAGGCCATTATCGAGCCCCTCAGACCCAACCCCCGAAACAAACGCGATGCAATAGCTATAAGCGTAAGGAGTTGGAGAGTCAAGCGCACTTTATCGATGGCAACTCTCGGCCCTGACGGAATCGCCGCGCGCCGTCTGCTATACTGGTCTATTCGCGGCCTGCCACTGAAGACGCCGGACGTGCGAGTGGCACAAATTCCGAAACTGAATGCCTGCAGAAACCCCAAAACGGCTGTTCCTGATTGACGCGATGGGCTACATCTTTCGCGCTTTCTACGCTCCGATGCCCATGCGCATGCGAACCGCGACCGGCATTCCAACGAACGTTCCTTACGTCTTCGCCAACATGATTCGCAAGCTGCTCAAGGATTGGAAGCCGGATTATCTCGGGGTGGTGTTCGATGTCTCCGCGCCCACATTTCGCGACAAGCTTTTTGCCGCATACAAAGCGCAGCGCCAGCCCATGCCCGATGATCTCGCACTGCAACTGCCGTTTGTCCGGCGCTACTGCGAAGCAATGCGGCTGCCGATGATTGAGTACCCCGGCTATGAAGCCGACGATGTGATCGGGACGCTCTCCAAGCAAGCCGAGAAAGAAGATCTCGATATTTACATCGTCACGAGCGACAAGGACCTGATGCAGCTGGTCGGCGGGCGCGTGAAGATGCTGAATCCCGCCAAGGGCGACCTGCTGATCGACGCAAAGAAAGTGGAAGAGTTGATGGGAGTGCCTCCGAGCCAGGTTCCCGATGTGATGGCGCTGATGGGCGACTCGATCGACAACGTTCCCGGTGCGCGCGATCCCAATGAGAAGCCGGCGCCCGGCGAGCGGCGGAAAGCCGGAATTGGCGAAGTGGGCGCACGGCAATTGATCCAGCAGTACGGCAGCGCCGAGGAAACGCTGAAGCACGCGAGCGAAGTGAAAAGAGCAAATTATCGCGAGGCGCTTGAAAAGTACGGCGAATTCGTGAAACTCAGCAAGCAGTTGGCGACGATCCCGACAGACGCGCCAGTACCACTTGTCCTCGAAGATTTGAAATTGCCCCGGCCAGACCTTGCCGCTTTGCGCGAGCTTTTCGGTGAACTCGAATTTACGTCGCTGCTGCGCGAATTTGCGCCGGTGGGAGACGAGCGCAAGACCGACTATGCCGTACTGGACTCGCATACGGCGCTCGGGAAGTTTCTCGAAGCGATTCCTCGCAACCAGGAAGCGGCCGTTTGGCTCAATCTTGATTCCGAAGAGCCGGACGACGAAGGCTTCGGCACTCGCGTGCTCAATGTGGAAGTTTCAACGAAGGCCGGCATGGCCAGAACCGCTGCGAATGACGTTGAAAACAAAGCGGTGTCCGCGATGAAGGATTGGCTGGCGGATGAGAAGCACCCGAAGATCGTTCACGATCCTAAGTTGTTTTGCCTGCTCGCTGCGCCGGATGCGGTGACGAACGGCTGCGGTGTGGCGGGAATTCGCCACGCGACGGCGCTCTATTCGTATCTGCTGCGGCCGACCACAGCAAACCACGCCTTTGCGGAAGTAGTCCTGCGCCACCTGAATTGCACGCTTTCAGGAGCGGCGGGCGAACGCGCCGATTTCCTGTTCCGTCTCGCGCCCGTTCTTCGCGCGGAAGTTGAAAAGCAGGGCCTGCTTCACCTCTACGAGAAGATCGATCTGCCGCTCGCGCCCGTGCTGGCGCGCATGGAAGCGGTTGGCGTTCGCGTCGATCCGAAGGAGCTCGACCGTCTCTCAGCACACATGCAGCAGGAGATCACCGAACTCGAGCGGTGCATCTTCGATCTGGCCGGATGCGAGTTCAAGATCAACTCACCACAGCAACTCGCCGAAATACTGTTTGACCGGCTCAACTTGCAACCGCCGCGAAAAAGCCGGATGAAATCGCGCTCTACAGCGGTCGACATCCTCGAAGAACTTGCGCTCGTGCACGAAATACCCAAGAAAGTGCTGCAGTATCGCGAGCTCACGAAGCTGAAATCCACATATGCAGACGTGTTGCCGCGGCTCATCCACCCCCTTTCGGGGCGGCTGCACACGCGCTTCGATCAGACCGGCACGGCGACTGGACGGCTTAGCTCAGCGAACCCGAACTTGCAGAATATTCCGATACGCTCGGAGTTAGGTCGAGAGATTCGCGCCGCGTTTATCGCTTCGCCGGGAAATCTGCTGCTCTCAGCCGATTATTCGCAGATCGAACTGCGGATTCTGGCGCACCTTTCGAAAGATCCAATTTTGATGGATGCATTTCGCCGGGGCGAAGACATTCACTCTCGAACAGCGCAGGAAGTTTTCAACGTTCCGCCATTGGCTCAAACCCGTGAACATCGACGAGTAGCAAAGGTGATCAATTTCGGCGTGATTTACGGGCTTTCCGCATTCGGCCTGGCGCAACAGCTTGATATCGAACAGAAGGAAGCAGCCAAATTTATCGCAGCATATTTTGAGCGCTACCATGGCGTGAAGGAGTTTCTCGATCGCCAGATCGCGGAAACGCGCAAGGCCGGCCAGACGAAGACTCTTTTCGGCCGCATCCGCGAAATTTCGGAGATCAATTCGCCTCAGCCGAATATTCGCAATTTTGCCGAACGCACTGCTATGAACACGCCCATGCAGGGAGCTGCGGCCGACTTGATCAAACTCGCCATGATCGAGCTTCACCGCCGGCTCGAGGATGGGTTCAAGTCACAGATGATTCTGCAGGTGCATGACGAGCTTTTGTTCGAGGGCCCCGAAAAGGAAATTCCGAGCCTTCGAAAGCTGGTAAAGGAAGTGATGGAAGGTGTGCACAAGCTCAGCGTGCCGATTGTCGCGGAAACCAAAGGTAGGCCCCAACTGGCGCGACATGCAGTGATTGTGAGAGAGGCGGGGCGTCCTACTATGCTAAATTTCCTTTGTTGAACCGCAAAACGACAGCGAGGTAAATCATGCCGGATCATCCCGAGGGATTTCTCAAGTTGGTAAAAGAAGCGAAGGCCCGCATCAAGGAAGAAGACTACCGGGACATCAAGAAGAAGCTCGATGCGGGTGAACCAATGATCATCATCGACACGCGTGAAGACAACGAATGGGCTCGCGGCCACATTCCCAATGCCGTCCATCTGGGAAAAGGCGTGATCGAGCGCGATATCGAAAAAGCGATCCCTGATAAAGACGCCACGCTCGTTCTATATTGCGGCGGCGGCTACCGTTCAGCATTGGCGGCAGACAACCTGCAGAAAATGGGCTATCGCAACGTGATTTCCATGGATGGCGGCTGGCGCGGCTGGACGGAAGCGGGCTTTCCCACGATTCGAGACTAGCTCCAGAAGATCTGCCGCAGTGTGAATTGCAAACGACTGGCTCATGGCTATTTCAGTTTTCTAGCGCAGGTGGAAATTGACGGTGATCGACGTTTTGGTTGGAACGGGTTTCTCATTCAGATAACCAGGCTGATACTTCCAGCTACGCAACGAATCAAGCGCAGCTTGTTGCAGCATGGGCGCACCCGAAATTACCGTCATATTTGTCAGCTTCCCGGTTGTGTCAATCACCGCCTCAATTGTTACTTGACCTTCCACATGCGCTTGCCTAGCCATGGCCGGGTAAATCGGTGCAGAGCTAAAAAGGAGTTCCGGCTCTTTGACCCGACCTCCCCGAGGTAGCAATGTTGCGAGAACCCCTTGGAGCGCGCCTACGCCAGTATTCGAATCGACCCCTGTCAATTCGGGTGCCTTGTCTCGACTCATAGCGGCCGAGCGATTTGCTGTGAAACGGGGCGCGAGAAGTCTGCCGTTCGGAATTTTCCTCCCGGGAGTTGTCTTTCTTTCCGACGAACGAGAAATTCGAGCGTTGTCAGCCAATTCGTGAGTTTGAGTACCCGGGAAATTCTCCGCCTTCGCGATGGGCAATTCAGATATGACCGAATTGATATTGCTTTTGGGTTGCAGGCTTTGAACGATGGTCGATGTTGGCGAACCTAGGGATACTTCGGGCATTGGACTTGTCTGAGTAATTCCAGAAGGCTGCTCCGTACCATCATGCACGAGGAAAGCTCCGAATACCGCTAGTAACAGGATAGCGGGCACAACTGACACAAAAACCAAACGGCGCCTCGGCGCAGGGGTCCGGTCCGCCACAGTTCGGGCAGTTGGCCGTCTCCACCACCAAAATAATAAAGCCCCAATGCGGAAGCGTGCTGAAGCGTGGCTTGAAGTCCGGATCAGAAGAGGATTCTGCTTTTTCGGGCCAGTCGCGCCAAGGTCCGATGCAGAGTCCGTTCCGATCATAGCGACGCGCTTCACTAACTTTTCAGGCGTTTCGATCGACTCTTTCCTGATCTTAATGGTGGGAGCAGCCAGCGAGGCACCCACTGCGCTTGAAAGCACAGAGGGCACTTCGTTTGGAAAACCGTTGCTCCAAAAATCAGCAGCTGTCGACGGCACCGCCAATTCCCTTCTTGCTGCCAACGTCAACGTGCCTTGCGCCGCGTATGCCCCCCAAAAGCCGGTCGCAGAGTGCATGAACTCGATTTCGGCATAGCCTCTTATATTCGGATAGGTCCGAACCTTAACGATCCGACAAAGCATGATCTGACCTGAATTGCGATTTGCAATCATGATCAGCTGGCCCGGCTCAACACTAGCCGACAGCCGGATCACAGCGCCTTGCGGAAATACGATGACGGTGCAGGTATCTTCAGCAAAGACCTCAACCCGTTCCGACTGGGCCGAATTGAATTCGACGCGGCGAGATCCCCACACGCCAATCGGTACCTCAAGGACCCCTATAGGGACCGCAACGGATTCCGGGTTCAACTTCGACACCGGTGTTTCCGTTAGCGGGACAATTGGGTGTGTCGCGGAATCTTCCCGTGCATTCACCGGAGGTTTCATTGGTGCTGACATTTCCATCGTTCGCAGCGGCCTTTTCCCCAATTGGTCTTCCCGAGAAAAGCAATTGAAAGATGTTGATCCAGAGCGGTTAAATCGACCTATAGTACTTTTGGGCGATTCTGTTGCAGTTTTGGAAACAGAGCCGTGGGAACCGCGGAGCTCAGAATTTGTAGTGCAGGGCAGAATGCCACGTTCTAGCAGAATTCTTTCGTGGTCAGCAGATTTTCAGGTCAGATTTGGCCGCGTATAAGTTGGTTAGTCGATCGTGAAGATTCTGTGCTTCAGGAGCGGCGGTACAGATTGCAGTTTTCAGGTTATCGTAGAGCGCTCGGTAGACCGCCCTGAGTTCATCTGAAATGTTAGTAGTCCCTCCCCAGTTTAGGCGGTTACCAATAGCCATTATGATTCGGTTCGCTTGGACGGGAGTTATATCTTCTCGCAGACCGGTTTTAACCCATTCTTGAAGCGTGCCGAGTTGCTGAATGGCAGCGTCCTTCTGTAAATCACTCATTCCATCATTACTGATAATTTCAAGCAACGCGCCTTCGATAGGTTTATCTATGGCCTCTCCTACGTTGATTATTGCTCTCGATTCTGAAAGAACAGCTTGTAGTTGAAGTGTATAGTCGCTGATCTTACGGTATATCACGGCCAACTGCCCGCCAGCGACTTGTGCTGCCTCTGTATCGGACCTGCCCTGGTCTAGCGCGGTCTTGTAAAGCTGATAGTTTCCGGCTCTCATATTCCAAATTGCTTCGTCCACCATCGCCTTAGCCGAGTTTCCGTAGGTAGAGTCGCGGACAGGGACCCTGGCGGGTGGATCTGGCATTGCCACTCCAATCTTCACATCCACATCGCTGCGCGCCGCTTCCGATGAAGCACAGACCGGTTTTGTACAAACGATCTCCCGAATCTCGGTTCGGTCCTCGCTGTCTATCGCATTGCCGCTATGATCCGATGGAGCCGCTACGATGCGAACGTCGGAGCAATGCTCGCGATAGCGCCCCATCAGCTTCGAGTGACTTTCGCACACGTAAATGGGCTCATTCCCGCCATCCTCCCAGCAAGTTACGACGGCGGTTCCATAGTCGCAGTCAAGCCGGTAATGCGCAGAAAGGGGCTCCGCAGGCTTTCCCGGCTGGAGCCGCCACTCAGCTCGGCTTGTGCAATGGCGTTTCGGCACAGTTTAAATTGTAGCGAACACATGGCATTCGATGCCGTGCACCGTGAGTTTTCGTTACGGAACATGTAACCCCACGGCACGGGGAACCTCTTCGTCCTGCGCCGCGCAACCATTTGGATAAGATCCAACTTATTTCATCGGTATCGTCGCGCAGTGATATTTTCTATAGAGGTCGCGCAAATCAAAAATGCACTTAGTGGGGAAGCTCTATGAAACAAGAGGTCACAGGAGGACGGCGGAATAAGATACCGCCAGGTAGCAGAAAGGCCAGCCGAAAAGTCGGTGCCGAACACGCTCTCGAGAAACTGGCTCATGAGTACGCGGAAGCGCTTACGAAGCGTGACGTAGAGGCATTGGTCGAAATCTGTACCGCAGACGTTCGTCAAATCTGCGCGGCGAATTACCGACCAAAGCGCAACGTATAGCCAAGATGAAGTCCGGAGCCACTTGCCAGGACTTGTATATTGGTAAAAGTGACAGGGGACAGACCGAACGCTAAAAGAGTCGCGCAGCTCTCAGAACAAGGGCCTCTTCGCGCAACCCCTATGGAGCGGCGATCTTCGATGCAGCGTTCGCAAATAAACCGTTAATCGTGCTCGCAATCGTTTTCATACTCGTAATTGCCCCCAGCGCGATTAAGGCCAGTACCAGCGCATATTCTGTTAGGTCCTGCCCCTTCTGGTCTTGCCAGAGGAGGAGCTTGAGCAAATTCTTCATTCCGCCCTCCCTTTTCGTTTTGCAGTCTATGAAGTGACCGGCGAAAGGAAATCGAAGTAACCCTATCGTATCAGGATGTACGGCTTACTGGCAGAAGGTATACGCTTATTCGGCAGAACTTTCACGTTGTTCAGGCTTTGCGGACATACCTCTCACTCGAGCAGCAACATTCTTCCGAGAAACTTCCGCTTTCCAGAAAAAGCAGTGGCAGCGGGCGGCACCTATTCGAGAATGGAGCTGTGGAAAAACCGCGACATACCAACGCACCGACCTCGTATATCGGGCTTGAACTATGTCCGCCGGTTAGAAGGACATTCCTCATTCGCGCAAAGCCAGACCGTATCCCCAATCGTTCCTCCGCGCTTTGCCATATAAAGACGGCGGGAACACTCATAACATGGTTCCTTGTTCGTTGCAGAGGGATCCCAATCGTCATGCTCGATCGTGTGGTACCCCCGTCCCATATCGTAACGCAGCAGGCAACCTCTTATCGAACAGGCATACCAGTGACAGGTGGGATCAAGAATTCGTTCTGGATCTCGCCTCTCCTGAGCAAGAATCATCGGGACGTTGTGGTAGAGGCACAGCGGGGAGATGTCGAGAAGCATTTGCGATCTCACTACGACAGACACGGACTAACACAAATGTTAACCCCGTCTAGATTTTCAAGGCAAAACTTATTCAGGCAGTAAAGGGTTTCTGTTGATAGAACCAGAGCGTCTCGATATCTTTGCGTTCTCCGCAAATCTCACTTCTCGGAGACGCTCAATGACTCCGAAATACTCGCGATCTAAAAGACCCGGTCTCGAAAAGGGGCCGTGGGTAGCCCAACGGCCGGATCTGGCGGGGGAGCCCTTCCAGTTCAAATCCGAGGCCGGGCCTCTATATATTCTCGGTGCTTGAACTCGCTGCGGGTATCGGTTGTTTATTGTATTTGCTCCAATCGAAAATCTGCGCAGGAAGTCGGCCCTAGCCTGCTACATCTTAACGGGGCTGGCTCACAATCTCGGCTATCCAAGCTTCTAGTATTGACCGCTGATCTGATGTCACGTTGGTGAAGGCAACGCCATGCCAAAATTCGCATGGGTGTAAAGCACTTTGCCGTTGCTCTCGAACGCGCCCTGATCCCTTACAATGCGCAACTTGACCAGCGTTCCCTCGGAAAACGGAGTCAGCGCGTC
>CAVOOU010000007.1:0-245531 GCA_963697645.1 uncultured Acidobacteriota bacterium | reverse complement strand
CAATCCATTTGGACGAAAAACGCGCTATGCGCGGAGTGACCCATTTCGGCGTCGCAATTCGAGTCGCCACGTCGAGATAGCCCCGGATGGTCGGCGAACCAGAAATAATCCAGAGCGGGATATGCGGATCGGTACCGACAAGTCGGCTTGTAGGAAGTGATAGCTGTTGTTTCCGGTTGACGGGCAACTCGCAAGTAATCCACAGACCTCACTATCGCCGCTACCGGATAAGTGCCATCTTTAACACTGGGCGAGAGGCCATGGCGAGCGCTGAAAACTGATAACAATGGAATGCTGAGAGTCTGGTCGGACGGATGTGCACAGCCTGCCGGGATTGCTCGAAACGAGATACGTGATGATAATCTCAGTTCCCGACGCCTTTTTAGGGTACGCTTTACAGATCGCTTTCAGTGCACGGAGCAGTCATTAAAGATAGGTCACTTATGACGCAGAATCTAAGAAGCATAGAAAAGGTGCTCTGGGCCTAGCGGGGCTGGCTTGCAACCCGTTCAAGAAGCCGTTTGAACGCCAGAAGCCGAGTCAAAGTTTCAAACTGGCAGTTGCGTGGCACCCCAACTCTCAACTAACCGCTCTCGCTGTGGGCTCCGCAGGATTCGTTAAGGCAACGAACTGACGGGAGACGAAGTTTCCATGCGCGTTCTGAATAATCAGATTAGAGCAACTCTGCTCCTTTCGATTCTCTGCTTTCTCACGCTCGGCGTCTGCCCACCAGTGCCCGCACAAACCACCGCTCCGCAATACAAAGTGGATCCTTCGTGGCCCAAGCAGTTGCCGAACAACTGGATTATGGGGCAGGTGGGCGGCCTTACGGTGGATCGTGAAAATCACATTTGGGTTTTGCAGCGGCCCAAGTCAGATACGCCGGACGAGTTAGGCGCGGAGCAAACGCCACCGCGTTCAGAGTGCTGCATTGCCGCACCGCCCATCCTCGAATTTGACGCGCAGGGGAATCTGCTGCGCTCGCTCGGCGGTCCGGGCCAAGGCTACGACTGGCCTACCAGCGAGCACGGCATTCACATCGATAAGAAAGGCAACATCTGGATCGCCGGAAACGCGCCGGTGGATCGTCAAGTGCTCAAATTCAGCCCCGATGGAAAATTCCTGATGCAAATTGGCCATCCCGCTCCCGCCACACAGCCGGCCGACAGCTCGAGCCATGATTTGTTGGGGCGTCCTTCAGGGATTGCCGTGGACGATGAAGCGCACGAGGTGTACATCTCCGACGGGTATATGAACAAGCGCGTGATTGTTTTTGACTCCGAAACCGGCGCGTTCAAGCGTCTATGGGGCGCCTACGGAAACCCGCCCAATGACGCTGATCCCGGTCCGTACAACCCGGCGGCAGCGCCCGATCAGCAATTTCGGAATCCCGTTCACTGCGTTCATATCTCGAATGACGGGCTGGTCTATGTGTGCGATCGCACCAACGATCGAATTCAAGTCTTCACGAAGCAAGGTAAGTTCCTGAAGGAATTTTTCGTGCGCAAAGAAACGTTGGGCCAGGGGGATGCCTGGGACTTCGCATTTTCAACCGATGCTCAGCAAAAGTTCATGATTTTGGCTGATGGCGAGGACAACGTTTTGTGGATGCTCGAACGCGACAACGGAAATGTTCTGGGCGAGACGGGCCATAGCGGCCGCAATGCCGGCCAATTCCACTGGGTGCACCAAATCGCCTCCGATTCGGACGGGAATCTGTACACGGGCGAGGTTGACAACGCGAAACGCGTCCAGAAATTTGTGCTCGTTGGCAGCGATGAGGGCAAATCAAAAAAGAAGTAGGATGGCTTTGCTGCTTTTGGGACGGAGATGTTCGAATAGTTCGGCTTATAGATGTATTGCTGTATTTTGCTGGGGCGGCCGTTAGTAAATCATGTTTATCTGATTCACTCCTTCGCGAGGTTTTTGTGGCCCGCTCGGCGTCCTCCGTAACCCAAAAGCGTAAGATCAAAGAAAAGGTTCTTCGCGCGCCCGCAGAACGCCCACGAAGGGTTCGGAAGTGGTAATCCCGGCGCAAGTAAATGACGCGACGATTGAAGTCGAAGGCACCGAAGTAAAACTCACCAATCTTCAAAAAATATTCTGGCCAAAACTCAAATTAACCAAGCGAGACTTGCTCCAATACTACGCGGACGTGTCACCGTGGCTGCTTGCCTCATGTGCAGGACCGGGCCATGGTGATGAAACGCTACCCGAACGGAATTTCGGGAGAATTCTTCTTCATGAAGCGAGCGCCGGAATCGCGGCCTCGCTCGATTCCAGTCTGCTCGATCGAGCATCACTCGGGAAACGTGATCGATTTCCCCGTGGTGCAGAATCTTGCGACGCTGCTATGGATCGTGAACCTGGGATGCATCGACCTGAATCCCTGGTACGCGCGCTGCGATGACGTCGACCGGCCCGACTATTTGCATTTCGATCTCGATCCGACCCCTGGCGCTTCTTTCGCTCTCGTGCGCGAGACGTCCCTGGTCGTCCGAGATGCGTTAGCCGAAATTGACATCACGAGTTACGCCAAGACGACCGGCTCTCGCGGAATTCACGTATACGTTCCGATCGTTCGGGGACCCACTCAAAAAGAAGTCTGGTCGTTTGCCAAGGCACTTTCTGTCGAACTTGCGCGGCGCCATCCGAAACTGATCACGGCGGAATACCGTGTGGCGAAACGTCCGCGCAGTCACGTGCTCGTTGACTACAACCAGAACGCATGGAATCGGACTCTGGCGTCCGTTTACTCCGTCCGGCCAAAGCCCGAGGCTACGGTGTCCACCCCAATTACCTGGGAAGAAGTGGAACGGGGCGTCGAGATGAACGATTTCACCATGAAAACTGTGCCGCCGCGCCTCGCCAAGATTGGCGACTTGTGGAAACCGCTTCTCGAACAGAAGGGCCGCACAAATCTCGCGAGATTCGTATGACTCTTCCGCTCTCCAAAACCTACGCGCCGATGGAGGCGCAGCCTGCCGAAGATCTGCCAAAGGGATCGGAATGGCATTACGAGCCGAAATGGGATGGCTTTCGCTGCCTGGCGTTTCGCGACGGCGACCGAGTCGACCTGGAATCGAAATCCGGTAAGCCATTGACGCGATATTTTCCCGAACTCGTCGACTCGCTCCGATCTTTTCGTGCCAAACAGTTTGTGCTGGACGGAGAGATCGTGATCCCTGTAGATGGCGATCTTTCTTTCGACGACCTGCTGATGCGCATTCATCCAGCGGCCAGCCGCATTGCGAAATTGAGCAAGGAAAGCCCCTGCCGGTTCATCGTTTTTGATCTGCTCGTCGATGTCTCTGGAGAGAAGCTCGTTGATTTGCCGCTGCGCGACCGGCGGCGAGCACTGGAAGCGCTTATGAAGAAATTCGCCGCAAAGAATGAGACCGTCCAGCTTTCGCCGATGACGAAGGACAGCGCGCTCGCCGGTAAATGGTTCCACATGGGTATTGGACTGGACGGCATCGTTGCAAAGCGTGACGATATGCCCTATCAAACCGGTGAACGCACCGGAATGCAGAAAATCAAGAAGCAACGCACGGCCGATTGCGTCGTAGGCGGCTTCCGCTACCTGGAGAAAAAACCTCTCGTCGGATCACTACTCTTGGGACTCTACGACAAGGCCGGAAAGCTAAATCACGTCGGTTTTACATCTTCGATCGCAAACGAAGATCGAGCCCCGCTCACAAAAAAGCTAAAAGGAATGATCAAGCCGCCCGGCTTTACAGGTAAAGCTCCCGGAGGATTGAGCCGCTGGAGCACGAAACATTCGCTCGAATGGGAGCCGCTCGATCCGCGTCTCGTCGTCGAAGTTCAATTCGACCATTTCACCGGCGGGAGATTCAGGCATGGCACGAAGTTACTGCGGTGGCGGCCAGATAAAGCGCCCACAAGCTGCACCATGAAGCAGGTCGAGCGCGAAAATAAATCAGCGCTGGATCTGCTTTAGCAATGTTCGAGAAGCGGCAGATAAGACAAGCCTTTGCCAGATTATGAGCGGCGGCTTACTTCTTTTCCAGTTTCGCATCCAGATTAATCTCGCTGCCCGAAAGAACTCGCATGCTCCGAGTCCAGTCCTGATAGCCAGAAAGTCGAACGCTCAGCTCGTGGGTTCCCGACAGGCAACTCGAGAGTCGAAGGCGTTGATCCAATCAGCTGTCCATCCAGATAGATTTCGGCTCCGTCAGGAGTGCGAATGAATGGCTACTTTGGCGGGCGCGGCCACCGATTGATCGATCGACTTCAATTTCCCGTCTTCCAGCACGATAACCAGGTTCGGGTAAGTCAGCCACGCACGTCCTTCAAAACTCGTTTCGCGCTGCGGTGTTCCCATCGCGGCGACGATTTCGTCGCGGGTCATTCCCATGGCGAGGCGTTCGGGCGGAGCAGGCGGCCGGCTCAGATCGCACCACCGCCGCGGACGTGGGAGCCTGTTGTAGTCGTCACCGCTTGTGGCGCAGACGTCGCAGGCGCGCAGAGATCCCGGCAGAATTGGATTGTGCGCCCATCGTCGCGAGCCCTTCAGGAACGAGCCAGGGCACAATCCCGCGCAACACATCATCCTTATCCGCATTCGCGAGCGTCTGCGCGGGAAAATAGAAAGTCAATGCCGTCCACACTCTGCCCGAACCCTTGGCATTATTGATCAAACGCGCCGAAAGAAGCGCGATCGTGACGTTGTCCTGAACAACAGAAACATTAAATACATAAAATCGTTCGCCGGGAGGAACTACGATAGTCTTTGTTTCCGCGGTATACAGTTGAATCCAGTCCATGAATCTCACTCGGACGCAATCTCATTCCGATCGAACGACCCATATAGACCCGGGCGCTGCACCACCACGATTGTCCCAGCACGGCGAACCGCCGTCGCCGATCCGATACCCATCAATCCTTTGCCGACCTGCGATGGTTGATAGGTTTGTGTCAAAATCTGCTCGAGTATCTCGCGTTGGTCGGGATTCCGCGATCCGTTTTGCGCCGCCCTGACTGGGAGAACGATCAGATAGAATCCCAAGCACATAATTGCGGCGGAGACTTCTCGCGAATCGACTATTCCAAGTTTTTAACATGGCGAGAAGTATAAGACCGCTCGCAAGTGTAGGCAACCCCTGGGTGCGGGCCGGGCGGAAGCTTGGGGTCTTCTGGAGCGGCGCCACTTATCGCAATTGTGCGCGTTAAAAATGTGGCACGCCCTGACGAAAAACTTCTAATCGCCTCTCGATTTCACCGAGCACCACGATGTAGGATACCTCGGATGATTCAAGGCCGATTTGTTGCGTTGTTGATGCTTTTTCTCGCCGCTCCCACTCTGGCACGAGCTTGCGCCTGCTCGAAAGCACCGCCCGGAATGTGTCCGGGTCTTCAGAAGGACGATGTCGCATTCGTCGGTACCGTCACCGCAGCCGAAAATGTTCCGCCCGATCCGAACGCGCCAACCGCACCAGCAGTCGTTCGCTTCCATTTTCGAATCAACGAACGCTTTGCTGGAGAAAACACACCCGAGATCGACATCTTTGCGGGTGGCGACGATGGCGACTGCGCCTTCTACTTCAAGCAAGGCGAGCAATATCTCGTGTTCCCCAATCGATCGGAGGACGGCCGCCTCTTCGCAACAATTTGCAGCGGCACTCGCCCGGCTATCCGAAGGACGCGCGATCATCCCGCAACTGCGCGCCATGCGTAACGGCAACCAGGTAGCCTCCGTGTTCGGCGTCTTGCGTCGCTCCAATCCGCCGATGCTTGCCCCGCCCGACGATCCCGATGACCCGCTCCCAAATATCAAATTGAAGTTGCGCTCCAAGGACGATCGCTTTGCCACCAGCACTGACAGCAACGGCATTTATACCTTTTACGATGTTCACGCGGGACAGTATCAATTCACAGCCAATCTTCCCGTGCGCATGGAGCTCACGCAAAAGACGCTCAATGGCCCACTGCCCACTTTCAAGATTCCCAACGGCGCCTGTTACGAGTACAACGTGGACGCGCTGCCTACCGGTCGGATTCACGGCAGCGTTCGCGGTCCCGACGGGAAGCCTCTGGCAAACGCGTCGGTGGAACTATATCGTGCCGGAGCGTACGACGATTCGCGTCCCGGTCTCTGGGGCTTTCAAGGGCCCAAGGGCGATTTCGAGTTCGATCACGTCGGACCGGGCGAGTACGTTCTCGTTTTCAATCGAGGAAATCGTAAAGATCCGAATTCGCCGTTTCCTCGCGCCTTCTATCCCGGCGCTCCTGATCTTTCCGCCGCCACGCCCATCGCTCTCAAGGATGGCCAGCAACTTCTCAAGGCCGACATTCGGTTGAAGGAAGAAGACGGCTACCCGACGCGCGAGGTTCGCGTGAAGCTGAAGTGGAAGAATGGCCGCCCGCCTGGCGAAGTGTACGTTACGGCGAAAGCGGCTGACGGCGAAAATCCGGCCGCGCGGAAGGTTGGCGAAGACGTCTACGAATTCACTCTTCTCGAATCAGCGAAGTACTCAATTTCGGCCTGGGAAGATCTCGACCCGTCGCGTCGCAACATCCATCACGGAAAAGATGACGCCTGCGAAGATCCTTCTCGCATGGATTCCGCTGCTGTCGCAGTCGATGGTTCCGACGCCGACACGAAGGAAATCACGCTCACGCTCGCGGCTCCAGAATGTCCGGCGGCTCCATCCCAGCCTCCCACTCAGAGTTCCAGCACCCAGTGAATTCTTAGTCAGGCCTTTTCGCTTCGGGAGGGCTCGCCGGCCCTTCCCCTTTCACATAATGCGCGTACCAAAAAAGATATCGCTCGTAGAGGTCCTTGATGAACGAAGGCCGCACGAAATCGTGATACTCACCCGGATACACCACCAGCATCGTCGGTACGCCCAGCCGTTTCAGGCTCTGATACATCTGCTCGCTATTAATAATGGGAACGTTGGAATCCGCGTCGCCGCCCAATAACAGCGTCGGCGTCGTAATCTCTTTCACGCGATTGAACGGCGACAGCTTCTCCCATAGCGCGCGATTTTCCCAGGGCAGTCCAAGTTCATACTCCCAGTGACGCGAATAGAGATCGGTGCCGTAATTTACGATGTACAGAAATTCGCCCGCATTCGAAATGGCCGCCTTGAACCGATGAGTCCGCGTGATGATGAAATTCGTCGAAATCGCGCCGTAAGAATGCCCGCCCACCGCCAGCCGTTCCGGATCGGCGATTCCCTGCTCCAGGACGTAATCCACCGCCGCCATGTCGTCCTCATAATCCTTGTGACCCCAATCCGCAAGAATCGCTTTGCTAAAGTCCTCGCCATACCCGGAGGATCCGCGCGGGTTCGGCTGAACCACCACATAGCCGTTAGCCGCCAAAATCTGCGCGCGAAAATCAAATTCAGCCTGATGGCTGAGTGTCGGGCCGCCATGCAGCCACAAAATCGTCGGATACTTTACGTCCGCCGCGTAACCGGGCGGCTTGACCACGAATGCTGCAACAGCCGTACCATCCTTGCTCTTGAAGTGAACGTAATCCACCGCAGCGAGGTCGATGCCCGCAATTGCTTCTTCATTCACTTTGCTCAGCCGACGCAGATCGCCATTCGCCGGTAGCAGATACGCTTCGTCGGGCATATTCGAGCTCGAGAGCGTGGCCGCCACCGTTCCATCTTGGCTGATGGAATAAAACTCCACTTTTCGGCGCCCGGCAATCGGCCGCGTTATTTCTCCTCCGCTCGGCGCTACCCGCAAGAGATTCTGTGTCCCTTCATCTTCCGCAATAAAGTAGATCCACCGGCCGTCAGGGGAGAAACGCGGTGCAGACACCTCCCGATCCAAGCTTTTCGTCAGGATCCGAGGCTCGCCGCCGCTCGCTGGCACCACCGCCAGGTGATAGGTTGCATACCAGAATAGTTTCGGGTCGATCTGCGTGACGAACGCAATCGTTTTCCCGTCAGGAGACCACGTTGGAGCCAAATCCTCCGCCGGATTCGTTGTGACGTGCACGAGCAATTTTGCAGGGTCGTCGCTCTCGGTATGAACGACCCAGATATCCGAATTGAAATTGCTGTCGGGCTCAGCGGTCCGATTGCTTGTAAAGGCGATCGATTTCCCATCAGGTGACCACGCCGGATCGGAATCGTCGTAATCGCCGAAAGTAACCTGCTTGATCTTGCCGTCCGCCAGTTTGAACAGATACAGGTGCGTGCGCCGGCGATCGAGATAACCGATCTCATCCTCCTTGAAGTGCAATCGGTCGATCACCCACGGCCGCGTTCGCGTCTTTTCCTTCTGCTCCTCGTCCGCTTTGCCCTCCTCTTTCTTCTTCGCCGCCTCCAGATCCTCAGGCGAAGCATCCTGCAGAACCAACACCACCCGGTCGCCAGCCGGCGACCACTCGAACACATTCACATCCTGAACTGTGTTCGTCAGCTGTTCCGCTTCCCCGCCACCACGCGGCAACAGCCACACCTGCTTTTTCTCGTTGCCGCGCTCGCTCAAAAATCCAAGATATTTCCCGTCGGGACTCCAACGCGGGCGGCTCGAATTCGCATCTTCGTTTGTCAGTGCAATCGCATCGCCGCCCGACACGCTGTTCATCCAGATTCGCTTCTTGTCCTTGTCTTCCTTCACATCGTGAGTCGTGACTACGTATGCGACCCACTTCCCATCCGGGCTGATCTGCGCATCCTCCACATCCTTGATTCGAAAATAATCGTCAACCGTGAGATTTCGCCCGCGCGCGCTTCTTGAAGGAGGCTTTTGCGTCGGCGCCACTTCTTGCGCGAACGAACCAACCGTCAGCAGCCCTAATAAGGACAAAATCCCAAACGAGAATCGAATTGTCCTAGATTGCATAATTTTGAAATTTAGAATTCGCCGTTCCCTTCCAACATTCGGCCGCGCAGTATATCAGACCAACCGTCCTGAACTCCGCCGGTGAAGTCACGCCGCTGACACGCCGCTTTATTGACATAGCAACGCTCGCAATCTACGCTGCATGCTCGCCCATGGCAGCGCGCTTCGTCACTCGTTCTCGCTTCGCAATCCGCCCTCACCCGCACCTGTACGAAATCAACACATGGGCATGGCTTGTGGAACTCTCCGCCCGCCTCGGCAGCCAAATCACCCTGGCAGAAGTGCCCGACGCAGAGTGGGATTCGCTCGCGCAATTAGGATTCAATATCGTTTGGTTGATGGGCGTCTGGCAACGCAGTCCCGAATCGCGGCGCATCAAGATCGAGAATCCCCAAAACCACCCTGAATTCGAAGCCGCACTTCCCGGTTGGACGCCGAGCGACGCGATCGGCTCCCCCTACTCGATCGTGCAATACGTTCCCGATCCGCATATTGGCACCTGGGCTTCACTCGACGCCGTCCGTGAAAAACTCCATGCGCGCGGCATGGCATTGTTTCTCGATTTTGTCGGCAATCACACGGCGCTCGATTGTCCCTGGACTCGCGACCACCCGGAATTTTACATTCAGGGCACCAGGGAACAATACGATCAGAATCCATCGGCGTTCTATCAAGTCGAGCCCTCCGCTGGCGCAAAATATCTGGCCTTCGGGAAGGATCCCTACTTCCCGCCCTGGGACGACGTTGCCCAGTTAAATCATTTTCAGCCCGCTCTCCGCGCCGCACAACTTGACGTCCTGCGTACCATCGCCGCGCACTGCGACGGAATTCGCTGCGACATGGCCATGCTCTTACTCAACGATATCTTCGCAAAAGTTTGGGGAGCTTCCATCGGCGGCCTCGCTCAGCCGGCAAAAGAATTCTGGGCGGAGGCGCATGCAGTGGTCCCCGATCTCGTTCTTCTAGCCGAAGCATACTGGGGCACAGAAGCGCGCTTACTCGAATTGGGATTTTCGTTCGTCTACGACAAAGCCTTGTACGATGCCGTGCGCAGCGCGAATCCATCAGCAGTCCATGGCATTCTCACAGCTCCGGTGGACTATCAGAATCATCTCGCGCGTTTCCTTGAAAACCATGATGAAGATCGTTGCGCCGCCGTATTTCCCAACGAACGGCTAGTCGCGGCTGGAACCTTGATGGCAACGCTTCCCGGCATGCGCTTCTACCATCAGGGCGAGCTCGATGGCCGGAAGCTTCGTCTGCCGATTATGCTGCAGCGAGCCATGGAAGAGCCGGTCAATCCAGCAATACGCGCGTTCTTCGAAAAGGTCCTGAAAATCACGAATGAGGAAGTATTTCACACGGGCCGTTGGTCGCTGCTTCCAGTTTCCGCAGAAGGTGACGACACTGCCGGAAATCTCGCGGTCTACGAATGGAGAACTGCGACAGCGTGGAAAATCATCGCGGTAAATATCGTCGGCGCGGCCTCGCAAGGTCGTGTTCGAATGGACGAGAGCATCTCGCCGTCAATTCAGTATGACTTTTACGACGAACTGCACGACGTGCATTACGCGCGATCCGGTCAGGAGTTGCGCACAATCGGCCTGTTCGTTCGTCGCGAGGCGTTTGACGCGCACCTGTTCGACATTACGCCCGTTTGAGCCCACAGCATTCTGCCGCACGCGCCTCTCGTTTTATTCCACCGTGAACGGAATCGGCGCCGTACTTGTAGTCACGCCGTTCACCGTAGCGCTGAACGTCACTGTGTAATTACCCGGCTGCGTAGCCCCGTTCGGTCCCTTCGGTGGACTCGCGCACGACGCTCCGCCAATTGCCATCAACACGAGAACCGCGAACGACACCGCCCAACGCGGGCTCCGTTTCCACATCCACAAAACGCCTCCCAGCGTCAAGCCGAGCAATAGCAGCGTGATGCCGCCTCCGAATCCGCCAGGCATCGGCACCGATTGCCCGTCGTTGTCGTTCCTTTACAGAACGTATTCAGCACGATCGCCACATCCGTCGGTCCAGTCGGTGTCAAAGTCACCGTCGCTGGGTCCGGCGCGCATGTGATCGTCGGAGAAGACGTCGTACACCCGAAAGTCACCGTTCCGCTGAAGCCTGGCGTGGACGTCAGCACGATCCCGATCGCCAATGTCCCGCCCGGCGGCACCGGCGGGAAAGTTCCACCCGCAGGAGGCGTCACGGAAATCGCAATCGGCGAACTCGAAACTGTCAACAAAGTTGAACCCGTCACTTCGTTCAGCGTCGCTGAGATTGTTGTTGTTAAGCCGGCTGTGCCTCCCACCGTCACCAGTCCCGCGGCGTTGATCATCGCCGCTTCGGTGTTAGACGACGCCCAGGTAACGGTCGCGGTGATGTCCTTCGTGCTGTTGTCCGAGATAAGTCCCCGTCGCCGTGAATTGCACCGACGAATTAATCGGCTCAGTCGGATTCGCCGGCGTCACGGCAATCGACTTCAGCGTCGCCGCAGCTGCCGTAAACGTCGCAGTAACGGTCTCTGCCGACGCTGGCATCGTAAATGTACAAGTAGCACCGGCCACCGTGCACATGGTCGGCGCGCCATTCCATCCCGCGAACGTCGACCCGTTCGTCACCGCCTGCGTTAACACCACTTGAGTACCTGCCGGCAGACTCGCCATGCATGCGTTCGCGGAACCGCTCACGCAGTTGATTCCATTGCCCGTCACGGTTCCAGTGCCGGTCCCCGCAGTTTGCACAATCAGCTGCTCCGTGGCGGCGGTACTCACATTGATCGTTCCGGACGCGCCGGTGATCGTCATCGTCACGGTATCCGTCGCCGTGATTGTCTGATTGCCCACGGTATTGAGCGTCGCCTGGAAAGTCCCCACTCCGTTTGTCAGCGTCGAGTTCGCCGGCAATACCGCCGCACCGTCGCTGCTCGTGAAATGCACGGTTCCTGTGTAGCCCGTCGCCGTCGCATTCGTGGCCGTCAACGCGGTCACCGTGACGTTGAACGCTGTCCCACTTGTCGCATTCGCGGGCGCCGTCACCGAGAAGTGCGTGGCTGCCGTCGACGCGCTCTCGATGACGGTAGAGTCCGAAGCATTCGCCGGCGCTGAGCCTCCGCCGGTCACACCTGCCATGTTCACTTGAGGCGATGTCGCATCCGCCGCGACATTCACGTTCACTGTTATCACAGGGTAGCTTGCACCGCCGGCGAGAACGTCGGACCGTGTGCAAACGTTGGCCGGGTTCGCGCCACCGCAAGTCCAGCCCGTGCCCGCCATCGACACGAGAGTAAGACCACTCGGAGCTGTCTCAGTAACCGCAACCGTGCCGGTCGTGGGTGTGGTACCGGGGGAATTCGCGACCGTCAGGCTGTATTGCGCGCCTTGTTGGCCCTGAGTGAAATTGCCAGTGTGCGTCTTGGTAATCGTGAGTTGCGCTGATGGCGCAGGCGTTATGACGGTCGAGTCCGAAGCGTTCGCCGTGGCCGAACCTCCGCCCGAAACGCTCACCGTGTTCACTTGAGGCGAGGTCGCGTTTACCCCGACATTGACCAAGACAGTGATGGGCGGATAGGACGCGCCGGGAGCCAGCGCATCACTACGGGTGCAAGTGTTCGCTGGATTTGGTGGCCCGCAAGTCCACCCTGTACCGAACATGGAGACGAGCGACAGGCCCGTTAGATTTGAGTCGATCGCGCCCGCAAGTCCTGTGGAGTCGAAAAGGAACGTCTGATCTGGTCCGGAGCAGCAGTTCACGATGAAGTCAACCGTATTCCCAGCGCTGAGCGTCTTTACCACTGAAAACGGTGCGCGCGTGTTGGTCGGTTGGCAGGTTTGCCCGTTACCGGGGTTACAGATAAATGTGGAAAACACGGGCGTGCCATTCACCAGAATGCTGTCCAGCGTAGTTGTCGTATCCAAGGATACAAAGCTTCCGGTGATCTCGTAAGTTCCCGATGCAGGCGCCGTGAAACGGACATCACTATCCGTCCCCGCCATGTTCATCGGATGCATCCAGAGAGTGTCATTCGGTATAGTGACAGTGCCGCAGCTGATAGTTGCGCCGCTGTTGTTGGCGGCAACATACGGATACCCTGTGCCCGACCAATACGGAAGGCCGCACGTAGGAGAAGCGGCATTTTGGCCAGGAAGGAGCGTAAAGGTGGAAGTCGATTCCACAAACTGACCGTAGCTCCAAACACCGTTCGGATTTGAAGTCCCCGAAAAACTGGCTGCAAAGTCTTGAGCCAGCGCACTCAGCGCAGTGTCCGTCACCGTGACTGTTCCGCTGGTCGCTGCGCCATTCGCGCCGTTCGAAACCGTCACAGTGTACTGTGCGCTATGCTGCCCTTGCGTGAAGTTCCCCGTGTGAGTTTTTGTTATTGCCAGCGCCGGACTCGGACCTACACCCGTAACCGTGATTGTCCCCGAGGTCCCAGTAATCGACGCCGTCACCGTATCCGTCGCGGTAATCGTCTGCATGCCTGCCGTATTCAACACCGCCGGAAGCGTTATCACACCATTCAGCAGTGCGGAATTCGACGGCAACACCGCCTTCGTATCGCTGCTCGTAAAGTGCACTGTCCCCGTATATCCCGTCGCTGTCGTATTCGCCGCAGTCAGCGCCGTCACGGTGAGATTAAACATGGTTCCCGCCGTTGCCGTCGCTGGTGCCGTAACTGAGAAATGTGTCGCCGCGCCGCCACTGGCCGCAAACGTAGCCCCCACGGCGATCGGCGTCGTATTTATCACCTGAAAGCTGCACGTCGCCGCCGTCGGATTCGTGCACGACGCTCCCGTCCAGCCAGCGAAAGTCGCGCCAGCAGCCGGCGTTGCGGTCAAAGTGACTCCCGCTCCCAGCGAATAGCCCCCGCTGCAGGTTCCCGTCTGCGTTCCTCCAGCGGTATTCGTGCAGTTGATTTCCCCAGCGTTCGCCGTGTCCGTCACGTTTCCAGCGCCCGTCACCGTGACGTTCACCGTCCCCCCGCCCGACGTGAACTCCACCGTCGCCGTCGTCGCCGCCGACATATTCAGCAAGCAACTTACGGCGCTGCTCGCCAGGCAGTTCGGCGTCGTCCCCGTCCAACCGAAGAAATCCGACCCGGGCCCTGGCGCAGACGTCAACGTCACCAGTGTCCCGGCTGGGAAATTCTGCGTGCAGGTCCCGCTCGTCGTCGTTCCCGTCAACGTGCAATTGATCCCGGCCGGCGCACTCGTGATCGTTCCGCCGCCCGTATGCGGAGTTCCAGCCACCACGGTCAGCGGGAATGTCCCCGGTCCCGGCGTAAACGTCGCCGTCACAGTTTCCGTAGCCGTAATCGTGAACTGGCAGGTACTCCCCGTCCCCGTGCACGCCGTGGGCGCGCCAACAAAACCGCCAAAAGTTCCCGGCGTCGTCGCCGTAAGCGTCACCTGCGTCCCGCTCGGATATTGCGTCGTACAATTCCCCGACGGATTCGCTCCTCCCTGCTGCGTGCAATTGATTTGTCCCAGATTGTCGGTCACGGTGCCAAACGCCGTTCCCGCCGTTTTCACCTGCAACGTAATCGGCGTCGCCGCCGTCACCGTAATCGTCCCCGAAGCTCCGGTAATCGTTGCCGTCACCGTATCGGTTGCCGCGATCGTCTGTGCCCCCGCCGTTTTCAGCGTCACTGAAAACGTTCCCGACGCCGTTCGTCAGCGTCGAATTCGCCGGCAACACCGCCTGCGTGTCGCTGCTCGTGAAATGAACAGTCCCCGTATATCCCGTCACCACCGCGTTCGACGCATCCAGCGCAGTCACCGTAACGTTGAACGCAGTTCCCGCCGTTGCAGTCCCGGGCGCCGTCACCGAAAAATGTGTCGCTGCCCCCGATCCGATAGTCGTGGTCACGCTCGCCGAATTATTATTCATATTCGGATCCGTCTGGCTTCCGGCTACAGTCGCGGTGTTCGTCAAACTCCCCGCTACTATGGGCGTCACGTGATAACTGATCTGGGTGCTGGCTCCGTTTGCGAGCGCACCAATTGCGCACGAGAGCGTAGTTTGCGCCGGTGCCAATGTTCACCAGGCGGGTGCAAGTCTCCGATGCCACCACCATGAGCGGTCATCAGGTTTCCCAGGCACCGGGTCGGTCATCACCACTCCCGTCGCATCCTGCGGCCCGTTGTTCGTTACCGTGATGACGTACGGAAGGTCGGCCCCCAACGCTATGTTGCTCGGCGCCGTGATCGTGATCGCAAGGTCCGCCCCCGCCCCAGCCGTTACCGTCAACGCCCCCGTGTTCAACACGGTCGCGGTGCCTAGACTCGGCGTCACCGCGGTTGAACCGACAGCAGTTCCCGTCGCAAGTCCCGGACTCGTCGTGCTCATCGTCGCAAAGCCCGTGGGCACCGTCGTCCAAGTCACCAAGCTCGTGATGTCCTTCTCCGTTCCGTCATTGAAATTTCCCACGGCACTAAATTGCTGTGTTTGTCCCACGGCGATCGACGCCGTGGTCGGCGTCACTGCAATCGATTGCAATGTGGCGTTTGCGCCCGTTCCAATCGAAAACACGACAACGTCGTCCTCAGGAATCCGGCTCGCGCTACAACTCGCGCAGGTCGTCTGGAAACCGTTCACCGTCGTGGTCGGATTCGTATTCGCGAAGAACCCGCCCGGTGCGTTCGATTCTCCAACCGCATAAATCGTGTGATTCGCATCGACCGCAACGGCGTTGATCCGGTCATCCTCCAGGAGAGTAGGCGAAGCGGACCAGGTGATCTGTGCGGGCGGATTGCTTCCGCCGATGTACGTCGAAAACACCAGGGTGGCGTTGAATGCTGTCTGATTGGGGGTCGGCACTCTCAATACGGAAAGAAACCCATCCGGGCTCTGCATCCCTCCCACCACCGCTCCCACATACGGCTGGATCGGATTCAGGTGTTGGAAAATCAGTAGCAGAGTTCGTTCGTCCGCCCAGGATGATCCGGAAGTCTGTGGGATCCCCGGCGTCATACGTCACCGCACCGACGATGTCGTCTCCACCGCTCCCGCCGAATGTACGTCCCGCAAAGCAGGCTGGCGGTCCGGTCTTTGCTCGTATTGAGGAGCACCAGAAAGCCCATCTCGCCGCTCGGCCACCGAGCGTTGTTTTGCGTTTGATAGCTTCGCCGATTCTTCAGTGGGATGTGCACCGTTCGTTGCTGAATTAGACGTTGTCGCGCCGACGATCGCCACCACACCATTGCCAAGATCAAAAGACCCGTTCCCAGCCCTCGTGTCTCCACCGCCACCGAAATAGGTCGCGTACAACAACTGGTTGACTCCCACCAGGCTCGGGTTCAGCTTCATCGCGAACGTGTCTTGCGTCCCCTGGAAAGTCGTCTGGAATCCATTCGCCAGGCTCGCGCCGCCCGGCCCCAGATTGAACGCGGTCGTGGAAACTGTGTTTCCTCCGGCCAGGATGTTTCCCGAAGCATCTTCGAAGGCGCCGCATCCCACGTTACTCGTCGATGTGCTGCCTCCTCCAACGTTCAAATATGTCAGATAGCTTGATGCTCAAATCAGCGCGATTCAGGATGGTCACAAAGCAATCATCGAATGGCGCAGGGGTATGCGCCGTTATTGAAGGTGTTGACGTAAGCATTCTTCGTCGGCAGATTTGTCGCTTGCGTTTCGCCGGATAGGATTACGTTTCCGCCGGTGCCAACTGCAACAAAACCTCCTCCCAGATCATTATTCCCACCCAGACGTCGCGGCTTTATCGATCGCTGCGCCGCTTGGCATTATTCGTACCGCCATGGTGGCGAATCCGTTGCTCGTTGCCGCTTCGGATCGGTGACAGGATTGAGGCGCGGTTGCGCTTGGAAAATTGCTGCAGTTCGTTTGTCCTCCCAACACGGGCTCAATGTTCGCAGCCCCCTGCGATTTGTCCAGCGCCAGCCAAATAAATCCGCTTAGGCAGCCTTTCTGCGTAGATAAACGTCGGCACACTGCCGCCAATGAAGGTCAGATAGACCAGCGACGCCGCTCCAGAAGCCGTCGGGTCAATCTTCGCGATAAATCCTACTTCTATGACAGCGGGCAGCTGTCAGGTCGTGCCCGAGCCGATTACCGTGTTCGGCTCTGTAAACGTCGTGGAATCGAGCGTGAATCCGCTGAGGTATAGCTTGGGGCTGCCCGGAGTGCTGTCGTCGATGGCAAAGCCACTAGACACGTCCTCTCCGAGCTCCGCCCAGGAACGACGAGAAACCAATCGCCGGATCGATCACCAATTCTTGGCTGTGGTCGTACGCGCCAAGCCGGAACGCAACTTCGTTCTTTCCTTTCTTCACGAAGCTGCCTTCAATCGGGCGGCGCTCGGCAGCGATCGTCTGGTAGATAACCGGCTTGTGCATCACGAAATCGGAATCCGTCCCGTGCAACACGAGATCGCCGTGCGCATTAATTTTCATCCGCGCGGCTCCGCGAATTCGGAAAGCGATCTTCGATGGATCGGCTCCCGGCGCAACCACAAAGTCGTATTCCAGTTGTCTCTCGTCGCCGTGAAAAAGAAGATCCACGCCCGGATACACCTGCTCCGTGCGCGCTTGCGAATACAGCGGAACTTGCGTCTGCCACTTCGAGGGATCGTTTCCGATGAGGTAGTTCACTTTGCCGGGAAGCTCTTCGAGTCCCGTCATAGCAGGCGCGGAATTCGCTCCCACCAGTTGCATTCGAATCACACTTCCGCGAGATGTCTTCGTTGCGATCGGTGGATTTTGGAAAGGCCCAAACGCCCCGGACCGCGCGGATACCTGCGTCTTCGATTCCGTCAAGAATTGTTTCCGTGGGCGTCAACAGCAGCGTATAGCCCTTGCCCCGCGCCATGAATCGAACTTGCGAGTCTGCCTGCCCCTGATTGGCCTCAAAAAAGAGCGGAAGGTGAATAGGCTTCGGAGCCACGCTTGAGTTCGGCGCGCCTGTTGCCGGTTTGCTTGCCGCACCCGGCGTCTGCGCCTTCGTCGCAGTCACTCCAAACAACATCAAAAATCCAAGCAATACGAGGGCGGGCCTTCGCATTTTGAGACCTCTCATGATTAATTGCTGCCACTTGGGAAAACCAACAGAACGCATGGTGGGAAACATTCGATTACTACGTGCGTAAGCGGCTAGAACCAGGCTGTAGTTAAGAAAAGCTTTGCACATGATTAGTACATTGTTTCATTCCGCGACAACGCAGAATGACCGCTATCCCACCCCTATCACACTGATCCTATGAGACTTGGGCCGTTTACGATTGATTGTCGTAAGATTTTGAGCTATGCGCTCAGGCTTACTCTTGCAAGCCGAAACCCACCGCGCCGGTCATTCGTTGCCCCCCTCCCGGCGGAAACACCTGCTAATCACAACTAGTTAACGACGAAGTTGACCGCAGGCGCGGACACCGTCTGTCCGTTGAACGTCGCCGTGATAAATAGCCGATAATTTCCCGGCAGCGTCACGCCGTTCGGGTTTCGCGGCAGCGAGTTGCAGGCCACGCCTCCGAGCGCGATCAGCACGAACAACGCAAACGACACCGCCCAGCGCGGATTCCGCCGGTACATCCACGCCGTTCCCGCCAGCATCGTCGACAGCAGTAGCAGGCCGATGCCGCCGCCAAATCCGCCCGGCGGAGCCACGTGTCCTGTGGCTACCGGTCCTTTGCAGAAGGTATTCACCACAATCGCCACCTGAAGCGGCCCATTGGGCGAAAGCGTCACAGATGACGGTTTGGGCGAACACGTGATTGTCGGCGACGATGTTGTGCAGCCAAACGTCACTGTTCCGGTCGTGCCCGGAATCGCGGTCAGTATCACTCCCACAGGAAGCGTCCCTCCCGGTGCAACTGGCCCAAAAACTCCGCCGGGCGGCGGATTTATCGTCAGTGTGAATGGAACGTTGGAAACCGTCAGCATCGCGGTCCCGGAAATTCCCGCGTCCGTAGCCGTGATCGTCACGGGACCGCCCACTCCCACGCCCGTCGCCAGCCCCGTCCCCGCTCCCACCGTCGCAACTTCCGTGTTCGACGATTTCCACACCGATTGAGTCGTCACGTCCTTCGTCGAATTATCCGAAAATGTCCCCGTCGCCGTGAACTGCTGCATCCCGTTCACAGCGATATTCGCCGTGCTCGGCGTCACCGCAATCGACTTCAAGGTCGGACCGCTGCTCACCGTAAGCTGCGCTGTGCCCTTAATCGTTCCGTCCGTCGCCGTGATCGTCACTGGACCTCACCTGCAACTCCAGTCGCGAGACCGGTCGCAGCTCCCACAGTGGCGGTCCCTGTATTCGAGGACGTCCACGTCGATTGCGTCGTCACATCCTTCGTCGAATTATCCGAGAACGTCCCCGTCGCCGTGAACTGCTGCGTCGCATTGATGCCAATCGTCGCTGTCGGCGGCGTCACCGCAATCGACACCAGCGTCGGCGCAGCAGCTGTCCCGGTTCCCATCAGCATCACGGTATGCGGGCTCCCCTGCGCCGAATCCGTAATCGAAAGGTTCCCGGTAAATGACGTCGCGCTCGTCGGCGTGAACGTCACATTGATCGTGCAACTGGCTGCGGGCGCCAATCCGTTTGATAAGGATCTGCAATTGTCCGTCTCGGCGAAACCGGGGGGAACAACGATGCTTGGAATCAATATGGCCGCTGTTCCGGTATTCGATACCGTTATGGTCTGAGCCGCGCTCGTTGTATTCACGTTCTGATTGCCAAACGATAGTTGTGACGGAGAAACAGAGATGGTATTCGTCACGCCGCCAGTAAGACCCACGGTTTGTGTGCCATTGTTCTGGGCATTGTCCACCACCGTCAGGGTTCCCGATTCAGGTGGCGTTGTTCCGGCGCTCGGAGTCCACGTCACTGAAATCATGCAGGAATTCGTGGGTTGAATCGTAAAGTCCACGCAGTTGTCGTTCTCCGCGAAATCGGTCCCCGCGCAGTATACGGTAACTATCGACAATGCGCTTGTTCCGGTATTTGTAACTGTAATTTTTGTGCGCCGGACTTGTCGTGCCGGTGGCTTGCGGTCCAAACACCAGGCTGAAAGGAGAAAAGCTGGCAAACGGTCCGGATATTCCTGTCCCCGACAGACTGACGGGCTGAGGGCTGTCTCCTGCGCTGTCGGTGATAGTCAAAGATCCTTGGACCGGTCCGGCCGCCGTCGGCGCAAACTTCACGCTGATCGTGCAATTTCCGCCCGGAGCAACATTTGCCGCGCAGGTATTCGTCTGCGTGAAAACGCTCGAACTCGTCGCCACCGAAACCCCAGTCAGTGCAGCCGTGCCCACGTTCGTCAATGTCACGGTCTGTGCCGCGCTGGTGCTCCCCACATTTTCATTCCCAAAAGCCAGACCGGTCGGCGATAGCGAAACCACCGTGCTCGCAAGACTGCCTCCCTTTATGAATACATTAGAATCCAACACGAAATCGATGCATCGGCGATCGCCAGCTTGATGTGGTTGTTGGAACCGGGAGTTACATTCGCGCTCGCCGTCAGCACAACCGTCATACCATCCATTTCCGTGTTGAATGGCGCGACTGTTGGAAACTGGAAATCGTTGTTCACGTAAAATGACGGATTCACCGGCGGAATAGCGACGTTGGCGGGATCCGTGGATCCGTTGTTGACGTTATTGATCGAAACGATGGTATTTGTCTGCGGTATCAACGCAACGTTCTGTGCCGTTCACAAAAAACGCGAAAACATCGTTGAAGTCGAAAACGAATTCTTGGTATTCATCGGACGCAAACACATACTGGAAGCGAATCGTCGGACTGCTGGGATTAAAATCAAACTCCAGAACGGCCGCGTCATTCGTTACTTGACCGATTATGGCTGTCAGCTGCGCGTCTCCAGGCGTGTTATTTACCCACGTGATCCCCGAACTGCAGTTCGGGCCAATCACGTTTGGAACCGCTCCGTTGCTCAAAATAATCCCGCTGTCGAACCCGATAATCGAGCTTCCACCCTTAAACGTTCCGGCCGCAATCGGAGCCCCCGTATAAGTCACATTGCTGATGGTTACGCCCGGCCCCACCAGCGCCTGCGCCAAGTCGTTCGCGGTTAACGCTTGATCCCGCAGGTCGTCGGTAACGAGTCCCCCCGGCGTTGCCGCAGCCGAATTCGCAACCAGCACGAGCGGGCCTGCGGGATCGGTGCTCGCGATACTGATGTCGGCAAAATCGCCGCCCACGGAGTTGCCGCACACAGTTTGCGCGCTGGGACTGTAAGTGATGGTCAGCTTGCAATTCGCGCCCGGGGCAAGCCCCGTGACACAGCCACTGACAGTGAAGTTGGGATTGTCGGACATAACGCTCGAAATATTCACTGTTACAGTCGTCGAGGTGTTTGTAATTGTCACGATGAGCGGCGTGCTGGATGTTCCTGCGAGCTGTTTAGGAAATGACGGAAAGCCATTGTCGGCCGTAAGCAGCGGAGTTGGAGTCTGCTGCTGTGGCTTTGGCCCGGCTTTCGCGCGATGGCTCTGTTGCTGGCCCGCTGCTCTTCGAGCGTGCGTCCATTGCGCCCGCCCCGCGAAAATCGTTGAGGCGCAGCGCCTATGAACGCAAGTATAGCTGCTAGGAAAATAAATATGCGAAACGCGCACGATGCGCATGGTCGGGACCCCTGTTTAAATGGCGTTAACTGCTGCGGGAGCGGCCTGCATTCTCTTGCGCCCCGCCTCTGCCCGTCAAGCAAAACTTTGAATTGAAAAGCCCCCGAGCAGTCCCATATCATGCCGCCCGTTCCACTGCGGCTCGATGCCAAAATCTCCGCCCGAAAACACTCCCGCGCCCCCCGCTGAATCCACCGCCCGCCTCCGCCAAATCGGTTTTCTTCCGCTGCTCGCGCTTTTTTACGGCTACACCGCCGGCGGCCCCTTCGGCTACGAAGAAATCTTTCACAGCTCCGGCCCCGGCATGGCGCTCGTCTTTCTCACCTTCGTTCCGCTCTTCTGGAGCATTCCCATTTCGCTCGCCGCCGCCGAACTCAACAGCCTTCTCCCGGTGCAGGGCGGCTTCTATCGCTGGAGTCGCGCCGCGTTCGGCGATTTCTGGGGATTTCAATGCGGCTGGTGGAATTGGACCGGCACGTTTCTGCTGAACAGCCTCTACGGCGTGCTGCTGATGGACTACCTGAGTTCGAATATTTTCCGTGGATCACAGGTAACGTGAAATGGCTCGGCGCGTGTCTCGCGCTCTGCGTTCTGTCTTACCTCAACGCGCGCGGCATCCAAGTGGCCGGCTGGCTTTCCGTCGCGCTACTCGTCGCCGTGCTGATTCCTGTCGCGTGGCTCTGCATCGTCTCGCTCTTCAAACTGCACTACAATCCCGTGCTTCCCTTCACTCCGCCCGGCCAGCCCTTCGGCAGCGTCTTCGGAAAAGGCCTCGCGCTCGCGATGTGGAATTACGCCGGTTACGAACAGCTCTCCAGCATGACCGGCGAGATGAAAGATTCGCAGCGCACCTTCGTGCGCCTGCTCGCCTGGATGACGCCGCTCAACGTCCTCACCTACATTCTCCCCACCACGCTCGCTCTCGCCGCGCTCGGCAATTGGCAGGAATGGAAGACGGACTACATCGTCACCGCGTCGCGCCTCATCGGCGGCCCGTGGCTCGGCGCCGCAATGCTCATCGCCGCGATGATCGGCACCGCGTCGCTCTCGAACAGCACGATCCTCTACACCACGCGCATCCCCGCCACGATGGCCGAAGACGGCTACCTTCCCGCGTGGCTCGGCAAAATTCATCCGCGCTATCGCACGCCCGCGCGCGCCATCGCCGTCTCCGCGCTGGTCTACTGCATCCTCGCAAAATATCAGGTGGAAGATCTGGTGAACATCTACATCTGGACGCGCATCGCGACCACGATTCTCACGCTGTTCGCGGCGTGGCGGATGCGCGCGAAATTGCCCGACGCGCCGCGCAGCTTCCGCATTCCTGGCGGCTCGTTCGGTCTCGCCTACGTTCTGATTTTTCCGGTGATTTTGTGCGCGCTGAAAATCGCGCAGAGTGAAGACTACGTCTGGAAGTACGCGCCGTGGCTGCTCGCGTCCGGGCCCGGCAGCGTATTTGATTTTGCGCGGCGTCTTCAAGATGAAGCCCGTCGCCGAATCAAGTTATTCGGCAACATCTTGACGCTGCGCGCATCACGCTGTCATCCCGAGCGGAGACTCGCGCGCCTTGCCTTTCCTTCGCGCAGCGAAGGCGCGAGTCGCAGTCGAGGGATCTCTCCCGCCTTCGGCGGCAACGGGCACGGCATTCCGTGCCCCTACGGATATTCGCGATGCTACCGTGTCGCCCCTTCCTTCTCCGCAATCGTTTTTGCTTGCAGGAACAGCAGCAGATAATCCTGGCCGCCGGATTTTGAATCGGTGCCGGACATGTTGAAGCCGCCGAATGGATGCGCGCCGACCATGGCGCCGGTGCATTTGCGGTTCATGTACAAGTTGCCGACGTGGAATTCTTCGGCGGCGCGCTCGATCTTCGCCGGATTCTGCGAGTAGACCGCGCCTGTGAGACCAAATTCTGTGTCGTTGGCCATCGCTAGCGCGTCGTCAAAATCCTTTGCCTTCGACACGGCCAGCACCGGCCCGAAAATTTCCTCCTGGAAAATTCGCGCTTTGCGATCGACGTCGGCGATCACCGTCGGCTCGATGAAATAGCCGTCGCCTTCCGCGCGCTTCCCTCCTGCGACGAGGCGGCCTTCTTTCTTTCCGGCGTCGATGTAGCCGAGAATCGATTTCATCGACGCTTCGTTGATCACCGGGCCCATGTAATTCTGCGGATCCTCGATCGGGCCGACTTTAATTTTTCGCACGCGCTCGACCAGCTTCTCGAGAAACTTGTCGTAGATTTTTTCCGAGACGATTGCGCGCGAGCACGCCGAGCATTTCTGCCCCTGGTATCCGAACGCCGAAACGGCGACGCCTTCTACCGCCGCGTCGAGATCGGCTTCCTCGTCGACGACAATCGCGTCCTTGCCGCCCATCTCGAGCACCGTGCGCTTGATCCACACCTGCCCCGGTTGCTTGCGCGCCGCTTGTTCGCTGATGCGCAGGCCCGCTTCCTTCGAGCCAGTGAACGCGATGAAGCGCGTCTTCGGATGATTGACGAGCGCTTCGCCCGCCGTTCCGCCTGGGCCGGTGAAGAAGCTGACCACGTCGCGCGGCACGCCCGATTCGTACAAAATTTCGACGAAGATCGCCGCGATAGTCGGCGAATCGCTCGACGGTTTCACCACCGCGGTGTTTCCGGTGACGATGGCCGCGAGCGTCATGCCGCCCATGATCGCCGCCGCGAAATTCCATGGCGGAATAATCACGCCCACGCCGAGCGGGATGTACTTCATGTAATTTTTTTCGCCGCGCTGTGGCGTCAATTTCTGCGGCGCCGCCAGACGCAACTCTTCGCGGCCGTAGTATTCGCAGAAGTCGATCAGCTCGGCGATGTCCGCGTCGGCTTCCGGCCACGTCTTGCCAATTTCGTAGCAAAGCCACGCGTCAAGCTCGAAGCGCCGCTTCCGCAAAATGTCCGCTGCGCGATACGCGCAGGCGACGCGTTCCTCGGCCGGCACTTTTTTCCAGTGCTCGAATGCTTTCGCAGCGCCTTCGACGGCCTGGTTCGCCATCTCCACGGTGGCCTTCTGGAAAACGCCGATCACTTCCTTCGGATTCGATGGATTCTTCGAGGTGATCTTCTCGGTGGTGACGAGATTTTGCCCCGCGATCACCAGCGGATACTCGCGCCCGAACATGGATTTCACCTGGCGCAGCGCGTCTTCCATCGCTTTGCGATTCTCAGGCTTCGAGAAATCAGTGAACGGCTCGTTCACAAATTCGCCGCGCGAGTGGATGAGTTCCGCGGCCGATTTGGTCGCCGTGTTGGTAGTGGCAGAAGCTGTCATGGTTGGTTCACCTCGATGTGTGAACCCGAATTGTAACGTGTGAGGCGAGTGGCAGCAAGACAGCAAGGCATCGAAGCACGGAAGCAAAAAGGCGACGCAAGAGGCGGCGAAGTGAGGCTTTTTTTCTGCGCGGAGTTTCAGGGCGACTCCGCAAGCTGTTGCGATGCGCTCCAACATCGTGAGTGAATTGCCGGCTTATTCTGCGGTATGAACTGCGATGTCAAAAGGCGCCGGCCGGAGGCCAGCGGTACAAAAGCAGGTTGAAGAAAAGGCGAAGATGCCGCATGGGGCGTTACGTTTACGACAGCGGGGGTGCGGATTTGAGTTGTGGGCCCGGGCGAGAGCGATTACGATGTACGTAGTTAGCGGTGTACTTTGGCTTGCCCGGGGTGTGTTCTGGAAGGGGCTAAGCCGTGGGCACCGCGGTGGTCGAATTCAGTTGTCGCTCTACATGGTCGGTTTCAACTCAAGGTGCGAGGAGCGCTTATATGCAGAGTTTTGTGGCCCAGCGGGTGGAGAATCGGTTGGCGATAAAGACGACGGCGCTTTTGATTGGGCGGCATGGGAGGCTGGGAGTGGAGCGCGCGATCACGGAAAACGTGAGTTCGCGCGGGGTGCGCGTGATTTCGGCGAGCGAATGGTATACGGATGACACGATTCTGGTGTCGCTGCCGGCGGGGCATTTTACTTCGGCGGCGCGGGTGACGTATTGCGACCCGATGGGGCAGGGGCAGTTTGTGACGGGACTAGAATTCGTGGGCAAAGAGCCGTTGCAGGTGACGGCGATGACGCCTGAGTCATAGCCGTTCGGTGCCGTGTGCCCCGTTGTGCCCGGTTTAGCGTCCGGTTAAGTATGTAAAAATTAGGTGAAGATACCGTATGGGCGGGATTTCAGGCTTGAAATGTGATATAATGCCTATCACGTTGATGCTGCTGTGGTTGCGCTGTGGCAGATGAAGTAGGGATTTGAGAACATCTCCAGCTGTTCTCTTCGACGTCTTCATCCGTAACTTAAGCAAGCAAGGGACTTAGAGTTAGATTTGAGGGCCATCCAGCTAGGGTGCGGAGGAGCGGCTCGTTCGGTAACAGATTTGGGCGTCAGATCGTAAATAAGAGAAACGATTTGGTACCCTCTGAGCATCTAAGAGTTGTAGCAGGGGCGGTTGGGCAAATTATACCGGGGGATTTTTGGCCCAGTGCCAGGCCTTCCGGGAAAGTGCTTCAAAATACAGATCGTTAGGCTAAGTGCCCGTTGGGTGCCTTCGCCGGTGCCGACACAAAGGCAAGATAGCGCTAATTGAGAGGAGGAAAGAATGGCCGAAAAACTGAAGGGTGAGGGGCGGTTGGTACCGACCCGGCCTACGGGAGTGGAGTACCGCGTGGTGTATGGAATCGAATTGGTTCCGGAGGTTCGGCAGCACGGAGTGCCGCCTGCGGTAGCCAAGTCACGCTGGGCGAAGTGCCAGGTGAAATCGCAGCACGCACGGCAGATTCCTGATGGGACGTATTTCCTCCATGCGGATGAAGGCCGCGTGCACCAATTGAAGTCCAAGGATGGGAAGTGGGAGTATCTCGCGGCAGCGTGAGTTAGCTCGCTATCTCATCGGGTCACAAAAGTAAGCCCCATTCTCCGAACGGAGAGTGGGGCTTTTTGTTTTTTGGGGCGAGTGGTTGCTCGCCGATTTCATGCGATCCGCTGATCTTCGCTGATTCTAGGAGTGCTTCGGCGAATGGGCGTTGAGAGTTTGCAACAAGAGCTGCGCTGACGAAGGCGGCGGGACGGCGCCTTTCAGCACAATGTCTTTCGATGAGATCTTCCTTCCATAGAGCGCCTGGTTGCCGCCATTGTCTGGGCGGAGCGTGGAGCCGGCGAGAGAAATACCCGCGAACAACCCGCGCGCGCGGGAATAGGTGAGGATTTCAGCGCGGAAAGTGACGTCGGTCTCAGCGGAGGCGTTCCGCCCGACTGGTCCAGCGGCGGCGGAAGCGTCGCCACCAATTTTCACTTTGCTGGTGAGGATGCTGCTGGCGGAACGCTCGCTCATGAGGAGGAGCACGAAATCAGTAGCCTGGCCGCCGGCCTGAATACCGAAGCTGCCGCCTTCGAGAGCCATCATGGTGGGAGCACCCCAGGGGCCGCGCATGTTTTCGCCGGTGCGGCAAGTCATGACGCCGCGACCGTAGCTGGCGCCGATAACGAAGGCAGCCTTGAGAACGGACGGAAGAACGACGACGCAGTCGGCTTTGTCGATGACGCTCTGCGGAATGTTGTCGGGGATGTCCATAATTTCTTTCATGACCCTGCCGGAGTTTTCGAGGCGATCGTTTTCTTTCGATTGCGCGTGAGCGGAGACGGCGAGCGCGGTGGTCAGCATAAGGGCTAGAAGAATTCTAGTCAGTTTCATTCGTTCTCCTCAGTTTTGCGAACGGCGCCAGTGTAACAAACAGGCGTGCAAATATGCAGCACTTCCTTCCCTGGCACGATTGAGCGGCCTTTGAGTGGGTGATAGCGGTCACTGTGACAGGCGATGCGGGTCACTGAATTTGAACGAATGCAGAGTTACAAATAGCGGCAGAGAAGAGATGGAGACCGCAGATGGAAGAGAGACGCAAAGGCCAAGAAACCCGAAACGAAGAGGTGAGGCTTTGCGCTACACCCAGCGATCAGGGGTTTGACCAGTGCGGAAAATCCAAAACTTCAGAGTGTGCCAGCAGCCGGGAGCGACGCCTAACGAAAGCGCCCAGCAATGCGACGCGTCGGTCCTTTTGGACCGGATACAGGCCGCGACCGGCTGCTGGATGTAGTTGTGACGAACCAAGGAGCAATGGGACTCATAGCGGTGATGCGAAGGAGAAAGGCGATGACAAATCTAGTTCCACGGGAAAATCTATTCACGAATCTATTTGAATTCAGGCGGGATTTCGATCAGCTGTTCAACCATATTCTGGCGGGCAATCCGCTGTCACCAGAGTTCATTCCGGCGAAGAAGGCGGTATTTCTGCCGGCCGTCGAGGCGTATATCGACAAAGACGGGAAGACTTACATCTGCCGCGTTTCGCTTCCCGGAATCGAAGCGAAGGAAGTGGAGATTCAGCTGGTGGAGCACCTGCTGACGATCAAGGGCGAGAGGAAGACTTTTCGGACGACGAACGGGGTCGAGTGGATGAATGAGGAGATCGTGTACGGTAAGTTCGAGCGGACGATCGAATTGCCCGAGGGCGTGGTGGCGGAAAAGCTCACGGCGGAGTACAAGAACGGCGTGCTGGAAATCACAGCACCATTGGCGCTGACAGCGCTTCCACGAAAGATCGAAGTGAAGACGATGCCGGCAGTGAAACAGGTTGGAGCGTAGCAGCAAAGGTTGAGCTTGCGCTATTCGGCTAGGATGGCGCTTGGGTGGCCCGGAGGCTCTTAAGCCTCCGGGCCATTTTCATTTTCTTGGAAGGCATGCGGCATACAGCTTCTCCCTAATGGGATTGCGGCTTGGTTTGATGAGAAACTGATCGAAGATAGTTTTCCTACCGGGATAATTAATGCCAAAAGCAAAGAAGCAGGAAGCGGCGGCCGTGCCGGAGATTTCGCCAGCGATTACGAAGAAGATCGAGGAGAAGCAGGTGCAGGAGCGCGTGGCGATCGGCGCGCATGTGGTGCACGAGACGATCCGGCGGGAGGGCGAGGATGAGCTGAAGCGGACGACTTCGGCGCTGGCGTGGTCGGGGCTGGCGGCCGGGCTTTCGATGGGGTTCTCGCTGGTGGCGGAGGCGCTGCTGGCAGGTTATCTGCCGGCGGCCAGTTGGACGCGGTTGGTGACGAAGCTCGGATACAGCGTGGGCTTCCTGATCGTCGTGCTGGGCCGGCAGCAGCTGTTTACGGAGACGACTTTGACGGCGGTGTTGCCGGTGCTGACAGGGCGAAGTTTGCAGATGGCGATACGGATGATCCGGCTGTGGGGAGTGGTGCTAGCAGCGAATCTGGTGGGGACTTACTTGTTTGCGTTGTGCGTGGCGCGGGTGCATATTTTTTCGCCGGAGATTCAGCAAACGTTGACAGCGGTGAGCCAGGACGGCCTTGGCGCGGGATTCTGGGTGGTGGTGATGCGGGCGATTTTTGCGGGGTGGCTGATTGCGTTGATGGTGTGGCTGCTGCCGGGAGCGGAGTCAGCGCGCGTGAGCATCATTATCATTCTTACTTATTTGATCGGGCTCGGGGGCTTCAACCATGTGATTGCTGGGTCGACCAAGATGTTTTTTCTTGTGGCGACGGGTGCGGAGAGCTGGGGATTTTATCTGGGGCGGTTTCTGGTGCCGACGCTGGTGGGGAATATTATTGGCGGGGTTTCGTTGGTGGCGTTTTTGGGGCACGCGCAGGTGGTGGCGGGGAAAGAGGCATGATTCAATCACCGGCAAAAGGGCGCGAGCTCGTCTTACGTTTTGAGAATTTAGAATGTAAAGAACGAGAGGTAAGGTGCGTTTGAAGCAATCCCAGGAACTCTGCGCGGATCGAACGATGATTCCGTTTGGCCTGACGTCGCAAGGCTTCATAACGATCATCGGGAACATTTTTTACGCAGAGAGTCGCCATGACTTCGGCCTCCGGAAGGTCTAATTCTCGCGCAACGACGTCCCTCGCTTCTATCAATCGTCCGTTTCTTCTTATTTCTTGATGGTCGCGGAGGATTTCGCGGGCGGCGTTGGCGCCGGAGGCTCCTGTGACGCCGTTGCCTGGGTGGGTGCCGTTGCTGCAGAGGTAGAGGCCTCTCACTGGGGTGGCGTAACGGGCCCAACCGAGAATGGGACGCATGGTGAAGATTTGGTCGAGGGAAAGCTCACCATGGAATGGGTGGCCGCCGGATAGGCCGTATGTTTCTTCAAGATCTTTGGGCGTGATGATGTGGCCGCCGAGAATTTTTGACTGGAGATCGGGGGCATATTCGGCGACCGTCTTTACGATTGTGTCGGCCAGCGCGTCGCTGTGTTGCGCCCAATCGCCTGCTTTCAGGTGGAAGGGGGCGAACTGCATGTAGATGGACATGACGTGCTTCCCTGCCGGCGCGAGTGCGGGGTCGAGAATTGTGGGAATCGAAATATCGAGATATGGCGCGGGCGAGAATTCGCCGTATTTGGAGGCGTCGAAGGCGCGCTCGAGATAGTCGATGCCCGGGCCGATGTGGATGCGGCCGACATCAGCCCTTTGCGTCAGCGGGATTGCTAGCGCGGAGAAGGACGGACAGGGCGTCGAGGGCGAGATTCAGTTTTGCAGCCGTTCCCTGCGCGCGGAAATGCTGCATCTTCACGACGAAGCTTGGCGGCAGGTGAATCGGGGTCGAGAAGGCCGAGCAGAGTGCGGCGCGGGTCGGCGCCGGAAACGACGCACTTGGCGGCAATTTCCTCGCCGGTCGCGAGCCCAATACCGATTACGGCACCATTCTTTACGAGGATTTTCTGCACATCGGCGCTCGTGCGAATTTCGGCGCCTGCCTGTTTTGCGGACGCCGCCATGGCCGCTGTGAGCGCGCCCATCCCTCCGCGGGGCATCGCGGAATTGCCGACCGGGTATGGGTCGGCGGCGGCGCGCAAGAGCAAGAGAGTCGTGGAACCCGCGGACCAGGGGCCGAGTGCCGCTCCGAAAATTCCGCGGGCAGCAACAGCAGCGCGGAGAAGGTCTGTCTCGAAAAATTCCGCGACGAAATCGGCGGCGGCCATCGGACCCCAGCGGATGAGTCGCATCATTTCTTTCTTGCCCAGGCCGCGGACTTTCTTCCCCAACTTCAGAAGCTTCCAGAGATCTTCGTTCGAAGGATCTTCGATAACGGGGGGCGTGAGTGTTAAAGCCTGGCTGAGAATTTCTCCGAGGCGAGTTAGCGAATTGTGAAGCTCAATGTAACTTGCGGCGTCTTTCTTTGAAAATCTTTCGATTTCTTTTGCGGATGCGGCGGGATCGGAAAAAAGCGTGAGAGCCCGACCATCGGGCAATGGCGCGAAGAGACGAACCGGCGGTTGGATGAACTCAAGGCCAAATTTGGCGAGCTGCATATCCTGGACGATTGAGGCGAGCGGCGGGCCGCCGGCATGGGCGAGCGTGGAACAGCGGAAGCCGGGGTGAAATTCTTCGGTGATGGCTGCGCCGCCGACGATCGAGCGGCGTTCGAGGACGAGGGGCCTGAAACCTTTCTTCGCGAGATAGAACGCGGTGACGAGGGCATTGTGCCCGGCGCCGAGAATCACGATGTCGCGCTGGACGGCCACTATTTGTGCCCTGCGTCTTTCAAGATTTCGAGTGCGGCAAGGCGCCCGGGAGCGCCCATAATTCCACCGCCGGGATGAGTGGCGGAGCCGCACATGTAGAGCTTGCGAATGGGCGTGCGATAGCGAGCCCAGCCGGCGACGGGTCGCAGAAAGAAAAGCTGCTCGAGCGAAAGTTCGCCCTGGAAGATGTTGCCTTCGGTGAGACCGGTCTGGCGTTCGATATCGAGCGGGGTGATGAACTGCTTGCCGATGATGATGTTTTTTATGTTCGGCGCGTATTCGGCGATGGTGTCGATCACGGTGTTGCCGAACGCTTCGCGCTGCTCGTCCCATGTGCCGTGGCTTAGTTTGTACGGCGCGTATTGAACGAAGCAGGAGAGGATGTGTTTGCCGGGCGGCGCGACCGATGGGTCGGTGAGCGTGGGGATTACCATGTCAATGTACGGGCGGCGCGAATATTCGCCGTATTTGGCCTGGTCGTAGGCGCGTTCCATGTAGTCCATTGAGGGCGAGACGGAAATTGCGCCGCGCAGGTGGCGTCCCGGACCGGGCATGCAGGTGAAATCGGGAAGCGCGTCGAGAGCGAGGTTAACTTTTCCGGATGAGCCACGATATTTGTAGCGGCGGACTTCTTCTACGAAATCGCCGGGCAGTTCGCGGGAATCGATAAATTTCAGGAAGGTGAGATTCGGATCGAGGCTGGAGGAAACGATACTTGCGTGAATTTCTTCGCCGCTTTCGAGAACCACACCGTGCGCGGTTCCGTTTCTAAGCAGGATTTTCGAGACTGGCGCTTCGGTGCGGATTTCGACGCCGGCCTCGCGGGCAGCGCTGCCGATGGCATTGGAAATTCCGCCAGTGCCGCCTCGGCTGAAGCCCCAGGAGCGGAATGCGCCGTCAATTTCGCCCATGTAGTGGTGGAGAAGAACGTAGGCAGTGCCTGGCGAGCGGATGCCGAGAAACGTGCCGATGATTCCGGAGGCGGACATCGTCGCTTTCAGGACATCGGTTTCAAACCACTGATCGAGAAAATCGGCGGCGCTCATGGTCATGAGCTGCACGAGGTTGTATTTGTCTTCGGCAGGCAGCTCTTGGAAGCGCTTGCCGAGGAAATGCGAGCTTTTTCAGATCGCGCGGATCGAGTGAGGTGGGATCCGGCGGAATCATGCCGAGAATCGGTTTCACGAAGCGGCACATCGCGACCATCGACTTGCCGAATTCTTCGTAGGCTTCGGCGTCGAGCTTCGAGTGGCGCTCGATTTCGCGGCGGGATTTGGAGTGATCGTTGACGCGCCAGAGGTGATTGCCATCGGGCATGGGCGTGAGAGTGCCGTCGAGCGGAAGAATTTCGAGGCCGTGGCGGGGGAGATCGAGGTCGCGAATAATTTCCGGGCGAAGAAGCGAGACGACGTAAGAAAAAACGGAAAATTTGAAGCCGGGGACGATTTCTTCGGTGACGGCGGCGCCGCCGAGAACGTAGCGGCGTTCGAGAACAAGGACTTTCTTTCCTGCCTTCGCGAGATAGGCCGCGTTTACGAGGCCGTTGTGGCCGCCGCCGATGACAATAACGTCGTAACGCTTCGCCATGAGGATTTGTGCGAGTCCCCCGCGGGAAAGACAAATGCGGAAAGAGTCGAAGCATTTTACAGGCGCGGGTGAAGCGTCACAAGGAAGAAGCGAAGCTGCGCGGTGACCTGAAGTCAGGAAGCTCGGTAAAAGGGGCAAAAATCGCGACCGAAAGAAACCGCGAGGAGGAGTTCGCCTTGCGGGTGAAGCGCGGCGCACACTATAATCGCGAGCCGATATTTTCGAGCATTTTGCCTGTGCAGGAGAGGCGTTGCCAATAGGAACGGCGGTACACGAGAGAGTGATCAAACTTTGCGAAAGCCTGAACTTTCGCGAATGGTCGGGATACTACGCGGCCAGCGTGTACGAAATGCACCATGAGCATGAGTACAACGCGATTCGCAACGCTGCCGCGCTCATCGATGTGACTCCCCTCTTCAAGTACAGGATTACCGGTAAGGACGCGACAAAATTCGTGAACCGGGTGATTACGCGCGACATCAACAAAGTGGCCGTAGGCCAAGTGATTTACTGCTGCTGGTGCGACGAACAGGGGAAAGTGATCGACGACGGGACGATTTCGCGCCTGGAAGAAAACGCATACCGGTGGACGGCCGCTGATCCGAGCATGCGCTGGTTTCATCAGAACGCGCTGGGGCTCGACGTGCAGATCGAAGATATTTCGGATCAGGTGGCCGCGCTGGCGCTGCAAGGGCCGACGTCCGGTCGCCTTCTGAAGAAGATTGCCGACGCGGACATCACAAATCTGAAATATTTTCGCGTGACGCACGGAAAAATCGCGGGCGTGGAAGTGGATATCTCGCGAACCGGCTACACGGGCGATCTGGGATACGAAATCTGGATTCCCTGGAACGATGCGCCTAAGGTCTGGGACGCGCTGGTGGAGGCGGGAGGCGAATTCGACTTGCACGCGGCGGGAATGCTGGCGCTCGATGTGGCGCGCGTGGAAGCTGGGTTGATATTGATCGAAGTGGATTATTTCAGCAGCAAGAAGGCACTGATCGAGTCGCAAAAATATTCGCCCTATGAAATCGGATTGGGGCGGCTGGTGGATTTGAAGAAAGAATATTTCATCGGCCGAGCGGCATTGGAAGAGGAGAATCGTCTAAAGCCCAAGCGGCTCCTCACGGGACTCGATATCAACTGGGACGATGTGGAACGGCTTTATGATGCGATCGGTCTAGCGCCGCAAGTGCCGGGGACGACTTCGCGTTTGCCGGTGCCGGTGTATCGCGGGGGATTACAAGTGGGGAAAGCGACCTCGACGACGTGGTCACCCACGCTGAAGAAAATGATCGCGCTCGCGAGCATCAAGCGCGAGCATGCGGAGGCGGGAACCGAGCTGCAGATGGAACTGACTGTGGAGGCGGTGCGTCACAAAGTGCGTGCGACGACGCGCGAACTGCCGTTTTTTAATCCGGCGCGAAAAATGGCGACGCCGGTTACGTAGGTTTTTGTTTTGCATGCCGATGTGCGCGGTCCCGGGCGTGGGCCGCGGAGAAACAAGCAAATTATACTCAAGATGACTGAGAGGAATGGGATGCACGATTGTGCGCGCAGAAGAATGGCAGCAGTGATTGTGTTGACGCTGGCAGCTTTAATTGCACCGGCCGCCGTAGGTGCGGAAACCATGCCGGGAACGATTCGGCTGGCCGTGGATGCGCGCCAGGCGCCGCAGAAAATCCTGCACGCTCATATGCAGATTCCGGTTCAGGCCGGGCCGTTTACTTTGTACTACCCGAAGTGGATTCCCGGCGAGCACATGCCGGATGGACCGATCATCGAAGTGGCGGGGATGAAATTCAGCGCCGGCGGGAAAGCGATTCCGTGGCGGCGGGACCTGGTGGAAATGTTTTCGATTCATCTGGATATTCCGCAGGGCGTGACGTCGCTCGATGCAGACCTTGATTTTTTGCTATCCGCACCTGCGACTGGATTTTCGGCGGGAGCATCTGCGACGGCGTCACTCGATCTTCTGAGCTGGAACCAGGTGCTGCTCTATCCGAAAGGCTACGCCGCGAAGGACATTACGTTTGCGCCTAGCTTGAAGCTGCCGGCGGGATGGAAATACGGCACGGCGCTGCCTGGTGCGAAAGAAAATGGCGACACGATTGATTTCGATCCGGTTCCGCTGACTACGCTCGTGGATTCACCGGTAATTTCGGGGAAGTATTTTCGCAAGATTCAACTGACGCCCGGCCAGCAGCCGCCGCACGAGATGGATATTGCGGCAGACAGTCCTGCGGCATTGGCGATGCCTCCCGATCAAGAGATGCATTTTCATCAGCTGGTGCTGGAAACCGGGGCGCTATTCGGGGCGAGGCATTATCGCGACTATCATTTTCTGGTCACTTTAAGCGACGACGTGGCGCATTTCGGGCTCGAGCATCATGAGTCGAGCGACGATCGCGTGAACGAGCGCAGCTTGATTGATGAACCGCTGCGGATCGCTTTTGCCGGGCTGCTTCCGCATGAGTTTGTTCATTCGTGGAATGGAAAATTTCGGCGGCCTGCGGGTCTTGCGACGCCCGATTACCAGGAGCCGATGAAGGACGATCTGCTCTGGGTGTACGAAGGCTTGACGGAATATCTGGGCGACGTGCTCACGGCGCGAAGCGGGCTGCTGACCCCAGAACAATGGCGCGAAGGCCTGGCTTATCAGGTGGCAATCTATGAACATCGTCCGGGACGCGATTGGCGACCGTTGCAGGACACTGCCGACGCTGCGCCATTCTTATACGACGCCATGCCTGACTGGGCAAACTGGCGCCGGGGCACGGATTTTTATGAGGAAGGCGAGCTGCTGTGGATGGATGTAGACGGAACACTGCGCAGGCTGACAAAAGATGAAAAGTCGATCAATGATTTCTGCCGCATTTTTCATGGCGGGTCGAGCGGGCAGCCTGAACTGAAGACGTATACGTTCGAAGATATTGTTGCGACGCTGAATGGGCTCGCTCCTTATGACTGGAAGGGGTTTCTGCGCGCGCGTCTCGATGGAGTTGCAACGAAAACCCCCATCGAGGCCATTGAAAATAATGGCTGGAAGCTGGTCTACAACGAAGAGCCGAACGAGATGGAAGCGAACAACGATTTGGTTTCCGGCCGGCTCGATCTGGCGTTTTCGATTGGTTTAACTGTGGCTGAGGATGGCACGGTGGGCGACGTGATTCATGGCGGGCCGCGTACGCGGCGGGAATCGGGCCGGGGATGAAAATTGCGGCGGTCAACGGAAGGCAGTTCTCGCCGGAGGGAATTCGAGATGCGATCGAGTCGGCGAAGGGATCCTCGGAGCCGATTCGGTTGCTGGTGGCGAACGGCGCGCAGTATCAGACTGTATCCATTGATTATCACGGTGGGATTCAGTATCCGCATATCGAGCGGGACAAGTCGCGTCCGGACTATTTGAACGAAATCATTCAGCCTCTTGCCCAGGCAAAGGAAGCTCGAAGATAGCAGGCGGATTCGGTCTTTTGACGTGAAGCGCAGGCTGAACGGAAGCTGAAGGAGTGCTGAGTTGAAATTTAACTCGCTGGTGATCTTCGGCGTTCTATTCATCGCGCTTGGAATTGCTGGCCTGGTGCATCCGAACGTGGTGATGCCTGCGAAAAAGCAGGAACTCGAGATTGCCGGTAACAAGGTGATCATGGAAACGCGGCGGGTGGTCGAAATCCCGAAAATTCTTGGAGTCCTTCTGGTGGTTGCGGGCGGCGCTATTTTATTTTTGAGCCAGGTGAATCCCAGTCTGCGTCGCAGGTGATCGCGACGGTACGCATGCTGACCTCAGTAATGCTGGTTCCCTTCTCCCTCGGAAGCGCTGACTTTGCCGGAAACGTTGCGATAGACATAGATCATGTAGACGGTTACCAGTGCCATACCGATCACCCACCAGATCAAGCCGATTTTCAGGCCGTAGTCGGCGGCTTTCGAATTGGCAATGGTAAGGCCGAATATTGGATTTGTGCTTGCCGGTAACACATTGGGGTAGAGGCTGAAGGCAACGCTCGTAAGCATTCCCACGATATAGGCGCAGGAAGCCAGGAATGCGGTTCCCTCTTGCCTGGTGCGCGTAAACCATTTGATTCCGAGGAGACCCGCGATGGCTAGAACCGGAAACACGAGGCCCCAGGGATGAAGTCGAAAGCTCCGCATGTGTTGAGGTAAGAGAGTGAAGCTAGTGAGCGTGACGATCACGGTCAGCGCTGCCACCAACCACCATAGCAGCGATGCCCATCGCACGGCGCGTTCGTTCAGCGCCCCTTCCGTCTTGTAGGCAATCCATGTGGCGCCGTGGAGAGCAAGCACCGCCAAAGCCGCCACTCCAATGAGGATCGTGTACCAGTCGAGAATTCCCGTTTCGCCATTTGGGACGAAGTTCGTCCAGAGAGGCTCGAAGAAATTGCCGCTCGCGTCGAAAGGAACACCGCGGACCACATTGCCCAGCGCAGCGCCGAAAAAAACCGCGAGCAAGATACTGGCGAAGGCAAAAGTGGCGTCCCAGAAGACGGACCAGATTCGTCCGCCGACATGGCTGCGAAACTCGAGTGAGATTCCGCGCAGGATCAGGAGCCACAGCACCATCATCAACGGCAGGTAGAATCCGCTGAAGCTAGCAGCATAGAGGGCTGGAAACGCAAAATAAAGAGTGCCACCCGCGGCGATCAGCCAGACTTCATTCCCGTCCCACACCGAACCGATCGAGCGGAGCACGGCGCGACGTTCGGCTTCGGTGCGCGCGATCCAGAGATGCAGTATGCCAGCGCCGATATCAAAGCCGTCGAGGACCACGTAGCCCGCGAGCATGACTGCGACCAGGCAAAACCAGATCGTACCCATCGAACTCCTCTTTCAGCTTCCCGGCGAGAACAGCATCTCATTTTCGCGCGAATGATCGCGCGGTTCCGGGCCGGCTTCGATTTCGCGGTATACGAGGAAAAGGAAAAGTATTCCGAGAATCGTGTACATGCCGAGAAATCCAATGAGAGTAAACCATGCGTTTCCCGCCGAAACATTCGATGAAACTCCGGCGCTGGTCCGCATCAGGCCGTAGATGATCCAGGGCTGGCGTCCTACTTCAGCGGTGATCCATCCCGCGGTATTGGCAATGAATGGAAACGGAAGAGAAAGCATAATGGTCCAGAGCATGATTCTTGAGCCGTAAAGCTTTCCGCGCATCAAAAGCCAAGCCGAGATTACCAGGATGGCGATAAAGAGCGTCCCGAGTCCCACCATGATGTGATAGCTGAAATAGAGGAGCGGAATATTGTCGGGCCACTCGGACTTCGGAAACTGGTCGAGGCCGTCCACATGCGCAGTCCAACTCTTGTAAGTCAGAAAACTTAGCATGCTGGGTATGACGAGGGGGTTATCGAGCCGCTGATTCTGCACGTCGGGCTGGCCCAGAATCGCCAGCGGGGCATTTTGCTGTGAGTGGAACAGTCCTTCCATTGCTGCTAGAGTTATCTTCTGGTGCTTCGCGATCATCACGCCCTGGCCGTCGCCGGTGGGATAGAGCTGCAGGAGTGCCGCGATGACGCCGACTGTTACCCCGACGCGCAGAAACATCTTGCCAAATTCGATGTGAAGATTTTGCAGAATGTAATACGCGCCCACCGCCGCCATCACGAAGCATCCCGTTTGTACCGCGCCGATCATTGTGTGGGCATATTGCCAGAGCGCCCAGGGGTTGAGGAGGAGCGCCCAAAAACTCTGCAGGTCGTATGATCCGTTTGCGCCCAGCGAGTATCCGACGGGATGCTGCATCCACGCGTCGGTGGCGACAATGAGATATCCGGAAAGCCAGGAGCCGATGAACATCATCAGAGAGCTGAACCAGTGTGCGCGCGGACCCAGACGCTTTTCGCCGAAAAGAAAAAGTCCGAGGAAAGAGGACTCGAGAAAGAATGAAAAAACACCCTCCATGGCGAGCGTCTGGCCGATCACGCCGCCTGCAGATTTTGAGAATTGCGCCCAGTTTGTGCCGAACTGAAATTCCATGGGAATGCCCGTGACAACGCCGAGAGCGAAGCTGATTCCAAAAATCTTGGCCCAAAACCGCGCCGCGTGATTCCAGGTTTCAGTTGCCTGTACGCAGCGCTGCTGTCTTAAGGATGAAGATCAGCAGAGCGAGGCCCATCGTCAGCTGAGGGAAAATGTAGTGGAATGTGACGGTGAAGGCGAAGTGCAGGCGGTGAATCGTTAACGCGTCTTCCATAACTATCTCAGGAGAGGTGCGGGCGACGTAATCCTATCGTTAATTGCGGCTGCCGTGCTAGCTAATTACACAAGCTCAACCGGCACACTAGTGCTTGGAAAGCAAAGATGGAAGTGCAATCATCACACAGATTTGTAATCGGCTTCACATCAGAAAACTTCAGGAGGACGGATGAGTTCGCGAACGGCTGCAGTCGGGTTTGGCATGTTTCTGTTGATTGGCGCGAGAGCGAGTTCCGGTAACGGCTCAACAGAAGCGTCCGATGACTTTTCAGGATCTTGCCGCGATGCACCGCTTGAGTGGTCCGCAGATTTCTCCCGACGGCAAAGTGGATCGCGTACGAAGTCGGCACGCCGAATCTCGAAGCGAATCGTGTCGTGCGCGACATCTGGCTGGTTTCCGCGGAAGGCGGCGAAGCGCGGCAAATTACGCGCGGCGGCAGCGACACGCGCCCTCGCTGGTCACCCGACGGCAAGCGAATCGCGTTTCTCTCATCGCGCGACGGCGAGCAGCAGGTTTACTGGATCACGCTGGATGGCGGCGATGCGAATCGGCTGACGTCGCTTTCCGGTGGCGCGGACACTGAGTTGTGGTCGCCCGACGGAAAATGGATTGCGTTTGTTTCGAGTGTTTATCCCGATTGCAAGGATGAGGCCTGCAATGCGGAACGCAAGGCGCAACGCGAAAAAAGCAAGGTGAAGGCTAGAATTTATGAGCACTTGCTCTATCGCCATTGGAACGGCTGGTGGGATGGCACTCGGAGCCACCTGTTCGTAATGCCGTCCGGCGGTGGCGCAGCGCGCGATCTTACGCTTGGCGCTGATTATGATGTGCCGCCATTCAATCTCGGCGATCCCGATGCGATTGCGTTTTCTCCTGATAGTAGCGAGCTGTGTTTCACGGCAAACACCGATCCGGACGCGGCGCTCAGCACAAACGGCGATCTCTTCACTGTGCCGGTGGCTGGCGGAGCCGCGCCGAAGCGGATCACGACAAATCCAGCGAACGACTGGGGACCCGCATATTCACCCGATGGGAAATGGATCGCGTATCGCGCGCAGACGCATCCCGGTTGGGAAAGCGATCGGTGGCGATTGATGCTGTACGACCGCGCGAAGGCCGAAGCGATCAATTTGACCGAGAATATTGATCGCAGCATCGAGTCGTTTGCGTGGAGCGCCGACAGCAAGTCGATCTATTTCGCGACAGAAGAAAAATCCGAAATGCCGGTTTTTTCGATTGCCGCGGCCGCTGGCAGCGCACCGAAACTGGTTCTGGGCGACAGTTTCAACAATGAAGTTGAAGTCAGCAAGGATGGTCGCGTATTGGTATTTTCCCGCACGAGCCTGACGACGCCCATGGAAATTTTCACTGCTGGCGCCGATGGAAAGAACGTTAGGCAGATCACGCATCAGAACGAAGCAATTCTCGCGCAACTTGATCTTTCGCCGATGGAGCCGTTCTGGTTTGCCGGCGCCGGCAAGACGCAGGTGGAAGGCCTGATGGTGAAGCCGCCGAATTTCGACGCGTCAAAGAAATATCCAATGCTGCTTCTGATTCACGGCGGCCCGCAGCAGGCTTGGACCGATGCCTGGGGCTACCGCTGGAATCAGCAAATGATGGCTTCACCGGGATATGTAGTGGTGATGGTCAACCCGCGCGGTTCGCCCGGATACGGCGAAAAATTCGAAGCCGATGTCAGCCGCGACTGGGGCGGAAAGGTTTATGAGGACATCATGAAAGGCGCGGATGCCGCGATCGCGAAGTATCCGTTTATTGACGGCACGCGGCTTGCAGCGGCCGGAGGCTCGTTCGGCGGCTACATGGTGGACTGGATTGCCACGCATTCGGACCGGTTCAAATGCCTGATCAGCCATGCGGGCTCGTACGACATGGTGAGCATGTACGGAGCGACTGAAGAGCTTTGGTTCATGGACTGGGAGTTCGGCGGGCCGCCGTGGTCGCATCCCGAGCTGTACAAGAAATATTCGCCGAGCGAGTATGCGGCTGCGCTGGGTAAATACAAGACGCCGACGCTCGTGGTCGGCGGCGAGCTGGATTTCCGCATTCCCTACACGCAGGATCTTGAATTTTTCACCGCGCTGCAACGTCAGGGCGTGCCTTCAAAGCTGCTGCTCTTCCCCGACGAGGGTCACTGGGTGCTGAAACCGCAAAATAGCGAGTTGTGGTACAAGACTTTCCTCGGTTGGCTGGCGAAGTATTTGCGCTAACCCAACCATTCGTTTGGCACGACATTCCAGTGCTGGCTGCGGTGAATACGCATGCCGACCGTATTTCTGCGCATTTCCCCTAATTGACATCTTTCCTTGTCTCCTGTGAGAGTGGCAGCCTATTTCTAATTCACCGGGAGGCCGAAGATGCAGGCACCCAGGCGACTCCTGTCTATGCACGTTGATCTGTCTTGGCCGCAGTTCACAGTGCTCGCGCCGCGATCGCTCGCCGAACATCTGACCATAACGAGTGTGCCAGCCGGCGCCACCATCGAAATTGACGGCGCTGCAATTGGAGCTGACCCCTTACACGATCGACTACCCGTCCTCGTATTTTCACAAGCCGCATACAGTGTTCAGCTCTCGCCTCGAACATGCGCTCATCCTCAAAGTCCACAAGGAGGGCTACACATCGCAGCAAATCACCTTAACCGATGGCCCATTGCAGTGGATTTCGGTGACGGGCCGGCGCCATGGAAACTACTTTTTGCTGAAAGGCGACCATTTCGTTTTCCAGCTCGAACAACTTTCTGAGGCGAGCGCGAAAACGCCTGTGTCGCCCCCTCGGCGGACACGGCAGAGCAGGAGCCAGCAGCGAACAATCCGGGGCACTGATGAAGGCAAGTCTTGAAGCGGCGCATACCGCTGCGAGCACGGTGAGTTTCAGCTCCGAACCTAACGGAGCGGACATTTACATCGACGGAAAGTTCGTCGGACAAACACCAGCAACGATCAGCGTGCAGCCCGGGTCGCATGTTGTGGTAGTCAAAGCGACGGGACGCAAGAACTGGCAGCGCGATCTCGAGGTATTGAAGGATAGCCAGGTGGCGCTGCGTCCGTGCTTGAGCTTCAGTCCTCATCTTCCGCTCAGCCCTGATCGCCTAATCGGGACTTGTGATATCAACCTGCGTGCGCACTCTTCCTCGACCGGCGAGTGTGAGCGCTTTTTCGAGATAAGCCTCAAGCTCCGGCACTCGCAGAATTTTAAGTGATACTCCGAGCACCACGATTCCAATCGTGGTCGCGATCGCAAGAAGCAATAATGCGCCGAAGGGTTGTTGCCAGGACATGCGCATTTCAAGCCACGACACCACTTTGTAGCAAGCGAAACCTGCTGCGACGGACGCAGCCGTCACTTTGCAGAAAAAGACAGCAAGACGGGCCTGCGCATGGTTCTTGGTGCGACGGTTGAGCAGAACAAACAGCACCACCGTGTAGGCGATGATGCCGAGCGAGCTTGCCAGCGCTAAGCCGAGATGCTGCGACCGTCGCACGAGCCACCAATAGAGCGGCAGATTCAGCGCGGTCATCACCGTGCCGACGACGGCTGGTGTGATTGTGTCGCGAGTCGCATAGAAGCCACGCGCCAAATTGTATTGAGTTCCCCAGGCAAACATGCCGATCGAGAAAAAGGCGAGCGTGACGGCGGTGGCCTGCATATCCGGCGCGCGCAATCGGGTGTGAGAAAAAACAAGATGCACGAGCGGCAGACTCTGAGCGATTGTCAGCGCGGAAATCGGAACGAGCAAGAAGACGATTCCTTTGAAAATGGAATTGAGAATGCGGTTCAGCTCGTCGAACTTTTTCTCCGAATAGAGCTGTGCGAGAACCGGAAACGATGCGACCCCAACTCCCTGCCCCACGATACCGAGCGGCACCCGCATCAAGGTCTTACCGTAAGCTGAGCCACGTGATGGAGGCAGGCTGAAGGTACGAGCCGAACCAGCGGATGATCCAGTCGTCCGTGAAGGAAAGCGACACAGCCAGCATGATCGGCACCGAAAGCTTCAGAAAAAGCCAGAAGCCGGGATGACGCACGTTGAAATTGGGAGTGAACTTCGCACCGGCTCGATACGCGCCATAGATTTGCAGCAGAAAATTGCCGGCGATAGCGCCACCTAGAACGCCAACTGCAAATCCCGTCATGCCGATACGCGAGGAAAGCGTGACGCCACCGATGATGATTCCGATGTTGTAAATCAGCGGAGCGAGCGACGGAATCACGAACTGACCTTTGGCGTACTGCACGGCGCTCAGGATACTGCCCTGATAAAAGCAGAACTGCGCTGGGAGCATCAGCCGGGTGAGAAAAACCACGCGCTCGCGCTCCGCAGGGCTGAACCCCGGAGCGATGACGCAGCACGAGTTTGTGCGCAAAGATTTCGCCAATGACTATGAGCGCGACCAGCGCGAAGCCCATCACGCTAATCACCGTCGAAAAAACGTGCCAGCCCTCGTCTTCAGACTTCTCAGCGACATACTTGGCGAATACCGGGATGAACGTGACGCTCAGCGAACCGCCCGCGATCAGGTAATTCAGGAAATCCGGCAGCGTAAAAGCGGCGTAGTAGGCATCAGTGACGGCATTCGAGCCCATCTGATGCGCGACTGTCCAGTCGCGAAAAAATCCGAGAATGCGGCTGAGCAGAACGCTCGCCATTACGATTCCGGTGGCCGCAAAGATGCGGCGATGAAGAGTGCCGGTCGTCACGACCGACATGGTAGATGGTTTGTTGCTGCGGAACTAGAGGCTTGGCCGCGGGTGTTTCCGTCGAAATAGATCTAAATCAGCAGTTATTCGGCAGCGGTGGTTCGCGCTGAAGCGCGGTGCGTGGCTTCCGGCACAGCCTCGCGCGCGGGCGTTCCCTGCGGTGCCGCCCGAAGATATTGAGCCGGCCACGATGCCGGGAAGCCCTCGACATGTGCCGCATGTAGCGGCCAGTACGGTTCGCGCAGGAACTCGCGTGCCATCAGGATCACATCCGCTCGGCCTTCGCGCAGAATCGTGTCCGCCTGATTCATTGACGTGATCATTCCGATCGCGCCAGTAAGAATTCCAGTCTCGCGCCGAATCTCCTCCGCGAACGGCACCTGGTAGTTCGGCGCAACTGGAATCTTGGCATTGGCAGCAGGAGAAATTCCTCCGGACGAACAATCCACGAGATCGACGCCCAGCGGACCAAGTTGAGCGGCAAGCGCGATCGATTGCTCGATGTCCCAGCCGCCTTCGATCCAATCCGTCGCAGAAATGCGAATGAAAAGAGGCATGCCTTTTGGAATCACACCGCGAATCGCGGTAACCACCTCGCGAACAATGCGCGTGCGATTTTCGAGCGAGCCTCCGTAGGAATCGAAACGGAAATTTGAAAGCGGCGAAAGAAACTCGTGCAGCAGGTAGCCATGCGCAGAGTGGATTTCGATCACGTCAAATCCCGCATCGCAAGCGCGCCGAGCCGCTTCGGCGAATGCTTCCACGGTGACGCGAATCTGCCGATCATCGAGAGCGACTGGATTCGGATAATCGTCCGCGAATCGCACATCGCTCGGCGCCACAGGAATCCACCCTCCGCGCGATATAGGAATTTCCTTGCCGCCTTCCCACGGGCGCGCCGTGCTGCCTTTTCTGCCTGCGTGCGCGAGCTGAATTCCAGCTAAGGCGCCCTGGCTGTGAATGAATCGCGTAATGCGCGCGAGCATCTCGATGTGCTCGTCTTTCCAAATTCCCAGATCCTGAGGGCTGATGCGCGCTTCGGGCAATACAGCAGTCGCTTCAGTGAAGACGAGCGAAGCGCCGCCCACCGCGCGACTGCCGAGATGTACGAGGTGCCAATCTGTAGCGAAACCGTCGGTGCTCGAATACTGGCACATCGGCGAGACGATAATCCGGTTGCGAAGCAGCACATCGCGAATCTGCAGGCTATCGAAGAGCACTAGGCAGCTCCCTCGGGACAGACGCTCTTGGCCTCTGCGGCGAAGCAAGAATAGCAAGGAGTACTGTGGGTGTGAAGCTCAGCGCTATGCAGAACTCTCGTCAGGCTCGCGAGCACGCGATCAGTCATCGCGGCGATGAACTTTCATATGGCGATGATCGGCCACCGGTTCGAGCAGACGAAGCACATGCTCGCCGGCCTTCGCGTCGAAGCGGTAAACCAGCACTGCGTCTGCAGCACGGTCATCGGCAGCAAGTTCGAGCTCCGGATTATCAATCACGATATCGCCGTTATTCTTGATTCGAAGTTCGGAGCCGACTTGCAGCGAAATCTTGGTCTCGTTGGAATTGGAAGCCATGCGGGAGTCTCCTCGCTGGATTGAGCGGCTGCTGTGCTGAATTCGCTCGCATCTATTCGATGTGAAAGAAAGCGGAAAAGTGGCGAAAATTATTTGCGCTTCTTTTTGCCTGGCGGCGCCGGCTCATCGTGGCCCGCGGTCCACGACGGCGGATCGCTCGCAGGAAAGGACTCGCGAGACGCCTCGTCGACTTCATCATCGAGGCTCGGTGGCTCCGCAGCCGGCGCTGGTTCCGGCGCGCGGGGCTTCTTGGGCCGCAGATTTTTGGGAACGACGCGTTCGGGGAACCATGAGTTCTTTCCCGCTGATCGCAGAACTTAGAACTTGAAGACGACTCCGCCGTAAACTTTCGGGTTGAATTGATTGTTACTGAAATATCGAGTCCCAATCATGTCGGCTCCGGCGCGAAGGTCTACCCTGCGCCAAGGAGTGGGAAAGTCTGCTCCGCCGCCTACCTCATATCCAAACGCTTCCTGAGTTCCGAACGCGGTCTGCGGGGTCAAGTGGGAATAACCCACTAGTGCGTGAGCGAAAACTTCGATTCCCCTTCGAGCCTCCCATCGAAATCGAGGGCCGCCTCCGCCAAACAGGAACCACGAGCTCTGGTTGTTGGGCGAATCGTGCGTTGCAAACATCTCACCCTCAATTCCAAACCAAGAGTTGAAGTAGCGTACGATCCCCCAATTGAAGCCGTTTTGATTGCGGCTGATACCGCCTTGGGCGCTGAAGTGAGTGAACGTGTAGCCGATATATGCCTGCCAGTTGTAGTTTACGAATACACCCTGCACATATTGTGGGTCAGGCGCGGGAGCGGGCGTGGGAGCACTCGAAAAAGGATTGGCTGCAAAGGATTCGCCGGAGCTGGAGGCGTCTGATGCCGGTGAAAGTGAGAGAGCTGTTGAGGAGGGCGACGCGGAAACTGCAGAAACGTCTCCCGTGGAAGATATTGTAAACGGAGCAGCTAACAGCAGAGGATTCGCCGGGCTGCTTTGCGCGTACGAAGAGCCAGTGACAAACAACACGAGTCCCAAGAGAAATAGAACATGTCGCATCGCCCAAACCCCCAGATAACACTGCCTCGTCCTACATCCATAATTTGACATGAGAACAGCCCGGTGTGTCCACCGGAATTGTTTCTTTTCTGGCTAGCGGCGGGCGAAAACTGGCTTGGCCGGGTACAAGATTCTCTCGCCGCAGGATACAGGATAAATTCAAATCATCACGCTTCGATCTTGGTCCAAGCTAGAACGTAAGCGCGCACCAGGATGGCGTAATTAGGAAGCGAGCGTTATGGAAAATCTTTCACAGTTCGAAGAATTAAGAAGGGACCAGGAGGCTTTGCGCTATCAGTTTATTTCGACGGAGCTCGATCTGGCTCTTACTTTTGTCGGCATCTCTCGATCGACAGATGACGACGAACGCTCTGAGCGCAATCTTAATCACGCCAGGAAAGCCCTCGAAACGGCGAAGAAATACCTGGGAGAGACAAACCTGACGGCGAGCCAGCGGCAAGAACTCGTCGAAAAGTTACAAAAATTAGAGCGCCTGGTCGCGTCCGATCGTCGGAGCTCACAAGCTGAGTAAGCGCTGGCCCATGTCGAGAACTTCATGCAGTTTGGGCCTTGGAATTGAGCGAGCTGTAGAACTCTTCTCCCCGCAGCACCGCGCGAATGCCGCGAATCAAATCCTGTGTTGCATTCGCCTTCACGATGAATCCATCGCAATCGGCCGCCCGAGCGATACGCTCCAATCCTGGAAAAGTGTGGGTGGTATAGATCAGAATTTTGGGCGTTAGGCCTGCATTGCGAATTCGGTTCGCGGCAGAAAAACCACCGCCACCCGGCATATTGAGGTCCAGAATCACTAAATCCGGGCTGAGCCGCTGAACCTTCTCAAAAGCTTCCAGCCCATCCTGCGCTTCGCCGCAGATCTCCAGGTCGTCTTCTTCATTCAGAAGGAAACGTATGCCTTTCCGAGCCACTTCGTGGTCATCCACTATGAGAATACGTTTCGCTCGGCTTGTGGCAGCCTGAGCGGTTTCGCCCTCGTGTTGACGGCGCGCGCGAACGCTATCCGATTGGGCGGCGTCGCTACAGTGCAATGGAACACTAGCGAGAACCTCGGTGCCATGAGGCCCGGATTGGAGATCCAAGGTCCCGCCCAGGGATCTGAGGCGTCCCCTCATCCCCTCGATGCCCACCCCCGATGGCGTTGCTCCAGTGTGAGCCGTCTGCTCGAAACCCCGCCCCTCATCCCGAATGGATAGTCTCAAGCTGTGCGGGTCGAGCGCTATTCGTACCCACGCCTGCTTGCTCTGAGAATGCCGGATGACATTTGAAAGGCTCTCCTGCGTAACACGAAACAGCGCGGTCTCCGCTTGGAGCGAAAGGCGAGGCAGATTATCCGGAACCGACAATTGCACCGAAATTCCCGAGCGTTTCGAAAAGCCTTCCATGTACCAACTCAGCGCGGACGCGAGGCCCATGTCGTCCAAAAGCGGAGGGTGAAGCAGGTAGGAAAATGTGCGAATCTCGGACTCCACTTTGCGCAGCCAATCAACGGCTTCGAGCAAATTACCTCGAGCATTCGGATCGGGCTTGTCCCACGTGCGAGCGATGGTGTCCAGGGTCATCAGGACAACGACGATCTCCTGGCCCACTGTGTCATGCAGGTCGCGAGCCAATCGGCGCCTTTCTTCGTCTTGCAATTCGAGCACGCGGGCACTCAAGGAATTCATGGAATCTTTCGACATCCTCAACGCAGCCCGGGCCTCGACAAGATCCGTAACATCAGTGGCAGTGATTTTTATGGTCGCAGGCTCCTTCAGAAAAGGCGAAAAAGAAACCCGTATCGTTCGGACGCCATTTTCAGAACTTGGAAGCTTAATCTCTCCTTCCGTGATCCCAAGAGCGCCCTGGGACATCGCCTCTTCCAGAGGAGCCCAAGACGCTGCCGAGACGAACGATTTGAGGTTTGACCCCGACGCAAACTTACGGGGAGATTGACCTAGCGTTTCCAAGAAGCAGCTATTCGTGTATAGGAGGTTGCCGTCGCGAGTGGCCACGGCCACCCCAACCGCAAGGGATTCCATCAGTGAGGTGAGAGGGCCGTCCAGCGATTTTCCAAAATGCCCATTCGACTCGTCGGGGAGGCGTTCGTCGCCGCGAATTTTCTTGGGACGGGCCCGGTTCGCACCGGACGCGCGCTTGGAGTTCTTTCGCACGGGAGCTCGGGAATGAGAGTATCCTACAACTGGGTGAGTTCCACGCAATACGCAAATCCCTTTAGCTCCAGGCTTTTCGGGGTTAAAATCGCTGTCGTGAAGGCGTAATAGTTGTTATTCAGTACTGTTAGGACTAAAATCACCCGCTTGGCCCCTGCCCATGAGGTTTCTCCCGCGCGAGGGTCGACAAATGGCAGCGAAACGGCCCAAGTCGAAACCAGCCAACAATCGAAAGAAAGAGTCCATTTCACCTTCCTCGCCCCGAAAAGCTGAATTTCTGATCGCCGGCGTGGGCGCCTCCGCTGGTGGCGTTGAGGCGTTCACAGAACTTCTCACCAATCTTCCCTCCGATACGGGAATGGCTTTCGTGCTGATTCAGCATTTGGATCCGAAGCATGAAAGCATGCTCAGCGCCTTGCTGGCGAAACAGTCAACCATGCCTGTCGTGGAAGTGAAGAAGGGCATGCGGCTTGAGCCGAACCACGTTTATGTAATTCCGCCCAATGCCACGATGACTCTCTCAGATCATTCGTTGCAACTCGAGAAACGAGTTGAAACGGGCGGAATGCCCATGCCCGTGGATCTCTTCATGCGTTCGCTCGCCGCGCAGCAAGGGAATCGTGCGATCGGTATCATACTTTCGGGATTGGGTAGCGACGGCACCCTCGGCATGGCAGAAATTCAGGCGCAGGGTGGGGTGACATTCGCGCAGGATGAAGGTTCGGCGAAATACGACAGCATGCCGCGGAGCGTTATTGAAGCAGGGTGCGCTGATTACGTCCTTCCTCCCAAAAATATTGCGCGCGAACTGGTGCGGATCGCTGCTCACCCATACACGGCACACCTCCACCCGAAACAGGAGGTCGGAGACGTCCCGGTTCAAGGCAATGGCCTCGGCACGATATTTCAGCTGTTGCGCCGCTCCACCGGCCTCGATTTCACTCATTACCGGCAATCCACGATTTTGCGCCGGGTCCAAAGGCGGATGGTCGTCCACAAGATCGATAACGTAGATCAGTACGTGCGGTTCCTGCAGGTGAACCCGGCAGAAATCAAGTCGCTTTATCAGGACATGCTGATCAACGTCACAAGCTTCTTCCGGAACCCTGGATTGTTTGAGGCTATCCGGGCCGAGGTTTTTCCCGAGATTCTAAAAGGATCCGGTGCCGACCGCACAATTCGAATTTGGACTCCAGCATGTTCCTCGGGTGAGGAAACCTACTCTATCGCAATCGCCTTGCTGGAATATCTAGGGGATAAAGCTGGCGCGAATTCGATTCAATTCTTCGGCACGGATGTGAGCGAAAGCAACATAGCACGTGCGCGAAGCGGCGTGTATCCCGCTAATATTCAGGCGGATGTATCTCCCGATCGGCTGCGTCGATTCTTCACGAAGATCGATAACGGCTACCGCATCAGCAAAGTTATCCGGGACATGTGCATCTTCGCGCAGCACAACATTTTGAGCGACCCGCCGTTTTCTCAAATGGATTTGATTTGCTGCCGCAACTTGTTGATTTACCTGGAACCGATTCTACAGGCCAAGGTGATTTCGCTGTTTCACTATGCCATTCGGTCCGAGGGATTTTTGGCGCTTGGCGCTTCCGAGGGGGTCGGCTCGGCTAGCAACCTTTTCACAGTGGTGGATCGGGTGCAAAAGATTTTTTTCAGGAAGACAACGGCAGTGCGCCAGGTGGTGAGCTTTTCGCTGGAACATCCTTCCGCGCGCGCCGGGACTACCGCCATCCGCGCGTCCCTGAAGCAGACGGACTCGGCTTGGAACTTTCTGGAAGCACAAAAGGAATTCGATCGCCGGGTACTGAGCCAGTATTCGCCCGCCGCGGTATTTGTCAATGATGATCTGGAAATGATTTACACGCGGGGCAACCTAAAACCGTTCCTAAAGCTGATGCCCGGCCGAGCGAGCCTGAGCTTATTAAAAATGGCGCAAGAAAGCCTCTTGCTCGAACTGCGTAATGCCATCGCCCGGGCAAAGAAAGAAAACGTCGTGGTGCGGAAAGACAACATTCTAATCAAGGAGGACGACACCGGCGAGAATGGCCGTTCCTCGTCCGACCCGCAGGACATTCGATGGGTAGCCTTTGAGGTAACGCCCATCAGCGTCCCGAATCTTAAAGAACGGTACTATATGATTGTTTTTCATGACAAGACGGGCGAGAGGCAAGCGTCGCGAGTCGCGAGTAAGGACCGGCGCGCAGCCGATTCGAAAGCGTCTGCCGCTCAAGTCGCGAAGCTCCAGCAGGACCTTGCGGCCGCGAAGGAATATTTGCAGTCGGTGATCGAAACCCAGGAAGCCACAAACGAGGAATTACAGTCGGCAAACGAAGAAATTCTTTCCAGTAATGAGGAACTTCAGAGCACGAACGAAGAACTGGAGACCGCGAAGGAGGAATTGCAGTCGGCGAATGAAGAATTGACAACGGTGAATGACGAATTGCGCGGCCGCAATCTGGAGATTACGCAGGTCAATACCGATCTGACCAATTTATTTGGCAGCATCGAGATTGCCGTGGTGATGATTGGCAGCGACATGACGGTCCGCCGATTTACGCCGGAAGCCCAGAAATTTCTAGGACTGATCTCGACGGACGTCGGACGCTCGCTTCTGAATGTCCATCCTTCGGTGGAGATTCCCGATTTTGAGGCGCTTGTGAAAGAGGTGCTGTCTACCATGAAACCCATCGATAAGGAGCTGCTCGATCGCGAAAAGAATCGTTACCTGGTGCGCATCCTTCCTTGTCGTACGCTGGAAAACAAGATAGATGGAGCGGTAATTACCATTATTCCTGTTGCGGCTCGAAACGCTGTGGACCCCAGCTAGTACCCTTTTCAAATAGGCGCTGCGCTCCTACAGCGGCAGGCGGACAGCCACATTGCGCAAATCTGCGATCGTGGGATAGCCGTCGATGGCCATGAGCAAATCGGCCTCGGCGAGTATGGAGCGAAGCACGTGAACGATTCCGTCCACTCCATCGAGCGCTAACCCATAGCAATAGGGGCGTCCGATACCCACCGCAGTTGCTCCGATGGCAAGCGCCTTTACAACATCTGAGCCGGAGCGAACGCCGGAATCGAACAGCACCGGCGTATTACCCGCCGCCTTCACCACAGCGGGAAGCATGTCAATTGTTGCGATGCCTCCATTCGCCTGCCGTCCCCCGTGGTTCGAACAGTAAATCCCGTCAACCCCGCCATCGATTGCTCTGCGCACGTCATCAGGATGGCAAATACCTTTTAGCAGCAGCGGCAACTTGGTGAGGGAACGCAGCCAGGGAAGATCTTCCCACGTCATCGGATTCGCAAACACCTTCGTCCATTGAAGAATCGCTGCGCGAGGATCGTCCTGGGGAGGCTTCTCCAGCTTGGCGCGAAATCGAGCGTCGGAAAAGTAATTCGCCAGACAATGACCGCGCAGTTGCGGGAAATTCGATTGGTTGAGATCCCGCGGACGCCAGCCGGTAATCCATGTATCCACTGTGACGACAATGCCCTTGAACCCCGCCGCTTCGGCCCGGTGTACAAAACTTTCGGCGAGCGCGCGATCGTTCGGCGTATAGAGCTGAAAAAAGCCGGGAGTTCCTCCGAATTCTTTCGCGACGAGTTCGAGCGGATCGACGGTGAGCGTCGAGGCAATCATCGGCACGCCGCTTCGCGCCGCAGCTCGAGCAGCGGCCAAATCACCGTGCCCGTCTTGCGCGCAAAGTCCAAGCACTCCGATGGGAGCCATGAAGATCGGTGTGGCGAGCTCCATTCCAAATAGTTTTATCGAGAGATCGCGAACCGGTCGCGCGGCCAGCATCCGCGGAATCATCCCCCAGTGCTCAAAAGCCGAAACGTTGGCTCGTTGCGTCTGTTCATCTCCGCAGCCGCCCGCCACGTAAGACACAAGCGAGGGTGGCATTGCCGCGTGAGCCTGCTTCTCAAGAGTCGCAAAATCCACGGGAAGCTTTGGAAGCGTGCCGGTTAATCCCGCAAAGTAAATTTCGTCTTGATATGCACCAAAGTTCTTCCCGAAGTTAGTCATGAATATCTCGCGTGGACATCGTGTCGCGATCAGTGTCGCGATTTGCGCACTTATACACCGGAGGCCGCTCCGAGTGAATGGAATTGTCGATAAGCGGACAGGATCCCGAAAACGCGCTTAAGCAAATTTTCTCTCGCCTTGTTGTAGAGGAAATTTCGAATGCGGACCGAAGTTGCTCGTTGCGAAGAATGCGCCAAACGCCGTAGACTGAGCTAGTTCCGATCCACGCGCCCGTAGCTCAGTTGGATAGAGCATCTGCCTTCTAAGCAGAGGGTCGCCCGTTCGAATCGGGCCGGGCGCGCCACCTTTCTCTTCGTCGCTTCGTCTAAGTTTCCTGCGGTTTTGTGCCGACCGCCATCTTCACGGAACGAACGCAGCGCTTAAGAAGTGTATCTTCGCGGGGAGCAATCTCACTTTGCTTATGTCTCCGTTTAGAGACTCCCAAGCTCAGGATCGCGTGAACTGCGAGCCTCGCCGGGCTCTTAACTACTATTTCCGCAATTCTTTACGATTGATGACAAGAATCGTCCAGCATGGAAGCCAATTTGCATATTGAGACGCGGGGGTCGGTCGGGAAAATCTCCGCGAACCGAATGGTTGTAGTAACCTCCAATAAATGATAAACATACGAACTTCGAGATCCCTGTGCGCTGCCCGCATGCTAGCCGATGCTTCCCGTTCGCACCCATTCTGGAATCCGGCGAAGCCCGAGCGGGAAAAAGCGACTCGTGACGTAACCACGGTAAAGACGTAGAATCAGGCATCACCCAAGAAGATTGCGGAAGCCCGAGCCGCAAGGCATTTTGACCATGGCACCAATGTCGACACAGACTGGCAGCTCGCTCGACGGGCGGGACAGGCGCATCTGTGCTCGTCAGCAAGTCAAGTCCCTCGCCTACCTGGATATCGGCGCCGACAACGGTGGAATCGTTCTCAACATCAGCGAAAGCGGCGTCGCTGTTCACGCTGTAAGCGTCCTGCCAGCCGAGCCGCTCGTAGACCTTCGCCTTCAGCTTCCCAGATCCTCGAAGAGGCTCGAAACAAAAGGGAAAGTTGCCTGGACAAGCGGCACGAAGAAAGAAGCTGGCGTCGAGTTCATCGATTTGCCCGAAGAAGTTCGCCTGGAAATCCGGGAATGGCTCGCATCGGAAAATCTGGAGCCCGTGTACATCGAGAACGCGCCGAATGTCGAGTCCTCGGCGCGGCCGCCCGCTCGCAGGGATAAATGGACCAATCTGGTCTCGGAGTTGAGTTCAATTCCGGCGGGAATCGATCGTGTCACGGACGATCGACCGGCTTCCGCGCGCCCTGCAAGAGTTGCGGAATCGTTCTCGACTGAAAAGGTCGCTGCACCCGTGTGTCCCGATCTGAATGCCATCACGGCGAACCCGGAACCCATTGCCCCAACACCAGTGCGCGATTTGGAGCTCGCCGAAACGCTTATGGCCGGCCCGCTCATGCCCCAATCGCTCATAGCTGACCAGCAGAATGAAGATTCCAACTCGGAATCCAATTCGGAATCCAATTCGATTGCCACGCCAGAACTGACCGATCGCTGTCTTTCTCCAGATCCAGATCCGATTGCCGATCCGCAATACCGCAAGGGTGATCTGGAATTGAGCTTGCCGAGTGACAAGCTGCTGAATACCGCGCTTCATCCCATCGCCATTGTTCCAAGTCGTGGCAACAAGTTCGACAATGCGAAAGCCTCTCGAAACCTGCGCGCCTCCGGCGCCGGCGCTGACGATAGCGACGCCTTCCTCAGAAAGGCCCGCGCACTGTTCGCTCCCAAGCACTTGGATGCGCCTCAGCAAGAGATCCCAGAGATAGACGATTCGGCTTCATCTCTCGAATCAGTGGAACCGGCGCCGGCGGCATTGCCTGCCGAAGCTGGCGCCTCGGAGCACGCGCCCGCTCCGATGTCGGATTTGATTGCTACTTCCATCCCGGCGAGCGAACCGTTTATCCCGAGTGCCCTCCGGCCAGTCGCCTCCATTCCGCTCGATCCGAGCGCATCGCGCGGAACAGAAGCGAAGCACCGATCCGCATCTTTGCCGCCCTCGCGTGGACTGGATCTTCGCAGTTTTCTGAGCATCTTGGCGCTGTGTGTCTTGTTGTCGGTAGTGTGCCTCGCGTTTGGGATCGTCGTCGGCCGAGGCGTGGCTACACGTTCACAGAATGCGACGGCCTACCGCGACGACATGCCGGCACGATCCTCGCAGTCGCCTGCTGCGCAAGCACAAAACGGCTCAATCTCAAATCGAGGGAATACTCTTCCGGCTTTGTCGCAAGGGCACAATCAACTTCCGAGTCGGACTTCAGCCCAGCGAGAGCATGAAACAACCCATCGAAGAGCTTCAGCCTCCCAACCGGATGACACCTCTTCCGCTTCACTCGCGGGCGAGAACAATGCCCCCGCTGAGAACGCAACGGTTGGTGAGCAATCGACAAAAAGCGCCATCACACCGGCGTCTGCAGTAGCCGCGAGTCCGACGGGCGCGTCAACCGCGCCGACTCCTGCACCGCCGGCAGCATCCGTCGCCGCGCCGCGATCGCAGCCTCCCTCGGATCGTATGGTGGCCGCTTATTTGATTTACCGCGTCGAACCAATCTATCCGAGGGCTGCTTTGCAGGCAGGCGTCGAGGGCACGGTGAAAATCCACGCCACGGTCGGACGGGACGGGTCGGTGAAAAACTTAAAAGTGGTCAGCGGTCCAGCATTGCTCACGTCCGCCGCAATCGACGCGGCTCAGTACTGGCGGTATATACCCGCGCTCCGCAATGGAGAACCAGTCGAAACAGATGCAGACATCAGTGTCGAATTTCACCTGCCGCGCTAAGCCCGCACGCGAAAGATTTTCCCCGTATTCGGTCTCACCTTTTTGGAATTCAGGTTAGGATAAATGCCGGAACGCTCACTACGAGGAGCAGCAATGAATCAGCACGGTAGCGTCGAGTCGAAATTTTCGAAATCCCTGAGCTTGAAGAAACGCCCGGTCGCGGTGAAATTCGTGGAAACTCCGCCAAAAGGCGTTTCGAAATTGGAAGGAGCGCAGCCCTCTGGCTGCAGTTTTTGGAGAATTGCGGCCTCCGGAAAAACTTTCTACACCGTGCCTTCAGACCACTACAACTGCGCGGTCGGAAGCCATACACACAATATTCCTCTGCCGCCGGAGCGCGCGAAAGAGCTCGAGCAAACCCTCTCTTTCATGACCGACATCGGCTACATCAAGATGGAAGAAGTTCCCGGCATCCCGCAACTCGCCAAGATGCCCGGCGCGGTGGTTTACTCGCCGCTCGGCGACGCCCCGGTCGATCCCGACGTTGTGATCTTCGCGGGACCGGCTGCGCAGATCATGTTGCTGCAGGAAGCGGCCCACCGCGCCGGACGCACGGCGCAATTTCCGATGCTCGGACGTCCCACTTGCATGGCAATTCCAGCGGCGATGGCGGAGGGTGCTGTCACCAGTTCCGGATGTATCGGCAATAGGGTCTATACGGACCTCGCTGATGGCGAACTGTACTCGATAGTGCCGGGAAAAGATTTGGAGCGCGTCGCGGATGAGCTCGAGACAATCGCCTCCGCCAACGCGAAGCTCCACGAGTATCATCGCTCCCGCCGCCAGGAGATTTCGACGCAATAGGAGCGGCAATTTCAAGCCGCAGTTGTGAAGCATCACTGAAAGAGAGGAGTGCGATGGATCGCGAGCATTTTTATTCCATCATGAATGGCGAAGGGACGCTCGACTACGAAATCTACTTGAATACCAAAGCGCTCCTTTCCTGCCAGAAAGATTTCAAGGCTTTTTGCAACGCGGATGAATTGCAGTTCCAGCTGGTCCACCAGGTGGAAGAGCTCTGGATGAAGCTGATCGGCTACACGCTTCTCGATATTGACGACTACTTGCAGCAGGAAAACACGAATCGAGTAATCACGCTTTTCAAGCGCGTACACATCGCCATGCGCCTACTTGATCGAACAGCTCGCCCTGCTCGAAACCATGTCTCCGAAGGAATATCAGGAAATCCGCCTGCAACTCGGCAACGGCAGCGGCCAGGAATCGCCCGGCTTTCGCACGCTGCTGAAAATGCATCCGCACATATGGCAGTCGTTCAAAGAGCACTATCTCGACAAGCACAATCTGACCATCGAGCAGATCTACAACTCAAATTACACTCATTCCGATGCGTACGTGGTGGCCGAAGCCCTCGCGGAATTTGATGAACTCTTCCAGCGCTTCCGATTCGTTCACCTTCAATTGATCCAGCGAACCATCGGTATGGGCTCGAAGTCCCTGAAGGGCCGCTCCGTGGAATTGCTGAACGAAGGGCTGCGCGTGCGATTCTTCCCCGAACTTTGGGACATCCGCCACCAGATGACGGATTCGTGGGGCGCGCAATACGGCAAAGTGCGTGATTCCATCGGCGGGCACTGAGCGGCGCGCTAAGAATTGCTGCGAGCGAATCCCAGCGCGGCTCCAGAGAGGCCCAGTATCACCAGCGCTGATCCGATGATTGCAACAGCCTGCGGACCCGTGCCTCGATTCCACGTTTCAAGCAACACCCCAAGTGGAAAGGCAATTGATCCGGCGAAAAGCGCTATCGCAAGATACGTGCGCATGCGCTCGCCAAATCCAACTCGATCGAACGCGATTCCCAGAATCACAAGTAGTAGTCCCAATCCGATCCAGTGCCCATGCGCGTCCACCTGCCGGACGTAAACAAAGCTTCGCGATGCTGCATCCGCTAAAGCCGCCTGCGATTCCGCCATTCGATTTTCTGCCGCGCGCATAAAACCCGTGGCAAGCGCCGAGCCTAGTCCATCGAGCGTTTGGTGCTCGATGAACACGGCATACCAGATGCCGTAACCCATTCCCCAAATCGCCAGCGCGAGTCCGCCAAAAATCAGGAGCCTGCGCGAAAACGTCATGCCACACCCGCCGACGAATCGAGTTTCCCCGTAGAGCGCCAAATCCCCACAAGCATTGCAAAAAGCGCAACGATAACAAGCAAGCCGCCGAGGTCCGCCAATCCGCCCGCCAGCAAACCCCATTGCAGCTCGAGCAGAACAAACACAGGCAGCGCCAACGAACCAATCAGCAACACCACCACCCAAATACGCCGCCATTTTTCGCTAAGAAAAACGTACGGCTGAAAAAACGCGAGAAGAATCGCGAGGACGCCGAACTCGATCACGTGCGCGTGCGCTGCCACATTGAGCGCCTTCGCTCCCTGCAACTGCCCATAATCAGCAACGGCCTGAAGAGCTGCCCCAGAGTCGCCCGCCGCAGCCTGCGTCGTCATCATCGAAAGCAATTCGCCATCTCTTGCTTCGTAACGGAAGAGATGCACCCCCGCGTAATAGCTTCCGTGAAGAAAACCGATCAAAACGAGCAACGTTCCGCCGCTCAGCAACGCGCGAGCCGCCCAGCTGCGATCGCGAAGAACTTCATCGGAAGCCCGGACCGCTGATCGCGCACCAAAGTATTTCGCAAGGCCGGCTAACTCGCAGAGACACACTAACCAAACTAAAAAACCGCCAAAATCACCAAATATGCTCGCCCATCCGATTGCCGCAAACGGACTCCCTGCCAATCCCACGTAATGAATCAGAAAAACTCCCACTGGCAGCAATATCGCGCCCAAAAGAAATATCTTCGCCAGAAATTTCTTCACCGATTCGGAAAACGCCACATACGGCTGAAGAAGCGCGATCAACAGCGCAATGTACCCGAAGCCAATCATGTGCGAATGCGCATCCACTTTGGTTCCGCGATTCTCGAGCAAGCCGCCGATATTCTGAAAAGCGGCGCCTGCCGCCTGAGGATCGTGCGACGCAACAGCACGCGTGGCTGCAAGCAGGTTCTCTCCGATTCGATTCGCATTGGGATGAAGGATAAACGCCGCAAAAATATCGCCAAGAATCATTCCACAGAGGATAAGGGCGATTCCGCCGATCACAAAGATTCGCCGGGCGCTGAACGGTGCAAATCGTTCTGAAGTTTGCGCTAGAGAGGCCCCTGAGCCGATTGCTCTCTCACGAGTACTCATCGCGGTTTCGGATTAGCGGTTACGGCAGCTGGCATGGCAGGCCTCACGCGGAAGCGTGAGCGCCAACGGAACTCGACCGAAACGCCGGAATCACGCGCTCGGCGAAAAGCTGCTGCGTCTTGATCGACTTCCAATGCTCGATTCCGCCAAAATTCGACACGATCGCCAGTTCCTCAATACCGCCCTTGTCCTGAAGCTTCTGCACCTGGCGAATCACTTTCTCCGGCGTGCCGATAAATCCGATTTCCTTCTCGACGATCTCGTCGTACGTCAACTTGGTCAGCGATTCCAGCGCCCCGCTCGCATAAAATCCATAGCCCTTTGCGCGCAGCTCGGCTTTCTTCGACTCATCCTGCAAAGATTCCACCGGCGAGGCGTTGAACGCCAGAAAATTATGCAGCGCGCCTTCCACTTCTTTCCGAATCTGCTTCTCGTCGTCATCCAGATAAACCGGCCGGATATAAACGATATTCGGCTTGTGCCCATGTTCCGCGCACGCCTTCTTATAAATCCCCAGCGGCTTCTCCAGCACTCCCCACGGCAGAAGCGGCGGCACGAAAATTCCCCACCCTCGTTCCCCGGCCATCTGGTAGGTGATGTCGCTCGTTCCGCCGGTATAAAGCGGCGGATAAGGCTTCTGCACCGGCTTCGGCACCACGCTTACATCCTTCACGTTGTAAAATTTCCCGTCGTACGAAAACCGATCCGTCGTCCACGCCCGCTCGAGAATCTCAATCGCCTCTTCGTACCGCGGACGGCTCTCCTCAAGCGGCATCGCCGAAGGCGCGAAGAGCCACGCATGCCCGCGCCCCAGCCCGCATTCCAGCCGGCCCCGCGTCAATATATCCGCCTCAGCAATCTGCCCCGCAAGCCGCATCGGATTTTCAAGCGGCAACGTAAACAGCGCCACGCGAAATCGAATCCGCTCCGTGTGTTGCGCCGCCGCGGCAAAAAGCGCCAGAGGATTCGCGGAAATGGAAAACTTCTGGAAAAAATGATGGTCAATCACCGAGTACACATCGAAACCCACCTGATCCGCATGCTCGATTTGCCGCAGAATCTCCCAGGTCATCGCCGAATGCGATTTACCGGGAGGCGTCTGCATTTCCGCATAGATGCCGAATCGCACGCTCGAACTCCGATTGAAGTTTTTGGTCAAACCTCTAATTCAAGCTTCTTGGTCAGACTTCTTGGTCGAGCCGATAACTGAAGACCTGCTCGCTAGAAATTAAGCCGCGCCGCCAGCTGCAATTGCCGCGGATTAAACACCGCGCTCGGCGTCCCGTACGACGGATTCGGCGACCCTTCCTTGAAAAATTGCGTCACGCCCGCGCATCCCGGCGCTCCGGGATCGAACGGGCAAAAATCCGCCGCCCCGTAATTCGTGTTGTAATAGCGCACATTCACGGTGTTGAACAAATTGAAAGCCTCGAACATCAGCTGCAGCTTGAACCGCTCCCGAATCGGAAAGGTTCGCTCGAGCCGGATGTCAATCGTTTGCAGGCTGTCGCCTCTGAACGTATTGCGCGGCTCCGAACCCACCCGATCGTTGTTCCCGAACACATCGCCGTTCGCGTCAAACCCCGCGTACTTCGTGAACCAATCCGGCGATTGAAACGTCATAATCGTGCTGAACGTGAAATCCCGCAGATATTTATTTTCTGCCGGGCTCGTGAAGATCGCGTTCGACACAAACCGGTGCCGGATGTCGTCCGCAGAGTTGGCGCGCTCCGCTCGGAAGTTTCCGCCATTGCTGTCCTGCGGAATCAGCACGAAGCTCGGATTCGGCCCATCGTCAATCGAGTGCGCATACGTGTAGCTCGCTTCCACCGAAAAATGGTGCGACAGCCGCTTATTGAAATTCACCAGCAGCCCGTCGTACACCGAATCCCACTTCGACGTCGCCTCAAAAAACACGCTGAACTGCGGATCGCGGAACCCGGGAATCGCATTGATGTGAGGAGTTCCGGGAATCACAAATCCTCGCAGGATAGCGGTCCGGGCATGTCGGCGCTGGCAGTCACGCCGGACATTCCGAAGTTGAAATATGTATCTTTGCAACCAGGTTGACCGTTCGAATTGAAGACTTGCAACGTCCCGTTGAACGATCGGGCTGGTTCACATTGTAAAAGCTGCCCAGATGCACGCCGCGCAAATGAATCCCCGAAATACTCAGCACCGAATCCCTGAACGGCTGAAATTCCACCGACGCGCTCGCCTGTATTCCATAAGGGTTTTTGCTGTCCTGATTGAAACGCACGATCGTCGCGTCCTGCAGGAAACCGCACCCGGCGAGCGTCCCGCCCGGACAATCAAGATTCACGCCATCCGTCGTGTCCCCGTTTGGAAATTCCCCTCTCGTCAACAGCGCACCGAGCGCCGCATTGTTGATGAACGGAGAGCTCGCAAAACTGAACAGGCCCGTGTTCGCGCGTTCAGGCTGTTCTCGAATGGGCGCCCAGGAAATGTCGAAAGCCCGCCGCACGACGGCGCCTGGCACATCAGCAGCGGCGAAGGCTGGATTCCGTGAAACAAACCAAACCCCGCCCGAAACACCACATTGCGCTTCGTACCGACGTTGTACGCCAGCCCGACCCGCGGATCGAAATTATGGTATTGCGTGTTGAGCACGCCCGAAGGCCAGGTCTCAAACTCCCACCGCAGTCCCCCATTCAGCGTTAAGCGCGACGTCGCCCGCCACTTATCCTGAACGAAAAGTCCTTCGTATGTGTGCGTCAGAGTCGCCGAAGCTTGCTTTCGCACCGCTTGCGAGATGGCGCCGCCTTGATACACCGCCGTCCCTCCCGTCACAGTCGTATCGTTGAAGGGCGGCGTAGTCGTAGCGTCAAAGCGCTCGAAAAACACGACGAACGGATCCGGACATTGTGCTCCCACGCAACCCGGAGAACCGGTTGCTGCACCGTCCGTCCCCAGAAACGCCGGCAGGTTCGCAAAGTCCGCCTCAAAGGGATAGAACAGCGGAAACGATTCGTAAGTGTTCACATGATCGTAATTTCCACCAAAGCTGATCGTGTGATTTCCGAAGTTGTGCGTCACGTTGTCGATGATCTCGAAGCGGCTCTCCGTGTAAATGTCCGGGTTGCCGCGGTTCACGCCCACCGCAAAGGTATTGGCAACCTCCAGGTGCGGCTGCGTCGAAACCACCGGAAAATCAAAATTCCGGTGCGCGTACTGCATCCGCAATTCATTAATCCACGAAGGAGTCAGCGTCGACGTCAATCCGCCCGCCAGCGATTGATCGCGAATGTAATTGTTCTTGAACGCCGAGGGCAGATCGAAGCCATTGTTCAGCGGCGATTGGTTCGTCAGCCGGTCGTCGTTGATGAAATACCGTGCAAAGAGATAGTTCTTGCTGTTGAAATTGTGATCCACCCGGACAAAGCCGTTATCGGTGTTGGAGTGGCGCAGCACGATCAGATTTTCAGCCGGAAGCCCGAACACCTGCGTCTTCACCTGGTTGATCGCATCGATATTGGCCAGCACCACTGAATTGTAGGTCGGTGATTCGGCCCGCCGCTGCCCTTCGTAGTTCGCGAATATAAACGTCTTGTCCTTCTGAATCGGTCCGCCAATCGCGGCACCAAACTGGTTTTGCCGCAGCACGTTGAAATTCGGAACTGAAAGAATGCTCTTCGCGTCCAGGTTGTTGTTGCGGAAATATTCATACAGCGTGCCGTGCCAGTCGTTCGTTCCGCTCTTCGTGATGATGTTCACGATGCCGGCGGTTGCGCGCCCGTATTCGGTGCTGTAGTCCGTATTGATTACGCGAAATTCCTGCACCGAATCCTGCGGCGGCGTTCCGCGCTGAATTCCCGACGCCGTCGAAATATCATCCGCGCCATCCACAGCAATGAAGTTGAAGTGAATATTCTGTCCGGCGAAAGAGATCTTCGTCACCGGTTCCACGATTACGTCCGTGCTTCCCGAAGTCGTGTCGCCGATTTGCACGCCGGGAGCCAGTAGAGCGAAATCGATAAATTCGCGGCCATTCACCGGCAAATCGCGAATCTGGCTCTGCGTGATCACGTCGCTGATTTGCGTTCGCGTGGGCTCCGTCACTTCCGACTGCGCTTGCACTTCCACCTTTTCGCTTATCGCCCCGACAGCCAACGTAAAATTGAGAGTGGCTACCTGTCCCACCTGCAGAGTGATTTCTCCGGTGTCCGTCTTGAAGCCGGCCAGTTGCGCGGATACGGTGTAACGCCCGGGAGGCATGGCGGGAAGGCTATATTGGCCGCCGGAATCGCTTAGCGTGGAACGCGAGAATGCGGTCTCCGTGTTGACGGCCGAAACCTTCGCATTCGGAACGCCTCCGCCGCTCGCATCGAGCACTTGCCCCTGCAAGTTTGCGGTCACAGCTTGCCCGCGTGCGGGCGACGCGCTCGAAAACAGGCACACCAGTACGCCGAAGCAGAGAGACAACCGGAACAAATTCATACCCACCCCCAAAAGTAGACCCGCCGCACCCGATAGCAGGCCGCCCCAAATCGTGGCGCTACCTTACGACATCCGAAGCATTAGCGCAAATCACTTCAGGATAGGAACTTACACGACTCGTAACGGGGGAATTCGCGGGATTACGTTCTTTTCGCGTTGCCTTTTGTACCGCTGGCCTCCGGCCGGCGCCTTTGAAGTTGCCTTTCAACGGGCAGGATTCGGCCCGGCACGCCTTTGAGCGCTAACGTTCAATCCGGAACCACTGCGGTCACTTCGATCTCTACCCTTGCCTGGTCTTCAATCAACGCCGTCACCTGCACGGCCGTCATCGCAGGGTAGTGTGGGCCGATAATTTCGCGATACACCGCGCCCAATTCTTTCGAGGCTGCGAGATATTCTTTCTTGTCAATCACGTACCAGGTCATGCGGGTGATATGTTCCGGCTTTGCTTTCGCTTCGGATAGCACCTCGACGATATTTTTCAGCGCCTGCCGCGCCTGCCCCACAAACTCGTTCGAGACGAACTTGCCTTCGGCGTCCCAGCCAACCATTCCGCTCACAAAAATCATCTGCGCCTTTCGCGGCCACTCCGTTCGAAAAACCTCTCGGGCGAGCCCACGACGGCGGCTGCAGAATCTTCATGCTTTGCGGCCTCCAGCAAGATGGGTGGCTTCGCTGCCTTTCACTTGTCCCTGCGACAGCTCGCTTTCTTCAAACCGCTTAATGATGCCCCGCGCGATGATCAACTGCTGCACTTCCGTAGCTCCCTCATAAATTCTGAGTGGCCGAATCTCACGATACAAGCGCTCCACCGGCTCTTCGCTCACCACGCCCTGACCGCCAAATATCTGCACCGCCGCATCGATTACCTTCTGCGCAGTCTCCGTCGCGGTCATTTTCGCCATCGCCGCGGCCACTGTCACGTTCTGCCCTTGGTCGCGCAGCCAAGCAGCACGATAAGTAAGCAGCGCAGCAGCATCGATTCCGGTTGCCATTTCCGCGAGCTTTGCCTGCGTCAGCTGAAAATCCGCCAGCATTTGCCCGAACATTTTGCGCGAAGTAGCGCGCCGCAAAGCTTCCTCGAGCGCCCTGCGCGCAAATCCAGTCGCCGCGGCAGCGACCGACGTGCGAAACACGTCCAGCGTAGCCATCGCCACTTTGAAACCTTGATCCGCTTCGCCCAATCGCTGCGAAACCGCAAGCCGGCAATTCGTGAATTTCAAGCGCGCCAGCGGATGCGGCGCCATCACCTGAATTCTTTCCGCGATTTCGAATCCCGGCGTCTTGGCGTCAACAATAAATGCAGTAATTCCACGCGATCCGGCTGATCCTGTCGTGCGCGCGAACACAACGTAGAAATCAGCGATTCCGCCGTTCGAGATAAAGGTCTTTCTCGCCATTCAGCTCATATGAATCGCCGCTGCAGCGTTGCTTCGCACTGCATCGCTGCCGCGTCCGAGCCTGCTTCAGGTTCCGAAAGAGCAAACGCCGCAATAGAAGCTCCGCTCGCCACTCGCGGCAGATATTTTTGCTTCTGAGCTTCGCTGCCGAAAAGTGTGATCGCGCCCGAACCTAAACCCTGCATCGCGAATGCAAAGTCCGCCAGTCCGGAATGGCGCGCAAGCGTCTCGCGAATGATGCAAAGCGCGCGCGTATCGATGTTGTCCGCTGCAGCTCCATACGCGGTCCCGCCAATCGCATACTTCAACCAGCCGCCGCTGCCCAGCTCGCGCACGAGTTTCCGGCAAGCCTCGTCGATATTTGCGTCATGGCTCGCAGCTAAGTGCGCCGAAGCCCAGGCTTCCAAATCCCTCGCCAGCTTTCGGTGGCGCTCTTCGAAAAAGGGCCAATCGAGAAAGCTGCTGTCTGCCATTCTCAATCTCCCTTGAACTCAGGCTTCTGCTTCGCGACAAATGCATGATAGGCGCGATGAAAATCGTTCGTTGCCATGCAGATCGCTTGTGCCTGCGCCTCTGCATCGATCGCCTCATCCACGCCCATATTCCATTCCTGGTGCAGCATTTTTTTCGTCATGCCGTGCGCGAACGTGGGCCCAGCCGCCAACTCGGCCGCCAGCGCCTGCGCCTCCTTCAAAAGCGCTTCCGGCGCGCACAAACGATTGAAAAATCCCCAGCGCTCGGCTTCCTCGCCGGGCAGGTTGCGCCCCGTATAAAGAAGTTCGGACGCGCGTCCCTGCCCGATCACTCGCGGAAGCATCGCACACGCTCCCATATCGCATCCGGCCAATCCAACGCGAGTAAAAAGAAACGCCGTCTTGCTACGCGCCGTGCCGAAGCGAATGTCCGACGCGAGCGCCAGAATCGCTCCGGCTCCCACGCAGATTCCGTCAATCGCCGCAACGATCGGCTGCGGACATGCCCGCATCGCCTTCACCAGATCGCCCGTCATCTGCGTGAATGCCAGGAGTCCCGGCATATCCAGCTTGGTGAGCGGCCCGATAATTTCATGCACGTCGCCGCCCGAGCAGAAGTTTTCTCCCGCACCGTTCAGCACAACCACTTTCACATCGTCCGCATGCACCATCGCGCGAAAAAGATCGCGCAATTCTGCGTAGGACTCGAATGTCAGCGGATTTTTTCGCTCGGGCCGGTTCAGCGTGATGGTGGCTACGGCGCGCGAAACTTCAAATTGAAAATTGCGCGCTGCATATTTCGCGAGACTCGTTCGGCTTCCCGGCAGCTTGTGTGGCTCGCCCGGCAGATGTCGCATCACCCTCTCCAACTCTCATTCGTTACCACGGCTACATCAACTCGCCGCCGGCCACAGCAATTGCCTGCCCCGTGATCGCTTCGCTTCCCGGCAGGCAGAGCCATGCCACTGTATTTGCAACTTCTTCAGGCCGCACCAATCTTTTTTGCGGATTTCGCGACGCAAGCTCCGCTTGCGCCTGCTCCGCGGTACGCCCGGTCTTCGCGACAATGTTCGCGACCGCTTCTTTCACAATGTCAGTGTCCGTGAACCCAGGACAGACCGCATTCACCGTTACGCCCTTTGTCGCAACCTCAACTGCGAGCGCGCGCGTTAATCCGACAACGCCGTGCTTCGCCGCGCAGTATGCCGTCACATATCCGTAACCGGTCAAGCCGGCAGTACTCGCGATATTGATGATCCGCCCCCAGCCTGCGGCAAGCATGCCTGCGAGAGCGGCTTGTGTGCAATGAAATGTTCCGTCCAGATTGACGGCCATCATTCTGCGCCAGAGTGCGGGATCCGTTTTCAAGAACGGAGCTGATGCGGCTTGCCCGGCATTGTTCACCAGAATTGCGATTTCGCCAAAGCGCGCGCGCGCCGAATCAAACGCCTTCTTCACGGATTCCGCGTCGGTGACGTCGGCACTCACGTGTTGAAGTGCATCGCGCGATCCCGAAGCGGCAAATTCTTTCGACGGCGCGCCAGTGCGGCTCACGCTCGTCACGCGCGCGCCGTGCGCGAGCAACATTTCCACGACGGCTGCACCGATACCGCGTGAGCCGCCCGTGACGAGCGCATGTTTTCCGGAGAGAAGTTGCGAACTCAGACCGCGCGAAGCGTCGGTCACACCTGTAGCCTCAAGAGCGCCGCGCGTGCGAGATTTCTTTCGAGTTGCTCTTTGCCGTTTAAGTAGGGATCGGGCCACCACATATCTGTGTAGCCCTGCTTGGCTGCCTCATGCAAAGTCCACGCGGGATCGGCGAGATGCGGACGCGCCACCGCGCAAAGATCGGCGCGGCCGGCGGCGATAATCGTGTTGACGTGATCGCCTTCGAAAATATTTCCCACCGCGATCGTCGGAATGCCCACTTCGTTGCGAATGCGATCCGAAAACGGAACCTGGAACATTCGGCCGTACACGGGCCGCTCTTCCTTGCTCACTTGCCCCGACGAGCAGTCAATCATATCCGCGCCGGCGCACTTGAAAAGCCGCGCCACAATCGCGGCATCCTCCGGCGTAATTCCGCCGGGAACCCAATCGTGCGCCGAAATGCGCACGCTCATCGGCCTGTCCTGCGGCCACACGGCGCGCATCGCCTTGAAAACTTCGAGCGGGTACCGGCAGCGATTCTCGAGCGACCCGCCGTATTCGTCTTTGCGCAGATTCGTGAGCGGCGAAATGAAGCTCGACATCAGATAGCCGTGCGCGCAGTGAAATTCGAGCCAATCGAATCCCGCAGCGATGCCGCGCTCGGCAGCCGAGACGAAATCGGCCTTGATGCGATCCATATCCGCGCGAGTGGCTTCGCGCGGAAATTGCGAAACGCCGGCAATGTATTGCAGCGGCGACGCGGAAACGAGCGGCCAATTATCCGACGGAAGCGGCTGATCGATTCCCTCCCAGCCACGGCGCGTCGAACCCTTGCGCCCGGAATGGCCAAGCTGCAAAGCGACCTTCGCGTCCGAATATGTGTGAACGTAATCCACGATGCGCTTCCAGGCGTCGCGCTGCGCGTCGTTCCACATTCCGAGGCACGCCGGCGTGATTCGCGCGTCGGGCGAAACGCACGTCATCTCCGTGAAAACCATCGCCGCGCCGCCCATCGCGCGCGAGCCCATATGGACGAGATGAAAATCGTTCGGCACGCCGTCCTCGGCCATGTACACCGCCATCGGCGAAACGATCACGCGATTTTTCAGCGACAATCCGCGAACTTTGAATGGAGTGAACATCGGCGGTACGGCGTGATCCACGCCGCTGCGCGCCGCGAACCAGTTCTCGACTTTCTCGACGTATCCGGAATCGCGCAGCTTCAAATTTTCGTGGCCGATGCGCTGGCTTCCCGTCAGCAAACTGTAGGTGAACTGCTCCGGGTCGAGGTGAACGTAGCGTTCCACCTGCTCGAACCATTCCATCCGATTCCGCGCCGCGCTTTGCAATTTCAGCGCTTCGATTTCGCGCTCTTCCTGATATTTCTGCAGCGCGCTGGTCACGTCGCCATCGTGATGCGAGAGCACTCGCGTGAGCGCGATGGCATCTTCCATCGCGAGTTTTGTTCCGGAGCCGATGCTGAAATGCGCGGTGTGCGCGGCGTCGCCAATCAGCACGATATTTTTGTGAAACCATTTCTCGCACAGCACGCGATTGAATTTCAGCCACACGGCCGAGCCCTTCAAGTGCTTCGCATTCGAGATCAACGCGTTGCCGTCGAGCCGGTCGGCAAATAGCTTTTCGCAGAGCGCGATCGATTCTTCCTGCTCCATCTTGTCGATGCCGGCTTTCAGCCAATTCTTCTCCGGCGTCTCGACGATGAACGTGGACCAATCCGCATCGAAGCGGTACGCATGCAAATTGAACCAGCCCCATTCCGTATTCGCAAAATCGAAAGTAAACGCGTCGAGTTTCTTTTTGCTGCCGAGCCAGATGAAGCGGTTCTGGCGCGGCTGAATGTTGGGCTTGAAGATGCTTTCGTACTTGCGCCGGGTGATGGAGGATCCACCGTCGGACGCGATCACGAGATCGTAATCGGCGGCATACGCAGTCGGGATCGGTAATCTCGGTCTGGAAAATCAATTTTGCGCCGAGGCCGGCGGCGCGCTTCTGAAGAATTTGCAGCAGTTTGATTCGTCCGATTCCGCAAAAACCGTGGCCGCCGGAAGTTAATTTCTGCCCTTTGAAGAAAACGTCGATGTCATCCCAGTGGCGGAACGCGCGTGTGATTTCAGAGTGCGTTTCCGGGTCGACGTCTTTGAATCCGTCCATGGTCTTGTCGGAGAAGACGACGCCCCAGCCGAAAGTGTCGTCGGGGCGGTTTCGCTCGACGACCGTGATGTCCCAGGAAGGATTGGCCTTCTTGGCGAGAATTGAAAAGTAGAGGCCGGCGGGGCCGCCTCCGAGGCAAACGATCCTCATTACTTGTCTCCCGATGCGATTACTTGTCTCTCCAAATGCGAGACAAATCACGAACTCTCACGGCGCCAATTCTTCTCTTCTCACGAAACGTGCTGCGCGCCCAAAAGCCGTTTTTGTTCCTATTAGAAATTTGTATCTGACTGTTTTTAAAGCACATAAACGGAATCCTAATATTCCGATTGTTCCGATTAGAACTCGAAATTCTAATCGGGACAATTGGCCTGTCATACCGGGCCATTGACCGGTGTAGTCGGCCGGTCGACTCGCTCCCTCATCGGCGAGCGCGCGGGCTAATTTTTCGCCCGTGTCGTCGGCCAGCGCGGCCTCGCGAAGCTTTTTCAGCCGCAGCGCCGCGTCGCTTTTGCCGCGCAACGTCGGTAATGCGGCCATGATGGCTTCGTAATTTTTTTCGCCTTGCGCGTGGGTATCGCCATAACCCTTTACCATGCGCGGGCATTCCGCAATCTCGAGAGCAAGCGCGTAATCTTCCGGGGCGACGCGCGTGATTAGCGCGAGCCAGTCCGCGATTGCTTTCTCTTCTTTTTCGAAGCGCAGCGACATTCGGCGCCACCGGCGCATGCCTGCGACCATATAGAGTTGCAAGTATCCACCGAGCGAGGTGGTCTCGACGATTTTTCCGTTGCCCGTTATCGCTTCGGTTAGCCGCCGCATCAGAGTCGAGCGGAGCAGCAAGCGACCAAGAGGCGCGGGGACCATGTCCGCAATTTCCTGGACGCGCGGGTGCAGGAATTCTTTGATTTGCAGCATCTGGGCTGGCTCGACGCGCGCGTCCTGGTGGACGCGGTCGAAACGGGTGCGCCGGATTTTCAGGTCCGCCACCCGCGGCGCGTCTTCGTAGGACATCCAGAGAGCCAAGTAGCGCGCTGTCTCGCTGAGCAACGCAGAATCGGCGCGACCGAATTTCGCGTCTATATCTCGAATCGGCTTCAAGCCGCTTGAGATACTCGTTCGCGTATGCGACGTCCTGATAGTCCGCGAGACGCTCGACCCCTGCCAGCAGAATTTCCCGGCTTGGCGGCCGGAAAGTCGCTTTCGATTTTCGCGGCAAGCGGCTGAAGACGCGGCCCGACTTTACCCTTCGCAGGTTCCGTTCTGCCAATCTGCGTTGAGGCCGGCTCTTTCGCTGCGCGAAATCCGGCGTCGAAAGCGGCCAGGCTGCTTTCGACCCCAACGCCGCCCTTTCGAATCGCGTCCTCGAATTGTTCGCGGCGGAATGGCAATGCGCCGGTTGCGGCAAGCGCGCCGAAAAGCGAAGCGCTGATGACGCTGCGGGTGTCTTCCGCGATCCGCGCGAAGTCGCCGTGGACGAAGGTTTTCGCCGCCGCGTTGCTCGCTTCGATCACTTTCGCGGAATCCACGCGGCCATCGGTGATGGCGGTCTTTTCGGTCATGGAATAGACGCGATTCGTCGAGGCGATCAAGGTGGTTCTGTCGGGCGTCACCAGGCCACGCTGGATCGCGCGACCGGCTTCCATTAATTCCGATGCGAGCACGATATCAACTTCTCCGGGAACGGGCATCAGCGCCAGGATGGGTTCTTTGCAGGCTGCCTGAACCGCTTCCTCCGGGAAAATTTCCAGATAGTAGATTGTCGAACCGGTTCGCTGCGCGACTCCGGGCACCGACGTGGTTTGCGCGCGATAGCCGGAATGTTCGGCGAGATCTACGATCCAATCCGCGAGAACACCGCCGCCTTCTCCTCCCATCGCGAGGATTGCAATTGTAATCGCTTTGGGAGTTCGCGTATGGAGCGATGCAGGCGGAGCGGCCGCGCCTTTCGCCATCAAAGCCTCGCGTCCACGTCAGGCATGGATACCCGCGAGACGGCGTTCGATGCGATTCTGCAAGAATCCGATCACGGCGCTACGAACTTTTGCCTTCGTGCGATCCCACGAATTCGGATTGGTGATCACTTCCGCACGAAAGAATGACGGGCACAGAACCGCTGCGTGCGCCACCTCGCCGCACAATCCGCATCCCGAGCAGCTATCGAGAACCGTGGCCACCGGATCTTTCCGCAAAGGATCCTGATTGGGCTTGATGGTAAGCGAAGGGCAGCCGGACAAGCGAATGCAGGAATGATCGCCGGTGCAGGTGTCCGCGTCGACGCCGAACCTTTCGCGGACCACGCGCTTCCCTTCTTTGGCCATTTTCGCCATCAGAGGCTTTACGCGGCGCTGTTTGTTGAGGGTGCATTCGCTTTGCGCGACGATCACCTTTGGGCCGCGCTCTTTGGTGGTGAGTGCTTCGATGAAGGTGTCGCGCATTTTGGCGACGTCGTAAGTGCGCGTGATCGTGCGCACCCATTTCACGCCTACGCCGCGCACGGCGTCCGCGATCGAGAGTTTCGTCTTTCGAATCGGATTGCTCGCGGCGGACGACAAAATATCCTGGCCGCCGGTTGCGGCTGTGTAGCTGTTGTCGACGACGACGAGCAGGCTATCGCTTTGATTGAAGACCGCGTTGCCGACGCCGCTGGTGAGCCCGTTGTGCCAGAAACCGCCGTCGCCCATGAAGCTGATGGTGCGCTTGTTGGTTTCTTTGGTGTTGAACGCAGCGGCGCCTGCCCAGCCGAGTCCGTAACCCATTGTGGTGGCGCCGATATTGAACGGCGGCAGGATTGAGAATAGATGGCAGCCGATATCGGCACTCACGTGATGGGGGCCGAGTTTGCGCTCGACTAATTTCAGGGCGGAAAAAATCGGGCGCTCGGGGCAGCCCGTGCAGAATGAAGGCGGGCGCGGGTGAATTTCGTTGTCGACGATTTTTATGGCTTGCGGCTTTTCGGCCGAGGGACGCGCAACGGTAGGAAGATTCTGGCGGTCGATTAAGTTGCGGCGCGTACATCTCGACAAACTTCAGGACGCCCTTGGTGACGGCGGCCGCGGTGTATTCGCCTGCCATGGGCAGAACGTCTTTGCCGTGAACTTTCGTCTGAATATCGGCCTTGCGCAAAATCGAATTCATATTTTGCTCGATGAAATCGGGCTGGCCTTCCTCGATGACGAGCACGGCGCGCTTGCCGAGGCAGAAGTTTTTGATTTCCTCTTCGATCAGCGGGTAGGTGACGTTCAGGACGTAGTGCGGGATTTTGCTGTCGCCGAATGCATTGGAGAGGCCCAGCAACTCGAGGCAGCGGATTGTGGTGTTGTACATGCCGCCCTGGAGGATGATTCCGAAATCCTGCGCGCCCTCGGCGAAGATTTCGTTCAGCCCTTTTTCGTGAATGTATTTCTGAGCGGCTGGCCAGCGCTGGTGAATTTTCTCCTGCTCGTGCTGGAAGCTCGCCGGGGGGAGGACGATGCGGCTGACGTCGCGAACGGGTTTCTCCATTGCGTCTTTCAGGGTGAATTTTGGGCGGACATTGTCCTTGGCGATGAAGCGTCCGTGGACGTGGCAGGCGCGGATTCGCAATTCGAGCATGACGGGAGTGTGGGTTGCTTCGGATAGCTCGAATCCCTGCTCGACGGCGCGAACGATTGACGGAAGATTCGGCCGCGGATCGAGGAGCCACATCTGCGATTTCATGGCGAAGGCGTGCGAGCGCTCCTGCATGATGCTGGAGCCGTCGCCATAATCTTCGCCGACGATGATCAGCGCGCCGCCGGTGACACCGCCGGAGGCGAGATTGGCGAGAGCGTCAGAGGCGACGTTGGTGCCGACGGTGGATTTGAAAGTGACGGCGCCGCGGAGCGGATAGTTGACCGAGGCGGCGAGAGTGGCGGCGGCGGTGGCTTCGGAAGCGCTGTGCTCGAAGTGGACGCCGAGTTCTTCGAGGATGTCGTTGGCGTCGGTGAGCACGTCCATCAGGTGCGAAATCGGAGCGCCTTGATAGCCGGCTACGTAGGAAACGCCGGATTGCAGGAGGGCCTTCGTGACGGCGAGGATGCCTTCGCCGCGAAATTCCTGGCCTTGGCCTAGGTAGAGTTTTTGGACTTCTTTTTTGAAGAACCGCTCCGCCATTTGTCGGGTCCTGTTTGCCGCTCTCTACAGAGCGCGATGATAAGGCACTCTTAGAATTTTACACCTAAATAGCGGTAGCGCGCGGATGCGGCGGGGCGGATGAACGCTCATGCGTGGCTGATCGACATCTCGTAGGATTGGCCATGCCTTCTACGTTACGTTGAGATCCTTCGACTGCGAGTCGGCCGTCCCGGACGACGGGACGAGAAGCAGAGGCGGCCGACTCTCCGCTCAGGATGACAACATTTTCAATTTGTGTCGCGGGTGTAGATGCAGAATCGAAAGAGCCGGCGGGACGTAATCGCAGCTTCGCCATGAACCACGTGCGGAATCCTCTCAGCACGGCGGAGCCATCGACTTCATATCACCTCGACCCGCACCTGGCTCCGCGCTTTTGCCAACGCGCGGTCTCGTGTGACGAGCGGAGCATTTAGCGCTTCAGCAAGGGCTAGATAAGCGGCGTCATAAGCGGTGAGACCGTGCCGCATTTGCCAAATGCGTGTAAGCAGGACGAAATGCGGATAGCGGGTCAGTGGAAAGTCAATGAGATCGTTGAGAGCTTCGGCGCCGCGGTCAGCGGAGATGATCGCGGTGCGCACGTAGCGACGCAAGACCTGCGCGATTTCCAAGTCGATGAGATGAGGAGCATGCAGCGTCTCATTGGCTGAGAAGATGAGTCGGCTCACACGTGGAGCGGCAGGCGTTTGGAGGAGAACTTCAAGAATCGCGGAAGCATCGATGACGATCAGCGATTCTTCCTCTCGGCGCGTACCGCTGCCGCCGGTGCGGGATGAGGCCGCACGGGTTGGCGGCTCGAAAGCCGCTTCCGAATTTCGTCAAGGGTGGGGCGGTCGAGGGCGTGGCGCAACTCGCGGAGCAGGTAGTCGGACAAGGACATGCCTTCGAGCGCCGCACGGGCCTTGAGCTCACGATGCAGTTCGGAAGGTACATTTCGAATTTGAACCATCACAGGCATGCGATTAGCATACTTGCATGTGGAGCACATGTCAATATGATGGTGGTCTGCAGGGCGAAAAAGAGCCGGCGGGACGCCCTTCGAAACTCAGGGCAAGCCGGCGTTACGGAATGGCCGCGTCGCCATCAACTAGGTGCGAGGTCTTGGTCGCACTTGCTATTTGCACCGCTGAAGGCTCACTGCAAGGACAAATCTAAGCGGCGACCAGGGCTAGGACGCGGCAGGGGCTGCCTGAGCCTCGGACGATTTTGAGTGGGGGCGTGATCAGGATGGCGCCTTTTGGGGGGAGTTGATCGAGGTTCATCAGGCTTGCGAGGCCGAATTTATTGCTGCCGTGCATGATGGTGTGGCATGGAAACGGCGGATTGAATTTGAAGGCCTGGCCTGCGTCGGTGCCGACTCCTTCTGAGCCCCAGCCGATTACGTCGCGCTCTTTGGCGAGAAAGGGAACGAGATCCGGGATGAGGGCCGGGGACGTGCGAGCCGTCTTCCTTGATATTGAGGAATGAGGCGGCGTCTTTGCGCTTCGACCAATCAGTGCGCATCAGGACCCAGGAGCCGGCTTCGATGCGGCCGTGTGTGGTTTCCCACATTTCCACGTGCTGCGGCGTGAGCAGGAAATCGGGATCTTTGGCGACTTCGCGTGAAACGTCGATTACATTGGCTGGGGCGAAAAATTTTGCTACGGGGATATTGTCGGTGGCGTTGTTGGGGTAGTCCTTGCCCGTGACCCAGTGGATCGGGGCGTCGAAATGCGTGCCGGTGTGTTCGCCGCAGGAGAAATTATTCCAGTACCAGGCGGGGCCGCGGCTGTCGTATTTCGAGATTTCTTCGAGGCGGAAGGGCCAGGTCTTGCCGAATTCCGGGGGGAGCTGGATTGTGGCGGTGGCGGCGTCGAGGGGCTGGCTTAGGTCAATCACTCGGATTGCGCCGGAGGCCAGCGCTCTACTAAACGCGGTCAATATATTGTCGCTCATGCCGACTCTCCCTTGTCGCTTCGAGCGGACTGCATTATACGCAACAAATTATGGAATTCGGCAAATCACAGTGGCTATTGGACAGAAGTCGCGACACTGGTTAGAGTTGCGGCGCGGAGGAAGGGAGAGATGGGGGACCACGCGTAATTTACGGTCACTGTCACAGTGCACGGGGGGTTGGGTGGAGGAAAAGCGGTTAGAGCGGGGCAAGGCGTGGACGGAACAGAATTTGCCGTAATCTTGGCGGCATTGAGACCAAGATTCCCGGCCTGAGTTTGCGCGGTGTTTGAAGGGCAGCCCGCATTCTGCGTCATGCAACGAGCGGTTTCGCTTGCCACATAATTCAACGCCGACTTTGCAGAGACCATGAGGTCGAGATCGATACCCCCAATGACCAGCAACAGGAGCACTGGAAGCACGAGCGCCATCTCGACCATCACCGAACCCTGTTGCATTCGTTCTACGATTCTGCTTCATTGCCTCTAATATGTCCCCGTAAGGATCAATCTCAACTACAACCTCCACCTGAGAGCCCATCGCGCTACGTCAACTGGCGGCTCGCAGGGTTGAAATCTCGAAGCGGTCTCCCACTTTGGTGCCGGTGCGATAAATCGTGTGGGGCGGAAGCTCGAGCACGCTGCTGGCTTTGAGGGATACGCGCGAAATCCGGAACGGGCGCACGTACTCCTCGATGTGCACGACTTCTTTTTCTTTGCTCAGGAAAATCAGGTCGATCGGGAACATCATGCCGATCGTGTGCACACCGCGAGACGGAACGATCCACAGGCCGCAACCGAGCCGCGCCCAGCGTTGCGTCTTGCCGAGCAATCCGATCAAGCGGCGGAAATAGCTATCGGCCACGGAGGCTTCGGTGGCGACAAATGTTTCGCGCGTTTTGTTATACACGGCTACGGCACGGCCGTTTTTATGATTGGCCATCGCGGATCCCATCTTCCCGAATTTGAGCTCTTGAACTGACGTGTTTCTACTCCTCGATATTTCTACGGCGCCGCCAGATGATGATGAACAGGACCACAACTGCCAGCGCCCCTGCCACGATCCGTATTAGCGTTACGTTGTCCATTTCCGCTACCCCTCCCAGTCAGGTTTGATTTTCACGGCGTGCGCCTAGCACGCCGCGTTGCGATTCCTGCTTTAGTGCGCGAACTGGCGCATGAAAGTGAGAACCGCGGGGCCCAGGACCACTACGAGCAGCGCCGGAAAAATAAACAGCACCAGCGCCGGAACCATTTTCACTGTCGTTTTAGCGCTCATTTCTTCGGCTCGCTGCCGCCGCCGCGTGCGCAAATCGTCGGAGTGCACGCGAAGCGATTGAGCAACGCTGGTGCCGAAGCGTTCGGTCTGCACGAGCATGGCGACGAGCGCCTTCACGTCATCGAGGCCCGTGCGCTTGGAAAGCGAGCGCAGAGCTTCGATGCGGCTTTTGCCCACTCGCATTTCCAGGTTTACCAACTGCAATTCCTCGCTCAATTCGGGATGCGCCACTTGCATTTCCTGCGCGACGCGAAGCAGGGCTTGATCGAGACCGAGTCCCACTTCCACGCAGATCACCAGGAGATCGAGGGCATCCGGCAGACCCATTCGCAGGCGATGCTGACGCGCACGCACTCGCGAGGTGAGCCACATGTCCGGAAGCAGAAAACCGAGAACGGCGGCGGCTCCGATGATAAAGGTGGGGTTGTAGCGGTAGAAGCCGGTGAGCAGGACGGCAGCCAGCAGCGCAACCGGAAGGAGTATTTTCATACCGCGCATGGCGAGCATCGCGTCGGCGCTACGGTAACCGGCGCGAATCATCAAGAGCTGAGTTCGCGAGACCTGGCCCGAGCCGGACGGCACAAGTTTGCCGATGGAAGCCAGACCGTCTTTGACCCATTCGGTTTTCTTGGCTGGCGGCTTGCTACGTTCCGCGATTGCCGAGGCATCGAGGAGCCGCTCGAGCCTTCCCGCCACTTTCTGGTCGGAAGGCGAGAAAGCGAAAACGAGCGCCACGAGGATTCCTACGGTGGCCAAGAAAGTTGCGCTAGTGATGACCCAAACCATCAAAGTCTCCAGAATTTGAATCAGACATCGATATGAATAATTCTCCAGATAATTATTGAGCCGAGAACCTGCATTGCCGCGGCGGCCGTCAGCAAAGTGGGGCCGACTGGATCGGTGAACAAGATTTTCATGTAGCTCGGATTCATCAGCGCGAGCAGAGCCATCATCGAAGGCGGCATCGCGATGAGAACCATTGCGGTGAGCCGGCCTTGAGCGGTGCGCACGCGCACTTCGCGATAGATTCGAAAACGCTCGCGAATCACGCGGGAAAGCTCGTCGAGAATCTCCGCGAGGTTGCCGCCCGTTTCTTTTTGCACCAGCAGCGCGGTGACGAAAAAGCGCACGTCCATCAGCGGGACGCGCTCGGTGAGGTTTACGAGGACGTCGCGCAGGGGCAATCCGAAATTTTGCTCTTCGAATGTCTTGCGAAATTCGGATGCGACCGGCTCGGAGGACTCCATCGAGATCATTTCGAGGCCGGTGGTAAATGCGTGGCCGGCGCGAACGGCGCGTCCCAAAAGGTCCAGCGCTTCGGGAAATTTTTCTTCGAATTGCCGCATGCGCCGGGCGCGCTTAAAGGCAATCACCGAATAGGGGACGAGAGCGAGGAGCAGCCCCAGAATCGCCGCGAGCGCAAGACTGTGAAAAAAGTGCGCGGCGATCAGAAAAGTTGCAAAGCCAAGAACGCCGCTGAGCAGGAGCACTTTGGCAGGCTTGATCGTCATGCCAGCCTGCTCGATCGTCTGCTGAAGACGGACGGACCATGAAAACTGCGTCATGATGCGATGAAGCAGGGGAACGCTGCTGAGCATCTCGTCTCGAATGAGAAACAAATCCGGCGAAGCTTCGGCGGTGCGGTTATCCGCCTTGCGCACGGCACTCATGCGGCGGCGGACCATGCTCGGCCGATCTTCGCCGCTTGCCAGCATCCAGAGCGAGAGGACGATCCCGCATACAACGGCAAAAGTTAAGAGTGCGAGTAAAGGGGCCATCGCGAATCCTCAATAGCTCCTGGGGACTTCAAACATGGATACCGGGAGCTGAATGCCTGTGACGGCCAGGCGCTCCGCAAACTTCGGGCGTATGCCAGTGGGAATAAATTCGCCCAACACTTCGCCGGAATCGCGTATGCCGCGCTTGCGGTACACGAAGATGTCCTGCATGGTGACCACTTCGCCCTCCATGCCGGTGATTTCGGCGAGGCTCACAACTTTTCGAGTGCCATCGCTCAAGCGGCTGACTTGAACGACCACATCAACGGCGGACGCAATCTGCCTGCGAATTGCGTTGTCGGGAATATTCAAACTGCCCATGGCGACCATCGTTTCAAGGCGGCTCAGCGCGTCACGAGGAGAATTGGCGTGAATCGTAGCGAGCGAACCGTCGTGACCGGTATTCATGGCCTGCAACATGTCGAGCGCTTCTTCGCCGCGCACCTCACCAACGATGATGCGGTCCGGGCGCATGCGCAGCGAGTTGATAACGAGTTGGCGCTGCTGCACCGAACCTTTGCCTTCGATGTTGGGAGGCCTGGTTTCCAACCGAACGACGTGTTCTTGATGAAGCTGCAATTCGGCCGCGTCTTCAATCGTTACAATCCGTTCGCGATTGGAGATGTAAGACGACAACACATTGAGGAACGTCGTCTTGCCCGCGCCGGTGCCGCCGGAGATCAAAATGTTCAATCGCGCTCTTACGCAGCCTTGAAGCAGTTCCAGCATTGCGGGCGTGAGTGTTTTGTTGGCCAGCAAATCCTGTGAGTTCAGCCGATCGCGTCCAAATCGGCGAATGGACATGCAAGGGCCGTCCACAGCAAGGGGAGGAATGATGGCGTTGACGCGCGAGCCATCTGCCAGGCGCGCATCCACCATCGGCGATGATTCATCCACGCGGCGGCCGATTGCAGAAACGATTCGGTCGATAATGCCCATCAAGTGGACGTCGTCCCGGAACTGGACGCTGGTTAGTTCCAGAATGCCTTTGCGCTCGACGTAGACTCGCTTGTAGGTGTTCACGAGAATGTCGGACACAGTCGGGTCGGCCAGAAGCGGTTCAAGAGGACCCAGTCCAAATACTTCGTCAAGAATTTCCAGCGAGAGCCGCTCGCGCTCCTGCAGGTTCATCGGCGTCGATTCGCCGACGACGAGCCCTTCCAAAATCTGAGCGACTTCCCGGCGGACGTCTTCGCGTTTGATTTCGCCGAGGCGGTCCAGATTCAATTTCTGGATCAGCTTGCGGTGAATCGCCGCTTTGACGGCTGAGTAATCAGTCTTTCTCGTTGGAAGCGTGCCGGACGACATTCGTTCTTACCTCTTGGTCGGAAACAGAAATCCGCCTAGCCCAGCTTTTTTCGCGGTAGCCTGCTCGATCCCTGCCAACTGTGCGGCGAGCTGCCGGTAGCGGTTCGTCAAAACATTGTTGTGATTTTCCATGAGCGGCATTCCCAAATTCACGGCCATGCTGGCCTTTCGATAGTCATTGGGAAGACAGGCAAAGATCGGCCGCTTGATGCTTTTCTCGATGCTCTTCAGCGCTTCCTCGTCACCCTTATGCCAGCGATTGATCACCACGCGAACGCGTTCAGGCTCAATTCCAATTCCCGCCATGGCCAGCAGACGTCGCTCGAGCGTCCAAAGCGCAGGAACGTTTGCTTCGGCGACTACCAGAATCATCCGAGCGTTTTGAAACATTGGATTCCATTCCGATGAAAACTGCGAGCCGACATCGACGAGGACGACGTCGCTGCTCGCCTGGGCCACGTTCATCACTCGCTCGAGGGGGCCAAGCTTGATGTTTTGCCACTCTTCGAGTTGGGTTGCGCCGCCGAGGATTTCGAGCTTTGTTTTATGCGTCGTCAGGAGGCCGCTGAAGAAGTGGCTGTCCAGCCGATCCAAATTTTCCACCGCGTCGCGGACCACGAAACGCGGATGCAGATCGAGAAGGAGATGCACATTGCCCAAAGGCCGCGCGAAATCAAGCAGCACTACGTGCTTTCGCGCGTACGTGGATAGCTGGACGCCCAAATTCACGGCGACAGTGGTGGTGCCGACGCCGCCTTTCGAGCCCATCACGATAATCGTCTTCTCGGCCGCCTTGCGTTCAGTGGCTTGCCCTTCGGCGCGAAAGCGCGTCAGGACATCTTTCAGGGCTTCCGGCGTCACCGGTTTGTTAACGAAGTCCTGCACGCCGCAGCGCATGGCTTCGAGAAGAGTTTGTTGGTTGGGAGCTGTGGTGGAACAGGCGATCAAGCGAACAGCGGGACGCAATCTTCGAAGGTGCGCACCGAAAACGAAAAACGGCTCCGAATCCCGGCTGAGATCGAGAAACACGACGTCGGGAATTCCTTCGCTCGCATCCGGCAACTTTTCCATCGGAATCGTCCACTGCTTGACGGAGCTGACCAGGCCCGTCTGCTGCAGGCAAGCGAGAAGCTGCGCAGAGCCGTCTCGATCGGCGCTCGCGATTGCGGTGGTCACCATGATTCTGCCGCCCTTCTAATTGGCCTCAAGTCGCTCTTCATCTCGCTATAGGTCCCCTTTACTTCTGGCCTGGCGTTTTCGGTTGTTCTGTCGTGCTGGGCGTTGGCGTCAGGAACGGCTTCGGGAAAAACAGCTCAGGCTTTTTTTGCTGCGGCTGTATGGGCTGCACCACTCGCGGCGTCACCATGACAAGCAATTCGTCTCTTGTCTTGTTGATACTGCGGCTAGTGAACAGCTTGCCAAGAACGGGTACATCGCCGATGAACGGAATCTTCGAGAGCTGCTCCGTATCACGGTTATCTACGAGGCCGGCAATCGCGAAACTCTGTCCATCCCTTAGATCCATCTCCGATTCTACGCGGCGCGTGGACAGCGCCGGAATCAAGAAACCGGAAACGTTGAGAGCATTGGTGAAATCGAGGGCGCTGACCTCCGGCTTCACGTGCAGGTGAATCAGGCCGCTCGGGAGCAGCGTGGGCGTGAAATTCAGGCGCACGCCGAATTCCTTGAACTGAATGGTGATTCCGGCAAAGCCGCCGCCCGTGGTGCCCTGCACGATGGGAAACGGAAATTCGCCGCCGGCGAGAAAGCTGGCGTCTTTTCCGGATGCGGTGAGCAAGTTGGGCTCGGCGAGGATTTCCAGAACGTTGTTCTGCTGCAGGGCTTGGATCGTGGCGGCGAGATTGATGTCCGGACGGAAGAGGAAGATGTTCAGCAAATTGCTGACGCCGATGCCCGAATTCACGCCTTGTGATGGGGCGACAAGTTGAGGCGGCGAAAACTGTTGTGTTGAAATTATTCCGACGTTTTTTGCGCCCGGAAGACTGAGGATGTTGATCCCGAGCTCCTGCAACGCCGTCTTGTCCACTTCCGCGAATTTCACTTCCAGCAGAATTTCGCCCGGAGGCGACGCCGGCACTTCCATCAGGCTGGTGACTTTCGGCGTGGTGCCTTTCACGACTTCGAGAATCTTGTCCGCCACCGCTTGCGAGGAAATTTTGCCGGACAGCATCACGACGTCTTTCGACGTTTCGACTACGACGGGCTCATTCGGAAAGACTTCGTGAATCTTTTCGGTCAAACTCAGAACGTCAATATCCACAGACACTTCGAAAGCCTGGCTCTGCTCGTTTTCGTCCCAGATGATGAGCGAAACTCCGCCCGGAGCTTTTCCGTTGACGAGAACCTGCGTGGGACTCACGACGATCGCTTCGGCGATGGCGGGATCGGCAAGCGAAACCCGCTTGATGCGCGACGGGGACGTGATGACCAACGAGCGTCCCACAAGGAGATGCAGCGCCTGCGGAACTTCGCCTGATTGCTGGCCCGATTGCGCTTCCCCAGGAACTCGGGGTTGGCCCGCCAAGGCCGGGCGCTTCGCAAACGAGGAGGGCAACAAGGATTGCCGACGCGCCGGCGCGCAGCAACACCGACAGCGGATTTCGCGTTGAAAGCTGTGGAGATGATGGCTCTGGCATTCGAAACCCCCGACGGTTGCTCACGGATTTTGAAAGCTCTTTGTTTCGCGTTTGGTTCCGACGATGACTTCTACAGTGAACGGAGCGGGGACTGCGGGAGGCGTTTTCGCCGCAACATGCTTCGGAGCCGGCGGCGCGCCTGAAGCGAAGAGCGAAGTTTGCATCACGGCAGGCGGGCTCATGTTTTTTGTGTCAATCGTGTTGCGGAGCGCGAGCTGAATTTTGCCTTCGGTGCTCGCCATTGCGAGCTTCGCAGCGTCGTCGGGGGTTACCAGAAGCGTGATGACAGGAACCGTTTGCGGCTTGCCTTCCTTATCCTGTTCGACCTTTTGGCCCGCGGCAAGTACGCGGACGTTTTCCAGGATCGTGCGCGTGATATTTCCGCCGCCAGTGGCCGCGCCAGTGACGAGCACGTCCACCATCGTTCCCGGCGTGACGAATCCCGCTACGCCCACCACATCGTTTACCGCGACTGACATTGCGCGCATGCCTTCGGGAATTGTGGCGGCGAGACCTGCGCCGGATTGAAGCGAAGCGAGTTTGCTCTCGAGGATTGGTTCGTTTTCTGCGACGGATGTGATGAGAGCGCGATTCGCGACGTCGTCAACCTTCGTGAACATTCCCGGCGACCGGCTGGCCCTGCGGCCACGGAATCGTTTTCAGGTTCGAGGCGTTCACGCGCGTTCCCAGCTTCAGGGGTTCAGCCGCTACCACGATTTGCTGCATTTTTACGACCGGCTTGGGTGCTGAAGCCGCCTGGAATTGCCGGTAGACAAACATGCTCGCGACAATTCCGAGAATGATCGCGACGGCCAACCCCAGCAGTCGGTTCGAATTCATCAGCAAATCTCCCTGGTTGGAAACTCTTAAAGTTCTCGAACTCAGTAACCGAGACGAGCGGCCCCGAACGAAATCACCGCGGCGATCGCGACTGCCACTCCGAACGGAACTTTCATCAGCCCCGGATTATCGAGCGAAATTTCCGGATTGGCCCGCAGCCCGAAGATCAAAAATCCCTGCACGAGCACCCACATGTTCTTGAACGTGTGTACCAAGCGGTGCGCGCGAATCACCTGCACCATGCCGATGGCGCCCGCGGCGAGAATGCTGACCACCAAAACGTAAAGGAGAGCCTTTGGTCCGAGCAGTCCGCCGACTGCTCCCATCAGCTTCCAGTCGCCTGCGCCGAGCGCTCGTAGCAAAACGAACGGAAGCAAAATCACGAGCGCCAGCCCGGCACCTTCGAGAGCGACGAACTGCTCCGTGCCACCCGTTGAGCGCGGTGTTCGCCGCGATTCCAACGACTAGCCCGGTACCGTGAGCCAATTGGGGATTCGGCGTGTTCGCAAGTCCATCCAGCCGGCGTATAGAGTGAATGCCAGCGTGAGCGCCCAAATTGCTTGCGGAACGGTCGTCAGCATCGTCCGACACAAACCGGGGTAACGAGACTCAAATGCTTGTTAACCTGTCGCCGAAGACAAGCTGCTGGCAGCGTTTGAGAACACATTATTGATAGTAGTCGCAATGGTCTTCATTGCAGTAATCGCGCCGAGGGCAATCAGGGCCAGCAACAAGGCGTACTCCGTCAAATCCTGTCCTTCCTCCTCCAACCAAAGCCGCTTCAAGAAATCTTTCATCGGAAGTCCTCTCGTTTATTTTTGTGGGCTGAACTGACACGTGCTGCTGCATCCGGTTTGTTTCTAAGCATGTCTAGCACCAATTCGTGAGCTTCTCCACCATAGCTAACCGCATGTGATTGCTCGCTTTATGGCTCGCAAAAACAGGATCGACCCCAACTGTAACTACCTGTGTACACCCAACATACTTGCTTTGGCTTCATAGGTTACTCGACACGACCTGGAGTCACCGATTCAGAGTGCTGCCTAGTACCATCCGAGGACATCACGGAGCCAACCGGAAGCTCAATCGAGGATGTCTTCTCGCAGTTATCGCGTTCCAAGCCACAGCTATCCGGCAAGCGGTCTGCTAGATGCACAGCAGCAGTTCCTCGACTCCCCTGAAATACCAATTGCAACTCTCTCTGCATCCGACGCACGTGATTCTGTTTCAACTCTAACGCCGCTGGCCATTCGCGATTGAAATCGTCGGCCGCAAGGAGCCAGTAGTGCGCCTGAATCGCTTGCGCCACATCTGAGAAATGTGAAGCTTCCTGAGACAAGCGTTTGGGTTCATAGAACTCGTCAGTGGTGAAAATCGTGGGACGCACAGTCTCACGACCGGTATAGAGATAAGCGACCGCATCTTCATATGCTACTAAGCGGTCACTGGGGTCGGTATTGCGCCGAATCCAATCGTAGCACTCCAGCTTATCTCGAAGTAGTTCCTGGCGGTCGCGACTAATCCTCTCCACTGCCGTTCGCACGCCTGCAACGGAATTCGCCACGACTCCGCACACCAGAGTCGCAAGCACAAGGCCCATCGCCAGGCCCAAACCATTTTCGAACATCGCGGGGCTCTTCGACAGAGTTGACCTGATGACTCGAACGACCTGCCTTCCCTCCGTCCAAACTCCAACGACCAACAACGGCCAGAATGGCAGAGAAAACCGACTGACATCAGGGTAACTCCACAGAAGAAAAACCACGGCGCAAGGGAGCGCAGCAAAGTGAACGGGCTTCCAGCCATACTTTTTTGCCTGGCGCAGGATTCCCGCAAGCGTTGCAACCGCTGCTAGCAATATCAAGACCCTGCCCAACATCGTATCGCGTACGAAGCTAGGTCCAAGAAACAGGTCAGCAGGCTGCTCGAAGAATCATTCCAGCATTGTTTTTCAACATTGCCCAGAATACATGTATGTCCGGAACACCTATCTTCCATATCCCCACATAGTCTGTGTAGAAGGTCCAAGCATGCGTCCATCCGAGACTCTGACCGGTAGGACCACTTATCGGAGAGATCGGTTTCTTCGAGAAGATGGCTCTCCAGGCAGCTACTCCAACAAACGGCGTAACGGATAGTCCAAACGTAACGAGCTGCCGCCATGAACGGCGCACGATTCCAGTGATCAGAATTCCCAAGATTATTGGAATTCCCAATATCCGCGTAAGAGCCGAGATACCGGCCAGTGCGCCGCAGGACAAGCTTGCTATTTGTCCGCCATTGCCCTGCATGGCGCGATCCGCAATGACCATCGATGCTAAAGCAAAGAAAGCGAACGGCATGTCGGACAGCACGCTTGCGCCATAGAGCATCACCAGTGGATGCAAGCGCAATAAGCGGCGAGTATTAACGCCTCAGCCTTACTAATTCCGCCAAGCGCTCGAAAACATCGCGTAGGCCGCAATCAGGAACCCAATCTCCAAACCCAACACTGATCAAAATCGCTAAAGGTAAATTCGCGGGAAATGACGGGTTAATCCGCCACACAAAGGATAAAATCCACGGGTACACAATGGGATACTTGGTCGCCGGCGGGTTGCCAGGCAGGCTAGGAAGAATATAGCCTTTTCCCTCCTCCAGCGCTTTGGCCGAACTCAAGTAGATTCGCGTCGTCCCCAGTGAGTCCGAAGAGATTGGTCGGGATGAAGACGCACAATTGAAAACACGTACGCCGCCAGGATGCAGGCGAGGACGAGGCCAGGAACAGCTCGGCTCAATCGGGCTTCGTCGCCAGCGGGATCTTCAGTTCGATCCCCCGCCAGTCCTGCGAAGCCGCCCCTATTCGTCACGATCCACCTTTTCGCACGTAGAGCGCGGCCACATTGTCGATGTAGACGCGCTTCCAATCCGGCGACGCCGAAAGAAGCGTTCGAGCGGCACGCTCCGCTCGATCAGAGCAAGAGCGAATCCCGTAACTTCGCAATACCGGAATCGCACCTGGTCGAGCTCGGAGATATGCAGTAATCGGCAAACACGCCGCCGCGTTCATAGACGTCGCGCTTCCGTCCATAAACACTTTGTGTTCCGGCCCGCGAGTCCAAATCAAGTAGCCGCCGAAGCCGTAGGCTGTTGTACATCGGGCCCGGGAACTTCGTGCGTGTTTAGATATTCCACCGCGTTCACCGGCCAGTGCTCGGAAACGATTCTCTGAAGCTCGGCTCGCGACGGGAAATAACGCACAATACCGGCCACCACGATGGCCATAAGCACCGCATTCAAAACGAATCGGTCCTTCCGCGCGTCATATCCTCGCATCCATCGCGCGATCATCACCGCAAGGATGGGCGCGAAGAACGGCACGAACACGAGCAGAAACCGGATGTGCAGACATGCCATCACCGTGCCCAAGAGAAAAAGAGCGAGCTCCGCGAGATTCCATGTGTAGCGGAAAGCAATCTGCGCCACTATGAAACCGAGCAGCAGGCCGAGAAATATCTTTCCGCCCGCCAGGTTGAACGCCATGGGCTGCCATTCCATGATTTTCGCCACATTGAGCGGGAGCGAAGAAGCGTATTCGAACGGCGACATCGCGATTCGGGTTCCGTAGGGCGTCAGAGGCAACGCGCAGAGGCATAGCAAAAAAACAAACGAAATTCGCTTGCGATCATCCACGGACCAGCGCTGGGTTTCAATTCCACCCACTCGAAATTCCACAAGCCCGCTCATCCAGTAGACAAAAATTGCGCCCATCCCGATCACCCACGAGCCGTGGATATTTACCCAGGCCAGCATCAGCAGCGGCAAACACCAAAGCGCGCCGCGCTTCCCTTGCCGGAATAATTCGAGGGCAATGAGCGTAAGCACCAGGAAGAGATAGCCGAACATTTGCGGGCGCAACGAAAACGACGGCCTGGCGAGAATCAGCAGGATCGCTGCAGCCGCAAATCCCGCCTTCGAATTGCCGGTGCGAATCGTCGCGAATACGTAGATCGCCAGCATCACCGCACAGCCCAGGCCTATCAGCAACGCATCGAGACCACGCAGTCCCCCGATCCGCTGCGCCGTGGCGAGCACGATTTCTCCCAGCCATTCATAAGCGAGCCACAGTTGCCCGTGCACGGTGAATGAATACGGATCAGTTGTCGGGAAGTGATGCGTGGCGAGGATGCTTTCGCCCACCTTGATGTGCCACCACAAATCGGGGTCCACATCGAAGAGCCGTACGGAGGCAGCGACACCTCCGACAAGGAACGTTGCCAGCATCATGGGAAATGAAAATACCTTCTGTAGAGCGGAGACGAACGCCGCGCGGATTCGCTCCTGGGCTGGCAGGACAATTTCGCCAGGGCCGACGTGCGCCGTTGCGCCCGCCGAATGCATCGGCATTTGTGACTCGCTCATCTGCACATCACCGGGCGCGTTGGAGAAGGATCGTTCTGGCTAGTAGAAATCATGGGTTGAAAAACTCTGCGGCATCCGCTGAACCAGCCCGCCTGCTACATGACGAGCTTCGACGGCGGCAATTTTTCGCGGCTACTGGCTGCAATTCCATCGTCGTCCGTCTGCCTTAGATCGAGCTGATTAATCAGCCTGTGCAGATAGCCGCGCGCGACTCCTAACGTGCGCGCGCTCTCCGCCTTGCGCCAGCCGCATTCCTGCAGCGTCCTCAGCAGAAGGCGCCGCTTGAATTGCCGCACTTCTTCCTCGTACGACCGGATCATCACCGGCTCCGTGGGATTCGAGCGGATTCCGCCGGGAAGATGCCAGATGTCCACGGTCTGGCCTTCGGACAATACCACCGCGCGCTGCACGGCGTTTTCAAGCTCGCGCACGTTACCTGGCCACGCATATTCTTCGAGAGCGTGCAGGGCCGGCTGCGAAAATCTGCGCACCTTTTTGTTGAATTGTTCCGACGATGCCTGCAGAAAATGTTGCGCGAGCAGCGAAATATCATCGCGGCGTTCGCGAAGCGGTGGCAGATGCATCTGCACCACGTTCAAGCGGTAGAAAAGGTCTTCGCGGAATTTTCCCTGCTGCACCATCTCGGAAAGATTCCGGTTCGTCGCGCAGATCAAGCGGATATTTACGTTGATCGTCGAGTTGCTGCCCAGCCGCTCGAAACTTCGCTCCTGCAGCACGCGCAGCAGCTTCGGTTGCAGCCCGAGGCCGAGGTCGCCTATTTCGTCGAGAAACAGAGTGCCCTGGTCAGCGGACTCCACGCGCCCGCGCCGGCATGCCATGGCTCCGGTAAAAGCGCCTTTTTCGTGCCCGAAGAGTTCGTCTTCAATCAGCGTTTCCGGCAAATTCGCGCACGAAAATGCAACCAGTGGACGAGTCGCGCGTCCGCTCATCTGGTGAATCGCGCGAGCCAGGAGTTCTTTCCCGGTGCCAGTCTCGCCCGTGATGAGAACGTTCACGTCGCACGGCGCAATCTTCTGCGCGAGCGCGAAGAGTTCCTGCATGGAGGATGACGTTCCAATGAGTTCGTGGAGTTTTCCTCCATTGCGGGAACTCGAACGCAGGCGCTCCAGCTCTTTCTCTGCGGTGTGGAATTTATAAGCGCGCTTCAGAACCAGCCGAAGCTCAATCATGTTGGGCGGGTTCATCACGCTGTCGTAGGCGCCGTGTTCCATCACTCCCACGAGGAGCGAGCGATTCTCAGCGTCGCAAAGCGCGATTACCGGAGGATGGATGGCGATTTTGCTGATCTCGTCCATCAGACGCAGGCCGGCCTCGTAGTCGCCTTGAGTACCGGAATGCCGAAGATCGAGCAGCACGACATCACACCAATCGCGGTGCTCGTTGAGGCGGCTCAACTCGAATTCATCGCAGGCGCGTGAGGTAAAACCGCTGCCTAAGGCGCGTCCGATGATCTCGGCCAAAGCAGAATCTTGACTGAAAAAACAGAGGTGTATGGACTGATCCATCAGCGTCACGCTCCCCCCGAGCCCCTCAGCGCGCGGTTAGATCTTTGTGGGCCTGCTCATTGCCCGCGGCCGGAGAGACCCCCAGAGCTGCTACGTGAAGCCCCGGCGCTGCAGGGAAACGAGCGAGGCAAAGCATAACGCAAAACGAAGGCCAAAAAATGGCAGTACTACATAGAACTAGGACGAAAACCCTAATGTGTCTGCTGTCAGGACTATGGCTGTCCTCAAAAATGGACAGGTCGCCAAAAGGAGACGCGACGAACTTTCATAGTGGAAAACATCTGCCTCAATTGGGAAAACGTGTATCAGCCGATGGAGTTGGACGACTTTTCGGCACGTCTTGTTTCGGATACATGGCAAGATGGAGCCCTCGCAGCTAGCACATACAGGATTTTGGCCCGCTAGGCACCGCAAAGTTACACGTGTCACTTCTCGGTCGTGCTTGGCAGGATTGGCGGAATTCCGACGAGAATGTCCACGGTAACCGGTTTCCCGCTTCTCATGGGAGGCTTGAACTTCCATTTCCCAAATGCCAGGCGGGCGGCCTCATCCATCGCCGGCACCACCCCTTGGAATATCTCAAGGCCCGACACACTCCCGTCGGCGAGGAGCGTGCCGCGGAGGACAATAAGCTTAGAACCCTTCTCGATCGGGACCGGCACCCTTTGAAAATCGTATCTCGATTCCACATCCGGCTCCGGGGGCACGATAGGAGCTTCCATGTGGATCACCGTCGAGGCCTGTTGAGAGGCTGCCTTCTGAGTAGGATCTGCTTTCGGGCAGTATTGCATCGTCCAATTTTTTCCCGGCATTGGCAGGAACACGGTATATATCTTGCCGCAGTTCAGCGCGCGATAAACTCCCAGTCCACCGCCTCCGATTGGGCCTGCAGATACAACCAACAAATTCTTGCGCAGCTTTGAAAGAACGGCTGAAGGGACGGGATAAACCATCGCCGCGATCAGGGCGGAAGGGAGCGCTCCACGAGCTTCGCTGGCGCCGCTGCCGCTAATACTGACAGCTCCGTCTGTCCCTGAATTTCCGCCGCCTCCTCCGCCGCCGCCCGACCCTACCCCGGTGCTTCCATCGCCGCCCGAACCGTTGCCTCCTGAACCTCCTCCGACGACACCGCCGGGGCTGCCTCCCGGCGAACCGGGCTGACCACCGGCTGGCGAGATCGAAAACTCGCCCCAGCGATTCCCCGGACCGAGAGCTATAACCGATCCCGCCGGGGCTGGGTCAACTCCAACGACGAGAAGATCGTTTCCGTCACCCGGAGCGGCCACCCCGCCATTTGCGGCGCCCGTAGCACCGCCGTTGCCGCTTTTCATCGTTGGCTTGGCGGCTCCGGCAACAGGAATTGCCAGTTTGGGCTGCGATGTGGATGGGTCGAGGTAACTCACCAAAGGCGGCTTGGGGGCTTCCGGCCCTACATTAGGAGCTGCTTCGGGCGCGAGCCGACGATCGATCTGAGTGGGCCGGGCCGTATTAGGGTCAACCTTGACCGGCGACTTCAGCGCTGGGGAAGGGTCGCCCAAAACCATGTTTGGAAGTTTTACCTCGACTGGAATGCGAAGGTCCGGCGGCGAACTGCGCTGATAGATGGTCTGGCGGTTGTTATCTGGAGCAGCCGGCTTTGAAACGATCGTTAGATTGCTATGGGCTGCTGTGCTTCCCAGCGCCGGAAGTTGGTCAGGTTTTGACCCCGTTCCCGGGCGAGCCCCTGGACCCGCCGGAGCTATGCGAGGAAGGGTTTGCGTCGAACCCAAGAGAGGAACGCGGTAGTAGATTTTCTCCGTGCGAGCGGGCGCTGAGTCAAACGCCTGGACGTTGGCCGGAAGCGCCTGAGGCAGGTAGAAAATAAGCAGAATCAGCGCACAGTGCATCAGGAAGGAAGCGGTAAACGAGCCGCCGGCAACCGGCGCGTTCGATACATCAGGACTGTGAAAATAGCTGGATGTACGAAGCACTGGCAATCTTGGATGGGAGCAAACAGCCTTCAAAGAGCTCCACCAGCCTGAGTTACTGTTCCAAGCAACCAGCAACTCGGGCGACTTTTCCCTTGGCCTTGCTTCGGCAGCCATTTTTGTCGCCAAGCCTAACATCGGTTTCCCTGTCGCGTTTGAGCGCTTGCGCCACTCACGATGATAGCCACACACCCATCCCGCTAGCTAGTCCGATATCAGGAAAGCACGTGTTATACCATCGGCACCCGCCTTGGCCTTCCGGTGATGTCGGAGCGGGATTGAGCGAGGTGCGTCACCTTTTGTGAACTGGCATGGGAGGGCATTGATAGGTTTTGGTCACAAAACCAGCAGACGCACCGATGCGACGGCTACAACTTCACGCAACTCCCGCCGTTTAGGGGAGTTCGCCACTGCTTAGACGTGATTCTCGCTTTGCTTTTGGTATGCCTCCTGCAATGAATTCCAACTTGGTCTAGTGCGTGTCCGGGCCGTGGACGCAGGGTCCGCCGAGAAATTGCTGGATGAGCCTTCCAGACTGAGAGTCGAAATGGATCGAAAGAACGCCGGAATCGAATACGATCGCGAGGCTTTTATCCCCGCGGCCGACCGCTTGTCCGATAGCAATCCCAGTCTGCGAGGAGTTTTGGTGCTTGTAGCGTCGATTGCGGCAATCATCGCGCTCGCCTTCCTGGGTTACAAGATCGTCGCGCAGAGCGATGTGGGCGGCGGTTCGCCATCTGATTCCCGGGTGCTCGGCCAGCTTGATCAGCGGCTTTCTGGAATCGAGCAGCGTCTCGAGCAGCTCGAGCAGGAGAACCACAGGCGCACCTATGCGTTTCCCGCGCCGAGCCCGAAGGCTGATGCCCCAGCTGCTGCTAGCGCCCCTGCTGTCGTGTCTCCACCGAGATATCAAGTGATCCCGACCCAGAAGACTCGCGCGGCCGCTGAAGCCGATGCAGCCACGCAGAACAAAATTGCCGGACTTCAGCACGGATTGGGAGCTGTGCAAAACGATACGGCCGCTAACCGCGACGCTTTGCAGGCGACTTCAAACCGGCTGGCGGACGTCGCAGGACAAGTGAACAGCCAGAGCGTGCAGATCCTTCGCAATCAGGACGAGGTGAATCAGCTGCTCGCGCACAGCGAGAAGATTTCGATTCCCTTTGAACTTTTGCGTGGGGCCGAGCCGCAGGTGGTGGGGCCGGTGCGACTGGGATTGAAATCGAGCAACCAGAAGAATTATCGCTACACGCTCTGCGTGTACGTTGAGCCGAGTTGTCTGGAACTAAAAGACCGCAACCGCTTCGAAGTGGTGGAATTCATCGTGTCGAGAAATTCGCCGCCGCTCGAAGTGATCGCAACAAGAGTGACGAAAGAAGGGATTCTGGGTTACCTCGAAGTGCCGCGCGAAATGGCGGGACGTTAACGCGCGTCGAGCGAGAGGAAGTAGTTTCGGCAGGCCTGATTGATGGCGCTTCGAGAGAGCCGCGGTTCCACACCTTGATACGCGGCGGCCCAGATCACTTGGTCAATTAAATCGCGCGGATAGCATTGGCAAAGCGGCTGTTTCATCTCGCGGGTGATTTGTTGGACGACATGCTCCGGCAAGCCGACATCGTAAGAAAGCAACCGGGTGGCGCAGACCTGCGCGAAGATTTCTTTGAACTGTTCGGGTGTCGCGTGGTCAATTCTAATCTTGTTCGGGATCCTGCGGAGGAACGCTTCGTCCGCGAGTTGTCGCGGATCGAGGTTGGTGGCAAAGACGAGGCAGACGTCAAACGGAATCGCGAATTTCTTGCCGCCGGCGAGCGAGAGATAATCCATGCGCCGGTCGAGCGGCGTCATCCAGCGATTGAGCAATTCGTCGGGACGCATACGCTGACGGCCGAAATCATCGAGCAGGAGAACGCCGTTGTTAGCTTTCATCTGCAGCGGAGCGGTGTAGAAGCGGCTCAAGGGATTGAACTGCAGATCGAGCATTTCGGCGGAAAGTTCGCCGCCGGCGACCACGCGCGGCCTGTGGCAAAGCACCCAGCGCTTATCAGCGTCCTCGACTTTACGCCGATCGATGGGACGATGAACGCCGGGATCAAAAACGGCGATGATCTGGTTGTCCACTTCGACGGCGTGCGGAATCAGCACAGAGTCGCTGAAGATTTTGGGAATGTTGACGGCGATGCTCGTCTTGCCGGTGCCGGAAGGGCCGTACAAGAAAATCGAGCTGCCGGAAACAATGGCGATGCCCAATCGCGCGATCAGGTCGTCGGGCAGAACGAGCTCGTGAAAGGCGCGATCGAGATCAGCATCTTTGATTTCGGTTTGCTGCACGCTCTGCGAGTGAACGCGCAGGGTGTAGTCCATAAGAGTGACGGGAGCGGGGCCGGCGTATTGATTTAGAGCGAGCAGTTCGGCGGCTCGCGATTTGCCGATGGCGGTGATGGCGATGCGATGCGTTCCGCGAGTGATTCCCTTCACCTCGCAGAACTGCTCTTTGCGGAGGAACTGAAAAATCTCTTCGATGGGCGCAAGACCGAGGCACATGCGATCGGCAAGATCGACGAGCGTCATCTCTCCGCCGAGGAACAGGCTTTTTACGGCCAAATCCTCGAGCAAGCCTTTGCGGAGGCCCGTGTCGTTGATCGACTGGGGCGCTGTGAGGCTTGCTGCTTCCATCGCTTCTCTCCTGGGAGCCGGATTCAACGGCACCGGGTGGTTCGGAGCATTGTAGTTTGTCATTGAATTTATGCGAAGGGGGACAAAAATGAAGCTCAGTCGATTGCTGGCAACGCTGTTTCTGGGTCTTGCGCTTTGCTCGTCTGCGATTGCCCAGCCGCTTGCTGAGAGCGGACCTTCGAAATGGTTTCATCACGAGAAGAAAAATCCGAACCGAAAAAAGGTTGCGCACCACCCGAAGCCAACCCATCGCGCGACGAAGCAAAAAACCCGCAAGCACTCATGAGGCAGCTTGAGCACCTCTGCGCCTCGCATTGCAACCGTTGCAGTTTCCCTGGAAAAAGGCTATAAAAGAGTGAAGGCAGTTTGTTGGTACCCGCTCGGCGGGTTTCTTCGAATCAAAGACGCCGTGATGAAGACACTCCTCAAACGAATCTGGCGGCAAGAATCGGGACAGGATACGACCGAGTACGCGCTGCTCGCGGCGATGATCGCCTTGGTGGTTCTTGCGGCGGTTTATTCCTTCGGCAAAGCGAATGCGAACAGCATGAATTCGTCTGCAGGTAGCGTAGCGACCGGCTCTGCGTCGGCGGGCGGCGGGGGTGGCTCGGGCAGTGGCGGCGATGCAGGCGGCGGTTCTGGCGGAGGCACTGCTGGAAGCGGTGGGAGCGGACAGAGCGGTAGCGGCGGGTCGGGCGGTAGTGGCGGGTCGGCGGTGGCAGCGGCGGTTCGGGTGGTAGCGGCGGGTCGGGTGGTAGCGGTGGATCGATTCCGACCAATCCGGTTGATCCTAAAGGTAAGTAGTAATCCGGAAGCAGGAGCGAACTTCAATAAGTCTTTTCTTCCGTTAGTGGCTTGATTTCCCCCTCGGCAGCATCAACTTCTCGACGTGTGACTTGGAATTCCGCGCGGAAGCGCATGTGGAAGCCGCCCTTAGGCTCGCTCAGGAGAAGCCGCACTCCAAAGATTTCACTTGAGAGTGTAACGTTGCAGCATGTCTTCGAGGGCAGTCACCTGGCGTTGAGTGAGCTTGGCGCGAAGTAGGACAACCTCCAGCGGATACATGGAGCCGTATTCGGTGGCTTTGTCTTTTGCTGGGTAGGTAGCTTCGATATAGGCATCGCGATAGGCGACCCAAGCTCTTTCGGCAGCTTTAATTTTTGCGATGGCTTCGAGTTGGCTCTCGACTTTCGCGAACAAAGCGCGGTAGGTAGAGTTGAGCTTCGCATCGACTCGCTTTGCTTCCGCGCCGGCGCAGGCGGTCATTTCTGCCTGCGTGTTTGCTTTCTCGCTGCAGGCGCGATACTCGGCGGAATCTTGAGCGAAGGATGCGAATGAACTGAGCGCTAACAGTAGCGCAACTATCGCGTATTTCATTTGAGTTCCCTCCCACCCTTCCGCCGCCAGCGCCATTGAAGTCGAATGGTGAACCCAGCCGACCAAGAACGGCTCCTTTAGAGAGAAAATTGCATACTTCAGTGAAACGATTCGGGCTGGTTCGTCACTATCCTACAGGGTTGCGAAGGATAGGTGGAAGATGAGCTTTGAATATTGGTATGCGACCTCACCTGAAGGGAGGGTCATCAAGTACGGTTACAAGGAGCTGTCGGATGGAGTGGCAGCGATATCGGCGACTGTCGAAGGACGGTCGTTGATGATCTTGCAGAGGAGCCTGCGGGCTCCGATGACGCGTGGCCAGGTTGAGGCGTTATTCGAAGAGAACTATACAGTAAGAAATTTGGCCGGCGAGGAATGTCGCTCAGGCCTATCGTCTGGGTGTTAAGATATCCGAGTCGCGCTTGAAACTTAGCGGATTTCCTTAATGGGCTGCGAATCCCTGAGACCTTTTTACCTGCATTCCTCTGCCTGCCAATTTGGTGGATATTCACGGCTGCGTTTCTCGCTTTCTTTTCCCCTCCGCGTAATTTCCCCGGAAAGCCCGCGTAATATATAGTTATAGAATTCTGTGAGGAACGATAGGGACAGGTGTCTACGACTTCGAACTCGATAAAACCGGACCTGGGATCGCTACGGATTGATGACGGAAAGCGGCGCGGGCGGAAGACCGGGAAAGTGCTGGGAGCGTTTGCCGCGATCCTGGGATTGGCGGTTATCGTCACGGGCGCGGTGTTTGCCTTTCGCAACCAGACGCCGGTAGTGGAAGTGGCAACGGCGCAGAAGGCAGGAGCAGGCCGCCCGACTCTGCTGAACGCGAGCGGCTACGTGACTCCGCGGCGGCGGGCAACTGTCGCAGCGAAAATCACCGGGCGGGTGACCGGAGTATTTTTTGACGAGGGGATGCACGTGCCGCAGGGATTCGTGCTGGCGAAGCTTGATGATTCCGACGTGCGCCGAGCACTGGATTCGGCAGTGGCGGATCGAAATGCAACGGAAGCGCAGAACGCGGATTTTCAGGTACAGCTGAAGAATGCGGAAATCGAGCTGCATCGCGCGCAGGAATTGCAGGCGGCGGGAGTGCAGAGCCAAGAAGCGCTCGATAACGCGCGAACGACGGCTGACAGTTTGCGGGCGAAGATCGCGCTGACGAAGCAGCAGGTGGCGGCTTCCGACGCTCGAATTCAGGAGGCGCAGCAGGCGGTGGACAACTGCGTGATACGAGCGCCGTTCGATGGAATCATCGTGTCGAAAGATGCGCAGGTGGGAGAGATGGTGTCGCCGATTTCGGCGGGCGGCGGCTTCACGCGCACTGGTATCGCGACGATCGTGGACATGAATTCGAACGAGATCGAAGTGGACGTGAACGAGGCGTATATCGCGCGAGTGGAGCCCGGTCAGCCGGTGACCGCTGTGCTCGATGCGTATCCGGATTGGCAGATACCGTCGAAAGTGCGAACGGTGATTCCAACGGCGGACCGACAGAAGGCCACTGTGAAGGTGAGGATTTCGTTTCTGAAGCTCGATCCTCGGATTCTTCCCGACATGGGAGTGAAGGTAACGTTTCTGGGCGAAGCGCCGGTGGAGAAAAAGGGCGAGGCGGCTCCGGCTGCGTTGATTCCGCCAGATGCGGTGCGTGACGATAGCGGCAAGAAGATTGTTTTTATTGTGAAGGACGGGCATCTGGAAAGAAGAGCGGTGACGACTGGCGGAACGCGGGGCACGGATGTGGAAATACTGGCGGGATTGAACGCGGGCGATTCGGTGGTGGTGAAGGGACCGGCCAATTTGCGCGATGGGCAAGCGGTGGAAATCAAGAAATAGGAGCGGCGAGATGGTTCGAGTGGACGGTAGAGGAAACGGAAATAGTCTGATTCAAATTCGCGGGCTCGACAAGAAGTACCGGCGCGGCGGCGAAGAGATTGATGTGCTGCGCGGATTGAACCTCGATGTGGACCAGGGAGAATTCGTCGCGTTTATGGGGCCGAGCGGGTCGGGCAAGACGACACTGCTGAATCTGCTGGGTGGGCTGGATGTGCCGTCGCACGGGAGCATCACTGTGGCCGGCGACGAAATCACGAGTATGTCCGGCAGCAAATTAACGGAGTGGCGCGCGCGGCACGTGGGATTCATTTTCCAGATGTACAACCTAATTCCGGTGCTGACGGCGTTTCAAAATGTGGAGCTTCCGCTGCTATTGACGAAGCTTTCGAAGGCAGAAAGAAAAAAGCATGTGGAGACGGCCCTGTCGGTAGTCGGCCTTAGCGACCGGATGAATCATTATCCGAGGCAATTATCAGGAGGGCAGGAACAACGCGTGGCGATTGCGCGCGCGATTGTGGCCGATCCAACTTTCCTGCTTTGCGACGAGCCGACGGGCGATTTGGATCGCAAGAGCGCGGATGAAATTCTGGGGATTCTGACACAACTTTCGAAAGAGCACTCCAAAACGATTCTAATGGTGACGCACGACCCGATGGCGGCAGAACGCGCGCAGGCGACGCTTCAACTTAACAAAGGCGTGCTTGTGGAGGGCGCGGCGACAACGGCTGGGAGCCTGGCATGAAATATAAGTCACTGATTATGGCGAATCTGTTTCGCAAGAAGCTGCGGACGACTTTGACGATCGGCTCGTTTGTTGTGGCGCTGTTCCTGTTCGGGCTTCTTGTGGTCGTGCACGGAGCGTTCAACCAGGGAGTGGATGTGGCGGGAGCAGACCGGCTCGACGTGATCAACAAAACTTCGATCATCCAGCCACTGCCGTATTCGTATCGCGACCAGATTTTGCGCATACCTGGCGTGAAGGCGATCACCTACGACAACTGGTTTGGCGGCGTGTATCAGGACGAAAAGAATTTCTTTCCGCAGTTTGCAATTGACCCTGAAAATCAGCGCGTCGTATTTCCCGAATTTGTGATTCCCGACGATCAGTGGAAAGCATTCCTGGAAGACCGAGAAGGCGCAATCGCAGGCTCCGGAATTGCAAAGCGATTCGGCTGGAAAGTGGGCGATCGGATTCCGATCAAGGGAGCTATTTATCCGGGCGATTGGGAGTTCAACCTCCGAGGTATCTACACAGGGTCGCGCGACAACGACGACTTGACGCAGTTCTGGTTTCACTACAAATATCTGGACGAGCGCCGGCAATACGGCAAAGGGCTGGTGGGCTGGTACACAGTGAAGCTCGACACTCCCGATGACGGTACAAGAGTAACCAAAACCATCGATACGATGTTCGCCAACTCACCGTATGAGACCAAGACGGAAACCGAGAAGGCGCTGGCCACGGATTTCGCGAAGCAATTCGGCAATATCGGGTTTCTGATCTCGGCGGTAGGGAGCGTGGTGTTCTTTACGCTGCTGCTCGTGACCGGAAACACGATGGCGATTGCGGTTCGAGAGCGAATTGGCGAGTTGGCTGTACTGAAAGCAGTGGGATTCAATGATCGCTTCGTTCTGTTTCTGGTTCTGGGCGAGTCGCTGCTGATTGCGGCGATTGGCGGGGCGATCGGGCTCGCGCTCTGTAAATTGATGACCTTGGGCGGAGACCCGACGCACGGCTTTCTTCCGTTCTTTTACCTGCCCGGACCTATGATTTTGCTTGGATTTGGCGTCGCGCTGGCGGTGGGCGTTCTTGCCGGAATTCTTCCGGCCACGTCGGCGATGCGACTGCGGGTAGTAGACGCGCTGCGGAGGGTTTGAGCGATGGCCATCCCGATCATTTACAACCTTAGAAGCGTGCGGGCTCGCTGGGTTTCTGCGATTGTAGCTGTGCTGGGGATTGCAGGAACGGTTGGCGTTTTCATCGCGATGCTCTCATTGGCGCGCGGATTCAAGGCGACGCTAGTGGCTTCTGGATCACCGGACAATGCTTTGATTCGGCGCGCTGGTTCGACCGGCGAAATTGACGGGACAGTTCCACTCGACCAAGTGAAGGTGATTCAGGATTCGCCCGGAATCGCACGGGATGGCGACCGGCCGCTGGTGAGCCCCGAGGTTGTGGTGATCGCGGCCTTTCCGCTAAAGGCGACGGGAACGGACGCGAACGTGCAGGTGCGAGGGGTTTCAGCGGACGCCCTGAAGGTTCGCCGAAATGTGCATATGAAAGAGGGACGGTTCTTCCAGCCGGGATTGAACGAATTGATTGTGGGGCGCAATGTGCCGTCAACCTATGCGGGACTGAATTTGGGTGACAATGTGAGATTCGGCGGCGGCAATTGGTCGGTGGTGGGAGTGTTTGACGCGGGCGGCAGCGCATTCGATTCCGAGGTGTGGTGCGATGCGCATGTGCTATCGCAGGTCTATAAACGCCCGGATAATATTTTTTCATCGATCACCGTGCGACTGACTTCGCCAGCGGCGTTGACTCAGTTGAAAGATTCTCTTACGTCCGATCCGAGGATGCAGGTGCAGGTGGATCGCGAAATCGATTACTACGAGAAGCAATCGCGTGGATTGACGACCCTGATCACGGTACTCGGCACGCTCGTGGCGGGAGTAATGGGAATCGGCGCGATTTTTGGAGCGCTGAATACCATGTACTCGGCTGTGTCCGAAAGGTCGCGCGAAATCGCGACGATGCGAGCCATTGGCTTCGGTGCGGCAGCGATCATTGTTTCGTTTATTTTCGAGGCGCTTTTTATTTCTTTGATTGGCGGGGTGGTGGGCTGCGCGGCAATTTTGCCGTTGAATGGATTCACGACGAGCGCGATGAACTGGCAGACATTTTCGCACCTGGCTTTTGCGTTTCGAGTGACGCCGCTGCTGCTGGGGATTGGTGTCGGGTTCGCGCTTTTAATGGGGCTGGCGGGGGGAGTGCCGCCGGCGATTCGGGCTGCGAGGCGTCCCGTGGTGCTGGCGTTACGCGAATTGTAGAGTTCCCAGCTAGGCATCTTCTATCTCCCTTGGAATTCTCCTCAGTTGAATACTATTCTGACTAACCCACTCGCAAGCTCACTCGGTTTACTAGAAGGAGTCGCAGCGGGAGAATGGCTGCGTAGGATGCGTATTGCGGATTAGAGTGAATGTTGGGCAATCTGACAGAGGCGGGGAGCGCGATGGCAACTTTTGGGAAGCGACGTAGTGAGCGGGTGCTTTTGGATGTACCGCTCTTCATTGAGGGCAAGGCGGAGGGGGCGCAGGATTTCAAAGAGGAAACGTTTACGCTAACCGTGAGCGCGCACGGAGCATTGATTGTGCTGGCAGCGAAAGTAGCGCTGGGCCAGACCGTTCGGCTTACGAATTTGAAGAATAAGGATCAGCACGAAGCTACGGTGGCGTTTCTTGGGGCCGCCCTACGCGGGTTTGGCGACGGTGGGAATTCAGTTCAGCCAACCGGCGCCGGAATTTTGGGCCATCGCTTCGCCGCCTGCGGATTGGAAAACGGCTTAGTGCTTGCGCGGTAATACGCAAACCCCACGACGAAAAATGCGCCATTGTGGCTACCCAGCCTCTGAATTTTCCTGCTCGATTCAATCCTGACAAATAGAAGAGTTAGTCGGCCGAGGGTGTTGAGATAGCGGAGAGCTTCGCGAGTTCGTCATACGTGAAAACGAGCTGCGAGCCATTTGATTCGGATTGAATTTGTCCTAGCCCGGCGCGGCGGGAGAACCAGCGGAGATCCGAGAGCGAAAGGCCGAGCAAGATCGCAGCGCCACGTTCGCTGATGTGGCTATTTTTATCGTCGAACACAGAAGACTCCGGTTCGAAGCACACGTGTTGGGGTCCCGAGTATTGGCGCGGGCTACCCGAGCAAATTTTTTGAAGGGGGCCTGAATCTGTTTCGTGGCCCGGGTAGTCCGCAGGGCGGTATATTGCAATCTGGCCGCCACAGCCCCCGTTCCACCATTCATTTTTGAATGCCCGTAAGCACCTTAAATAGAGCCACTTACACCTACGCGATTTTAATGACCCAGCGTGCGCCGCGCATTTCATGCATCCGGGAACGGTACAAACATGGAAGGAATGTGAATCTTCCTTCACAAGGTATCGGGCATTCCGGGGATGGTCTCGCTCCAAAGCTCCCACGACAATGTGAAAGCGGCTTATGCCCGGAATGAGGGCTGCCAGCGCGGGTTCGAGGAGATAAAGTGCGGAAAACTTCTGCAGTTTTGTCGGGCTTTGCAATCGCATGTTTGGTGATGGGGATTTGGAGCAGGAGTTCGGTCGTCGCGACTACTGCTGCGCAGGAGAAGCCGGCAAAGAGTGATGCCGCGACGGCGAAGACGGTTCACGCGGAAATGCACAACGTGATGTATCACTTCAGCGACAAAATTGTCGGCACATATTCGCACATTGTCTGGTGAGCTTGAACCGATCGGCGGGAAAGACATGCCGGTGTTCGACGACAAGAATTCGTTTAATCTGCGAATCGCCAATGCTGAAATCGCCATGAACACCGCGTCGCTCACGAACGCTTTTAATTCTTATGTTTTTGCGAGTCCGAAGTCGCCATTGAAAGACGTGACGATGACAATTGTGCAGGGGAAACTGAAAGTTAAGGGGCGACTGCACGACAAAGGGGACATTCCGTTTGAAACCGATGGCGAACTGACGCCCATGCCCGACGGGAAGTTGCGAATGCAGGCGGACAAAATTCGAGCTTTACATCTGCCGGTCAAGGGGCTGATGGATTTGATCGGCGCGGATATTGCGGACTTTATCAAAACAGAGAAAGTGCCGGGATTGTCAGCGGACGGAAACGGCTTGATATTCGATCTGAAAGAGACCTTGCCGCCACCCCACATCGAGGGGGCAGTGACCGCGGTACGGATCGAAGGCCAGAACCTGATCCTGACTTTCGGAAAAGCCGCGAAAACCAAAACCTCGCGAACCGAAAGCGGGAACTACATGGCGTACCACGGAAATCAACTTCGATTCGGCAAACTGACGATGAACGGTGCGGACCTGACGCTCCTGGATATGGATCCTAAAGATCCGTTTGATTTTTACCTGGACCACTACCTCCAGCAGCTTGAGGCCGGTTATACGAAGATTACGGCGAATTTCGGGCTGCGCGTATCCATGAAGGATTTCGATAAGCTGCCAAGATCGCGAGGACATCAAGCGATGGGACAGTGATCGAAAAGCTCTTATTGGCGCAACCGATTCAGTTCTTTGCGGGATTGGAGACCGCGGATGGGCCTCCCAACTCAGCGCGAATTTTGGCTGCTTTTTCGGATTGATCCATTGCGTTGTATTCAGCCAGGAGATCGTTTCGGGCGGTTTCTACCCAGCGAGCAGGCGGAGTGGATTGTTTGAGTAGAAGCTCGTAGCCAGCGCGGCTTTCTCCTTCCGCGTCAGAATAACGTTTATCACGAAGCAGTACTCCACCGAGTCTCACGTGCGCGATAGCAATATTGAGGTGGCCTGCCGGAAGCGAATCGGCGTAGAGTTTGAGCGCGTCCCTGAAAAGTTGCTCTGATTTTGCGTAATCCTTTCGATCAGAATACAGACCCGCTAAGTTCGCGACCGCTGCTCCCAGTTGCTGGTTTTTCTCGCCGTACACGGATCGGTAAATATCTGCCTGGCGACGGAAATCCGCCTCTGCTTCGTCGAGATTGCCCTGATGTTGGAGAGCGAGTCCAAGCTCGCCTACTGCCAACGCAACGCGCGGATGAACTTTTCCGTAGTGATTCTCGAGAGCGGCGAGCGACTCGCGGAGGATTGGGACGGCCTCGTCCGCTCGCCCTTCTGCGATCAAGTACTTTCCGAGGATTGTCATGTCGTCAGCCGTCTCGGGATGATCCTTCCCATACCAGGCTTGCATGATACCTACCGCCGTTCGCTGCAGACGCTCGGCGTCCGCGTAGTTACTCCACTGGTACTGAATGTCCGCGAGATTGGTGAGATCCTGAGCGACGTTCGGATTGCGATCGCCGTAGATTTGTTCGTCCATTCGGAGCGCGCGTTCGTTTAGATCCTTCGAAATATCGTAGTGACCGAGATAGTAGTGGGTGTTTGCGAGCTCGCTAAGCGTGGCAGAAAGATCGGCGGGCACGCCCTTCGGGCCCGATTCAAGGCGCATGGCTTCTTCGAGAGTAGGGATGGCTTCGTCATATTTTCCGCGATTATCGAGAATGCGGCCAAGAGTGAGTGTGGCTCGCGCGACTACAGGATGATCGGGAAGAAGATGGCGCTTGCTCATCTGAAGGCCCTGGCGCGCAAAGGTCTCCGCTTCTGCGAGCTGGGCTTGGTCGTTCCGCAAATTCGCAAGAGCGACGAGACTCTCGGCCACTTTGGCGCTATCGGCTCCGCTGGTGGCCTTGCGCTGAGCCAGCGAAGCTTTCAGCAGCGAATCCGCTTGATCGTACTTGCCGAGCTGGTCGTACATAGTGCCCAGGGTCTGGTAGAGGTCGGCTTGAATCTCCGGGTCTTCGTCTAGGGCTCGTGCCTGCTTTTCGCCGCGTTCTAAAACGGTGACGACGCGAAGATCGTCAGCCGGACCGGTGGATTCGGCATCGCCCTGAAACAGATCCTGCATGAACTGCTCGACACGCTGGGTGCGAGCGGTCTCTGCGAGCGCTGCATTGCGGGCCTTCGCGAGGCGCAGTGTATAGAAAATTACCAAACCGACGATGAGCGCGCCAACGAGCGCCGACGCGGCGACAAGACGCCGGTTGCGGCCAACGAATTTGTGCATCCTGTAGAGGGCAGAATCCGGGCGTGCCTCGAGCGGTTCGCCGCGAAGGTAATGATCGATGTCGCGAATCAACGCCTCAACTGAGCGGTAACGGCGTTGTGGATCTTTGTGCATCGCCGTAAGGCAAAGGACGTCCAGGTCGGTCCATGCGGCTTTGGTTATCGAGCCCGTTCCACCCAGAGAATTTGCGGCCTTTTCGCTGGCACTCCTCTGACCGATGAGAGACGGCTTTACGGGCTCGCTTTCAAGGATTGCAGCTTGGGCTTCAGCGGGAGTCTTGTTCGAAAGGTCGAATGGAAGTTGATCGCAGAGCAGTTCGTAAAGAATGACGCCGAGCGAATACACGTCCGATTGAATTCCCACTCGATCGCCGCGTATCTGCTCGGGCGAGGCATAGGCGGGTGTGAGGAACCGGAAACTCGTGCGGGTGGCGTCAGCGGCCACATTGACGTCTTCGAGTTGCTTGGCGATGCCGAAATCGAGGAGCCGAACTGTGCCATCGCTTCTTACGAGAATGTTCGAAGGCTTCAGGTCGCGATGAATTACGGCCTGGCTGTGGGCATATTCCACCGCTTCGCAGATCGATCGGAACAGCTTCAGGCGGTCGTCGATGGAACAATTGAGCTTCTTGCAGTAGTCAACGATCGAGCATCCTTCCACATATTCCATGACGAACAGCGGGGTGCCATCGGGAAGAGTGTCAGCATCGTAAAGGCGCGCGATGGAAGGATGGTTCAGCTGCGCGAGCGTCCGCTGTTCGCTTGAGAAGCGTTCGCGACGAGCGGGAGATACCCAGGCGTCGCGTAAAATCTTAATCGCCACCTGGCTGTGCAGGTCGCGGCGTTCGGCGAGAAATACCACTCCCATTCCGCCCTCGCCAAGCACGCGCACGATGCGATATGGGCCAAACTCTTTAAACGGAAAAGGGCGCGAAGCGGAGTCGCCTAGCACTTCAGAAGCGATGTCCGCCATATTGCGGTTAAGGAGTGAAGAGTCCTTCGCGTCCTCGTCGAGCAGGGCTTGAATATCCGCGATTAATGACTCATCGTCCGCGCAGGCCGACACGAGGAAAGCGCGCTGCTGCGGCTTCGGCAAATCGGCGGCGCCGTGAAAGACGGACTGAATGCGGTCCCAGCGATTGCTGTCCATCGAATTTTTTCCGAGGAGCTTCGCCTCAAACCTATGTGCCTAGCATCCTCGACGAAGCTCGTGGGCGAGCCAGGCCTTGGCTGCTCGCCAATCCCGTAAAACCGTTGCCTGAGAGACTTCCAGAAGCTCAGCGGTTTCGGAAACGTCCAAGCCCCCGAAAAAGCGGCTTTCCACCATCATGGCTTGACGCGGATTCATTTGCGCGAGTTGCTCGAGAGCTGCATCGAGCGCGATCAGGTCCCTTCCGGAAGCCGGCTTCTCGTCGAAGGAGTCGTCGAATGCGACGGTGACATCGGCCCCTCCGCCGCGCTTATTGGCATTGCGCCGGCGCGCCGCTTCGATGAGAAGCTGGCGCATTGCGCGAGCTGCAATTCTCTTGAAATGCAGGCGGGACGCAGTCGTAAAGCCCGGCGATTTCGAGAGCTTGAGCCATGCCTCATTGACGAGGGCGGTGGGGCTGAGCGTTACGCTCGGGTCACCGCGTTTCACTGCGGACGCAAGGCGACGAAGCTCTTCGTAGGTAATGCTGAAAAGCTGGTCTAGTGCGCGTCTCTGTTCCGGGCTGTCGGTTGCACCGGAAGTGCTTAGAAGGTCGGCACCCTTCAGGGGCGGTCGAGATTCTCGGAGAACCATGACGGTTTTTCCTGCGCCCTCGCGCAATGCGTTATGAATGCCGCTACCAACGCCCAGCCCGGTAGCGGATATAACGATATTAGGGTGGAGGGAGGGGAAATCCTAGCACCGGGATTCGACCTCGGCAACCATTGGGAAAACAGCGATCGACTGAAATTGTGCGATTAGCCAGCCGAGCAGACAATTGGATTTCATCTCATCAGGAGAGTTCCCATGGATAGTGGAAACTCAAACAAGGTCATTCTGGGATTCGTCATCACCTGCGGCGCCCTTGCTCTTGGAGCCTGCGGAGCCGGACTATCCGGAACATACACAAACCCGACCGGCTTAGTCACGCTTGACCTTCGATCGGGCGGAAAGGCTTCACTCACCATGATGGGCGAGAACGAGCAGTGTACCTATGACGCCGACGGAAAAAATCTAACCCTCACATGCGGCGGGAATAAGACGGTGTGGGGCATTCACGACGATGGTTCTCTTACCGGACCGGGTTTTGTGGGTACGCTAGCGAAACGAAAGTCGTGAAGCGACAGGTGTGTTGATTCGAAGCTAGCTATGCCGGAGCTGTTTCTCGCCGATGCCGTTCCCAGTAGCGTTCATCACTTCGCGAACTTTGTTAGCCAAGTCATCGGGACTGAAGGGCTTTTCGATGAAAGCAGTGCCCGGGCTTAGAACCCCGATGTTGATGGCTGCGTCCTCGGTATAGGCAGACATATAGAGTACTTTGATGCCTGCGCGAAGTTTCGAGAGGCGCTCCACCAATTCTCGGCCTTTCATCCCGGGCATGAGCACATCGGTCAGCACCAAGTCGATCGGTTGCTCCCGGCGCTCCATGAACTGAATGGCGTCTGCACCGCTTCGAGCCTCCAGCACCGTGTAGCCGCTGATTTTCAGAAATTCGCGAGTCATCCGACGAACGGCATCGTCGTCTTCCACAACGAGGATCGTGCCTTCGCCTTTGCGAACCTGAACAGGAATTTCTGGCGCTGTGGTGACTTCAACGGGCTCCTCGACACGCGGCAAGAATATTTTGATTTCTGTGCCGGTTCCAATCTTGCTAGAGACTGCGATGAAGCCTCCGCTCTGGCTGACCGTGCCGTAAACGGTAGCGAGCCCGAGACCAGTTCCCTTCCCGCGGTCTTTCGTTGTGAAGAACGGCTCGAAAATGTGCGATTGAGTTTCTTCGCTCATGCCGTGGCCGGTATCGCGGATCGCAAGGACGGTGTAAGGACCCGGGTGCGCTCCGGGATGCGCGGCCAAGGACGCTGAATCCAGGTCTATGTTGAAAGTTTGAATTCTGAGCTCTCCGCCTTCCTGCATCGCATCTCTCGCATTGAACACCAAATTCATAATCACCTGTTCAAGAAGTGCGGGATCGGCCTTGACGTGGCCTAGCTGTGGGTCGAGGTCGATGGAGAGCTTAATATCGTCTCCGAGTACGGGCGGCAGCATGTTGGTGACCTGAGTAGTCAAGGCGTTGAGATCCAGCACGCGCGGTTGCAGAACTTGTTTTCGGCTGAAAGCCAACAGCTGCCGAGTAAACGAGGAAGCGCGATCGGTCGCTTGCAAGATTTCATCTAATTCCCGCCGAAGCGAACCGTTCACGCCTACGTTCCGCAACGAAAGAGCCGCGTGACCGCGTATCACCATGAGCAGATTGTTAAAATCATGAGCCACACCACCGGCAAGGCGTCCTACAGCTTCCATCTTTTGCGCCTGACGCAGCGCGTCTTCGGCTTGCTGGCGACCAGCGATTTCTTTTTCTAGATTGGTGTTGGCTTTCACCAGCGCCTTGGCACGGAGCTGGGCTGTTTCTGCCATATACACAGCAAACCCCAGCATTCCTGCTAGCAATATCCCCGCGACGAATGCGACTTGCGGCAAAGGGGATCGCGTATAGGCGAGCGTCTCGGGCTTCGGCCAAGCGTAAGCCCTCAACGTGACTTGCTGAAACTGGATATCGGCAGTCTGCACCCATTTCTTATCCGGTTGGCTACCAGAGGATCGATTAAATATTTGCTCGCCACCGTCATAGACTTCGATCCAATAGTCGGGAGCCACATCCTGGAGAATCGGCGAAAGAAGGGCCTGATACCGGAACGCGCCCAACAGAAAACCTGCGAGATGGTCGTGCGAATAAACGGGCACACAGATCAGCAACCCTTTTCCGCCTTGGCGCAGAGGAACGGGGTGTGAGACGACCACTTCATGGCTTTCCTGGGCCGATTTCAGGACAGCTCGGCTGGGTTCATCTTCGTTCAGGTCCGCATTTTGCTCGTGTGGGTTGCGATTCTGGGGCGTAACCCAAAGCACGTGGTAGGATGGATCAACCCACTCGATGGCTTGATAAGCCGGGTAGCCACTCATCGCGAGTTGAACGTCCGATTCCATATCTGCCTCGTTGCTCTGGCCGCGAGCCTGCCAGCGCGCGGCCAATTGCTCCAAAATCAGAATGCTGGCCCTTAGTTCCGACTCCGTTTTCGTTTTGACGAAAAGAGCCTGTTCCTTGGTCGCGGCTTGAATTTCCACGCGTCGATGGCCGAGCAGTAATTGCCAGAGAATAAGAGCGGCTATAACCGTGGTCAGACCGAATATTGTGGGAAGCAGCAGACGATCGACGAACTTCCTTTGCATTAACTCCATCTCCGAAGGTCAGCCGTTCGGCGCCGGGGCAGACGAAATGTCTCAAATTCGCGTCGAACAGACTAGCCATTGATGCTGCGCTTTCTCAAAGCGGCAAGTCAAGTTCCCAAGCTAAGTTCCAAGGATGCTCGAAAAGATTGGACGCACCGAGTAGCGCCGCGACTTCAAATAGGTTCGTTTTGTGATAAAGTCTCGCGGTTTGCGACGCATCCTCGATGCTACACAGCGATTTGATAGCAATCGAATACATCATCCTCGGCATAGCGGCCATACCGTTTATCTATTACTTTCTGGCTCTGTATAGCACTGCTCACTTCTTATCCGACGCGAAACGTCGTGGTAAAAACAGCGGGGATTTCACGCCGCCCTTGAGTTGCCTGAAGCCGATCAAAGGGCTGGATGTGGACGCGTATGAGAATTACGCGAGCTTCTGCCGCCAGGACTACCCCGAGTACGAAATTGTGTTCTGCGTAGACCCGGGCGATCCCGCGCTTCCGGTGCTTGAAAAATTGGTGAGTGATTTCCCCGAGCGGGATATTCGCCTGTTGTTCGGTTCTGGCCGTGACGCCATCAACGACAAAGTTGCACGGCTCGTGCGTCTAACGAACGAGGCGAAGTACGATCTTTTCGTCATCACCGATGGCGATGTGCGGGTGCGGCCCGACTACTTGCGTAATGTGGCTGCGCCGTTCCGCGATCCGAAGGTTGGAGCTGCCACCTGTTTGTATGTTTCGACGCAGGAGAGGAGTTTTCTAGAGGAGCTGCAGTCGATTTCGATGATTTCTGATTTTTTTGCCGGGATCATCGTGGCGTGGCAAGTGGACGGAGTGAAATTCACGCTGTCACAATCCATTCTTACAACGCGAAAAAATATCGAGGGATTCGGCGGTTATCAACGGATTGAAGATCGGCCCGCGGATGATCTCTACATCGGGCGTCTCGCTGCTGAACAGGGATTCGAAGTGCGGCTGCTGCCGTACGTGGTGCAATCGGTCGCGGATTTTCAGACACTCCGCGAGTTTCTCTACAAACGCGTCCGGTGGATGACGGTGATGAGGTTGATGCGGCCGTGGGGTCATATGGGATTGCTCTTCACTTGGGGCTTGCCTTGGGCCCTGGTAGCAATCGCGGTTCACCCGACGTTGAGCGTCGCGGCAGCATACCTCGGGACGTATCTCACGCTGCGGATCGCGATGACGTGGCTGATTGGCGTCGGGGCTATGAAACAGGCTGGCTTGTGGAAGAAGATGCCGCTAATTCCGCTCTGGGACGCTTTTGCATTTTTCATTTGGCTTGTAAGTTTCGGGCGTAAGACCATTCGATGGCGCGGTATTGACTACTTCCTTCGGGAAGGTCGACTCGTGGCCGTCAGCCAAGATCCCGCGCAGAGCGCCGTGCGATGATGCAAATCGGACAAATCTAAATGAAAACTTACCTGGTGACCGGAGGCTGCGGCTTTATCGGCGTCAACTTGATACCGCGCCTCATCGAGCAAGGGGTGCGAGTGCGGGTGCTCGATAATCTCAGTCTCGGAAGGCGCGACGATGTTGAACCGCTCGGTGTGGACCTCCACGTGGGCGATATCCGCGATCCGGCCGCTGTGGCGAAAGCGTGCAAGGGGATAGATGCTGTTGTGCATCTCGCCGCTCACACGCGCGTGGTGGAATCTCTTTCTGATCCGCAATTGAATTTCGACATCAATGCTGCCGGAACATTGAACGTGTTGGAGGCATGCCGTAACACCGGAATTCCAAAAATGATTTTCGCTTCGACGGGCGGCGCCATTCTTGGGGAGCAGGATCCGCCGGTTCACGAGGGGATGGTTCCGCGGCCGATTTCGCCTTATGGCGCAAGCAAACTCGCGGGCGAAGCATACTGCTCGGCCTATACCGGAGCGTATGGCTTGAAAACGGCAGCGTTGAGGTTCTCGAATGTTTACGGGCCCTACTCGTATCACAAGGGCAGCGTGGTGGCGCAGTTTTTCAGGAACCTACTGCGGGGCGAACCGATCGTCGTCTATGGCGATGGAGAACAGACTCGAGATTTCCTGTATGTGGCAGACCTTGTGGAAGCTATTCTGTTAGCTGACAAAACGGAACCGGCTGGTGAGGTGTTTCAGATCGCTTCCGGACGAGAAACCTCGATTCGAAGTCTTCTGGAAGCAATGAAAGCGATGCTGCCCGAACGTAGGTTTGATATTCGATTTGAACCCGCACGAGCGGGGGAAATTCTGCGCAATTATGCCAACGTCGAAAAAGCGCGCCGAATTCTGGGATTTGATCCCAAGACGCAGCTAGATGACGGCTTGAGAAAGACCTGGCAGTGGTTCATTTCGCATGATCGCGACAGCAAGTTAAAATAGTAGCCTGACAATCAAGCGATCATACCTACCGATTGCATCAAGAACCGAGGACTTATGAGTTCAAGCAAACTTACGGTGGAAGAGCGCGATGATATGGTGCCCATGAGCGCCCCTCATCACAGCAACGCTCATTCCGGCCGCCACTTCAAGACGTATTTTTTGATCCTGCTGGTTATCATCTTCAGCCCGCTCGGCAATGTGCTGCTCAGCACCGGAATGAAGCAGGTAGGGCCGATGACGTTCCATTCGGCTTCCCAATTCTTTGGCGTTTTTGCTCAGGTGTTTACGTCGGGCGCCATCTGGCTCGGAATCGCATCGCTTTTCGTGTATTTCATTTCGTACATGCTGGTTTTGTCCTGGGCCGACTACAGCTACGTGCAGCCGGCCACAGCGATGGGCTACGTGATCGTGGCGCTGCTCGGGCATTTCGTCTTACATGAAACGGTCACTCCGCTGCGCTGGATCGGAATCTCTTTGATCTTTCTCGGTGTGCTCGTAGTCGGCCACACGCCACCGCGCACGACGGAGCACAGCTAATGCTAAAAGAGCTGCTGCTTCTTTTTCTGATCGTGTTCGCCGGAACTGGTGGCGAATTGTGCGTGACGCGAGCGATGAAAAAGATTGGCGAGGTGAAAGACTTCCGTCCAGCATCTTTGGTGCAGACGATATTCCGGGTGCTGGGCGTGGGGTGGATGTGGCTAGGCGTCGCTTTGATGGCGCTCGCTTTTTTCTCGCTACTCGGGATGCTTTCGTTAGAAAGCGTGAGCTTCGTCGTGCCGGTTACGGCCCTAAACTACGTCGCGGGTGCCCTGGGAGGGAAATTCTTTCTCGGCGAGCGCGTGATGGGACGGCGGTGGGCTGGCGTTTTTCTTGTTTGCATTGGCGTGACCTGCGTGTTTTTCAGCAGAAGATAAGAACTCGAAAGGAACTGCAGGCGGCGGAATGAGCTAGCGATTCTTCTGAAATGACGCGGTGTCTAGGCGTTCGACGTGTCGTTTGCTTCTGCCACGCCGATTGGAAATCTCTTCTCGCTGCCATTCTGACCTTGGGTAAGCCTGCCCAGGTGAAAGAAAGCGGACGACACGGCGTGCTTCATGGCCAGCGAGCTCTCTACTCCGCAGGTGCAACCCGGACATTCCCGTCGAATCATCGCCTGTGCCTGTTGAGCGTACTCGTCTGAGGCCAGGATCTTTTCCAGACTGTCCTTCAGAATGTTTCCGACCGGTTTCAGCGGATAGCATCCAGTGAGAACGTCGCCATTCGATACGACGAAAACCTGAAGGTAGCCAAGGACGCACGGAGGCTCCTCTAGAGTCTCGTCGTTGTTGTAATAGCGCGTGATGTAATCCACTTCGTAGTCAGGACGCTTCAGTTTGCCGCGGAGAACTGTTTCGATTTCCTGCACATCGCTCCGCTGCGGCCACATTGCATCAAGATCCGCGTCCTTGGTGAAATACAGGCTGCGCGTGAGGATATTGGACTCCAACTGAGCACCCGCCGCGCTAGCGATATCGGCCAGTTCGCTGAGTTCCTTCGCGGAAATCCGATTCAGCGTCACCGAAATCTTCACCTTCTTATTCCGCAACAGCTTGATGCCTTCCATTGCCAGATCGAAATATCCGCGGATGCCACGAATCAGGTCGTTTGTTTCCTTCAAGCCATCAATCGAGACTGCTACGCTCGTGATCGGCGAATCGTTCATTTCCTTGTGAAGCTTCTTGAGCAGCAGCCCGTTGGTTTGGATGATGATGCTCTGGAAGGACGAGGTATTGGATTTGTTCAAAATTTGAAAAAAGTCCGTGCGGAGCAGCGGCTCTCCGCCGGTAAACCGCAGTGAGCGCACGCCCAAAGCACTGAGTTCATTGACTAGCGCGATAGCACGATCGGTATTAATTCCATCCTGCCAACGAGTCTGCCAGTAGTTGCAACTGATGCATTTCGCCTGGCAATTTTCCGTCAATTTGACGTGCGCAGCGAGCGGACGAATCCTGGAGGGCAGCAACTTGGGTGATACTTTGCTCCCCAGCCATACCCGCGGAAGATAGAAACCAGACGCCACTTTCACGGACTCCTCAGAAATACACTACTCACAAACCCACATCATAATCGTACCCTGCGCCACTCACTCTCGCAACACCAAAGCTCTCTCTGCGCGCGATGAGTTACAGTAGCGCTAGCGTTTCTTCCCTTTCGATGCCGCACGTGCAGGCCGCTTCGAGGAACGCCCTCCAAGCGAAGCCCTGGCCGTCAAATTCTGCTGCAGCCTGCGGTCATTGCGAGGCTCGCGCCAATTCACCTGCGGCAACATGAGCGACGCGTCCACCCTGTCACGATAGCGCACCGCGATTGTGACCAGCGAGTCCAGTAGAGCGTCGGAAAGGAGATGGGGTTCGAGACCAAGGTCAATCAGCTTCGAATGCTTGGCATTGTAGTAGTGCTCTTCAGCTTCGACGCGGGGATCCGGTAGATGGTCAATTTCGACGTTCATTCCCAGTTTTTTTCCGACCGTTTCTACCATCTGCGCCAGTTCGAGAACCGAGAACTGCTCCGTGAACTGGTTGTACACCCGGCACTCCCCGCGAGAGGCCGGATTCTGGCAGGCGATCTCGATACAGCGAACCGTGTCGCGTATGTCGAGGAAGCCCCGCATTTGTCCGCCCTTGCCGTACACGGTAAGCGGTTGGCCGATGGCCGCTTGCACGCAGAACCGGTTGAGCACGGTGCCGAATACGTCGTCGTAATCGAATCGATTGATAAGAGCTTCATCGAGGGCAATCTCGTCGGTCATCGTGCCGTACACGACGCCCTGATTTAGATCGGTGGCGCGAATCCCCCAGATTTTGCAAGCAAACATGATGTTGTGGCTGTCATGAACCTTTGACAGGTGGTAGAACGAGCCCGGCTGCTTCGGATACGGCAGGACGTCTTTGCGACCGTTGTGCTCGATCGTGATGTAGCCTTCTTCGATGTCGATATTCGGCGTGCCATATTCGCCCATCGTGCCAAGCTTGATGAGATGGCAGTCGGGTTGAAATTCGCGAATCGCAAAAAGCACGTTCAGAGTGCCCAGTACATTGTTTACTTGGGTGAAGACTGCGTGCTTGCGGTCGATCATCGAGTAAGGAGCGGAGCGCTGTTCCGCGAAATGCACGATCGCTTCCGGTTTGAACTGCTTCACCATCGACGAGAGGAAATCGAAATCGGCAACGTCGCCGACAAAAAGATCGATTGTCTTTCCTGAGCGCATTTGCCATACGCGGAGTCTCTCGGAGAGCGGACGAATCGGGGTGAGCGTTTGCACGCCGAGCTCGTCGTCCCACTGGCGGCGGAGGAAATTATCGATAATGGCCACCTCGTGGCCCTTTTGCGAGAGATGCAGGGCCGTAGCCCAACCGCAATATCCATCTCCGCCTAACACCGCAATTTTCATTCTTGCCTCCCAGCCAAAATAGACACGAGCGAAGCTATAAAGATGCACCACAAAGATCGCGAAGGATCGTCAAATCATCGGCATCTAGTCCGAAACAGCAATATAGCATGTGGCTTTGCTGCACCACCTATCAGATGTTGGTTCGCGGAATTAGGCTTCGACAATAGGGACGAATTCTTTCGCGAAATTGTACGCATCCAGGAACGAATTGTAGAGCGGCACAGGAGCCGCTCGCAGAATGTCCGGCTCCCGCCAGTCGCAAATCACACCTCGCTCTTTGAGTGCGTCGCAAACGGCACGTCCTTTGTTGTGAAGGCGCAAGGACAGCTGTGCGCCGCGCTGCTCGGGATCGTGGGGTGTGATGATCGAAAAAGAGCGCGAACGGTGTTGTTCGAGCAGAAATTCGAGATAGGCGGTCAGGGTCATGCTCTTCTTGCGCAATGCGGCAATTCCGATCTCGTCGAAAATATCGAGCGACGCGCGCAATGCCGCCATTGCCAGAACGGGCGGATTCCCTAACTGCCAACCCTCGGCGCCGGCAATCGGATGAAAATCCGGTCCCATTTGAAACCGGGTTGGTTTGTCGTGTCCCCACCAGCCAGCGAAGCGCGGCAGATTAAATTCGCGCGCGTGGCGTTCGTGGACGAAGGCTCCGCCGACGCAGCCGGGACCGCCGTTCATGTATTTGTAGGTGCACCAGACGGCGAAATCACAACCCGAATCGTGTAATGCGAGCGGAACGTTCCCTGCCCCGTGCGCCATATCCCAGCCGACGACGCAACCTTTCGCTCGCGCGGCCTTGGTGATGCGCAGGTAATCAAAGAACTGACCGCTGTAATAGTTCACTCCTGCGAGCATGAACAGCGCAATGGTGTCGCCTTCACGCTCGATGAGGCTTTCTATGTCTTCGGTGCGGATTGTGGTCTCTCCCGGGCGGGGACTAAGCTCAATGAGAGAAGACGCTGGGATCGTAGCCGTGAAATTGAAGCTGGGATTTGACCGCGTACTGATCGGAAGGAAACGCGTTTGATTCAATAACGATTTTATTGCGTTCGCGCGTGGGGCGGTAAAACGAAACCATCATGCAATGAAGATTTACGGTGAGCGTATTCATCACCACTACTTCGGAAGGCAACGCGCCCACAAGTCGCGCTGTCGGCCCGGAAAGCAGCTCGATGTAGGGCACCCAAGGCTGCGGACCATGAAAATGGCCCTCGACCGCGAGGTCCTGCCACAACTGCAGATCGCGCTCGACATATTCGCGCGCGGATTTCGGCTGCAGACCCAGCGAATGGCCTGTGAGATACACCCACTCACGACCACTCGTTCCGCGAGGAATGTGAAAGCGTTCGCGGCAGGACGCGAGCGGATCCTGACTGTCCAATTTCTGCGCGAAGTCCCTTGTGGCTTCGAATCGAGTCGCGTCGAAACCGCTCGATACCATCCAAGTCTCCTGTGGTCGCAAAACGATACCACAGGAGACACACGCTCCCCGTTATGGAAGGAATGACGATGAAAGAACCCGCCGAGACTTTACTTCACGCTGGCACTGCTGGTCGGCAGATTCACGTACTTGCAGACGTCTTTCACCGCATTGCTCAGCATGCGAGTGGTGGTGCTGTAGACGGCCACCCCGCCATGCTGATACACGGTGAACTTGTAGTTGCCAGACCAGCCGCCCGCTTCGAGCATGAAGTCGGATTTCTTCGAATCGAGGGTCATAGCAACGTTGGGGCACTTCTCAACAATGTGCTTCATCAGGTCAGCGTTCGAAATTGTGGACGCCGGAGACAAAAACAATTTCACAGGCCTGGGGTCCGCACTCGCAGTCCCAGCGGCTGCCAAAAACAACAACATTGAAAACAGAAGTATGATTTTCTTCATTAGAATGGCTCCCATTACAGACATTATAAAACTTTCGATTATTGGGACGAAATTTTTTGTCAAGAGGTTGCATTGCCATCAACAGTCAAACACCAAGATCTAAGAAAAGTCGTAGCGCTTGGCTAACTCTGAGAACTTGCGATCGCGAGATCCGGAAATCTTAGGGCAGTTTTGCGATCAGCTGTTGCCCCGAGGGCAACTGCGACTTCCCCCAGCCGCCTCCGAGGGCCTCAATGAGCTGCACGCTGGCGGTGATCTGTTGGTTTCGGAGGTTGACAGCGGTTTCCTTGGCACCCAATAGCAGGGTTTGCGCAGTAATGACGTTCAGGTACGGATCAATCCCCAACTTGTAACGGTCCGTCGCGACCTTCAGATTTCGCTCTGCCGATTTTACCGCCGTATCCTGTTGCTGAATCTCCAGGGACAGTATTCGAAGCGCCGCCAGATTATCCTCGACCTGTTGAAACCCGGTTAGTACAGCCAAGCGGTAATTCGCGACAGTCTGATCATAAGCTGCTTGAAATTGCCGAACAGTGGCATGCCGAAGTCCTGCATCGAAGAGCGTTTGGGCCAGAGTTGGTCCCACGGACCAAAATCTGCTCGGCCACGTAAACCAGTCGGCAGCCGTGGTGGTTTGGAGCCCGAGCATCGCGCTCAACGTCACGGTGGGATAATACGCGGCTGTCGCAATCCCGATTTGCGCGTTAGCTTGAGCCATCAGTCGCTCACCAGCAGCGATATCGGGACGACGTTCAAGAAGCTGCGACGGGATACCGAACGGGATCGCCGGCGGTTTAGCTTTGAGTGGTTCAACGGGAATCGAGAATTCAGAAGCTGGCTTGCCGACGAGTACTGCAATCGCGTGCTCGAACTGCGCACGCGTAAGACCCACTCCCGTAGCTTGCGCCTGTGTCGTTTCGAGTTGGGTTTCCGCCTGCGCCACCGCTTCATCGGAATCGATGCCCGTCTCATATAGAGCCTGAGTAAGCTTGAGCGATTCCTGATAATAAATCACGGTAGAGTCGAGCAATTCCTGCAACGCATCCTGCGTGCGGAGCGAAAAGTAATCTACAGCGACTTCCGATTGGACGGTAAGGCGCGTGTTTTCCAGGTCTGCAGCGGTTGCTTGGGCGCCGTACACCTGCGAGCGCACTTGGTTGCGGATCTTTCCAAAGAGATCAGGCTGCCAGGTAGCGTCGAATGGAAGCGAATACTCCGTGAACGAAAGATTGCTCGTTGACCCAGTGCCTGTGGAGGAACTTCGCAGCGTTGCGGATTGCCGGTTCTGGGTAATCGATGGACCCGTTGTCACGCTGGGAAAATATTGGGAGCGCGCTTCCTTCACTATCGCCCGGGCCGCAAAGAAACTCGCAGCGGCAGCCGCAATGCTCTGGTTTGAGATGTTAACTTCCTCCTCAAGAGCATTCAGCTCAGGATCGTTATAAATCTCCCACCACTTACCGCGAATTTCGTCGTCCTTGGGCTGCGCGACTTTCCAGCCATCCGTCGTTGGGAAGTTCGCTGGTGTCAATTCTCTGTAAGCGGAGGGCGTTGGCGCGGAAGGCGTATGATATTTAGGGCCTACGGTACAGCCAGCAGCAAACATCACAGCAGCTCCAGTAGCAATACAGACCATCCGGGCAACTTGTATTCGATTACGTCGTTCCTGTTGTTCGGTTTCTTGTGGCATTGGAGGCGTTGGCCGGCAACTCATCCGGCAATCTCCTGAGGAGTTGCTCCCGCGTGGCCTTTCTCATGGCGTCCCTCCCACCAGAGGCGCATTCGGTCCATATACAGGTACACGACGGGAGTGGTGTAGAGCGTGAGCATCTGACTAAAAATCAATCCACCTACTATGGCGATTCCAAGCGGGCGCCTGAGTTCGGAACCGACGCCGTGGCCCAACGCCAAAGGCAAGGCGCCGAGCAGAGCAGCCATAGTCGTCATCAGAATCGGCCGAAAGCGGAGCAGACAAGCTTGAAAGATTGCATCTTTCGAACTCTTCCCTTCATTGCGCTCCGCGGCGAGGGCGAAATCGATCATCAGAATCGCATTTTTCTTCACGATTCCAATCAATAAGATGATTCCAATCAGCGCTATCACGCTGAGGTCCAATCGAAAGAGCATGAGAGCCAACACAGCGCCCACGCCGGCCGACGGGATCGTGGAAATAATCGTGATCGGATGAATGAAACTCTCGTAGAGGATCCCCAGTACGATGTAAACCGCAAGGAGTGCTGTAATAATCAGCATAGGCTCTGTTGAGAGCGACGCTTGGAAAGCTTGTAGTGTTCCCGAATACATTCCCCGGATCGATTGCGGCATGCCGATTTGCTGCTCCATCTGACTGATTCTCGCGGCTGCGTCGCTAAGAGAAACTCCCGGCGCCAGATTGAAGGAGACAGTAACCGACGGAAACTGGCTCTGGTGATTGACGGCAAGCGGCGCAGTTTTGGGCTCGAAGTGCGCAATGACGCTGAGGGGGACCTCGCCACCGGTCGCCGGATGAACATACACATTGTTCAGTCCCACCGGGCTTTGCCAAAACTGCGGCGCTGCTTCCATGACAACGTGATATTGGTTGAGCGCGGTGTACATCGTCGAAACCTGTGCTTGACCAAAAGACTGGTAGAGCGTGGTGTCAATGAGTTGAGGTGTTATTCCAAGACGCGACGCCGTTTCGCGATCGTAAGCAAGCGATGCCTGAAGCCCGCTATTTTGCTGGTCAGTATTTACGTCCGTGAAGCCAGGCAACTTTCGCATCTGTTGAAGGAGTTGTGGTCCCCATTTCACCAGATCGTCCAGATTGTCACTTTGAATCGTGTATTGAAACTGGGCATTGCTCTGGCGCCCACCGATTCGCAGGTCCTGTCCAGCCTGCAGAAAAACGGTTGCGCCGGGAACGGACGTCAGCTTGGGCCGCAGGCGGTTGATGACATCGCTTGAACTTACCTTTCGTTGTTCCAGCGGCTTCAGCCCAATATAGACGAATCCTCCGTTGGTGGCGCCCGCACCGCCTGTAAACGCCATCACGTTCGCCACGGCCGGGTCTTGCTTGATCATGTCGACGAACGTCTTGATATCCTGCTGCATCGCCTGATACGAGATATCCTGTGCTCCTTGCAGGCCACCGAAGATAGTGCCGTTGTCCTGCAGCGGGAAAAAGCCCTTCGGGACAATGATGAAAAGATAGACATTGACGCCGATGGTGATGAGTAGAACGAGCGCGGTAACCGCCGGGTGTCGGAGAACAACCGTTAGAGTTCGTTCGTAAGTACGGACCATCCACGTAAAAAACTTCTCGCTTATGCGATAGATGCGGCCATGGTTCTCCGAAGATTCCGGACGCAAAAGCTTGGCGCACATCATCGGGGTCGTTGTAAGCGAGATACCCAGAGAAACCAAGATCGCCACCGAGAGCGTTACGGCAAACTCGCGGAACAAGCGTCCGACAATGCCTCCCATCAGCAGAATCGGAATGAACACTGCCACGAGCGAAATACTGATCGACATCACCGTAAATCCGATTTCTTTCGCTCCCTCCAAGGCCGCTTCCTCGGGACTCATCCCCTGTTCGAGGTAACGGCTGATGTTCTCGATGACCACGATGGCATCGTCCACCACGAAGCCAGTCGAGATTGTTAGAGCCATCAGCGAGAGATTATCGAGGCTGTAATGACATAGGTACATGATGCCGAAAGTTCCGATGAGAGACACCGGAACGGCGACGCTCGGGATTAGCGTGGCGCGAACATTACGGAGAAAGAAGAACACCACCAGAATCACGAGCGCGACTGAAAGAGCGAGGGTGCGTTCAACGTCTTTCACAGATGCTCGAATCGTGGTTGTGCGGTCGAGAACTACCGTCAAGTCAATCGCCGATGGTATGGAAGCCTTTAGAGAAGGGAGCTCCGAATAGATGCGGTCAACAGTGTCGATGATATTCGCGCCGGGCTGACGAAAAATAATCACCAATACGCTGGGCTTTCCGTTTACGAAACCCGCAGCGCGGACATTTTCGACGGAATCTCGTACATCCGCGACGTCAGAAAGCTTGATAGCGGCGCCTTTGTGATAGCCGACGATGAGGGGCTTGTAGTATTCGGCTTTGAGCAACTGATCGTTCGTAATGATGTCCGCCGTAGTATTGCCATTCGAGATCTGGCCCTTGGGAAGATTCGCGTTCTGAACGCTTAACATTTTTTGAACGTCTTGCACGCCGAGGCCGTAACCATTCAGTTGCACGGGGTTCAGTTCCACTCTAACGGAGGGCAAGGAGCTTCCACCTACAGTGACTTGTCCAACGCCCTGAATCTGTGACAGCTTTTGGGACATGATCGTCGAAGCCGCGTCATACATCGGACCGCGATCGTAAACATCCGAAGTAAGCGCGATGATCATAATGGGGGCATCAGCTGGATTCACTTTTCGATAGGTCGGATTACTTGGGAGATTGGTCGGGAGGTAGCTACGAGCGGCATTGATAGCGGCTTGGACGTCCCTCGCAGCACCATTAATGTCGCGATTAAGATCGAACTGAAGCGTAATGCTCGTCGTACCAAGGAAGCTCGACGAGGTCATTTCCGTCACGCCGGCAATCCGCCCGAACTGGCGCTCCAATGGCGTTGCAACGGACGAGGCCATGATCTCAGGACTCGCTCCCGGCAACGAAGCGGCCACGGAAATGGTCGGAAAATCGACTTGTGGAAGCGGGGAGACGGGCAGGAAATTGAAAGCCACCGCCCCGGCAAGTGCCACGGCTATCGTCAGTAAAGTGGTCGCGACAGGGCGACGAATGAACGGAGACGACAGACTCATAGCTGTTCCGCCGGAACCGGTCCCCCGCTTGTCGCGCTGGCACGCGATCCTTTGAGGCGCATCGCAATCCGATCGAAGAAGATGTAAATCACTGGTGTCGTGTAGAGCGTCAAGATTTGGCTGAAAATCAGTCCGCCGACCATGGCAATGCCGAGAGGCCGGCGCAGTTCCGCTCCAATGCCAGTACCGAGGGCCAGCGGCAGGCCTGCGAGAAGAGCGGCCATCGTGGTCATCATAATGGGCCGAAAGCGAAGGAGGCACGCCTGGTAAATTGCTTCGGTGGAGTCTTTGCCTTCTTTGCGTTCTGCTTCGAGCGCAAAGTCAATCATCATGATGCCGTTTTTCTTTACGATGCCGATCAACAGGATGATTCCGATGAGCGCAACGACGCTTAACTCCTGTCCCGTGATCATCAGCGCAAGAATCGCACCCACTCCGGCGGAGGGAAGCGTGGACAAAATCGTGATCGGATGAACGTAGCTCTCGTAGAGAACACCCAGCACGATATAGACGGTGATCAGGGCAGCCAGAATCAGAAGCGGCTCGTTTGCCAATGAGGCCTGGAATGACGCGGCCGTGCCCTGAAAAGCCGCCTGAATGCTCAGCGGCATCTTGATTTCCTTCTGCACTTGCTCGATGGCCTTCGTAGCTTCTCCCAACGAGGCGTTCGGCGCGAGATTGAAAGAGATTGTGACGACCGGGAACTGGCCCTGGTGGTTGACGGACAGCGGCGCCGTGCGCGATTCGAAATGCGTGAACGCGCCGAGCGGTACAGCCGCTCCGTTAAGTGCGGTTACAGCAGTCGGATTGGATGAACCGGTATTCGCATTCGAATTGGTTCCCGTGGGTCCGGAGGTGTTTGAAGTGCTGTTTGACGACCCTACGGTGACGACCCCGTTCGAATTCACCCCCGAAGAAGAGTTCGACTGTGCAGCAGAGCTTCCCGAAGATGCCGATGAACCGGACGCCGGCTGCGACGTTGCCGCGGAGCGAACGTAAATATCCTGGAGTTTCGCCGGATCTTTCTGGAACTCTGGCATCGTTTCCAGCACCACGTGGTATTGGTTGAGTTGCGTGTAAAGGGTAGAAACCTGGCGCTGACCAAACGCGTCATAGAGCGTCTGATCGATCATCTGCGGAGAGATCCCCAGCCGAGAGGCCGTCTGGCGATCGATTACGAGCGAGGCGGCTAGGCCGGACGTCTGCTGGTCGGTTGCTACGTCGCGCAATTCTGGCAGTTGTTTCAGCTTGTCGACAAAGCGCTGGGTCCAGCGGTTCAGCTCGTTGGCATCAGGATCTTCGAGAGTGTATTGAAACAGGGTCCGGCTGACGCGATCTTCCACCGTCAGATCCTGGACCGGCTGCATGTAGAGAGTGATCCCATCCACCTTATCAAGTTCTGGCTGAAGTCTGCGGATCACATCCGACGCGTTGATTTTTCTCTCTTCCAGAGGCTTTAAGTTGATTTGAATTCGACCGCTGTTGAGCGTCGTATTTGTGCCGTCGACACCGATGAAAGAGGAAAGGCTTTCTACCGCCGGGTCTTTGAGAATCACGCGCGCCAATTCCTGCTGACGCTGAGACATCGCATCAAATGAAATCGACTCTGGCGCCTCTGAAATTCCCTGAATGATCCCAGTATCTTGAACGGGGAAAAAACCTTTGGGGATTAAAATGTAAAGGACAATCGTCAGGATCAGGGTGCCCAGCGCCACGAACAGCGTTGCGGTCTGGCGTTGCAGAACCCACTGAAGCGTCCGCCCATAAAAGTCGATCACCCGCTGGAATGCTCGCTCGGAAGCCTCGTAGAAGCGGCCTCGCTGTGATTCCGCTTTATGGCGCAGCAGCTTCGCGCACATCATCGGAGTCAGGGTGAGCGACACGATCGCCGAGACGAGAATGGTAACGCTGAGAGTGATGGCAAATTCGCGGAAGAGCCGCCCCACAATGTCACCCATGAAAAGCAGGGGTATCAAAACGGCGATGAGTGAAATGGTGAGCGAAACGATTGTGAATCCGATCTGTTCCGATCCTTTCAATGCCGCCTCGAGCGGCGTGTCGCCTTCTTCCAAGAAGCGCACAATGTTCTCAATCATCACGATCGCATCATCCACCACAAAGCCCGTCGCGATCGTTAGGGCCATGAGCGTGAGGTTATTCAGGCTGTAGCCGGCAAGATACATCACGCCAAACGTACCCACGAGCGAGACAGGCACGGCAATGCTGGGAATCACGGTTGCAGATAAGCTTCGCAAAAAGAGAAAGATCACCATGACGACGAGCGCGATTGTGAGCATCAGCTCGAATTCAACGTCCCGCACCGATGCGCGAATGGTGACGGTACGGTCGGTCAAGATCGAAACTTTTACAGAGGCAGGAAGGGTCTGCTGCAAAACCGGCATCAGCTTGGTAATGCGGTCAACCACTTGAATAATATTCGCGCCCGGTTGTCTTTGGATGTTCACAATCACCGCCGGCGTAGTGTTCATCCAGGCGGCTTGCTTTACGTTCTCAGCGCTATCGATAATGTTGGCGACATCCGACAAAAACACGGGCGCACCATTGCGATAGGCGACAACCACCTGTGTAAAATCCTTGCTCGTCAGAAGCTGATCGTTGGCCTGAATTTGATAATCCTGGTGAGGCCCGTCAAAATTCCCTTTCGCAAGATCAAGACTCGTTTGCTGAATGGCAGTGCGAACATCTTCAAGGTTGATCCCATAATGCGAAAGCGCGGTGGGGTTCACCTGAATCCGCACAGCTGGCTTTTGCCCGCCGCTGATGCTCACAAGCCCAACGCCCGGAAGCTGCGAAATCTTCTGCACCAAGCGCGTGTCCGCCAGGTCTTCCACCTGTGAGAGGGGCACCGTATCGGACGTCAGAGCCAGCGTCAGGATCGGCGTGTCGGCAGGATTTGTTTTGCTGTAAAGAGGTGGCGTCGGGAGGTCCGCGGGAAGATATGTCTGTGCCGAGTTGATCGCCTGCTGGACCTCTTGCTCAGCCACGTCAATGCTCAGGTCGAGCGAAAACTGCAACACAATCACCGAGCTGCCATCAGAACTCGTCGAGGTCATCTGGTTCAAGCCAGGGACTTGACCGAATTGCCGCTCCAGAGGCGCAGTCACCGCCGACGCAACCACATCCGGACTCGCGCCAGGATAAAACGTGATGATTTGAATCGTGGGATAGTCAACTTCGGGAAGCGCCGAAACGGGCAGCTGCAGAAATGCAACAAATCCGGTAAGCAGAATTGCTGCCATCAACAGAGAGGTTGCAACCGGCCTGAGAATGAACGGACGAGACGGATTCACGGAGTTTCCCCGCCGCCTCCGCCGGAATTCGCATTTGCGCCGCCGCTCGCAGTCGGCTTTTGAATTCTCACCGGAGCGCCGTCCTGTAACTTGTCGAACCCGTTCACGGCAACCACGTCACCGGGATTAATCCCCTCGACAGCGGTGATGTTTCCGTCTGTGGTACCAACTTTCACCGTTCGAATCGTGGCTTTTTGCTCTTGGATTAGGTACACATAAGCACCTTGGGCATTCCTCTGAATACCCGAAGTGGGAATCAGCGTAGCGTTGTGTTGGGTGGTCACGAGGAGACGAACATTTACGAACTGGCTCGGAAAAAGCGCTCCGTCCTTGTTTAAAAACTCCGCCCTCATTTTGACGGTGCCGGTGGTCATATCAATCTGGTTGTCGATTGTAAGGAGAGTTCCTTCCGCGATCTTGGTCTGTTGTGTGCGGTCATAAGCGTCGACTTTCAGTTTTTCGCCATTGCGCGTCTGCTGCTGAATCTGCGCTGAGATAGTCCTCCGCCACGCTGAAAATCACCGTGATCGGCGCAAGTTGAGTGACAACTACCAGCGGCGTCGTTCCATTTGCCTGCACCATGTTCCCAGGATCTACGAGACGCAAACCCACGCGGCCGTCAATCGGTGACGTTATGTGCGTATACGCAAGATTTACCTGCGCATTGGCCACTTGTCCCTGATCATTTTTCACCGTCCCTTCGTCCTGCTTCACCAACTGGGTCTGGTCATCGAGCTGTTGCTTCGCAATTGCATTTCGATTGAATGCCTGCTGGTAACGGTCCAAATCAATGCGCGCTTCTGCGAGAAGCGCTTGGTCGTGCTCCAGCTGTCCTTCCACCTGTGTGAGCGCTGCTTGAAACGGTCGCGGGTCAATCTCGAGAAGAGGTTGGCCTTTGCGAACCATCTGGCCTTCCTTGTAATACACGTTCATTACTTGCCCTTGCACTCGGCTCGTAACGTTTACAGTGTAGACAGGCGTCACCGCTCCAAGAGCTTCGACGTAAACTCCGATGTCGCCCTTTTTCGCCGTCGCCGTCACGATGGGAACCGAGCGAGGCTGCTGTGCCGCCTTCGCTTTTGCGGCGGCTTCTGCGGCGGCTTGCCGGTGCCTGTAATAAACAAAGCCACCAATCAGCAGAATCGCGGCGATGAGCACCCACACCCACCGATGGCTCTTGGGCTGCTCGTCATGGCTGGAAGAATACCGCCGCTCGGGCGAACTCGAACTGGGCGGACTGGGTACCGCAGTTGTGGTGGTCGCGTTTGGATCCATTTACCGTAATTTCAGCATATCGACACCGGTTCGGCAATCAGGACAGGCTCTGATAAGACGTCCCTGAAGCTTATCTCGGATGCGCCACCAGAAAGCGCAGTGGTGCCGATGCAGAAAGTTGCTCCCCTTTTCACGCAGCAAACTTACGCTTAGTCTTTGACGAAGCCGCAGTAGCTTCGGTTACGCACTGAAGTTAAATCGTGCGCTGAAAGACGACCAAAGGTCAGATTCGGCACCCGAGTAGTCATTTGCCGCTAAGGCGGCTCACCAAAAGTTCGATGAATCGGCTTGAATCGACGCCGACAGCCACCTGCACGTTCGGCTGCACCGCATCTACCCCGACCGTTTCAAGCCGATCGCCTCTCGGGACGACGCGATCAACGGCGTTTCCGCGATTGCCAACCGTCTCGCCGCGCGTGAATCTGCCATCCGTCTCGATGTCAACGCGCATATCTTGCGTCTTCAAAAACGAGCGATCGATCACGGCGCCGACCGCCAGCGCGTCATGTACAGCACCGCCGCCAAAACCGGTGCCTTGATAGGTCCCGATTTGAAAGCGGGCAACCGCCACCGCAAAACTCGCTTGTTGTCTCGCATTGCTCTCGAGTCGAGCGACATCCGCATCCGTGATGAGCGTGTGTTCCGTTACATCCAAACCCACCATCGTGATTGGCCAACCGGCATTGAATACGAGCGAGGCCGCTTCAGGGTCGCTGTGAATATTGAATTCGCTCGCGGCGTTTACATTCCCGCCTGTGATCGAGCCGCCCATCAGCACTACTTCTTTTACGAGCGGAATAATGGATGGATCTTTCGCAATCGCCAAAGCGATATTCGTGAGCGGACCAATTGGCACCAGCGTGATTTCGTTTGGATAACGATGAACTGTTTCGATGATTAAATCCGGACCGAATTGCGAGGAGGCATCGCAATGGGACGGCGGCAATTCGGCCCCGCCCAAACCATTCTTTCCGTTCCAGAACTCTTCCGTATTTAATTTCTGAAATAGAGGATGTGCCGATCCTTTAGCGACGGGAATATCGCAGCGGCCTGCCAGGCTCATAACTTTGAGAGCGTTTTCGAGCCCCAGTTCAGAAGTAACATTGCCGGCGACGATCGTGATCGCTCGCACATCTATTTCCGGGGAGTTTAATGCCAAAAGAATCGCAAGTGCGTCATCCGTACCAGGGTCCGTGTCGATTAAAATCTTCTTCGCAGTTGTCGGCGATTGACCGCGCGCCGGCGGCACCGCGCCCACCAAAAATGCAGCGAAGGATAGCATTGCCATGCATTTCCGGAATCGTTTGACCTGAACCCCTGCCAAGCCTAGCCGCATCGCTTCCCCCTACTCCCGTCCAAAAAACAAAATGACAGCTAAATTGCGCGCAAATGCTAACACGATCCTTGAATCGGAGATTCTCCAAGGGTTGTCGGACGAGTTTGTGATCCCAATTTGACGATAATCGAACAATCTGCGCAAAAAAGCGGGGGATCGCGTTCTAAGTTTTCTTTTGTGCTAGCATCCTCCGCCTCGAAACTGCGAAACTGCCCTAACAATTCCGATGGAGGCCTTATGCCGATCGATACGCATTCCAGCATCACCGACATCGTTCGAGAATATTCACGTCCGGATGTGCACATCGGCGCTGGAGAGGACGAATCCCCTTGGGTTCCGTTTATTGAGAACGTCTACATTCGTCATCTTGCTTTCGATGTTCGCGGAAGTTCGTTCGCAAATATCCTGTGGGTTAAAAAGGGCGGCAAGCTAGGACGGCATCGCCATCGCGGGCCAGTATTCGCATGCACGCTTGAGGGCAGCTGGCGGTACTTGGAATACGACTGGGTGGCGCGTCCGGGCAGCTACGTGCATGAAAGCCCCGGCGCAATTCACACCTTGGTCTCCGACGATCCGAACGGAATGAAAACGTTTTTCTGGCTGAACGCCTCGCTTGAGTTCTATGACGATAACGATGTGCTTCTTGAAACGCTCGACGTCTTTTGGTTCATCAATCACTATGTGAGCTATTGCCGCGAGCACGGATTGAAGCTCAACGAAAAACTCTGGGTTTAACTGGAACCAGGGGGAACATCAAAACATGTCCGGAATGTATCGCGCTGACCAAGTAGGAAGTTTGCTGAGGCCGGCTGAATTGCTCGAAGCACGGCGCACCGCGGAACCCAAGACCTTGGCTGAAATAGAGGATCGGGAGATCCGGCACGTTCTTGGCAAGCAGAAGGAACTCGGATTCGAAATCTTTACCGACGGCGAACTGCGCCGGCGCAACTTCATGTCCGATTTCACCGACGCCGTGGAAGGATTCGACCTGGGCGATTCCGTGGCGCGCACCTGGAAAGCGGGAGAAGCCAAAGACGCTCACGCCAGCAGCGTGACCGGCATCGTAACGTCCAAACTGCGCGCGGTGCGACCTCTCACAGGCCACGAACTGGCATTCCTCAAGGCCAATTGCAAAGGCGCGATCAAGATGACGCTTCCAAGCGCCACGCAATTCCCGGCGATTTCGTACAAGCGAGGCGTCACGGATAAAATCTACCCCGACCATTCCGCCCTGCTCTGGGACGTCGTCGACATCATGAAGAAGGAACTAGCGCGTCTGGCTGCCGAAGGCGTGGCATACATTCAGATCGACGCGCCGCGCTACAGTTATTACATGGATCCAAAATGGCGCGACTGGATTCGCACCGAGATGAACTCCGATCCGGATACGCTTCTCGACGAGGCGATTCGTGCCGACAACGCCTGCTTCGCAGCGGCGCGCAAACCCGGCGTCACTCTCGCGATACATCTCTGCCGCGGGAATAATCGCAGCCACTGGTATGCGGAGGGTGGTTACGACGCGATCGCCGAGAAACTCTTTACAACGATGGACGTGGACCGCTTCCTGCTGGAATACGACGATGAGCGCTCCGGAACCTTCGAACCGCTTCGCTTCATACCGCGCAACAAAGACTGTCGTCCTTGGACTCGTCAGTTCAAAGCGCCCGCAACTCGAGAACCAAGACCAGCTCGTCGAGAGGATCAACGAAGCTGCGCGTCACTTCCCTCTCGAGAACATGGCACTGAGTCCGCAGTGCGGATTTGCTTCAACGATGGAAGGAAATCTTCTAACCGAAGACGAGCAGTGGGCCAAGCTGCGACTCGTTGCGGAAACGGCGCGCCGGGTGTGGAGTTAACGAGCCGCCCGCGCAGCATCGCCAGGTTCCCTAAATCTCAAACATCAAAAAACACAGTCTCGCCATCACCCTGCAGCACCACGTTCCACTCAAGCGAACCAGGCCTTGCAGTCTTCTTCGCAATGAGCGTGCCACGCCGCTCCGGTTCCACAAGATTCAGCACATAGTCTTCGGAATTTCCGCTCTCATCCGGAAAATAGATTCGCGTCACGAGTCGCCGCAGCAAACCTCGCGCGAACACCGACACCGCCAGATGCGGCGCCTGCGCCTTCCCATCGGGCCCCGGCACCGGACCGGGCTTGATTGTAGTAAAGCGAAATTTCCCGTCGTCATCCGTCGCGATTCTGCCGAATCCTTGAAAATTCAGCTCGCTCGGCTTGTTCTGCGTGTCATCCGGGTGCGCGTATTTCCCCTGTGAGTTTGCCTGCCATATCTCGAGCAGAGCGTCCGGCACAGGTTTGCCGTCGCCATCCACCACGCGCCCTTCGATAGTCACTCGTTCTCCGGCAACGCCTTCACCAGCGATTTCACTTCGGTTGAGCCAACTGCATCCGATAATAAAAAACGGCCCCACGGTTTGCGATGTGCTCGCCTGAAGGCTCATTTGTGCTCCATCGGCGTTTCCTCGCGTCCACCGAGCACGATATCGAAGCGGTATCCCAGCGCTTGCACCGGAACAGTGCTCTCCCAATCGAATTGCGAGATCAAGCGGTTGCGCGCCTTTTCGTCCGCCGTGCAATTAAAAATTGGATCGTAGGGTATGAGTGGGTCGCCCGGAAAATACATCTGCGTCACAAGACGCGTTGCAAATGCCGGCCCGAATAAAGAAAAATGAATGTGCGCCGGCCGCCACGCATTATGGTGATTGCCCCAGGGATATTCTCCGGGCCGAATCGTCACGAAGCGGTACCGGCCTTCGGAATCGGTCATCGTATGGCCACAACCGCTAAAATTCGGATCGAGTGGCGCCTCGTGTTGATCGCGCTTGTGAAGATAGCGTCCCGCGGCGTTGGCCTGCCAGATTTCCACAAGCGTGTCTCGAACCGGCCGCCCGTTTTCATCCAGCACTCGGCCGCTTACGACAATGCGCTCCCCCACCGGCTCGCCTGAATGCTGTTTGGTTAAGTCGAATGCTTTCACGTCGACGATCTTTCGCTCGAACACCGGCCCCGTAACTTCGGTAAGCGTGTGCGGCATATAGATAAGCGGTTTCTTCGGTGCCCGCTTGATCGAAGACACATACGAAGGATGGAGAAAATTCGGTTGCGTGCCCGGAAACGGCCGCCTGTATCCACTGATTTTCCCCATATCTAATAATTCTCCTCGATCGAATCGCAGCTCAAGTGGCTTCATTTAACGACTATTCCGCAACGGATGCATTTCCGTGTGCCGCAGCTGTGCGCGAATGCAAATCGCGAAGCGCGCTCAATTCCTGGTCGCTCGGCAGTGACGTTGTCTCAAGCTGCGGCGCCACTTTCAATGTCCATCCGGTTGCATCTCTCACCTGGTCCACCGTAGTGCCTGGATGAATCGCCGTGAGAATCAGTTCCCTGGTTGCCGGGTCGGAACGCATCACGCCCAGATCTGTAATCACAGTCGTGGGGCCGCGACCGCGAGGCCCCGGTCGTCCATTGCCGCCGGCGTTCGGGTAGTACCCCGAAGAAGTCACGAAATCCAATTTCTCCACGAACGTCCGCTTGCTCTGCTTCAGAATTATCGCCACTTCTTTTGCTGCCGTGGCGATCTCCGGCGCTCCACCTGCTCCCGGCAACCTCACTTTCGGTTTTTCGTAAGAACCAATCACCGTCGTATTGATGTTACCGAACTTGTCGATTTGCGCCGCTCCCAGAAATCCGATGTCGACGCGTCCGCCCTGCAGCCAATATCGAAAAATTTCCGGAACCGAAACAACAGCATCCGCCGTCTCCGCCAGTTCGCCGTCCCCGATCGAGAGTGGCAGCACGTCCGGCTTTGCGCCGATCGTCCCCGATTCGTAGATCAGCACAAGCTCAGGAGCATGAGTGATTCGCGCCAGGTTCGCAGCGGCGCTGGGCAGTCCGATTCCCACAAAGCAAACAGTCCCGTTCTTCAACTTCCGCGCCGCCGCGACTGTCATGATTTCGGCGGGGGTATAACCCGGCTCAGGCATGTCCGACCTTCATCTCCGATTCGATGCTGCGGCGGTACTCGGCAAAATCCTTCGTCCCCAGCACGTGCCGGTTCATCCATGCACGAAACTGCTCCCGATCGCGGGAGATGCCGTCCCAAGCCTTGCAAAACAAATTGTCTCGTTTGTAATAGCCGTGCGCGTAGGAAGGATGCGCGCCACCCGGCACCACACTGATGCACGAAATCACCCATGCCGGTAAGATGCACGCGTTTACGGGAGCATTCAAATCATCAACAATTTCTTCCACCGTGACGATCACTTTTTTTGCCGCCAGCGCCGCTTCCTTCTGAATTCCAACGATTCCGAAAATCGCGACATTTCCCCTGCGGTCGGCTTTTTGCGCGTGAATGATCGTCACGTCCGGATTCAGCGCAGGCGTCGCCGTCAAAACTTCTCCGGTGAATGGGCACGTAATCGGCTGAATTCTCTCGTTGAACTTTGGCAGATCGGACCCGACATACCCTCGCATCACAGCGAATGGCAAACCTGAAGCGCCCGCCTGATAGCTCGCGGCCATGTCCGCATGGCTGTGCTCTTCGATTTCGACTGGCGCCGGCCAGCCATTCTCAATCGCATCGCGAAACCGGTGCAGCGATCCCACGCCGGGATTCCCTCCCCAGGAAAACACGATCCGCGCGGCGCACCCCATGCCGATCATCTGATCGTAAATGATGTCGGGGGTCATTCGGATCAGCGTCAAGCCTCGGCGCCCTTGCCGCACCAATTCGTGTCCCGCGGCAAACGGGATCAGATGCGTGAATCCCTCGAGCGCCACGGCATCGCCATCGCGTACCTGACTTCCCACGGCTTCCCGCAATGATGAGAATTCTGCCAAGGCCTTGCTCCGCAGTCTCCTAAAGGGCTGAACTGCCCTGGGCGTGCTTTACGGCGAATCTAGTCAAGGGGTCTCCGCCTTGTCAAGGCCGATTATCGAAATAGCGTGCGCCTATCGGCCAAATTGTGTATCCTCCCTTTTCTGCACCACCGGAGGGCTTCCTTTGCCTGAACTCAACCTGCGGAAGGCACCTGCGTCAGAACCCCCGCCCGCACCTTCCAAGCGCTCGGGCGATAGCGACGCTTTTACCGGCGACCCAAATTTCATGACTTCTCTCGCTCGTGGCCTCGCCGTTATTCAAGCATTCTCTCAGCGACGCCACCACCTGACCATCTCTCAAGTCAGCACCACCACCGGTCTCTCACGCGCCGCCGTTCGTCGCTGTCTCTATACACTTGCAAAACTCGGCTTCGCCGGCTCCGACGACAACAGGCACTTCTTTCTCCGCCCCAGAATTCTGGCGCTCGGGCATTCCTACATTTCCTCGATGCCTCTTGCAACAGCCGCCCAGCCAGTGCTCGAACACATCAGCCACCTGCTTCACGAATCCTGCTCGATCGCAACGTTGGACGGCGTCGAGATCGTCTACATCGCGCGCGCCAACGTCACCCGCATCATGTCGATCGACCTCGGTGTTGGCAGCAGGCTGCCGGCATTTTGCACTTCCATGGGACGCGCGATTTTGGCCAACCTTCCGCCAGAAGAACTCGAATCGGTCCTGGCTCGTGTAGAGTTCAAGCGCTACACCGAACGCACGATCACCAATCCCGCCAAACTCACGCAAGCCCTCCGTCAAATTCGCCGCGACGGCTACTCGATCATCGATCAGGAACTCGAGCACGGACTGCGCTCCATGGCGGTCCCGATTCAGAATCCCAGCGGCAAAGTAGTGGCCGCGCTGAATATCGGCGCGCATGCTCAACGAGTCTCCATCCAGGAAATGCAAACCAAATTCCTTCCACACCTGCGCGCCGCCGCGCAGGAACTCTGCCTGCTGCTCAAGTAATCACACTAATTCTTGCCGCCGCCGTGCCGGCTGCGATGTCGTCGGCCCCAGGACGACATCAGCACAAGGATCGGCCTCAAGCTCTGTCCATGCCGGGTCAGTGAATATTCAACGCGCGGCGGAACCTGCGCGTACACCTTTCGGCGAATGATGTCGTCACGCTCGAGCTCGCGCAGCCGTTGCGTCAGCATCTTCTTCGTCGTTCCCGGAAGCAACTTCCTCAATTGCCCAAAGCGCCGCGTTCCGTCCTGCAGATAGAACAGAATCAGCGGCTTCCATTTTCCGCCTATGATTTCGGTAGTGATTCGCACGGGGCAATCCGAATCTTGCATTGCGGTTTCTCCTCGGGTACCGGGTTACAAAAAGGTGCCTGCTGGCGCGAAGGCGACTTTAGCCTAATATTTCCGGACAGACCACCCGTTTCTGAATTGAGCGGGACAGTGTGTGGGTTCAAATCTCGCGTCTACGTAGGTAAACGACCCGCGCGAGCCGAGGAGCGGTCGTGAGCAGCAAGAAGCCTGTCATTCTCTACGGTGCCAGCGGGTTCTCCGGACGCCTCGTGGCTGAATTCCTCCGCGAGTACAACGTGCCCTTCATCGCGGCTGGCCGAAATCGCAAGAAGATCGAAGAAGTGATGAGTCGGGTCCCGGGAATCGAGACTGCCGACTACGAAGTGGCCGAAATCGGCAACTCGGCAGCCGAACTTGCGAATCTATTTTCTGGCGCCAAGGTCGTTTGCAACACCGTAGGGCCTTTCCTCTATCACGGGCCACGGGTCGTTGAAGCTAGCCTTCAGGCCGGGCTGCCATTACGTCGATATCAGTGGCGAACAGGCATGGATTCGCGATGTCGCAGAGAATTGGGGTCCGAAATTTGCGCAGCGTGGACTTCTCGTTGCTCCCGCCACAGCGTACATGTCCGCGACAAGCGATATCGCCGCCCATTTCTGCATCGAGGCAGGCGGAATCGACACTCTCGAGGTCGTATCCCTGTTCAAAGGCATTCCGACCTTCGGTTCGACGCAAACAATTTTCGCGGTGATTCAAACGGAAGCCTTCTACCTCGAACAAAACCGCTATAAGCCGTGGCAGCGCGCCACAGGACACGAAGCAGTCATACCAGGATCGATCGAAACGCAACTCGCATTACCCTGGGGCGGATTTCCGCATCCTGTATGGTTCAAAAGCCATCCCCAGATTGCCAACGTGAAAACGATCGGCGGAATTCTCGACCGCGCTCTGATGACCAATGTGCTGGCAACAGAAAAGCACTACGAAGACCAGATTCGTCCGCTGCCGAAGGCCGAGCAGGAAAAGAAGCTCGCAGAGATGGCAAGCTCGGTCCAAGCCGGAACTCCTCCTCGTGAAAACGCGCGCGAGCAGCGAACGATCGACGTGGTAGTCGGGCGAGGCACCACGGCATCCGCCCAATGCGTCATATTCGGCGCCTGCTGTTACAGGCAGACAGGCCTTATTCAGGCCTTCGCAGCTCACCATCTGGTGCAAGCGCCGCCGCGCAAAGTGGGTTTCGCATCGCCAGCCGCCGCTTTCGGACATCGCGAACTCCTGCACGCCCTCGAGGGCTATGGACTGGCGAAGCTAAAAATGTTGTCTTAGCGTAGTTTTTCAGTTACCCGAACCGCGCAGATACGGCTGGCACGGTCTTCAGGAAACTGTATCGAATGCGAGCGATCGACTATTTCGACAAAGGCGCCGAAGCATTCGCCGATCGAACCGCCATCATCGACGGCGATTCCCGCTTACTCCTACCGCGAACTGAAAGACGCAAGCGAACGCATCGCCGGAGCAATGTCTGCAGCAGGCATTCAGCCCGAATCCCCGGTCGCGATCTATTCACCAAATGACGCGCGCGTCCTCTTCTGCATGCTCGGCCTTTTGCGCGCAGGCGGCGTTTGGGTCCCAATCAACTACCGAAACGCAGCCGACGCCAATATCGAGTACCTGAACTACGTCGAAGCCTCCTGGCTTTTCTATCACAGCTCATTTCGCGATTCGGTTCGCGAAATCAAGAGCCGCGTCCCCAGCCTGCGACACTGCATCTGCATCGACGCCGAATGCGATGGCGACGAATCACTCGAAACATTTATGCGCCGCGGCTCGGCTCGTGACGTTCCCGACTTCGCAAACGCCCATGGAAATCCCGACGATCTCATGGGCCTGGTTCCCACCGGCGGCACCACCGGCCCCGCAAAGGGCGTGATGGTCACCAACGTCGCATGGGGCACGATGGTGGAATTAGCCGGCCATTACTGGCGTATCGGCGATACGAATCCGGTTTGCCTGAGCACGGCTCCCCTTTCGCACGCCGCCGGAACCGTCGCATTCGCAATGTTCCCGCTCGGCGCAACGAACGTGGTCCTTCCCAAATTCGACGCCCTCGAGGTTTTGAAAAGCATCGAGCGGTTCGGCGTAACGCACATATTCCTCCCGCCCACCGCCTTCTACGCCTTACTCGCGCACCCCGATCTCGAAAGATTCAACTACTCAAGCCTGCGCGTTTTCCTGTTGGCCGCAGCGCCAGTCTCGCCCGACAGACTGAAAAGAGGCATCGAGGTCTTCGGCCCCTGCCTTTGCCAGTGCTACGGACAAACGGAAGCGCCCATGCTCCTCACTTGGCTCGATCAACGAACGCTCGCCGCTGCCGCCGCCGGAGATCACCCCGAGCGCCTGCGAAGCTGTGGACGTGCGAGCTCCGCCGTCCGCCTCGCGGTGATGGACGATGAGGGACACATCCTGCCCCCGCATCAACCCGGAGAAATCGTTGCCCGAGGCTCGCTGGTTACCCTCGGCTATTACAAGCTGCCGGAAGCCACGAAAGAAATTCGCGCCTTCGGCTGGCACCACACCGGCGACATCGGCTATCGAGACGAGTTCGGCTTCTTCTACATAGTCGACAGAAAAAAAGACATGATCATCAGCGGCGGCTTCAACGTCTACTGCGCCGAAGTCGAAGCCGCCGTCATGGAGCTCCCCGAAGTCCGCGAATGTGCGGTGATCGGCGTTCCGGACGACAAATGGGGCGAAGCGGTAAAAGCAATCGTAGTTTTGCGCGACGCCGATGCAATCTCCGAAGATCTCATCATCGCGCATTGCAAGACCCGCCTCGGCGGCGTGAAAGCCCCAAAGTCCGTCGAGTTCTGCGCAGAAATTCCGAAAACAGCCGCAGCAAAAACGGACAAGAAGGCGCTTCGCCAGCCCTATTGGGCCAAAGCAGAGCGAAGCGTGAACTGACGTGACTAGTACAGCTATAAATTGCGACGCGCACTTTTCGATAGAGGACATGTGACAGGAAAGCGGCTCACTTCAATCATAGCTCTCGCCCTGTTAGCTCTTCCCTTCGCCGTTTCCGCGCAAACCGGCCCGACACAAAAGGAACTCAACGAAGCCGCTCACAGCAAAGAAAACTGGCTGCACCCCAATCACGATTACGCGGGCCTGCGATTCGTAGACACAAACCAGATCACAACCGCGAACGTAGCAAGCCTCCGCCCAGCCTGCCTCTACCAAACGCAAAGAGCGAGTCCCCGCACAATCAAGCCCGCTTGTCTACGATGGTGTCCTCTACTTCACGACCACCCATTACACAATCGCCATCGATGCCACCAATTGCCGCCTCCGCTGGGAACATGTCTGGCAGCCGCGCTCCAAAGAAGTCTTTCCCCCCAATCGCGGCGCCGCCATAAAAGACGGCAAGCTCGTCCGCGGCACCTCCGACGGCTATCTCCTCGCGCTCGATTCTCAAACCGGCGCCCTCCTCTGGAGCCGGCAAATCGCCGACTCAAAACAAGGACATTTCCTCAGCATGCCCCCGCTGATCTACGAAGACCTCGTCGTCATCGGAACCGCCGGCGCAGAATGGGCCGCAAAAGGCTGGGTCGGCGCATTTCGCCTCTCAAACGGCGAACCAATCTGGAAATTCAACACGATTCCCGATCCAGGCCAGCCCGGCTCCGAAACGTGGGGAAAAGATCCCCAAATCCTCGCGCACGGCGGCGGCGCTATCTGGACTCCTTTCTCATTCGACACAGAACGCGGCGAGATTTACGTGCCGGTCGGAAATCCCGCTCCCGATTTCTACGATGAAGCGCGGCCAGGCGCGAATCTCTACACAAGTTCGCTGATTGCGCTCGACATTCGCACCGGAAAAATGAAGTGGTACTACCAGACAGTCCCGCACGACATTCACGATTGGGATCTGCCGCAGGTGAGTCCCGTATTTTCGGCCACGATCAATGGAAAGACGCGCAACGTCATCGCCGCCTCCGGCAAAGACGGCCTCCTCAAGCTGATCGATCGCGATACCCACGAACAGTTTTACTCAGTCCCATTCGTCACCCGCGAAAATGTCGATGTTCCCCTCGGCGATGCGGTTCGCGTTTGCCCCGGCCCTCTCGGCGGCGCCGAATGGAGCAGTCCTCCCTACGATCCCGCAACCAACACGCTCTTCGAACCGGCAAACGATTGGTGCGCCGTCATCCAAAAAGACAAAGAGCCTCCTCATTTCGACGCCGATTTCTATCTCGGAGGCCTTCCGCATTTCGATCCATGGGAGAAAGCCCGCGGCCGCCTCACAGCCTTCGACGCTTCCACTGGAAAAGAACGCTGGCGCTACGACGCATCGAAACCCATGCTCGCCGGAGTCACCGTCACTTCCGCAGGCCTGCTTTTCACCGGTGAAAGCTCCGGAGATTTCCTCGCTCTCGATGCCGCAAACGGAAAAGTGCTTTACCGTTTCAATGTCGGCGGCCCCATCGCGGGCGGCGTAATCACGTACGAGATTCGCGGCAAGCAATATGTCGCCGCAATTTCCGGATTCATGTCTAAATTTTTTGAGTTGAATGGCGCAGACCAGGGCGGCACGCCAACTGTAATTCTATTTTCGTTGCCTTGACGTTTAGATCGAGGCGTGAAGACGAAAGCACTCAAAGAATTGACAGGCTCTGCCCAGTGGATTATGAAATTAGAAGAGTCATCTCCCTAGCAGTTGTTCGAGGGGTGAAGGCCATCGTAACTATCCTGAGAGTTCCGAAGTCGGGCGGCATCGGCACCACGAAAGTGAAGCTGGTGCGCTGGCTTAAACAAGAAGGCGATCGAGTGAAGCGCGGCGAACCTGTCGTCGAACTCGAAACCGAAAAAGTAAATTACGAGTTGGACTCGCCGTTCGAGGGCATTCTGCTAAAGATTATGGCGCGCGAAGCGGATGACGTGCCGGTGGGCGACCCACTTTGTCAAATCGATCACGAAGCCAACAATCAGCCAATCGAAATGGCACCGAGCGATAGTGTCTGAAGGAGCGAGCGATGCAGACGGCAAGCGACCTCGGAAAAGACAGGCTCATCTGGATCTACACGCAGATGGTCCGCATTCGCGAGTTCGAGGAACGAGTGAAACGCACTTTCGTCGAACATCCTGGCGTGATTCGCGGACACACGCATCTTGCTGACGGCGCGGAAGCTTCGATTGTCGGCGCCCTCGCTACCCGTGGCGAAAAGGACCTGGCTATGCCGAGCTACCGCTGCCACGGCTATCCAATTGCGCTGGGCACATCCGTTCGAAAAATGATGGCGGAGATTTATGGCCGCCGGGACGGCTTATGCAAAGGTTTCGGTGGCTCCATGCATCTAGCCGATCCTGCCCATAATTTCCCAGGCACTTCGGCGATCATCGGCGCGAGCATCGCCCACGCAACCGGCGCGGCATTGACCGCGCAGGTCAAGAATCCCGGACAAGTGGTTTACTGTTTCTTTGGTGACGGTTCCTCGAAGCAAGGCGCATTTTACGAATCGCTGAATCTTGCAGCCCTCTGGAAGCTGCCGATCGTTTACGTCCTCGAGAACAACGAATACCAGGCCTACACGCACATCAGCCTCGAAGACGCAAATCACGCCGCTGGCCATCCGCTTTCAAAGAAAGCGCAAGCCTTCAGCATCCCCGGTGTCACCGTCGATGGCACCGATCCGCTCAAAGTCTTTGATGAAGTAGCAAAAGCAGCCGAACGAGCGCGAACTGGCAACGGTCCGACCTTAATCGAATCGAAATTCTACCGTCTAAGCGCCCACGGTAACGCCATCACCGTACCTCCGGTTCCCACGCAATTTCCCGAGCACGAATCAATCGAAGTCTATGGAAGGCGGGCTGAATTTGAAGCGGCTCGAGCGAATGATCCCATTCCCAAATTCCGCGCGAAACTTATCCGGGAGAATGTGCTGACTGAAGTCGCCGCAAACAAAATTAATGACGAAGCCCGCGCCGAAATGGAAGATGCCGTTCAATTCGCGCTGGCAAGTCCATTTCCCGCTCCTGAAGAAGCGCTGAATTACGTTTACGCATAGGAGGCAGCCGATGGCTCGCGAGATGATGTTCGGCGAAGCGATGGTCACGGCCATTGCCGAAGAGATGCACCGCGATTCTGACGTCGTTTTCTACGGCCAGAACATGGCGATGACCGAGCGTGATCCCATGCTGAAAAAATTCGGCAAAGAGCGCGTTCGCATTACGCCTATTTCAGAAACCGCGGAACTCGGTGCTGCCGTCGGAGCGGCTATCACCGGCCTCCGTCCGATCGTCGAGCTGTATATGAGCGAGTTCATGCTCGTGGCGTTCGACCAGGTTCTTAACGAAGCGCCGAAACTTCGTTACATGTCCGGCGGGCAAGTGAAAGTGCCGGTCGTGTTCAAGGCCGGTTTCGGTTTCGCCGCCGGCTGGGCCGGTCAGCATTCCAACTGCATTTACAACACGATGATGGGTTGCCCAGGTCTGAAGGTTGCTATTCCCTCCACCCCTGCGGATGCAAAAGGTCTGATGAAGTCCGCCATCCGGGACGATAATCCCGTGGTATATCTCCACCACTACATGCTGACACTTGATAAAGGAGACGTGCCGGAAGGCGATTACGTGATTCCCTTCGGCGTCGCAGATATCAAGCGAGTTGGAACGGACGTTACCATCGTAGCCACTGCCTGGATGGTGAAGAAATCGCTCGCCGCCGCCGAAATATTGGCGAAAGAAGGCATCAGCGCCGAGGTCATCGATCCCAGGACTCTGGCTCCTCTCGACGTAAACACGATTCTTAATTCCGTGAAGAAAACCCGACGGCTGGTTTTGGTTGATCAGGCGCCGCGCCATGCATCTGCGGCCGCGATCATAGCCGCGGAAGTAGCCGAGCACGGCTTTCATCACTTGAAAGCGCCGATCAAGCTCGTGACCGCGCTCGATACTCCGATACCGTACAGCGAGCCGCTCGAAAGCTTCGTCCTGCCAAACGAGGCGAAAATCGTTCAGGCCGTGAAGTCCGTGCTGGCGAAACAGGCCGCCGCAGTTTGAGAGGCAAGAGAAGAAAAGGTCGCACTCGAGCGCCGTTTCGAAGACCTTTAAAAATCGTTAGAAAACAATGATCCTGCAACTCAATCATCTGCAAGGTAAGCAGGCCGGTGCCAGCGCGCAAGATGTGGTCAGCGCCGTATATTCACTTCGCGAAGAGGGGTATCTCGACGACAGCCAGTTCGCGAACCTCCGCGTCCACCTGGATTGGGTTCAGTATCGCCAGAATTTTCGCGAAGTAGTAGCCGTCACGCAGTGCGTGAACGACCGCGGCGAGAATTCGTCGTTGATGGAAATTCGCGTCGATGCGCGGCAGGTGGTGCCGGGTGCTTTGCGCGAGCAGTTGCTTTGCGCCGTTGCGCGCGCGAATCCTGGCGCTCCCGGAGAATCAGGACGAACGCCGACCGAGTCTATCTAGAAGAATTTGGTTCCTTTCGTAACAGCATCGCCTGGCAATTCAACAAACTTTACTGGCATCGCCTTGCCGATTGGGAAAAGGCAACCGGCAAAGGCTACGAACAAGCTCTTCCGGGCGGCAAGTCCGACGCAAATCATCCCGAGGCCATCGCCGATTGCGTCGCCGATTTCTGGACGTTGTTGCGAGACCTCGAAACCAAGAACCAATTGCCGCCAGAGATCTTTGCGCTCGAAATCGGCGTCGGCTTGGGAACCCGCTCGCAAATCTGGCTCGACCGTTTTCGCGCGCTCGACGCGGAACGCGGCACAAAATACTATTCGCGAGTAAAGTTTCTCCTCGGCGATTATTCGCTCGCCACCCTCGATCGTTCCCGCCCCGCTCTTCGCGACCATCTCGATCTCTGCAGCTTCATCGTTCTCGATGCGCTCGACCCCGGAAAAACACTCTCCTTTCTTCGTCACAAGATTCTTCACGTCCATCTGACCAACGTTTATGACAATCTGCCCGATGAAGAATTCGCGCGGCGCGACGGCCGGCTCCATCTCGTTCAGGTTCGAGCATACCTGCCAAACTCCGAGGCGGCACGCATCGCCAAGGCTGCCAGTGTGCCTACTCAAGAAATCAACACGACGATTCGGCGCTTGCTCGACGCAGGACCCGAGTCTCTAGGCGATCGTGCTCGCGGAGTTTCATTCTGGCAGGAGATTTGGAAAGCCGTTCGCCTCGAAGAGCGTCTTATCCCCGTCGAGGATCTGCCCGATGTCGAGCTCCCCGCCGGCTTGAATCCCACCCATCTCGAAGAAATTCTCGAAGACGCCCCCAGCGATTTTCGTTTTCACATGAGTTCCGGCGCGCTCGAAAGTTTTCGCAACACGCTTCCTCTCCTCCATCCGCGCGGCTTTCTTCAGGTCCAGGATATTTTCGTCACCAGCCTGCACGACTACCGGCTCGGATTTCACGGTCCAGGAAAACTCGATGGCTCGATCGTGAACTGGGTGAATGGCGTTCTGCTTCGAGAAGTGGGCGAGCGCGCCGGCTACGATGTCCACTTCGCCCCATTCCGCTACCGCGAAGGCTCGCGCACCTCGATTCTCTACACGACGCAACGGGAGTGAACTCGATGACTCTACCAATTCTTCCGACAACCGTGGTTGGCAGCTACTCGATGCCCGGCTGGCTCGAACGCCTCAAAACCGAATACTTCGCCCGGCGCATCAGCCGCCATGATCTCGACGAAGTTCACGACACCGCAGTAAAGGCAGCGATCAAAGATCAGGAAGTAGCCGGGCTCGACATCGTGACCGATGGCGAACTGCGTCGCGATAACCTGATCGATTATTTCGTCGAACGCCTGCCCGGCGTCGATATCGATCGCTCCTCAAAGAAATTCTATTACGATTTTTACGACAGTTCCGTTTCCGGAAAGTTGCCGATGGCCCCGCTCGGCCTCGCCGATGATTTCCGCTTCCTTCGAAAATTCACCGAACGCGAAGCAAAATTCTGCGTCACCGGCCCGCACTCGCTCACAAAACGCATCCGCAACGAGTTTTACCCGACAGAAGAAGCCCTCGCCATGGACATCGCCCGCGTAATGAATCTCGAACTCAAAGAATTAGTCAAAGCAGGCGCCAAAATCATTCAAATTGACGAGCCATACTTCTCGGGCTTCCCCGACGATATTTCCTGGGGCGTAAACGCCCTGAACGCCATGGTCGAAGGCGTCGGCGCCACAATCGCGGTTCACATCTGTTACGGCAATCGCTACGGCAAGCCTTCCTGGGAAGGAAGCTACCGCTATCTGTTTCCAAAAATTCTCGACGCAAAAATCCACCAGCTCACCCTCGAATTCGCGCGCCGGGGCGGCGAAGATCTCGACGTCTTCAAGCAGCTCCCCGCCCCTTTTCAATTGGGCGTTGGCGTAATCGACGTCAAAACACAAGCCGTCGAAACTCCCGACGTCGTAGCCGAGCGCATCCGCAAAGCGCTCGAAGTAGTCCCAGCCGAGCGCATGTTCATTCTTCCCGACTGCGGCTGCTTCCATCTACCGCGCGACGTAGCTTTCGCGAAGCTCTGCGCAATGGTGGAAGGAACGAAAATCGTTCGCAAAGAACTAGGAAAATAAATGGCACTGCCGAACCCGCTGCGCGAATCGCTCACCAGCGGAAAATTCTGCTACGTAGTCGAACTCGTCGCGAGCCGCCTCAAGCGCGAAGCCCTGCTTCTCGACGTCGCCTCGCAACTCGCCCGCGTCCCAGGCGTCGCAGCCGGCAGCATCACCAGTTACGCCGGCGGAGCGCTCGGACACGACCCGATCCGCGTCGGCACCGCCGCCCGCGCCCGCGGCCTCACTCCAAATATCCACCTGACCTGCGCCAGCCGCGACCGCGCCGCTCTCCGCAAATCCCTCGAAGATCTCAACGCCCTCGCCATCGAAAACGTCTTCGCCATCACAGGCGACTATCCAAAAACCTCTGACGCCGCCACCTCGCCCCCAGTCTTCGACCTCGACTCCGTTCAACTCGTCCGCCTGATCGCCGAAATGCGCCAAACCGGCGGAATGCCATTCTGGATCGGAGTCGCCGTCTCGCCGTTCAAATACACCGAAGCCGATTGCGCCTATCAGTATCTGAAGCTCGAAAAGAAAATCGCCGCCGGTGCCGACTACGCCGTCACCCAACTCGGCTACGACGTCAAAAAATTCCGCGAGCTGAAGCGTTACCTCGACGACCGCCAATTGCCCACTCCAGTTCTCGGCAACGTCTACGTCCTCGGCCCCAAAGCCGCCGAAAAAATGAACAAAGGCCAGCCCCCCGGCTGCTGGGTAGCTCCCGAACTGCTCGAAAAAATTCAAGCGGAGAGCACCGCGCCCGACAAAGGACAAGCCCTCCGCCTCGAACGCGCCGCAAGAATGTCCGCCATCCTTCGTGGACTCGGCTACGCTGGCGTCTACATCGGCGGAGATCACCAGGCCGACCGCATTCGCTGGATCATGAAACGCGCCGAAGCCCTCGCCCCGCGTTGGGAAGCGCTCGCCGACGAATTTTCATACGCCCCGAAGCGCGCCTTCTATCTTTACTCCTCGCCGCCGGCTCCAGCCACGAAGCGATCCTTCATCCCGCGGCTGCTCGACGCAATGGGTCACCTCTTCCCCGTAAATCGCGACGGAAAACTCCGCCGCTCGCTCACATCAATTTTCAGCTCAATCGACAAACACCCGGCAGCATCCCACGCCCTCGAACGCGCCGAATTCGCCATCAAGTCGCCCCTCTTCGGCTGCCAGGCCTGCGGCAATTGCGTCCTCGGCCATATGGAATACGTCTGCCCGCAGACCTGCCCAAAAAATCTGCGTAATGGCCCGTGCGGCGGCACCTCCATGGGCCAATGCGAAGTGGTGGACAAGCCCTGCATCTGGGTTTCCGTATACGAGCGCGCGAAATCCGAAGGGCGAGTTGTCGAACTGACAACCTATATCCCTCCGCCCAATCGAGCGCTGAAAGGAACAAGTTCCTGGATCAATTATTTCCTCAATCGCGATAGTCGCCCCGGGCGCGCTGCGCAAGCAGACCCCGCCTCCAGCAATCACCCGGCCGGTCAAACGGCGGCGAGAAGCGCTACGCTTATTTCCGATGCGGAAGTCATTGCAGCAACAAGAGCGAGCTCTGAACAGAAAGCGAATCGAAGCGCAAATGAGAAGGATGGATAAGGCAGCAACCGAAATCTAAACTGCAACCGATATTCGCACAATCGGACGATTAAAGGCTTGACAAAGAACTTTCCTGGCGTTAGACCTTCTCAACAATTGGGGTTTTCTCGGGCTCTTGTTTTCGGATTCGGCTTTCGGCACTCGAATTCAAGCCTCAGAGGGGTGGCTGATGAAGGTACGTTCTGGCGTTCTCATCGCTCTCGCAATTCGTTTCCTTCTTCGCATCCGGCAGCCCGGCTTTATCCGCAGGGCACCACAGTCGCGCAACTGACTGGCACTGTCCTCGACGAGAGCGGTGGCGCCGTCAAAGGTGCCGCCATTGTGCTCCGTCAGCCGGAAACGAATCGTTCTTATCAAACCACATCGAACGATTCGGGCTACTACGCCATCCCCAATATTCCCCCCGCCACCTACGAACTCACCGTCTCCTTCAAGGGCTTCGCCACAAGCGTGCGCAAAGGTCTTGAACTAACCGTCGGCCAATCAGCCACGATTGACGTCACACTGAAAGTCGCCACCGCCGCCGAGCAAGTGACTGTCACCTCAGAGGCGCCCGTCATCGAGCCTACCAAGACCGAAATCAGCCAGGTGATTGGCACGAAGGAAATCAACTCCCTCCCCATCAGCGGACGGCTGTTCACAGACTTCGCATTACTCACGCCCGGCGTCGCCACGGGCCGCACCAGCTTGCAATCTACGATCACCGAATTCGAAGTTACGCGCGTTTCGTTCGGCGGCATGCGCGATCTGAGCAATCTGGTGACAGTCGATGGCGCTGACAACATCAATACCGCCACCGGTTCCCAGCGTTCCACCCCGCCGCAAGAAGCAGTCGCTGAATTTCGCGTTGTGAACAGCAGCTTCGGCGCTGAATACGGCCGCGCCCTCGGCGGCATCGTTAATATCGTCACCAAATCGGGCACTAATGATTTTCACGGCTCTGTCTACGACTACCTTCAAAATAATGCGACCGATGCCCGCTCACTTTTGCAGCCTGCGCCGGATGCCAACGTTCTTCGGCAGAATCAATTTGGCGGAACAATCGGTGGTCCCATCCACAAAGACAAGACGTTCATCTTTGCGAACTACGAAGGTCAGCGCCGCGCGAATCTCCCACCTATCCCACAACGTATCTCCAAACTGTTCAATTGCTCGACGGAACTACGACGACCAACGCTGACCTGATTAACCGCACCAAAGCCGTGCTCGGACTTGCCCCCGAGGGTTGTACTGTACCGCTCGCGCAATGCCCCGCGCTGTCTGGGCCTCAATTTCTCAATTCCGTCCTGAAAACGAAAGACAACGACTACGGCATCGTTAAACTCGACCACCAGATCAATGCGGACAATCATCTGTCGCTTCGCTACAACGTTGAGGATGGGCGCGACCTGAATCAGTTGGTCGGCAGCACGCTCGACGGCGGTGGCATCGGCGCACCGAGCAGCGGCCACGATGTGTTCTTGCGCGACCAATCGCTCGTTGGCACTGTCGCCACCACAATCAGCCCCAATCTCGTTAACAGCGTGCTCGTTCAATATGCTCGTCGTCACTACAACTTTCCTGGAGTGACAGGCCAGCCGAACCTCGACATTCCCAACACTCTCTTGTTTGGACATAATTTTGGCGTTCTGGATGCAATCTACGAGAGCCGCTTTCAAATTTCCGATTCTCTCTCCTGGGTGAAGGGCAACCACGTGGCGAAGTTCGGCGTAGACTTCAACTACGTGGACAATTTTGTGATCTGGCCAGGCTTCACGCCTATGCGCATCGTCCTGCCGGGAATTAATTGCCTCGTCGACTTCGCGAACTTCTTTGATCCCACCGCTGCTATTCCGTCGGCGCCAGCCGATGGCCCGTGTCCACTTGCCAATTTCCCGTTCTTCCCCACGACGCCGGGACCAAACCCGAACGATGGGTTGCAAGGAACCCCCATCGTGTTCTGGGGCGCCCCCGTAGGCACCGCCCAGCCGGACATCAACGGCCAGCTGCCGACACCTCCGCCCATTCCCACAAACTGGCAAAACGCTTACATTCCGTCTCAAACGAAGAATTTCTCCGAGACACTCGCTCACAAGTATTACGGTCTTTTCGCCCAAGACCAGTGGCGCTTGCGTCGTAATCTGACGCTCAACTACGGCCTGCGCTGGGACTTCGAGCAAGGCTTATGGAAACAGATCAACCCCCACTATCGCGGCTTTCAACCTCGCGTGGGCCTGGCTTGGTCACCCGATAGCAAGACTGTGGTCCGCACTGGCTTCGGTATCTTCGACGACCGCTACAATTTGTCTTTCTTGTTTATTACGCAGCCTCAGCGCCCGGTCATTCTCCCAGGGAATCCTCCCGGCGAACTCGTCAATGGAATTCGGAAGCGCTCCGAAAATGCGACCTGGGTGCTGAACCAACTCACACCCGGTCCGGGAGGCTTTCCGGCTGCAGCCGCCGCCCAGTTAATTGCTACCGGCCAAGTTCCTGACCAGTTCATTCAGGGCCCTTGCCCGCCCTCCTGCACCGCGGGAGACGGCTTGGTCGATCCTCGCAGCAAGATTCCCTACTCGGAACAGGCCAACCTGGAAATCGACCGGGAAATTGGCCACGGCCTCACCGTCAGCGCCGGCTACATGTTTGTAGCCGCGCACCACCTGGTCCGCGCGGAAAACCTCAACGTCTGCCCGTTCCACGGAGCGCCCGCGGGTACAACAGTTCCGGAGATCACTCCCGGAAACCTTTACCAATGCACGCCGCCCCCCCCGCCTCCCACGAATTACCCTGCCGGAAAAGACTTCTTTGGTTATCCCGCGGCTCCCGGCAACCCACCTGGCGGCGGCCCGGCCTACAACAATGCCGGGTTGCTCTATTTCACGGACAATAGTGGAAATTCGGTGTACAACGGGTTGACTCTGCAGGTGATCGAGCGATTCCGCCGGAATTTCAGCCTGGACGCGAACTACACGTTCTCGCACACGATCGACGACGGGACGTTCACCACATTCGTAAGTACGCCTCAAGACCTCTACAAGCGCTCACTCGAACGCGCCAACTCGAACCAGGATGTTCGCCACCGCTTCATTACGAATTTCACCGCGACCGCTCCCGACGATACCTTCCTCCGCCACTTCGCGCTGAGCAGCATCATCACGCTGCAATCGGGACGTCCTTTTACCGAGTTTGTGGGCTTCGATGCGAACGGCGACACGAATCCTGTGACAGATCGAGTCGGTAATCTGGGCAGGAATACCTACTATGGCGATCATCTCTACTCATGGGATTTGCGCATCTCGCGCTATTTCCAGATTCGCGAACATTACCGCCTCGATCTGATCGTCGATGCGTTCAATCTTCTGAACCGCCCGAACGTGGACGAAGTAACTTCAGTTTACGGCGCGTCCGTTGTATGCGGAAATACGGCGATCCCGAAAAATTACAAGGATCGTGCCAGCATTGCAACGCAGGCGCAGCAGGCCGAGTTTGAAATGACCGGGATACCTACTTGTCCGAGCCTGGCGCCTTCGCCGAGTCCGCCGGCCCCGAATTCGCTGTTTGGCACGCCGAGGACTATGCTCAATCCACGTCAGTTCCAGTTCGCTGCGAAGTTCTCGTTCTAGTTTCCAGCCGGCCGGTCCACGAACTTGGTTTTCGGGACCGGCCGGCGATTCGAAAATGTTTGCGGCCCGCGTTATCCTACCGTTTCTGAGAGCGCGGCCGTTGCCCTTCAGCCGTTATCGGGAGTGCGCGAATCCGGCTCGCAGGTCTTGAATTTTCCGCGGCCTCGCAATCCCCACAGGAGACCCAGGATTGGAAACGTTCGTATTGGTGCACGGTTCCTGGCATGACGGCGCTGCCTGGGATCCCACGATTCTCGAGCTCGCAAAGGGTGAACACAAGGCATACGCGCCGACCATCGCGGGCCACGGTAAGGGTGTCTATAAACGCGTGAATCATGCGGACTGCACGAAGTCGATCGTGGATTACATTGTCGCCAAGAATCTTTCAAACTTCGTTCTCGTTGGACATAGCTTCGGCGGCACCGTAATCTCCAAAGTCGCGGAAGCGATTCCAGAACGCATCAAGCGTCTCGTGTTTTTGAATGGCTTCGTTCTCCGCGATGGGCACAGCCTCAATGACGAAACGCCGCCTCACTATCAGGCGCTTTTTGACAAACTCGCAGCCGAGTCTTCCGACGACACGGTGATGATTCCGTTTCCAATCTGGCGCGAGGCGTTCATAAATGACGCAGACATCGAAGTCGCCAAATGGACCCATTCGCAGCTCTCGCCCGAACCGTATCAGCCCATCAAAGACAAGCTCGACCTGAAAAAGTTCTACTCGCTCGCAACGCCTAAGAGTTATATCAATTGCACCGAGGACAACGCGTTGCCGCAGGGCGAATGGGGCTGGCATCCGCGCATGTCCAATCGGCTCGGACTCTACCGCCTCGTCCAAATGCCGGGCAGCCACGAAGTCATTTATACGAATCCGAAGGGATTGGCGCAGAAAATCATCGAAGCAGGACGCGATTGAAGATTCTCATGACGAAATTAGACGCAAACCCGAATCCAGTCGAAGTCGATTTCAAAAAATCGGCCATCGTCGTCGTGGACATGCAGAATGCCTTCGCCAGCACGGGCGGCATGCTCGACATCGCGCGAGTCGATATCACCGACGCGCCGCGCGTAATCCGCACGATTCGATCCATCCTCAATGCAGCTCGTGAAAACGGTGTTGCAGTTGTTTACCTTCGCATGGCCTACAAGCCTGATCTAAGCGATAGCGGCGGCCCCAACTCGCCCAATTTTCACAAAGAGCTGGCGATGACCCTGATGTGCTCGCGTCCGGAGCTCAAAGGCAAAGTCCTCACCGAAGGCGCTTGGGACGCAGAAATCGTCGAGGATCTCGCGCCGCAGCCTGGCGACCTCGTGATCACCAAGACCCGATACACCGGCTTTGCCGGCACGCCGCTCGATTCGCAGCTGCGCATGCGCGGCATCCAGTATCTTTTCTTCGCCGGAATCGCCACCAATGTTTGCGTCGAATCCACCCTGCGCGACGCCTATTTTCACGACTACTGGCCGATCCTGCTTCGCGATGCAACCATGCCCGCGGGCCCGCCAGCCGCCCACGACGCAACAGTATTCAACGTGGAATCTTTCTTCGGCTGGACAATGACGTCGCAAGAATTAGTAAGGCAATTAATGAAGCAGATGACCCAGACCTCGACCTCGCAGAGCAGTAAGGCTGCAATTCCGTAACGCCGGCGTCCCGCCGGCTCTTTTGAATTTAGATTTGCGATCTTAGGTTTTCGCGGCTGAACAGGAACCCATGTGGATAGTTGACATCGACGTCGGCGGCACACTCACCGACGGAATTTTCACCAGCGGCGAGCAAGTCTTCTCCGCCAAAGTCGATACGACTCCGCACGACTTGACCGTCTGCCTTTTCGATTGCCTCGCACAAGGCGCTGCGAAACTCGGCTTTGCCGATACGCCCGCCTTCCTCGAACACATCGATCTAATTCGCTGGTCCACCACGATCACTTCCAACGTCCTCGCCGAACTTCGCGGCCCGAGAATCGGCCTGCTCGTCTCGAAGAACCACGAGAAGGATCTCTACGGCGCAGACTCACGCAGTTCGATCCTGAACCGTCTCCTCGCCGACAAGGACGTCATCGGCCTCAACGGCGCATTCGATGGCGCTCAAGTCACGAACGCGGCCCGCGCTCTCCTCGAAGGCGGCGTCCGCCGAATCTGCGTCAGCCTGAAAGACAGCCATCGAAATCCAGCCGCAGAGCTCGCAAGTAAAATCCGCGATCGATCTGCAATACCCCGATCATTTTCTCGGCTCGGTTCCCGTTCTCGCCGGAAGCGATATCTCAAAAAGCTCCGATGACCGCACGCGCACCTACTGCGCCGTGATCAACGCGTACACGCACGGCGCTCTCGCCGCCACCCTCTTCAAAGCCGAAGACGAGCTGCGCCAAACCTCTCAATACGCCGGAACCTTTCTCGTCAGCCACATCAATGGCGGCGTCGCAGGCATCGCCAAGACGAAGGCGATCGACACAATCGAGTCGGGTCCCATTCTCGGCATCCACGCCAGCGTTTTCTTCGCTCAGCTCTACGGCCTGAAAGATGTCGTCGCCATGGACATCGGCGGCACCACCGCAAAAATCAGCGTCTTGAAAAATGGCCTCCCGATCAATCGCAAGCCCTCCGACTTTTTTGGCATCCCCGTAGAAATTTCTCTTCCTGATCTGCGCTCGATCGCGCTCGGCGGCGGCAGCGTCGTGAAACCCGCAGCGAGCGCCGGACACCCAAACATCGAACTGGGCCCGGAAAGCATGGGCTCGTTTCCAGGTCCCGCGTGCTACGCGCTCGGCGGCGATCAACCCACACTCACCGATGCATTCGTCACCGCCGGACTGATCAACCCGGAGTTTTTTCTCGGCGGCGCAAAACCGCTCGACCGCGATCTCGCGCAATCCGTCATCGCGAACCAAGTAGCGAAGCCGATGAACATTTCGGTGGACGAAGCATGCCGACTGATTATCAACCGTGCTTTCGAACTGGTCGCAGATTTAATCGCCACGGCCGCGAAGGATCTAAAACAAGATCTCTCGAAGCACACGCTTTTCGCGTATGGCGGCAACGGAAGCCTCTTCGCCTGCGGCGTAGCAGAAAAAGCAGGAATCAACAACGTGCAACTCTTCGCGCTCGGTCCAGTCTTCAGCGCATTCGGTTCGTCAGTCTCCGATATTTGCCACGTCTATGAACGCGGCCTCGCGCACATCGCAATCTCCGATGAAAATGCCGGCAATTTGCAAACAATCCTCAAAGAAATAAAAGCCGAAGGCACAAAAGATTTGCTGGGCGAAGGAATCAAGCCAGAAGGCCTCACATACGAAATTGAAATCGAAGCCTCCGGAAGCGCGGGCAATTCGATTGTAATTCCCTGCTCGGAATCAATTCTCGCCAACCCGAAAGACATTACAAGCCGCATTTGCAGCAGCGCCAGGAAGCGCAGCGAACACCAGCGCAAAAGATATCTCGTTGGAATTGATGCGAGTACGCGTGAAGAAGCCGATGTCAAAACCGCACGTAGCAGAACGCGCGCTGAAATCCGAAGACTCATCGCACGCGCGAACCGGGACGCGAAAGATTCTCTGGAGCAGCCGCAGCGGCGACGCGCAAGTCTATCGCTGGGAAGCACTTGCGCCCGGCAATCGAGTTGCAGGCCCGGCGATTCTTGAGGGGATCAATACAACTTATTTTGTTCCTGAAGGTTGGACGATGTTCGTGGATCGGTTTGGCAATGGCGCGTTGAGAAGAGAAGTGAAAACAGGCTAGAAATTTGAGCGGTGCATCTTCGCTTAAGTGCCATTTACCGCCGATTAGAATTTTGTATGTTTATGATTCTGTGAGGCTTGCGCGGAGTTTTAATCGCGCTACCGTAGATTAAAAATCGTCTGACGCTGCAACCTCCGGCGAGAGGAGATCGCACATGTCCTTAGATGCTAAAAACCGGCTTCGCGTCACTGAGTATCTTGACCTGGATCTGGACCGTGAGCAGTGGCTGTGCAATAGGTGCGGGCATGAGATTGGGCCGGCGCGCGAAAACTATAAGCGCGGCTGCCTGCTGTACGATCGCGATCCGCGTGAGATTCATCCGCCGCTGGTCCCCGGATCGTTCAGTTTTTCGCCCGATCCGCTCTGGGTGCGCATCGTGGAATTTTACTGTCCGGGTTGCGGGACTCAAGTGGAGACAGAATATCTGCCGCCGGGGCATCCGATCACGCACGACATCGAAATCGATCTCGATAGTTTGAAGGAACGCTTGCGCAATGGTGAGTTTGTGATTCGCGAGCAGAGGATCGAGGTAGCCGAATGAATTCGATTGATATCGACGTCGGCGGGACCTTCACCGATCTCGTCCTCAATTTCGACGGCAAGGCGCTGATCAAAAAGACGCCTACGACTCCTTACGATCTCTCCGTGTGCTTTTCGCGCGTGATTGAAGAAGGGGCGGGAGCTCTGGGTATGAAGATCGATCAGCTTCTTCCGGCGATCGATATGATCCGCTACTCGACGACGATCGCGATGAATCGCCTGATCGAGAAAAAGGGGCCGCGCCTCGGTTTGATTACGACGGAAGGACATGAGGACGTGGTCCTGATTGGCCGCGGCGCGCAGTGGATTGACGGGACGCGCGTGCAGGAGCGCCGCAACCTTGCGATCCAGAAAAAGCCGGAGCCGCTCATCCCTCGCGACATGATCGTGGGCGTGAAGGAGCGAGTGGATTCGCGCGGCAAAATCATCCGGCCGCTCGACGAGAATGACGTGCGCGAAAAGGTTCGCTATCTCGTGAGCCGTGGCGCGCGCGGCTTCGTTGTTTCGCTCCTTTGGGGTTTTCTCAATTCCGCACACGAGCGGCGCGTGAAGGAAATCATTCGCGACGAATACAAGGAATTTCATATTGGCTATCTGCCTGTGGTGCTTGCGGGACAGGTGGTCGGAAAGCTTGGCGAGTACGAACGGACGCTTGCCGCGATTCTCGATGCCTATTTGCAGCGGTCGATGCAGATCGAGCTTTCCGCGATGTGGGACAAACTGCGCGAGCGAGGCTACAAAAAGCCGCTCTTGATGATTCAAAGCTCCGGTGGCATCGCGGAAGTTTTTCGCACGACTGCCTGCCGCACATTCAATAGCGGGCCGGTTTCCGGCCTGATGGGCGCGCATCACGTGGCGAAATCGCTTGGCTACCAGAACGTGGTGATGACGGACATGGGCGGGACGAGCTTCGACGTCGGTCTCGTGGTGAAAGACAGCGTGCGCAGCTACGACTTCCGCCCGATCATCGATCGCTGGATGGTGGGCATCACGATGATCAAGACGCTTTCGGTGGGCGCCGGCGGCGGATCGATCGCGTCGATCAATCCCCTTCTGCAGAATCAACTGCAAGTAGGTCCGCGCAGCGCCGGCTCGATGCCCGGTCCTGCGTGCTTCAGCCTGGGCGGCACGGAGCCTACCGTTACCGATGCGGACGTGGTGCTTGGTTACATCAATCCCGCGTATTACTCGGGTGGCCGGATGAAGCTCGACAAGAATCGCGCGATAGCGGCCGTGCGCGACAAAATTGCCAAGCCTTTCGGCATTTCGGTGGAAGAGGCGGCGATGCTGATCCGCAAGATCGTCAACGGCAACATGGCGTCCGCGATCATGAAAGAGGTCCATCTGCGCGGGTACAGCCCCGAGGATTTTATTTTATTTGTTGGCGGCGGGGCCGGTGCGACGCACGCCGAAGGCTACAAGGCCGACATCAAGAAGGCTGTGACGTTTCCATTTTCGCCTGTGTTCTGCGCATTTGGCTCTTCGACAATGGACATCATGCATGTGTATGAAGTGTCGAAGAAGCTGACGCTGATGTCGCCGGGCACGCAGGAGCTAACTCAGGAATTTACCGTGTTCAATCGCACAGTGGAGGAACTGCTCGAACAGGCGCGGAAGGATTTGGTGGCGGACGGACTGAATCCCAGCACGGCGTCGTTCGTGCTCGAGCTCGACATGCTCTACGGCGGGCAATTCCACGTGAAGCGGGCGCTATCGCCGCGTCTCGCACTGCATTCAGCCGAGGATGTGGCTGCAATTTGCGAGGCGTTCAAAAAAGAATTCAGCGAGGCGTTCAGCCCGTTTGTGGTGAATCCTGAGGGCGGAGTTTTTGTCGATAGTTTCATTCTGAAAGCCATCGTTCCGGTGCAGCAGATCGATCTGCCCAAGATGCCGCTCGAAGGCCACGATCCATCGGGCGCGCGAAAAGGCGAGCGGCCGGCATATTGGGCGGACGCGAAGGATTTTCGTCCTACGCCCATTTACGCGTACGAAATGCTGAAGCCGGGAAACCGGCTGGAAGGTCCGGCAATTCTCGAAGGCGAATACACCACTGTGGTGGTGCCGCCTGCGATGAACTTTTCGATTGATGAGCGAGGCCTCGGCATTCTGGAAAGCTGAGCCCGCGGCAGTTTGGAAAAAGACTGGAAGGAGATCTATGCCGATTCCGAGTACGGCTGAGAAGCTCGCATGGCTGAAGCCGGCGCCCGCCACTGCCTTTGAGAAAGAATGCGCCGCGAAAGTGCAGGCCGGCGACTATGAAATCGGCGTGCAGATCACGAACGACATTCTTGACGAAGCGATGGAAGTATTCGTCCGGTCGTCGCGCAGTTATTTCGGCGTTTCGGGCGATTCGATGGTGGCCATTTTTACCGCGAACGGCGATCTGGTGAATGCATCGTGCGGAACATATCTGCACGCGATCATTCAGCCGATCGTGATCAAATTCATTCAGAAGTATTACTCAGAGAATCCGGGAGTGCGCGAAGGAGACATCTGGTACACGAATGACGCGCTTTACGGCGGCATTCACAACCCCGATCAGGTGGCGCTGATGCCGATTTTTCACAAGGGCAGGCTCTTGGCCTGGGCGTCAGCCGCTTTGCATACCACCGAAACCGGAGCTATCGAGCCGGGCGGCATGCCTGTGAGCGCGAAATCGCGGTTCGACGAAGGCCTGAACATGCCGCCGATTAAAATCGGCGAGAATTTCGAGCTGCGCAATGATTTCCTCGAGTTCTACACCGTGTACGGACTGCGCGCGCCCGCGATGTTTATCTCCGATCTGCGCGCGCGCTGTACGACTGCCGATCGAGTGCGAGTGCGATTGCTCGAACTTGCCGAGAAGCGCGGCGGCGAATTCGTGGTCGGGCTGCTGCGCAAAATGTCGGACACGGCCGAAGCCGGCGCGCGAAAGAAGATCAAGGCGCTGCCCGACGGCAAGTTCCGCGCGGTTGTGTTCAATGACGCGATCGGCTGGACGCCTGCGCTGGTCCGCGCCTGTTATCTGACGCTGATCAAGAAGGGCGAGACGCTGACGTTTGATTTCGAAGGAACGTCGCCTGAGAATCCGTCGTCGTACAACGTGCATCCGCAAGCCGTGGTGGGCCACATCGCGAATTTCATGTACGAGTATGTGTTTCACGATTTGCCGATTTGCAGCTCCACGTTTGCGCCGATCGATTTTGATTTCCCGGAAGGAATTATTTTGAATCCGGGACGAATGGCGGCGACGAGCTGCTGCGTGTATATCGGGATGCAGTGCCGCTGCGCCACGCACAACAGTTTCGCGAAGATGACTTTCTCGAGCGCCGGATTGTGGCGACAAGTGGCCGCGTCTCCGGGCAGCCAGCACACGGCGCAGATTTGCGCGGGGCATTCGCAATGGAATCTGGCTGTGTCGGACGTGCTTTCATTTTCGCTCAACACGCAGGGCCAGGGCGGCCGCGCGGCGAACGACGGAATGGATGCGTACGGTTTTGCGTGGTGCGCCTTTGGACGCGCGCCGGATTCCGAGCAGGTGGAAAGCGAGCTGCCCGTTACCGTGACGTTGTCGCAACACTGGAAGGATTCGTCCGGGACATGGACGGCATCGCGGCGGATCGGGCGGCGTGCAGCAGTGGATGATTCACAAGGTGCCGAATCTTGTGTCGCTGTGCATGGGCAACGGAAGCAAAGTGCCGCTGGGGCAGCCGCTTTTCGGAGGTTACGCGTCTGCGCCGATTCCCGGCATCAGCGTTCGCAAAGCGGATCTGCTGAAGCAAATGCAGGAGGGGAACGCGAAGCTTTCGATGGACAGCCGCGACATTCTCGAGAACAAAACGGTGCATGGCGACTGGACATTTGAATTGATCGCGCGCACGCCGAAGCTTTACGACGAGGGCGATCTGCTGTTCGGCTTCAGCGGAGGCGGCCCGGGCTATGGCGATCCGCTCGAGCGGGATGCCGCCGAAGTGCTGGAGGATCTGAAGAAGAAAGATCGTTTCCGAGTGGACGGCTCGCAACATTTATCACATCGCGTACGATCCGGAGCGCAACAAGCTCGACGCGGAAAAAACGAAGCAGCTACGAGAAAATGAGCGCAAGAGCCGCCTGGCGCGCGGCAAGAGCTTCGACGAGTTTCAGAAAGAGTGGAGCAAGCAGAGCCCGCCGCAGGATATTTTGCAGTTTTATGGGCGCTGGCCGGATGCCAAATCGCTCGGACCGATTTTCAGGCAATAGCCGGCTGACAATCGAGGGTGTTCGCGGGCGCTCTTTCTAGCGCTGAAGAACGACAGGTCCACATGTGAACGAACAACTCACTCCGCGGCAAATGATGAAGAGCCTGCTGCAGGGAAATCGGCAGGCGCGCCCGCTGATTGTTCCGATCGTATTTTCTCTCGGCGCAAGAATTGAAAACCTGTCGTTTCGGGCGTATCTCGACAATCCGACGAAAATCTCGAATGCGCTTCGGCAGATTCGCACGCAATTGAGAACGGATGGCGTATCGTGCTATTTCGATCCGCTTCTCGAAGCCGAAGCGCTTGGCGGCACGGCACAGTGGGACGAATCGAATCAGACGCGCAGTATTCGGTGGCCCGAGTCTGCGCAGAAGGGAGAATTGCCCGCACGCTTGCGATCTCCCGAAGAGGCTGCGAATAGTCCGCGTGTGAGAGCTGCCGTGGAGGTGATTCGGCGCCTAAATTCTCTGCTGCGCGACGAACCGTTGCTTATGGCCGGCGTGTCGCGGGCCATTCACGCTTGCTGCACGGCTTGACGGAGATCGATCCTGGATGCGATGCGTCAGGGGCAAGAACCGTCTGAATCCGCGCTGGAAGTGGCTGCGACTGCGATCACCAAGATAGCTTCTGCTTTCGTAGAGGCGGGAGCGAATTTGATTTTTATTCGCGAGGACGTTCTGCCATCTCTGTCACCTGACAAATGCCAGAATTGGGCATCGCTGCTCGCGCCGCTTTTCAACATCGTTCGCTTTTATGAAGCGCTGCCTGTGCTGCAAATTTCGGGTGAGTCAGCGACGGCGGAAAATGTCGAAGTGATGTTGCAGCAATCTTGGGATGCGGTTCTCTCTTCGCCTTCTGAAGAATTCGTCGCGCGCGCACGCGGGCGTGATGAGAATTTTATGTTCGGCTGGTCGGTACCGCTCGAAGGTTTGGAAGCGAGTGATTCCAGCGGGGCGCGGTCTTTAGAACTTTCAGGTATCAAACCGGCTTTGGTGACGAGCGATGGAGACGTTCCGGTGGGAACGGATTTGAAACGCTTGATGAGTGTTTTTGATTCGATTGCTCGTCGTGCGTTAGTGCTGCGGTCTTGCGTTTGCGGCCGGTAAGGCGCGTATTAGAATTGGAATGATGAAAATCGTGGTGTCGAGGCCAATCGTGAGCGATACCCGTCCGGCCACGGGTGCTCTGGAAAAACCGAGCAGCGGAGTAAGGCATGTGCGGCTTCGCACTTCCGGCGCATCCGTCGAGCGGCTTCGAGACGGGTCGCTGTTGGTGCGCCCCGATGAGCCTCTTGGCACCTATCCGAAAGTTCTCACCGATCGCGTTGCTGAATGGGCGGAAATCGCGCCGGATCGGATTTGTGCGGCCAAGCGCGATCGAGATGGCGGCTGGCAGTCGCTTACCTACTCGCAGGTTTATGCGGCGGTGCGGAGTATCGCGCAAGCGCTGATCGATCGCGGGCTGAGCGCCGAGCGGCCCGTCGCAATACTTTCTGAAAATGATCTAGAGCATCTGCTGCTGATGCTCGCCGGGCAGCACGCGGGGATTCCTACCGCGCATATTTCTCCGGTGTACTCGCTGGTGTCGAAGGATCTCGCGCAGCTGCGGCATTGTTTCGGACTGCTCACACCTGGAATGGTGTTCGTGTCGAACGGAGAACAATACCGGCGCGCGATAGAAGTTGCGGTGGGCGATGAGGTCGAGCTTGTCGTTGCGTCATCTGCACCGGAATTTCGCAAAGCGACACGATTCGCGGAGCTTCTTGCAACGAATCCCACGGATGCGCTTGATGCGGCGCATGAGCGAATCGATCCGGACAGTCCCGCGAAATTTCTATTCACGTCTGGCTCGACGGGAATGCCGAAAGCGGTGATCAACACGCATCGGATGATTTGTTGCAATCAGCAGATGATCGCGCAGGTGTTTGGATTTCTGCAGGACGAGCCGCCGGTGCTGGTGGATTGGCTGCCGTGGAACCACACGTTTGGCGGAAATCACAACATCGGCATCGCGCTTTACAATGGCGGCAGCTTTTACATTGACGAAGGCAAACCCGGGCTGGGATTTATTTCTGAGACGATTCGCAATCTGCGGGAGATTGCTCCGACGGTCTATTTCAATGTGCCCAAGGGCTATGAGGATTTGCTGCCGGCGCTGCACGCGGATCGCGAGCTTCGCGAGAATTTTTTCAGCCGGCTGAAGCTGCTGTTCTATGCGGGTGCCGGACTTTCGCAGCCGGTGTGGGACGCGTACCGAGAGCTGGCGCGGGAAACTTGCGGCGAGCGCGTGGTGATGGTGACGGGGCTTGGTTCGACTGAAACGGCACCAATGGCGATTCAGACGACTTGGGAGACGGATCGAGCGGGGGTGATCGGGATTCCGATTCCTGGCGTTGAAGCGAAATTGGTGGCGCAAGACGGGCAAATTGGAAGCGCGCGTTCGCGGACCGAATATTACGCCGGGGTACTGGCGGCAGCCGGAGCTTACGCGGAAGGCTTTCGACGAAGATGGATTTTATAAATTTGGCGATGCGGTGCGGTTTGTTGATCCCGCGGACGTGAATAAGGGTTTTCTTTTCGATGGGCGTTTTTCTGAGGATTTCAAGCTGGCGACTGGGACTTGGGTGAGCGTGGGGCCGCTGCGCGCGCGGATTTTGAGTTTTTTTGCGCCGTTTGTGCGCGATGTGGTGATCACCGGGCACGATCGAGATGATGTGGGGATGATGATTTTCGCGGATGTCGAGGCTTGTTGTGCGTTGTGTCCCAGCGGATCGCTGCGCTCGGGCGCGGGTTCGGGCTCGGGCTTGACTGCTTCGGATATTTTGCGGCACGAGGCGGTGCGCGGGCGCTTTCGCGATTTATTGGCGGCGTTTGCGGCGGAGGCGACGGGCAGTTCGAATCGAGTGAGCCGTGCGATACTTCTGGAGGAGGCGCCTTCGCTGGACGCGCGGGAGATTACGGACAAGGGATCGTTGAATCAGCGCGCGGTGCTTGAACATCGGGCGGCGCTTGTTGAGGAATTGTATGGGTCGCGGGATTCCGATTTAATTTTTCGGCTCGAGGGAAAAAATGACGGGAAGAGATAAGGGCGGGCTTTTTATCGCGTATGACGACGTGTGGCTGCTCGATGGGGTGCGGACGCCGTTCGTGGATTACAACGGTGCGCTGGGACTCGTGTCGCCGACGGATCTTGGCATCAAAGCTGGCGCGGGCGGTATTTGAACGCGCGAAAGTTTCGCCTGGCGACGTGGGCGCTGTGATCGCTGGGTGCGTGGCGCAGGCTAGTTTCGATGCTTACTTGCTGCCGCGGCATATTGGGTCTGTATTCGGGAGTGCCGATTGATCGGCCTGCGATTCTGGTGCAGCGCGTTTGCGGCACTGGAATGGAAGCGATCGGGCAGGCTGCGGATGCGATTACTTTGAAGAAGATTGATCTGGGGCTGTGCGTCGGGACTGAATCGATGAGCCGAAATCCGATTGCGGCGTATACGCATCGCGGCGGATTCAAGATGGGGCAGGTGGAGTTCAAGGATTTTCTGTGGGAGGCGCTGCTTGATCCGGCGGCTGACGTGACGATGGGCGACACGGCGGAGAAAACTGCGCGCGAATATAAAATTACGCGAGAGGAAGTGGACCGTTTCGCGGAGCTGAGTTTTGCGCGTGCTGTGGCGGCGCAGAAGGCTTGCTTTTTGTCGGGCGAGATTGTTCCAGTTGTGAGCGAAGAGTTCCGGCTCGAAGGTTACAAGTCGCGCGGTATTCAGCTGCCCAGGGGCGTCGAAACGTCTTGCAGCCGATACGCATATTCGTCCGTCTACCTACGAGGCGCTGGCAAAAATTCGGCCGGCGTTTGGTGGGGTGCAGACGGGCGGGAACAGTTCGGCGATTGTCGACGGCGCGGCGGCGGCACTGATTGCTTCGGGAGACTATGCCAAGTCTCGAGATGTCAAGCCGCTCGCTCGTGTCGCGGCTGTTGCGACTGTGGGCGTTCCGCCGGAAATTATGGCGATTGGCCCGGCGCCGGCGATTCGAAAGCTTCTAGAGGGCGTTGGACTTTCACTCGATGCCATCGATCGGTTCGAAATCAATGAGGCGTTTGCTGCGCAGGTGATGGGCGTCGAGCGCGAGCTAAAGCTCGATCGCAGCAAGCTCAACGTGAACGGCGGAGCGATTGCCATTGGCCATCCGCTGGCCGCGACGGGTGTACGGCTTGCCGTTACGCTGGCGCGCGAGTTGCAGCGTTCGCAGAAGAGATATGGGGTTGCGTCGGCGTGCATTGGAGGCGGCCAAGGCATCGCGGTGCTTCTCGAGAATCCTAATTAGAAAAGCAATGCGCCACGACACTTGTGGTGGAAATTCAGTGGCCGAGATAAATCTCGAAGGGCGCCCAATAAAAAGGCTTCTGATAGACCGTGCCGGAATGCAGGAGTTTCAGCTTGGCGTGATGCAGAGCGGCGTCCGGGGCTGAGCCTTTCTGAATTTCAGCGTAGAGATCATCCATCAATTCCGGCGTGGAATTGTCGTTCACTTCCCACAATGCAGCGATCACGCCGTGCGCGCCTGCGCGTAAAAATGCCCATGTAAGCCCGACGAGTCCTTCGCCTGAGTAGGTTCGCTCGCCCGCGCCATGACACGCGGAGATCGTCACGAGATTCGCATGCAGCGGCTGCGTGACGATATCGCGCGCATACAGTTTGTAGGAATCACCTTGCTTCGAAAGAATCACCGCTGAATCGAGCGGGCTCGCGCGGCTGGCAGTACCGTGCGCCACGAAATGAATGAACGAATATTGCGCCGGCTTACTTTCGAGGTAAGCGGCCGCCGTAGCCTGCTGTCGCGAAAGCACGGTGCGCTCCGGCGCCGCGAAATATCGCTCCACGTCCGTCATCTCGGTACCCGCTTGCGGCAAATCCGGAAACTCCGCGCTGGGCGAGATCGGATTGCCCACAAGCAGCAGTTTCTTTGCTCTGGTCACCGGCTGGTTCGCAGACGCAGCCAGCAAAACGAGCGAATTCGCGTATGCGACAACTGCGTCCTCGATCCAGTAATGGAGTTGCGGTTTCGGATTGAGAAGTGTCTCGAAATTCAAGCCGTACAATCCCGCATCCGGCAAGATAATCACGCGCGAACCGGGTGCTATCGCCTTCTGCGCCGGAGCGACCAATATGTCGTACAACTTGATCCCTTGCGCGCTCGATGCTTCGAGTACGTCACGCGGCCCGAGCAGCGCTTCGCGATAGGATTTCAAAGCCAATTCGATTTCGGATGCAGGAGGCAAAGTAAAAAGTGACACGCTCGAACTTGTGATGGCCCAGAGGTAGGAGTGTTTCTCGCCCAGCCAGTAAAACAACAACGTCGCGCCAAACCGCTGCGCAATCGATCGCGGTTGAAAGTTTGGGATTGGAAAGAGAATTTTCGACCTGAGTCCGAGCCCCTCAGCGAGGGTCTGCGCTCGGCTCACCTCAGCTACCTGCAGAGCGTCTCCGGCCTGCCCCTGCGAAGTCAGAAAATCGATGTAGTCGTCATAAAACGTAATCGCATTCGAAAGGAACGAAAGCCGCAACTCCTCGGTTTTGATCGAGGCACGCGCAGTTGTAATCGTGGCGAGAGCGCTGCGGAATTGGCGCTCCGCTTCCGCCCGATTGCCCTCAGACGCATATACCTCCGCGAGATGCGATTGCGCTTCCCATCGCAGGGGGGTCGGAGCGTTTGAATCGCGAATCACACTTTCAAAAGCTTTCCGCGCTTCTTTGTGGTTGTGTCTCAGCTCCTCGATGCGGCCATGAATTACCACCGATAGGACCTGGTCTGCATGTGCATGGACGGACGAAGCAACTTGTTCGTTGTAGTGCTGAGCGGCGTCAACCTGTCCCGTTTCGAGGGACACGAGAGCAAGGTTCTCAAGACATTGCGCTATCGAGTCTTCGTCGTGGAGACTCTTCGCGACCTCGAGTGCACCCTGATATGCGCGTTCGGCTGAGCCATAATCCCGGCGAGCGAGATGAATGTTGCCGATGCTGAGTCGCCATTGTATTTGCGCTCCGAGCGAACCGGCCTTTCCGGAAGCAGCGTCTGCCTGTTGGAAAAGCGCGAGGGCGTTTTCGTAATCTCCTAAATCCAGATAGCTCCAGCCCATGTTCCCAAGAATATTAGCTTGCGCACCGGGGGCGTTTGTCGATTGCATCACTTGAAGTGCGGCGCGGTTCCAATCAATGGACTCATCGAAGTGTTCTTGTCTAGTAGCGACGTTCCCCAGATTGGTGAGTGAATTTGCTTCAAGGTAAGAATCATGAATGCTTCGGGCAATACTCAGCGAAGCCAGGTACTCGGATCGCGCGGTATCCGAATCGCCGCGTAGCCACGCCAGAGTCCCTTTCTTGATTGCTACTTCCCCGAGCAAATCGGGCTGGTTCTGCTTGGCAAGGGTTTCAGCTTCTGTTAGCGACTTCTCCGCAAGGTCATATTGGCCAAGGAAAGCTTCGGCCGTGCCCTGCGTAATCCTTCGCCACACCGCAATATCAGATTTGGCGAATTGTTCAGGAAGGGGCGCTTCGAGGAGTGCCAAGGCGTCAGCAAACTTACCCTGACGGCGAAGGATTTCTGCCTTCAAAACGCGGAATCGAGAGGCCCATTCGACGCTAGCGGCGGATTCGCGGGCACCAAACGCATCTACGTCGGCGCTTGCCCCAATCAGATCTCCGCGCTTTACCTTCGACCAGGCATCGGCATAAAGAGTCCTGCGGATTTGGCGCGGCCTTGCGAGTGCAATTTGTCGCACTCGCCGCAAGACTTAACCACAAAATCCAGGTTAGCCCGCGGGATAACCGTTTCCTGCGGCTTGGGCGCAAAGGATGGTCCCAATGACGGGACAACCCAACTCCAGGCGCAACATTGTCACAGTCCGCTTGCGATGTTGCGCAAACAGTTCGCCCACGTAGACTCTGCCAAACTCCGGAACCTCGAAGGCGTGGCCTACGCGCTCCACTCCGGGGCACTTCTCGATCGTCATGTCCTTTACGAGCGAGCAAACCACTACTCCGTGGGCGTCGATTGACTTCTTGGGCTGGCCCGTGAGAAAGGGATCGGCTGCTATTTTGCGGAATTCGGCGTTGGAATCAAACTCTTTTCTAATCGATTCAAACGTCGTGAGCCGCAAGAACAGTTTGTCGTCGAACTCGATGTGAATGAGGCAGCCGGCAATTTTCAGGTTCTCGATCTTGCTTCCAAACACGGTAATCTGCGGCTCCTTATCATGGAGCTTGCTTCGCGAGGCTAAGCGAGTCACAACTCGGTCCGCAGTTACGATGTCCAGGACGTTCAGGTTTTCGACCGTGGATGTAACCAGGGACGTGTGGACCTCGCTATCGCTCATACTTCCCGCCACATGCGTGTACGCAGCTTTGAAGGAAACAAAATCCCTGAAGCGAAAATCTTCGACGCGGGCGTTTCCGATTCCGCCGATGCTCGGCAGCGACATGCCTGCCTGGACTTCGATAATGTGATCGAGCGGTCTTGTTATACGCCCGCTGAGTGCATGGCCGTACGCGCTGTAGACGTGTGACTGGGGAACGGTTTCCTTCTGCATTGGCGCTGCCTCCTGCGTCAATAAATTAGGGATTACTTGGTGTAATTGAGAGAGAACCGGTAATTGGCGACGCCTATCTTATCCGCATCGGACTTTCCTTGCGAGTCCAATCCTCGCACGACGAGCACGTGCTTTCCCGATGCCAGGCGTCCGGCGGGAATCAATAATTGAACGGTTCGTTTCGCTTCGTCCGCGGAGATGTTCAGGGACAATTCGGGCGTTCCAGATTCGGTTTGAAACTCACAAACGTACGACGTGAAACCACCGCTTGGCGGGATGTCCACAAAAAAGCTGAAAGGCTTGCCGGCCGGAACCGTAATCGCGAGCGGAGCGCCGCCACGCGAATTCTCGGCGATGAGCGAATACGAAGGTAGAGTCTGCGCGGTGTCCGATTGCGATAGAGCGGTTTTCAAATGCGGAATCGTAACAACATTCTGGTATCCGGCGACAAGGAGCAATAACGCGAGCGCCGGAACTGCGAATGCTGGCCGCAGCAGCGTCGTCCACCAGCCACCGGAACGCGCAGGCTGATGCATGGCTCCCGCAGAAGCAATGGAATCTGCCCTAAAAACGTCTCGCGCGTTATCAATGAAGACCGCGCCCGTTCGAACGTCTTGCGCGCATTCCGCACAGCCGAAATAGTGGTCTTCATACTGATCGCGAAGTTCGACGCTTAACTCGCCCAGGAGGTATTTCTCAGCCGCTTTAAGCCGAATGGCTTCGTCGTGGTTCATTATCTGCATACTCCCTATAGTGACGGGGGAGGCTAAATCGTTTCATACGTGCTTGGATTGTCCGGCACCGGCTTGCTTGCCGTGCTCCGCCTGCTCGTAAAGCGTTCGAAAACTCTGCTTCGCGCGGTGCAAGAGTACCCGCAAATAGTCGCGATCAACTCCGAAGTCGGTGCAGATCTCGTCTTTATTCTTCTCCTCGAAGAATAGGGCTCGCAGCAAGCGTCGATCCTTCTCGGAAAGCATTGAAAGTGCGTGCCTTACCTGCTCGCGTGGTCTGTTTTGCCACGAGCATGCCGTCCAAATCGATGCTGGTGTCCGGCGGATCCAGCGGATTCTCATCCTGCGACGGCACGGAGCGAGCCGAACTGCGATAATGCTCCTGTAACACATTGTTGCATATGGAGTTAACGAAAGATCCGAGACCCTCCGCGCTCCTCACGCCGCCCGTCCGCACCGCCTTCAGAACGCGTACAAACGTCTCCTGCCGAATGTCGTCCACCGATTGCGAAGAGCGAAGGCGGGAGCGCAGCTTGATCAGCAGCAGCTGGCCAAAATAGTCGACAAAATGTTGCTCGGTCGGGAAGTCCCCGCCTCGAAGCCGCTGAAGATAGGACTCGTCGAACGAGAAGAATTCCACATACCCCTCAAATGGAGAGGGAGTATAACCCCCTAAGAAATCAGGCGCAACGACGTGCCGGCTCGTTCGAGGAACTACTGGAAAAATCAGAAGGACTACCACTCTATTTCGCCGAGCGCAAAATATTTTTCCCAAAGTGAAACGATTTCCGCCCTGGCTTCACTACTCTGCAGCGATGGTGACGCGCTGAAAATGCAGCCCCAAACTCTCATTCTGCGGAACGGTATTTCTAAAGCTCCTCATGCCCCCGGCGCATCCCGGGGCGTCCCTACCCCGAACGAACCGGGATGCGCTTCCCCCCATCGCGATGAAAACGAACTGAGGAGTGGTAACGAAAATGAGGCATCCGATCGAAACCGCATTCGTGCAGATCGAAAACATGGCCTGCAATTCCAATCCATGGGAAGCGAGGACCGCATTGGCGCCAAACAGCGCTTTGGGAATTCAAACGCTGCATGCACGGTCAGTGGAATTGGTGGCTCAGCCCGGCAAAATTCGCGAATTGGGAAGTTGTGTTCGAGGCCCGTTGATGGAATACCTGAAAAAGCAGCGGGGATTCGCGGGCGTGATCGTTTTGAGTTCTGTGAAAGAACCGCGCCTCATTCTGGTGATGAGCTTCTGGAAGGGGGAGAAAGACGCCGGAAACCGGTGGGAGTCTTCGGCGGCTGTTTTGAAGATGGTCTCACCGTTGATCGACGTGTGCACGAGGGTTCATACCTATCAGGCGGCGATGCCCGGTTTCCCGGATGCGCCGTTGCCCATAGCGGCGACACCGGTTTGTTAGTCGGAACAGAAATGCTAATCGCAACGCTCAGCCAGACCAACCTTTCAGCATTATCAAATACCATGGGGATAATGAGGGCCATGAAGGAAGATTCCGGCGAAAAAATTAAGGCAACTGAAGGAACCGAACCATCCGCTAGCAAGTGGATCCGCTGCGACACGCCGCATTGCGGGAATGCGGCTGTGGGTTTGCTCGCGCTGCGATTTTATTGCATTGGTCATTTCATATCGCACTGTTACGAATATCTTGAACGCTGCAATTGCAATCCGATTCATGACGCGGATGTCGTCACTTCGTTTTCCGTCGATCGTTTCCTGCAACAGTGCATAGCACAGGCGGGAGAACTGGTGCGGCCGATTCGCGGGTTTGACAATCTTGACCGCGCACGGCTTTTCGATATCTTTCTGTGGGCTTCGGATCTCATCGCGAAGCGAAGCGTCTTCAAAGAAGAGAGCACCTCAAGCGCGGGTGTCCGTTCTTTTTCCGCCGAACTATCCAAGAAGATGGGCGCGGACTAAACGGCTGACTTTCACTGCGCGAGGCCGCGCGAGCCGGCAGCGCTCAATTCGATTACAGCTTCTTGACCTGTTGAATCGCTCTTTCAAGGGACTGCCGGCTTCGAAAAAAATCACTCCAAGGATCAGCCTTTCTCGCGCGCTCCGCAAAGTTGCCGATATTAAACTTTGACGGAATCAACGAGGGCTTTACCTCTGTCCAGGCAAGCGGGGTTGATACGGGAGCTTTGGGCTTGCGACGCACTGAATAAGGTGTCACCACGGTTTGCCCGAATCCATTTCGAAATGGATCGAGATAGACGCGTCCTTTCCGCCCTGCGATCGAATGCTCCGTGGTGAGTTCTTTTGGATGAGCGGCGGCCAGCCTTGCGACAAAATCCTGTGCAAAGGAACGCACGACGTCAACATCGGGACCGAGGCGAAGTGGCACGAAGATGTGGATGCCGCGGCTGCCGGAAGTTTTTGCGAATGATTCGAGCTTTAGGGTATCGAGTCCTTCTTTCACGTAGAGCGCCGCGCGCGCAGCAGTGGAAAATTCTCCTGAATCAGGATCGAGATCGAAGCAGATCCAGTCCGGCTGCCGCGGCGACGAGGCACGGCTGCCCATCGCATGGATGGCGATGCAACCGAGGTTCACAAGCGCCAGTTGCGTCTCGAGAGTTCCACCCACCACGTAATTCGTGAAGGGGCGCTTACTCTCCTCGTTCTTAATTCGCTTTGTGGGAGTATTTGCGGGCATGCCCTTCGGCATTTCCTTCTGATAAAAGCACTGGCCCGCCATTCCGTCCGGGCATCGCTCGAGCGTGAGCAAGCGATCTTTCACATAGGGCTCGAGCTTCGAAAATATCGATACGTAAAATTCAGCAAGATCGCCTTTCGTGTAGCCGTCTTCGGGCCAGAAGACTTTGTCGGGATGGGAAATATTCACCGGGAGATCTTTTGTGGCTGCGGCTTTCGCCCGCTTGGTAGCTGTTGTTTTCATTTTTGCGGCTCCGGCAGCAAGACTTCCGTGGGCTTTTTGTCGTCGCGCAAGCCCAGAAATACCGGCTGGCGCAATTTCATGTCGGCGGTCCATTCTTGAAATGAGATTTGCGCGACGAGTTTTGGCTGGATATAGGTGACGTCGCGCTCGCGCGGTGGATCGACGAACGGTGGCCGGGCAATCTCCAAAGGCTTCAACTTTTTTGCCAAGGAAGCGAGCAAATCCTCGTCGAAGCCTGTACCTACCTTGCCCACATAATGCAATTTGCCGCCCTGATAGGCGCCCAGCAGCAAAGCGCCGAAATGTTTGCGAGCGCCGGCGGGCTTTGTAAAACCACCGATGACGAACTCATCTTCCTGGTGAACTTTTACCTTCAGCCAATTTTTCGAGCGGCCTTCGAAGTATGGCGACGACGCATCTTTCGCGACCAAGCCTTCGTAATCGCGTTTTTTCGCTTCGCGGTAGGCTTCCAAGCCGTTGGCGGCCAGGCGGCGCGACGGAATAATAATTCCCGGCGAACCAAGCGATTTTTCCATTGCCGTTCGCCGCTCTGAAAGCGGTTGCCGCCTCAGATCTTTTCCCTGCCGATACAAGCAGTCGAAGACCGCGTAAACGGCTTCGCCCTTCCCTTGCTGCAACAATTGAAAGCGCGAAACATTCTTGCGATCGAACACGACGATCTCGCCGTCCAGTAACAGTGTCGTAGGTTTCAAGGCGCGAATTGCTTCGACTATGTTCGGAAAGCCTTTCGTTCGGTCGATGTCGTTTCGCGAGAGAAGGCGGACATCTTTTCCTTCCTTATAGGCGAGGATCCGAATGCCGTCGTACTTTTCCTCATAGACCCACCCGCGCCTATCGAAAGGTTCGCGCACTAGCGTCGCCAGCATGGGTGCGACGCGAAACGGGATTCGATCGCTCATGCGGGCGAACGGCTCCTTGGGATTTCAGATGGATAAGAAACAGATCAAGATATACGGGCCTACGCTCGCCGCTTGCGAGGAACTGATGAAGGCGCTGGCTTCGTGCGCTTGGAAGTTGCCTTTCGTGGGCTTGTCTTGGGAGCCGGATCGCCGGTGGCTGCGAGTTCCACATTGCCGCCGTTGTCGCGCGCAATTCCTGCGAGGAGACGTCTGCTGACCGCCGACCTGGGCTGCGTTTCAGTGATATCTTCCGTCGAGGCATATTGATCGCGATGTTTGATTAGCAGCCATGAAGGTTTGCTGCCGCTGCCGAAACCGCGCGTCCGAACCAGAACCCACGATCCTTTTAGCTTCTTTCCATGCAGCGTGAATTTCAGCTCGCCTTTCTCTAGCGCCGCTTGCGGATCTGGCTGCTCCGGTTCCCAAGTTCCCTTGTCCCAGATCATCACGGTTCCGCCGCCGTATTCTCCCGCGGGTATCACACCTTCAAAATTTGCATATTCGAGCGGATGATCCTCCACCTGCATCGCCAGCCGTTTCACCGAAGGATCAAGCGAAGGGCCTTTCGGGACAGCCCAGGAGAGCAACGTCCCATTCCACTCCAATCGGAAGTCGTAATGCAGTTGCGTAGCGCGGTGCTTCTGCACAACGAAAATTCGCGAAGGGCTCTTGTGATCTTTTCCCTCTTTTCCCCCAGCCGGCTCCGGCGTCACTCCGAACCGCCGCTTCTTGCGATATTCTTTCAGGCTCATCGGTTAACAAACCTCGCAAACGACACTTAACAATTCTTCGCACTATCGACGGAATTATGTCAATCACATTCTGCCCGCTACACGGGGATATTCGGAGCAAGTACAGCGAAAGCCTTACCCGTATTTGGGGCAGCGCACACCATAGCGGCTATTGCTAACGTCGGCCTCGCCTTGAAACCGCAGGTCATACTTAGCCGTCTGTTTAGTAGGAAAGAATTTCGCACGACTTTATAGACTTTTCTCTCCAAACAAAATGAGCAGCATAAGTCTTTGGTTTCGGTTTATTCTGAAGTTTGGAAACCAATGTTGATCCATAAGACCATCGAATTCGTTAAACTCGCCGCCCATGAAGTGTTCCACTGGCTGCATCACCTCGGCGGTCCTGGTCTGATCGTCCTGGGTCTGATCGACAACTCCGTGGTTCCGGTTCCTGGCAGCATGGACGCGCTGACCATCATCCTCTCGGCGAACCAGCGCAAGCTGTGGCCTTATTATGCGCTGATGGCTACGCTCGGCTCCGTCATAGGCGGTTACATCACCTACCGCATTGCATTCCGCCAGGGCAAAAGCGCGATGGAACGCAAATTTTCCCGCAAGCGAATGGACAAAGTAACGAAGACATTCGAAAAGTGGGGTTTTGGTGCAGTTCTGATTCCAGCGATGCTTCCGCCGCCCGCGCCCATGGTTCCATTTCTCATCGCGGCGGGCGCCATGCAATACTCCCGCAATAAATTCCTGGCTGCGCTTGCGGTCGGCCGGGGAATTCGATTCACGATCCTCGCATGCTTGAGCGCTTTTTACGGCCGGTTAATTCTTACCATCATCACCAATCATGCAAAACCGATCCTGATCACTTTTATCGTTGTGGCGGTGGCCCTGGGTCTTTATATTCTCTATCACTACAGGAAGAGCCTGCATTTTAAGAAAAGCAAAGCGCGCCACGCGGCGTAACTTTCGTCGCGACTCTTACAGCCCCTTCCAAGCTACAAATGCCGCTCCCATCAGCGGGCATTTTTCGTTCAACACGATTACCACCGGGATCTGCTCCAAATAGGTCCCCATCTTTTCCTTATCTTTCACGGCTGCGGCAAACCGCCCATTTGTCATCTTCGGCAATATCTTCACCGCAATCCCGCCCGTCACAAAAATACCGCCGCGCGCCATGGATCGCACCGCTAAATTTCCAGCTTCTGCCCCGTAAATATCCACCCACAAATCGAGCGTCGCCGCACACACCGGGCATTCACCCGAAAGGCCGCGCTCGGTAATAGCGGGCGCCGCATCGATTCCCGGCATGTCCAAGTCATGCCGTACCGACGGGTCCAGAAATTCGTGCACGCGCTTGAATCCTCCGCCCGATAAAATTATTTCAACGCTCACGAATTCTTCGCGGTTCTTCAAGAATTCCCATAGCTCCGCTTGCTGCTTTGTGTGCGGCGCAAAATCCGCGTGGCCGCCTTCGGTGGCGATAGGCACGTGCTGCGCTCCGTCCCAGAAAAGAATCGCTTCGCCCAATCCTGTTCCCGCTGCAATCACCGCGCGGTTCGCCTGCGGCACAGATTCACCCCGGTGAATAACTTCCAGATCTGCTGGCTCCATCACTCCAATCCCAAACGCGGCAGCTTCTAAATCGTTCAGCAAACGCACGCGGCTCACGCCTAGATGGCGTGCCATCACGGCACCATCCACAATCCACGGAAAATTTGTCGCATGCACCCGGTTCTGTACCACAGGCCCCGCGATTCCGAACGATGCCGCCGTCACCTTGCCCTTCGTCTCGTTTAGAAAATCTGTGACCACTTCCTCAAGGCTGTTGTGTTCCTGCGTCGCATAACGTTTGATAAATACGCATGCGAGCTTCCCCGCCTGAATTTCGAATAGACCCAGATTGGCCTTCGTTCCACCAAGGTCGCCCGCAAGAATCATCGAGGATCCTCCGCCCTGAGAAGCGCTCGGAATTGTATCGTTCTAGTCGCGGTAGTAGGTAGAGGTTACAACGGACGCCAGCGGCGTCCATCAGTCGTGATTAAATCGTCGGCAGCTTTCGGCCCCTGGCTGCCCGCTGGATAATTCGGGAAGGGCGGCGGAGTGCCCTTTTTCCACGCGTCGAGAATAGGATCCACCAGCGACCACGCCGCCTCCACGCTATCTGCGCGATCGAACAGCGTCGCATCCCCTCGTATGCAGTCATTAATCAGGGTCGCATAAGCATCGCGCGAACCGCCCCCAAACGCCTGCTTATACCGGAAGTCCATTTCCACAGGGCGTATCTGCATGTGCCCGCCAGGCGCCTTTGCTCCGAACGAAAGCGAGATCCCTTCGTCCGGCTGAATATTCAGCACCAGCGAATTCGATTCCACGTTTTCGCCCTGAAAAACCATGTGCGGCGCCTTCTTGAATTCAATCGCCACTTCGGTAGTCGGCCGCGCGAGCCGCTTCCCCGTCCGCAAATAGAAAGGCACGCCGCTCCATCGCCAGTTATCCACGTAAAGCTTCAGCGCCACAAAAGTCTCCGTCGCCGAGTTCGGATTCACGCCAGGCTCTTGCCGGTACCCCGGCACCTGTTTACCGCCCACGGTTCCCGGTCCGTACTGCCCGCGTATCACCGTCTTCCATATCGATTCAGCGGAAAACGGCCGAATCGATTGCAACACCTTGATCTTCTCGTTTCGCACTGCTGTGGCGTCAAACGTCGCCGGCGCCTCCATCGCCACAAGAGACGTCAATTGCAGCACGTGGCTCTGAATCATGTCCCGCAATGCGCCCGTGTTCTCGTAAAATCCCCCGCGCCGTTCGACCCCCAGCGATTCCGCCGCCGTAATCTGAATGTTATCGATGTAGTTCCGGTTCCAGAGCGGTTCGAAAATTCCATTGCCGAACCGGAAGACCAGCATGTTCTGCACCGTCTCTTTGCCCAGGTAGTGATCGATCCGGTAAACCTGATTTTCGCTGAACACGCTCAACACTTTCGCGTTCAAATCCTCCGCCGATGCCTTGTCGTGCCCAAACGGCTTCTCGATAATCACGCGCGTCCACGATTTTTCGCTTTTCGGTTTCGCGAGCCCCGCCTTTCCAATCTGCTCGATGATCTTCAAATAGACGTCCGGTGGCGTCGCCAGATAAAAAAGCCGGTTCCCATGCAAATCCGCTTCGCGATCGATTTCCTCCAATCGCTGCGACAGCCTCTGAAACGCCGCGGGATCGTCATAGTTGCCGCTGAAATAGTGCAAGTGCTTCACAAATTCATCGAGCTTGTCTTGGCCGCCCGCCCCAGCCCCGCCAGCCCCGCCGTCGCCTCCAGATGACTTGGGCAAAAACTCACCAGCCTTCTTACGGAAATCCTCATCGCTCATCTCTGTCCGCGCATATCCCAGCAAGCGAAACCGCGGCGCCAGGCATGCATGCACGGCGAGGTCGTAAAGCGCCGGCAGCAATTTTCGCCGCGCCAAATCGCCGGACGCGCCAAACATCACAATCGCGCAGGGATCATTGGGAACTTCGCAATAATAAGCATCCGTTTGCGGCACATCCGCCGTCACTGTCGCGCGGGTATTCATAAATGGTCTCCCGGAAGCCTCGAATGCGTGGAGAAATGAGTCTATCTTTCTCTCCACAGCGTGTCCAGACCGCAAGGACGCAAGCGGCTGTCACACTCTCATCCGATGTACCCGATCGCTCACGGCTTCACGTTCGCCGTCGGCTGGAATTCCGCAGGTGAATGCAGTATCTTTGAAGATGTAACTCTTTGCTACCAGGCTCAGGAGGATTCGTGGCCGACGATAAATGCGCGGACAACGTTCCAGCGCCAGCTCCGCAGCAATCCGCGGGTCACAACGAACGCATCGTGCACTGCGTCAAATTCGGACGCGACCTCCCCGGCCTCGACCGCATCCCCTGGAAGGGCGAAATCGGCAAACGCGTCTACGAGAATGTCTCCAAAGATGCCTGGAAAATGTGGCTCGAGCACTCGAAGATGGTCATGAACGAGTACCGCCTGAATCCTCTCGATCCCAATTCGCAGAAAATCATGGAAGAGCAAATGGAGCAATTTTTCTTCGGCGAAGGCGCCAAACTCCCCGAAGGCTACGTCCCGCAAAGAGGCAAAGGCTAGCCGCCCAGTCTCTTTTACCTTTCGTTCGCAGGTGTCATCCCGGCCGGAGCCGCGCGTTCTTGCGTTCCCACCGCGCAGCGGTGGCGCGCGGCGTAGCGGAGGGATCTCTCTTAGCCGCCCAAGCCTCCCTTTTCCGCTTCACCCGATTTTGCGTGTCGCAGGATGTTCCACCGGCAATCGAGGCGATAATCGAAAATTCAACCGTCGATGCGCCTCTCGTAGCGCTTTTTCCACTTCCGCCGCAGCCTCCCCCCGCGAAAAAATAAATCCCAAGTAACTCGAACCCTCCGGCCAAGCCGCCACGTAATCGTGCAATCGCGCAGTGATCTGAATTTCCGTCACCCCCGGCACACTCTCTGCCGCCTCAATTCCCTCCACCCCCTCAAAAACTCCGCTCCGCCGCACAGGAATCATCATCACGCCACTAGCCTGGCTCTCTCGTTCCGCATCCCTGCCCGGCATTCCCAAGGCATCACGAAGCAGCAATTCCTCGAGCGAAATCCCATCCGCGCCAAATCGCAAAGCCCGCGAGCACAACCCGCCAATCGGTCGCGGCGCAATCTCCAGCACCCACGAACCACTTTCGTTCACTCGAAACTCCGCATGCACGGGCCCCGTTGTCAATCCCAGCGCCCGAATCGCGCTTCCCGCGCATTCCTCAATCGCCTTTTGCATCTCCGCAGGCAATCGCGACGGCGTCACATAAATCGTCTCCTCGAAATACGGTCCCTCCAGCAGATCAGGCTTGTCGAAAATCGCGAGCACGCGCAGCCGTCCACGCTCGATCAGCCCTTCGACTGCCACTTCGCGCCCGGGAATATATGTTTCGACCAAGAGCCGGTCGCGTTCCGGCTCGCGAAGCACCTGAATTTCAGGAGATTCCATCAACAATCGGATCCGTCGCACCGCCTCGGCAAATTCATCCGCATTGTTCGCTCGTATCACGCCTTGACTCGCGGAAAGCGAGAGCGGTTTCACCACGCAAGGAAATTTCACCCGCGCCACCACATCAGCCAAACGGTCTGAAACCTCAAACGAAAAAAAGTCCGGAACGCGAACGCCCACCGCTCGAAGCGTCTCGCGCTGCCGCAATTTGCTCCGGCAAATTTCCACTGCTACCGGCGGGTTCCCCGCAATTCCCAGGGCCTTGGCCGCATACGCCGTGGTTACCGTAGGCCGGTCGCCCAGCGCAAGCACCGCATCAACCGCTTTCTCGCCCGCCACGCCATTGCTGAAAGCTCGCGCGATGTCGTGCGCCGCGTCTCGCGGATTCTCGAAATGCAGCGCGAGCGCCGCATCGCCCCACGGATCATCCAATTTGTGGCAGCGATCGGTGCCAAACCGCACCTCGACTCCCAGCCTCTCCGCCGCCTCCGCAAACCCGCGAGTCTGATAGCCAAGCTTGCTCGCCAGTATCAGCATCCGTTTCGTGCGCTGCCCATTGCCATGTCCGCTGTAATTTGCGTTCATCACCAATTCACTCAGCATTCAGCAGTAATCCTAATTTCTCATCACAAATTGCATCACACAAACGTATCCGCCTGCCGCGTTTTCTTTCTCGCTTCAACGATGGGAACCAACTGGTCCCCGGTAGGCTCCGCTCAACAATACCAAGGCTCATTCAAGTACGGCACCGACGCGCGTGATGCCAGCACAGGCAAAGCGCTCCGCGTTATGCCTCCGCCTGCAACCGCGAACGCCGCGTCCTCGATTCGCTCGAAAATTTGCGCGCGGCTGCGCTTCATCTGCTCGCCCGAGTGAATGATTCCCTGAATCTGTTCGCACAAGCGATCCACTCTCGGATCGGAGTGCTTCCACGGATATACGAGCGCCGCTTCGTCAAAATCGCCCACGGCCCTCCGAATCTCATCGAGCTCCAACAGCCGCGACCCCGCCGGAATCAGCAATCGAATCGCCAGCTGAATCGGCGCCGCGTTCTCGACCAACTCCTCCTCGCGCAACACTTCCAGCAGATCGCAATAGCCTTCGAGCGTCGTCCATGGTGTGAACGGCACAAACGTCGGCTGCAGCGCCAAACCAATCTCCCGTAGCATTTCGACCGCCCGCAAAAAATCTGCACGCGTGTGATTCTTCTCCAGCCGCTCCAGCACTGCGTCGTCAACGCTTTCCACCGCGCTCGTCACGAACAAGCATCCCGTATCGCGCAGCGAGCCAAGGCAATCCGAATGCCTCAGCAAGTGCTCCACTTTGATCGTCACGTCGTACGTAACGCTCGGAAATTCCCGATGCAGCGCCTCAACCAGCGGAATCGCATGCCCCACGCCGTTGAAAAAATCCGGGTCGCCAAACGTGATGTGCCGCGCCCCCGCCGAAACCTGCTGCCGAATGTCCGCCATCACCACTTCGCGATCAACAACCCGAAACACCCCGTTGTACACCGGCACAATCGGGCAATGTCGGCACAAATGCTTGCACCCGCGACTCGCCTCCGTATATCCCACCGTCCGCGCCTCGCCCGAAGGCATCACCAGCCGCGCATATTTTTCGAGCGCCACCATCCCGGTGCGATCAGGTGTGACGAACTTCTGCCGCGCAACCGAAATCACAGGTTCACCCTGAGGCGCGGATGGCGCGCGGAAGGGTTCGCGCTGTCCATTTTTCGCCGCCGCCGCGTTCCCTGCGCCAAGCCTCTCCGCAAGTGAACGCAATCCCTCCTCGAATTCCCCGCCAAGAATCGTCTCCACGCCCAATCCGCGCAAATAGCTCTCGTTCACCGGAGCATACAAGCCATAAAAACAAAGATGCGCTCTCGGATTCAGCTCACGAACCGCAGGCAAAGCCGCCACCGCTAACCGCGTCGCCGTGTGCATCGGCACATAAAACGCCACCAAGTCCGCCGCCCTCACCGCATCCTCGGGCAGTGTTTCCCGCGACAGGTCAACGCAAGTCACACCCGCCCCCGCAACCCGCAGCCAAGCCGCCGGCGAAGCCAGCCCAAACGGCTGCCGCCCCAACTCGTACGTCGAAATCAGCACAACTCTCATCTATGCGAAATTATCCCACGCTTGTAGCCGCGGGAGATATTGGAAGAACTACACAGAAGTGAAATCCGTCTGCAGCGCGCTGTAAGCCACCCGCAGTAGGGGCGGGTCTAAGACCCGCCCGCGCAGCCCACATCTCTCTTCAACTTACCCGCCCCACCGTCCTTGCCTGCTGGCCGTTGAATCGAACGTAACGTTTTGTTACTTTAAAACTCGTAACCTATATGCTAACATTAGTCGTGCTAGTTAGACAAAACTCGGCCCGCTCGCAACTGTTTCAAAGAGGATCAAGCCCGGGAAACGTCGAAAATCCTAATCGAGACACCGCGATTAGAAATCCGAGTAACCCTCTCGGTTTCAATAACTTCGAATTTTCTAATCGGGACAAGAGTGGCCTTTTGACAATCTGTTTTTCCGAGGCTCTTCCCCACCTTCGCTCACGACTTGTACCATCCTCCCTCTGTCGCTGTTACCTTCCAACTCCGCGTGCGATACAATATCCTGCTATCTACACAGGAGATTCCAACCCGGCATGAGCCCATCGCACAAAAACTCTTTCGCCACCCGCGCCGCTCTCAAAGTGGGCAGCGAATCCTTTGAAATCTACCGCCTCGATGCGCTCGAGCGCTCCGGAGTCGGCAAGCCCTCGCGGCTTCCCTTCTCGTTGAAGGTTCTCCTCGAAAATTTACTGCGCCACGAAGACGGCCGCTTTGTTCATGCCGAAGATATTCGCGCCCTCGCCGGCTGGGATCCCACCAGCACCGAAGGCGCCAGCGAAAAAGAAATTTCCTTCATGCCCGCTCGCGTCCTGCTTCAGGATTTCACGGGCGTTCCAGCCGTCGTCGATCTTGCCGCCATGCGCGACGCGATGCGCCAGCTCGGCGGCGATCCTAAAAAAATCAATCCGCTGCTACCCGCCGAGCTCGTGATCGACCACTCTGTGCAAGTGGACCAATTCGGCTCAGCCGGCGCCTTCCTCTTCAACGCCGACCTCGAAATGAAACGCAACATCGAGCGTTACGCCTTCCTGCGCTGGGGCCAAAAAGGTTTTCAGAATTTTAAAGTTGTTCCGCCGGACACTGGCATCTGCCACCAGGTAAATCTCGAATATCTAGCCCGCGTAGTTTTCAAGAAACAGGAAAACGGCGCCTGGCTCGCTTTCCCAGATTCGCTCGTCGGCACCGATTCGCACACCACGATGGTCAATGGCCTCGGCGTCTTCGGCTGGGGCGTCGGCGGCATCGAAGCAGAAGCGGCGATGCTCGGCCAGCCGCTTTCGATGCTGATTCCGGCAGTCGTCGGATTCAAACTTCACGGCCGTTTACCCGAAGGCGCCACAGCCACCGACCTCGTCCTCACCGTCACCGAAATTCTGCGCAAAAAAGGCGTCGTCGGAAAATTCGTCGAATTCTACGGCACCGGACTCTCAAGCCTCACCCTTCCCGACCGCGCCACGATAGCGAATATGGCACCGGAATATGGCGCCACGATGGGCTTCTTTCCTGTCGACGCGGAAACGCTCGCCTATCTCCGCTTCACCAGCCGCAGCGAAGATCAGGTCCGCCTCGTCGAAGCCTACACGAAAGAACAAGGCCTCTTCCGCACCGACCAGACCCCCGATCCAATTTTCTCGGACCGCCTCGAACTCGATCTCGCAAAAGTCGTCCCCACGATGGCCGGCCCGAAGCGTCCGCAAGACAGCGTCCCCCTCACGCAAGCGAAAACGTCCTTCGAAAAATCTCTGGCAGGCGCAGCGCCAAAGCACGTTCACGTGAAAAACAACGGCGACAATTTCGATCTCGTCGATGGTTCCGTAGTAATCGCCGCCATCACCAGCTGCACCAACACTTCGAATCCATCGCTGATGCTTGGAGCAGGCCTGCTCGCCAAAAAAGCCGTCGAGCGCGGCCTCAGCTCGAAGCCCTGGGTAAAAACCAGTTTTGCTCCCGGCTCGAAAGTCGTCACCGACTACATCGAAAAAGCTGGCCTCTGGCCGTATCTCGAAAAGCTGCGCTTCCATCTCGTCGGCTACGGCTGCACCACCTGCATCGGCAATAGCGGCCCGCTCCCCGAGCCGATTGGCAAAGCGATCAAGGACAATAATCTCGTCGCCGTCTCCGTGCTCAGTGGCAATCGCAACTTTGAAGGCCGCATCAACGCTCTCTGCCGCGCCAATTATCTCGCCTCGCCGCCGCTGGTTGTCGCGTACGCGCTCGCCGGCCGCATGGACATCGACATCGTCAACGATTCGCTCGGCAACGACAAATCCGGCAAGCCCGTCTACCTTCGCGATATCTGGCCCACGCCGCAGGAAGTCGAAACCACGATGCGCGATTCAGTCACCACTGAAATGTTCCGCAAAGAATACGCCGACGTTTTCACGGGTGACGAACACTGGCGCGCGCTACCGCTTCCCGAAGGCGATCTCTACGCCTGGGACGAAAAATCCACGTACATCAAGAACCCGCCGTACTTCGAAGGAATGCCTAAGAAACCAGGATCGCTCTCCGATCTGCACGGCTTGCGCGCGCTCGCCGTTCTCGGCGATAGCGTCACCACCGACCACATTTCTCCCGCCGGCTCGATTCCCGCACGATACGCCAGCCGGAAAACATCTGATCGCGCACGGCGTTCAGCCGAAAGATTTCAATTCCTACGGCGCGCGCCGTGGCAATCACGAAGTGATGATGCGCGGCACGTTCGCAAACATCCGCCTGAAAAACATGCTCGCTCCCGGCACCGAAGGCGGCTGGACGATCCATCAGCCCAGCGGCGAAAAAATGAGCATCTACGACGCGGCGATGAAATACCGCGACGAGCATGTTCCCCTGATCGTGATCGCGGGAAAGGAATACGGCTCGGGTTCCTCTCGCGATTGGGCTGCCAAGGGAACGATCCTCCTCGGCGTCCGCGCCGTCTTAGCCGAAAGTTTCGAACGTATCCACCGCTCGAATCTGGTCGGCATGGGCGTCCTGCCGCTCGAATTCCCGCCAGGTGAAACTCCCAAAACGCTCGGCCTCACCGGCCACGAAATCTTCGAAATCGAAGGCCTCGCCCACAATTTCGAGCCCCGCAAGAAGATGAAAGTGCGCGCCCGCGAAGCCTCCGGCAAAGAGAAGCATTTCACCGCCATCGCGCGCATCGACACCCCATTCGAAGTCGCCTACTACCAGCACGGCGGAATCCTGCAATACGTCCTTCGCCAGATGCTTTAGAGTCTTTCTAACTTCGAAGCTGCGAAAGTGAAGCGAAGCGCGATGTGCTCATTTCATCAGCAAATTAATACTTGATTCAGACTGTCAACTTGTTATAAACAAAGCCTCGCTTTTCCCGGTTTAAGACAGGTGAAACGATGAGGCTCCCAGCCCCAGCCAGCGACACCAGTAGTGTCTTCCGCAGTTTTCACGTTCGCTTCTCGCAATGCCTTTTAGCGCTGCTGTTCGCTGTAACTTTCCCCGCCTTGAGCCGCGCACAGACTGCGCCGCCCAAGCCCGCGCTCATCACGCAACCCATCGAAGAATCGAAGCTCACCGTGTTGCGCGGTAACACGTATCCGCTCGCGCTGGCGAAATATGACCGCGGCGCCGCTCCGGCGAGCCTTCCGATGCAGCGCATGCTGCTCGTCCTGAAGCGCAGCCCCGAACTGGAAGCCTCGCTCGTAGCATTGCTCGACCAGCAACAAGACAAATCATCGCCGAATTATCACGCCTGGTTGACTCCCGAACAATTCGGCCAGCAATTCGGTCCCGCCGACGCCGACATTCAAGCCGTCACGTCGTGGCTCCAGCTCCAGGGATTCCAGGTGGCGAAAGTTTCCAACGGCCGCACGGTAGTCGAATTCTCCGGCACCGCCGCACAAGTACAAAACGCCTTCCACACCGAGATTCACAAGTATTCGGTCAACGGCGCCGACCATTGGGCGAATGCCAGCGACCCGCAGATCCCAACCGCCCTTGTGCCAGCCGTCGCCGGCGTCCTCACGCTCCACAATTTCCCGCGGCACGCGATGAACCACGTCGTCGGCACGTTCAAGCGCTCCAAGGACACGAGCGCCCTGACACCGGTTGGCCCGCTCTTCACGTTGCCGAATTTTGCCGACAACCTGACGTTCTATGGTGTCGGCCCTTATGATTTCGCGACCATCTACAATGTGTCTCCGCTATGGAACGCGACGCCCGCGATCAATGGCACGGGGCAAACAATCGCAATCGTGGGCGAGACCGACGTCGATTTTGTCGACCTGCAAAAGTTCCGCGCTCTGTTTGGCATCACGTCGAACGACCCGACCATGATCGTGGATGGTCCTGACCCGGGCTTGCAGCCCGACGAGATCGAGTCCGATCTCGACCTGGAATGGTCCAGCGCAGTGGCTCCCGGCGCCGCAATCAAATTCGTCGTCGCTGCCACCACGGACACGACTCTCGGCGTCGATCTGGCCGCTCAGTACATCGTTGATCACAATGTCGCCCCGATTGTCAGCGAAAGCTACGGTATTTGCGAAGCAGCCCTCGGCACCGCTGGAAATCAATTCTTCAATCAGTTGTGGCAACAGGCGGCCGCGCAGGGGATGTCTGTTTTCATTTCCAGCGGCGACAGCGGCTCGGCTGGCTGCGATCGCGATAATCCCGCCCAATTCGGCTTGCAGGTCAGCGGTTTCGCATCCACTCCTTATACGACAACGGTGGGTGGCACCGATTTCAACGACCTCAACAATTTTGTCCCGTATTGGAATCCGACGAATGACGCTCACGAGGCGTCCGCAAAATCTTACATCCCGGAAATGACTTGGAATAATTCCTGCACGAACACGGAGTGGTCCACCCTCACTGGCAGTACAAACGCGGAAACCAACTGCAACAATCCCCAACTCTCTGGCGCGGTGGTCGCTACCGGCGGAAGCGGAGGGAAGAGTTCCTGTACCACTGGAAGCGGTCAGGACATCATCAGTTGCGCCGGCGGTTACGCCAAGCCTTCCTGGCAAACCGGAACTGGCGTACCGAATGACGGCAAGCGCGATATTCCGGACGTTTCGCTCTTCGCCAGCAACGGATTCAACGGCAACTTCTACGTGATTTGCTCCAAGAACATCACTGGGTCCTATTGCGACCCAACCAACCCGAATGGCACGATTGTCGGCATCGGCGGCACGTCCGCTTCTACCCCTGCATTCGCCGGGATCATGGCGCTGATCGATCAGAAAACTAATTCTCGCCAAGGCAACCCGAATTACACTCTGTACAGTCTCGCCGCCAAGCAGGCCGCCTCTGGCTGCAACTCGAGTTCGAACCCAGCGAGTACCTGCGTCTTTTACGATGTAACCTCCGGCACGATTGCGATGCCCTGTTTCACGGGAAGCACGGCCGATTGCAGCACGAGCGTCAAATCTCATCAATTCGGCGTGCTAATCGGTTACGCAACAACCACTGCCTATGACCTCGCAACAGGCCTCGGCACTGTGAACGCAGCTAATTTGGTCAATTCATGGGGCGGTGCTACGGGCTCCAAGGGCAGCGTGACCACCCTTACGATGACGCCAACACCCTTGACAATTACGCATGGTGCGACGGCGAGTGTGAACGTCACTGTCGCTCCAGCGCCCAGCGGCACGGGCACTCCCAGCGGCGAGGTGGCATTGCTAACGAGCACCGGCTTGGGTGCCGGCAGCTTCTTGTTGGCAAACGGCGCCGTCGCCGGAACGACCGTTAGCCTTCCTGGCGGCTCTTACACGGTAAGCGCACATTACCCGGGCGACGCGACGTTTGCCAGTAGCGATTCGGCGCCGCCGATCTCGGTAGTAGTTTCTCCTGAGCCAAGCACCACCGCCGTGAAGGCACTGACGGCGGATGCAAACGGCAATCCGATTCCTTTCACGTCAGGACCGTACGGCGGCTTTGTGTACATCCGCGCGGACGTCGCAGGGCAGTCGGGCAATGGCACGGCCACGGGCAACGTCGTAATCAAGGACAATGGCACCGCAATCACCGGCAGTCCCTTCGCTTTAAACGCGCAAGGAAACACCGCGACGCCAAACGGAATCTTTACGTTGGCAGGCGGCCCACATACAATTACAGCAACTTATTCCGGGGACCCGAGCTTCAATCCCAGCTCCGCGCCTTCTGTGACCGCAACGATTGTACCGGCGGTGACCACCATCGTCGCCGGAACCAACTCTCGCGTCACCAACGTCGGCATTGGAGTCGACCTGGAGGCCTCGATCAGCGCTACCAGTTGCGGTAATCCTGCCACTGGAACCATTTCATTCTCTACGGGCACAACTCAGGTCGCATCTACCAACCTCCAAAGCACGGTCGACTCCTCTCACTGCGCGTTAAGCGGTTCCGTAACCACGTATACGACAACGCTGCCAGTCGGCATCAACACGATCACGGCAAAGTACAATGGAGACGGGAACTACGCCTCCGCGACCTCCAGCACGTTTACAACTGACGTCGTGATTCCGACAAACATTACGCTCACTTCTTCGATGCCGACGATTCAAGCCGGTCAGAGCGTCACTTTTACAGCCAAGGTGGTGGCGAATATGTCTGGCGGACCTGCGATGACCGGTGCGGTCTTGTTCGACGTAAACAGTGCTAGCCAAGGAAATCCTGTCCCGCTGACGAATGGTCAGGCGCAGTTTACGACTTCAACCATCCCCTGGGGCTCGGCCGTAGTGGGTGCTCACTACATAAATGATGTCAATTATGGCCGGTCCGACACCGCAGTCGGTGAAACAGTGAATCCGTATTCCACGATGACTGCCGTCACGACTTCCCTCGCAAACGCCCCACAGAGGCAAAAAATCACTTTCACCGCCACGGTCACATCCACTCAATCAGGCGGTCCGGCGCTCGGTGGGATGCTGTTCTTTGACGCCAACGGCATGGGCGGGAGTGGGTTACTGACCCTCGATGCCAATGGCCAAGCGACCTTTTCAACTACGACATTGCCGATTGGGAGCTCGACGATTACCGCAAAATATCTCGGAGACAATAGCCATTCCGGCTCTTCTGGCGTGATTACAGAAACCGTTGTCGCCGCGCCGGATTTCTCTGTTGCGGCGAATCCGGCGTCGATCACTGTCGCTAGCCCTGGCCAATCGGGCAGCACGATGCTCACGCTTACGGCGATGAACGGGCTCACAGGAACATTTACATTGACGCCTCAATGCATCGCCTTACCATCGGAAAGTAGTTGCAGCGTGTCACCCGCTAGCGTCACTTTCAGCTCGACGATGACGACGGCTACAGTCATGCTGACGGTCTCGACGCGAGCTCCGTCGAGCGTTCCCGCTAGCCGGCGCTTCCAGCCGACGAACAGTCGGCCGGGAACCATATTCGCAATTGGGCTTTTCGGTACTTCTGTCGCTGCTTGGCCTGCGGCGTGGGCGTCGCGAAATTCAAGTCGCTTTCACTGTAATCACATTTGCGGCGCTACTGACATTTGCGGCCTGCGGCGGGGGCAGCGGTGGCGGTGGTGGAGGCGTTCATGATCCCGGGACGCCCGTTGGACTGGATCCCAACGCGAGCGTCTCGTTCACGATTGGAACCGCAACGCACGCGGTGCCGATCTCGATTAACGTCCAGTAGACTGAGGGGCAATTGCGCTGCCCATCGGTGCGGCATTGGTTCAGATTATTTCTTTGTCGTTTCCATTGCAGGGCGTGTTTCGCGCTTCGGGCCGCCGCGCATTTCAATCGCGGCGGTTTCCGCGAATTCGTTCCACGCCGAAATCTGATCCGTGAGGCCCAGATTCTCGAGATACTCCGGATCGGGCTTCAAGTACGCATTCGAATCTGCTTCGGCGGCCGCACGCACGGGATTCTCGTGCGCCAGATAATTCGCCACGTGCACCACGGCCACCGCATCCAGCGTCTCCTGCGGCACGCGCTCCGGATGGTGATGGTGCGCCACCGCTTCCACCACCGGGCACGGCAATCCCCAGATACCCAGCAAATACGCTCCCACCTCCGCGTGCGACACGCCCATCAAGTCCTGTTCCACGGCGAAGAGCGGCCGCTTTTCCTCCGCGGCCCCCTCCAGCGCGCGGGCAAAGTGCTTTGGCGATCGCGTGGCGAGTACCAGCTTGCCAACGTCGTGCAGTAAGCCTGCAACCACCGCGGCGCCGTGCACGGCCGCTGGCACGGGAATGTGCGACGCGATCTTTGCGGTGAGTTGAGAATGCTCGTGCAGTTCCTCAAAGGAAAACCCCGGCAGCTTTGCCGCATTTTCAAAAACCCGAAACACCTCGGCCGATAGCACGAGATTCTGGAGCATGTCGATTCCCAGGTAGCTCACGGCGGTATTCAACGTGGAAATTTCGCGCGGCAATCCGAAAAACGCCGAATTCACCAGCTGAAGAATTTTCGCGGAAATCGAAATATCCTGTTCGACCAGCTTTACCACCTCTTTCACCGACGCATTCGGATCAGCGAGCTTTTCGCGAAGAGCCATGAAGGTGCGCGGTAATACGGGCAGGTCTTTGACCGATCCCACGATGCTCGCCAGCATCTTGTTGCTGAGAACGTCTGAAAGGCTCGTGGCCCGCTCCACCGCCACCCGCAGCATGTGCGGATCGCAAGGCTTCAGCAAAAACTGATGCGCCACCGGCACTGCCCGGAGCGCGCCATTCATTTCTTCCTGGCTGCAAACTACGATTCTCACCGCGGCGGGAAAGCGTTCGCAGGCAATTTTCAGCAGCGCGGCGCCGTCCATCTCCGGCATTCGAATGTCGGAAATAATCACGTCGAACGGTTTTTCCGCCATAAGATCGAGCGCCGATTTCCCGCTGCTCGCGAAGGCCGCCTCCCACGGAAATTCCTGCACTTGCAGCATGAGCCTCAGATCTTCCAGAGCCTTGGGCTCGTCGTCTACGAAAAGAACTCGTTTCATCCCTGCTCCATTTCCCGTATTGGTATTGAGATGGCCGAATTGAACTGCCTGAAAATCGATCCCGGCTGAAATAAAGGCGCCAAGCGCGCAACTCGGCAAGAGAACATCGCCTCGCGAACGCGCTAGCGTCCCTGAAATCAAATTGGAAGAGGATGTAAATCTAAGGAGAGGGACTTTCGCGGAATGCCAACCGTCAGCAAAACTCCGCGAGCCTGAATACAACGTAGATTATAGTGCATAATTCTCCGCGGCGCTGGTGAGCGTGCCGCAAGAGTTAGCGAGCTGCTTCCTGGGAAGCCAAAGCGGCGGCAAGCCGCACTCCATACGGAGAATCGATCCAGCATGATCGCTTCTGTACTCTCGCCATTCATCCCTGACGGTCACACCCTGACCGCGTTGCTGGTCGTGGTCTGCTTTTCGGCGGGATTGAACGTCTACGCCACGGTCGCCATGCTCGGTCTGCTATCACGCTTTCACGTCGTAATACTTCCGTCGTCAATCGGCATCGTCGAAAGCTGGTATGTGATTGGCGCTTGCGCAGCCCTGTTTCTCGTGGAGTTTGTGGGCGATAAAATTCCGGTTTTCGATTTGCTGTGGAACGCGCTGCAGACCTTCGTTCGCGTGCCGGTGGCAGCCTTGATCACTTTCGCCGCCACCTCGCAGTTACCGCAATGGCAGCAACTGCTCGCAACGCTGGCTGGATCGCTGATCGCACTCGCGGCGCACGGAGGAAAGACAGCGGCTCGCGCAGCTGTGCTGCATTCGCCCGAACCGATTTCGAACGCTGCGTTAAGTCTTAGCGAGGACGCCGCAGTGGTATTCCTGATCTGGTTTGCGACCAAACATCCTTACGCCGCAGCTACGATCGTCCTCATCGCGACGGTCGTAATCATATTCATGATTCGTGTAGTGGTACGCGCATTGCGGAATTTATTCGCGGACACAGAACGAGCGCTTACCTCTTAGCGTGTGCTAGAGAGTGCGGACTCGTCCTGAGCGGAGCCGGAGGTGGCTTGCCCCCGCTTCGTTTTGTTCTACATGCACAGGACCGCGTTCAGTTGATGGCTCGCGGAACGGTCGGAAACGCCGGCACTGGTTTTTGTACCGCTGGCCTCCGGCCGGCGCAGTTGGTTCAGTCTTACTCTTTTCCTTTCCTGGGGTCCGGCAAATCAAATTCAAAAACGCCGGCCGGAGGCCAGCGGTACGAAAGACAGCGGCCACCGCTGACGTCCCATGTGGAGCGGAACGGCTGACCGCTTTTATTTCTTCTTGCCGAGCAGGCCGCCCAACGCTCCCGCTGCGCCACCGGTAGCGCCGCCTGCTGCGCCGCCAAGGGCCTTACCGCCCCCGAGTGCCGCTCCCACTCCGCCTTTCGCGAGACCTCCAGCCACTCCGGCAACATCCGGAACGAAGATTGGATTCGCCGTGGTGCCTGTGACGCGGAACGGAATGCCTCCGCCACCGCTGCCGCCCTTCCCTCCGCCGCCCAAAGGCAATGCAGCCACCGATGCCACCTGCGATGCGCCTCCCAACGCACCGCCACTCACGTGCGCCACCATCTTGCAATCGAGTTTTCCCGCAGCGTCAACGTTGGCATCTCCGGTCACCGAGCCGATTCCCTGAATCACCACGTTTAGATCCTGCGCGTGCGTGCCGGCGGGCTCCACGCGTACGTTCGTCGTCAAACTTTCAATCACGGTATCCGAACTCTTGTTTCCGCCCAGACCCGCGAAAGAACCGAGCGCTCCCAATTTCGAGCTCACGCTAAAACCCTTGATCGTGCCATTCACCAACTTGATCGGGCCCGTAATCACCAGCTTGTCCGCCGGCCCGGCAATCGCCAGATTCGCATCGAGCGTTCCGGTGGTCAGCGCCGAGCCGGATGGCAGCGTGACGCCCACAGCGGGCAACACGCCTTCGAGATCCGGCACAGACATCGCCTGCCCGTTCAGTTTCAATTGCAGCGTCGGCGTCTCGCCCGCGATGTTGTAAGTTCCGGTCAATCGCGCAAGCGCTTTGCCCACGTGAATGTCGCCCTGTTTCAGGACTCCCGATTGCGACTTCAGCTGATAATCCGTGTCGTAATCCACGTTCACGGGAACCGTCGAAGGGCTTCCGGAAGCGGACAATTTGAGCTTTGTCGTCTTCACCGTTCCTTTCGAGCTCATCTGCTTTCCGTCTGACGTGAGCGAACCATTGAAATCAACCAAGCCAGCAATTCCTGCGTTCGGGCTCGCAAGGCCTCCGAAGGTGGCGATATCAAGATGCTGCACGTCGACCGTGGCATTGAGCGGCGTAAGCGACGCATCGTTCTGATCGATTGGCCCCGCTTTGCCTTCTACTTTCAACGCGCCATTGCCCGGATCCTTGGCCGTAAGCTTGAACGGAAATTGCGACGTGGTCGAAAGGTCGGTCACCGTGAGATTCACGTCCTGATAGACCAAAGGCTTCGCGCGCGAACCGAGGTTACTTACGGAAATTTTTCCGTTCGTGATTTCGATCTTACCGACGGAAAGGGCGCCCGGACTCGAGGCTGGGGTGGATGATTTCGCCTCGCTCTTCGACGTGCCGCCCATGCTCGAATAATTCCACACGCCAGCCTTGTTGCGGAGCAGCGTCACCTGCGGATCCTTTATGGTGATCGACTCGACCTCAAGCTGCTTCGAAAAGATCAGCGGAATCAGATGAACGCCAACGGTCAGTTCTTTCGCCGCCAGAAACTGCGAGTGGCTGAAGGCGGGATCGTCGGAGATGGCAACGTCGTCCACCACGACGCCGCCCGAAAAAATGGATAGCTTGATATTGCCGATCTGCACGTTGCGCCCCAGCGCTGTTCCAAGCTTCGATTGGATTTCCGGTTTGTAACGGTTCGCGTCGATCAACGACGGAAGAATGAGGATCACGAGGAGCAGAACGGCGACAATAATTCCGACAATGGTAAGCATCTTCTTGTTCATTTCGTGCCTCCGAGGGGGACCGCGAGCGGCGAGGCGGGTCGCTGCTCGAAGAAAACAAATACCACATTTCAGCGCGAATTACTCTCTGAAATAGTTGCCGCAACGGATACGCTCGGTAGCGTAGGCTTCCGCGTCTTTGGCGTCCCGAGGGTTGCGTCGGGGAGCCTGCGCCACTGTAGAAAAGCAGCGCGATCCCAAATCCTTGCCTCGCAAAGCGACATTGTTCGTTGTCTTCTCGCATCGCCGCGTGATTCCATCCCTGGCATGCAATCACGGGCATCGTTCGCGTCATCCTGAGCAAAGCGAAGGATCTCAGCGTGAAAACTGGCGAATCCCAACCACACGCACCTGGCCACGCAACCACGCCACTAACCTTCGTGCGTCCACCGCACTCAGATTTCGCTAGGCGTAAACCCCAAACCATGCTATCTTCATGCTGCGTTTGTTGCTCTTGTAACACCTTTAGATTCGATTGAAGGGGCTGCAAGTTCACACTTGCGGCCTCTTTTGCTTTACGGCTGGAGGCGGTCGAGAAGCACAAATAGCTTAAGAAAAAGGAAGTACATCAGTGAGAGAACAAGGAACAGTGAAGTGGTTTAATGCCAGCAAGGGTTTTGGGTTCATCCAGCGCCAGTCCGGCGAGGACGTTTTCGTCCACTTTTCCGCCATCCAGGCGGAGGGTTACAAGTCGCTGAACGAAGGCCAGGCGGTTGAATTCGAAGTTACCCGCGGCCCCAAGGGTCTGCAGGCAGCCAACGTCACTAGCCTCTAGTCGAAAAGGGCGGGTCAGCTTAGGCTGATCCGCCTTTTTTTTGTCTGCACGCGATTCGAAATCCCTCCACAAGCTTTTCCAGATTCGATTCCACGAAAGAAGCGACGCAAACTCCCCCCGGAACCTGCTCGTAGCTGAAAAATGGCGTGCGGACTAGCTGTCGAGAATTTTTTCGAGGCCGGCTCGATCGCGGATCACCAGCGTCGAACCCTTAATCTGCAGCAGCTGCTTTTTCTTGAAGTCCGTAAACAGGCGGGTCACCGTCTCGCGCGACGCGCCGATCATCTGCGCGATTTCTTCATGCGTCAAAGTGAGCTTCACTTTGATCTCGCCATTCCCCTGATGATGCTCGGCAATCCAGTCCAGCAGGAATCGCGCAAGTTTCTCGCCTGCGGAATGCGAAAGACCGATCGTCCGCATTTCGCTGAGGGCGTGATGGTAGTTTTCAGCCAGCTGTTGCGCCACGCGCACCGCAGCTTCCCCATGCTCGCGCAAAAACTGAAGAAACTCATTGCGAGTGATGAAATTCGCCTGGGTCGGCTCGAGCACTTCGGCCGTCGCCTGAAAAGCCTTACCCGAAACCACCGCCGCTAATCCGAGCACTTCTCCGATTTCCGATATGCGCAGAATCAAAGTCTTTCCATCTGCCGACGAAGTGGACAGCTTCACCTTGCCGCTGCAAAGAATAAACACGCCTCGCGGCGACTGCCCTTCCACGAACAACATGGCGCCCTTCGGATAGCTGGCGGGGGACGTAATCGACGATAATTTCTGCACAGATGCGGACGGAAGATTGCAGAACAGCCGCTCTTCCCGATGCGGGCAGTTCATGCAGCTCTCGATGATCTCGAGTCCGTAAGGAGCAGGCATTGTTTTGTTTCTCGAGATTATAGCCCTCTCGCGCCGTTGTGAGTACCAGAACGATCTGGGTGACATATTCAGGCCTGGGAACGAATCAATCCGCTCGTGAATATGTTCCTTGAAATAAGACACAGAAGCTGTAGCGGGCGTCACGCGACCTCGTGACGTTCATCACAAAGCACCCGCAGCGCTTAGCGAAGCTGGGTTTAGAGATTCAGGACTGCGATGATTACAGCTGGGTCGGGGTTCGGACGGATAGTGAATTGAAAGCGTCTGGCGAGCGCCATCATTCCGTAGTTTTCGGGCAGGATCACCGCAATGATCCGTTCCAGCTTTTCGTCACGCGCCACCTCAATCAGGCGCCTAACCAACTCCGCACCCAGGCCCTGCTTCTGCGCTCGATCGCTCACCAGGACTGCAACTTCCGCCTCGGGTGAACCGGGTTCCTTCGTGAGCCGTCCTACTGCAAGTATTTCGTGCTCGCCGGTTGAGGGATCTTGCCGGTCGGCTACCAGCGCCATCTCGCGGTCATAGTCAATGAAGCACTTCCGCAGCAGCCGATCGTGCGCCACTCGCGAGTCCAGTTTCTCCATATGGAAATATCGCAGGTATACGGATTGCTCGGACAGCGTTTCATGAAACTTCACCATCAGAGGCTCGTCTTCCGGCCGTATGGGGCGAATCATCACCGGCGTTCCATCCTTGGTCGTCCACCGGCCGATATACCGGGTCGGATAAGGACGAATGGCCGGCCTTGAGAGCCTTGCGGCGACCGTGTCGCGGGGATACGTCACGATCCGCGCGTCCAGCGCAATGATCTTTCCTGGCGAGGCTAGCAGCGGGTTAACGTCAATCTCCTTGATCCATGGCTGCTCAACGAGCAATTGGCTGAAGCGGACTAGAATCCGCTGTAATTCCGCAATATCGATAGGGGCGCGTCCTCTTACCCCTTTCAACGCCCTCAAAATGTTCGTTTGCTCCATCAGTCGCTGGGCAAGCGTGGCATTGAGCGGTGGCAGTGCGAGTGCGCGATCTTTGTAAACCTCCACCAGTTGGCCGCCCGAGCCAAATAAAATCACCGGCCCGAAATTCGGGTCCACGCTGCTGCCGAGGATGAGCTCGTATCCCTCCCTGCTTACCATCGGCTGCACCGTAACTCCCCGGAACTTTCCTTCGCCCGCTTTTTCCCGCACCGCCACTTCGATTTTTCGATACGCTTCCGCCACGGCTTCTTCGCCGGTGAGATTGAGAACCACTCCGCCGACGTCTGTTTTGTGCGTAATCGTCTCACTGAATACTTTCAGCACCACCGGGAAGCCGAGAGCCCGCGCTATCTCTGCCGCCTCTTTTTCCGAGGAAGCCACGCGCGTCTCCACCACGGGGATTCCATAGCTGGCGAGAACTTGTTTCGATTCCACTTCGTTCAAGAGCGTGCGCCCGTCCCATCGCGCACTGGCCAGAATTTTCTCCGCTTTGGCGCGCGCGCTCGTGCCTTCCTCCACCTCGATCACCAGGCTCGGCGTTTCATATAAGCCGCGCAGGTTATACGTATATCGCCACATGTAATCGAACGCGCGGGCTGCCGTATCGGGATAAGAAAAAGTAGGAATTCCCGCCGCGTTCAGCGCCTCGACGCCGGCCGCAACCATTTTGCCGCCCATCCAGCTCGCCAATACTGGCTTCCCATATCCGCGCGCATAAGGCTTCAGTCGTTCCGCCACGCGCGCCGGGTCCGTCATTCCTTGCGGAGCCAAAATGGCCAGCAGGCCGTCGCTGTTTGGGTCGCGGATCGCAATTTCCACCGCCCGCGCAAACTCATCCGGCCCGGAATCGCCAAGAATGTCGATCGGATTGGAATGGCTCCAATGCGGCGAAAGGAATTCGCTCAGAGGAGTCAATCGTCGCTGCAGAAAGAGGCGCCAATTCGCCGCCGTGCGCAATCAGGGCGTCTGTCGCCAGCACGCCCGGCCCGCCTGCATTCGTGATAATCGTCAACCTCGGGCCGCGCGGCCTCGGCTGGCGCGCAAGCGTTTCCGCCATGTAGAAAAGGTCGGCGATGCTCTGCACGCGCAACACTCCGCAACGGCGCAAAGCGGCGTCAAAAACTTCGTCGCTGCCCGTCAGCGCGCCGGTGTGCGATGTGGCAGCCTTGGAAGCCTCTTCGGAACGTCCCGCTTTGATAATGATAATCGGCTTCCTCAGCGCCACTTCCCGCGCCGCAGACAGAAACGATCGCGCGTCGCCCACCGATTCCATATAAATCAAAATACTGTGCGTGTCCGGATCTTCTCCGTAGTAGTCGATCAGGTCTCCCCATCCCACATTCAGCATCGAACCTGTCGAAATAATCGCGCTGAACCCCACCTGCTCCTCGATGCTCCAATCCAGGATTGCCGTTTCGAGCGCGCCACTCTGGCTGAGAAATGCCACATTTCCAGGTCGCGCGATGTCGTGCGCGAATGTTGCGTTCAGCCCTGCCAGCGGATTCATAATTCCCAGGCAATTCGGGCCGATGAGCCTCATCGTTCCCCGGCTGAGTTGCTCTTGAATCTCCGCTTCAAGCTTTGCCCCGGCTTCGCCCATCTCCCTGAATCCGGCGGAAATCACGATCGCAGCGCGTACTTCCGCCTCCACGCATTCGCCCACCACTGCGGGAACAGTGGGCGCCGGCGTGACAATCACGGCGAGGTCAATTTTTTCAGGAATGCTACCGATATTTTTGTAGCAATGCAGGCCGAGAACTTCGTGGCGTTTCGGATTTACGGCGAACACTTTGCCCTGATACAGGCCATTCAATAGATTCGCCAGCAGCGTCCGCCCCACGCTCGATTCGCGATCCGTCGCTCCAATCACCGCCACGGATTGCGGCACGAACATGCATTCGAACGCGGATCGTCGGCTCATAGCATCTGAATCGGCTCGGTGAGGATTTTACGAGCAGAGGAGCGCCTGCGCCACCTAGAAGTCGGTGAGATGCTTGGTTGGAAGCGCCACACGCACGGCGTTGAGGACCGCCAGAAGATCGATAATCTCTTGCGCGATTGCTCCTCCTATCGGTGGCAAGTATCCGAAAGCTGCCGCCACCATGCCGAGAACGCTTAGAGCCATGCCTCCAACCGCGCTCTCAAGGGCAATCGATCGCATTCGCCGGCCAATGTGAATGAGTTCGTCCACCTTACTGAGGGAAGGCTGGAGAATCACGGCGTCAGCCGCTTCGGCCGCGATGTCGCTTGCCTGCCCGAACGCCACGCCGACGGTGGCGGCCTGCATGGCTGGCGCGTCATTGATTCCGTCTCCGAGGAAGAGCGTCTTCTGCTGTTTCGTTTCGGAACGGACGATTTCCACCTTTTCTTCCGGACTCTTGCTGAAATGCAGGTCGTCGATTCCAACCTGTTTGGCGATATAACGGACTTCGGATTCCCGATCACCAGAGACAAGCATCAGCTTGCGTACGGCATGCCGCGGCGCCAGGTGTTCGAGAAACAGGCGGCTTTCAATTCGAGGCGCGTCATGAAATCGGATGGCAGCAGCGAATGCGCCGTCGACAAAGACCAGGCATTCGAGACCACCTGCGACAGGAGGCAGATCCCACTCCTTCGCGTTCACCTTGCCCCGGCCGGTCAGCAAGACGTTTCTGCCCGCGATGATTCCGTGTAGTCCTTCGCCGGGCCGCTCGCTGATTTCCGAAGCGGCTTCCATCGGCAGAAGAGCCTTCTGCGCGGCCTCAATCACTGCACCGGCCAGAGGATGCTTGGAGTAGAGTTCAAGGCTAGCGGCCAGCATTAAGACGTCTTTTTGCTGAAATCCAGGCGAGCAGACAATCTCTGTTAGGGTCGGCTTGCCATAGGTAAGCGTGCCGGTCTTGTCGAAGATGACGGCACGGCAGCGGTCGATCTGCTCCAGCACCGCTGGATTTTTGATGATGATGCCCCGGTGCGCCGCCAATGAAATCGAGCCAATGATGGCGACGGGAATCGCTAAGAGCAGCGGGCACGGAGTGGCAATCACCAATACGGCCAGGAAACGCTCGGACTGTCCGCTCCAGACGGCAGCGAGAATGGCGATGCCCACGGCGAGAGGCGTATACCAGCCGCCAAGTGTGTCCCCCAGGCGCCGCAGTCGCGGCCGGCGCTGCTCGGTTTCCCGCATCACTTGCATAATTCGAGCGTAGCGGGAATCCACCGGCAGCTTTTCCGCTCGGATAGTGAGCGCCGTTTCACCATTGACAGCGCCGGAGAGCACCGGGGAACCAGGAGTTTTGGAGATTTCGAACGGCTCGCCGGTCAGATACGCTTCGTTCATCTTGCCGTGGCCTTCGATGACGACTCCATCCACCGGGCAGATCTCATGCGGAAGTATGGCCAGCCGGTCGCCCACCGCAATTTCGGAAAGAGGAATGTCCTCGAGACGATTGCCTGATTTGCGGTGCGCGCTGCTGGGCACCCTCCTGGCCAGAGCATCGAGCGCGGATGAAGCGCGCCGGGTGGCATATTTCTCGAGCGCAGTGCCGCCCGACAACATGAGCACGACGATCACACCAACGAGAAACTCGCCGAGAAGCACGGCTGTGACGATGGAGATTCCAGCGAGAAGGTCAGAACCGAATTCACCGCGCAAGAGCTTGCGGGCGAGAGTGAATAACAACGGAACGCCGCCCGCCAGAAGCGCAAACCAGAGAGGCGCGAAAGTCAGGTTTGAGGATACAGCCAAGCCAAACCGCAACAACAGATGGAGACCGATTCCGAGAAGAGAGATAAGCGCTATCCAAGTCTCTCCACTCCACCACGGCTGCATGCTCGGCTTTCGATCGCTTCCTGATGGAAAAAGGAGGCGGGGCCCCTGGGTCTCTACCCAACGTAGCTCAGGTCCCGTCGCCGCCATCAGGCCGCGACTGACCTGAGGCCCGCGCCTCCTCTTCCCGACAGGATTCATACAGCCATTCTTTAGCTTCGTACCGTGAGAACCGGGCAACACGCTTCCGCGATGATCTTGTGAGCGATCGTCCACGGAATGTGTGTCACTCCCAGTGCGCGGTAGACCCGCTTCACTCCCAGCACGATTAAATCAGCGTTGCTCAGTTCGGCGACCTGCAGGATTTTTTGCGCAGGCTCGCCGATTTCGGCCAGATACCGCGGCTTGCACCAGGCCTCAGCTTCCATAGGAACAAGCTGCTTCATCTGCCTCACCGTGGCGTCCATCAGCTCGCTCGGATGCACCAGCTCTCCGCTCTTGGCCCGCGGGACAACCCGCAAAATATCCAACTCAGCCTGGTTCTCCTCTGCCAGCGAGATGGCGTAAGGAAGGCCTGCCAAAGACGCTTCCGAGAAATCCGTCGCGAAAAGAATGCGCTTCATGCGCGTCGTCGTTTCCGGCTCCCTCCGAACGTATGGCCCTACCACCAGAACCGGCACGGGTGAGTGGCGCAGAATATTTTCCGCGTGGGATCCCATTACCATTTTTCCGAATCCTTCGCGGCCATGGGTTCCGGTCACCACCATATCCACTTTCTTTTCTTCGATGGTTTTGGAAATCACATCCCAGATGCCGCCTTCGGTCACGTCGATTTCGTTCTCTACTCCGCGAAACAGGGACCTCAGGTGGCCGGCCTGCTCTTTGGCTTGCCGCTCATTCGCCTCGTGCACCGCGGCCCACGATTCCGGTGGAACCATGCCGTTCACTTCCGGAGGCCGAACGTGCAGTGCGATTACCTTGGCGCCGTACCGGCGGGCGAGCTCCCAGGCGTAAGGAGCGGCCGCTTCCGCAGTCGGCGAAAAATCGGTTGTGTAGAGAATCGTCTTAAGAGAAATTCGAGTTACAGTTTCAAGTGCTTTCACGGCCCACCTCCGTTGCCTTTCTGTTTCTTGTATAGGCCGTTCCCCAAGCGGTCGCGGTACCCAGCATCACTTGAAGATGTGACCTGTGTCACACCTCGGATCGCTCTCCACCGCTCGCGCGGATGGCATGGTATGTTTATTGAACGAAAGGCTTTGTACGGGCTTCTTGATTTGAATCGCTCTGACGTGCTGACCTCCGCGCCTCACGAAAAGCTGGAATCGTCCACCGAAGTTCCGGCGAGCCTTCGCGGCTTGCCCGCGGCTGCTGCGTTTGTTGCCAAATATCGGGTGCGATTGCTCGTAGTCTCCGCGCTGATTTTGATTCCCTGCTTCTGGCATCGCCACATCGAAGCCGGCGACCTTGGCAGCCACCTCTACAATGCGTGGCTCGCTCAATTGATCGAGCAGGGACATGCGCCCGGATTGCGCATCGCTCACCCTTCGACCAACATTTTGTTCGATTACCTGCTGAGCGGCCTCGCGAAAATCTTTGGCCTGCTGATCGCCGAGAAACTTTCGGTCGCGATCGCAGTCCTCATTTTTTTTTGGGGAGCTTTTGCCCTCATCACGGCGGCAACAAGGCGCGCGCCCTGGCTCTTGACTCCGCTGATCGCCATGGTGGCCTACGGCTGGACCTTCGAGATGGGCTTCTTCAACTATTACATCGCGCTCGGGCTTTCATTTTTCGCGCTGGCGCTTTTCTGGCAAGCTTCCGCCCGCGAGTGGGCGATTGCGATCGCGCTCATTCCTTTGATTTACGTGGCGCACCCGCTCGGCGTCATCTGGCTCATCGCCGCTGCTGCCTACATTCGCGTCGCGTCATTTATTCCGCCGCGTTTTCAAGTCTTCCTCGTGGCCGTCGCGGCCGGTGTCGTCTTCTTGCTGCGTCTATATTTATCCCGCAATTTCGTCGTTGATAGCAGCATTTGACCCGCTCTACCTGTTCAATGCCGGCGACCAACTCTTGCTGTTCGGCGAACGGTACAAAATTGTCGAAGCGCTGTGCGGGATTTTCATCGTGATTGCGATTGCTGCCGACGTGATCGCTCGGCGCCGAGAGCGCGGCTTCTGGCACGCCTACCTCATTCCTCTCGAGCTTTACGTGATCGCGGAAATCGCCGTGTTCTTGCTGCCCGACGGTGTGCGTGTGCCAAACCAACCCGCGGCGCTCGCACTCATCACGGAACGGCTTACTTCCCTTTCGGCAGTGCTCGTTTGCTGCGTGCTGGGCGCAATGCTGCCGCGCAAGTGGCACCTGATCGCGCTCGCTGGAATCGCAGCCGTCTTCTTCACTTTCCTCTACCAGGACACCGCGGTGATCAACCGGATGGAAGCAGAGGTGGCGGCTCTGGTGAAAACTCTGCCGCCAAATCAGCGCGTCCTCGCAACGATTCTCAAGCCCGATGAATCGCGCGTTCTGGTGCAGCACATCGTGGACCGCGAATGCATTGGCCGCTGCTTCAGCTACGGAAATTACGAACCGGCTTCGGGCGTGTTTCGGATTCGAGCGCTGCCAGGAAACAAATACGCGATGACAGATTTTGAAGACGTGGCCTCGATGGAAGAAGGAGACTACAAGATGCTGCCCGACGATCTGCCGGCCTACCAGATCTACCAGTGCAACGAGGATTGGACTGAGCTCTGCATTCGCCCACTCGCGGCTGGCGAATTAAACGACCGGCTCGGCGTCCATCCCGACGACTGATCGGTTGACTGAGCAAACCGAACGCCATGCGCTCGGTTCGAAATTTTTACGGCAGCTCACCGAAAACGATCACGCCCGTGGGAGTGCCTACGTAAACTTTGCCATTGGCGATCATCGGAGTGATGAATTTGTTGCCGGCGAAATTATCGCGCCCGCCGGCAGCCTGACTGCTGTTGTAAAGTTCGCTGGCAAGATTGCCCGCATCGTAAGCATGCAGCACTGCTGGCCCGCCGTTCTGCACTGCCCAGACGATTCCATTCGATGTGCCGTTTGCCGAGACGCTCGGCGTCGAGCCGGGATAACCGAACGAGGCAGAGGAACTCGACGAGGCCGACGCTGCAACTTTCGCGTTCGTGATCGGAAAAGCTTTCAGGGGCGCATTCACGGAGCCGTAGTAAATCGTGCCGTTGAAATAAGCAGGCATCGCCCAGACGCCTCCGGGCAGAGCGCCGCTGAGCTGCTGATAAATCGCATTGTCGTTCTGCACGTTGAATTTGCCCATCATGTCGCGATTTACGATGTACATGTTCGAATCTTTGCCGGCGCCCACCGCGAGATGCCACGTGTTTTGCGCGCTGTCCTGCAGATCGGGAAGGACCATCGCGCCGCCCGAACCGAGATCCGTATCGGATCCGGATTCTGAATCGGTGTTAAACATGTTGAAATAATCGGCGACCGCAAGCTTGTTACCCGTGGTCGAAAGTTTTATGAAGCCGTTGCCGTAGTCGCCGTTTTCCGGGAAGCCGCTGGAATTCAGAGTGTCGTCAAAGGTTCCATTGCCCGCGAGGAAATAAATGTTGCCGGTGGAATCAGCGGCCAGTCCCGCGCCTGCCATCCAGATAGCGGCCAGCGAACCGTTCGGCGTGATATCGATCACGCTGGTTTGTTGCAGCGAACTCTGGCTGTATCCCATCACCCAGCCCGTGTAAGGGCTAATGTCGCAGTGCGAAGCCCAGCTTGTGTAAATCACACCATTCAACAACAGCAACGCGGCGCGCTCTTTGTATTGCTTGGGAGCGAATGTGGTCGTGCCGCCGTTGTTCGGGAATGTGGCTTGAATCGTCACAGGACTGCCTGCGAGATCGGCTCCCGTGGTGAGATCCAAGGCGTGCAAGCGCTGGAAGTAGGTGGAACCATTCTTGGTCATCGCGACGAGGTAAATTGTTCCGTTCGGCCCGGCTTTGAGATCGATCACAGGAGTAGAGGTGATTCCGATTTCGGGCGAGACCTGACCGCAACCGCCGACCGGGTCGCTGGTGGTCTCGCCCGAAGGAGTCATCGAGACTTTCCACAGTTGAGTAAATGTATCGGCGTCGAAGGCGTAGACAGAATTGTGCTCGGTAACGATGAATACGACATTGTGAGTGGTGCCGCCAATTTGCAGATTCGAAACGTAGAGCGGCTCGGCGTCCACCAGCCCATCGGTGGTGAGAAAAGCTTTCTTGCCGAAGCTGGTTGAATTCACGTTGCTGTGAGTGAGAATCGTTTCGTTCAGATTCTGGCCGGTGCGGCCAATGTCATTGTGGTAAGTGAGAACATTGGCGCTGCTCGGCGGTGGCAGAGTACTTGTCACGGTGAGAGTGACGGTATTGCTTGGCGTGCTGCCGGCCGAATTGCTCACCGTTACTTGAATCTGAGCGCCGTTATCGGCCGAAGTAGTCGCAGCCGTCGTGTACGTCGCGGAATTCGTTCCGACGTTCGTTCCATTCTTGGTCCACTGGTAGCTGAGTGGCGCGGTCCCGGTTGCGGCGACGGTGAATGTCGCAGTATTGCCGGCTGACACCGTGGTGTTCACCGGTTGCGTCGTGATCGTTGGTTTCGTCGCTACGGCATTCACGGTAAGCGTAACGATGCTGCTGAAAGTGCTTCCCGCCGAATTGCTAACTTTCACTTGTATCTGCGCGCCGTTGTCAGCCGAGGTGGTCGCGGCAGTCGTGTAGGTTGCGGAATTCGTTCCGACGTTCGTTCCATTCTTAGTCCACTGGTAGGTGAGCGGAGCCGTACCTGTCGCGACCACGGTGAAGGTTGCGGTCTGGCCGACCGTGACCGTGACGCTCGCCGGTTGCGTCGTGATCGTCGGTTTCGTCGAGGCAGCGTTCACGGTGAGCGTGGCGATGCTGCTTGGCGCGCTTCCCTTCGAATTGCTGACGGTAACTTGAATTTTTGCGCCGTTGTCGGACGAAGCAGTCGCCGCAGTGGTGTATGTCGCAGAGTTCGTTCCGACGTTCATTCCATTCTTGGTCCACTGATAGCTGAGGGGTGCGGTGCCGGTGGCCGCCACTGTGAAGGTGGCCGGCTGGCCGACGGTGACTGTGGTGTTGGCAGGCTGCGCGGTAATGACGGGAGCGATGGCAGGGGCACTCGAAGTGCCGGCGCAAGCGGCGAGCATTCCGCACAAAACCAAAAAAATCGAAACCGGTAAAATTGCGAAAAGTGCGTTTTTGTCCCTATTAGGATTTGATGAACTGCCCTGTTTCCAGGAACTTACGCAAATTTCTAATAATCGATTGTTCCTATTAGAGTGCGATCGCTCACGGGTGTGGATTGAGGCTTGAAGTGCGGAAGCACTCCGACTTGGCCCCGCGTCAAGTTTGACCATGAGCTTGATAAGTTTTGTCATGATTGAGCTGATCAACCGTCTGCTATCTATTGTAGTGGAAGGGCCCTTCGCGACACACCTGTACGTAAGACTAGTTGCGGGCCAGCCAACCGTCGAGTGGAGAATTACTGTATGGCGAGGGATCTAAATCCTGTAGCGAAGGATGACGTAGAAGAGAACGGCGAAGTAGTGGCAGGCGCTGCCTGCGATGACGAAGACGTGCCAGATCGCGTGGGCGAACGGAAGACGGCGAGCGGCGAAGAATGCGACGCCGACCGAATAGAGCAAGCCGCCAGCGAGGAGCCAGTAGATTCCGTGCGGCGGGATGGAGGAAAGCAACGGCTTCATCGCAATCAGCGCGATCCAGCCCATGGCGAGGTATACGGCGGTGGACAGGATTTGGAAGTGATCAACGAACCAGAACTTGAAGACGATTCCCGCCATCGCGAGAGCCCACACGATCGAGAAAAGCGACCAGCCCCAGCCGCCGCGGAGAGTGACAAGCGTGAACGGCGTGTAGGTGCCGGCGATGAGCAGATAAATCGCGCAGTGGTCGAAGATCTTCAAAGCGCGCTTGGTGCGCGGCGACGGCAGGGCGTGGTAGAGAGTGGAAGCGGCGTAGACGCAAACGAGTGTGCTTCCGTATACCGCGCAACTGACGATTTGCAGGGCGCCGCCGCGGAGAATGGCGAACACCAGCAGCACGACGAAACCGGCGATGCTGAGAACCAGGCCGATTCCGTGCGTAATGCTGTTGGCCAATTCCTCGATTTGCATTGCGGAGCGAGTGGGGCGCATTTCGATGCTCGATTTCATTCTTCGCTGTTGCGACAGCCAGCGCAATAGACAAATGGTAATGGGAAGCATCAGCACGATTTTATGAACGAGCGAGTAAAAAGCCTAGGCAGTTTCGGCGGTGGTTGGCTCTTCGCGGCGAATGGTGCCGGGTGCATCGGCATCGTGGCGGCGGCCGTTGAACCAGGAGCCGATTCGCCACGCCAGCAGGACCGCAACTACTGCCGCATATTGCAGAGGCTTGCGAACATCGGATTTCACGAGCCAGTAGTAGTGGACTACTCCTGCGATTGCGCTGAGGTAGATCGCGCGATGGAGCATTTGCCAGCGGCGGCCGCCGAGGCGGCGGATCCAGCCGGCTGTGGAGGTGATGGCGAGCGGAATCATGAGGACAAAACCGGTGAAACCGACGGTGATGAAGGGGCGCTTGGCGATGTCTTTCAGCATTTCGGGCCAGTTGAAGTAGCGATCGAGCCAGAGCCAGGTGGTGAAATGAAGGCAGGCGTAGAAAAACGCGAAGAGGCCGAGCATGCGGCGAAAGCGGATCAGTTGCGGGCAACTTCAGGATCTTGCGCAGTGGCGTGACGGCGAGCGTGAAGATCAGGAAGCGCAGCGTCCAATCGCCGGTCCAATGTTCGACGAATTGAACGGCGTTGGCGGAGAGATTATTGTGCAGGCCACGCCAGACGAGAATTGCGAGCGGTAGAAGGGAGAGCAGGAATATGGCGACCTTCGTCCATTTGCTGGTGAGGATCGAGTTCAATGAGCGCTCCCGATAAACTTCGCATCATACTTTCCCGTGGTTGAGACCGCGCGCTACAAATCGGGACGGCTTTTCGATCGTGCTTGCTTCGGACAACGTCAGGGGCCCGGGGCTGAAGCCCATCTCGTGATTGACGCCTTTTTCCGCTGGACTGAAGTCCAGCTCCCCCTGCTAAAGCAGGGGGCTCCCACCGAACTGCAAAGCCCTAAGGCGGAGGCTAAACACTGAACGACAACGTCCTAAAGCAGGGGCCCCCACCGAACTGCAAAACCCTGAGGCGGAGGCTACCCGCTGAACTGCAACATCCTAACGCAGGAGGTTCGCGCCGAACTGCAAAGCCCTAATAATACTTGCGCAGGTCCATGCCGGTGTAGAGGCTGGCGACCTGGTCGCCGTATCCATTAAACATCAGAGTTGGAATCGGCTTATCGAATAATCCCAGGCCACCTTTCAGGCGGTGCTCGTGGGCCTGGCTCCAGCGCGGATGGTCCACGGTGGGATTCACGTTGGAATAGAAGCCATATTCGCGCGGATTGGCGATGTTCCAGGTGGTGGGCGGCTGATCTTTCACGAAGCGGATTTTCACGAGCGATTTGATGCTCTTGAAGCCGTACTTCCAGGGGATCACCATGCGCACCGGGCGCGCCGTCCTGATTGGGCAGAGTTTCGCCGTACATGCCGACGGTGAGAAGAGTGAGCGGATTCATGGCTTCGTCGATTCTCAATCCCTCGACATAGGGCAACTCAATACCTGCCATCGGGCCTTCGGGCATCTGTTTCACATCGTAGTAGCTCTGAAACGCGACGTATTTGGCGTTGGCGGTGGGCTCGACCAGCTTCGCGAGGGCGCTGAAGGAATATCCAATCCACGGAACGACGATGGACCAGGCTTCGACGCAACGGTGGCGATAGATGCGCTCCTCGAGCGGCGCGAGCTTCATGATTTCGTCCATCGAAAATTTGCGCGGCTTTTTTACTTCGCCTTCGACGGATACGGACCACGGCACGGTGACGAAATTCTTCGAGTTATCGGCGGGATCGCCTTTGCCCGTGCCGAATTCGTAGAAGTTGTTGTAGTGGGTGGTTTTCTCGAGGGGTGTCTGCTCTTCGGTGGTGCTGCCTGGCCATTTTGTGTAGCCGGTCAATTTCACCGGGGCATTTCCGGCGGCGGACGCGGAAGGTAGATGAGAGAGCTTTTTGTAGCCTTCGACTACCCCGGCCGTTGCGACCAGTCCCAACAGGAAATTGCGCCGCCCCATGTAGACGCCTTTCGGCGTTACATCGGCGTAGGTCAAGTGCGAGCTTTTCTTATTCGGCATGAAAGATTCCTGACTCGATTCTATATCCAGTCATTTTCCAGACCGCATTCTATATGCGGTCATTTTCCGAGCCGCATTCCATATGCAGGCAATCTAAGTACGCATTTGCTACAGGGTTGGATGCGCATTCAGGCCACTTGGAACCATGCGTGCACCGCTGCGATAGCGCACGCGCTTTTTGTACCGCTGGCCTCCGGCCGGCGTTTTTGAATTTAGTTTCGAAGTTGCGCGCCCGCAAATTCAAACTAGATTCAAAGACGCCGGCCGGAGGCCAGCGGTACGAAAAACCGAGGCCACGTGAATATCGCGGTGAATGGCGCGATCGAGCCAAGTTCGCTCGCCGGGCACGGCATGCCGTGCCCCTACTGAAAACAGGTCGCTGCCCGATGGCGCGCCGCAATGCCTTGCTGTGGCACAGGCAAGAGGCTGCCTTCATGGGGCTTACAACAGCTCCTGCGGGATCGCGCAACTTTACCGGCGAGGCGGTGTTTCATCGGCATACGGCCTTTGTGGTGAACGCGGAAGGCCAAACGGAAATAACGCACTTATACACGGGGAGGATGAGATGAAAGTGATGAATGCAGTTCTAACGGGTGCAGCGCTCTTCGTCCTGTCGGCGCCAGCCATTTTCGCGCAATCGGCAACGACGAACGATCCGCCGCAAACGATTCAGCAACGCAAGGAAAATCAGCAGGATCGGATCGGGCAGGGCGTGCAGAGCGGCCAGCTCACTGCCGGAGAAACGAAGAATCTCGAAACCAAGGAAGCCGGGCTGAACAAGGAAGAGCGCACGATGCGCTCGGAAGACGACGGTCATCTTACGGCTGCTGACCGATCCAAACTGAATAACCAACAGAACCACCTGTCGAACCAGATCTACGACGACAAGCACAATGGTGCGGTGCAGAACAGCGGCGCAGGAGAGATCGGCCAGCGCAAGGAAAACCAGCAGGACCGCATCGCGCAAGGAGTGAAGAGCGGCCAACTGACGCCCGGAGAGACCGCCAAGCTCGAGAAGCAGCAACAGGGCATTAACCGCGAAACCGCGGGAATGCGCGAAGCGAATGGCGGCAAGTTGACGGCTGCAGACAAGAAGGCGGTGAACCAGCAGCAGAATCGGGCATCGCGCAACATCTACAACAAGAAGCACAACGGCCGCAAGCAGTAAGCCGGATTCGGAAGCAATTTAGAGAAAGCCCCGACTTCACGCCGGGGCTTTTCTAATTTCGCACCTGTTTCTCTGCGCTGATACTGAAATTGACTTCAGCCGTTTCTCCGGGTTTCACGCTGACTTTTTTCGCCCAAGTTTCCGGCGGACTATAGACGGGCCGTTTTACCCTTACCTGAGCGGCGACATCGAGAACCGATTCTTCGGACATGTTCTGCCAGCCTTCGTGCCACGCTTCGATTTCGTATTCTCCAGCGGGCACATCGGTCAGCTTGAAGAAACCATGGTCGTCGGTGACGGCATAGTAAGGATGCTTCACGATGAGGACTTCCGCGTTCATCCAGACGTGCCCGGCATTGCACTTGAGCTCGACGACGCCATTGCGCGGTAAATTGACGGGGATCACCTGATTCTGCATCGGGAACGGAATGTTGTTGGAAGCGGCGCCCGTCATGTGGACAGTGTGCAGAACCGGATCGCTGCTTTTGATATCGAGGTTGCCGCCCTGCGGAACGAGCATGATGTGCGGGAGATAACGGCAACTCTTTTGGTCCAGATGCTGACGCGAGTCGGGAAGGTCCATGGCCTTGCCCTTGGTGATGTCCTTCAGAAACACGACGGTATTGGCAACGCCGCCGTCGGGTCCGACCTCCAGTCGCTCCAGATCGCGAATCTTGTGAGACGCAGGGTCACAAACGCCTGGATCCTTCGTGATGGGAAGTTTTGGAGTTTTGGGAGCGGGGCCGGACCATTTGACCGTTCCGGTGATGGTTCCGCCGTTCTCCACTTTGATTACGGTGTAGTCAAATTGCGCGGAAGCGCGACCGGCGCAGAAGAAAAAGAGGGATGCGGCGGCCACGAGTCTCACGCAGAAAAGATAGGTTACAGTTTTCATCGCGCCTCACAGCTCTCGAACGCCAAATGTGTTGGTCATGCTCTTCGTGGAAACCCGGACTCGGCAGTTCACGCGCCCCTTCGTGACTGCGAAATGTAGTTGAGCGTGGGATGAGGTGGAGCGCTTGGGAATTCGCCTTTTCAGCGATTCATCGAGCCGAGCTGGGCCCCAATTCAAAGATACTCTTGCGAACCGATGGCGGGGACGAACTTTGAGGAGGAATTGTCCTAATAGTATATCGAGGCGAGAACGCTGAGGATAGCGCTACCTTGTGCTGGCGAGCGATTTGTAACCGTAAGGAAATTTTTTCCGCCAATCCCACGCCGATTGGATGATCGAGGGCAAATCGGATTTAGAGGGAGACCATCCGAGTATGGATTTGGCGCGAGAGGGATCGGCGACCAGACGCGGCGGATCGCCCGCGCGCGGAGCCTCAATTCGAACGCGGATCGGGCAGCCCGTGACGCGACGGGCTGTTTCGACGACTTCGAGAACGGAATAGCCTCGGCCTGTGCCGAGATTGAACGCGTCGGATGCGGAGTCTTGGCGCAAGATGATCGAGAGCGCGAATGTGCGCATCGGCGAGGTCGGCTACGTGAATGTAGTCGCGAATGGGAGTGCCGTCGGGCGTGGGATATTGATTGCCGAATATTCGGACTTCTTTGTGGGGATCGGCGGCGGCGGCGAGCACGTTGGGGATCAGGTGAGTTTCGGGATCGTGATCTTCGCCGCAGCGCTCGGTGGCGCCGGAGGCGTTGAAATAGCGCAGGCAAATTGATTTCAGGCCGTAGGCCGCGTCGTAGGTTTCGAGAAGGCGCTCGAGAGTGAACTTCGTCCAGCCGTAAGGATTTTTCGGCCACGGCGGGCAGTCTTCGCCGATCGGCATTTTCTCGGGTTCGCCGTAGACGGCCGCTGTAGAGGAAAAGACAAAACGGCGGATGCCGGCATCCAGCAGAGCGCCCACGAGCGAAATTCCCTGGCCCACATTGTTCTCGAAATACTTGGCGGGATTTTGTTGGGATTCGCCGACGCTGATGAATGAGGCGAAATGGATGCAGGATTCGATGGCGTGCTCTTTCACGATTCGAGCGACGAGGGCGCGATCGCCGGCGGAGCCTTGGTAGAACGGGATGGCGGCGTCGAAGGATTCGCGATGGCCGTGGGTGAGATCGTCGAGGACGACGACACTTTCGCCTTTACTTGTGAGTCGCTCGACAGTGACGCTGCCGATATAGCCCGCTCCGCCGGTGACCAGGATCGCCATTAGCTTCCTTCCGCCATGTTGAAGCCTACCTAAATCACTCTAGCACAGACTTTTTGGCGGTTTTGGCCGCCTGCGGGTAGTGTGCGGTCATATAAACCGTCCGGACAGCGCTGCTAAATTGACGATTTCGATATTCAGTTATGCGTTGACGTCGATTACGACCCGGCCGCGGGTTTTGCCTGCCAGGATTTTTTCAGCTAGATCGTAGATCGAGGAGAGCGGCTCGGTGGTTGTGAGCGAATCGAGCTTATCGAGAGGCAATTCGCGGGCGAGCCGCTCCCAGGCCTGGATGCTGAGGGGTCTTGGGGTGAGGACGGAATTGATGCCGAGCAGCGCGACGTTGCGCAGGATGAACGGAAAAACCGTGGTCGAAAGTTCTGCGCCGCCGGCCAAGCCGCAGGCTGCGATCGCGCCGTAAGATGCGGTGGCTGCGAGGAGCGATGCGAGAGTTTGCCCACCAACCGAATCGACGCCGCCTGCCCAGCGCTCGGAGGCGAGTGGCGCGGTTTTTTGCGTGAGTTCGGCGCGATCGACGATTGTGGTGGCGCCGAGATCGCGCAGGAATGCATGCAGCTCCGGTCTGCCGGTAGAAGCAGCAACTTTGTATCCCTTGGCGGCGAAAAGGGCCACGGCAGTCGAGCCGACGCCGCCGCCCGCTCCCGTGATGATGATTTCTTTTTCGCCGGGCTTTACGCCGTAGTGCTCGAGCGCGATCAGGCAGAGCATGGAGGTGAAGCCGGCGCTGCCGATAGCCATCGTTTGCTTGAGCGTGAGGCCTTTCGGGATGTGAACCAGCGCTGCGGATGGCACCCGCTGCCGCTGAGAATAGCCGCCCCAGCGCGTTTCGCTGAATCCGTGCCCCACAGCGAGCACTTGATCGCCGGCGCGGAAATCCTGCGAACTCGATTCGAGAACGCGGCCTGCCATGTCGATGCCGAGCACCATTGGAAATTTCCGGATGATTTTGCCGCGGCCGGTGACGGCGAGTCCGTCCTTGTAATTGAGCGACGAGTATTGCACTTCGAGGAGGACATCTTCTTTGGGGAGTTCGTCGTTGGTGAGTTCCTTGAAAGCGACTTTGTAGGCGCTGCTGTTCCCTTCCGCGATGAGAGCTTTGAATTTGTCGGCAGGCATCGAGGCCTCGTGGGATCTGGGCGGCAAGTTGCGATTCGCCGGTACGAGTATAGCGCAGGGATTGGGCAGTCCGGGTGTCGCAACGGCCATCAGGAATCTCGGCCACTTACCCGGAAGAAAACGATTTGCCTTGCGGTTGGTTTTATTGTGTAACCGTTATCGCCACATTCACCGTGTGCATTTCGGCTACGACACCCACATTCCCTGAAGAGTTCACGGTGATGGTGTAATCGCCCGGCGGCGTCTTCAAGATTGCGGATGGCGGGATGCCGGCGCAGCTCGTTAATGTGATAAGCGTGACGACGGTGATGGCGCCCCATAGCATTGCCGGGCGGCGGAACACGCGCGGCCGGAGCGCGGCGAGGAAGACCATTCCCGCGGCCGCGAGGATGCTGGCCGGCCATCCGGGATTCCACGGATATTTTTCGCGCTGTTGACGGACCTGCGCCTGAAACATTTCAGTTTTGACCACCAGCTTCGAAGTGATGGCGGTGCCGTTCGGCGTGACGACGGCCGGTTCGAACTCGCACGAGGCGTACAGCGGCAGGTTCGCGCACTGCAGCGTGATCGGCGATGAGAATCCGCCGAGCGGCGTGGTGGTGATCATGAAGCTCGCGGAGTGCCCGGTTCTGATGGTGGCCGAAGCAGGCATGACGGCGATGGTGTAGTCCTCCACGCGCTGAGAGACGATCGGCGACGTGACGGTGGTGAAGTTCGCATCGCCGCTATAGACGGCAGTGATCGGATGCGTGCCGGCCGCGAGAGTAGCGGTGCTGAATGCCGCAACGCCCGAGCCGTCCAGCGGCAGCGCGATGCTCAACGCCGTGGAACCGTCGTTGAATATCACGGTTCCTGTAGGAGTGCCGTTGGACGAGCTGACCGTGACGGTGAACGTGACGTTCACGTTGGGCGTGGATGGATTCAGGCTCGAAACGAGTTGGATATTCGGCGGCCCGATTACCTTCTGCATCAGGTTCGCGGTGCTGCCCGTATACAGCGTGTCGCCGCTGTAGGTTGCGGTGATGGCGTGCGTGCCGGCGGTAAGCGTCGACGTGGTGAAGCTTGCGGCGCTCGCGCTTACGTTGACAGTTCCCAAATTCGTCGCGCCATCAGAGAACACGACGGTGCCGGTGGGCGTTGGCGCTGTCGTCGGCGTGGTGGGAGTAATTGTCGCGGTGAAAGTGACCGGTGAATTTACGTTCGACACGGGTTGCGATGAAACGAGCGCCAGCGTAGTGCCATCCTGCAAGCCAGTGCCGGTTACGGTGATGAGCTGGGGGCTGCCGGCAGCGTTGTTCACTACGCTGAAACTCGCGTTGATCAATCCAACGGTCACCGGATCGAAGACTACGTCGAGCGTGCAGCTCATGCTGGCCGGAACGCTGACTGGGAAAGTCACCCCGCATGTCCCGCTTGGTGCGAGGGCAAAGCTTGGCGAGGACGGCGCGACGGATGAGAGCGTCAAAGCGGCATTTCCGGAATTTGTCACCGTGACGGTTTGAACCGGGCTTTGCGTGCCGACAATCTGGTTCGCAAACATTAACAGGGTCGCGGAGGTGCTTCGGACGCGTTGATTGTTCAAGTCGGCGATAAAGACGTTGCCGTTAAGCGGAAGAACGCCCGACGGTGTATCGAGTACGGCGGCGTTTGGACCACCTGCATCGCCAAAAAATCCCTGCTCGCCTTCTCCTGCGATCGTGGTGATTGTTCCGGTGCTGCCAACTCGGCGAATCACGTGATTATTCGAATCGGCTACGAAGATGTTGCCCATCGCGTCGAGCGAAACTCCGAGCGGAAAAGCGATCGCCGCGCTGGTGGCGGCTCCGCCATCGCCGGAGTATGCGGCGGTGCCATTTCCCGCGAACGTCGAGAGCGTGGCGCCGCTCAACAAGCGCACGCGGTGATTGTTCGAATCAGCGACGTATACTTTTCCGGTAGCGTCTACTGCGACGCCTGTGGGAGTGTCGAGTCCAGCAGAGCTGGCTGTGCCGTTGTCACCATAAAAGCCCTGCTGTTGCGCGTTCCCCGCAATGGTTGAAATTGTTCCGGCGCTTACTTTGCGCACCACGTGGTTATTCGTATCCGCGATATAGACCACGCCATTCGCATCCACCGCCACGCCGCGCGGCGTGTAAAGCGACGCACTGGTAGCCGCACCGCCATCGCCCGAATACCCGGCAGTTCCGTTGCCCGCGAACGTGTTGATGTTGCCGTTCGAAACCACGCGAATGCGGTTGTTGTTGCTGTCCGCGATATAGATGTTTCCGTTTGCGTCGACTGCGACCGCCGTCGGAGTATTCAAGCTGGCGCTCGTCGCGAGGCCCCCGTCCCCGAAAAATCCCTGCTCGCCGTTGCCCGCTACCGTCGTGATATTTCCGCTCGTATCGATGCGCCGGACGCGATGATTGTCGCGGTCAGCGATGTAGACATTGCCCGCTGCGTCGGCTGCCATCGAGAAAGGATTGGCCAGCGCCGCGCTTATGGCCGCGCCGCCGTCGCCTGAGAATCCCTCGACGCCGGTGCCCGCAACGGTGTTGATCGTGTCGCCAGGAGAGAGCGAAATGATGGGAGCCTGCGCCGCAGCCCCGAGCGCGACGCCGAGGACGGCGACGCACAGCGCGACGGCGGCTCTCAGTTTGCGGATGCGATCGATCGTTATCGCGCTCTCCCCGATGCGACCAATCTTCATCTCGCGCTCTCCGATGCGTCGATCGTCATCGCGCTCTCCCCGGCTCACGCGGTTACTGGCAAACCAGCGCAATGGCGACGTTGTGAACAAACGGCGTGGAGGTTGTTCCCACCCCCACAGATTGAACGTTCGCGCTTACGTCTAAGAGGGCATTCGCCGGAACCGGCACGCTCGCAGAAGCTGAGCAGACATTCGAGCCGGACATCTGGCAGGAGAGCGCTGTGTTAACGAGGTCCGACGAGGCGACTCCTACATCAATCGCGGTGATCGTCGTCCCGACCCGCAGCGTATACGTAACAGCTACCGAGGGGTCGACGGACGAATCGGCCTTGACCGTAATCGTGGTAGCTGTACAGGCGAGAGGCGCCAGGGTGACGTCCTCGCCCACTTCGTTCGTTGCATCGTCGATCTTCGAGCCTGTGGGGTTCAGATATTTGATTGTCCCCACCAAGACATTCGAGAGATCGTGCAGCGATTGAATGGTTGCTATCGCGCCGCGCTGCGCGAGAAGCGCCCAGTTGCCGCCGCTGTTTGCCACATCCGTGTCCGGTTCGGTGTTCGCGTTCGCTTGAAGCGCGATGTAACTCGATCCACCGAATGAGACGCCGTCGGCAGCGGCGTAAATCGTTCCGCTGTTCCACACGCCGCGGAAATTGAGCCCTGCTGGGCCTGTCGGGCCAGTAGGACCCTGCACACCTGGTGCGCCGTCCATGCCATTCGGACCTGGAGGGCCTTGAAAACCCTGCGGCCCGATCGTGCCCTGAGCACCATCGGCTCCTGCTGGGCCTTGCGGGCCAGCCGGGCCGGTCGCCCCCTGTTGAGCGAGCACGGCCCAGTGCATCCCGCTGTCGGTGTCCGGTTCGTTTCCAATATTTCCAGCGACGAGCGAAATGTAGCTCGAGCCCCCGAAGAACACAGCATCTCCGAGCGCATAAGTCGTCCCGCCTAACCAGGTCCCTCGGAACGTCACCGGAGGACCCTGCGGTCCCGTTGCACCTTGTGGCCCCGTCGCACCATCCGCACCAGCAGGGCCAACTGCTCCTTGTAGCCCCATTGCGCCGGTGAGCCCTGTGGGGCCCTGAATTCCCTGTGGCCCTTGCGCACCGGTTGCGCCAGTCGCACCTGTCGCTCCGGTAGCGCCCATTGCGCCGGCGGTACCTTGTTGCGCAAGAAGCGCCCACTGCGTGGGCGAAACATCCGGCTGATTATTCAGGTTGCTGTTTACCTTCGATATGTAACTCGAGCCTTGAAAGAACACGGCGCCGCCGATGACGTAAGTCGTCGAGCCGCTCCACGTTCCTTGAAAGCTGACCGGCGCTCCCTGTTGGGCAATGAGCGCCCAGTTTCCGGTGTGATTGGTGACGTCCGTATCAGGCTCGTTATCGAAATTTCCGTCGACGAGCGAAATATATGTCGAGCCTTGGAAAAAGACTGACTGGCCGATCGCGTAGGTGGTAATCAGATTCCAGGTGCCGACGAAGCTGATGGATTGGCCTTGCGGTCCGGTGGCACCGGTCGCCCCTGCAGGGCCTTGTGGACCCGTTGAGCCTGTGTCTCCGGTTGCGCCTGTAGCCCCTGCGGGACCCATTGCCCCCGTCGCACCGGTAGCTCCTGCTGCACCTGTTGCTCCTGTAGCGCCGACAGGACCTTGCGAACCCGTCGCGCCTGTGGCTCCCGCTGCACCCACAGGCCCTTGCGGTCCGGCAGCCCCCGTCGCGCCCGTAGCTCCAGCTGGGCCCTGTGCTCCGGTTGCACCGGCGGCGCCGACTGCGCCCGTCGCACCTTGCTGCGCGATCAGAGCCCAGTGGCCGCCGCCACCGCTGACGTCGGTGTCCGGCTGATGTCCCGTGTTCCCGTTGACCAGAGAGATGTAGCTGGATCCCTGGAAAGACACCGTCTGGCCAATGCCGTAATTGCTAGCGAAATTCCAAGCTCCGATAAAAACGAACGACTGCCCCTGAGGGCCAGTTGCTCCCGTCGGACCAGAAGGACCTTGCGCGCCTGTTGCTCCCATTGCTCCCGTCGAGCCCGTTGCTCCAGTGGCCCCGGTTGCACCCGTCGGACCTGCTGGCCCCGCCGCTCCGGTGGCTCCGGTTGATCCCGTAGAGCCCTGCGGACCAGCCGGCCCGGTAGCCCCGGTTAGGCCGATCGGACCCTGTGACCCAGTTGCGCCTGCCGGTCCTGTTGCGCCCGTGGCACCAGTGAGGCCGATGGGGCCTTGCGGACCAACCGGTCCCGACGCACCATCAGCGCCCGTCGCTCCTGTCGCGCCTTGTTGCGCCAGCACCGCCCAGTTACCGGAGCTATTCGTAACGTCCGTGTCCGGCTGATGCCCCATGTTTGCCGCTACGAGCGAAATGTAAGTGGTGCCTTGAAAGAAAACGCTGTCGCCGACCGCATAGGTTGTGACAGCCGCCCACGTCCCTCGAAACGTGACAGGAGGACCTTGCGGGCCGATTGCTCCAGTCGCGCCCGTTGGCCCAACGTCACCGGTAGCACCGGTCTCGGACCCGCTGGCCCTAGTGGTCCGACTGGCCCTGTGGCTCCCGTCACTCCGATTGGACCCTGTGGGCCGATTGCTCCCGTCGCGCCGACTGCGCCTGTCGCGCCCGTCATTCCGATAGGCCCCTGCGGGCCAATCGCACCGGTTGCTCCCGTCGCACCCGTCGCGCCAGTCGCTCCCGTTGGTCCGGTTGCGCCCGTTAGCCCGATAGGGCCCTGCGGGCCAACGGCGCCAGTCGCACCGGTTGCTCCCGTGGCTCCCGTCGCGCCAGTTGCTCCCTGTTGCGCCAACACTGCCCAATTGCCCAAACTATCCGTAACGTCCGTGTCTGGCTGATGTCCAAGGTTCGCGGCGACGAGCGAGATGTAACTGGTGCCTTGAAAGAAAACGCTGTCGCCGACCGCGTAGGTTGTCGCGGCCGCCCATGTCCCTTGAAATGTAACTGGCGGACCCTGCGGCCCCGTAGCTCCGGTGGCACCGGTCGCCCCCGTTGCGCCTGTCACGCCAATTGGTCCCTGCGGGCCAACCGCGCCGACTGGCCCTTGCGCTCCAGTCGCGCCTGTTGCGCCTTGCGGTCCTTGTGGACCCGCTGCACCCTGCGGACCCTGCGGCCCGAACAAAGTAATGTCGAGCGCCGGCGGGCGGCTCGTTTCTTGGTTCTCTTTGCTGTCGAGCAGCACGAACGTGGACGCCGCCGAAGCCGAAGCCGCGAGCGCGATACCATGATTTGAAGCGGGAGTTGTGACCCAACCTTGAACGAGCGAGGTGACGTCGACGAGAATTACCGTATCCGCCTGCGTAACCGCGATCGGCGAACCAACTACCGCGCCAAATGACGGCGCTGAACTGAACGTCACCGAAAGCTCGTTCCACGCGCTTGTCACCGGCTTCAGATCGAGCGCGCCCGCCGTGTTCACGCGATTCACATAGAGGCGCAGCGTGGCGGCTGCAATTTCACCGGAAGTGGTTCCGGCCGGGAGCGATCCGAGATTGAACTGAATCAGCGCGGTGTTCCCGTTGCCGACGGCCAAATTCGTCAGGCTGCCGAAATTTGTGCTGGGGTGCGCGCTGCTGATGTGAGCGTCGCTCAGCAGCGGAGCGTCAGTCGCGCGCGCCGTGAACGCCAATGAGATGGTGAGAAAGAGCCCGACGGCGATAGCCTTGCTATTGCACAGCGATGCGTGCTTTTTCATGTATGCGCTCCCGCTTTCCTATCAATCGGCGGCAGCGCGCAAACCTTAATGAATTGTCTGGTTGGTGTTTCGGCGGAGCGATATGCGAGTGAGAGTTTTAGTACGCTGCGATCTAAGGAAAATCTAACGATTGATTTGTTCACGCGCTGTTAAGCGAGCGAGTGGCCATTCGGTGAGGATAAAAACGAAAGTGAGACTAAGAGTGAGAGGAGTCGCGGAGTATTGTTTCAATCTGCTTCAAATGGTTTAGGTCGTGGCACGCGAAATGTTTCGTTATCGCCGCGATGCTTTCGACGCCTCGTTCGGCGTGGACTCCGTGCTGATTCCACTGCGGCTTGTCGAGCGACTTCAGAAGCGCGAGATTTGCTTGCCGCAGAGTGCGAAACAGCTCGAGAGACTGTTTCGGATCGCAGCGAGCGTACTTTCCGGTGGCGGCCCATTTATCCTGGTCAAACGATTGAATCGCGGTGCCCGGTTCTTCCAGTATCTTGCGAATGCGATAGGCGCCCACAAGCTCGTCATCGGCAAGATGCGCGACGATTTCGCCGATCGACCATTTTCCCGGAGCCGGCCGCCGCATCAGCTTCCGGCGCGGCACGCGCTTCATTAGTTGCTCGAGTTTCTTCGGCGTCGCGGCTTGCACTTTCAGCGGATCTCGATCGCCCAGATAGCTTTGCAATCTTTCAAGGTACTCTTGCAATGTCTCGGGCATGCCAGGTCCTCTCGGCTGCGCAATTGAAACTGTGGTGACGCGACTCTATGCGGACGGACTTCCTTCATTTGTCGGGATGAATCGCGATTGATTTTGCCACAGCACGAGAAGCAGAGTAAAATCACCGAGTAAGCTTCCCACTTGCGTTCGCGAAGACCTTCGCAGCGCAACCTGCGCGCCCGTAGCTCAGATGGATAGAGCGTGTGCCTCCGGAGCACAAGGTCAGAGGTTCGAATCCTCCCGGGCGCGCCATTTTTTCCGCGATTTCAGATACTTCGAATGTTCCAACTTGGGCGCCTCGCACCGACTGCGCAGAGTTTGCGCTTCTCGATTTTCTCGATTCCCGCTACAATCCCTCGCGTTTTAATCTCTCAAACAAATTTCGTTTTGCGCACAGGTGGCCTGAATGGCTGAAGATTTTCGCGAACTCGAAGAACAGGCCGAAGAAGCTGCTCAGCACAATCTTGCGCCCGTCACCGTGACCATGGCGATTCTCGCCGTGCTCGTCGCCGCCGTATCGCTGCTCGGCCACCGCGCGCATACCGAAGAAATGTTGATGCAGACGAGAGCGACCGATCACTGGGCCTACTATCAGGCCAAAGAAATCCGCCGGCGTAATTACGAGCTTTTTGTCGATGAAATGTCTGTGTTCGCTCTGCAGAAGTCCGAACAGGCCGACAAAATCAAAGAGAAGTACGAAAAGGAAATCGAGCGCTACAAAGAGGAAGGTCAGGACATTCAGGCCGAAGCGAAAAAGCTCGAAAACGAAGTGGCGGCCGAGCGGCGCCATGCGGACTATTTTGATCTCGGCGAAGTTCTCCTCGAAGCGGCTCTCGTGATCTGCTCGATCACAGTTCTCACACGCAAGCGGTTCTTCTGGTATCTCGGTTCCGCGCTGGGAATTATCGGGCTCGGAATCGGCATCACCGGGCTACTCGTTCATTAGACCGGCATCACCTATCCGGCATTTATCCCACTGCCAAGGTCGCAATCTGCTTCGCGAGTTTCTCCACTTCTTTCGCTTTCTGAATCATCGGCAGCGAAAGCGTAACAGTCGAATCCGTTTTTTCCACCTCGTCCTTCAGTTCTCCCGCCAGCTTGTATAGCTTCTGGATGTCCTGGACGATCGTCTTCTGGTTGTGCTCTTGAATTTTCTTGGGGTCGAAAGGCGGCGGCTGATTCATCGGATCCGATAGCGGGTTGGTCTGCCCTGGCCTTCGACCCATCTGACGCGCGGTGGCGCCTCGCGTGAATAAAGCGATCGGCGCCGCCACCGCCGCCACAAACAGCACGCTGAGAAAATCGCGTTTTTGATGGTCCATGTTCTTCACTCCCCGCCACAAGAGCTCGCGTCCACATCTTGCGCCGAGCCATCGCAGCGCGAATGGTATAATTCCGCCGCTCATTCTATGACCGAATCGTTTAAGAGCTGGACACAGATCGCGCAAACCCGCGGCCTGCGAATTCTCGCGATCATCATCATCGCGTTCATCGTGGCGCGTCTCCTCAAAGCCTTCACCAATCGCCTGGTGGAAGCCGCGAAATCGTCTACGCGCATCGCGCAAATGCGCGAGCAACAAACCCGCACCATGGCCGGCATCCTCTATAGCGCCGGAATTTTTATCATCGTCGCAGTTTCTATATTAACCGCGCTTCCCGAATTCGGTTTCAACGTGACGCCCATCGAAGCGGCCGCAGCCGTCGCCAGCCTCGCCTTCGGTTTCGGCGCGCAGCATCTCGTGAAGGATCTTATCAACGGCTTCTTCATCGTCTTCGAGGACCAGTTCGTCGTCGGCGATCTCATCCAGGTGAATTCCGAACTCGGCCGCGTCGAATATCTCACCCTGCGGCGCACCATGATTCGAAATACCGCCGGCGCGCTCGTCACCATTTCCAACGGCCTCATCGGCCAGGTTTCCAATTTCAGCCGCGACTGGTCGCAGGTTTTTGTCGACGTCACCGTTCCATCCGAAGAACACGTCGGCCGCGCCCTCGCCACGCTCGAAAAAGTCACTGGCGATCTGCGCAACGATCCCGATTGGTCGCCCGCTCTCGTCGATGGGCCACGCGTGCTCGGCGTCGAATCGCTCTCGCTCGATGGCAACGTGCTTCGCACCCAGGTCCGCACCGTGCTCAATCGCAAGGACGACGTCGCCCGCGAACTCCGCCGCCGCATCAAACTCGGATTCGAACAATCGCGCATCCCCACCAGCCAGCTTCAGAGAGTCACGCTACAGGGCGAATTGCCGCAGCCGGCCCCACAATCCAGTGAGATGCCGTCCAGTCGAATAGGTTGACCGGCGGAAAATCGAAGCGATCTTCACATTTGAATCCAAGTTATTCGAATCATAGGAGGCTTCAAAATGTCCGATGTAAATCATGAGCAGGTAAATCTCATGCTGCGGCTGTACGACATTCGCCGTGAGCCGCGACTTCGCGAAGCCCGCGACTGGTTTCTAACGCATTTCAATCCCAAATCGGTGGAAGATGTGATGACGCAGTGCCCTCCCGGGAGCCAGGAAAACGCCTTTATGCGCATGGTGTTCAGCTACTGGGAAATGGTCGCAAGCATCGTCAATCGCGGCTTGATCGACGAAGACTTCTTCTTCGAAAACACGGGAGAGCAATGGGTCGTTTGGGAACGCCTCAAGCCCGTGGTCCCCGCTTTCCGCACGATGTTCAAAAATCCTCTGGCATTCTCGAATCTCGAAAAACACTGCGAAATTTTCGAACGCTGGCGTGAAAAGCGCGCCCCTGGATCCACCGAAGCCATGCGCGCCGTGAACGCCCAGATGCAGCAACAAGCCGCCCAGAAAAAATCCGGCGCCGGCTTCTAACCAGGTTCCCTTAGGGAGTTCGCGTGCGAACTATTGGCGTCGTAGGCCGTAACCGCTGCTTGCTTGCGCGCCGCCTCTCAGCTTTCTCCGCGCGCCGTCACTTAGCCCAGGTGCCAAAATCGGCGTGCTTCGTCGGGGATTTTTTCTGGCCGCTTCGTCCGTTCTGTGATAGCTTTTCGCCCAGTCCCCACGAATAAGTTTCCAACGGATTCATAAGCACTGGGGTTGAATCGAACTCACCGCCAGCGCCGCACGAAATCCGCGGAGGAAAGCACGATGAACGCGCGTCGCCCAGCCACAGCCGTGATCGCAATACTAATTTGTCTGCTTCTAGCCGTTCCCACAGGCGTCTCGGCACAAGTGGCGCAAAGCGCCGGAAAAATCACGGCCGTGGTGCCGATCGTCAACGTCGTCCGCGGCGCCCAACAAGTGGCCGCCTCCACATCGCAGCAGGTTTTCTGGGGCGACGTGATCAACACCGGCCATCTCGCCCGCGCTCGCGTCGCGCTCGATGACGGCTCCGTCCTCAGCGTCGGCTCCGATTCCAATCTCACCATCGCCAAGCACGATACCGGCGAACAGCAAACCGATCTCGATCTCGCGTACGGTCAAGTCCGCGCGCGCGCCGTGAAACTCGTTAAGCCCAATGCGCGCTTCCAGATTCGCACTCCCGTCGGCGTCGCCGGAGTCGTCGGCACCGAAATGGTCGTTCTCTTCGACGCGGCCGGCAACATGCAAGTCGTCTGCATGGAAGGCGCCTGCAAAGTTTGCGACCTCGCTGGCGTGTGCGTGCTGATGAAAGGCGGCGAGGAAACTGGAATCCACGGCAATTCTTCGCCGTCGGCTCCCGCTCCCGTCAGCCCGGCGACTCTCACCGCCGCTGTTAGCGCAACGAACACCGCCGGAGCAGGTGCTGGCGCAGGTGCAGCAGGAGCCGGAGCCGCCGGAGGTGGCATCGGCGCGGGGACAGCCACGGCGGTAGGCGTCGGCGCAGCGGTCGCTGCAGGCGTAGCGACGGCCGTGGTCCGTAGCGTCAGCAAGACTCAAACTTGCCCGCCCCCAACGGCCGGTGCCAGACCTCATGCCAATTGCACCCAAATCACCACCGGCACGCGAGTCAACGGCCAGCGCCAATAGTCGACTCGGGACGCGGCGTCACACGCAGCGCCATCCTTGCCATCGTGTAGTTTTTCGCGTGATTCGCCTTAGAACGAATGGCCACACCTCCTCGCAGCACTGAACACGGAAGGCTGCATTCAGTTGCGGTACTAGACCGAAAAAATGCAGGGCTTCGTGTATGGAGCGACGGCCAAAAGCGCGGTCAAATGTGAGTCAAGCAGCAGATGCTTCAGGAGGCGAAGAATGGCACGTCAGAAAACGAATCGAGTTGTGTGTGCCCTGTGCGGAAAAGAATTTGGCACGAGCGCAGAACACGAAGAGCACAGGAAAATCGTTCACAACGTAATGGACAAGAAAACAAATCTCGGCGCACAAAAAACCAATCCGCGCGACCTCGAGCCCGCTGATGACACTCCGACCACCGAGCTTCCGCCCGGTGCCGAAAGCACAGTCAACCAGGGCGGCCCGCGGCCGTCAGGCACAGCCGCGCCCGGCAAATCAAAAGGCGCGGGCAGATAAAATCGATCGCCTTTTTTCGCGTCGTGCGGAAATCAAAAAACGTTGGAGGCGCGGGTGGGAATCGAACCCACGTATAAAGGTTTTGCAGACCTCTCCCTTACCACTTGGGTACCGCGCCCTCGAGCTAGCTAGTATAGCGAAAGTCGCGTGCGGTTTCAGCCGGGAACCGCGCAGCTGACAGCGAAAGCCAAAACCGCGCATCCGGCGTTGTGCGTCGCCATGAAAACAAGAAAGGCCCACGACGAAAAATGCGTCGTCGTGGCTACCCGTGCTGCGCTCAATTAATGTGCAACTCGTAGGCGATGCGGGCTTGCACGATGTCCATGCGGCCGATGATGCGGCGAACGATTGCGTCTACTGTTTTTGCGTCAGCTGCGGGCAGGCCGTACGCCGAGCTGCCCGCTTCCGCGTCGATTGCCGCTTCACCGCTTGTCATTTCCCGCTCGCGTTCGAAGAGCTGCTCTAGAAATGATTTTTCTTCCGGGAAACGCACGATGTTCACGCGCTCGCCGGCGGGAATATGCGCGAGCTGTTTGGCGAGGCGAATCGCCGTGTCGATTCCTCCCAATTCATCCACCAGCCCCAGGTTTTTTGCCTGTGCGCCGGTCCAAACGCGGCCTTTGCCGATTTTGTCCACCGCGTCGACCGTCATGCCGCGGCCTTGGGCAACACCTTTAATAAACTGATCGTAGGTGTCGTGCAGCGATTTTTCGACCCAGGCGCGTTGCGCTGGCGTGAAATTCTGCTGGAAAGAAAAAAGAGTGGCATTGTCGCTGGTCATCACCTGATCGGTGCTCAGGCCCAGCATGTTGTAAAGGCCGGAAATATTGAATTTGCCGATGATCACGCCGATCGAGCCAGTGATCGTGTTCGGATCGGCCACGATCTTGTTCGCCGACGCTGAAATCCAGTAGCCGCCCGACGCCGCGACGTCAGACATGGACACCACCACTGGCTTCACGTCGTGCGCCAGCTCCACTTCGCGGCGAATCACTTCACTGGCCACCACCGAGCCGCCGCCCGAATCCACCCGCAGCACAATCGCCTTGATGCTCGAATCCTTGCGCGCGCGCCGCACGTCCGCAGCTACCGTGTCGCCGCCCATGATGAATCCCTGCGTGGGCGATTCGTGCGATTCGCCCGAGAGAATCAGCCCGGTGGCGTGAATCACGGCGATGCGATCGCCTCCGAGCACGACGCTGCTCGACTTCAAATAATTGCGGTAACGCACGAGCGGCACCGGATTCCAATTGCCCTCCTGCGCCTTAAAGTAATCCTGCACCTGATCCCAGTAAGCGAGTTTGTCAGCCAGCTTCGCATCCAGCGCCGCTTTCGCGGAGAATGGCCCCTGCTTTACGAGCTCTTCGAATTTCGCGCGATCGATGCCACGCGCGGCAGACGCGTCCGTCAAGTACTGGTTGTAGAAGCCGTTCAGCAGGCCTTCCACTTCTTCCTTGTGCGCGGGCGTGAATTTTTTCTCGGTGAAAATATTTCCGGCGGTTTTGAATTCGGCGATGTGGTAGTACTCCGGCACGATTTTCAGTTTGTCGAGTGTGCCGCGCATAAAAAGCGCCTGCGCCATCATTCCGTGAACGATCACGGACGATTGAGGTACGACCCACACTTGCTGGCACGCGCTCGCCAGATAATATTCAGGATTGGCGACGCCGTCGTAGCCGAGGTAGCAGATGCTGGGCTTGCCGCTCTTGCGAAATTCGATCAGGTGAGCGCGAATCTCTTCGAGCTTGGCCCAGCCGGTGGCGAGCGGAGCGACGCGCACTACGATCCCGCGAATGTGCGAATCGCCGCGCGCGGCGTCAATCGCGTCGAGAAAATCGTGGAGCACGGGCGTGCCGCCGCCGGTGAGATCGGCGAAGAAATCGGGCGCGCGCTGTTCGTTAATCTCGCCGTCCGCGTCGATCACCAGCACCGCATTCGACGGCAACCGCGCCGGCTTCGAAGCCGCCCAAATGACGATGATGAAAAACAAAATCAGAAATCCGATTACGAGCGCTCGCCGTTTTCCCCAGGTCATCGTCGCTCCTCTCGAACCGCTTGCGCCATTTTAGACGTCGCCATTTTCTAGTAGTCCTTGAATATCATCGCGTGGTCATCGTCGGCGAGCGAAAGACAAACGCTACAACCAATTTCGAGATGATCGCTTTGCCGTTGAACGTCGCCGGATTAATTGTCCAGCGCTTCACCGCGGCGATTGCTTCCGGCGTCAGCGAGGGCACGTCGCGAATCACGTCAGTCTTTTTCACGGCGCCGTATTTGTCGATGGTGACGTCGAGGACCACCGTGCCTACCCCAACGCTATTCGGCAGATATGACGCGAACGTCGCGACGGCCACCTCAGGCGGAAGATAGCCGGCTGGAAACGGCGGGGGCGTGGCCGCGACAGGCTGTACCTTCAAACTCTGGTTGAGGGAATCGCCCGGGTTGAACACCACTTCGACGGTGATCGTTGAAGGAACTGGATTGCCGTCGAGCTTGCCCGGGGTGAAGGTCCAGCCCTTCACAATCGAAGAAGTCAGCGACGTGAGTCCGGGAATGTCGCGAAGCACGTGCACATCGGGCGGCTGGCCGGTGACGCTGATGTTGAGCGCGAGCGTCACGAGGCCGGAGGCGACAACCTCGACAGGAAAAGGAATCTCGCTCGCCGAAGTGATGTCTGGCGGGACGAAGCGGTCGCGCGCGGAAAGGCCAGCTTGCGGCGCGCAAAATAGAGCGAGACCGAGCAGGAGCGCAGCGGGCGCGATCGTCTTCGATTTCAATCTCATTTTCATATTATTCGATTCTCGCAGGTTTCACTTGGGCGCTCTCGGTGACGTTTGCCTCGTTCGGTTGGCGCAATCAAAGTAGCATTCGGCGCGGGGAAAGCCAAGGTTGAGAGCAGGGCGAGTGATGAGTGACGAGTGATGAGTGCGAAGTGGTGCCGCAGCGAATGCTCCCGAGGAGGCTGGGCGACGTGATCGCCAGACCCCCCGTTTGCCGCCTATTAGAAAATTGCATGTTGCTGAATCTGGGTGAGTTAGCGGAAGTTTTAATCGCGCTACCGTAGATTAAAACTGTGGGCGCGGCGGTTTCGTGTCCCCGGCTTGCCGGAGTCGCGGCCCATAGTGTCGTGTTCGTCAGCATATAAAAACGTGCAATGGTAGCACGGATTTGGGCGGTTTGGATATGCAAAAGAACGCAGACGGTCGTCGAAATTTAAAAAGAGCCGGCGGGAGGCCCACGGTACGAAAAGCAACGGCAGAACGAGAAGAACGATTGCGCAGATCTGCCAGGCATCACGGAGCGGGTGGTCGTTACTTGGGGCACAGGCAGGAATGCCTGTGCTACCGAAGGCGAGATTCAAAAGAGCTTGCCGGAGGCCGGCGCTACAAGGGACTACAAGGGAGTAGATACAAAGGCAAAAGTTCAAAAACGCCGGCCGGAGGCCAGCGGTACGAACGACGAACGGCAAAAGCAGATCCCTCGCTTCGCTCGGGATGACAATCGTTGGGCAGAGACAACATTCGAAAGAGCCGGCCTGCCCTTCGTACCTCAGGACGAACCGGCGCTACAAGGGCTGACGACGCGCAAACGATCCAACCGTTACTCTGAGCGGAGGGCTTGGATGATGTCGACGCGGGCGGCTCGCGAGGCGGGCAGGATCGACGCAATCACCGCGGCGGCGAGCAGCACAAAGGCCGAAACGATCACGGGCAATGCGCCGGGCATCTGCAGGTCGCCGAAATAGCTGCTGGCCACACGAGCGACGATGAAGCCGAACGCGGCTCCGGCCAGCACACCTGCGCCGGCCATGATGGCGCCTTCGCTAACGACGGCACGCAGAATATTTTCCGGCTGAGAGCCGAGGGCGAGCCGGATGCCAAATTCGCGCGTGCGCGCGCTAACGGAAAAGGCCAGCACACCGGCGACTCCGACGACGGCGATCGCCAACGCTACAATCGCAAAAACTCCAAAGACGAGCGAGTTCAAGCGGTCGGGCGCGAGAACTTTCGCGCGAATGTCTTCGAGGGTAGCAGCATGCTCAACGGGCTGATCCACGGACATCCCGCGAATGATGCGGGTAACAGGCGTAACAAGCGAATAGGGATTCGCCGTCGTGTGGATGAAGAGATGGCCTCCATACAGGCCTCCGCCTTCGGCAAAGGTGCTGTAGACGGCAGGGGTCGGCTCAGGGACGACGTGAATGTCGTCGATGTCGGCTGTAACGCCGATGATGCGGTGCGGCGCCTTCGCGCGCGCCTTTTCCGCGTCGTTACCGGAAAGGAATTCAAGGACGGGATCGGTCCAGTAAACATGGCGTCCGACGGCACTTTGACCGGGCCACATGCGCTCAGCCAGAGTTTTGCTGACGATCACGACGGGATCGCTCTTCGCGTCGTCGAGATCGTTGAAATCGCGCCCTTCCACTATGGGAACGCCGAGAGCGGCAAAAAAGCCCGGCGAGATGGTGCGAAACATGGCGCGAGGATCTTCGGCGGTGTGCGTGTGACCGTCGCCGGAATATTGAAGGCCGGGACCAAAAATCTGCGCATCGCGCCAGGGGGCCGTCTCAGCGAAGGCCGTGCCCGTGACACCCGGAAGGGCGTCAATCTGACGGATGGATTCCTTATAGAAATCGATGACTTGCTGCGTCCGTTTTACCGTACGTCATCGCGGGAACATCAATGGCGAGAACGCGCTGCGTCTCGAAACCAGTGCGAGTGGCTTGAAGAGCGAGAAGAGTGGTGACCAGAGCAGCAGCGCCCGCGAGAAGCACGAACGAGGCGGCGATTTGAGTGATGGCGAAGGCGCGCTGGCGGCGGCTGGTGCTGCTGGTAATGCGGACGCTGCCGCTCGATACGTTGAGGCCGTTGGCCTTGTCAACGGAAGGCAAGCGCGGGACGAAGGCCAGAATCACGGCGGCGAGGATGGCGAGCGCCGCACCGACCCAAAGCAAGCTGGAATCGACCTTCAGATCCATCGCGCGAACCGAGAAACGCGAGGCGTAGCGAGCGAGGATCGAGACGAGCGGCTGCGCGATGATCACGCCGATTGCCGCGCCAGCGCCGCACAGGATAAGGCTCTCGGCTAACAGCATGCGACGCAGCGCGCCAGAGCTGGCGCCGAGGGCCGCGCGAATCGAAAGTTCGCCTTCGCGGCGGACGGTGCGCGCGAGAATCAGGTTGGCCACATTGCAGCAGGCGATGATGAAGATAAGACCCGAGGCAGCGAGGAGGACAAGCAGGACTGTGCGCGCGCCCGAGGTGATCTGGTCGCGAAGCATTTTGGTGCTGATGGTGAACTGAGCGCTGGCGGGATAGGCCTCGGGGTGGTCCTTCTGCATGGAGGCGTAGGCGGTGCGCAACTCGGTGCGCGCCTGATCGAGAGTGGCGCCGGGAGCAAGCTTGCCGAAGAGTTCGGTCATGCGATGGACGCGGCCCGTGACCATCGTGGCAGACATGTGATGCGGGCTGGTGACGATATTGGCGATGATGTCGGTATCGGCCGGATAAGGGGTGGAGGGTTCGAGGACGCCGATCACCGTGCCCATGCGGTCGCCAATGCTGCCGAGGCGGACCGTTTTGCCAAGCACGTTGGGATCTTGTTTGAGGACGGTCGACCAGAAGCGGTAGGTGAGAACGACGACACCGGGGGCATTGGGACCATCGTCCTGCGGGCCGATCAAGCGGCCGAGAACAGGATGAAGGCCCATCACGTCGAAGTAGGTGCCGCTTACCACACCCCCCTGAATTTCGCGGGGCTCGCCGAGGCCGATCATTGTGAAGCCGACTTGAGAGAAATCGCCGAACTGTTGGACGGAGTGAACGCTGGACTCAATGTCCTTGATTTCGGGGACGGAAAAGGTGGTGTTTTCGTCGCGCATGCCGGGCGCGCTCTGGCGGATGTAGACGAGGCGGTCCTCGTCGCGGTTGACGAGAGGCTTGAGCAGGACGCCGCGAACGAGAGTGAAGATGGCCGCGTTGGCTCCGATGCCGAGCGCCAGGGTGAGGATCACGATGACAGCGAACCCTGGCGTGCGGCGGAGGGAGTGGAGTGCAACTCTTAGATCGCGGAAAAATGACATGTCTCTTGCCCCCTCGGCGTCATGATTTGTCCTTCTCCTGCAAAGTTCTTCGGCGGGCCGGTTGCCCTGCGTTCACCATCCGGTTGCCCCGCCTTCACTATATAGACGAATGGCCGGACCGGAATTCGACAAATCGCCCAAGAAATTTTCCTTCTTCCTCGCTTTAAAACTATGCTTTGCGCCTGGTCATCTTAATTTCCACATCGGCTTCCGACGAGTGTTTTTTTGTTTCAACCGCCGAATCCGCTTTTCAGGAATTGCCGCTCTGGTTCCTGGTGGCTCAGGGCCAGATTTCCCGCCATTCATCCGCACCACGCGTGCCAATGGAAAGACCCACATTGTAAATCACTTACGACCGACTGCGTAACAGGGGATGGTCGTTTTCGGCAGCCAACGTCCAAATTCGGACACCGGCGTGCGCCCTGAAGAAAATGCCGGGGGCAATTCCAAGGCGCGCCGTCGGCCCTTCGTGCCTGAGGGCAGGCCAGTGTTGCAAAAAGCGAAGGCGGAACTGCAGATCCCTCTTCGGGGGTGCGAAAGGCGAAGGCTTCAGGTCATCCCGACCAAACAGCGGTCAAGAGGGACCTGAGCTACGCACGCAACGGCCTCAGGTCATCCCGACCATGGAGCCGGGTGGGGCCTGAGCTACGTTGAATAATTCCAGGTTGCTGCGAAATGATACGCGCTGGGAGGCGGAAAATTTCAGTGGGTTTTTGGCGGCTGGGTTTGTGGGCTCGGGTTGGCGCCATCGCGCTGGCCAGGGGCGTTGAGGACCGCGATGATTGTGTTGGATGAGAGGTGCATGATGCGGAGTTCGTTGGTGGTGTGCCGGGCTAATTCGCGAAGTTGCTGCACTGCGTTCTCGTGACCGGCGACGGCGCACTTCCAGATGGGCGAGCCGTCGGGAAGGATTTCGAAGAGGTCGTAGTTGCGATCCACAGGGGTTCCTTTTTCCGCGAGTGCGCGGGTTGGAATTTTACTGAGAGGGCGGAAAAGGGCGATTCAATTATATCATGGCCTTCCCTTCTGCAACGTGAATGGTAAAAAAACACGACATCGCGATATTTGTCGCGCAACTAAATCGGCGTGAGCGTGTTGAATGTTGGGACGGGGTGTATTCCGCGGCTGTTTCACGGAAGTTCGCGCCCCGAGCGAAGGAAAGGTAACGGTTACTGATAGTAGGAGTTGAAAGCTGCAACCATAATCACGTGCGGGCAGTCCAATAAGGTGTAGAATCACCGGTATCAATAGCGGAGCTGTCCCCGGCTCCCAGTCATCCGGTGGAGGATACGTATGAAGCGATCCACCTATATTAAATTCATATTTGCATTTATTGCGTTGGTGGCATTGGCGTGTGCTCCGAAATCCTGCATTCGCGCAGCGTGGCGGAGGCGGACACGGAGGTGGTGGCGGTGGTGGTTTCCATGGAGGTGGAGGCGGAGGCGGCTTCCACGGTGGCGGCGGTGGGGTGGCGGATTTCATGGAGGCGGTGGCGGGAGTTATCCGGCGGAGGCGGCGGAGCGTATCGCGGCGGGGTCGCCGGGTGGCTCGGCTCGAAGCATGGGTTCGTATGGACGCGGCGGCAGCGGTTATGCGTCGCGTGGATACGGCGGCGGAGCGTATGGCGGTGGACGTTCCAACGGTGCGTACGGTGGCGGCCGTTCGAATGGCGCATACGGCGGAGCACGTTCGAATGGGATGAACAGCGGCCGCGTGGGCGGCAATTCGTCAATGAACGCGCGGAACGGCGCGCGGCTCGAGTGCGGGGCGTTCGAATTCATTGAACGCACGCACGTCAGGCTGGCCGGCGGGACGCGGAGCGACACGTGCGAATGCGGATGGCAACTGGCATTCGTTTTCGGGTAATACCGGAAGCGCGCGCGGTCCTAACACCGGGAACACCGCCGGGACGCACGCGGGCGTGAATTCAGGCAATTCGTCCGCGGCGGGCGGTTTCCATTCGTTTGCGGGTAACTCGTCTACGGCGGGCGGAGCACGGGGATCGAGCGCAGCATCGAATGCACGGTCCGGCTCGAATACGTCTTCGTTCGCATCGAATTCGCGGTCGGGAAATCTCAACAGCGGGTCGGCAACTTCCGGACGCAGCACATGCTGGGAGCGACGCGCAATTCGATTTCGCCCAATCGCGGAGTGTCGAACATTGAAGGCTCCCACTTCGGCGGCTCCTCGACTTCCGGCTCGCATTTCGGATCGAGCGCTTCGACAAGGAGCAGCTCGATGAGCAGTTCAATGAGCGGCTCGCGATCTGCGTCAAATGGTTCATCGTCCAGCCGATCTTCGTTCGGCGGCACTTCGCGAACGGTGAGCGGCAACCACGGATACACCGGGCACATCGGCTCCGGTCACACGCTCGGCACATCGTTTGGTCATAGCGGCTCTTCTTCCGGTAGTTCATTCAGCGGAAGCCGTGGATCTGGCTCGAGCGGCTTTCATGGCTCAACGACGGGGATGCGCAGCACGTCGAACGGCGGCGCGTTCCACGGCAACAGCTTCCACAACACGACGTTCAACGGCTCGCACAACGGGTCGTGGAGCGGATCGGGCTGGCACGGCAACACCTGGCATGGCGGCTGGAATAATGGTTGGCACAACGGCTGGCATAACGGCTGGCGTGGCGGCTGCTGGAACTGCGGCTGGCGCGGCGGTTGGGGCTGGGGTTGGGGTGGCTGGGGTTGGGGCTTCGGCTGGGGTTGGGGCTGGGGCGGCTGGTGGAATCCTTGGTGGTGGGGACCTGGCTGGGGATTCTGGGGCCCATCGTATTCATGGTGGGGCTACCCGGCAGCGTATGCGTATCCCTATCCGGTCTATCCCAATTACAACGTGACGTATCCTCCGCCGTATTCGGGCACGGATTCGGACAACAGCGGCTACAACAACGACTCGTCGGACAACGCGGCGCCTTCGGATGATTATTTCCAGCGGCCGTCGTTCGGCGGATCGCTCGACGCGCAGGTGCCGGAGGGTAGTCCGGACACGAACCCGGACACCGGAAACGTGGCGACTTCGACGCCCACCGTGCTGATTTATCTGAAGGACGGCACGATGTACACGGCGAGCGACTACTGGCTCGTGGACGGCAAGCTCCATTACATGACGAGCTATAGCACGGAAAGCGTCGTGGACATGGACGAGGTGGACTTGCAGCGCACGGTGGATGAGAACGCGAAGCGCGGCGTTACGTTCACGCTGAAGCCATCTCGCAATGGACCGGGACCTTCGCCGGATTCAGTTCCTGCGCCGCAGCCGAATGGCACTGGCACGGCTTCGAGCGATCCGGGTGCGGGTCGTGATGGCGGTGCTACGCCGACGGCGAGTCCTGCGCCGGAGCCGATACCGGCGCCGATGGTGCGGGATAGTGCGGAGGCGCAGACGTAGTAAAGCAATAGCAGCACGGTAATTCATTCAGCGCCCGCGAAGGAAACTCTTCGCGGGCGCTTTTGTTTTTGGGCTGTAGCCTCCACGGTGCGGCCGTCAGCGGAATCTCATCACAACAAGAGGCGCGATCGACGAAGACCTCGCACTAAGTTTCCGCCCCGCCTGCCATTCCGAAACGCCGGCTTGTGCCTTCCTGAGCTTCGAAGGGCGTCCCGCCGGCTCTTTTGACTCTCGCTTAAACTCGCCTTCGACTATCAAAATGAAGAAAGGAACGGAGCCGCGTTGATTGCAGGTATGGGCAGGACGTGCCGCGTGCTGCTGGGGCACAGGCAGGAACCAGATCCTTCAGCGGGCTTACAACTCATGCGCCCGCTTCAGGATGACGATCCTGGTCGGATCGTCACTTCGCTTCGCGGAGGAAACGCGCAGCTTCTTCGGGCGGCGTGGGGTTGATGTAGAAGCCGGTGCCCCATTCGAAGCCTGCGACTTTCGTGAGCTTGGGCATCATCTCGATGTGCCAGTGGTAGTGGTCGTTGATTTCTTCGCCGATGGGCGAGGTGTGGATCACGTAATTGTAGGACGGGAACGCCAGCACGCTATCGAGGCGGGCGAGAAAGTCGCGCAAAATTTTCGCGAGGCTGCCGTAGTAGGGCGTCGGCATATTTTCGAATGCGCTGCTGTGGCGGCGCGGGAGAATCCAGGTTTCAAACGGGAAACGCGGCGCGTAGGGAGCGAGGGCGATGAAGTAGTCGTTTTCGAGAATCACGCGCGACGCGGTTTCCACTTCCTGGCGAATCATGTCGCAGAAAATGCAGCGCTCTTTTTCGTCGTAGTAGTGCTTGGCGCTGTCCACCTCTTCGCGCACGCGCTTGGGAACAATCGGCAGCGCGATCAATTGCGAATGGGTGTGTTCGAGCGTGGCGCCGGCCGGCTCGCCATGATTTTTGAAAAGCAGGATGTAGCGGAAGCGGCGATCGTTTTTCAGATCGAGCATGCGATCGCGGTAGGCCCAGAAAACTTCTTCCACAGCTTTCTCGCCCAGGTTCGCGAGCGTCTTCATGTGGTCGGGCGTTTCAACAATCACTTCGTGCGCGCCGACGCCATTCATGCGATCGAACAGGCCTTCCCCTTCACGATCCAGGCCGCCTTCAATTCCCAGAGCCGGAAACTTATTCGGGACAACGCGGAGGGACCAGCCCGGCGTGTCCTTGCCCGTGCCGTTGCGGCCGTAGGCGAGAATTTCCGGAGGCGTCTTGCCTTCGTTGCCGGGGCAGAACGGACAGGCGGGAGTTCCTTTGATTTGAACGCTTTCGCGAACGAAATCGAGCGGCCGCTTCCCACGCTCGGTGGAAATGATGACCCAGCGCCCGGTGATTGGATCCCTGCGAAGCTCCGGCAAACTTCCCTCCTCGTCCAGATTTTTGCCTCGAAGCGGACCGAGGCCAATGTTTCTGCCAAGTTGCGGCTATTTTACTACGCGATATTAAGGGCCAAGCGAGGTTATAGCAAATCGTGTGCCATTTTCGCGGGTGGATGCGTGGCTCGGAGTCACTCCTGCCGGCTATCAGCGCGACAATTCAGGAGCCATGCCGAAGGCGGATTTGTGCAGGCGAACGATTGGCTTTTTTCCGGCGTGGGATTCGATGGCCAGCACGTCGAAGCGGCAACTGGCGGAATCGATGCGGCGCGAACGAAGGAATTGGCGGGCCATGCGGGCGAGGTTGCGCCGCTTGTCGGCGTTGACAGCATCTTCGGGCGTGGAGTGCGCTTGTGCCGACGAGCGAGTCTTCACTTCTACGAAGGCCAGGGCGCGGCCGTCGTAGCCGATGAGATCGATTTCACCTTTGATACCGGGCACGGTGTAATTGCGGGCGACGAGCGTGTAGCCCTGGCGGCGGAGGTACCAGTAGGCGAAGGTTTCGCCGCGGATGCCGGTGGTGCGGGCCAGTTCTTTAGTGGTCGAGTTCGATTCGTTGCGCGATTCGCTTAGGCCGTTGCGCGCGGCGAAGTTGACGGCGGCGAAGATTAGACGGGCGAACATCCGATTCCATCGTTGTACTTGAATTTGGATTGGTGCATTAGCAACTGCGCACAGGCAAGAGTGCCTGTGCCACTTTACACCTGCGCGCGAATTCAGGCGTTACGCAAATTTCGAGCTTGGTGTTCTTTTTCGTTCCCTACAAGCTGCGCTCGAGTTCCGTGATGCAGGCTTCGAGCGTGTTCAGCGCGAAGTCGGCCTGGGCTTCGTCGATCAGGAGCGGCGGGCAGAGGCGCAACGTGGTGTCGCCTGAGCCCAGACACCAGCAGACCCTTGTGGAATGCCATCTGAACCAGCTTGTTGCGCAGGTCGGTGGCTTTTTCTTTGGTCTTCTGGTCGCGGACGAACTCGATGCCGATCATCAGTCCCCTGCCGCGAACTTCGCCGACGATCTTGTGTTTCTCGCGCCAGTCGGCTGTGCGCTTCATGATGTAGTCGCCCATGCGCGCGGCGTTGGCCATGTATTGCCGCTCGAGCAGGCCGAGAGTGGCGATCGAAGCGGCGATGCAGACCGGGTTGCCGCCGAACGTGGAAGCGTGCGCGCCGGGAACCCAGTTCATCACGTCCGCGCGAGCGATGATCGCGCTGAGCGGCATACCGGAAGCAATTCCCTTCGCGGTGCAAATGATGTCGGGTTCGATTCCTGCGTGATCCGATGCCCACCACTTGCCGGTGCGGCCCATGCCGGACTGCACTTCGTCAGCGACGAACATGATGCCGTACTTTCGGCAGATGCGCTGAAGGCCCTGTAGAAAATCGGCGGGCGCAGGCAGATAGCCGCCCTCACCCTGAATCGGCTCGATGAAAATTCCGGCAACTTCTTCGGGATCCACTCGGCGGCGGAACAGTTCGTTTTCGAGATAGCTCAAACAATCGGCCGATGCAGACTCCGGCCGGATGCCATAGGTGCCGCGATAGGTGTCTGGAAAAGGCATGTGGAAGACGCCGGAAAGAAGCGTCCCGAAACCTTTGCGTTGAATCGAGCGGCTGGCGGTAAGCGAAAGCGCGCCCATCGTGCGGCCGTGGAAGGAACCGTGGAAGGCGATGAGCATGTCGCGCTTGGTGTGGTATTTCACCAGCTTGATGGCGGCTTCCAGCGCTTCGGCGCCGGAATTGCCGAAGTAGACGCGCTTCGGCGTTTTGCCGGGCGCGATCGAAGCGAGCTTCTCGGCGAGTTCGACGAGATTCGGATAATAAAAATCCGTGCCCGACATATGGATCAGTTCCGAGGCTTGCTTTTGAATCGCGGCAACGACCTCGGGATGGCAATGGCCGGTGGCGCAAACGGCGATGCCGGCAGCGAAATCGAGGAACGTGTTGCCGTCAACATCTTCGATCATCGCGCCGCGGCCGATCTTTGCGACGAGCGGATAATCGCGCGTGTAGGACGGCGACACAACGGCGGCGTCGCGTTCGACAAGCTGTTTTGCTTTGGGTCCGGGCAATTCGGTGACGAGGTGCGGCAGCTTCGCCGAGGCACCATTTGATTTTGCGGCAATCTTTGAATCAGCTTTCGTATCGATCGCTTGCATCGCTTCCTCCAAAAATGGATTTTTTGTTCGGCGCGCGCACGGATTCCTGCCAGCGCATGCCGGGAACAACCATCAGAGGAAGAGGACTTAATCTACGCCGTAGAGGTTGGGGCGTTCGTGGGACGGCTGGCTATGGAGCGAGAGTTCGTGTTTTTTGGAGATGCTCATTTATATTTCCAGCGAACGGTGCCGTCTTTTACGTCTTCGACAATGATACCAGAGTCTGCGAGTTGTTTGCGAATTTCATCGGAGCGCTTGAAATCGCGGCGCTTTTTGGCGGCCTGGCGTTCCTCGATGAGGGCTTCGACTTGTTCAGGCGCCATACGGGGCTTCGACGGGCCGAATCCGAGCTTGGCCAGACGCTCGGTATCGTCGTCATTGAGCACCGCGAGAATTTCATCGAATTTTTCCATTGCCGCGACGAGACGCGGAGCATCCTGCTGAAGAAATTCGCCGCGATCCATGGCCGTGTTCACGTCGCGGATCAGGTCGAAAACTGCGGCGAGCGCGACGGCCGTGTTGAGGTCATCGGCCAGCGCCGCGGCAAAATCCTTTTCCGCTTCCGCAGCGCGTTTGGGCATTTCGGGATTTGAGCCGGCGCCAAACTTTTCCGATTTCAGGCGAGCGACGAAATTGCGCATGCGCTCGACCGAGCTTTCGGCCTGCTTCAGGCCATCCATCGTGAAATTCAGCTGGCGATTGTAAGGAACGGAAAGAAGAAGGAAGCGAATGGACGAGGGCTTGTAACCCTTCGCGAAAAGATCGCGCAGCGTATAGAAATTGCCGAGCGACTTGGACATCTTCTCGCCTTCGATGATCAGGTGCTCGGCGTGCAGCCAGAGCTTGGCGAACTGCTTTCCCGTGGCGGCTTCGCTTTCGGCGATTTCGTTTTCGTGGTGCGGGAAAGCGAGATCAATGCCGCCTGTGTGGATGTCGAGAGTCTCGCCGAGATATTTCATCGACATCGCGGCGCATTCGATGTGCCAGCCAGGACGGCCCGGTCCGACGGCTGTCTCCCAGAAAAATTCACCGGGTTTGGGAGCTTTCCAGAGGGCGAAGTCGCGAACGTCGTCTTTTTCGTAGCGGTCGGTATCGCCGCGGGCGCCGGCTTTCATGCCGCTGACGTCGATCTTCGAAAGCTTGCCGTAATCAGGGAATTTCGCGATGCGGTAATAGATGGAACCGTCGCTCGGATAGGTGAAGCCTTTTTGCGAGAGGCGCTCGATGAGCGCGACCATATCCTCGATGTGATCGGTGGCGCGAACGAGCTCTTCGGGCATTTCGAGGTTGAGCGAGCGCATGTCCTCGAGAAAAGCTTCGATGTATTTCTCGGTGTACTCGCGGAGGGTGAGTTTGGCGGCGGCGGCGTTGGCGATGATGCGATCGTCAACGTCGGTCAAGTTCATCACCTGCAGGACGCGGTAGCCGGCATGAGCGCAGGAAGCGGCGCAGGATGTCCTGAAACACGAATGTGCGGAAATTGCCGATGTGGGCGAAATCGTAAACGGTGGGGCCGCATGTGTAGATGCGGACTTCGTCTTCGTGGACAGGCTTGAGCGGCTCGAGCCGGTCAGTGAGCGTGTCGTGGAAGCGAATGTCGAGATGATTTTGCGCGGTCACAGAATCAAGCATTCTAGCTGACGCTTCGCATGGCAAGCAATTGCGGCGCACGAGTGGTTTCTGAGTGGCGCGTCGTACAAAGGCAAAAAGAGCCGGCGAGACGCCGGCGTTACGGAAGAGCATCCGCGACGTTAGCGACCTGTTAAGTCTCTTAACATTGTTGCTTCCAAGCGATCGAAAAGCAAAATCGCCCCAGACTTCGCAGCTCATTGCCGATGAAGCTGCCATTCCGTAACGCCGGCGTCTCGCCGGCTCTTTCGTATCGGGTGTCACGGCTTGCGACGAATGGGCAACGCGTGCCAAGTATCGAGTTCGGGCACGGCATGCCGTGCCCCTACTGCGAAAACTGCGCGTCATGTTAGGCTTTCGCGCATTAGACGCGGGCGGCTGTCCTAATTTTCGAAGCGCGCAGTAACACGGTCGGAAATTCAATTCTAGGTGCGAGAGGTGAACCATGTCGTGCACGCCAGAGGCATTGAAGCAGGTTCCGCTGTTCGCGTTGCTGGATGACGATGAAGCCGCCATCCTTGCCGGACAGGTGGAGCTAAGGCGATTCTCGCCGCGGCAGCGCGTCTACAAAATCGGCGACCCGGGCGACAAAGCCTACATCCTCGTCTCGGGCGCCGTGCAGGTGACGACGGTGGACGAAGACCATCAGGAAGTGATCGTCGATCAGCCCGCGGCCGGCGAATTTTTCGGATTTGCTTCGATGCTCGAACAGACTGCGCACCAGACGAACGCGGTGGCAACCGAAGACACGGTGGCGATCGAAGTGGACCGCAACGACATACTGATTTTATTGCAGCGCAAACCGCACGCCGGGATGGACATGCTCACGGTGCTGGGACGGCAGTTTCACGCGTCGCAACAACTGGTGCGTTTGCGCGCGAGCCGCAACCCGAACGTGTTGATCGAAGAGAAAACCACATTCGGCGAACGCATTGCGGATGCGGTGGCGGGTTTTGGCGGGTCGTGGGCGTTTATCATCATGTTTGCGGCCGCGATCATCATCTATTCCGGCATCAATATTTTCTTGCGCAATCGGGCGTGGGATCCCTATCCATTTATTCTGCTGAACCTCTTTCTTTCGATGCTCGCGGCCATTCAGGCGCCGGTAATCATGATGAGCCAGAACCGGCAGGACACGAAAGACCGGCTGCGCGGCGAACTGGATTTCGATGTGAACCGGCGGGCGGAGTCCGAAATTCAAGGCCTGGCGCGAAAGATGAATCTGCTCGGCGACAAGCTTGGCGACCTGGAAGATTTGCTTCGCTACCGAACTACCCCGGACAGCAGCGGCGGAATGGAATCGCCGCAAGAATCGCGCCCCTGAGCTGCGTTTCGATGGATGGACGGGAGCGATTGCTACCTCGAGGATTTGTTGTGGGCTTGCCGTAAATAACTGCGCACAGGCAAGAGTGCCTGTGCCACGGGAGTCGAACGGCTTTGGCGCGACGTAAGGCGCTCAAGGCGCACTCGCACAAGGCCGATGGAATAAAAAGGCTCTGCCTAGTCCTAGTCGGAATCACGGCGGAATTTTGTTAGTACCCATGGTACGGACGGCCCATTTTCTCTCTGCTGTGTTGTTTTAGTATACGAGGAGATATTGTGGGCTTGCCGGGACGTCCCCGGCGGCGGAGCCCCCGAAAAGGGGCGCAGATGAAACAGCTGATTGCGATGGCAGTTTTTGTTCTCTGCTTCGGAGTGGGAACCGCACACGCGCAACGAGCCGGTGGCACCAATAATGTGGCGGGCGGAGGCGGCGTCGGCCCTAACTCTGGTGGTGGTGGCGGCGGTGGCGGCGGTGGCGGCTCGGCGCTCGCCGGGGTAACGCATCACCCGGCGTGGGTACCTCCCGCGAATGTGAGCGCGAAGAACGATGGGCCGTTCCTCCCGTCTACCTATCAGAATTACGATAAGGCTGTAGAAATGGGGAAAACGGAAGTAGCCATCCACGAGCCCACCGTCGTCGAGGTTGCAAAAGTGACGCAGGAGCAGAGAACGTCAGCGGCAAAGGCACGATTTGTTGTGGTGCAGGACGTCGAAGGAAAGCTGCAAGAAGTAAAGGCGCAGCCGTAACGAGAAGTGCGCGAGGTCGGCGGCGAGACCGATCGCGCTTTCGGTCTCGCGCCGGCGGCTATGGATTCAGTTCCACGCGACGGCTGACGAGCGAGATGTCGCCGTCGCCCGAAGTGGTCGCCGTCAGCGGGCGCGACTTGACCAGGAAGCTGCCCTCGGGTGGGCAGTCCGTACGATTCGTCGAGCGTCTAGACCACGACCGATTTTCCAATCGGCAGCGTGAAGCTCAGCTCCACGCCTTTCGCAGGAACCGTCAGGCAATCGAAGAAGGTCCAACCGTTGAGATACCTTCGAAGACGCTCGGATTCGAGGTTGGAATCGGCTCGTCTTCCATGCGCACCGATTCGACGCCGGAATCGGGCGGAAAGAAAACCATCACGTTTTGAGCGCCTCGCTCGGAACGCATCAGCGTGCGATAGGCGCGTCTTGAACCCTCCTCGGATGATTCCAGAATCGTAAACGTCGGCGGCGCGAGATCCTGATGCGGAGCGTCGGCGACAAATGACGTGGTGGTGCTCCATGGAAACGGTCCGGCATCCTGGCGAGCGAAATGAGTGGCCAACTGAATCGGTTCCGGCAGGCGGTGCGATTCCGGATCGACGATCCAAACCGATTTCCCCGAGTCGCCATCCTGCCAGAAATCGATGTTGATGCGTTCAGGCGACTTTGCCGAAAAAGCGGGCACAACCACGGATGCAAGCGCGGCCAGGACCGTGGCGATGATCGCGACTGTCTGCAAAGCGATGCGCGAAAGGCCGCGAACTTCGAGGAGATCCGCGCAGAATGGGGCGAAGGGCGTCAGCAAAAGCGCGACGACGATCGCGATTCCCACGAGAAGATGATTGCCGAGCGCCGAGTAGAGAAGGATTGCGACATCAAACCCGGAGACCGTGGCGACTACCAGCGGCACAAGTCCGGCAGCCAATCCCTGGCGGAAAGTTTCCGCGCGGCTGAAAACGAGCGGTATAGCCGACAAGACTGCGGCACACAGGCACAGCGGAAACAGGTAAGCGATACCGTGAGTGTAAATCGCGGAAGCGATCGAAAGGATCGCCCAGCCCAGCCAAACGCCCGCCCAAAGACTCAGAAATCCTGCGTGACGGCAAAATGCAAACGCCACCGTGGAAACAACAGCCAGCGCCAGAAACCAAAATACCGCCTGAATCGCGACCGGGTGGGCAACCCAGTTCACAGCCATCGCTCCGGCGCGCGTCAGTGCGCGATTGACGACGAAAGCGTTGAACGCAGTAACGGCGAGGATGGATAGCCACGCGAAAATTCCCCACAACAATGCCGAAAAAGAAAGACGCTGGCGATAGATGAGCCAGCCGATCTCGACGAAAAGAAGCAGAGTGAAGATGATGGAGATCGTGAGTGTCCACGAAGCAGGCCAGTAGACCGTCCAGCGCTCGAGAGACGTCGAAGTAGGCGGCTTCGCGCGGCGGAAAATTCGAAAGGTCGCCGTTCGCGAGAGCGAGAAGCATGGGCAACGCGTTGTCGCCATCGTGCTGGAGGCTGGCGGGACTCGAGTTTTGAAAATTGTCGAGCGGCGTGTGGTACTGCGTGACGTTGCCGATGAAAGCGAAGTTCGCGCCCTGGTAGCCGGCGGCTTTGAATACGGTGAAGTCGGTGTCGTTGGGAAGAAGTTTGTAAGCAAAGTAGGCGAATGCGTTCGTGGCCGGAAAGCTCGCGTGCTTCGCGTAGAGCTGCACGATCGAATAATTGGCGGAGCCGGTTTCGAACATCAGGCTCGGTCCGGAAGTGCCGCGCGTATCGACGTTGACGGCCGCGGCGATTTCCTTGGCCCAGCGATGCTGATTCACGAACACGCGCGCGCCGATCAGCCCAGCTTCTTCGCCATCGTCGACCAGGAAAATTATGGAATGGCGCGGCCATGGCCGAGTCTTCAGCGCTCGCGCACATTCCAGCACGGTCGCGACGCCCACGCCATCGTCGGATGCGCCCGGGCCGGCGGGCACGGAATCATAGTGCGCTGCGATTAGAACGGACTGGCCTGGCTCAGAGCCGTCGAGACGAGCGACGACATTGTTTACCGTCGCGCAGGTTCCATATTCGTCGCAAGCGAATCCGGTTTGCACTTCCGGCGCGTAGCCGAGCTTTGAAAATTCGTCGAGGATTCGCGCGCGAACGGCGTCGTTCGCAGCGCTTCCGGTGGGATGCGGAATGCCGTCGCCCACGAGCCGATCGAGCACCACGCGAGCGCGAGCCGCGGAGAATTCTGATTCGGGGGCTTTGGCGGATTTGGACCAGGGTGGGCGAGAGGCGAGCAGCGAAAGAAGAAAAACGCCAGAAATAACGGCGACACTAAACAGGACTCGGCGAACTCCTGGCACGCTTCTGGGCTCCAAGCGGACCTCCTGTGCGCGCCATGCTAGGCCGTAAGTGCTCGGCAAGTCAATGTGTTGCGTGAGGAAGGCAGTGGCGAGTGAGCCGTAAAAGCTGAGATTCGCGGCGTGACTCGTAACTAGTGACTCGTGATCCGTGGAGAAGGAAATCGCCATCCGTTCTCGATTAGAAATTTGTAGTTGGCTGATTCTTGAGGGGCTTAGGTGGGATCTTAATCGCGCATTCTCGATTAGAAATTCCATGGCCTGCGGCTCGCGATCCGCGGTGCAGAAAAGAGACGAAGAAATCGTCGAAAATTTGCGATTAGGAATTTTTAGTTCGCTGATTCTTATGGGGCTTACGCGGAATTCTAATTCCAGATTTGCGATTAGGACCGCCGAAATGAGATTGGCGGGTGACGGTGGGCGCCGAGTCGAGTTGTCGATAATTCGCACGACCCATGTTAGCTTACTGGTAACCATTTGTCAAGATAGAATGGGGCTCGCTCCCTAGCGGACAGGGCAATCCCACAATAGGACATCCTTCGCAACGTGGGTGTCGGCGGAGAGTGTCATAAGTCACGATGCTTCGGTGACTTATCACTTTTGCAGGCATGGCGGCTGACTTGCCCACCACTATATCGCTAGACGACATAGTGAGCACCCTTGGCGATGAAGATGGATAAGAGGCACGCGGTGAGTCCGAAGGGGATGAGCTACAGGAGCTTCTGGGCGATAAGGTCGCAGCGGAGGAAGAACATGAAGAGTGGCGTTTGGTTCATGGCGGCGGCGTTGTGTCTTTCTGTGCTGGCTGCGGCTCGGGCGGTGAAAACGCAGTCATCGGGCTCGGGTACGACCGACCGGCCGGAGTTTACGGGGACAAAAGATCTGATTCGCCCGGAAAACTATCGCGCCTGGGTCTTTCTCTCGGCAGGCTACGGTATGACCTACAGCACCGGCGGAAATCCTCAGTTCACCAACGTCTTCGTGCCGCAGTGGGCTTATCGCGAGTTTATGGGCTCAGGACGTTGGCCGGAGCAGACCATGTTCGTGGTCGAGGAGCGTAGCGCGCAGAGCAAAGGTTCAATCAATAAGGACGGCCACTTCCAAACGGATCTGATGGGTATTGCCGTCGAGGTCAAGGATGCGCGCTTGCCGGATAAGTGGGGCTACTTCGCCTTCGATGAGAACAGCAAGACTGCACGGATCAACGCCAAAGAAGGATGCTTCGCCTGTCACGATGCGCATGCTGCGGTGGAGCATACATTTGTGCAGTTCTATCCTACGTTGAAGCCGGTGGCCAAGAAGTTCGGTACCTACAATCAGGAGCGGGAAAACGTGGTGAGCACGACGGCCGCTTCTTCGGTTCCAGCGAAGAAACAGTGAGTGGATCTTTGATGGGCAATAGGATTTTCGCGCCAGAGGATCCGATCACCCCGTCCGCATCGTCGACGTTACGCCACGGTGGCCCTGCGTTGCCCCGTCACCGCAGCCCCACCGATCCACTCGGCGATGGCCCGCCCAATTTCATCCGGCGAATCTTCTTGAACGAAATGGATTCCCGCCACCTTCTTCTCGGTCAGCGCTGGCCACCCGCGAACGAGGTTGACCAGCCTATCGTTAGCGAGGATCGCGCCTGGCTCAGCTTTCAGGAACAGCTTGGGCACATCGCTCGTTCCCAGCCAGGCCGCGTACTCAGTCGCGATGGCATGCACATCGGCGGGCTCGCCATCGATGGGTATTTCTCGGGGCCATGTCAGCGTCGGCCGTCGCCCCTCGCCTGGCTCACGGAACGGACGTCGATACTCCGCCATCTCCTCGCCGGAGATCTTCCGCAGGATGGCCTTCGGCAGGATCTCTTCGATGAAATAGTTGTTCTGCAGGACCATCGCCTCGCCGGCCTCCGAACGCACTGCCTCCAAGGCTGAGCGCATTCCCATCGTGTCCCAGTGATCCTTGCCCTGCGGCGCCACGATCGCCTCCATGAACGCGATACCCTTCATGGCCTCGCGGTGGCGGTTGGCCCAGTCGAAGCCGAGTGCCGAACCCCAGTCATGGATGACGAGCGTGACGCGCTCGCGCACATCCAGAGCCTCAAGCAGGGCGTCCAGGTAGCGGCGGTGCTCAACGAAGCGATAGGAGCCGGGGCCACTGTTAGGCAGCTTTTCGGAGTCGCCCATGCCGATCAGGTCTGGTGCGATGCAGCGGCCGAGTGGCTCGAGGTGCGGGAGCACATTGCGCCAGAGGTACGACGAGGTGGGATTGCCGTGCAGCAGCACGATGGGGTCGCCCTTTCCAACCTCCACGTACGCCATCTTGCTGCCGAGTATCTGCCGCTGCTGCTTTTTGTAGGGAAATGCTGCAGAGATCACGTTGGCTTCTCCTTCTTTAATCGCATGCTCTTGTTTGCGTACCTGGACTTGTCAAGAGTGAGTCGCACGAAAAAAAAGTCTGCTCCGGACGGTTGAAATCGTCAAGCAGATTTCAACGCAGGGAACATGGGGTGTGGGATGGATCGAGGCCCGGCGTAAGTGACAAAGTCGTGCGATAAAAAGCATCAGGGTTTGCCAAGGGCCGGATAGGTGATGGCATAACGAAGTCGGCCTCACGACGAGCCGAGTAAACTGTGTGGTGTCCGGACCTAACAGAGCTCGGATCGAAGGAGGCCGAGATGAAAATTATAGGATGCGATCTACACGCTCGACAACAGACGATCGCGATGTTGGATACTGATACAGGCGAGATGGAAGAAAAGACCCTCGAACATGAAGGCGACACCGTCCGGGAGTTTTATTCCGCACTGTCTGGTCCGATTCTGGTGGGGATCGAAGCGACCGGCTCAATGCAGTGGTTCCTGGAGTTGATGGAAGAGCTGGGGATCGAATGCCGAGTCGGTCATCCAGCGAAAATCCGCAAAGCAGAAACACGCAAACAAAAGCATGATCGGCGGGATGCGCGATTGTTACTGACCTTGCTCGCCGAGAATCGCTTTCCGACGATCTGGATGCCCTCGACCGAGCAACGCGATCTGCGCACGTTGTTACGTCACCGTCATCAGTGGGTACGCATGCGATCCCGAGTCCAGCACACGCTGCAATCGATGGCACTCAACCACGGTTTCAGGCGAGGCCACGCGCTATGGAGCCAAGCAAACCAGCACGCACTTCGAGCGTTGCCTCTGGCTCCCCATGCCAGCGAGCGACGAGCGGCACTGCTGACTTTGTATCCTCGCCTGCAGGGATCGATCGAAGAACTCGACAAAGAAGTCTGCGAAGAGATCCAGCAGCATCCCCAGGCAAGACGATTGCTAACACATCCGGGAGTGGGGCCGATCACCGCGTTAGCCACCGAAGTGTTCCTGGGGGATCCACTGCGGTTCAGCGACGGAAAAGCACTGGCCAGTTACATCGGCATGATTCCGAGCGAATACACCAGCGGGCGCCGGCAGCGGCTGGGTGCGATGAGCAAACAAGGGAACACGTTGCTGCGTTATCTGTGGTGTGAAGCAGCGATGCACGCGGTCGAGCGGGATCCGGAGTTGAAACGCTTCTATCGGCGGAAACTGGTGCAGAAAGGACTGGGGAAAGCGAGAGTCGCGGCAGCCAGGAAGTTGGGAATCCGACTCTGGATCATGATGCGTGACCAGATCGATTACGAAGAGTTCTGCCGTCGCGGAAAAGCGCGGCAGGAAAGCGGTCGTGTCCGTGCGGGGATGCCAGCTATCAACAGTGGTCCTGCGCAGCAGTGACCGGATAAGTGAATAGGCTACCCGCCTCCCTGGAATGTCAGGGAGTTCGAAGAAATCATCATGGTCGGACGTGATCGGAGAGATGTTTGGTGGGCAAGACCGAGACGATGAAGTGACACGGACCGAGCTCGTAGGTCGGACAGGGACAATGAATTCGAGAATGGCAGCGCATCACTCGCCAAGAAACAAGCGAGACTGTGCGGTGGCAGGTGTGTGTGCGAAAGAAATAAAACCAGAGCTAAACACCCTTGACGAGGCCGACTTCGTTAGAGATGTTGATAACAGGGCTTGTCTCGCGTTTACCGTGCGTTTTCTCCGATCCTCGTGACCCACCCGGCGAGCGTCAATAATAGTTTGTAATCAGCTGTCCGGCTCGTGTAGAGTCCTGCCAATTCCGAGAGGTGAAATGTGGCAACCCGCCGAAGCTTTCTTGAAAAATCGACGCAATTGGCTGCTGGCATACTCGCCGCCGGGGCCATTGTGGCTTCCACTAGCGAGGCGCAGACTCAGCAACCTCAAGCACCCAAGAAGAAACTGCACATTTTGATGAGGAGTTCCTGGGGAACCGATGAACCGACCCGCGCATCCTTCGCCTTTTCCCACGGGCTCGCACTGGCCGACGCCGGGCATGATGTGCAGATATTTCTCACTCACGACGCTACGTACCTGATGCGCAAGGTGACGGTTGATGTTGTGAAACCCATCGGATGGCCTCCCCTGAGCGAGACCATGGCGAAGGTGGTAGCCAAAGGCATCCCGGTATTTGCTTGAGGAGCCTGTTCCCGGGCCCGTGGGGTCACGGAAGCGGACTTGAGCAGTTGGAACGCGCAATGGGGCACGGTTCCGATCTACGTTTCACTGGTGGAATGGGCCGACCACGTCATTAGTGAATGAAGCCGCATGCTTCGGGGAAAAACCCCCCACCTTTCGAAAAGCGCGAAAGATGGGGCACCCGTAAAATCTAAACCCTGCACATCGAATCGGTGGGATACCTGCCCTTGCGTACGCCTATGAACCGCGAAGAGAAGCAGCAAACCGCTGCTGGATTTCTTCCGGAGACAGATCTTCTTTGTGGGTGGCGATCGTCCAGGCTTGCTCAAATGGATCGGCGATACTTCCGGCGCGGTCTCCGTAAAATTGATCGTTGATGGGCAATAGGATTCTCGCGCCGAGGGCCACAGCCCGCCCGATCACCGCGTCCACATCGGCCACGTAAAGGTGAACGAATGACGATGCGCCGCCAAGTGTCCGGGGACTCTGCAATGCGCCAGGGCGCCTCATCCCCCACGCGAATAACCGAGTCGCCAATCGTGATTCCGGCGTCTAGAACTCTTCCAGCTGGATCCGTAAGCCTGCCCGGCAGCTCGGTGGCCCCAAAAGCTTCGCAATAAAATGCAATCGCGTCCGCCGCCGCGCCGTCGAAGATCAGGTACGGCATGGCGCTGTGAAAACCAGCAGGGATTGAGGATGCTTGCGGTGATGAATACATGCTTGCCTCCGGAGATTGCGGGCATTTCGAGTTAGTCGGTGGGCGACCCGACCCAACAGAAATTGGAGCTGGGAATCACATTTTCAGGTCTTCAAGGGTCGCTATAATCCTAGTCATGCCCACTCTCGATGATGTCTATTTGAAATTCGGCTACGCCGCAGAAGCGGCCCAACTCCTTGAAACCGAGCTTGGCAACGTGCTCGCAAAACATGGTATCGTCGAACAGAACTTAGTCAATCAGCCGATCCGCACCGTGCTGACGAGTTGTTCCGCCAGATAAACAAGCACACCCTCGGTCAACTTATTGCCCAGCTTGAGGCCAAGAATCAGTCAATCGCAAATCTTGAAGACGTGTTGGCAAGAGCTCTCGACGAGCGCAACGGGCTTTTCCATTCTTTTTATCGTCAGCACAACTTTCGTCGAAACTCGGATGAAGGAAGGCTGCAAATGCTCGATGACCTTGAATCGATTCACAAAACACTACTCGACGCATATAAGGCTGTAATGCTGTTATTGGGAGTGGACCTGGATAAGCTGTCAGCGAAAGAGCTACAAACGAAATATTTACCCATCTGAGAATAAGAGCCCTTACGCAGGATGTTAAAGCCTGGGAAGCGATAACGGCAGTTGCGTGAGGGGCGTTTTCAAGCCAAGGCCACGCGATGCGGCATCCAGATCGCGCCGCTGACACCGCGCCAGCAAGCTGCGCAAATCGTCTTGGTTCGCTACCACATAAAAGTCCTTGGTCGGCGCGAAGTAAACGAGCGTGCGCTTGCCGGCTTCGACTAGGTTCAGGATGTTTTGGAGCGTGCCTTTGCTTTTGGCATCCCACAACATCATGCCACATTGCGCCTCTTTGCACATGGCCAGGTCTTTAGTGGCGTAGTAGGTGAAGTCTTTCCGCTCATTCGGCGAATTGATTCTGCGCGTCGGCCATGCACCGATATTGTTGCGGCATTCTTCCATGCAAAACACAACGACATTGCCATAGCGATGGTTCGCAAAGTATGCCTGGACGGCCCTGTCCGCGCCGTTGGCGTCGCCAACGAGAATCGTACAACCGCGCTTCACTAAGTCGTCAAGCCGCGTACGGATGGGCTTATTTAATTTGGAGACCGCCCTCGATCCACCGATGAAAATATTCATTCGCACCTACTTCGTCGTCAGGGTCAAAAGATAAACCGCACTCGCCTTGCCGTCGCCTTTCAGAACTTCAACTATATGACCGACCGTCGCTCCTGACCCGTAGAGATCATCAAACAGCAACAAATCTTTGCCTGCGGTCCCTTCCGGGGCTACGCTGAAGGCTCCTTTGAGCGCCTCCGCTCTTTTGTCGTACTCGTTGATGTCTTTCAATTGGGGTGTCTTTCTTACCTTCGTCAGACAGCCGTTGCAAACCGCTATACCCAGCCGCGCGGCGAGAGCGTTTGCGACCGCGTCGACCGGCTGGATCCGGCGCTCATTGGACGGCGGCACCGGGACGATGGCGTCGACTTTTATCCGCCATGTGTTTTTTAAGAAGTTAGCCGCAGTCTCGGCTAGCGGGTCGACAGCGTTCTGATCGCCGCGGTATTTCAGTTGGTAGAGTAGTTCGCCCACGGCTGTACGTTTGGTGTCGAACATCGGATATCCGGCAGAATTGTGACCCAGAAAGGTGCTGCCGAGTGTATGTAAGTCGAGCGCATAGCCATCGGAGCACGGTCCGCCTTTCAGATGCCGCGGACTTATTTTGATGTCCATATGTCAATCCGAATAAATAAGTCTAAGCTACTGCGGCCGGCAAATCTACTTGGCAGATAACCCTTTAGTTGTTCTTTCACTGTACGATCGCGACGGAGGCATGGAAACCTGTTTCGATTGAGAGCCATGCTGCCGCCGTTAGACAGAATGTAATCACGATGGAGAAAGCGATGGGGACGATGAAGGTATCGCCCGCTCACAACCGTGACGGCGCACAGCAAAGGCACGAACGAATGCTTTGCGCGGGTGAGGCTGCGCAAAAGGAAGCGCTGACGCGCGATGGTCACCCCGGCCTTACTGCCGGGGCTAACTTGTGCCGCGCCTACGGCGCTGGATCGAGAGGAACTCGATAGAGCGACCTAGTTTTGGGGACGCTGCGTTTTTGAAGCGCTTTGTTTTGAGGGATCTCTCTTCACTTCCGTGCCTCAGTGCCTCTATGTCTAGGAAGCTAGAACGTCTTCGAGGATTGCGCTCCGGTGGGGATTTCTGCGTTGGATCTGGTGCACTTCTTAAAGCGCCCCTCGATGAGTGACCTTCGGTGAAGATTTCTGTGCTTTGTTTGCTGTCATGGGATGGGCCAATTTGGGCGCAAGTAACGGATAGCGGGAGGGGGTGGGCGGAGTCTAAGGTCGGGTGGAGAGCATCGACAATAGTGAGCGCGTCGGGAATTCTTTGCGGCGCTTTGGAGCAGCCGGATGCACCCGCTCGATAATCCGATATTTAATGCGCTGGGGACTTGCCAGGCGAATTTTGCTGAGACTTACGGCGTGCTGCGGCGGTTTCCGCCGGATGTTACGCCGTTGGGTGGGTTTCCCGAGCCGAATGCGGAAGGGTTCGCGTCGGTGCGCGGGTTGCTTGCGGCGGGCGGCGGGTTGGGTTTGTTCCTTCCGCAGCAAATGGCAGCGCCTGAGGGGCTTGAGATTGTGCTCGACGGCGGTTTGCTGCAGATGATTCTGGAGGACGATGCGCGGCTTGAGCCTACTCGCCACTCGTATGATTTCATCGAACTTCGGGAGGCGGATGTGCCGGAGATGGTCGAGCTGGCTACTTTGACTAAGCCTGGGCCGTTTGATACGCGGACGCGGGAGATGGGGACTTATTTGGGGATACGCAAGGATGGAAAGCTTGTCGCTATGGCTGGCGAGCGGCTGAAGCTTCCCGGTTATACGGAGATTAGCGCGGTGTGCACGCATCCTGACCATTTGGGGCACGGGTATGCGGGTTTTCTGATGACGATTCTGGCGGAGCGCATTCGTGGGCGGGATGAAACTCCTATTCTTCATGTGCGAGCGGAGAATATGCGGGCTGTGCAGCTTTATGAGCGGTTGGGATTCAGGCGGCGGCTGCTTTCTTACTTCGCGGTGTTTCGCGCGGCGGCGGGTGGTGGGAGTGAGGCGCGGCGCTGAGGGGCGAAAGTCAAAGGCGCCGGCCGGAGGCCAGCGGTACGAGGGGCCGCGCGATCACAGCCGTGGATGCATAGCGTCATACAGGTCCTAGCGACTTCGGGCACGGCATGCCGTGCCCCTACTGCGGAAAATGCGGCGTCGAAAAGAACGCTAGCGCGTGAG
>CAVOOU010000006.1:0-458901 GCA_963697645.1 uncultured Acidobacteriota bacterium | reverse complement strand
AATGTTTTGGAACTGGCCAGCGTCGTTGACGTCAAGAAAGCCACCGAGCTGCAGCCGCAACTCAAGCCGCGATCGCGAAGCTGACCCGCGAAGTTGAGCTTCGCGCCTAGGCAGCGCACCAAAAACCCGCGCGGGTGAACCTGCGCAGGCGGTAGTTGACGGAGCGGGAGTTCGTTTTGTTATTGAGCGAAAGTCGTTTCCTAGGGCCAGCGTTCGCCGCCTATTAGAATCTATCAAGTTACTGTTTTTAAATGGGTTGCGCTGAGTTTTAATCGCGCTACCGTGTATTAGAAAGCGGTGACTTGTAACTCGTGACTGGTGATTCGTGAACAAATACAAAAGCGTCGAAAATTTGCGATTAGAAGTTCTTAGTGGGCTGAGTTTTCTGTGAGTTAGGTGGAATTCTAATTCCAGATTTGCGATTAGAACCTCGGTGGCGGGTGGCTAGTGGCTGGAAAAGGACTGCGCGGGTGGGGCTGCGCAGGTGGTAGGGGAACGATCGTCTGATCGTTTATGGAAGGGATGAATCCCTTCCCTTCCGGGAATCCCCTTCGTACCTCAGGGTGAGGCGGAGGGATACACCCCGGCGGGCCTCCTCGGTACTGAAGAGCGGCGCCCGATAGTGACGTTTGCGTCATCATATAAAAACGGGCAATAGTAGCACGGTTTTGGGTGGGTGTAAATCGTAGACTACGCGGGGCGGGTGGGAAATGGCTAAGGCGTTCGTTGCTTGGCCCGTGCATGCCAAGGTGATTGAAGGCTGAAATGAAAGTTCTCGACGGACGCGAGCAGGAGAGGCTCAGCCGCTGTGCGTTATGCTGCGCGAAGGCAATCGGTGAGGTGCTCAAGCAGGACGTTAGGATTGCGTTAAGTGACTCCCAACGATAGAATCCGGCGACTTGCGGAATAGACAACCGCTCATAGCCCGGGACATAAGTTGTTCTCGGACCGGAGGTAACGACGGTGACAGCCGACAGCCACGTAGACCTCTCAACCTGGATGAAGACCACAATCTGGGATGAGCTGGGGAGGAAAAGCAGTCCGGAGGCGGATGACGTTCGGGCTACCCTTCAGAAGTGCATGCCAAATATAGATCGGATCTTATCTTCCGGAGGATCGTCGCCGCTCAATTTTACTCTTCACGATTCCGGACATGCTTTTAGAGTGGCTCAACGGATGGCAGAAATCATCCCGAGTGACGTATTTCCCAAGCTATCAACGTACGAATTGGCATTGCTCCTACTTTCTGCCTACTTGCACGACATAGGCATGACGCCTGAGGTGCGGAGAGTGCAAGCGCTATATACCTTGCTTCTGACGAATGACGCGCAGGATCTACCGGAGACAGAGCAAACGGAGTTTAGGAAGTGGCTTGATGAGAACCGCGCCGGAACATCGCCTCCCCTGGCTTCTGACACAGCCAATTCGGAAACCTACAAGTTGGCCAACGAGATCATTGCCTATTACAGCCGTAGCCGGCATGTTGACTGGGGAGAAGAATGGATCCGTTTGAATCTTGCGAGCCTGACATTGGGGACATATGTTGGCTGGGTCGCCGATTTGGTTCTATTGTGTCGAAGCCATCACGAATATTACAACGAACTGAAAAAAGAGTCTTTTAATCCCCGACCTGTAGGTTCTCCGTCAGTGATGGTTCATTTGCGGTATCTGGCGGTAGTCCTGCGGGTCGCTGATGTACTCGAATTAGATCCTGAACGCACTTCAGCAGTAATTCTCAGGCATAGAGATATTCCTACTTCCAGCTTGATCTATTGGTGGAAGGACCAGGAATTGTCGGTGAGGCTTGAAGGGAGCCGCGTTGTGGTATGGGCAAGGCCTCGTAGTGCGCAGATCCATAAAGCCGTAGATATAACGATTCATGACATCGACGTTGAGTTATCGCTCAGTCGAAGACTCGCTGACGAGACGCACTTTGAAACGTGCCCAGGACTGACTGCCGCTCTTCCCCACAGATGGGATCTCTCACCCGCGTCTCATTCCGATATTCGACCGCGGGAGGACAGTTACGTTTACATCGACGGTTCCTTCAGACCTGATACCCAAAAACTCCTCCAGCTACTTTCCGGGGTTGAACTGTACGGAAGCAAACTCGTTGCAGTGCGAGAAGTGTTACAGAACGCTTTCGATGCAGTCCGCGAGAAAATTGCATACGAGAGGTTGTCGCGCACAAATGCGACCAATCCCTCGCTTGGGATGGCCCTTGCGGAACTTAATCGAGTTGACTTGCGAGTCGACGTTTCTGCCGATGGCGCTTGGCTGACAAGCGTGGACACTGGGGTGGGGATGACGAAAGCGATGATTCAGGACCATCTGCTGGTAAGTGGCGTGTCATCCCGACATGACGTGCTCGATTTAGAAAGAAAATGCAGGCAGGCGGGCTTCACTCTCGGACGTACCGGACAATTTGGAATCGGCGTCCTGAGCTATTTCATGCTCGCTGATAGGGTCATTATCAAGACTCGACGTAGCCAAGAGCCGGGCGACGGAGACGGTGAGGGGTGGGTTTTCGAAACGGAGGGCGTCGGCTCTTTTGGCGAACTACGCCGCGATCCGAATATCGCACCTGGTACTGAAGTTCGACTTCACCTTCGGCCGGAGGTTGTAGGCGGAAGCTTGTCGGAATGGTATTCAGAATTGAGAAAATATCTTCGTTATGAGTTAGTGCGGATCCCATGCGCGTTTACCCTCAAGTCTGCTCTTCCGGGCGGCGAAACGCTTGATCTAAAGGCAGGGTTCGCCTATAGCCAAGCTCAATTCACGAGCTTGGTGGCTGGCGAATTGAAAAGCGCGCTGAAGGTTAGCGACACCCCTGTCGATTTACTGCCTCTTAAAAAGAAGAAGGCCCTTCAGGCAGAACAGCGTGATTTAGTGGACGTGGATGAGGAATTACGGCGATTCCTAAGGTGGGAAGTACGAGAAGGTGAATTACCTGAACAATTAGGGACATGCCGCATTCGCTTACCGTATTTTCAGCTCTCGGGTGGATGTTCTTTAGTGTTTCTTCGCGCGAAATCCAAAGAAGGGAAGCAGGAGTTGAGGAAAGTCGGCAAAGGATATTGCTATATTCCGCGGTCTCAATCTATTTATAGCTGGAAAGGGATGCGACTCGCGGGTGATCCGCGATTCGTGAAAAGCGGTTTCTACCGTTACGAGCGGGGATGGATTACGCAAGCAAGGGCAATAGTGGAAGTGGATTGGGCTTCTAGTGATGCTGGGAGAATCGGGGTGAATCGCTATGACGTTGAGTTTAAAAAAGGGTCGGGCGCTCCTGCGCTGGCTCGACCAGCAATGCCTCGACGTCAACCGAAACTTTCTGAGCGGAAATCGTGGCTCAGCATTTGAATGGTTAAACTATCGCGTAATGGAAACTGAACCACCTTCAGCCGTCGCTTTACAGTGGGGTGCCACCGCAAGCCAGAGACAAGACTCAGCAATGACCTGGGAACTTTTGAAGCCTCCGCTTATCAGCGTGCTGGCCCTAATGTATGGTTTTCGACCCGAAATGAAGGCTGAGTGGAACTCGAAGTCAGTCGCAATAATCCCGTGCATTGGGGAACAAGGTGACAGCAACACCCTCGATGGTCTGGCCTGGCACACCGCATTTCTTCCGCCGGACCGTATCGTTGCACGACGGGGGGCGAGTTCATTTCCATTTGATCCGGGAGTATTGCCTTTATGGACTCGGGATCCAGGGGCCCCCAGACCAACCCACGCGTCGGGACTGTCCTGCCCTTTTCCTCCACAGTGGAATGGCCTATGCGGGGTTCGGTTTGAAAACTACTCGCGCCGAGGTCAATCTACGACTGTGTGGAATCCCGCGAACAAACTTTTTCAGAGCGTGAATACCGAAGGATGGGCTTGGTGCAAAGAAAGTTTCTCAGAATCGCTCGACCCATTACCGAAAAAAGGGTCGCTTCTGATAGATAATTCTCGGGCAGCAAGCTGGGTTCTAATGTGTCTCGAAGCTGACCAACATGATATTTGGGAAGGTTTGAACGATCGCGACCCGGATTTTCTGCCCACGCTATGGAGAGTGATCTTCGAAGCGGAGATATCCCCGTCGAGTAAGCACGCACCCAAGATCCTTCAGTGGGTGGAGGACTATCCCGCGTCCCGTATTCGAGTTTTGACGCCATCGGGATGGGACGGATACGAGGCTTTTCCAGATGTGGCGAAGGCACAAGAATTCCTGCCTGACCCGGGCTCCGAGTGGTCTGTCGTTATTTCAGAGAAACGAATGAGCTCGCTCCGGAAGAGCAAGAGCCTGCCCCGTAGGAAATAAGCCACATTTGAGCGCTGCGAGATGGGAGCAATGTCCGTTCCATTGGCCGACTCGGGGTAACTGGCCGCTCGCACTATCGCTGTTTTTTTGAAGTACGGTGGCGCGATTGGTTCGGCGCAACCCATTCGAACAATCTCTTGGACCAGCAGCGGCGAGGTGCGTTGACTTGCATGTGTGGGCGACCTAAGATGGGCGCCCAGCATGCCTGAGTCCCAGTCGCCTATTGGCCGTACCATCTCGCATTACCGCGTGATCGAGAAGCTTGGTGGCGGTGGGATGGGTGTGGTGTACAAGGCTGAGGATACGAACCTTGGCCGGCATGTGGCGCTGAAATTCCTTCCTGATGATTTGGCGTCGGATGCGCAGGCGCTCGAACGATTCCGGCGTGAGGCGCGTGCTGCGTCGGCGTTGAACCATCCGAATATTTGCACGATTTACGAAATTGGCGAAGACGGCGGGCAAACCTACCTGGCGATGGAATTCCTCGATGGGTCCACGTTGAAGCATCGGATTGCGGGACGTCCTATGGATTTGGAGCTGCTGCTGGATATCAGCGTGGAAATTGCAGACGCGCTGGAAGCGGCGCACAGCAAGGGGATCGTTCACCGCGATATCAAGCCGGCGAATATTCTTGTCACCGAGCGGGGACACGCAAAGATTCTGGATTTCGGGCTGGCCAAGCAGGTGGAGCGCGCTGCGATTCATACGATGACGCAAGATGTGACGCGCGCGGCGCAGGGCGTGACGGGAGTGAGCGTGGCCGATCTCACGAGCCCCGGCACGGCGGTGGGGACGGTGGCGTATATGTCGCCGGAGCAGGTGCGGGGGAAGGAACTCGACGCGCGGACGGATCTGTTTTCGTTTGGCGTCGTGCTATACGAGATGGCGACGGGGGCCCTGCCGTTTCGCGGCGAAACTTCGGGCGTGATTACCGACGCGATTTTGAATCGAGCGCCGGTGGCTCCGGTGCGGCGGAATCCGGATCTTCCTGCGAAGCTCGAAGACATCATCAACAAGGCGCTCGATAAGGACCGCGAGATGCGGTATCAGGCCGCGTCCGACATTCGCACCGATTTGAAGCGGCTGCGACGGGATACTGACTCGGGGCGCGTTTCGTCGTCGGCGGGAACGCGGACGATGCAAGAGCAAGCCCCGGCGCAGGCGCCGGAAATGGCGAGCAGCGGCGGCGGGAGTTCGGTGAGCGCGACGGCGGCACAAGCTACTTCGCCGCCTGCGACGAAGTCGCCGCGCGTGAAATATATTGCAGCGGGCGCGGTGGCGATGTTCGCGGTGGCGGTGTTCGCGATGTATCACTTCAGGAGCGCGCCGACGGCGCCGAGCGGCCCCGCGAAAATCACGCAAATCAGCCACTGGGACAAACCGATGGAAGGCGCTCAGCTTTCTCCGGATGGCCATACCGTGGCGTTCAGCTCGCCGGTAGGCGGCATCGAGCAGGTATTCGTCATGCTGAGCTCTGGCGGCGAGCCGCTCCAACTCACAAATGACGACGGCGACAAGATTGTGAGCAGCTTTTCCACCGACGGGACCGAAATCTATTACGGCAGGTTTCTCGGAAAAGCCGAGGCCTGGGGGGTTCCCACCCTCGGCGGAAAACCGACTCGTGTCGTCTCGGGTCACGCAGTGGCTCCCTCCGCCGATGGGGCCTCCATCTTTTACACAAAGTCAGGGGCCGTCTTTCGAGCTAACAGATCCGGATTAGGTGAGGAAGAAGTCTTTCGTTTTGGTGCAGGCGTGAAGCCGGTTCGTCGGATCTTGCCATTCCCCGATGGCAACCGGTTGCTGGTGGTGTGTCAGGACACAGTTAGTTTCCTGGAAGGTGGCGAAGCTTACGAAGTAGATCTGGCGAAGCGAGCGTCCGTTGATTTAGGGCCGATACAGGGGGATCCGGCCAGCGTGGTGTGGGCCGAAGCTGGAAAGACCGTAATGTTCGGCCGCACGGTAAGCGGGCTGACGAATATCTGGAAGTACAGCCTGGGCGACAAGGCGTTGACGCAGGTGACTCTCGGGACGGGACCGGACACTTCACCCATGCCAGATCCGGGAGGAAAAGGAATTTACTTCGTGAACGGAAAAGCCACCGGGTTGCTCACGGTTTACAACGTGCATTCGAAGGAATCCACGGACATCGCGTCGCAAAACGCCACGCAGCCAGTGGTCTCGCGCGATGGCAAGCGCGTGATGTATATCACGATCCCGTCGCAGGACCGATCTGAGCTCTGGGTATCGAACATCGATGGCAGCAACAAGGTGAAAATCGCCACGGGGACAGCGATTGCCACCGGTTATTGGGCGGGGGACAATTCTCATCTGGCTTTCGTGGAGGAGAAAGCTGGATCGCCCGACAAGCCGTATGTCGTGGGAGCCGATGGCAGCGGTCTTCACGAACTTCAATGGTCTGGCGGGAGCATCCAAGCCGTACTTTGGAGTGAGGATCAGAAATCCGTATTCATCAACAGCGTCGACGTGGCCGCCAAGGCGACGTCGGTCTGGAGGGAGAGCGCTGATGGTTCGCCCGCGGAGGAGCTGGCTGTTGGTTGCGGTTATGCTTTCGACGTAGCGCCCGGCGGAAAGTATCTGCTGACTCTAATCGGCGCCGGAGAACGGAATGGAATTTACGAGTTCTCGCTTGCGGACAAGAAGTGCACTTCGCTTTTGCCCGGCGTCGTAACGTTCGGACTTTCGTTCGCCTCCGACCGCAATTCATTCACCTACGCCGCCCCGTCGCAGCACGATGTTACGCTTTACCGCCAAGGCTGGCATGATGGGAAACTGATCGGCCAGCCGCAGGTGGCGCTGAAGCTTCCCTTTGCATTCCCTCTGCTCGCCGGCGGCAACGCGTACGATTATTCGCGCGATCTCTCGAACATCGTGTACGCGCGCGTCAGCGGCCACGCCGACCTGTATCTGATGAGCCAGAAATGATTCTGCGCCTCGGTTCGAGTCTCGGCGGCGTTTTGATATACTCGCCCGCCATTAAGATTGGCGGGCAGGCGAAGAGAGATCCCTCGACTGCGCTCGGGATGACAGAAGTGGCAGAAGAGCGATAATCAACGGCGAGGAAAAGAGCCGGCAGGATGCTGATTGGATAAAGGCGTCGGCTCCTTCGAGCTGAGTACACTTGGCGTTGGGAAACGACCAAGGCTCGGAGGGAAGGAGCCGAGCGATGAAGATTATAGGCTGTGATTTTCACACGCGCCAGCAGCAGATTGAGATGTTGGATACGGAGACCGGAGAGATCGTGCAGTTGCGATTGGAACACCACAACGGCGAAGCCAGACGGTTTTACGAACAGTTGCGTGGGCCGGTGATCGTGGGGATCGAGGCAACCGGCTACACGCGATGGTTCGAGCAGATGCTGGCCGAGCTAGGGTACGAACTGTGGGTCGGAGATGCGGCCCAGATTCGCGCTGCGGTGGTGCGCAAGCAGAAGAACGACGAGCGGGATGCAACCCATCTGCGAAGGCTGATGAGTGAGGACCGCTTTCCGAAGATCTGGATGCCCACGGTCGCGGAGCGGGATTTGCGGCAACTGGTATTGCATCGCGTGAAGCTGGTGCAGATGAGAACGAAGGTGATGAACCAGCTGCAGGCCATGGCCATGGGCCAGGGTCTGTGCCGGAAAAAGAAGTTGTGGAGCAAGGCAGGGCGGCAGGAACTGGAAGCGCTGGCGCTCGAGCCGTGGGCCTCGCGGCGGCGGAAAGAACTGCTGGAGTTGCTCGACCAGATGGAGAAGCCGATTGCAGAACTAGATGACGCGGTCGAGAAGCAAGCGGCGGCTCATCCCGCAGCGGCTCGGCTGATGACTCATCCGGGGGTGGGACCGTTGACCTCGCTGGCCTTCGCACTGACGATCGGGGAGGTCGAACGCTTCCGCCGTAGCCGGCAGGTGAGCAGTTATCTGGGACTCGATCCTCAGCTGAACTCGTCGGCGGATCGGGTGCGGATCGGATCGATCAGCAAGCAGGGCAGTTCGACAACGCGCTGGTTGCTGGTCGAAGCCGGGCAGACGGCGGCCCGGAAAGATGCGGAACTGCGACGGCTGTATCAGCGGCTGAAATTCCGTCGGGGGAGTCAGATTGCGAAGGTGGCGGTGGCGCGCCGCCTGGCGGTGAGGTTGTACTGGATGCTGCGCAGCCGGGCCGATTACGGAGAACTGCTGGCGCAGCTGGTTCGTTTGCGGGGTAGCTCGAGTAGCGCCGTGATGGAAGCGGTCGATCCATCGAGACGCTGAGTGAGCGCCCTGCCTCCTCGGAAAGCCGGGGAGTCTGCAGCGAGAATCATGGTGGAAAGACCGAATAGATGGCTGGTGGAACCAACGTTCCATCGCAGATGATTTCAGCAGCGAGCCTTGGTCGGCGATGCACAAGCAAACCAAAAGATTCCTGGTAGGGACAAACAAAACCGGATCGGAGATTCCCCGGTCTCAGAACAAAACCACCAGTGTATCTTGACAACGCCGACGCCTTTATAGACGGCGCTACAAGAGAAACAGCAAAGGCAAAAGCAGATCCCTCGACTGCGCTTCCTTCGTTCCTCAGGGCAAACAGGCCCCTCGAGACTCAGGGCAAGCGGGATGACAGCGGTGGGATCGAAGGCGAGGATGCCGGTCTGAAGACCGGCGCTACAAGTACGCGGGGGAAGGGACTGCGAGGTAAGATAGACGCATGGGCGTAATTGATAATCGGTTTGAACGTAGCTATGTGCTGTCGACGGTGGACTATGTGTTTAACTGGGCGCGGAAGAGCGCGATCTGGCCGCTGACGTTTGGGCTGGCGTGCTGCGCGATCGAGATGATTGCGTCGACGACTTCGCGATTTGATATTGCGCGATTTGGGGCGGAGGTATTCCGGCCGTCGCCGCGGCAGGCGGATTTGATGATTGTGGCGGGGACGGTGACGCTGAAGATGTCGCCGGTGCTGAAGCGGGTGTGGGAGCAGATGCCGGACCCGAAGTGGTGCATCTCGATGGGGGCGTGCTCGAGCGTGGGCGGGCCGTTCAATGTGTATTCGGTGCTGCAGGGCGTGGACCGGATTGTGCCGGTGGATGTGTATGTGATTGGGTGTCCGCCGCGGCCCGAAGGGCTTTTCTATGCGCTGCTGAAGCTGCAGGACAAGATTGACACGATGACGCTGGCGAAGCGGCCGACGGAAGTGCGGCTGGAGCCGCGGATGGTGGAGGAGTTTAAGCGGGGCGTGATGGTGGCGCAAACGCCGGAGCCGAGGTAGGGCAGAAGGCGAACTCGTGGCGCCCTTCGTCCCTCAGGACAAGCAGACGCCGGAGCCGCGGTAGGCGCGGCGGGCGGGGCGCCGGGCGCAAGGCGAAGAGAGATCCCTCGACTTCGCTCGGGATGACAGCTCGCATGGTCTGAAGCCGATGCATATGGCGCTGGGGCCAATCAGAATGACGTACGGTTGCGTATGGAGGCTGCGGGATGGCTTTTTTGCGGACGCTGAAGAAGGTTGAAGTGCCGGAGGGGACGATTCGCGAGTTCCAGCTGGAGGGGAAGACGCTGGCTATCTCGAATGTGGGCGGTAAAGTCTGTGCTATGAATAGCGTATGCCTTCATCGCGCCGGGCCGCTGGCTGAGGGCGAGCTGGCTGGGGACGTGGTGACGTGTCCTTGGCACGGGTGGCAGTACAACGTTTGCAGCGGCAAGTTGGTGACGAATCCTGCCGTGGGAGTTGAGACCTACCCTGTGGAAGTGCGCGGCGACGATATTTTCGTCGATATTGGCTAGCCCGCCGCTTCGATTTAATACCCGAAAGAAGCTTTAGTTCAGATTAGGCTTGGGCGCCCTTGCAAAAATTTTCCACTTTTGGGCGGTTACGTGTATAGTGCGCGCGACGAATTCGACGAATGAACCAACCTCCGGCTAAACCACGGCGATGGCTCTTGGCCGTCGACCCTCGGGTCTATCACTGGGACACCCTGTTCGTGAAGGGGAAGGAAATGTGGCGGCACGCGGGGAGCCGTCCGGACACGCTGCGGCAGTTGAAGCAGGTGCACAAGGGCGATCGCGCGTTGCTGTACCACGGGAAGGCGGAACACGCGCTGTATGCGCTGGCGGAAGTGAGCCGCGACCCGTATCCCGACCCGCACGAAACCGACACGAAGAAAATGGTGATGGATCTGCGCGCGATTGAGAGGCTGCCGCGCCAGGTGTCGCTGGTGGAGATGCGCGACAACCGGCTGCTGCGGAAAATCAAATTCATGAAAAATACGCGGCTGACGATTTGTGCGCTGACGGATGAAGAGTACGCGGAAATTTTGCGGATGGCGGGCGTGGTGGCGTCGCCCGGGATTCCGCTTCCTTGAACCAGAAAATCGAAAATTGAAACGGCGTTTCCCGAAATCCTGGTTTTCCGAACGTGCGATTTCCGGCGAGGCGGCCGCGCGAAAAAAGAAGGACTTGCGCGGGTGAGGCTGCGCAAGTGGAAGCGCTTCGCGCGCCTTTGAATTCCCAGGCCTCCGGCCTGGGCTAAATTGTGTCGCGCCTACGGCGCTTGGGGAATTTATATATCTATATAGCCGGGAACATGTCTGACACTTTAGACCGGGCACATCCCTGACACTTTTTCGTCCGGTTCCACGAGGGGATGGGGTGCAGGGGAAGGGGAAGCGTCCCCTTCTCCTGCCTCATCCCCGGAGAATTCTTTTTCTTTGGACAGCGGCACGGTCACTCGTCGGTGACTATCGAAGCGGGCAATCGGAAAGGCCGCGAAGTAGACTGTATAGAACCGCTCATCCACCGGCTGCAAGCCGATCGCTTCTCCGATCAGAGTTTCGCTCAGAAACACGTGCTGGTGCTTCCAGGAAAACACCCCGCGCGCTCCTACGCGCCGCACTCGCAGCGCGCTGCCATATTCCGGTTCCGGCACGCGCGCCGGATACACACGCGTCGATCGCGTGTACACCGTGCTGGGAGTTTCCTGTCCCAGCGCTTCGTGCGGACGCTCTTCGTTGTACTCCCGGCGAAAGCGATCGAAAGCCCGCTGCTGCGCCCGCCGATTCGCTGCCGGCGGCATCGCCGTTTCTTGCTTCAACGTGCGATGCATGCGCTCGTGCCGCCCGTTCTGCTCCGGATGTCCTGCCGCAATGCGCTCCGGCACGATCCCCAGTTTCATCCACCACACTGCCAGGCGCGAAAGTCCGGCCATCGCTCGCGACGCAAACGGCGCCCCGTTATCGGTGCGGATGGCTTCTGGCAATCCGCATTCGCGAAACGCCGATTCGAAAATCGCCCGCACCGGCTCGTAGCTGGTCTTCCGCACCTGTTGGCAACGCAACAGGTAGCGGCTGCAAGCATCGGTGATCGTGAGCGGATCGATCCGCTCGCCATCGCCGGTCTGAAACCACCCTTTGAAATCCGCGCACCACACCCGGTTGGGCCCATCGGCCGTCGCAAACGGCTGCGTGTAGGGCGGAGCGCGCCGCCGCTTCTTGCGCGGAACCACCAGCCCTTCCCGCGCCAGCAGCGTGCCAATCGTGCTCGCCGCCGGCCAATGTCGCTGTGCTTGCTCCCGCTCGAGCACACGCTTTAACTTGCGCGGCCCCCAACTCATGTGCGCCCGCCGCAGCTCGAGCACCGCTTCGGCGATTTCCTCCGGCATCTGATTGGGATGTTGTCGCGGGGCCCGCTCCTGATCCTGCAACGCCTCCAGTCCTCTCTGCTGGTAGCGCCGCAGCCAGTAATAGCCGGTCTCCCGCGAGATTTCGTACATCGCACACAGCTCCGTCATGCTATGCAAACCGCGTTCCTGCTCCAACACAAACCGCATTCTCTCGTCCACCACACTGCTCGCTTTCCAGGGCATCCAGCTTTTCTACACGCCCCGTCCACGACAGTGTCAGGTATGTCCCCGGTCCATTCTGTCAACCATGTCCCCGGTCTGCACCAGAAGTTAGCCCACTCCGTAAGGAGTGGGTCCGTGATATATAAATCTCCCCAAGCGCCGTAGACGCGACACATGTCTCACACCTACACCCAAAACACCGGCCGCGCGAAAAATCTAAGGCGAGTTCGGAATTCAACGGCCGCCGACCCTGTCGAAGAATTCGATCCGCTCAGCTATCCAGCTTTGAATGGTCAAGGACGCCTCGGCAGGATGTTCGAAGAACGCTATACCTGTCCCGATTCCTTTTTGAGCGTGGGCGACGCGACCCCAGGTCTCAAAAAGTTCTCCATCCCGTTCAATCCTGATGCGGATGATGGTGTTTGTGGGGAAGCGATCTAGCGATTCGACGAAGCAGCCTCTTAGGCTGATGTCGGAGGTTCTGGCGGAGAGTTCTGTGTGCGTGAGAGGTTCCAGGATTACCGCGGGCGCTGCAAGCGGGTATCGGGGCACCGATCGTTTTTGGGCAAACCGTGCACCGGCTTCCATATCGCCAGGGCGAATGGAGCGCGATCTGATACCTGGCTTCACGTAAGGCTTCTTCATTTGGCCCTCTTTGTAGTGACACCTGACCCCAATTCATTTCAATCTCTGCCAGATAAGATTCTAAGGAAGCAACGATGGTTTCAATTTACTTCTGAGATGTTACCTCGGAGGGTAATGAGTTACGCCGGATCCGGCACGGGCCGGAGAATGCTTATTCGAGGATTTTCAACGTGAATCGCTTTCGGCGGGTGGCCGCCCGCCCGATTTCATGTGGTTTTATCCAGAATTGCTTCCAGTTCGGCGACCAGATTCTCTGATTTGGACTTCGAAATGACTTTGCAGATGCCTATTTTCTTTGCTTCGGCTTCCATTTGCGGGTCGTCGTACACGGTGTAAAGCACGACCGGAACGAACGGCATCAGTTTCAGGATTTCTTCGGCCGCTTGTAAGCCGGAAAGCATCGGCATCGAAAAATCTAAGAGGATTAAGTCCGGGCTTAGATCAAGGGCCTGAAGCACCGCCTTCCGCCCGTTGGCAGCTTGGCCGCAAATACTCCAGTCGGCGTGCGTGGAGAGAGCGTCCGCCAATTTTGACCGTACCAGTTCACTATCGTCTGCGATGAGAATCTTTACCATCGAGATCGCCTCGACGAAGAACGTCGGGGCTGCGACCCATTACGGTGTCACAGAGGCTCAGATCACAGGCATCAGGTATTTCCTGTATCGTAGGGTGAACGACATAGCTCACAGGGTGCCCGGCCCGTTTCCGGTGTCCAGCGAGTCAGTTATTTAGCAAGCCTCGGACGCATCCCCCTAGCGTTTTGAAGCAGTCAGTCTTGGTCATCGTCGCATCGATACCGATCGCTGTCATGAGCGATTTATATTCTAAGACTTCGTCGTACGTCGTGAGGAGTAGGATCCGCACATCAGGCATGCGGCCCTTCAGGACGGATGCGACTTCCACGCCGTTCATGTTAGGCATTCGGAGATCGAGAATAACCAAGGTGGGTTGGAGCGCGCTTGCTTTTTCGAGAACGTCGGTGCCGTCAACTGCTTCACCGCAAACTTCAAAATTCTGTAAGGTGAGGTAACTGCGGACGGCTTTCCGGAAAACTTCACTGTCGTCAGCGATCAATATTCTGCTGGTCATTATTGATTGCCCGATGAGATGGCCTGAAAAGCGCGATCAACACAATCGCATGGAACGCAGTGGTTAAGAATCCGGTACTTCCTGTATTGTGTATTGGAAACACAACCGCATTTTCATTCGAAAAGACTATCTAACCGCGCACCAAGCCTCGAAACTTCTTTGACAGACACTCCTTGTTTGCGCAGGCGGGTAGCCCACTCTTCGCTGTCTTTGCGAAGGGTGGGATGGGGTTGAGTTGCTGTCGGAGTCGAAAAATCTGCGGAAAGAGAATTTCAAATTTGAAACCCCTCCACTGCGGTCGGGATGACAGAGCGACCTCGCAGATGACGCAGAAGTGAGTGTGCGACTCAAGGCAGAGTGCGCAGGCTTGGGCGGAGGAACTCGACAGAGCCATTGGAAATTTCAGATTGTGAGGCAACTCAAAGGCCAAGAGAAGAAGCCGACAAGATGCCCTTCGTGCCTCAGGTTAAACCGGCGGTACGAGATTCGAAAGGAGCAAGACACGGAAAAAGAGCAGCCCGAAACACCCACCCTTCGCAGCGAACGCGAAGGATGGGGCACCCTGAAAACCTAAGTCCCGACTTTGGCACAGCTTACGTATGGGCCGTCATCGCAAAGTTTGGAGCGGGCAGGTGGGGCCGGGATCCAGCCCCGCCTTTAACATTGTTGCGCTTTGTCAACGGGACGATTAGTAGTCCACGTCTAGCAATTCGTCCACGCTCGAAGCTTCGTTAGCCTTCAAGGCCTGCTGGCTGAGATTGGATTCGCCGAGCCGGATGGTCACCTTGTCAATCTTGCCGGTGAACTTGTTATCGCCCTGCTTGTAGTCGTCGGTCACAACCGTGTAGAGGTTCTCGCCCACGTCCGTCGTTTCCGCGCCAAACGCGTTCGGGTGAGTGTGCTCGATCCGCCCTGTGGCGACTTTTTCGCCGTTGACGAAGATCGAACCATTACCTCCCGCGCCAGGCCTACCTCCGTCGTAAGCAAACTCGAAGCGTAGCGTCACGTGCCCGGCCGGCAGGCGGGCGGGACCGGCGATCGTGTAAGTCTCGCGAGCTAGAAAGTTGTAGGCGAACTTTGGCTTGTCGTCCTTGACGTACAGACTCCAGCCGCCCATTTCCCCGCCCTGCGCGAGCACCACCCCCTCGGCGCCAGCCTGCGGGACCTCGATGTCGGCTGTGATCGTGAAGGAACGGTTCTTGATGTTGATGAAGGCATTTTCGGGTATTCCGATCATTCCCGGGTAGACCGTCATCTCGGTGCGACCTTCCATCAGATCGGGACGCCCGGCCAGGGCAGGGTTGAAGCGCTCCCAGGAGCGGTCGTCGAGCGGCAACACGTTGTACTTGACGGCCTCCTCAAGGAAGAGTCCTTTCATCTCTTCGAGCTTTTCAGGATATTTCGCGGCAAGGTCATGCGCGCAACTGAAATCTTTCTCTACGTTGTAAAGCTCCCACTTGTCGTTGGCAAATGTGGCCCGCGGCTTAGGTTCCCACGGCGGGCGATGCACCGTCGTGGCGAACCAGCCGTCTCGGTAGATGCCCCGGTTGCCTGCCATCTCGAAGTATTGCGTGGTGTGGCGCGACTTCGCGTCGGCGTTATTAAATGTGTCGAGCATACTCACGCCTTCGATCGGTTTCTGCCGGACGCCATAGACGATCGCCGGCTGAGGCACTCCAACTGCCTCTAACACCGTCGGGGCGATGTCAATCATGTGGTACCACTGCGTACGCAGGCCGCCTTGCTCCTTAATGCCCTTCGGCCAATGGACCACAATGGGCTGGCAGATGCCGCCGTAGGAAGCCACCTGATGGCCCCACGCAAACGGCGTTGCACCGGCGAACGCCCAGCCGTTGTTATACAAAATGTGAGATTTCGGTCCGCCGATTTCGTCATAGTGCTTTAAAGCGATGTCGAGGGGTTCTGGCAGTCCGTTGAACACGGACAGTTCATTGAAGGCGCCGTTGGGGCCGCCCTGGAAAACCGAGCCGTTGTCGCCGGTGATGTAGAACACGAGCGTGTTGTCCATCTCACCCAAGGCTTCGATCGAGTCCAGGAAGCGTCCAATTTCGTAGTCGGTCACCTCGGCAAACGCGGCATAGATTTCCATGTACCTGGCAAATACCTTTTTCTCGTCGGCCGTCAACTGATCCCATTCCTGGATCCCTGGCGGCTTAGGCGCAAGCTGGGTGTCCGGTGGCACAATCCCTAGCTTGATCTGTCGCGCTAACGTTTCCTTCCGTACCTGGTCCCAACCCTGGTCGAACTTTCCCTTGTATTTGTCGCGCCAGTTGTCTGGCACCTGGAACGGGCCGTGGGTGCCAATGGCGGAGTAGTACACGAAAAATGGCTTGTCAGGCGCAAGTGAACGCTGGGAATGCACCCAATCGATGGCTTTGTCGGTGATGTCGGTGCTGGCGTAGTAATTGGGGCCGGGGTGCAGATCCACTCTGCTCATGTTGTCGTAAACCACCGGATGAAAGAGGTCAGCCTCGCCGGCCATGAAGCCGTAGAACCGCTCAAACCCGCTATTCATCGGCCAGCGGTCGAACGGTCCCACAACGCTGGATTCCCACGGCCCCAGCTCATGATTCTTGCCGAACATAGCGGTGCTATAGCCGTTGAGCCGCAAAATCTCGGGCAGCATCGTGACGCTGGCGGGACGCATCGCGGTGTACCCCGGGAAGGCGGTGGCAATTTCCGAGATCACGCCGAAGTTGGCGCTATGGCTGTTGCGGCCGGTAAGCAGAGCCATGCGGCTAGGGGAACACAGCGGCGGCACTTTGAAATTGTTGTAGCGCAGCCCCGTTTTGGCGAGCCGGTCCAGCGTCGGCATCTGGATCGGCCCTCCGAATGTCGATGCGTCGCCGAAGCCGAAGTTGTCGAGCAGAATGACCACCACATTGGGAGCGCCTTTCGGCGCCTTCACCTGGAACCGCGGTGGGGCTTTTGCGTTACTCGCATCAAGCTCGGTAATTGGCGGATACTTCGGCTCGGGAACGGGCAGCACGGTACGGTCCACGGAGTCAGCCGCGCTGTTTTGGGCCTCCGTCTTGTTGCCGGCAAAAGCCGCCGCCAACAGTACAGCCAGTACCAGAGTGCAAAAAAAACGTGTCATTATGTTTGCTCCTATCGATGACGTTCAACCACCACCGCAAGTGACGGAGCCTCTCACCTGCGAAGCCACTCTTCGGATGGAGGTCGCCTCAATCGGCGGCGATATTATCTGCATTAGTTATTAGGCGCTACCGTCAAAAGTAACAGACGCCTGGCTGATTCCAGATTGTAAGGCGACTCAAGAGCGAGTCTCATTCAGAAACGAACAACAGCTCCCGACTTCGACGGCCTGCCGCGTTGGCGGGAAGAATGGGGCGCGCGAAAAATCTGGGGCCAGCTCGGAATTCAACGCGCGGGTCATCCGCCAGAGGTACATAAACCCTATCCTGTACGGCAGGCAGCCTCTATCGTGGCTTTGGCAGCATTCAACGTTGCCTGGGTCTCGCGGGCGATCTTACCTTTTGCGATTAAGTTGAGGAGCTTGGCTTTCAGAGTTGTCGTCGAGTAATAGTGGCTGATTTCCACCTTGGTTGACCGATGGCCGAGCGGTTGGAACGTCGTTTCCACTCTGTAATCGCTGAGAATCTTGCTGATACCGAATGTGTCCTCCGGCAACACAGTGACGATCTTCTGCAGCGGGATAATTTCGATGTCCTTCTCGATGCACGTGTGCTTCCCGCCCGAAAGATGACATTGATATGACGCGCCTGCTTCGCGGAGGGTCTTGCCAGAAAGAAGATCAACCTTGACTACGCGAGGGTGGAACTCCGGGATCTTGGTGAGATCCATGCTGAACGACCACACCGTTTCCAAAGGCGCGTTGATGATCACTTCCTGCTTGGATCGGAACGGTGGCTGCAAATCTTGTCTCCAAATTAATGGCCTAACGAATTGTAGGCTGACAAGCATATCGCGGTCGGCCCCTACGGCCCTCAAACTAACGGGCGTGGCCTACCTCTCTTTGCCCGCAGATCGCAAGTTTGAAATTGAAAACGGGGAAATCCCCGCCTTCGCAGCAAGTTTCGAGGGCTTGCCGCGTTGGCGTGCGGGAGGTTAACAAATGGTGTGCCGCGTCAATTCCGGCAGGTCGCGTCAGGATCGGGAAGGGGAGATGGTTCTTGAAGAAAATGGGCGTTCACAGGGGCAAGCCAGACGCGGCACGTCAGAATAATATTGCCCGGTAAACGGAGTGTCGGCACGGTGGCGTACCGACCCGTCGCCGGGGAGTCCTTGTGTCACGGCTAAAGCCGTGACCTACAAAGCAAGCTCCTGTCCGTTCGTCCAGTTCTAGCCCGTTGTACTTCTTCTGTCCCACGACGCTTCCCGCCTTGTGCTAGCCTTGATTTCGAGGTCCGATGGACTCGAGAGAGCCCGGAAAATGGACTCGAGACGAGACGAGCCCTTGAAATCGGACCCGCATACCGCGAAAGCGAAAGGAGGTGCTGAAGGCAATCGAAACAAATGCTTGCTCGCCACGATTCACCACACTCATCACTCGCACCCCCGTTTTTAATCCACGGTTCCGCGATTAAAACTCACGCTAAGCAACCTAAATTCAGCAACATGCAAAATTCTAATAGGCGGTAAAAGGGGGTAGAAGATGTTCGCTGGATCAGCGGCGGGGCCATTCGAAACGGAGGCCGAAGCGGGCGGTGATCGGCAGGCCGAGCTGCGTGACGGGTGTGGCGGCGGTGGCGTATTTCACGTTGAAGAGATTTTCGGCGGCTGTGAAGAGGTCGACGCCGTGGCCGATGGTGCGCCAAGCCATGGCATCGAGAACGAAGAAGCGGCCGAGGGGAAACATGTTCTGGTCGTCGTCGTATTGCTTGCCGACCATGCGGCCATTCACGGAAATATTGATGCGCGAAGGATTGAGGTAGCGCCCCTGAAACGTGAGGACGTTGTGCGGAACTTGCGCGACCCACAATCCGACGAGCGAGGGCATGGCATTGGGGAAGCTGCTGACGACTGCGTCGACATATTGATATCCGACCGACAAACTGAGTTCTCGCGTGAAATGCGCGGTGGCGTCGATTTCAAATCCGGGCGCGCGGGTGCGGCCGAGGTTCTGGCGCTGTCGCGTGATGAGAGTCTGAGTGGAACTGAGGGTGACGTTTGCAACCGGGTCGACGATTTCATTGAAGAAGAAGGTTCCGCGGACTTCGAGTTTGTGCTGGAAGCCGTTGACGGCGAGGCTCGCGTCTCCACCTGTGAGTTCTTCGGAGCGAAGATTAGGATTCGCATTCGGTCAGAGTATTGCCCTGGCGGAAAGAGCGATAGAGCTCGTTCAATGTAGGGAGCGCGGAAGGCGCGGTAGATCGAGGCGTTCCACGACACATTCGAATTGAACTGGTGCTGCAGCGTAAGGCGCGGGCTGAACGCGTTGTAGGTGCGATCGGGGAAGATTGTATTTGCGGGGCAGGTGCCTGCGATTGGGTTGCAGAGGAAAAAGGCGTTCGTGTTGCTCCAGTGGTCGTAGCGAGCGCTCGCGGAGAGCAGCCAGCGCGGCGCGATCTGGATCAGGTCCTCGCCGAAGACTCCGACCGTATTTTGATGGCCGCCGGTGAAGGTGTCTCGCAGGTTGGTGCCGGAATTGAAAATCACCTCATTGCTGTGGCCGATTTCCTGGTGATCGTCGACGCCGGCAACCAGTGTTTGGCGCTTTCCAACGGCGCGAGACCAGACTGCTGAGCCTCCGATTCCCTGAGAAGGAACTCCCTGCACGTCGGTGAGCGATTCGCTATTTCGATCGGTGGCGACTGAGGAGAAGGTCTGATTGTAACGTTCCGCTTCTCCATAGGCACGAAGGGTGAGCGAACCGGCGCCGCCCAGATTGAGATTGGCGCCGAGCGCGCCTTCGCCGATGCGCGTGTTGTTGACCTGGTCGGGTGTGCCATTGCCGCGAGACTCATTGAAATACCAGCCGCGGGCGAAGATGAGGCTGTCGTCGCCAATCTTGCGGCCGACCATAAGATCGGCGGTGGCGTCGGTGACGCCGGCCGGGATATCGACGCTGCCGCGCTGATTACTGGGAATGAGGATGTAGCCGTCGGTGTTGAACACCTGGCCGCCGAACGTGGTTTCCCATCCGTTTTTTTGTGCGCCGCCCCAAACGGAAAGCTCAGGAGAATTTTGGTTTCCGTAGGAAGTTTCGAGGGAGATGCCGGCTGGCTCTGGAGGGCGCGTAAGAACCTGGATCACTCCGCCGAGGGCATCGCTGCCGTAGAGACTCGAGGAGCCTTCCTGCGCGATCTCGATGTCGGAGATAGATTCGCGAGGGACGCGGTCCCAGTAGACCCAGGCGCCGAACGGGTCGTTGAGCGGAATGCCATCTTCGAGAACGAGAGCGCGGCTCGAGCCGCTGGCGCCGAGACCGCGCAGCGAAACGCCCTGAGCGGTGGGATTCGCGGTGCGGCTGCTGGAGCGGCGGAAGAGGCTGAACCCGGGGATCTGGCGAAGCGTGTCGTCGAGGGTGAGGGCAGGGATGGCCTGCACTTCTGCGCGCGTGAGCTGAATATCGCTCAGAGGGACATCGCTGAGGAGCGTTTGGCTGCGCGTGGCTGTGACGATTATGCTTTGATTCACCGCGGACGGGACCAGAGTGATTTCGAGTCGAGCGGGGTTGCCTGTTGCGGCGGTCCACGCTTTCTCCAAGGGATCGAAACCTCTCGCATTTACGACGACTGTGCCGGAGTCCGCGGGAACGTGGTCGAACGCGAATGCGCCGGAGGAATCCGTTGTCGTTGAGGCGGAGTACGATCCAGCGTGCAGTTCTACTTGCGCGGCCGCGATGGAAGCGCCGCTCGAATCCCGCACGGTGCCCTCCACCCGAAACTGCTGGGCGCGAGCTTGTGGAGCGATGGCAAGGAGAAATGCAATTGCGAATAGCGTGCGGCGGCACATTCGCTCTCGTCGAAAGGGCGAGGGCGGCGTTCGCGAAATCGCATCGCTAGTAAGGTTAGACATGAATTCGAAAGCTATTTTCGCTGACTCGATTGGATTTGAATGCTGGGCATCCATTAAAGGTGAAGTCAGGGAGGAGTTCAAGCGCTTGTTGTCGCAGGCGTACTGGCCAAGCCATTGATTTTAAAAGACAAAGTCTTTACTGTCGTGAGCGCGATAAGTCCGCGAGGCTGCGCGGTGGCCGAACTTAGGGCGGCCTTGTGTTAGTCTGAATAGAAGACATCTCTTTCGACTTGAGGGAATCGAATGGCATCGACCGCACCGATTCGGCGCAGCGATCGGGTTTCGCTCACCTTACTGTTGGACGCATCAGGTACTGACAGCCATGGCCAGGCGTTCTCCGTCCCCACTCGCACGCTGCAGATCAATCAAACGGGCGCCGTTGTGGTGCTCGATCGCGAACTGAGTACCGATCAGCATATCCACTTGAAGCGAAAATCGACGGTCGAGTCGCATCGCGAGGGCGACGTGAGGGTGGTGGGTCAGTTCGGTCGCGAAAAGGATGGATTTCTGTACGGGGTCGAGATTCTTCCCGGGCAGAATGATTTGTGGGGAGTGGAGTTTCCACCGATTGCGACGTCGGATGAAGCTGTGGCGCGGATGCTGCTTGAGTGCAGTTATTGCCGAGGCAGGGAAGTGGTTTACCTGAATGAGCTCGACTTGCGAGGATTCGAAGCGAATCGCGGAATTGCGCGGCACTGCAAGGTGGACGGTGTTCCGAGCATCTGGATTCAAGCGCCGCACGAGGATGAAAAGAAACTGATGCGTTCGCGAGGGCGGCGAGATCAGAAAGATACTTTGCCAGAGGGCGGAGAACAGCGCGAGCGCCAGCGAATGAGAATGAAGACGCGCCTGACAGCTTGTATTCGCCAAGCGGGGGCGGACGATGAGTTGGCGGTCTGCGAGGATATTTCCCCCGTCGGGATGTGTTTTCGAAGCAAGCGACGATTCGATGCGAATGCGTCGATTGATGTAGCGGTGCCCTACGCGCCGGATTCGGCGAATATCTTTCTGCCGGCGCGGATTATCTATTCGGAAGAGATGCCGAAGGCCGGATTATTCCGGCATGGAACGGAATACCGGCGAAGAACCGGAGCGAGCGGAGAGTAGTCAGCGAGATTGAGCTTAGGCGAGGCCGGAAAGATAGGCGCGAGGCGCAAATGCTTTCTCGCCGACGAACTGGCCGCCGAGAATGCGTACTTTGCAGCCCGCCTCGGAATTAGCGGCCTCGAGAATTTTTACCTTCGTTCCGCAGCTGATCAGCAGAAGCTTTTCATCTGCGACCATTAGTGAAATCCCCAGATCGTCTTGCGCTGCTTCGCAGGAACGCATTTCTTCCAAGATTTCTTCAGTAGCCGGCAACAACACGTAGTTTCGTCCCGTTTCGTCGCAAATCGTCGCAACTTTCCCGACCCACTCTGAAACCGCGCGAGTGTGAAACTTTGTGCCAGCGGGCGGGCATGGCGAAGAAGCGAAACCCGCGCCGTCGATGGTGGCAATAAAGCGATAACCGCGACGCGGGAGGGTTTCGATATAGCGCGGCTTCTTGTGTGAATCACAAAGAGCGCGGCGCAGGGTCTGCATAGCAGCATTCACACCGTGTTCGAAATCCACAAATGTATCTGCGGGCCAGAGCTTGGATTGCAATTCCTTGCGCGTGAGCAATTCGCCGGGTTGTTCGATAAGCATGGCAAGGATTTGAAAGGGACGCCCGGTGAGACGAACTTTGTGGCCGTGCTTGCGCAACTCGCCCGTACGTAAATCGACGTGATAGGCGCCGAAGCGGACTTGGCCTGGAAACGGGTTTACATCCGGCATAGCGGAACGGCTGGGAAGTGTAAGTCTACGACTAGTAATGCCGAAACTCAAGTGGGCTATGTGACCCTAGACACCTAAGTCGCCTAGTTTCAGCAATTAAAGGATTTACCTCAGCTTTACCAACAAATGAGGCGCGTTGCATTGAAGCAAATCAAGAGAAGGAATAAAACTGCGTGCAGATCGAGAGACAAAACGATGAATTCGAAATCGATGAAATACAAAAACAGAGATTCGAGGGAGAAAGGAGACGGAAATGAAAATGACGACGATAGTGAAGAGTTCAGTTTTTGCAGCGGCGCTCGGACTAGCATGCTTGCTGCCGACAACAACGCACGCGCAAGCGGATGTCTCACCGGACATCTACGAGGTTGTTAACACCGACACGATTGCGGCCGAGCAGCAAGTGCAAGTGGCGGCCAACACCACCAAACCAGCAGACTTTCAGGGACACTTTGCGCTGCCGTATGAAGTGCGCTGCAAGGGTAAGAGTTTGAAGTCCGGACAGTATGCGCTGTCGGTTAAGTCGGAAGGGACGGGCCGGGTGGTAACGATCACTCGCAACGGCGAGACGATGAACATTCGCGCCCAGGAACTGACAGGGAACCCTGCCGCGAGCCACAGCACAGTGCTTGTAAGGAAATCACATGAGGGGCGGCTACTCGAAGCGGTGTACGTCCGGCAGTTGAACGTGCTGCTCTTCTTGGACACGAATGCGGCTGCACAGTCGGGGAGTATGGAGCGGCTGCCGATTTCGTAAAGCTTGATAGCGTAAGTTTCGCGCGGACAAGGAACGCCTCGCCGAACGAGCCCCGGCGAGGCGTTCCTGTTTTTTGCAAGCAACGATTTGATATCGTGCCGATGCTAGATCGTCAGACTGCCACCGTTGAGCGTTCGCGAGAGCGGCGGCGGTGATACTGCATGGAGATGTCGAGGTACACGTTGCCGGACGGCGTCTCGAAACAGAGGATCGTGGCTTCGGAGTCCTGGCCAGCGGCGGCGCACTGTTCCTCGGTGAGTATGGCGGGAGGAAACACTTTGAATTGAAAGCCGCGATCGTTGAGCTGAGTGACGGCGTTTCCGATCACCATGTTGGCGAGTTCGCAGACGGCTTCGCGGACCATGGGCTGCGATGAATCGACTTCTTCTCCCGCGAGGTAACTCGCAACCTGCGTGGCAGCTTGCGGATCCATGTCGAGAATCACGCGACCCTGAATTTCTCCCTTGAAACTGACGGAAGCGGCGAGACCTTTGCGGCGATAGCCTTCCTCTTCCATGGTGAGGTCGACGATACGCGGGGCGGTCTTCATCATTTCGGCAAGAACTGCGTCAAGCGAGCCGATGAAGGGCTGAATCAGATCCATTCTCATCGGTCTCTCTCTCCTCCGGCGTGAACGGGTGATGCGACGCCGTCGTCATTGAGCACGTAGCGGATGATTTCGTAAAGCGCATCGGGCTTCACCGGCTTTTGGACGAAGTGGCGCGCGCCCTTTTGGAGTGCGGCCAGGATGTTGTCCTGATAACCGACGGAAGAGACCATCACGATGCGCGCGTCGGGATGTTCGTGGACGATGCGCTCGACGGCCTCGATGCCTTCCATCTGGGGCATGGTGATGTCCATGAGGACGATGTCCGGATTTGTGCGGGCGTATTCGGTGATGGCCGTGCAGCCGTCACCGGCCTCGCCGGCAACCTGGCCGCCGAACGACTCGACCATCTTCGCGAGGCTCTTGCGTGCGAAGACGGAGTCGTCAACGATCAGGTAGCGAGCTGCCTGGTTATCTTTCTTTCGCGTAAGGGCTTCGAACTGTTTCATAACTATCTCCTTCGAGAAATCTCGCGGTCGGCGGCGGCTGGGGTGGCCGTCGAGTACTCCGGCAAGCATTTCGACTGCATGACACCGGCTAAATTCGAAAGGGAAACTACACGATCGGCAAAACCACGCTCGATGGCAGCGCGCGGCATGCTGTCGACGACGCACGTTTCCGGGCTTTGGGCGATTGTGATTCCGCCGGCGGAATGGACCGCGGCCATGCCGGCAGCGCCATCGTCGCCCATGCCGGTCATCAAAATGGCCAGCGAATTATTCTTAAATTCTTGAGCGACCGACTGAAACAAGACATCAACCGAAGGCCGATGGCCGTTGACGCGCGGCGCATCGACGAGAATTGCAACATTGCCATGCTCCATCCGGCGCACTTTCATGTGCCGATTTCCGGGACAAATCAAGCGCGCGGCCCGCGAGCAAGAGATCGCCCGACTGCGCTTCCTTGACTTCGATGGCGGACGATTCATTGAGGCGCTGCGCGAACATTTGCGTGAAGCCTTCGGGCATGTGCTGCACGACCAGAAGGCATCCGGGAAAATCCTCCGGAAGCTGCGAAAAAAGATATTGGAGCGCATTGGGACCGCCGGTAGAAACGCCAATTGCCACGATGCGAGAAGGCCAATGAGGCATTGACGAGCGGCGCGATTCCTTCCGTCTCGCTGAAGGAACCGTGATGATCATCTTGGGTGCGCCGGAAGCTGCGGCGACTTTGATTTTAATGGCGAGCTCGGCAGCGATCTGATCGATGCGGCCAACCGCAGCGTCCTGAGGCTTGGCGACGAAATCGAATGCGCCGAGAGCGAGAGCTTTCAGCGTGAGAGTGGCGCCGCGATCTGTTTGCGAGCTGACGACGATGACGGGAACGCGATGCTTGCGCGTGATCTGGCGAAGCATCTCGATGCCATCCATGCGAGGCATATCCAGATCGAGCGTCACGACATTGGGGCGAAGCTCGGTGATTTTTTTCAGGCCGAGCTCGCCATCCATCGCCGTTCCCACCACTTCAATCGAAGGATCGTGCACAAGCGCCTGGGGAATCAGCTTGCGCATGAGCGCGGAATCGTCAACAACGAGGACGCGAATTCGTGCGCTCATGCCGTGGCTCCCACTGCCGGGATTCGCGAAAGGTGCGAAATCACCGCGGGAACGTTGAGAATGAGAACCACGGTACCATCACCAAGAATCGAAGCGCCGCTGACGAGCGCGGAGGTGACGAGGCGATCTTCGAGCGCTTTGATGACGAGCTCTTCTTCACCCATCAGGCTATCGACGATGAGGCCAAATTTGCGATTGCCCGCACCAATCACGACGACGAAGATGCGTTTTGCGCGCTCGGCCTTGGGTTTCGACTCGAGGCGTTCGAGGCGGACGAGCGTGAGAACCTGCTCGCGCAATTGAAAAACTTCGTGCTCGTCAACCCGGTGAATCTCGTCGTCGGCAATGCGAGTAATTTCAACTACAGAAGTGATCGGAACGGCGTAGAGCCGGCCTGCGACGCGAAACAGAAGTGCCTGGATGCTGGCGAGAGTTAACGGGACCAGCAGGCGAAATGTGGTTCCTTTTCCGGGCTCGCTTTCGAGCTCAATTGCGCCCTTCAAATTGGAAAGTGCGGCCTGTACCACGTCAAGGCCCACGCCGCGGCCCGAAATTTCGGTGACGTGGTCAGCGGTGCTGAGCCCGGGCGTGAAGATCAGGTGAAGCGCTTCGGAATCAGTGAGCCGGGAGGCTTCTTCGGAAGTAAGGATGCGGCGCTCGATGGTGCGAGCGACGATTTTCTGGCGGTCGAGTCCGCGCCCGTCGTCCGATACCTCGATCACCACCTGGTCGCCTTCATGGTAGGAATCGAGGTGAATCGTGCCGCGCGCCGGTTTTCCGGCAGCCATGCGCTCGGCGGCAGATTCGATGCCGTGATCCGCGGCGTTACGCACGAGATGCGCAAGCGGTTCAGCCAGCGAGTCGAGAATTCCCTTGTCGAGATCCGTGTTCTGGCCGGAAAGCTCAAGCACGATGTCTTTGTTCTGCTGCTTGGCGACGTCGCGCACGATACGAGGAAAACGCCGGAAAAGCTGGTCGACAGGAACCATGCGAATCTTCATCACAGATTTTTGAAGTTCACCGAGCACGCGGGATTGGAAAGCCAGTGCATCGGAGAATTTACCGCGCAGAGGATCTTTCGAATGGCTGCGCTCGAATTCGTTGATGGTGCGCTGCAACATCGATTTGCCAATGATCAATTCGCCGACGAGATTCATCACCGTTTCGATACGCGTGGCGTCGACGCGCAAAGAATTCTCGGTTGCGTGCGAAATACCTGCGGGCGTGCTGCCGGCGTGAGTATCGTCGAAATGTCCGGGAGCCTCATGTTCGGCGCCGCTTACTCCGGCAGAGATCGCGGCGGCCTCGGATTCGAGGAGTATGTCGAGAAGATCGCGCGGCTTCGTCGGCTGTTCCTTGATTTCATCAACGGAGATGCGCGCGACGACAGAGGGTACCTGGCAGCGCTGCCGAATCCAATCCGCAGACTTTGAGGTTGAAAGCGCGGCCTCGATCACGCCGGATTGCTGAAGATCAGCGGCCTTCTCGGGATGCTGCGCGATTACTTTTCCGGTGCCTTCGAGCGCTTTGCGGATGAGCTCGAATGCAGCTGCAGGCAGCGATTCGGAATCAAGATATAGCGCAACGTTGTAGATGTGCTCACCGCGACGGAGCGCTTCCGCGATCAACAGGCGTTCGTACTCTGTCCACTCGAATGCAGCCTCGCGCGCGACTTTCGGCGGCTGCACGACCGGCTTGGTAAGCAAGCGCTGGATGTGTTCCCGGAGCGCGCCCCCAGCCGGCGGCTGCAGATTATTCCGGTATGCGGCAAGCATCTCGTGAAACGTGTCGGCGGCGGCGAGAACCACTTCAGGGATCAATCCGGAATGCTGTTGAGTAAGCTCCGGCGTGAGAACGTCCTCGAGTTCATGCGCGAGTTCGCTCAGTTCGCGGAAGCCGCAAGCGGCCGAATCGCCTTTGAGGGTGTGAACGGCGCGACGGACGCTACGAAGGTTTTCTTTATCGCCCGGATGGTCTTCAAGCGCGAGTCCGGCCTCGTTCATAGCCTGGAGAATCTCCGCGGCGCTCTCGAAGAAGAGATCGCGGAGTTCTGCAGCGCGCTCGTCGGGGAAAAAGGTCACTGGGCGCCCTCGACGCGTTGATAGACCGTAGCGTTGTTCTGATGAATCATATGAAATGATTTCGTCAGGCCGAAAAGGCTCTCGGCGTGGCCGACGAAAAGATAGCCGTCGGAATTCAGGCAGCGGTAAAACTTTTCGACGAGACGCTTCTGTTCGGCTTCATCGAAATAGATCATCACGTTGCGGCAGAAAGATCACGTCGTTGCGCTGCGGCAGGTACTCGGTCTTTAAATTGTGAAAATCGAATTGGACCAGATTCTTGAGCGCCGTCTTAACCACGTATTTGTCCGCGACTTTATCGAAATAGCGAAGGCGGCAGGTGTAATCGACAGTTTCCATTTGTGCTTCGGTGTAAATGCCCTGTTGCGCCGTGAGTAACGCGGAGTAGTTGATGTCGGACGCTAGAATCTCCACTTTCCATGGCGGTGGTATGAGTGGCTTTGGCGTGGGCATTTCGAAGGGCAACGGATTACGCAGGTAGTAGTAGGCCAGCGCGTCGCAGACTAGAATCGCGAGAGTGTACGGTTCCTGTCCTGTTGAGCAGCCGGCGCTCCAAATCCGCAGCGTCCAATCGCGGCGCTCCTGCTTGCGCTTCAAAATTTCTTCGAGCACGACTTTCTGGAAAAGATCGAGCTGTGGGCGGATGCGGAAGAAGCTCGTCTCATTTACGGTGAGATTCTCGAGCAAAGCTGTGAGTTCCTGCTTTCCCTCGCGGCTGGTGAGCAGCCGGTAGTAGCTGTAGAACGAGTCCATCTGGCAGGCCTTGAGGCGGCGCTGCAGGCGATCGCGCAGAAAATGCGTGCGGCGTTCGTCGAAATACATGCCGCATTCCTGATAGACCAGAGTCTGAAGGAGCTTGAGTTCGGGATCTGTAAGTGGAACTTCAGTGGTCAGTGTGGACATTCGCTCCTCGTCGAAATTGCGTTACTGGATCGACGACTAATTTCGTGTGGCGCTACCAACGGGAACAGAGGCAGGTTCGGAGAATTCCTCGAGCCGCCGCAGCTCTCCTCGCTGCAAAATCTTGTTTAGGTCGAGCAGAATCACGAGGCGACCCTTCAATTTCCCGACACCCGTGATGTAGTCGAGCTCGCCTTCCTGAAAAACCGAATGAGGCGCTTCGATCTCCGAGGGTGGAATGCGCAGGACCTCGGAAGCGGAATTCACCATCAGGCCGATGCGCCTTCCGTCCATCTCGACGACGACGACTCGGTTTTTCTTGCCGGGCTCGGTGAATTTCTCGTTGAACCGCTTGCGCAGATCTATCACCGGGATAATCCGTCCGCGCAGATTGATGACGCCTTCGATGTAATCGGGGGCGTTCGGAACGGACGTGATTTCGGGAACGCGTACAATCTCGCGAACAATCGAGATGGGCAGGCCGAAGGTCTCGCGCCCGATCCGAAATCCAACTACCTGGATTTCTTTGTCCATAGTTTTCTCGGCGCTCAGGTGCGAGCCATCTCCGCATACTCACGGGCACCACTCTGGCGTTCCGAACCACCAGCGGATACGCCGCGGAGGGAATCGCCGGCTGTCGGAATGGCCATCGTCGATGACAAAGCGGTCCATCGAATCGAGGAGATTGCGCGAAAGCTTGGACATCTGCTCGGCGGCGGCTGCAAGTTCCGTCGAACTCGAGGTGGATTGCTGCACGAGCTCCCGCATTTTCTCCATGGCGCGGACGACGCCTTGTGCGCCGGAAGCCTGCTCCTCGACCGAGGAGGTAATTTCCTGGGTGATTTCGGTGAGGCGATTTGTGGCTTTGGCAATCTGTGAAGAACCGCTCGACTGCTCGGTGGTGGCCGCGCCGATTTCCTGCGAGAACTTGTAAACTTCTGAAACTACGGCCGAGATTTTCTCGAGCGCGCTGCTTAATTCCTTGTTGAGAACTAAACCCTCTTGGACCATCGAGGTGCTTTTTTCCATGTTGTCGACGGCTTCGCGAGCTTCTTTCTGAATGCCTTCGATGAGTTCCGAGATTTCTTTTGTGGACTGAGTGGATTTTTCGGCGAGCTTGCGGACTTCTTCAGCCACTACGGCGAAACCAAGGCCATGCTCACCGGCTCGCGCGGCTTCGATGGCGGCGTTGAGCGCGAGCAGGTTGGTTTGCTCGGCAAGGTCGTCGATCACTTCGATGATTTTGCCGATATCGTCCGCGCGGCGTCCGAGCACGTCGATAATTTCCGCCGACGATTGAATGGCATGGCTTGTGCGGTTCAAACCCTGTGTAGCTTTTTCCATGGTGACCATACCGGTTTGGACTTCGTCGCGCGAGCGGTGAGAGATATCGACGAGCAGCTTCGCGGTGTCGGCGACTCGCTGAATGGAGGTGACCATCTGGTCGATGGACGCGGAAGTCTCCGCGACGCTTGAGCCCTGCACCTGCGTGTTCTTCACGACGTTCTGCACGTTGATGCTCATCTCGTGCATGGTGCTGGTGACTTCATCGATTGCCGACGCGGCTTGCACGCTGACTTTCGCCGATTCATCCGAAGCACTGGCCATCTGTCCCGCACCACTTGCCACTTGTGCTGCGCTATCGCGGACCTGGCGAACGAGATCGCGAAGACCCTGCGTCATCCGAGCGAATGCTTTGGCCATCGTGTCCTGTTGGGAGCGAGGCATCACGCTTACCGACAATTGCCCTTCTGCGATGGCAGCCGACACATCGGCCATCTCTCGGAGGTGAACGATCATCTTGTTGAAATTGTTGGCGAGTATGCCGACTTCGTCTGCGCGATGAATGTCAATCGATTGATCGAGATCACCCGTTTCTCCGATCCGCTGCGCGACTTCGATTAATTGATTGACGGGCTCACGAATCGTCTTCGCGGTGAAGAACGCGATGAAGGCTCCAAGGAGAATCGCAACGAGAGTCCCAACAGTCGTAATGATCGTGCTGAGCGTCGTTGCTGATGCCGCGGAAATATTGGAATCCTGAAGCGCTTTGCGGATGTTTGTACTGGCGTCGTTAAGCATGCTGGCTGATTTCGTCGTCCACGAGGCCGGATCGTGCTGAAGGTAATAGATCTGAAGATCGGAGACGGTCGCGTCGCCGGCGTCCACTTGATGACGTTTTGCAATCATCTGCTTCGCGAAATTCTCAGACCAGTTGTGTTCGTTTTCCTCCACCTGTGCGAAGGCGGCCCGAAGATTCGAGTCGTTCCCTTTGCCTTCGCCGTCTTTCAGAAGGCCAAGAAGAGTGGAAATTCCCTTGTTGGTTTTCTCCTCGTCACGCAGGTCGCCGCTCAACAGATAGTTTTCTAGGAACAGACGGTCTTCCATCATTTGAAAACGAATGTTTTCGATGATCTCTACGTCGCTTAGTGTGGCCGCAGCGGCCGAGCGCGCGGCGTGCTCCCGCACCACCGTAAACATATTGACCACGAATAGCGCCAGCATAATCGCCAGAATGGCGCCAAATCCGAAATAAAGCTTTCTGCGGATCGTCATGACTTACGCCTCCACTGCATGCCCATCGGTGCCCTCTCCCCCACCGGAGAGGAGCCCGCGTCTAGTTGAAATCGAATTCAATAATCTCGCTGCTTTCTTTGGGAGCTGACTCAAAGCGCCACTTCTTAATCGCATCCAGCGCAGAACCGACCAGCAGCGGGCTGCCCCCTACCACTTTCGTGCTGGTGACGCGTCCATCCGCCGAGATCGTAACTTCGATTTTGACCTTTCCCGTTACGTTCATCTGCCTGGCGAGAGGCGGAAAATCTGGAACAACCCTCGTCTTCACTTTGCGCTTGGCGGTGTCAGGGGCAGTAGCCTGTGCCAGCGTCTTGGGAGCAAGAGCTGCTGACATGGAAACGAACAGCGCGACGACCAATCCAATTGAGCCAATTCTCAGCTTCATGCCGACCCCCTCTGGGCAGACAAAGCTCCGGTAACAGAAAATGCAAGGGTGATGCCATGTGAACGAATGTCTTTGCAGGTGCCTTGTAACATGCATGTATTTACGTAAGCATTGTTAAACCATATAGATACAATGGGGTCGGCGGCGGCCGGTGCGAACCTTTCGTGATGTTAATCGTCTCATCGGACGCGGGGAGCACACTTTCTCGTCTCACAGTGCGACAGTCTCAGAGTGTCCTTTTCGGCAACAGTGAGCGCCACGTTCCTTGACTCAAATTGAGATGAGAACGTAACGTCATCGGGTAACAGAAGCGCGCAGCCCCTCAACCTCCATGCGTGCAGTGCGACGAACTCGGGACGTGTCTTCAGACCTCGACGGCTCTTTGGAGAGCCTGCTGAGCCAGTTTTCCGCGACGACTCTCGAATTAAATCCCTCGCTGGGTACCTCGGAATTCGCGCGACGACTAACAGCACGGACTGCGCAGATGCTTGGGGCACGCGCGGCAGTGCTTGCCGTGGTGCGCGATTCGGAATGGTCAATCGCCGCTTTGAGCGGGCCTGCGCATAGCTGGGATCTGAAGGTTCAGCAACGTTTAGCGGCTGCTTTGGCAGAGCAGGCCACGGTGCCCGCCTCGGACTTGCGCACAGGACCGGCCGCGGCGCTTTTTGGCCGGGAGCTGGCGGATGCGTTGGGGTGGCGTGAGGCGGTGCTGGCACCGCTGACCGGAAGCGAGAACGAGCTGCTTGGCGTGCTCTGCCTGGTGGAGTTGCGCAGGATGACGGAGACCGACAGGCAGTTACTCGGGGCGCTGGTGGGGCATGCGTCAGTGGCGCTCGAGAATGTGCGGCTATTCTCGCGAATCGAGCGGTCGCGGAAGCAGTGGGTGGAGGATTTCGACGCCATCTCGGATCTAATCGTGGTGCATGACGCGGACAACCGCGTCCTGCGGCTTAATCGCGCGCTTGCGGATTTGTTGAAGGTAAAGCCGGCCGAGGCGGTTGGCCGTGATATGGGAAAGCTCGAGCTACTCGGATCGAGCGTGCAGGCGGGGCGATGCCCATTTTGCCGGAACGCGGCTGCGCTGCACGAGGAGTTTATGTTTCCAGCGGCCGACCGCTCCTACCTGGTATCTGCGTCGCGCATTCACAGCGGGCACAACGACGAGTTACGTACGATTCATGTGGTGAAAGACATCAGTGACCGCCGCGAGGCGGAGCGCCGCTATCGCCGCGAGCGCGACTTTAACAAAAACATTCTCAACAACACGCAAAGCATGATTCTTGTCCTGGATACAGCCGGATTGATCAGCTATGCCAATCGCCGTTGTTTTGAGGCTGGATACCAAGAAACGGATCTGCTAGGGCACTCGCTCACCGACATTATTCCACCGGCGCGAAGGCCCGTGCTGAAGGAAACGCTGGAACGCGCCCTTCATGGCTCCGCCGTCGACAATCTCGAAATGCCGGTGGTACGCGGGAACGGAACCGCGGGGCAATTTTCGATCAGCCTGAGCCCGATGCGCGATGAGCAGGGCGATATCAACAGTATCGTTGCGGTGATGACGGATGTGACCGATGCCGCAGACTTGCAGTCGAAACTGATGCATACGGAGAAAATGGCGGCGCTCGGCCAACTCGTTTCCGGCGTGGCGCATGAAGTGAACAATCCACTCGCGGCCATCGTGGGTTTCACCGATTTGCTGCTCGAGAATCAGCAAGTTCCCGAAGCAGCGAAAGAAGAGCTGCGCGTGATTCTTCAAGAGGCGCAGCGCACGCGCATCATCGTTCAAAATCTGCTTAGCTTTGCGCGACAGATGCCTGCGCAGCGTGAACCCGTGCAGGTGAATGCCGTTCTGAGGCAAACGCTCAAGCTTCGCTCATACGATTTCTCGAATCACGGCGTCGAGCTCGTCGAGCAGTATGAAGAAGACTTGCCTCTAGTTGTGGGAGATCCTCACCAATTGCAGCAGGTGTTTTTGAATATTTTGAATAATGCGTATGACGCGATTCAGGAGACAAGGCGGCCGGGAAGAATCGAAGTGTTGACGACGCAGCGCGCGAACGAGCTAGAGATCGTAATCCGCGACAATGGGCCGGGGATTCTGCAGCCAGAACGTATTTTTGATCCCTTTTTCACGACGAAGGAAGTGGGGAAGGGCACGGGCCTTGGTTTAAGCATCTGCTACGGGATCGTGCGGGCGCACCGTGGAGAAATCACAGCTCGAAATAATCAGGATGGCGTCGGGTGCACGTTCATTGTGCGGCTGCCTGTGGCAACGCAAGGTGTGGAACTGAGCGTCGTGGAGCCCGCCCAATGATGGTTACAGCCGGGACTGCCGCCGCAGCGCGTGGACGAATCCTGCTGATCGAGGATGAGCCGTCTGTTGCGGCATTCTTGCGGATCGCGCTCGAGCGGCGCGGATACGAAGTGGTAGCGTCGCCATCGGCAGTAGAAGGATTGCAGCTTCTGGCTACCGGCGATTTTCGGGGCGTGATTTCGGATTTTCGCACGCCAGGCGGTATTACCGGAGTCGATGTCCACGACTGGCTGGAGCGGCATCGCCCTGAACTGGCATCGCGAATCATCTTTATCACTGGTGATACGGCGAGTGACGAAACGATTGCCCTGCTCGCGCAAGCCGGCACACCGTGCGTTGAAAAACCATTCCGCGTCCATCAATTGATGGCAGCGGTAGAAAAGACAATCGGGAAACCATGACGAACGAGCAAAAAATCCGCTTTGTGATTGTGGACGACGAGCAAAGTATCCGCCGGCTTTGCATGACTGTGGGCCAGGGCCTGGGGTTTGAATGTGGGGAAGCGGAAACGGCAGAGGCAGCCCTTGAATCGCTCGAAGCGGTGCTGCCCGACATTGTCGTGACAGACTTGAAGTTGCCCAATGTCACCGGAGTCGAGTTGCTCCGGCGAGTGAAAGAGCAACTGCCGCGCACGGAAGTAGCGATCATGACGGGACACGGTTCGATCGAATCTGCGGTCGAAGCGATGCGCCAAGGCGCTTACGACTACATCGAAAAGCCATTTCGCGTGGAGAAATTGAGGCAATTGCTGCAAAGGATGGCGGAAAAAGTCCGGCTGGTTAACGAGAACCAGTTTCTGCGAGAGCGCGTCAATACTGAGACGCAGCTCGACGGAATCACCGGAACGTCCGCAAAAATTCAGGATGTAATGAGGATGGTGTCGCGGCTCAAGGATACGCGCACACCCGTGCTGGTCACGGGAGAAAGCGGCACGGGAAAGGAGTTGGTCGCCCGTGCGATGCACTATCGTGGGCCGCTCGCGGAGATGCCGTTTGTCGCAGTGGATTGCGGTTCGCTCGTGCCGACGCTGATGGAAAGCGAGCTCTTTGGTCACGAAAAGGGGTCGTTCACCGGCGCTCTCAAGGCGAAGCCGGGACTGTTTCATGCGGCCAATGGCGGCACGATTTTCCTCGACGAAATTGGTGAATTGCCGCTCGAAATGCAGGCCAAGCTGCTGCGTGTGCTACAAGAAAAGGAAGTTCGGCCGGTGGGCAGCAATGAAAAGAATCCGGTGGACGTCCGCGTGATCGCAGCGACGAATCGCGATTTGGAAGCGGCGTATCGAGCAGGAACATTTCGCAAGGATCTTTATTTTCGGTTGAACGTGGTCACCGTACATCTTCCGGCTTTGCGGGAGCGGCGCTCGGATATTCCACAGCTGGTCCATTGTTTTCTGGATCGCTATGCGCCTGGAGAGAATATTCAGATCGCGCCCGCTGCGATGAAGAGTTTTCTGCAATACGAATGGCCTGGGAACGTCCGTGAGCTTGAAAATTGTATCGCGCGGGCGATCGCACTCGGAGACCACCGCACGATCGACGTGAACGACCTGCCGCCCGCAATTGGCAAGGCTGATGACGGGGCCGTTTCTGGTGGGGATTCGTCTGCCCTTTCCACTACAGCGCTTGCAGATCTCGAGCGAATGACGATTCTTCGGGTCTTCGAGCAAGCAGGAGGCGACAAATTGCTCGCCGGGAAAATGTTGGGCATCAGCCGGGCAACGCTGTATCGTAAGCTGAAGCGGTATCAGATTCCATTGCGCCCCACTTCGAAACTACCCGTCGAAACTCTAACCTAGATAGATAGCTTTCCAGTTCCGGCTACGAGCAGCGGCTCAGGGCGAACCTCGGCCCGCGTTTCGAATCTGTAGCGTGAGACGAGGTGTGTCAGGGTGAGACGAATCGCGAGAGAAGCGAGCAATGTCGGTCTCGTAATCCTCTAAGTCTACAGGTTGTTACCAGAACCGCAAGCCGGAAGTCTTTGGCCGCGGACTTGCAATCTTCTTCTCGGGCAGATTCCGCTTGTCTGGGTGTGCTCAGTTTTCATGCGTGGATAGCTCCAAAGCAGGTGGGCGCTGCCGAGAATTATTGGGAGGATCGGTGTCACGTGAGACCGCAGTTGAGTCGATTGCAGCAGTGCAGACATGTGTCGAGAAATTGGCTCAGCTTTTCCCGAGTGCGTCGCCTGTGCGATTGCCGGTACGAGTGGTGGCGCTTGGGAGTGGTGCAAAGGTATCTGGAGGAAACTACGGTGATTGAGTTCGGGACAGCGCACGAAGTGTTGTTTGCTTCGGCGTTGCCGCTCGAATTCGAGGATCGAGTCCGAATTCTAAATTCCGACGGTTCGCTCGACGCAGGCGCGACAGTAGTTGCGGTTCGCTATCACGATGGCCGCAAAGCGGTGGCCACGCGCTTCGTGGGCGAAGTCGGAAACTGGATTATCAAGCCATGACTCCAAAACTTTTTGGGTTCACCTTCACCGATGCAGAAAGCACGCAGAAGCCTGGCACCGGCGCACCCGTGGAGTTAGCTGCGCGCTGGACTGAGGCGCGGATTGCATATCCGCTGTACGCGGCGCTCGCAGTGCAATTCGAACTGGCACCCGCTCTTTATCCGGCGGGCGAACTTCCTGCCGTGCGACCGACGCGAGAGGTGTTCGATCGCGACCTCCAATGGTTTGACGCGATCGACGAAAAAGTGCGAGCGTTTCAGATCCGGCAGCTGCCTCCGGAAGTTCTGAATGCCAGCGAAGAAGCGCTTAGAGCGTTTATTCAACGCCTTTTGAAGCGGCCCGAAAAGACGAATGCGGATCGCGACAAAATCGATTTGCTGCTGGTGCAATACTTCGCACTTTGCGCACCCGAAGCGCTATACCGCGAAGAAATCAAGCTGGCTGACGTCGCGCGCGTTCTACAGCCAGTCCTTGATCGAAGCGGACGCGGCACCTCTCGATTGGTGCGAACCTCTCGAACAGATTCTCAAGACGCTCGATGGGTGTCATAGCCTGCGGGACATGATGGAGCACGGCCTGCTCGAACAAGGCAGGCTATTAAAGGATTCCGCCGGGGATATGTTCTACGATCCGGCGGCGCTTGTGGCTTTCTGCCGTTTTAATTTTTCGTTGCGCCGCGCGTTTATTCGCATGCTGCACGCCGACTTAAACGCGGTGAAAACCGCGGTGGATATTCTCGAAGCGGCTGGAGTGAAAAGCGTCGATTGCCGCCGGGCTGGTTTTTCGGCCGCGGAGAACTACGGCGAGGCTTCGATACTACTCCGAGAACTGGCGGCAGCCGTTCCACAAGGACTACACAGAAAGCTCCGTCAGCCGCGCATTCGAGCAGCTATTGGCTCTTCGCGCTGACTTGGAGGAAGCGGTTGCCAGAATGCATGGCGGGTTCAGTCCGGCAGCAGGTTCCTTAGCTCCTTCGAAACTCTCACCAAGGCCTGAACTCGCGACGGCCGGGAACGGAGCTGAAATCAAGTCGGGAGCGACGCTGGCAAATCCATCTCCGCGCATGCCATTGGATCTTGCCGGCATCGGTGAACCTGCGCCGGTCAACAGATCACCTGTCAGTAAAGTTTCTGGCACCCCGAATCAGCAGGCAAAATCTGCGCCCGAATCTAACGTACCGCCCACGGACGCAGCCGAAGTCGAGAAGTGCCTCGAAGCAATCTGGGAGCAGCTAATCGCCGCGCCGCCGTCGCGAGGCCGCTCGATGTCAACGGTCGTGTTGCAGGATACCAAGGTCTTGCTTTCCTCATGGGAAGTAGCCGCGTTCGTGGCACAAGGGGACCAGGAAGCGGAGGATTTGCGACGAGCAGTTGTCGCGCGCGCCATCCTTTCCGTGGCAATGGACCAACGGAAGCGTTCCGGCGAGGAAAACGCGCTGGCATCTGCTTTGAACCACGCTCGGGGCGAGGTTTCCTACTTCCAGGGTCGTGTGGAAGCAGCGAAGCGCTCGAAGAATACGGAAGCAGCCGTCAACTTGGGAATCAGTACAAAGCGGCTTCTGTCCACGATCGAGGAAGCAGAAAAACTCCAGCCTTGAGCAAGGGGGTAGGCGTCTCTTGAGTCAAGCCAGCGTCCTGATCGTCTCGGACGACACGGAATTCGCGCGCACAGCCGCGGCGCGCTGGCAGGCGGAAGCCCATGCTCCCGAGGTTACGCTTGCAACCAGCGATCTGTGGCATGCTTCGAGCGCAACCGGCTATGACCTGGTCATCGTAGGCCCGGTACGTCCCGGAAAGTCCACTTCAATTTTGTCTTCTTTGGATCCAGGTATTTCTACGGCTGTGGTTTGCGTTACTGAAAATGAAAACGAGTTCGCTGGCTTGCGGAAACTCCACTCTCAAGCGCTGCTGATACCTAAGCGCGACGGCTGGATGGAAGTCTTGATCGTGATCTCGAGCGAGGCGCTGCGTCGAGTGAATGCGCTGAATCGCGCACAGCGCGCAGAACGAGTCGCGCTCGAAGCCCAACGCCACGCCATTCTTGGCCGCTACATGCTCGAAATGCGGCCCGGAATAAACAACGCTCTCACTTCCGCGATAGGCAATGCCGACTTGCTGTTGCTCGAACCGGGTCAGCTTTCGCCGGGGTGCCGGGATCAGATCCGCACGATCCACGCGATGGCGTTGCGCCTGAATGAAGTGATGCAGCGATTCTCATCGTTGGCGGCGGAAATGCGAGCGGGTGAGACTGAATCTCAAGCTGAGACGGGTCTTGTTTCTCGCGGCTACACAGCGCGGCAATGACAATCGATTGGAATCGTGTAAGCGCCACAAATGTAAGGGGTTTGCGTTCCGTTCGCAGTCTGCGAAACGGCCGGCGAGCGTGGCGCTGAAGTTGCAATTATCTTAACGACGTTATCTCTGTGGAGGTGCGCGCGTGCTGAAGAAGGTGTTAGTAGTGGACGATTCTGAGGCAGAAATCAGCCTAATTCAGTCGTTCCTGCAGCAAGGCGGCTTTCATTCGGTGGGGATTTCCGACCCGACAAAAATTGAGGAAACGATCGAAGAGGAGCGGCCCAACGTAATCCTGCTCGACGTGGTGATGCCACAGCGAAATGGTTTTCAGGCGTGCCGCGATCTGAAGAGCGCGGGGGCATACTCGCAGATTCCGGTGATTCTCGTGACGTCAAAGACAGCTCCGAGCGATCGCTATTGGGGCGAGCAACAGGGCGCCAACGGTTACGTCGCGAAGCCGTTCACGCCCGAGGAATTGATCAGCGCGGTGAAAAGGTTTGCTTGATGGCCGGTAAGCCAGAAGAGGTGCGGGAAAACGCAGGGCTGCCACTCGAGCTCGTAGGGGGAGAGTTTCTCGAAAGCGAAACACTTTCTGAGGAACGGCTGCCCGAGCGGCAGTACTGCGTTTTCCGCGCCGGCCGCGAACGTTTCTGTCTTTCAGTGCTCGAAGTCGAGGAAGTGGTGGATTGGCCGATTGTGACGCGGATTCCACTGGCGCCCGCGTTCTTGATGGGAGTTTTTAACCTCCGCGGCACGATCGTGCCGTTGGTGGATATTGCGTTTACGGAGGGACGGCGGCCGGGTCTGCTGCCGAAGCATGTGGTTGTGGCGGCGCTGAAAGGCGATGCGCAGCGCGAGGATTTGAGAGTTGGAATCGCGTCCGATGAGGTGATTGGAACGTATTCGGCGACGGAAGAAGCTCTGCTTGACCAGGCGCCGAACGATGTGCCGCACTGCCGCGGGATGTTGCGACACGACGACCGGCTGGCACTGGTTGTTGATTTGCGGCGTTTGACGGACGTATTTCCGGTTCCTGTGATTTAGGGCGCGAGGGGTCGCGCAAGTTTTAGATGCTTGGGAGGAAGTCATGAAAGCTCGTTTGAGTTCCACAGTGTGGCTGCTGGTGTTGTGGATCAGCGCCGCGGCATTCGGTGTCTTGGGGCTCGCTTATTACGCCGGAATGCATTCGGTCGCGCAATCAGCGGATGGCGCTTCGTCGACCGGAAACTCGAGTGCTGCGCTGTTTGGCGCGGGAGCGCTCGCCATCCTTGCGTGCATCTCCGTGGTTTGGGTGCTTAGCAAGCGGGTGCTGAAGCCCGTAGACGAGCTTGCGAAATTTTCCGAGCGGATCGTGGCGGGCGATGTGCGCGCGCGCGCGGAGATTGAATCCGGCGACGAATTTGAATTCATCGCCGAGAATTTCAACCGTAGCGCCGCGAAAGTCGCCCACGCCATCACGAACCAGCAGGCGCAGGATTCCCTCCAGCGCAGCATCACCGACCTGTTGAACACCATCAAGGAAGTTGCTCGCGGCGACTTGACGATTCGCGGGAAAGTCACGAACGACGCGCTGGGCAATGTCGTAGATTCCGTGAACTTCATGCTCGACAACTTCACGAAGGTTCTCGAGCGCGTTCGCAAAGCCGCCATCGACGTGAGCGCGAGCGCCAATCAGATTCTCGATGCCGCCGACGACATGACCGCCGGTGCCACGCAGCAAGACCAGGAAATCACGAACACTTCGTCGGCCGTCGAAGAGCTTGACCGTATCGATGAAACAGGTGTCGAACAACGCGGAAGCGAGCGCAGAAGCTGCTCGCCGCGCACTCGATGCCGCCGAACAAGGCAACCGTGCGGTTCGCGACACGCTGGAGGGCATGCAGCGCATTCGTGCGTCCGTGCAAGCGACCGCTAAGAAAATCAAATCGCTCGGCGATCGTTCACTCGAAATTTCCGAAATCATTAACGTGATTAACGACATCACCGAGCAGACGAACTTGCTGGCCTTGAATGCGGCCATCGAGGCGGCCCGGGCTGGAGATGCCGGGCGCGGCTTCGCGGTTGTTGCTGACGAAGTTCGAAAGCTGGCCGAACACTCGCGAAGCGCGACGAAAGACATCGCAGCGCTTATCAAAGCGATTCAGGCCGAGACGAACGAAGCCGTGGTGGTCATGGAGGAAGGTACGCGCGAAGTGGAGGTGGGAGCAGGGCTGGCGGATCAGGCCGGTAAGGCGCTTGAAGCGATTTCGAGCGTCGTGCGGCAGTCGGCCGAACTGGTGCAGGAGATTTCGCTCGCGTCGAAACAACAGGTGCGCGGCACGGAAGGCGTCGCGAATGCGATGCAGATTATTTCCGGCATTACGCGGCAGACCACGCAAGGCGCGCGGCAGACCGCTTCGACCGTAGGCAACATGGTGAAGCTCTCAGAGCAATTGAACGAAGCGCTCGCGCAATTCCGTTCGCAGGCTCAGCCGTCGCGGCAGGCGGAAGCGACTGACGAGTCACGGCCAGCGCCGGTAGGCGTTCGTTAGTTCAGGCTGGTGTTCACCGCCGGCGCCTCGAGGTGCCGGCAGCTGACGTGTGCCGAACATGAAACAGCATCCAGCCACCATCGCGAAACTCACCGAGCCTGAGCTCGACGAAATCCGTACGCTCATCGAACAACGCTCGGCCATTCTTTTTGATGCTTCGCGCGAACGCTTCTTCTCGACCCGAATCCGCGAGCACCTGGAAGAGAAGAATCTTGGCGACGGCACGGAACTGCTGAAACTCGTTCGTGGCTCAAGCATTGAGTATGAAGCTCTTCTTGAGCGTTTGTTGACGCAGGAGACCTCATTTTTCCGTTATCCGGCTGTATACGACGCGCTTGAGAAAAGAATTTTGCCGGAGATTCAGGAACGGAAATTCTGGGAGAGCCCGCGGTCGTTACGGATCTGGAGTGCCGGCTGCTCGACGGGCGAAGAGCCCTACTCCATTGCGGTCACAGTGAATGATGCATTGAAATTTCCGGAGGCTTGGGAAATTGAAATCCTGGCCACTGATGTGAGCCGCCGCGCCTTACGCCATGCGGAGCGAGGAAGTTACTCGCGGCGCAGCCTGGGCGAAGTTTCCTTGCATCAGGTGGAAGCATATTTCTTACCGACCAAGCACGGATATCAGGTGAGGCCTCGGATCCGGCGATTGATCTCATTCGCGCAGATGAATCTGGTGGATTCCTTCTATGTCGGAAAGCTCGACTGCATCTTCTGCATGAATGTGCTGATGTATTTCTCAGCGGAGCGGCGGCTTTCGATCCTAAGGCGATTTTATGACGCGCTGGAGCCGGGCGGCTACTTCCTGCTCGGCCATTCGGAGACGCTCTCGAACGTGCCGATGAAATTCGAATCAATCATGCTGGGCGATTGCCTGATCTATCGAAAGCCGACTACGGCCTCTGTGGATCTGCGGCGCACGCCGGCCCTGGTGGAGGGAAGCCTGTGAACGGGCCCAACCAGGAATCGCTTGAGCTGTTCTTTCAGGAGGCTTCGGAGAACCTCCAGTACTTGCGCGAATATTCCGGTTTGCTGCAGGAACCGCAGACGAAACCTGAGGATCTCGAAAAGCTGTACATCGCGGCGCACAGCTTGGCCGGCACGTCGGCGAGTTATGGCTATCCGCAATTTTCCGAAGTGGCTGCTAAGGCGGCACACGTCTTTCACTACGCCATGAATGCGACGCTTACGCCCGACATGCACGGGCCACTAACGGAATTCATTTCCGACGCAATTTCCGTGCTCGAATTCGATTTGCTTCAGATCAGTTCCGGCGGGACCGAGACTGCGGAAGATATTGCCGCGTTCAAGCAGCGTTATGCGTTCGCGTTTCCGGCGGCTCATTCTCCCGCAGACGAAGTTTCGCCGGACGCAGCAAATGGAGACGCAGCGAATCCTGACGCATACCAAGTGCCGTCATTCGCGGATCGGCTGCCCGAAGACGGCGAAGTCTCGGAAGAGGTTCTGGAGTTTTTCATTCCCGAAGCGGAAGAGCATCTGCAAGCCGTGACGGAGTGTCTTCTGACCCTCGAAGCAGCGCCCAACGCGGAAGAAATTCATCGTCTCTTCCGCTCCATGCACACGGTGAAAGGCTCAGCGGCGCAGGTTGGTTTGCACCGCCTTTCAGCGGTTGCGCACCGTGTGGAGGATCTTATCGGCCAACTTCGCGACGGTGCTTTGCAACCGAGTGCGGAAATTGTGGATATCTGCCTCGAATCCGTGGACGTGCTGAAGAAGCTGCTACACAGGCAATGGACGAACGCCACCGAGATGGCTGCTGCGATAGATCCTTTATTGGCACGAATTTCCGAGCTTGTTCCGGAAGCAGACGAGGAAGGTGCCGCCGAAACAGCCGCCAGCACGATGGAAACGGATGCACAGGAAACCACGACCAAAACCGTGGCGCCGCGAGCGGCTTCACAGGCCCTCCCGCAAGCCAAGTCCGTCCGCATTTCTCTCGAGCGCCTTGATCGAATGATGAATGCCGTCGGTGAACTCGTCATCAACCGTACGAGGATGCTCGGACGATTGTCTGAGCTTTCGAAGCTCGTGGAAGTTCTCACATTTTCAAAAGGCCGGCTGGCCAACAAAGTCTCGGAATTTCAGGAGAAACACGAATTCAGCCGTTTGCATGTGGGATTGGTGCCAGGAAGTCAGCCGCCACAGATGGACACGTTCGGCGGCAGCTTCAAATCTAAACCGGCGATCATGTCGAACGATTTGCTCGAGTTCAGCGAACTCGAGATGGATCGCTATGACGATGTGAATATCCTCTCGCGATCGCTCACGGAAATTTCCGCGGACGTCACGGAAGTGCTGACGCAACTCGAGAGTTTCATGGGCCGAGTGGATTCCGATATTGACGAATTTACGAAGCTCGCGCACCACCTCCAGGATGAAATCACTGCAGCGCGCATGGTGCCCATCGGCAATCTGTACACACGCCTTTCGCGCACGGTCCGCGATGCCGCGAAGGCGTCGGGGAAGCCCGTAGAGCTTGTGCTTGAGGGCGCGGAGACCGAGCTCGATAACAACATCATTCAACATATTTCCGACCCATTGATTCACCTGGTGCGAAACGCCGTAGCGCACGGCATCGAAAGGTCCGAACTTCGCCAATCCGCGGGCAAATCGGACAAAGGCCACATTGAGGTCCGCGCCTACCACCGCGGGAACCACATTTTTATTGAAGTCGAAGACGATGGGCGCGGAATCGACTACGAGCGGGTGCGGCAGGGCGTAATCCAAGCAGGCGAGTTATCACCCGTGGCAGCCGCAGAACTTTCCGAGCGCGAGCTCCGCGAATATCTCTTCCGGCCCGGTTTTTCGACGGCTGCTTCGATGACCGAATTGGCAGGCCGTGGAGTGGGGCTCGACGTGGTGCGCTCCAACGTGCACGCGTTGAACGGCGAAATCGAAGTTCGATCGGAAGTGGGGCACGGCGCGTGCTTCACCGTAAAAGTCCCGCTGACTTTGATTATCTCGCAGGCACTCTTCGTGCGTTGCGGTACATCGACATTTGCGCTGCCTCTCGCATTTGTCGAAGAGATTCGCCGCCTGAAGCCAGAAGAAATCGAAGACGTTGGTGGCAAATTGCTGACGCGCGTTCGCGGCGCGGTTACGGAAGTTGTCCGTCTGGACTTGCAGCTCGCTCTGCCTCCACTTGAGCCGTTGAACGGTTACTTCCACATGGTCATCGTAAAGGTGGCGGGGAAACATGTCGGTATCGTTGTAGAGGAAGTCCTCGGCAAGGACGAAATCGTTATCAAGAATCTCGGCGATTATCTGCGGCGCGTGAAACTCTTTCCAGGCACAACGATTGCGCCTGATGGCAGCCTGATTCTCTTAATCGACCTGAATCGCCTGGTTTCGGCAGACACTGCAGAACGCCACGCATTGCCTTCGTCATCTCCGGCCGCAAGAGTGTTCGCGCCCGGCGCAGAAGCCGTGGCGGCTGGCAGCATTCCGGCGGAGGCGGTGGACGCTGTGGCCAACGACCGCGTCGTAGTGGTTGCTGACGATTCCATCAGCGTGCGCAAGTTCGTTGGCCGGATGCTGGAAAAAGCGGGCTATCGCGTGAAGCTTGCGTCCGATGGTCTTGAAGCTTCGGAAATAGTCGCGCAGGTGGGATGCCACCTGATCATTACCGACCTCGAGATGCCGCGAATGAATGGCTATGAATTGCTCGCGCATCTGCGGCAGACGCCAGCCACGCGCCGGATTCCGGTGCTTGTGGTTACGTCGCGCGCGGGAGCCAAGCATCGCGAACGCGCATTGAAAGAAGGAGCGGCAGGGTTCTTGACGAAGCCGGTTCAGGAAGATCAATTGATTGCAACGGTGACGAGCCTCATGGAGGCAACGGAAGAACGGCAGAGTGTGCTTGCACCGGTGCGGCAGAATTGAAATGACGAAAAGCGCAGAAAAAAAACTTCGAGTGCTCGTTGTGGACGATTCCGCATACATGTGCAAAGTCCTCAACGAAATCATCAATGCCGATCCGCAGCTCGAAGTGGCAGGGCAAGCGCGCGACGGGCGCGATGCCGTGGCGCTCGCCGAATCGCTGCGTCCCGACGTGATCACCATGGATATCAACATGCCGCACGTGGACGGCCTTCAGGCTACTGAACTGATCATGTCGCAGAATCCGCGGCCTATCGTGATTGTCAGTTCGGAATCGCGCGAGGGAGCTTCCACCACTTTGCGTGCGCTCGAGCTAGGCGCAATTGACTTTGTTCCTAAGCCTTCGAGTGGCGTTGATCTCGACATGAAGAAGGTGGGAGAAGAGCTCACACGAAAGTTGAAAATGGCGGCGAAGGTCCGCGTTGTACGCACTGCCACTCGCTCAAAGCTTCCAGAGCCTCATCCGCCTGTGCCGGTTTCGTCCAGCTATGCATCGGCATCAGCGATCGCTGCGCAGAACGGCGGCAAATTCCCGATCGTCGTAATCGCTGCTTCTACCGGCGGGCCCGCTGCGGTGATGCGCGTGGTAGCTGGGCTGCCGAAGGATTTCCCTGGCGCCATATTTCTCGTGCTGCATATGCCGGCTGCCTTCACGAAGCAGTTTACTGTGCAGCTCGCGGAGATTTCGCCTCTTCCTGTGAAAGAGGCGGAGTCGAACGAGGCTACGCAACCCGGAGTGATCTATTTGTGTCCAGGTTCGCATCACCTGCGGCTATCCTCCACCGGCAAAATCCTACTGGACGCTGGCGCGCGAATCGATGGATATCGCCCGTGCGCCGACGTGGCATTCGAATCGATTGCCGCTTACGCGCGTGGATTCGCAGTTGGGGTGGTGCTCACGGGCATGAGCAACGACGGCGTGAAAGGCGTAAAAGCAATCAAGGCGGCGGCCGGATACGTAATCGCTCAGGACGAAGCAAGCTCCGTGATTTTTGGAATGCCTGCGGAAGCGATCAAGACCGGCGTCGTTAACGAAGTCCTGAGCCTCGAGACAATCAGCGCGGCCATTGAAAAGCGCGTCGCAAAGCTGGCGCGATTGGTCCCGGTGGAAGCGCGATGAAGATTGCTGCGCAAGAAAAAGGGAAAGCGCGGCGCGCGCGCCATTCCGAGCAGATGATTCTCTTCGCTGTTGCGAATCGCATGTTTGCGGTCGCTGCCGCGGCGGTGCAGGAGATTCGCAGCACGGATAGCCTGGCGGTTTCGGCTAATGAAATCGAAAATTCCGAAATTCTAAAAGTGCGCCACACGCTGGAACGCAGCCATCAAACCTATTACGTTGTCAACGCAGGCGTGCATTTCGGTCTGCCTGTCACACGTCCAACTCTCGTCTTAATTCTGCGCCAGTTGCGCGTTGCGGTGCTCGTGGACCGCATCGAACGGATGGCGGAGATCGCCGCGATTCACGCGCTTCCGCGCGCATTTGCGGGCGAAGAGCGACGCTGGTATCGCGGCCTCACATACATCGACGACCATGTGATTCCCGTGATTCAGCCCTCAGGCTTCTTGACGACCGATGAATTTCGGTACCTCGATCGCGCGATCAACGCCATCGGCGCACCGCGTCACCTGGAAGGAGCTTTCCAGGCATGATCGCCGAAATTCAAAACGTGGGCGCGAACTCATACGTTCTACTGCAGCTGGCCAACCGCCGTTTCGCGTTGCCCTCGACAATCGTCTCAGAACTCGCACCGCCCGTCCGGCTTCACACGTTTCCGAACACGTCGCCATATGTTTCCGGTGTGATCGTGCGCCGCGGCCGAATCGTGCCGGTCTACGATGTAGCGAGTATATTGCTGGGAAGAAGCTCGTCCGTTCACCGCTTTTACTTGATCGCGCGACGCAATTTTCCTGAAGGACCTGAGGCCAGCGCGATTCCCGTGAGCGGCGAGTGCGAACTCGTTGCCGCCGAACTGCAGGTCGCCAGCGAAAACAGCCGGCCTTATATTTCCGGGCGCGTCCTCGTCGATGGCGAGTCAATCGAAGTGCTGAATTTCGACGCCCTGCTGGCAAGTGATTCCGTGCAGTATCAAGCACCGCGCAGCGCGGAGGCTCAGCCATGAGTTTCCCTCCTGCGGGCGCGCCGCGCATCTTGTTGATCGATAGCAACGTCTATTTTTCAAAACGCGTCAGCGACGCCCTGCAACAACAAGGTTTCGACGTGACCGTCAGCACGCAAGCTGCCTACGCCCTCACGATGCTCGAATGGAACCCACCGAGCGCAATTCTCTGTGCCACGAACCTGCGTGAAATGGGCGCACTCGAAATGGCTCCCATTTTGCACGCCGATCCCAAAACCGCTAACATTCCTCTGATCGCCGTGGGCGGTGGCGATGCCCGAGCGTTACTTGAAGCATATGGCGCCGGCTGCGACGATTTCGTCGATCGTCGGCGCACTCCTTCCGATATCGCCGCGCACGTGCGAAGCTTTCTCGTGAGCCGCCAGGAGGGATTCCAGCCCACCCAGATGCTGCCCACGTCCGACACGGCCCTCAGCGGCACTCTCTCTCATCTCGATCTGCCCGGCGTGATTCAGATGCTCGGACAGGCCCGCCAGACGGGCGCGCTGCACATCAACGCGGGCGAAACCGACGGGATCATCTTTTTTGGCGGTGGTGAGATCGTCCACGCAGAGTGCGGCGCATTCTTCGGCGACGAAGCTGTCACTCAAATCGTCAGGAGTTGCCACTCCTCCGACAAAGGCGTGTACAAGTTCATTTACGGCGCCGCTGCCGCGCAACGCACCGTGCTTCGTTCCGCCACCGATCTTCTGCTGGATGCCATGCGTGAATTCGACGAAGGCGAACGCGATACGATCGACCACGAAAACGCGAATCCGGCGCACATCATCGACAAAGCGGAGCATGACAGCTCGGCGCACGAGAATATCGAACACGACACTACCGAGCATCACAGCGTAGAGAAGGAGTCGACATGAGCGAAACCGAGACTCTCACGGCGGCGCGCATTCCCACCGTCTATTTCATTGACGACAGCGCTACGATGCGCGAAGTGATCAAGATTGCCTTCCGCAAGGAAAACATTCACGTGATCACGTGCACCGACGCGAGTTCCGCGCTCGCCCAATTTGGAGAAGCTGCACCGGATGCCGTCATCACTGACGTCATCATGCCCGACAAAGACGGCTATGAAGTCTGCGAATTCATCAAGCAGCACGAACAGCTCGCAAGAATTCCCGTGATTCTAATGTCGGGCGTCGTCAATCGCACAGTCGCCGAACGCGCCACCGCAGTAAAAGCCGACGATTTGATCCGCAAGCCTTTTCAACCGCAGGACCTGATCACACGCGTCAAAAATTTGCTTCATCCAAAAACGAGCGTGCCACAGGCAGGCGATACCGGCAATTCCGATCAGCACGCAGCTCGGGTGCTGAACAATCTCTTTTCAGCGACTCCCACGCCTTTTGGAGTCGCCACCCCATCCATGCCGCGTGCCGAAACTCCGGTCGTCGCTTCAATACCGCGTCCCAGCGCTCCGCCTGCATCCGCTTCAGCGATACCCCCGCGGCCAGCCGCAGCATCGTCCGCAGAAATTCAGAAATTGCGAAACGAAATCCGCCGCCTCGAACTGCTCGTGAAAAAACTCGAAGCTGAATTGCAAGCCGAACATCAATATTGCGCCGCACTCGAAGCCCATTTTAAGCTCCAGCAGGAATCAGAATAGCCTCACAATCGCCTCGCAGTCGTCTCGACTTGCAACTCTCCAAAACCTCATCCGGGTTTACTTCTATGCAAATCCCCGGCGATGATCCTTGACCCGCCTCTAGCTCAACGCTACGCTGAACATACCTCTCAGTGACAGGCGGTTTGCATAAGCTAGGCGCATTTTGGAGGTCATGTGGGGCGCCGCAGCGAACAGCGAATCGCTTTGCGTGTTCCGATTCTCGTCCGCGGAAAGGACAGCCGCGGAAGTCCGTTCACAATTACCGCGCAAACTCACGACATCACCGCCACCGGGGCGTCGCTGAACGGTTTGAAAGGCATCGCCGACGTTGGCTCGAAAATTGAAATTGAATACCAAGGCCGGAAGGCGATGTACAGGGTTCAATGGATCGGCAAGATCGGCACGCCGCGTTCCGGGCACGTTGGCGTCAAATGCCTCGAGACCGGCAATTACATCTGGGGCGTTCCACTCGCCGAATGGACGCCTGACGCATACGATCCTGATAATGCGGAGCCACAGAAGCAGGCCGTCGTCCCGACAATCGAATCTCTAATCGCTCCGCCGCCGAATATCGAACGCCGGCGTTTCCCGCGCGTTGCATGCCGAATCGAGGCGACTGTCCTCGACGAATTGAGCGCGATGAATCTGTCGGTGAAGGTTACGGACATTTCTTTCGGCGGTTGTTACGTAGAAATGCTGGCCCCGCTTCCGGTCAAATCTTCTGTCGAGCTCACCCTGGATACTTCCCAGGGCGCGATTCACGCGCGTGGAAAAGTGGTCGCCGCGCAAACAGGCATGGGGATGGGAATCGCGTTTACGGCGATCAGTCCGGAAGATTTCGAAAAACTTCGCGAGATCGCCCCGACAGGGGAACAGCATCGCGAACGGGAACACTCGAGTTCGCGGCCGGCCGCAACCGTAACTCCAGTTCCATCTAACGGCTCGCGGGCAGGCAGACGGGCCTCGCAGGTCGCGCCATCCACTCAAGAAGTCCTCGAATCGATTCTCCGCATTCTTTTGCGCAAGGGAGTCGTCAGCGAAGAAGAAATGGCCGAAGAGTTTGAGAAACTGATTATTGCAAAATCGTGACCTTTCCTGGCCGTTGTGTTCGTAGCCATCCCTTTCGATCACGCCTCTGTTGTGTTCTCGTTCCCTCACGCAAATTTTTGTCGCCGGCTTCAGCGCCTCGGCGGCTAGAATCTAAATATGCAACGCATTCGTTTCCTTTCGAGGGTGATTCCCGCAATTCTTCTCATTTCGGCGACGGCGGTTTCCTCACCCATGTCTGCATCGGACGAGGCTTCCTCTGTCTCTCGGAATTTCGTATTCACTTGCATCACCCACGTTCCCGCTTTGCCTCCCGGTTCGCGAGAGCTGAGGATCTGGCTTCCGCTTCCCTACGAGGATCGCTCGCAGGGTATCTCGCAACTCAAGATCGAAAGTCCGGTTCGCTATAGAATCCAGCGGGACAAGGACTATGGCGACCGCTATGCCTACATTGTTATCGAAGCTGATGACGCGCCAAAGCCTTTCGACATTAAGATTTCGTTTCATGTCGAGCGCTTCGAACATCGCGTTTCCTTCACACCTTTGATCGAACCTCTCGGGCAACCGTTGGTATCTCCAGATCGCTTCCTGCTTCCCGACCGTCTCGTCCCGATTGATGGCATAATCGGCCAGCTTTCCGACCAGCAGACAAAAGATGCAACGCAGCCAATCGACAAAGCGCGTCGGCTCTATGACTACGTGATCGCGACGATGCATTACGACCACGACGGTACCGGATGGGGCCGCGGCGATGCAGTGTGGGCGTGCAACTCTAAACACGGCAACTGCACAGATTTTCACTCGCTTTTTATTGGGATGGCGCGTGCCGCTGGCATTCCAGCTCGCTTCGAAATCGGGTTTTCGCTGCCCACGAATGCAAAGGCGGGTGTGATATCCGGCTACCATTGTTGGGCCCAATTTTATGTAAATGGTGTTGGATGGATTCCCGTTGACGCTTCGGAAGGATGGAAAAACAAGGAAAAACGTGACTATTACTTCGGCGCTACAGACCAGAACCGCGTGATGTTCAGCATGGGCCGCGATATTCGCTTGAAACCGGCCCAAAAGGGCGACCCGCTAAATTACTTCGTCTATCCCTACGCCGAGCTCGATGGGAAGCCGTTCTCCGACCTCAAAAACGAATACACATTCCGCGACGACCCTACTCTCCCAGCGCCTCCATCAAAGACTTCAACAACTGACTGATCATTGGTCAAGATGCTCGAAGCCCCAGTAGGGACTCGGCATGGCGTGCCCGCTCGCCCATTGGCACAGGGCCGCCTCATCACCCATCTCAATTCAATCCTTTCGCGTGCAAGAACTCCCGCGCAACATCTGCCGCGTCACGATGCTGCCCGTCAACCTCAAAGTTCATTTTCCGCATTTCCTCATCCGAAATCTTTCCCGCTAGCTCTGCAATCGCCGCGCGCACTTCCGGATGCCGCGTTTCTGTCTCGCTGCGAATAATGGGCACTGCCTCATAGGGCGGAAAGTAGTGCTTATCGTCTGCGAGGATCACAAGGTCGCGCGCCGAAAGCAGTCCATCCGTGGAATTCCCCGCGACTAGATCCACCTGTTTTTCCAGCAACGCGCGATAGAGCAATCCCAGATCGAGGATTCGCGGCGCTTCCGCGAAATGCAACCCGTAAATGCGCGCAAGCCCTTCATATCCATCGGGCCGCTCCATGAACTCGTAGCCAAAGCCTGCTCGCCATTGCGGCGCGTGAGGCGCGGCATCGGAAATCGTCTTTAGGTTCAGGCGGCGTGCATCCTCGCCTCGAATCACAATTGCGAACGTGTTGTTGAAGCCGAGAGAAGGCAGCACATCGAGCCCGAATCGGCGCTGATACTCGCTCTTCACGCGCCCGAACACCGCCGATGGATCCTTTTCAATCGGGTCGTGCAGAATCGCGGTCAGCGCGGTTCCCGTGTATTCCACATACGTGTCGATTCGCCCCGCGAGAAGTGCCTGCTGGCAGATATAGGATCCGGCCAGATAGAAACGCCGCGTCACCGGAAGATGCGTCCGCGTTTCGATATGCTGCGCCACGATTTCACCCAGCAGCGCCTGTTCCGAGAAATTCTTGGAGCCGACGACGATTGTATTGCGCTCGCTGCTGCACGAAATCAGACATGCCGCTAACGAAAGCAGCAGAAAAGCAGATGCAGCACGAACCAATCTCATCGTACCGACCGCAAACGCCGTTCAAGTACTCCCAGCACAAAATCAGCCGCTAGCGCCAGCAGTGCGGCGGGAATCGCTCCAGCCAGAATCAACTGGTCGTTCACCATCGCGAGCCCGCGGAAGATAAATTCGCCCAGGCCGCCAGCGCCCACAGCGGCCGCAATCGTCGCAATTCCAATCGTCAGCACCGTAGCGATTCTTATTCCCGCCAGCATCGTCGAAAACGACAGAGGCAACTCCACTTTGAAAAGGATTTGCCGGTCTGTCATTCCCATTCCTCGCGCCGCTTCGCGCACGGCGCGATCCACACCCGTAATTCCGGCCGAAGTGTTGCGGATGATCGGAAGCAGCGCATAAAGCGTAAGCGCCGCAATCGCCAGTCTGTCGGCGCGCCCCCCAAGCCAAGGCACCGGAAGCAGAAATCCGAATAGCGCGAGGCTTGGAATCGTCTCCGCAATATTCGCGCCGCCGAGGATTGGCTTGGAAAGCCAAGGCTTCCGCGTCACCAGAATCCCAAGAGGCACACCGATGGCGATCGCAAAAATCATCGTCAATCCCACGAGCCAGATATGCTCCAGAGTCGCCTGCAGAATTTCTTGGTGGTGCCGCAGGAAAAATTGAACTGGACTCATTTTTCCCCCTTGGCTTCGTCATACACGCGTAATTGCGCCATATACGCCGCCGCCATCGGGTCGGATGCATGAACAAAATCATGTGGCGAATACACGCGGGCAAGTTTGCCCGCTTCCATTAGTCCGATTCGCGTTCCGAGTACGAGTGCTTCACCCACATCATGCGTCACGATGACCACCGTTTTGCCGAGATGCCGCTCGAGCGCCTTGAATTCATTTTGGATTTCTCCGCGCGTCATCGGGTCGAGCGCTCCGAACGGCTCGTCCATCAGCAGAATATCGGGATCGGCCGCGAGCGCCCGTGCCACACCCACCCGCTGTCGCTGCCCGCCGGAAAGCTGGTGCGGGTATCGATGCTCGAAAGTCTTGCCGTGCAATCCCACGGTCTCGAGCATTTCCTTTACACGTTCTCGCACGCGTTCGGCGGGCCAGCGTTCGAGCCGGGGAATTAGCGAAATATTTTGCGTCACGGTGTAGTGGGGAAACAGTCCGATATCCTGAATCACATATCCGATTTTTCGCCGCAAAGCGATTGGATCCCACTCGATTGTCAGCTTGCCTTCCACGAGCACTTCACCTGATGTAGGTACGAGCAACCGGTTGATCATTTTTAGAGCCGTTGTTTTTCCGGCGCCGCTCCGCCCGAGTAGCACCAGCGTTTCTCCGCGCGCCACTGAGAAACTCACATCATTTAGTAGTTCGCGGTTGCTTAGCGTGTAATGGACATGGCGAAACTCGATCGCGGGTCGGTGGTCAGATTCGCTGGGGGTTCGGGGAGTCATGCGCGGCGTGCGCGTAAGAAACTGGCGCGCTCGACACGAGGCTAGCACATCCAGCGGGCCAATCGTCATCATCCTGCGCGGACACGACAAAAGGACTTGCTCTGAATTGCTGCCAAAGGTATAAGCGGCGCGAATCTCTTGCAGTCCGGAAGGTCACAACTCGATGGCCAAAGATGTAGCCATTAACGTAACCGCCGGCGTTCCACCCGGCGTCGCCTCCAGTTCGCTGTGGAACAAAGACCTCGCGCCGATTCCTCTCGATCATCGCACGTGGGGCACCTACAACTACGCAGCGCTCTGGGTCGCCATGAGCGTCAACATCCCCACCTACCTGATGGCCAGCGCGATGATCGCCGGCGGCATGAATTGGAAACAGGCCCTCTTCACCGTTTTTCTAGGCAATGTCATCGTCCTGATTCCAATGCTGCTCAATGCGCACGCTGGCGCGGAATACGGCATTCCATTTCCCGTTTTTGCGCGCTCCTCCTTTGGAGTGCTCGGCGCAAATATTCCTGCGGTATTGCGCGCGCTGGTCGCCTGCGGCTGGTTCGGTATCCAGACCTGGATCGGCGGCGAGGCGATCAACACGTTACTCGCAGCGGTCATTCCTGGCTGGAATCACGTCTGGCTCTGCTTCTTCCTGTTCTGGGCACTGAACGCGATCGTAATCCTTCGAGGAATCGGCACGATTCGCTTTCTGCAGGGAATCACCGCGCCCGCGCTGTTGATTCTCGGCCTTGCGATGCTCTGGTGGGCGTACTCGAACGCGGGAGGCCTCGGTCCAATGCTTTCCGCGCCGTCGAAATTCCAAACCTTCGGGGAATTCTTTGCATTCTTCATTCCGTCGCTCACGGGCGTTGTTGCGTTTTGGGCCACCGTCGCGTTGAACATTCCTGATTTCACTCGTTACGCCAAGGGCCAGCGTGAACAGATGCTTGGTCAGGCGCTAGGACTTCCGACAACGATGACGTTTTACTCATTCATCGGAATCGCGGTCACGTCGGCCACAGTGATCGTGTTCGGGCAGGCCATTTGGGATCCGGTCGCTGTGCTCAGTCGTCTCGGCAATCCGATCGCTGTTGTGATTGCCATGCTCGCGCTGCTTCTCGCCACGCTTAACGTCAACGTCGCCGCAAACGTCGTCTCGCCAGCCAACGATTTCTCGAATCTGTATCCGCGCCGGATCAGCTTTAAAATCGGAGGCATCATCACGTGTTTCGTCGGGCTACTGATGCAGCCCTGGCGCTGGCTCTCGAGCCACGGTACCTACGTAATGGGCTGGCTCGTCGGCTACTCGAGTTTTCTTGGTCCGATCGCGGGCGTGATGATTGCAGACTATTACGTGGTGCGGAAACGCAGGCTCGATCCCGAAGAGCTATTCAAGCGCGGAGGCGAATACGAATTCTCTGGCGGGTTCAACTGGCGCGCCGTAGCGGCGCTGGTCGCCGGGATCGTCGTCGCGCTGATTGGTCTTGTGGTTCCTGCGTTGCACGGCTTGTATCAGTATGCGTGGTTCGTCGGCTTTGGGGTTTCCTTTGTAGTTTATCTGCTCATCATGCCGCGCCCGCACGTCGTGCGGTAATCTTGTCCGCGCGAATCCTAAATAGTATTGAAATTATTCGCGCGATTCTTTCCGTTCGAGGAATTTCCGGATGTCACGCAGAACTTTCGCCAGCATCGCCGGCGTCAGCTTACCCGTGAATGTATTTTGCTGGCTAGGATGATATGACGCGAATAAGCGCGGCAATCCCTGAGGCAATTCATAACTCGCGCCATGTTTAAACGGATACGCAGTAAAGCCCTTAATCATTCCGCGATCCTTCAGTAGTCCCAGATAAGTGCGCATCGCGATGCTGCCGAGAGCTAGCAACGCGCATGGCCGCAATATTTCCAGCTCGCGCTCGAAGTACGGACGGCAATTCGCCTGCTCCGAGGGCAAAGGTTTGTTATCAGGCGGCGCGCAGCGAACAGCCGCAGCTACGTAGGCATTCTTGAGCACGAGCCCATCATTGCGGTCGGTTGAGGTTGGCTGGTTCGCGAATCCGGCTTGATAGAGCGCGGCGTACAGAAAATCTCCGGAGCGGTCGCCGGTGAAGACGCGGCCTGTGCGATTGCCGCCGTGCGCTGCAGGCGCAAGTCCGAGAATCAGCAGTTGTGCGCGAGGATCCCCAAAGCCGGGAACGGGTTTGCCCCAATACTTCCATTCGCGAAAGGCGAAGCGTTTCTCGCGCGCTACCTTTTCGCGGTATTCCACGAGCCGCGGACATTTCCGGCATCGGACGATTTCGGCGTTCAATTGATCGAGTTGAGTCACAGGCTTCCGCAAGAAACGCTATCACGAAACCGGAGCGCTGCTTCGCACATCCAAGGTTTTCCGGCTTAAAGGGAGGCTGCGAACGGATCGTTTTAGACTAGAAAAGCGACAGGTGAAAAAGCCGAAAACCCGATTTTTCCGCCGATTAAAATTTGCTAAGCCCCTGTTTCTAGAGGGCTTACCAAAATTCCTAATCGCGGTACCGTAGATTAGAATTGAGGGAACAGGTGAAGAAATGAGCCTGTGTCGACTGATGCGAAAGGCTTGCGGTTTGCAGACTTTCCGCTAGGATTAGCACCTCAGGTTCCCGGAGCCCCCTTCCATGGCGAATGCACGTGAAAGAATCGTAGTTATCGAATCGGATGCAGCAACTCGCGACTCGCTCCATACCACTCTGCAAGGCGCTGGCTACCACGCGGCCACGTTTGCCACATTCCAAGAAGGCCTGGACGCGATACACGCGACTGGGGCGGATTTGCTTTTACTAGATTCGCGAATGCCCAACCTGAATGCTCGCGAGGCTCTGGCCACGATTCGCGGATCGGTGGCCACCGAAGCGTTGCGCGTGATTCTTTTGGTTGGATCGAGCGCCGAAGAGCGCGCAGCTGCGATTGACCTTGGTGCGGATGACGCGATTTCGAGACCTTTCGAATCGAGCGAGCTTTTGGCGCGAGTGCGGGCTCAGTTGCGAGCGCAACGCGCCGAAGCAGCACTGCGCGCGAAGGCACAAATCGCTGAAGAAGGACAGCAGATCGCGCATACGGCGTTCGAAGCTCTGGCGGTGACGGAAAAAATGACGAGCGATGCGTTCACGCTCGATCGCCGGCTGAAAATCGGATTCGGAGCCGTTTTTGCGCTCGCAGCAATCATGGGGCTCATCTATTTTGGTTTCGCCCGCACCGCACAGAAGGAGACGATACGCGCGAACGCCACCATAGCGAAGCTCGAGGGCGGATTAGTCCACCAGCAGGACCTAATCGCAGAGGCGCGCAAGCTTCGTGACCAAGGGGGCGCCGAAGCCGCTACGATTCCGGTTGGCAAGGACGACCTTAAACGCCAGGCCGACGAGCTGAAATCCAAAATGGCGGGGGCGAGCTCGACGGATATGGCCTCGCTGCAACAGCAACTACAGGCGACAAACGAGCGCTTGAAGCGAATCGAGAAAGAAGGCTCAGCCGCTCAAAACCTGATACCGATGGACGTTCAAAGCGTGTGCCTGCTTCACGTGTCAGTTGCATTCAATCAAAAACAGAGCGGGCAGCGACTGCGGTATGCCGGATTGAATCCTCAAGGCGATCCGCTGCAGGACAGCCAAGGGAATCCGATCCTTACGCTGGAAGGACACGGGCCGGAGGTGAAGTTTGATATTTTCGGGACGGGCTTCCTGGTGGCTGCGGGTGGACGCGTTCTGACAAACCGTCACGTCGCCGAACCATGGTGGAAAAACGACGAGCTTAATGAACTGACGAGCCAGGGATTCCAGCCTCAAATTTCTTTGATTCGCGCATATTTTCCTGGCGATCCACGCGCGTTTCACGCGGAGATTCAGGAGGTCTCGAAGGACACCGACCTGGCGACGATGCGCGTGGATGTGCAGGACTTGAAACGCTCGGTGCTCTCCGTGGATGCAAGCAAGGCCGCGGCGACGAGCGGGGAACCGATCGTGTTGATGGGATACGCCACCGGCCTTGCCGCCATTCTCGCGCGGACCGATGAGGAGACGGCACAGCAGATTCTGTCGCACGGGAGCGGCGACGTGGGGCAGATTCTGGACGAACTTGCGCGCCGTAGCCTGATTCGGCCGCTCATCACGCAGGGTCACATCGGCGATGTGTTGCCGGATAAAATCGTGTTCGATGCGCAAACCACTTCGGGGGGTTCGGGCGGGCCCCTTTTCAACCAGCAAGGAAAAGTGATCGGCGTGACGTATGCCGTGCTGAAAGGATTTGGCGGATCGAATTTCGGGATTCCGATTCGTCTTTCGCAACCGCTGCTCGGCCAATAGCCAGCGTTAACATCGACCTTCAAATTGACTTCAACAACCCGCGCGACTAGCATGGTTTCAGCGATTTTTCCTCAGGCTGAGCCTGGGGTGTGCACGTCCTTGCGGGTTTGAAAGCTCCGCAGTCCATGGAAACCGGAACACGTTCGAAAAATATTCTGGATCGAATTGTGGAAGCACGCCGTGAATCGGTGGCGCACCGCAAGCGCGTGCTTCCCGAAGTGGCCCTCAAAATCGCGGTTGAGAAGAAGATTCCACCACCGCGAGATTTTGCATCGGCACTCACCCGCGACGGTATCAACATCATCGCCGAACTGAAGAAATCTTCACCGTCGAAAGGGCTGTTGCGCGACGAGTATGCCCCGGCTGTTCTCGCGTCGGGCTTGGAATCGGCCGGTGCTGCGGCGCTTTCAGTGCTGACAGAGGAGGATTTCTTTCATGGCTCACTCGGCGACCTGAAGGAAGCCAGCCGGGTGACGAAGGTTCCGATCCTGCGCAAAGACTTCATCATTGACCCCTGGCAGGTGTGGGAAGCGCGCGCGGCGGGTGCCGATTCTTTTCTGTTGATCGCTGCGATTCTCAGCGACGGTACTCTAGGAGAACTACTGGCGCTTGGCCGCATGCTGAAAATGGAGCCGCTTGTGGAAGTGCACGAGCGTGAAGAGCTCGACCGCGTGATCGCGGCGGGTGCGAAGATTATCGGCGTGAATAATCGCGACCTGCGCGATTTTCAAGTCCACATTGAGACCTCGCTGTCCTTGATCGAAATGATTCCGGAGGACTGCATCGCCGTGAGCGAGTCCGGGCTGCGCGCTCACGAAGATATCGAGCGGCTGCGGCGCGCTGGTTTCGATGCATTCCTGATCGGCGAGCATCTGATGAAAGAAGCTGACCCGGGTTCGGCCCTTCGTGCACTGCGTGGAGATTCGAGCGCCGAGAAGAAGCCCGATTGAGACCTGAATGGCCAAGGTGAAAGTGAAAATTTGCGGAATCACAAACTGGACGGACGCGCGTCGCGCCGTGGAAGCCGGCGCGCAATTCCTGGGCTTTAATTTTTACCGGCCAAGCCCGCGCTATATTCAGCCGGCCGCCGCGCGACGAATCATTCGGCGCCTGCCGGATGGTATTGCGGCAGTGGGTGTCTTCGTGAATGAATCCGAAGCAAACATGCTAGCGATTGCGCGGCGGGCGGGTCTCGATTACCTGCAGCTCCACGGTGACGAGCCGCCAGAGCAGGTGGCTCGCCTGAAACGAGAAATTCCGGTGATTAAGGCGGTTCGAGTTCGCGATTCTTTCCGACCAAAGCAGCTAGATTCTCTCGGCAGTGCTTCCGCGATTCTCCTTGACGGCTTTGACGCTCGTCGTCACGGTGGGACTGGAAAGACGTTTAACTGGAATCTGGCTCGCGGTTCGAATGGCTCGCGGCGCATCTTTCTTGCGGGCGGTTTGACGCCGGAGAACGTTGCCGAAGCAATCCGTGTGGCGCATCCGTACGCGGTGGACGTGTGCAGCGGCGTCGAAACGCGTCCGGGAAGAAAGGATCCTGCGCGAATTGTCGCGTTGATGTGGGCGGTGAAGGCGGCGGAGGCCAAGCAAAAGTGAGTTCTGCTCTACAAGCGATGCCGGATGCACAGGGGCGTTTCGGTCCTTATGGAGGCCGCTATGTTCCGGAAACGCTGGTCGCTCCGCTCGAAGAGCTCGAGCGTGCATACAGCGAAGCGCGCGATGATCCAAAATTTCAATCGGAGCTCGATTCGTTTCTTCGTAATTTTGCGGGGCGTCCGACGCCGCTTCAATTTGCTTTACGGCTAAGCGAGCATCTTGGCGGCCCTCGGATCTACCTGAAGCGAGAAGACCTGCTCCACACGGGTGCGCACAAAATTAACAACTGCATAGGACAGGGCCTGCTTGCGGCGCGAATGGGGAAGCGCCGCGTGGTTGCGGAAACAGGCGCTGGACAGCATGGCGTTGCAACGGCAACCGTTGCGGCGAGGCTCGGTCTCACATGCACGGTATATATGGGCACGGAAGACATGGAGCGGCAGCGCCTGAACGTGATTCGGATGAGGCTCCTTGGCGCCGAAGTGATCGGAGTGGATTCTGGCAGCCGAACGCTGAAAGATGCAATCAATGAAGCGATGCGGGACTGGGTAACGAATATCGCGACGTCGCACTATCTGCTCGGGTCGGTCCTTGGCGCGCATCCATATCCGCAAATGGTGCGCGATTTTCATAAGGTGATTGGTGAAGAAGCGCGCGCGCAGATTCAGCAGGCGGAGGGGCGCCTGCCCGATTTGCTGGTGGCCTGTGTGGGCGGTGGGTCGAATGCGATTGGGCTTTTCAACGCGTTTCTCGGCGATCAGAGCGTGCGTTTGCTCGGGGTCGAAGCGGGCGGGCGTGGAAAATCTCTCGGCGAGCATGCGTCGCGCCTGGCTGCGGCTGAAGGATTCGCGGGAGCGCGTCCCGGTGTGCTGCAAGGAACATACACGTACGTGTTGCAGACGGCAGACGGCCAGATTTCGACGACGCATTCCGTCTCGGCGGGTCTTGATTACCCAGCGATTGGCCCGCAGCACGCATGGCTTGCCGATCAGCGACGCGCGGAATACACGGCGGTGAGCGACGGGGAGGCCCTACAGGCTGCGAAGACGCTCGCGCGGCTTGAAGGAATTATTCCCGCCCTTGAATCGGCGCACGCCATTGCAGAACTTATTAAGCGTGCTCCGAAAATGAGGAAGAACGAAATTGTGATACTGAACGTCTCCGGGCGCGGCGATAAAGACATGGAGACGCTGTCGCGGTATGTCTGATCCCGCGATTTCGAAGGCGGCTACAGAGGCGGGAAGAGCGCCGGTTGCAGGCGGACGAATTTCCAGGAAGTTCCGCGAGCTGGCTGGTAAAGGCGAGCTCGGACTTGTTGCATACATCACCGCAGGCGATCCTTCCCTCGACGCGACCGAAAAGATTGTTCTTGGGGCTGTGGAAGCGGGCGCGGACGTAATCGAACTGGGCGTGCCGTTCAGCGATCCTGTAGCGGATGGTCCAACGATTCAACGGGCGAGCGAACGAGCTCTGCGGTCGGGAACTACGCTAGCGGGCGTTATTGATCTCGTCCGGCGGATTCGTTTGAGGACGGATGTGCCGCTCGTGCTTTTCAGTTATTTCAATCCGATTTTGCAGATGGGGCTTGAAAAGTTTGCGGTAGCTGCTGCGGCAGCCGGCGCGGATGGAGTTCTTGCGACGGACTTGACGCTCGAAGAGGCCGATGAGTATCGAGCTGTGATGCACGCGAATGGTCTCGATACAATTTTCCTGGTGGCTCCCACGTCGACCAATGCGCGAATCGAGAAGATTGCGCACGCGTCGAGCGGATTTCTTTACTTGATTTCGCGCGCGGGCGTTACCGGCGCGCGAGAAGCGCTTCCTCCCGAACTTCCGGGCTTGGCGCGCCGGATTCGAAAGTTCACGACGCTTCCGATCGCGGTCGGTTTCGGGATTTCGCTGCCGACGCACGTTACGGTGTTGGGCGGGATTGCCGATGCGGCGGTCGTCGGATCAGCGCTCGTCGCCGAAATCGAGAAGGCTGCATCGCCCGAGGCTGCTGCGGAAGCTGTGGCGGAGCGAATTCGCGTCCTGAAACGCGCCGCGCGTGAAGGCGTAAGCCGACGTGGCGTCGAGGAAAGTTAGAAGCTAGGAGTTCCCCTAAAGCCACAGAATACTTTGTCGGTCCCACGCACTTGCACTCCGTACCCTATGTACTAAGATGAACCGCGCGAAAATAGCCTTGAGAGTTTGAAATGCTAGACGCACGATAATTGCGGGCCCTCAGGAGAGGTGAATGGACAAGCGAGTGGCGAATGCCGATGCGGCGGTCGCCAAAATTCAAGATGGCGCGACGATTTTGCTTGGCGGTTTCGGTCTCTGTGGCATTCCGGAAAATCTGATCGCCGCGTTGCAGCGCAAAGGCTCGACAAATCTGACGCTGGTGTCAAATAACGCCGGCATCGACAATTTCGGGATTGGCCTGCTGCTGCAGACTAAGCAAGTGAAGAAAATGATCGCGAGCTATGTGGGCGAAAATAAAACTTTCGAGCAGCTCGCGCTGAAAAAGGAAATTGATGTCGAGTTGAACCCGCAGGGAACGCTGGCCGAGCGCATTCGATGCGGCGGCGCGGGAATTCCAGCGTTCTACACGCCGACAGGTTACGGGACAATGGCCGCCGAAGGAAAAGAGGTGCGCGAATTCAACGGGCGGCCGCACGTGCTGGTTCCCTCGCTGCGCGGGAATTTTGCATTTATTAAGGCGTGGAAAGGCGACCGCTGGGGGAATCTGGTCTATCGGAAAACAGCGCGAAACTACAATGCGGTGATGGCGACGGCGGCGGATTACACGATTGCGGAAGTGGAAGAGCTCGTCGACCTTGGCGACCTGAATCCGGATTGCATTCACACGCCGGGAATTTTTGTTGACGCGATTTTTCAGGGTACAGAGTACGAAAAGCGGATCGAGCGGCGCACGGTCCGCAAACGGCAATAGCGGGAGAGGGTATGGCGGAACGAACGACTGAAATCGATAAGAGGGAAGTGATTGCGCGGCGCGTGGCGCGTGAGCTGCGTGATGGGTACTACGTGAATCTCGGCATTGGATTGCCGACGCTGATTCCGAGTTATCTGCCGCCGGGGATGGAGGTGGTGCTGCAGTCTGAGAACGGGATGCTGGGCATCGGCGCGTATCCTTACGAAGGCGAAGAGGACGCCGACCTGATCAATGCGGGCAAGGAAACGATTACGGAAATTCCAGGATGCTCATATTTTTCGAGCGCGGAGTCGTTTGGAATGATTCGCGGGGGACGAATCAACGTGACCGTGCTGGGCGCGTTGCAAGTGGACGAAAAGGGAAATCTCGCGAACTGGGCGATTCCCGGGAAAATGTTGAAAGGCATGGGCGGCGCGATGGATCTGGTGGCTGGCGCGAAGCGCGTGATCATTGCGATGGAGCACGCCACGAAAGATGGCGAACCGAAAATCGTAAAGGCGTGCAGTCTACCGCTTACCGGTGTTGGCGTGGTGGATATGATCGTGACGGAGCTTGCGGTGATCGACGTTACGGCTGAGGGTCTGGTGCTGCGCGAAGTAGCGGCCGGCGTGACGCCTGAGGACGTGCAGAGGGTGACTGAGCCGAAGCTTATTCGTTCGCCCGACCTGAAGACGATGGCGGTGTGAGGCGCGATTGGCGAGCCCGCGGCACGGCATCGCGCGAAAAGATTACGTCTTCGACGGTTGTGCCCTGTTGGCAGCGCACTACGTGCGATACCATACGCGCAACAAGATTCCGAGGAGAGTGAATGCAGCCTCATTCGATTGTGGTGATTAGTCTGCACTCGCCGAAGGAAAAGCTGTGGGGCGAGCTCGTAGATATTTCGAATGCCGGAGTGACTTTACGCGGGATCGATCTGAGCTCGTTTGATGATTTCGTGAGCCAGATACTGCATCCGGATGGCGATCGAATGGGGTTGCCCACTTTGTTTTTTCCGATGCTGCGGATTGAGAGGATCGCGCTCGACGAGGCGCGCGGCTCGATTCCTTCATTGGCTGAAGTGTTTGCTAAAAAAGTAGGGCGCTCGCTGCCGGACTATCTCGCGCAGTTTGCGTGATGCGGAAGTAGACTCGGATTTCTACGCCCAGGTCCATTTCATGCCCAGTCGAATCCTGACAGTTCCAAACCAGCTCACATTTCTGCGCCTGGCTTTCTTGCCGGTGTTTCTGATTGCGATCGAGTACGAGCGGTACGACCTGGCGTTGGGAATTTTGGTGGCGGCTGGCGTGAGCGACGCACTGGATGGGCTGCTGGCGCGCGGGTTGAATCAGAGAACGCCGCTTGGAGCGTATCTCGATCCGATCGCGGATAAGCTGCTGCTTTCGTCGTCTTATTTTATTCTGGCGCTGAAGGGGAAGATTGCGTGGTGGCTGACGATCCTGGTGTTGGGGCGTGACGTGTTGATTCTGGTGGCGTGCGCAGTGATTTTGATCACCGTTGGCTACCGGCCGTTTCCGCCGAGCATTTGGGGGAAGGCGACTACATTTTTCGAGATACTTCTTGTGGTGCTGGTTCTGGTGCTGGCGATTTGGGACAATCATTTCCTGGGGGTCGTGCGTTACACATGCACGTATTTGGTAGCTGTGTTTCTGGCGATTTCGGGGTTGCACTACAGCATCGTTGTGTCGCGGCAGCTTCACGCCGGAGTTTGACGGTGATTCGTCGAGCCGAAATCGCCTTGGACCTTAGCCGCCGCCCTGAACGAGACCTTTCATCATGAACGCAACGCTAGCGATTACGACGACAGCGGTCGCCCAGCCTAGAGCGTTTGCGCGGTTGCGTTCCTCTGGCGAGCCGGGCGGCCGATCCGCCATGATTTTTCCAAGGCCGAATCCTGCGACCAATCCGCCGAAATGCGCGTAATTGTCAATTCCGGGGAATAGAAATCCCCAAATCGCGATGTAAATGAGCCACCGAATAATCTGGCTGCGGAGCATTTGCATACCCGCGCTTTTGCGCCCCGTGGTGATTGCGAGGAGCACGCCAATCAATCCGAGCAAGGCGCCTGATCCCCCCATGCTGGGGTGTCCGCTGAGAGTGCTACTTAGAAGATATCCCGCCACTCCTGTCGCGACATAGATAAAGAAAAATCGCGCTGAGCCGTAAAGCTCTTCAATCTGCGGGCCAATATCCATCAGCACCCACATGTTGAAGACGATGTGCATCAGGCTGCCGTGAAGGAATACGGCCATTACCAAGCGCCACGGTTGGATAAGATCAGCGGGCATCGGGTAAGACATCCCGAAACGAGTGAGAACGTTCCCGTCGATGCTGCCGATACCAAACAGCGCAAAAATTCCGCCACCGCCCGGGGGCTGAAGGCCGTTTGTGCGAAGCGTGACGAGCAGGGTAACGATGTAAAGCAGGCAGCTGAAGCCGAGAATGCCGTAAGTGGCCGGCGCCGTCGCGGGTAGTAGGTTGCCGAGTGAACGGCTGGCGGCAGCCATCGAGAATGTGAGGTTCGCGCCGCATTGATGGCAGCGCGTGGCATTCGCACCGACCAGAGTGCCGCAGGAAGGACAGAGTTGGGGGCGTCCCTGCTTTCCGCCGCCGAAAAAGCCGCTCATTTGTTCACGATCCGATGTTTACGAATCCGACGTTCACGAATCCGATCCAGTCTATGGTGAAGGCGCGATGCAAGTACGATACGCTTCCTTGCGCGATTGTGAGTGCGTTCCTATAATACCGAAAATGAGACGAAACAAGTGAATCGGGATAACGAGTGACGCTCCGCGACAGGCGGAGCGAATTGTCGACTGTGCCGAATCAGATTCGCGGCCGCGTTCGCGCCAAGGCGTTTTTGTTTTTTGCGCTTCCGCTTGTGTCGTTCATACTTCTCGTCGCAGGTTGCAATCGCAAGCCCCGACAGACGCAAGTTCCTCCCGCGCAGACTCCGCTTCCTCAGCAAGTTCCGCTACCAGAGCCTACGACCTCTACTCCGCGAGCACACGGCCAACAGACGCCAGCCAATGGATGGGTGGAAGAAGGGGTCGCTTCGTGGTACGGCTATCCTTTCCAGGGGCGCCGCACGTCCAACGGCGAAATTTACGACATGCACGAATTCACCGCGGCGCATCGCACGCTGCCGTTTAACGCCATGGTTCGGGTGACAAACCTGACCAACGGAAAGCAAACGGAAGTGCGCATCAATGATCGCGGCCCGTTTGTCGCGAACCGCGTGATCGATTTGTCTCTCTCTGCCGCGCAGGCTATCGAAATGGTGGGTCCCGGAACCGCCCATGTGCGACTGGAAGTGATTTCCGGCCCAAATCCGTCGGTGGGATACTTCGGCGTGCAGGTGGGAGCATTTCTGGTGCAGGAGAATGCCGCGCGATTGAAGGCGCAGCTCGAATCGCGATATCCGCCGGTGAGCGTGGTGCCATTCGAATCGCCAAATGGAACCTTCTATCGTGTTCGTATAGGCCGGCTGGCGAGCGAGGAGGCGGCGCGATCGCTCGCCGATCAACTTCACAACACCGAGCAGTTCACTACGTTCGTCGTGCGGCTCGACAACTAGGACTTGTTGGTGGTTTGAGATCGTCTATTTTCCTCGAACAGCTACTTGTGTTTCATCACGTATACGCCGTCCCAATCAGCTTCCGGCTCTTCCGCTAGATACTCTTCACAACGACGTAAAAAAATGCGAGCGGGTCCGTCGTCGGGCCAGCGGTCGAGAACCTGTTCGAAGGCTTGTCCGGCAGCACGCCAATCGCGCTGCTTGTACGCTTTCTGACCGCAGGCGAAAAGCTTCACGAGTTCTTTGCCTTCACCTCCGAGCGCCACGGCGTCGAGGACTTCGTAAATTGTGACGGGAAGAAGCTTACCTTTCACGCGGATCATGTCGAGTTCACGCACGAGTACTCGATCGCTTCGCATCGCCTTATAAGTGGATTCACTGATGATGATTCGCGTGCCGTATTGCTTATTGAGGCCCTCGAGACGCGAAGCGAGGTTCACAGAGTCGCCCATTGCTGTGTATCCGTAGCGCAGTGACGAGCCCATGTTGCCGACCGATGCGATTCCAGTATTGATTCCCACGCCGATGTCCATCACAGGCCGACCCTGCGCACGCCACTCTTTCTGCAATTCGGCAAGCCGCGCAAGCATGCTGAGCGCCGCTTCGCACGCGCGCGTCGCGTGATCCGGCTCGTCGAAGGGAGCGCCCCAGAGCGCCATGACAGCATCACCGATGTACTTATCGAGCGTGCCCTGGTTGCGGAAGATGATGCGCGTCATCTCCGTGAGGTAGCCATTGAGCAAGTCGGCGAGTTCCTGAGCGTCGAGCGATTCCGAAATGGAAGTGAATCCGCGCACGTCGCTGAACAGGATGGTGATCTCGGATTTTCGCGGCTTGACTCGTTCAGGATCGGCGAGCAAGCGCCGAATTACTTCGGGACTCACGTACTGCTGGAAAGCGCCGCGAACTTTGCGTTTTTCCTGCTCTTCAATCAAAACGCGATAGAGCGCAACCAGGCTGACATTGGGAACAAGCGTAAACAGCGCCGGAACGATGAAGTTCAGCCACGAGCCGTGCAAAAACGCGAAGTAGACGATTGCAGCAAACGGAAGCAATAGCGCAAAACCCAGCGCCATCCAGCGCGGTTGTACAACGGCGAGCCAAATTCCAAGCGGAATACCAAACAGAAGGATAAAACATAGGTCTGTTAGCACCTCTTTTCCGCCGCGCTTGAGGAATTGGCGATTGAGCATGTTGTCGATCAGGTTTGCGTGAATTTCGACTCCGGGAAAATCGAGACCACCGAAGGGCGTGACGCGAAGATCGCCAATGCCGGTCGCCGAGGCGCCGACAAGAACGATCTTGTCTTTGAATGTACCCGGAGGGAATTTTTTCTCTGCGGCTTCGGCAAACGAGACATACGGGTACGTTCGAGCGGGCCCATGAAAGTCAACGAGCACCCGGCTCACATAATCCGGATGCACAACTAACTTGGGCCCGAACTCGACAGAAGCAACGCCGTTGCGGGCATACCACAGGATCGTCTGCTGATTCGGAAGGCCGAGATAAAGCCGCAGCGCTTGAACATCGATTGAAGCGTACATGTCCCAATTTGCCCGGTCTGAATCAAGGCCGAAAGGTGTCGCGAGGGCCATGCGGCGGACGACGCCATCCGCGTCCACAATGCAATTGAAATAGCCTGTTCCGCCCACCTCGGCAGCCACCGCGCCCGTAAGCAGATCGCTATTCGCTTCGGCTCCACGCGGGACAAGCCCTAAGTCCTCATACTTATCAATTAAATCGACTCTTCCTTTGTCACCAGCACTCCGGAACGACGGTACCGGACGAACCTGCGGGAAACGGAAAGTATGCGATGGCGTTCGCATAGTTGGCCAACGTCTCAGGCGAAACACCCTTCAGGTCAGTTTGCGGTATAGAGGAAATAATTTCCAAGCACAACTCGACCGAATCGCTTAATGGCGTCCGCGAACTGCTGATCGTAGTCGTATTCTTTTCGAAGGGCTTCGATTCGCGCGGTGAGTGCCGGATTTGGCGGTGTACCTTTCTTCTGTTCTTGGGCCAACTGCGAAGTAAGCTCGTCGAGGGGTTTGGCAGTCTCGTCCGGCTTGCTGAAGGTGATGTCGAAGGCGACCACGTTGCCGCCATCCTCACGGATGTTGTCGAGCAAGCGAGCGAAATGGAAGCGCGGGAAAGGCCAGTGACCGAGAACCTCCTGCGACTGCTGATCGATATCAACGATCACGATGCGGGGATCTATTTTTGTCCGCCCTCGCACCTGAAAACGGTAATCGAGACTGCTGAGCTCCAGCCGGTAGATGGAATCGAATAGCGGCATGGGCCGCTCTCCCAAGAAAGTCACGTAATAGACGGCCAGAGCGGCGAGCGTCACGATCAGGCTGATCGTCAGCGAACCCTTGTGGTTCCACCATTGGCGCAGGATCTTTACAAGTCGTTGGCCTAAACGGTCGGGCATACTTAGCGTGAATCCACCTGTGACTGGTTAAGAGGAGCGAATCGGCGCAAGGCTAGCAAACGACTGCGTTGGATTCAAGGCAAGAACCGCGAGATAGTTCGGCAAACGCGTTCGCGTGCTCCGCCGCTCCGCTTCCGCTATACTGTGACGCGTTTTCGGAGTGATACCCGGAGACGATTTTCCGAACGATATGCCCGCAAAGAAAAAACTCCTCCGCGAAACGGGCTCAAGAGCCGAGAAGCTTGCGAGTCAATTACGCGCCACACGTCAATTGCTGAAAGTGGCGGAACGCGAGCGTGAAGAATTGAACGAGATAGGCGTCGCGCTTTCATCGCAGCGAAATATCAGCGTTCTTCTCAGCCTCATCCTCAAAAAAGCGCGCGACATCACCGGTGCTGATGCGGGTTCGCTCTATCTGGTAGAAGAGGACACGCACGATGGGTGCCGCCTTCGGTTCAAGCTGACGCAAAACGACAGCTTTGAGTTTCCATTTCAGGAGTTCACGCTGCCGCTCGCCGAAGATTCAATGGCGGGGTACACGGCGTTGCGTGGAGAGGTACTGAACTTCGCGGACGCTTACAAAATTCCTGCAGATCTACCGTTTCGATTTAACGATCGTTACGACCGCGAGTCAGGCTACCACACACGCTCGCTTCTCGCGTTACCGATGAAGAATGCGAAAGGCGAAGTGATTGGGGTGCTGCAGCTTATCAATTCCAAACGCAACTTTGCCTTGCGTCTCAGAAATGCTGACGATGTCGCGAAACACGTGCAGCCGTTCCGTGAGCGGTCCGTGCGGCTGGCCCTGTCACTGGCATCGCAGGCGGCCGTGGCGTATGAGAATCGAAAACTCTATAACGATATCGAGACATTGTTCGAGGGATTTGTGAGCGCCGCAGTGACGGCCATCGAGCAGCGAGATCCCACCACATCCGGCCACTCTCTTCGCGTTGCCACCTACACGCAAGCGCTTGCGGAAGCTGCGGATGCAGCGCCAAGCGGTCCTTACGCCGAGACTCATTTCGATCGCGAGCAGATGAAAGAGATCCGCTATGCGGCGCTGCTGCATGATTTCGGCAAGGTTGGCGTGCGGGAGGAAGTGCTTGTCAAGGCCAAGAAACTGTATCCGCTTCAGCTGGACTTGGTGCGGCAGCGGTTTAACTACATCCGTAAAGAACTCGAAGCGAGCAACGTGCGGCGAAAACTTCAGGTGTACCTAGAGCGTGATCGAGGCGACGCGCTGCAGGAAATCGCGCGCCTGAGCGAGGACTTCGAACAACGGCAAAAAATGATTGCCGAGTATCTCGAATTGATCATCGGCTCGAATGAGCCGACCCTGCTTGAGCACACACACTCGCGCAGGCTGCAAGAAATCGCAAAGCACCTGTTTCTCGATCCGCAGGGCGTAGAATCGCCATACCTGAACCCAGACGAAGTGGGACTGCTTTCAATTCCGAAAGGAAGCCTGAATGCGGCTGAGCGGCTCGAGATCGAATCGCACGTGGTGCACACGTATAACTTTTTGAGCCAGATCCCATGGACCAGCGAACTGAAAAAGGTTCCGGAGATTGCGCGCGCGCATCACGAGAAATTGAACGGCACCGGATATCCCTACAAGCTGAGGGGTGATCAGATTCCGTTGCCGACCAAAATGATGACGATATGCGATATTTTTGACGCGTTGACGGCTGCCGATCGCCCCTACAAACGAGCAGTGGCGACCGACCGCGCGCTGGGTATTCTCGACGACTGCGTTCGAGCGAAAGAGATAGATCCCGACTTGTTCCGCTTATTTCGCGAGGCTCGTGTGTACGAGAGAGGGGCACTTTCTTCTTGAGTTTCATTACCAGTGATCGTCTGCAAGACAAATCCCCCCAAACGATGTCTTCTTTCTTTCGCAGGATCGCCGCACTCGGTACTTTCGTTCTTGTCGGGTTGTTTTCATTCTCGTTTTTAGTATCGGCTCAAACTGCGCCTTCGGCCACTTGGTATGTGACGATCGTTCTGCCGCCCAGACTAATCGCCGGCCGCCCTGCGACGCTGGCGATCCTCGGCGCGGATGGCCGCCTGGCGCCTAATGTGACCGTAGTGATTGGTGAAGGCCAAAGCTTAAAGACAGACGCAACGGGCCGCGCGTTTTTTACAGCTCCCACAACGCCAGGCGTCCTGTTCGCGGAAGCTTCCGGAGCCTCGGCAGTTGCGTTAGTAGATGAAACTCCTGCTCCAAAGGCGCCGGCGGCCAAGGACGACTTAACGGTGGCGCCTGTGATTTCGCTCAGAGATCGTTTCCCGATTTGCGGCGGAGGATTTCGCGGCGATGCGGACGCAAATCGCGTGACGATGAATGACGACCGAGCTCTCATCGTGGCTTCCTCGCCCGAATGCCTCATCGTCCTCCCAAGTCCTAGAGCAGTTCCGGGTGTCGCGAAACTGACCGTCGACTCGTCCGGCACTCAGCGGAATGCTACGACGACTCTCGTCTCACTACAGTTCGAAGCCCCTCAGGCTGCGCCGGTCCCAGGGCAAAGAAGCGAGCTGACGGTGCATGTAGAAGGTTCGAACGCACCACTCGACCTAACTATTAAAAACGAAACACCCGGCGTGCTGGAATTCCTAAAGGGAGACACCCAGGAAGTGAGAACCACTGGCGGAAGCCGTAATATTGCGCAGGTGCAGATCAGCGCCATACGCTCGGGAGATTATTCTTTTAACGCAAAATTGATCCCGTCACCCGATATTCCGGCAGCGGAGCGATATCTTCGCGCCGCGGTACCACTCGCGCCGAAGGCATTGCAGCACCGCGTGAATGACGCAGCAGGACGGGTCGCGGCGCATCCCAAGGATCGGGAAAAAGTGAAGCAGGATCTCGAAAAAATGATTTCCACGACGATACCCGGCCGCTTTCGAACACTGCTGGAAGCGGCGCGAGCATCAACTTAACTTTAATTGCTCACTTGAAGCTGGTTCAAGGATTTTGGCAACTCCGTCCGGCAGCGCACCCTGCGACATCTGCTCGAGAGTGTTTCGCGTGCGGCTGAGGCGGCTATCGGCCTCTTCGTAACTTTGTTGAGCGTGCCGCAGGTGGTTGCCGAGCTTGTCGTACACGTCTCCGAACGATTCGAACTGCTTCTTAAGCCCTTCGAGGCTGGCAACCAGGTGGCGGACGTTCTCAGCAATTTTCTGCCCTTGTAAGTTACTCGCGATAGCGCTCAGGCACGCGTAGAACGTGTTCGGAGATACAGGAAACACGTGTTTGCTGCGGCAGTAGGCGTCCATCTGCCCGAACTTCGAGTCCTCGCTCATGAGGAGTTCGTAGTAAACGCCTTCCGACGGAACGAACATGAGTGCGTAGTCGAAGGTGTGCTCATCGGGCAGGATGTACTTTTCTGCAATCGAGTCAGCATGTTTGCGAACTGCTATGCAGAATTCGCGGCGCGCGTCATCGCCCGTCTCGGCGAGTCTCCGGTACGCATCGAGCGGGAATTTCGAATCGATGGGAAGCAAGTGTTCACCGGTGCGAACGATTGCATCGACGATGGCGCCTGTGGATGCAAAGCGAAACTGCATTTCGTAGGCACTACGTGGAAGTGCGTCTTCGAGGAGGCGCTCGAGCGCCACTTCGCCAAGCAGGCCTCGCGTCTTCGCTCCGCCGAGGACGTTGTGCAGAGTTTGTGCGGATTGCGAAAGATCGCGTCCGGCTTGCTGCACCTCTGCAAGCTGCGTGCTCAGCTTGCGAATCGCCTCGTTCGAGGCTTGCAGTTGCTGTGCCATGGAAGCCTGCGCGGCACTGGCGAGCTGGCCGGAGGATGCGACGCCGGTTTGCAGCTCTTGTCTTACCTGGCCAAGCTGTTGCGTAACCGACTGCATGAGGCTGTTCATCTGCGCTAGAACGGTCTGCGACTGGGTGGCGAGCGAGGTTTGCATTTCCTGACGGACGGCGGAGAGTTGAGCCTCTGTACGGCGCGTGGCGGACCACAGGATCGCCACGACCGCTACAATCGCGAGGATGCCGAAAATGAGCCATACGGCTGGACTCATGATGGGAACGCCTTTCTCAATAGCGTGAATGTTAACGTCAAAGACTCAGGTTAGCACGATGGGTGAATGTTGCAAGACTGTGCACCGATACCTTCTGGCCCGAGCGAACACAATCTAGAAATTGACTTTTAGAGCGAACTGAAACGTCCTCGGATCGTAGGCTGCAGTGGGTTGCCCGGCGGCGCAAGTTCCCGAAATTGGGTCGCAAAGCGGGTTGACGTCACTTGGGTTGAAACGGTTCAACATGTTGAATCCGTCCGCGATGATTTGGAGGTTGAAGCGTTCTGTGATTGGAATCGTGCGAGAAATGCGAAGATCAATCTGAAAAAATCCGGGGCGAGCGAAGGCGTTGCGTCCAAGCGTGCCGGTACAACCGTAGAACGGCGAAGGCACGTCGGGAAATGAAAAGGGCGTGCCGTCGCTGCCGATACAACGATCCGGAGGAACGAACGCGAAACCCTTGATGAAAGGAGAGGTGACCGATCCCGGCGGAGGTGAATTCGTTTTGATAAATGATGGCCGGTTCGTCGCTGTGCCAAAGTCGAGGTTGGGATCCGAGCCGATCAACACGTTATAGGGCCGGCCTGAAGCAAGCTCAACGACCGGCGAAACGGTGAAGTTTGCGAAGAATTTCTTCCAGAAGCCGGTATCGCTTTGATGATAAGGGCTTTGGAAAACGGCGCTGGTGATCCAGCGATGCCGCTGGTCGAAGTCAGAATTGCCGCGGTCAAGATTGGGAAAGCTGTTGTCTTGGGGGTTCAGCAAGGTTGAGAGGTCCGTGGAATCGTCGATCGTGTGCGAGTATGTCCAACTGGAAAGCAATTCGAAGCCGTGCGAGAAGCGTTTGGTCACCGTCAGAGTGAAAGCGTTATAGAGCGAATTTCCAGTCGATGTTTGCGGATTCACATCGCTCCACGGGATTTGGGTGCCAGCGAAACCGGTTGGAAATCCCGCAGCCCCAGCCAGGGCTACAAGCGTTTGATAACCTGCTGCCGGATTGCCTGGGTTGACGGCGCTAGCGAATGAAGGATTGGGGCCGGAAGGCCGAAAGAAATTGAAAACAGCGGCGCTGCCAATAAAGCCGACCGCAGTCCCGCCACAGTTTGGAGCAGTAAAACCGAGTCCCAAAATACTCGGGGCAAGCGGACCAGCGGGAGTTCCGAAGGCGATGCTACCGCCGCCGGCGGTATTCGCAGCGGGAATGCCACCCGGGCACACAGTGTTGATATCTGCTGTGCCTGGAACCTGGATGCCTTGAGGATTCGTGCCAGGCGTGACAAGCCCGGCGAGAATCGCATTATGATCATTGCTCGTGAGCAACCGCGGTTCAGCGACGCTGATATTAATCGTGCGATCGAGATGCGTGCCGTGCGTGTAGTTGTAGCCTACGCTGATCTTCCAATCCTTCGTAATTTCGCGCTCGATCGTCAGGTTTGCTTGCTGGGCAAGCGCATACTGAAAATTCTTAGTGACGGGAATCGTAAACGGCAAGAGCGTCAGCGGATATCCGGCAGTTATAAAATTCTGGTTCGTAAAAATAGAATTCGCTTGAAACGGATTGAACCGCTGCTGATCCGGCTGGTAACACATTACAAATGGAAGAGCCGGTGGCATGGGGGTACATCCCGTGAGCGCATTGCCCGTGCTTGTGAGCAGCCCCTGAAAAATATTCGTTGCGTTTAGCGCGAATGGATTCAAATCCGCAAGACAGGTATTCGGAACCGGTGTGTTGCCCGCGCAGGGAGCGCCGCCCGCCGTCTCGAGAAGCGCGGATGTGGCCCCATCCTCCGCAGTGGCTAGAAACGCTAGAGCAAGCGCAGGATGGTCGTAGAAAAATCCGTAGCCGGCGCGTATAACGGTTTTGCCGTTTCCCCACGGATCCCACGCGATGCCGATCCTGGGCGCAACGTTGTTCGTATCCGTGGGAATTCCCTCGACTACGCCGAAAGCCTTCTCCCCAGCGGCGTTCAGAGCTGTCGCGGGTTTAAAAATTGGCATCCATTCAATGTCATAGCGCAATCCATAATTCAGGGTGAGTTTGCGGTTTATCTTCCAGCTGTCTTGAGCAAAAACACCGAGAGTCTTAACGTTAAAAGGCCGGTCCGATTGACCAATTCCCTGGATAAACGAGGTTGGCAATCCAAAACCGTAAGCTTGAATAGCGGAGAATCCGGGAGCGCCGGCCACGGCAAATGCGTCACTGATGGAGCCCGCGTCGAGTCCGCCGAACGAATAGACGCCGCCATAGTTCAACGTCAAGATTTCCGATTTAGACGACCTCAACTGAATCAAGTTCGTATCGGCGCCAAACTTCAGAGTATGCGCGCCCTTGATCCACGTGAGATTGTCAGTCCACTGAAAACGCCTTTCAATGCGATCCTCGGTGGAAAAAGGCTCTCTCCCGAAGAATGCGAAGCCCGCGATATTTACGGCAGGCAAATCTCCACCGGGAAGGGGCGAGAACCCGTAATGCAGGCCTCGCCGCGCGTATTGAAAGCGAAACTCATTAAAGAGCGTGCTGCTGATGGAGGTAGTGTGCTGCCCGACGATAGCAAGGTCACGGGTTTGCTGCACCGAGGTACGCGACCCTGCGTTCTGCCCAAAATTCTGGTTCTCGGCGTTCACCTCGATTCCCGTAATCGTGGACGGTGAAACGCTAGCGCGAATAAACGAACTGTTTTTCGTATTCCAAATGTGATCGAGTCTTAATGACCAAAGGCTGGTGCCTTCGGACGTCGGGAAATTTCCCACCGTTGAAGCAAGTCCAACATAGGAGAGGGGCACGGTCGCATTGCTTGACGGAAAAATATTTAGAGGTGCAGGCAATACGCCTGTATTTCCGAATATGGCGGTCTGTGCGCTTAACGACGCAGCGCAGAAATACTGCGCGCCCAATACCGTTGGATTCGCGGCGATGAACTTGGCCTGATCGGGAGTCACTAAGCCCGACGTTTGCCCCGGGAAGCAGGGGGCTGGTGCAGGAATGCTTTCTAAGCCGAAATTATCCTGACCGATGCTGGAAAATCCTGTTTCCTGCCGCCGCGTAATCTCGTAACTGAAAAAGTAAAATGTCTTATCTTTTTGTATTGGTCCTCCGATGGTTGCCCCGCCTTGAACGCGTGTATACGATTGCTTCACCGGAATGGCCTCAAAGCCGGTAGTGGCACTGGGAATAACCTTCACCGAAAATGGGTCGCGCGCTTGAAGTGCTCCATTGCGGAGAAACCCGAAAACGTCGCCATGAACTTGATTCGATCCGGATTTGGTCACGATGTTTACGACGCCTCCCATCGCACGCCCATATTCCGGCATGTAGTTGCTTGTAATCACTTGAAATTCCTGCACGGCTTCCTGCGACACGGTCGCTCGCACACCGTTGACGGAGTTATCTACGGCATCCGCGCCATCTACTGAAACCTCGTTCGATCTGGCCCGCTGACCTCCAAAATTCAGTCCGCTGGTCGGCGCCGCCCCGATGGAAGGAGTGTCGTCTCGCGCTGCCTGTGAATTCAATAACGTGAAATTGATATAGTTGCGGCCATTGATCGGAAGATTGTCAATCTGAGTCTGGCTGATGGTCGTGGATACGTCAGTCTTTGTTGTTTCCACGAGATCGGGCGCAGCCACCACGCTGATGGTTTCGTTCGTCGTCCTGAGCTGCAAATGGGGGTTGTATTCGGGAGTCGTGCCGAGCGCGAGCTTCAGGGATTCGTCTTTCAAGACTGCCAAACCCGGAGCCTCTACTGTCAGCGAATAGGTTCCTGGTGGGATTCCGATAATCTCGTAATGGCCGTTTGAATCACTGATTGTCTCCCGTTCGGCGCCATTCGCGGTGTTTCTCAGTGTAATTTTGGCGTCTTTCACAGCGAGTTGCTGCGGGTCCAAGACTGTTCCCGACAAGTTCACCGTATTCACCTGCGCTTCCATTCGGCTGGATGCAGGCAGAAAGAGGCCTACGAGCAGCAGTACGACGAATGCGAATTTGCCAAGGCGCATCGACACACCCTCCTCGAATGTTGTCAGTGGAAATCAGGTTCGCAAGCGTGAAATCGCCAGCGCAGCAGTATTGAACGGCACAAAGATTCGCTCCGTGCGGAACAGAGCCTAAATTGAATCGTTTATGGTGGACTTGTAATCCACACCCTTACTCTTTGCAATAGGAAACTTTTTGCGATTGGCCTCAGTTGTTCAAACAACTAGCGGGGAAGGTTCGATATGGCACGATGCGGTGGCTTCAAGATAGCGGTGGCTTCAATGTATAGGACGCCCTATAAATCCGATCTAGTGTTGGCTCGTCGAACCAGTCAGTTGAACGAGCGCTTCGGGTGCGGAAGGGGGTGGTGCGGTGTCTATCGTTTGTGGCGCACGCCAGAAGTCAATTACCGCGATTTGGTGCACGCACGAAACTGTGCAGCGAGGAGCGCAGCCCTTCTTCGTCAGAAACTCGCGCTGCCGCTGCTCGTCGGAGTAATTTTCGAGTGGAATGCCGGGGTACCCGCGCTGTTGCGAGCAGTAGTGAACTAGGCCGTCCTCGCAGATATAGAGATAGCGTGAACCGGCCCGGCAACGCCAGTTGTTCTCGCGTCCCTTCGCGATGTTGTGTTGGAAATAGTTCAATCGTGAGAACGACTTCTTCCCTAACGACATGATCTCTTCGAAAATTTGCTGTTCGTGTTCCCCCAGCGGTTGGAGCTGTCCGTTGCCGTCATGAATAATCCCCACCGTGGAGGTGAATCCCAGTTCGATCGCGCGATGTGCCACTCGCAGAGCATCTTCCGGACTACATACCCCGCTGCCCAGCACGGAATTGATGTTGACGTGAAAGTCCGCAAGTTCGGCCAGCAGCGCGAGTTTTTGGTCCAGCACCTTAAGGCTTTTCTTCGAGACATCGTCCGGCATCACATTGTCGATGCTGATTTGCAAATACTCGAGGCCAGCACGATTCAAACGCTCGATGCGATCGGCTACCAGCAAATAGCCGTTCGTAATCAGCCCGGCAATGATTCCATTCTTGCGAATCCTGGCGATGATGGCATCGAGATCCGGATGGAGCAAGGGTTCGCCGCCGCTGATCGTAACTACGCCTGTCCCCATTTCGCCGAGCCGGTCGATTCTGCGGAACATTTCCTCCGTTGGAACCGGACTCGAAACATCGTCAAACTCGTTGCAGTAGGTACAGGCGAGATTGCAACGGCGTGTGGGAATGATATGCACCAGCAACGGGTGGCGCGTCGAAATAAGACCCTTCGCGATCATGCGGATCGACCGCAGCCTGCGATGGGCCGCCAGAGACTTACGTCGAATTGTCTTTGTAAGTTTCACAATCTTCACTAGTTTAGCCGCTCACCGCGAAGGCGACATGGCAATTTCCTATCAGCCAAGCTTCAATTATGCCACAGCGCCACAAAGTTCCCCGGAACGATTGTTTCGAAAGCGACATTTTCACAATGCGATTGCGCGGTCCCGTTCATGTACAATCCGGCCTCCTGAATTTATGAATTTCGTACGCAGGCTCCGCAACGTTCGAGGTCATGCAGGTGAGCGAAATCAAAGATCGAGGCCAAATGAAAAGATTCCTTCTACTAGGCAGCACGATTCTGTTGATCCTCACGATTCCCGTTGCGTCGGCTAAGCAGCATGCAACTGCCGCACAGAAGAAGATCAAGGTGATTGCTGACCAGGACAGTGCGGGCCCGCAGGGGACCAACTTTCTTTCATTGCTCATGTTACTGCGGGCTCCGCAAATCGATCTCCTTGGCATCACGACGATCAGCGGCGATCAGTGGGTCGATCCAGCTACAGTATTTGCGCTTTGGGCCACAGAGCAAGCTGGGCGCACGGACGTTCCGGTGATCAAAGGCGCGGAAATGCCGCTGCTTCACACTCCGCGCGAACAGGAGCTGCTCGAGAAGCTCTACGTTTCGCATCCGACGTGGCATGGCTCCTTCAATCCCGACGCACCTCCTCCCAGCGAGACGTGGCCGCCGCCGGGCGGCTATCCCAAGGTAAAGGCGAGACCGGGCCGTGCCGCCGACTTCATTATTGACACGATTCGTTCGAATCCCGGCGAAGTTGTCCTGTATTGCGCGGGTCCGCTGACAAATATTGCGCTCGCGGTTCGAATGGATCCCGGAATTGTCGCGTTGACAAAAGCCATTTACATCATGGGTGGAAGCTCGCGCGGTGGTTTTGAACTGAACTGGTGGTGGGATCCGGAGGCCGCAGCCATGGTAATGCGCGAACCGTGGAAACAAATCGTGGTCAGTCCGGCGGAAGCGGGAGGCCAAGTTTGGTCGAGCAAGCAGCTCATGCAACGGATTGTGGACGCCGGCGGCCCGCTCGCGAACCACGTCAAGCAGCTCTACATAGACTTCCAACCGCCGGCCGGCACCACCCTCTGGTCGGCGATGTGGGACGAACTTCTGGTCGCAGCTCTCATCGACCCATCGGTGATTCAGAAATCTGAGACGATGTATCTCGACGTGGATATCGAGCACGGGCCGAAGTATGGCGACACGGTCATCTGGAAACAGCCTAAAGAAGTACCGACATTTTTCCTACCCTACAGCGGCCCATTCCCCCGCGACGATGCGAAATGGCAAGACCATCTGATGCCGCCTGCGCAGTTGCACCCCGCGAGTGTTGAGATGAAGGTGGACGTTGCAAAATTCGAAGACCTTTTTGTAAACCTGATGAGCCACTGAACACGTACGAAGGATAGAGTGGTGTCCTAAACGCTCGACTCTCCCCAGGCATTACAGGCTAAGTTCTCATCGATACTTCTCAGCGACATCGCAGACCCACTTAAGGGTAGAACGAGCACTTGAAATTGCAGCTTCTCATGCTGGCAGCGAGAAGTCTAATGGCTATTTGCTGGAAATGATATGCGCCGATTTTCTAGCGAGTGCCGCTTTGGAAATGGACGAATGCTCTCGCGATCTTCAACTGCCACGAAACAGGACGTAACCCCACCTTGCTTAAAAAGATTTGCACTTCCGATAGCCAAGTCATCCGTCACCGTCTCCCACGGCTAGAGCCTTGGAGCGCTCTTCTTTGAAGGAGGATTTTTTTCGCCAATCCCATGCCGCTTGGATGAGCAACCGAAACGACCTTGCCTGGTGCAGGAATATCAGGTAGAGTTAGAGTAGAGCAGCGCGCCTAGACTAGAATGCTGGTTGGTGGTGAAAATCTAGTTGGAGGCGAGCGTGCGAAAATCCCGCAGATTTACCCAGAAACAGCCAAAAAAGTTCAGATCGTATCTTCCCGCACCACAAATTGTGAGGATCCAACAACGCCATATTTCAGGTGAGAAGAACAGCTCAATCGCGCGTGCCGAAGGATGCGATCGTCACACCGTTGCACGAATCGTAAAAAGTTCTGAAATGGCCGCTTTCGTCCAGCAAATGAGAGAGCGTCTATATGGGTTGGCACCACTGGCGCTTGACGCAGTTGAACATGCATTGAATTCAAAGGACACACGGTCGGCTTTGGAGGTTTTAAAGGCGGCCGGTGTGATTGAGCCGGGAGGGTACAAGGTGCCGGTTGAACAGCAAGACGAGAGGGCGCGGGAAGAACAGCTGAAGCTGGAATGGTTGGGAGTGCTCTCATTCCTGGCCCTCGAAAGAAATAACGTTTATGGAACTAACTTGCCACCGGTACTGGCACAACTGAAATATCCACTAGACCTCGATCAACTGAAGTCGCTAGTAACGGCTCTAACAAAGAAACTTGAATCAAGGGCGCTTAGTTCTGAAACCGATGACGACGAGTAGCTTCACATGTACTGCTCTCTTGTTCGATATTAAAAATCATCGAAGACGACAGCCGTAGCTTGTAGCCCGACGCTTTTTGGGATAGTTAGTTATTTAATTATGTTATAATTACTGAAAAAGTAAACTCAGCTATCTCGCGGCTGAGATCGGAATTGATTTCGACAGCCAAGTTGTCTGCCCGCGCTGGCCGACTGTCAACGCCCGCGGAGCACGTCTGTTGAGAACTTCAGGTATCGGTACCCTTCCCGCGCATATCCTTCGGCGTTAGGTCTTGGAATCCTTTTTCGTCTTTGGGCCTACTTTGCCCAGCTCATGTTCCCAGAGCTTTGCCAATGTTGCTTCGAGATAGTTTGTTACAGATCGCTTCTCTTTCTTGGCTTCATCCTCCAGTTTTCGTTTGAACTCCGTCGACACGCGGAGATTCAGCGTCTCGCTTTTTCGCATAGCCCCTCAGCAAAACTGAACGCGATGCTACCTGAGCTCACCGGAGCCGTCAAGAAAGGCACCTAGGCTTGACATGTAACGTAAATAGCGTTACAGTAGCGGTACGTAAATGGAGGCTGAGATGTGCAAAACCGATAGGCTGACAAGAGAGAACCGTTCGCTTGCAAGGCGGACGTGGGGCGCGGAGTTGAAAGGAACACGCCTCAATACCTTAATCGCTCTATCTGCGCAGTACGGATTTTCGATCGCGCTAGGAGATCTAATGCTTCTAAATGGGAAATGGTATGTTACCCACGCTGGCCTCCTCCGATTAGCGCACCGGACGCGTTGCGCGGGGATCCGCGTTCAGCAGGTCAGCGAATTCTGTGACGTTCCGGTCCGCCATTGGGTGTTCAAGGCAACGGTATTCAAGTCCCCTGGCTCTCACGGTTTCGTCGGTTACGGCGACGCAGACCCCTCAAATGTTTCGTCCGCAGTTCTCGGGGCCGAAATGCGAGTCGCCGAGACGAGGGCCGTCAATCGTGCTCTCCGCAAAGCCTATGGCATCGGTCTCTGCTCCGCTGAGGAGCTCGGATCACATCCATTCTCCATCGAGCCTCCGGAGACAAGATCGGCCGACGCGGCGAACAGCGATGGCTCCGCGAATGGCCAGCCAAGGCTCCGCGACAAACTCTGCCTGTTGATTCGAAATTATGAACTCGACCCTGTCCTGGTTAAACGCTATGCAGCCGACTTCTGTGGTACCGAAACTCTTCGCGAAGCCCGCAGAGATTTGGTCAAAGCATTCGTTGCCACGATCGCAAAGGAAGCTGCAAATGATCGCGCTGCACTCGTTTGCAAATTGAACAGCTACAGCCAGCCTGAGGAGGTGAGACCATGAAGCGACATTTCCCCGGTCTTCATTCAGAACCCAATCACGTCGACGATTCTCTCGAGGGCATATTCCTGGTTCGCGTCGACCGTGCCTACTATCGTTGGCACCCGCAAAAGCCCTTTTTCGTTCTCTCCTTCGCGATTCTCGAACCGAAGGAGCTTGTCTCGCACAAGATTTCCGGCCGACTCTACAGCACCCAGAAATCTCTTTGGAAACCGAACTGGTTCCTGCGCGATTTTGGCTACGACCCTGACCTGCTCGGGCGTGATGAAGTGGATGAAAAGGCTCTTCTTGGCCTCACTGGTGTTCTTCGCATTAGCCGCAAGTCGCTAGCAGGTCGCGTATTCCTCAACCTCGATGCATTTGCACCACCTGCCGAATGGGAATTCATCACTAAGGATGCTCGCCAAGGCGTTTTGGCGGGAGGCTCCAATGACTTACAGCTTCACGCAGATTAGCCAATATCTTCGCTGCCCACGGCAATATCGATTCCGATACCTCGACGGCTGGCGCGAAAGGGAAGATCGAGCATCCGTGATCTTCGGCCGTTGCTTCGAGAAGGCCCTCGCGGCTTATTTCAGAAGAGAAGAACCAACTGCCACATTCTTCAAGGAATGGCAACAACAACGGGACACTTCTCTTACGTATACCAAGAACGACTGCTGGGACCGGCTGTATCACCAGGGCATTCACCTATTAGAGCGGTTCGCTCAGGATGACCGCGTTCAAATCCGCAGCCCAAAACAGAATCTTCAAGTGAAGCTGACGCGCACGCTCCCAAATGGGGGCGATTTCGTGTCTTATGTCGATGCAATCGGTGAAGTGGATGGGACGGCATGCATCATCGACTGGAAAACGACGACATCGCGATATCCAGAGCAGCCCGATGGCCTATTGGCTCTCGACCCGCAACTCGTTTGTTATTCCTGGATGGCTGGCATTTCTGAGGTTTCATTAGTCGTCTTCGTGCGGAAGAACGCTTCCGAAGTTCAGTATCTGAAGACCACCATCGACGAAGATCAGCGGCGGGAATTTGGCCAACTCGTTGAGACTACAATCAATCAGATCGAGGGGGCACAATTCCTTCCACACAGCGGCATTCGATTTCCTCAGAACGGGTGTGTGAGCTGCTCTCACCTGGGGATGTGCTTGGGGAACCAGCAGCTCGTGGATTCAAGACTCATTCGCCGAGCGGGAGCGAGCGACCTTGATTGGATTGACCAATTTGAGGACTAGCGGGCGACCTCTGATGGCACCAAGGCTAAATCGGCGGCGGGCTCTGTTCGTGTTGGGAAGGATCGATGAGATTTTGTCCTGGGAGCGAACGACAGAGCAGGAGCGAGACACTCGATTTGTAGAACTGGGTCGCTACCTCTGCGAAATGAGGGCTGGGCAATACTGGCGGATCGACAATCTGACATCCTTTGACGAGTTCCTGGAGAAGAAATTTCCGGAATCGCGACGCAAAGCCTATTACTTGATGGCGATTCACGAACAACTACCACAGCAGACCCATCGCAACCTGCGGGACATGGGCTGGACGAAGGCGGCAGAATTGGCCAAGGTCGCGCGCCGGGACGGACAGAAATTCGATTGTGCAACCTGGTTGCACAAAGCGCAGGAGTTGCCCAAGGAACAATTCAAGCGAGAAGTGGAACGACATCTGACGGGTCAGGAACAGGAACCTTGGGAGATGCTGTATTTCAAGATCTACAAGAGCCAGCTGCCGGTGATCGAGAAGGCTCTAGAAACCGCTTCACTGATGCTCGGCTCTCAAAAGTCACGCGGCTATTGCTTAGAGATGATTTGCGCCGATTTCTTGGCGGGAGCCCAGTTCGAAGACAGCGGTTCGAGCGCGCTACTCTTAGCGCTGGACCGGCTCTACTCCTTACTTCCCGGTCCACAGAAAATAGAATTCTTGCGACAGGTAGATAAGACAGCATGAAATCGATTCGGCAGCGAAAGCCAAGGCTACAGCTCAACCCGGATGACTATCGCAAACTTCGTACCGAAGTACTAGAGCGAGATGGTTGGAGATGTCAAAATTGCGGAACTTCGGAATGCCTTCAGGTACACCATATTCGCTCGCGCAGTGCTCTTGGCGATGATACTGCCGAAAATCTGATTACTCTTTGCGCAGATTGCCACGATCGGCTTCATCTCAGCTATCGATTGGTTCATTGCTAAAATATTGCCAGATCTGCGCACGACTGAACTTGCACAATTTGGTCAGGCGCGTCATCATTTCGACTTCAAAAAGAGCGAAGAAGTCACTCGTTATTGATTTTAGCGGGCCTGTAGCTCAGATGGATAGAGCAGCGGTTTCCTAAACCGTTGGTCGGGAGTTCGACTCTCCCCAGGCCCACCATCTCCGATTCAGTGGTTGCAAAAGCGGAGGTGCTTGACCGGACTTAACGGAGGGAAAATGCACCCGACCTTCGCGATTTTTGCAATGCTGCCGGATGGTCAGCCGTTCTGGATAGAATCGGTTGAAACCCTCGAAGACGCAAGAGAGCGCTTAAGGGAAGTGGCTCGCAACGCTCCCGGAGATTGCTTCATTTATTCGGCGAAGAGCGGCGTGGAGGCACTTATCATCCATTCGGAATTACGGGAGCAGCTCAGTCAAGGCGCAGTCATCTCAAGTGGTTGACCAGCCGGAGTCCACCTTGAAACCAGCCAAGGTCTAAAGAGCAAGCGAGTGCCGTGCCGCCCAGTCGTGACCTTCCCGTTACCCCAAAAACACGCACCGGTTTGGCACTCAAACGGTCGCGCTTCATTGCTGAGTAGTTGCAGCTTTTATCGCAGGAATTAGGTCGGTAGTGAGCCTCATCTTATCCAGCAAGGTTACCGCCCCAAGACTCTTAGCAAGTGCATGCGTGCCCTCATCTTTCCAGAAAGAGATTGCAATCAATCGCGACCCTAATGTGGTCGCAGCAATTTCAGACTCGCCCCTCGATGCTTAAGGGTGTTAAACGCTCGCACAATGGAAGCGACGCTCGAAGAATCCAACTGCGTAACATCGGTCAGATTTAACAACAGCTTGCTGGTTCCGACTTCAATCAGTTCTCGCAACTGGCTATCTAAGAAATCATTTGGGCGACCAATCGTCGCTTTTCCGTGCAGGTCAACGATGACGACATCGGCGGCATGACGGACCGAGAGTTGGAGGCCCATAGCTGCACCCACCGCGTAGATTCCCCAAAGGCTTCACCCACGACAAGTTTCGATTTACGGAGATAGCTGCAAGCCTGCAAACTTCAGGAAGCGGTTGCGCGTTTCACTAGAGGGTCGGATTGTCCTCGGTGTCCTGATTCGGATAGTTCCTTTTCGGCAGCAAGCCAATCGTCAAACGCATTTCCTTCTTTCCCGCTCGTTCCAAGTAGATTTCGTAGGCTCGCAGTTCTATCTCTTCTCGAGTTGGTACCTTTCCAATGTTTGGCACGGCGACTCCTTTCTTTGCTTAATCCCCCCGCACCCTGAGGACCCAGACGGGCCGTTGGATGTTCACTTTGCAAACGGGTCGTGTTTAGGCCCGCTGCAAGAGAGGCGTCTCACTTTCTTCAATATAATACGTTTCGGGCACCAACACCGCTCGGCAGTATGGACAAGCCTCGCGTCCCGTACGTGGCCTGGGAGGTCGACGAAATGAATCAGTGTTCGAGCCACTCTGCTCTTCCAAAACAATCTGGGCGATGCAATTCGTACAGCGACAGCAAACGTAGGTGTACATGATTCGAAATCCTTTGGTAGAGGTTACGCCGATGTGCGTTACGTCTTAAATCGCTGAGAACCGGTTCAAATAGGAAGGAAGAAGCTTAAATTCAACCCGGTCCAGGATTCTTCAATTAGAATAAACCCGTCGCGAAATCGGCGGAAGGGAATTGGAGTACGGTGAGAGTATAAACCTGATTGAGCCCCCAATCCACTCTGAAGCGGGTTGTCATCGCCAGCACCAAAACGGGAACGGTTTATTGCCTTTGTTTCTTTTTCTTGGCCATCGCACTAAGTGTTCTCTCCCAGACGGGTTGGTTCTTAATGCGAGTGACGCGGCACGATTCGGGCGGCAATCACTGTTGGTGCACCGCCTAGTGAGCCTGATTTGTGAATTTTCCTGACGCACCAGCAATTAGTAACGTAAAGAAGTCGTCCAAGACCCAATCCGAAAATTGCTGATACCCGGGAAGTTATAGGCTCGTTAGCTCCCTGAAGTAGGTCACGGCCGATTTGGCGGCTGCTAGGCCCAACCTAGCTGGGCGGGATGCATGGATTACCGGTTCCATTGGATAGTCTCAGCCATAGACCGGGAAAGAGAGCGCGCCGGAGGACAATACGACTGCCGAGGAATTTAGAGCGTCGGCTGTGGAAGAAGCACCGCCCAGCTGGCTGTCAGCTCCCCTCGCGGCTTTGTGGTGGGATGCAAAAGGGGACTGGACCCGTGCCCACGCACTGGTTGACGAGCTGGAATCCAGAGAGGGCATGGCCGTCCATGCCTATCTTCACCGCAAGGAGGGTAGTGACTCGAACGCCGACTACTGGTACCAGCGCGCCGGACAGACCTATCACCGGCCTACGCTCGACGCAGAGAGGGAAGCGTTAGTCGAAGGCCTCCTGACCGGCGCTGGGAAAACATGAGCTAACTTTCCTTAGTCTTTGCCCATCGAGCCTTCCGCGCCATCGAGATTCGCTGATTCTTTAGACTGCTTGTAACTTCGAAGTTTACAAACGCGTTGTGATGGTGAAGGGCGCTACGCCGTTGCCGATGCTGCTTTTGCCTCGACGTCCACCGTGTAGATTACAACCGCCTTTTTCCCACCCTTTGGGGCAGTAGCGCAGATTGAATTCAGATTGACGCCTTTAGCTGTCAGCTTATCTAGATATTGCGCCAGAGCACCAGGCTTGTTTGGGAGTTCATATTCTTCTGCTGTGGTCTCTTGATAGGTCAATCCAGATTCGTCCAATGCCTTCTTTGCTCGTCTCGCATCGTCGACAACGAGGTGAACTGTGCCGCTCGTCTCCTCAGCCCTTCCCAAGAGCGCGAGGATATTCACTTTTGCGTTCCCAAGTGTTCTTGCGATTTCAGCAACCGCGCCAGGTCTATTCTCAACGGCAACGATAAACTGCTTCGTCTTGGCCATGTCGGTACCTCCTCCCATCGTGGATTATACGCCTGGACATTCGCAAACCAAGGTGGCTGTGAGGGAGTACAATTCGCGGAAGGAATTGCTTTCATCCGTGCTGGAGGTGACGACAATTGAGCAAAGATGCGTTTTCCCGATTGGCCGGAGCAATTTTTCTCATCGTAGCGCTTGTTCACGCCTTGCGGCTAATCTTCAAATGGCAGGTGGTTGTTGCTGGTTGGCAGGCTCCGATGTGGGTAAGCGCGGTCGCGTTTGTCATAGCAGCTTATCTTGCGTATGAAGGTCTTCAGACAAGGAAGAAGAATTAGAACGTTTTCTGGATTCGAGCCGTGCAGTAATTTTGCAGTAGTCGCTTGCTCATAACGGTTCAACTCGAATCAGAACGGCTCATCTCATCGTCATTGGAACTTGTTGACGGATATAGTAGAGTCCAAAGTTTTCACAACCCGTCAACACAGCAACCTGATTTCCTAAACCGTTGGTCGGGAGTTCGACTCTCCCCAGGCCCACCACCTAACCCTCTTAATTCTTAAGGAGTTCCGCATTCCTACTTGACAACCGCATTGCCCTAAAACAGTGCAGTGTCATAAAAGTGTCATAGTTCTTTGCTCAGAACGAATCAAAACGAATCAGAACAGAGCAGAATCGTCGAGAGCCGATTGGCACTCCTTCAAGCAACAGCTACGTACCCTCTGCGAAAACTGAACTCTCAAAATGCAAGCACTTGACTAACGCATCGCAGAAGCACATCGTTGAGTCCTCCACGAACCTCTTTGTGTGAGGTGCTTCATGAATTCGAAATATGAAATTTTCAAACAACGGTCTGACGGGTCCTTTGTGCGGATTGAAGCTGTCAAAGACATTGACCAGGCACAAAGGGATTTGAAAAACTTGGTTTCGACCGTACCGGGTAACTATCGTCTCTGGGATTCGTCTGGCCACAAGTTCATTGAGCCTCGCAAGCATTGACGTACCTCGGTCTCCAGGATTTTAGTATGCCCACGCTCCCCGCGGTCGTCCTGCTAGCACTTGTAGTCTTGCTAATTCTCCTCGCACTATGTCATTTCTTCCAAGGGCGACGTCACAAGGACCACGCGAGTCGGAAGGGTCCAGACGAGTAGAGCAGCCAAGTAGGACGATGCCAGAAGTCGCAAGGACCGACCAAACGCTAGGAAATATCTTGCGTGATTCTGATGTGTGTTATAGCCTCGGGCCTTTCCCGACATCCCTGCGCAGGAGGATTTTCTATGGGGATGGCATATAACATTTTCAGAAAGACTTCTGATTCTCCGCTCGCTTGGATTGAGGCTACCGAAAACATCGATGAAGCCAAGAAACGACTAATCAGTCTAGCTTCGTCGCAGCCTGGCGATTATTTCATTTGGGACCCAGCCGACCATAAATTTATCGAGCCACTTCCTAAGTCAGCCTAGCCCCTGCGACTGGGTCCCGGAATTTGTTTTTGGCGTAGCCTGGCAATCGAGCCTCAGGCCTCCTGATGAAAGAAAAAGAAATAGGACGTGAAAACCTGATGCGCATGTGTCAGGCAGTGTCGCCTAGCGATGAGCCGTGCGATTATCTCGCGACTGTGCATTGCACCAGATGCGGTAGGTGGTTCTGCGATAGCCACGCCGAGGACGAGGAGTGGCATTCGTGCGCACTGCCGTCTGGAGAGGAAGGAGGCGAAGCGTAGGACCACCTATGCTCCTCTCGACGTGAATCACGGCTGCATTTCCGCTCACAGAATTGTTTGGCTAAATTACGTAAGGCTAATGTGCCGTCTGAGTGCCTGAAAATCCGCGTGAATAATTATTTCCACGATGCCGTTACCGTCTGAATAAATGAAGCAATCTCGTCGGGGAGCGATGCGAGCCACTTCCCTTAAGCGCTCTCTTGCGTCTTCAAGTTCTTGAGCCGATTCTATCCAGACTGGTTGGGCACCCGGAGAATCCGTAAAAATATCGAAGGTTCGCATTTTTGCGTCCATTGAATTCAAGCTTTCGTGACGCCTTGAATCACAATTTCCAGCCGCAACCGCTACACTTGAACTGTTCTTCAGGCTTCACCTTGGATGCTGTGCTTCCGCAGTGTGGGCATGTCATCGTGCAAATCTCAGTCATACTAGGCCTTCCGAAAGTTCTTGCGTCTGTTTGGAGATGACGCCTCGTTCCTGTGAATGAATGAAGTATTCTCCGGGAGAAGTCAGTGCTAGGCGAGCCATCTGTTCCTTAGCTTTTTCGAGACCTTGAACCGCTTCCACCCACAGAGGACCGTCCGAAGTTATCCTGAAGATATCGAATGTAGAACCCATCGTTGGCATCCTCCATCGACTGCCTCGTCCGTATCTGTCGGGACCGCTGTCGTTTCGTTTGCATTTCCGATTCCACAAGGCATATGGAGAAGTTAGCCGAACATTATCAATCAGTTAAAAGTTCGAGGCCGCTGCTTCGAACTTAGGGCGGAAAGCCACGATACCAGGTAATTTTTTCAGCGACATTTGCCGCGTGTCGTACCAGAACCCCCGGAAGAGCCATACGGCACGACGGTTACGACGCCGCAGTCCTAAAGGGTTCTACGCGATGTGCCGTATTGAACTGACGATTTGGTCTGCCACGATATGTTAGTGGTGCTGCGATGATTCCTGAGGAAGTGAAGCCTTCCGACCCTGAACCTTCCGCTGAACGCGAAGAAACCCAACGGAGGAACTCGCGGGAGGAAGACCCCGATACGGCCAGAGGCGCAGCGTTTAAGCGAATGTTTCCCGACGTTCCCGGGAAGCCCCCTGACCGCGCTAAAAAGCCTGCCGAGTAAACACATTTTTTCAGCCCTGGCAATCTTGGGCTTTCACCGACCCTTCGTCAGTAAGTGAGTCGTTCGGGATTAGGGTAAACGCCTTATATCCCACGTTAGAACCTGCTGCTAGCATGCAAATTACAGCTCTCGTCGCTAATAGCGATGTCTAAGGAAATTCGCCACCGCCACCCGATTCAGCCAGCCACCTCCGGAGAGCCAGATGACCCGATTCTGCATGCGGTGCGACCGAATCGTCGGTGAGAAGTGCGTCCAGTGCGGGACGGAAGCTACCGCCGACTCAAACGGCCATGCGGTGACCGCAGCGGAATTCGATTGTCCATCTTGCGGTCATCACTTCCTGCAAGGCGACGGCGGCGAAACAGGCGGACTGTGCACGCCGTGCTTGGAGTCCGAGTTGCAGAAGGCGTACGTCGAGGCGGCGAAGAGGCAAAGGCGCAGGTCTGAATTGGCGACGGAAAAATCGTCACGCAAACGACATGGGCGATTTCGGTCTATAGCGAACGCAGGTTCAAAAGTAGCTCTACCTCACAGTTTTTGAAAGCAAGATTTAACTGTCGTACCCAGAATAATTTTCACGACGTTGCTTCGCATTCGGCTGTTGCCAGTACCCGTACACGCAGCGGGTTTCACCGCGCGAACAATCATGGGTGTCGTGAATAACGCCGTAGATGACGGCAGTGAGATGCTTCGACACGCTGACAACGAGTCGGCCTGAAGGAAGTTCATCGCCTCGTAAGTGAACCGTGCAGCCGGAACCGATTTGCATCGTGGGCGTCCATTGCCGTCCAAACGATTCCATCAGCCACTTGATTGTAGATTTGTGAACTCCAGTTCGTGCATTGCTTGTGCCCCGTTTTCGTTTGCCTCGTATCAGGAAATCTACAACCAAGTGAACAAGCTATCCGGTCGGGAGCGTAGAATCGCCACAGAGCGAACCACGCAGTCCCCAGCGCTTCCCTTAACCAGCAGCGACTCTGCCGCCGTCATTGAACTGGAACTTCATTTTCGTCTCCAACACCGTGTTGCCACGCTAGGCGTTCTGAGCGGTCAGAAATGCCGGTTCTCAAACTAAGCCAAACGGAGACTGGCAAGCGATGCCCGAGTTAGACCGCCACTCTTGTCAGGCACGATAATCAATTCAAGTGCGGTCACTGCGGAGATTTCAACAGCGTAGTCCTCTATCTCCCGTACTGACTCCGGTGGGCTGAAATTCCACTGCTGGCGCACGATTTCTCGAAAAGAATTGCCACTGTCTGGAGACCATCGCAAGACGAACTCTTGCGTGCGTGCACTCTCGCTATCCTCGAAAACTAACCTGATGCGTCTCAGCTTTTGGGGCTCGTCGAAAATGAGCCGAATTGTCTGAATCCCTGGGCCGCCCGCACGCCAGCCTCGGTTTTCTGCCTCTACCAGCGCGGATTCAATCGGAAAGCCGTTTTCTTCTGATGTGACTTCGACCAGAGCCGCACTGTCCACGTCCAGCCAAGCTTGACCAGGAGGTGGCACCTTCGGCGGAGTCGGCGAAATCTGGCGCTTACGCATATCAATTCTTACTTTACTCCTACCCCTGCCTCAGTTGCCGAGCGATTTGAACAATGGACTCAATTACAATGAGGGTAGGTTCTGCGAAAGGAGGGCGTCATGACAGAAGAAATTCGCCTGAAGGAGGGCATCATGGCTGAAGAGATTCGCGTGGTTGAGCACTTTTCGGCGTCGATTCTGAACAAGGTCGGCGAAGGAGCCCGCGTGCTGGGAGCGCTGCGTGATGCGGGCGTGAACCTCATCGCATTTTGGGGCTACAAGCACGGAGCGGAGCGAGCGCAGCTTGAATTCATTCCCGAAGACAGCGCGACTTTTGTGGCCGCTGCAAAGCAAGCCAAGCTCAAGCTACGAAAAAGTACCGCCCTTTATATTCACGGCGACGACCGCCCCGGTGCCATTGCCGACATACTTGCGAAACTTGCAGGGGCACGCATCAATCTGGTCGCAGTGCAGGCAGTCTGCGGCGGAGGGGGAAGCTACGGCACAATAGTGTTCCTCCCAGAAGCCGCCGCCCGCAAGGCTGCGACTGTTCTGGCTGCGTAGCGCTCCGCGTCGTTCCGGTAAAGTGAATAGCCTAGCTGTAGGAGGTTCCGCTAGTCTCTCTCGGTTAAACTCGTGATGAAGAGGACACACCATGACAGAAATCAAGTCCCCGGAAGATAAAATCGCCGCCGCAATCCTGACGCTCGCAAGTGCTCTGAGAGACCAAAACCTTGTGAGCGATGGCAGCCTAGAAAATATCTTTGGTTTTTACCGCCGATACCTAAATGCCGTGCAGACGGGCAGGGTGCCAGCTAAGTAATCAGAACCCTTCTCGGCAGCTATCTCAATATCAGCAAATCTCTTTCAAATATCCGCTCAAGACCGCCTCGTACGCCACCTATTTTCGCTGTTCCCGGTCAGTCTGTGGTAGTTTCACACTGGATTCGGCGGAGTATGCAGGAAATTGGGAAAGCGGCAGTTTTAGGTTGATACCCTGTGAAGCGTTGACGCTTAACGAAAGCTACTTTCGGATCATGACACGGTTCAGCAGATTGCCACAACCTGTTTCGAAAATCGTACGCTAGCTCCCAGAACCTGCTTTCTGGGCGAATGAACTCGAAACCGACCTTACATGGGCTATCGGATTCTCGGTGGACCCGAACGACGCGGCATTTCCGTTCTGCCTCTGTTCTATTGTTGACAATGAGAATCATTTGGCCAGGTTGTACCATCGCATTGAGTGCGACCAGTCCCCCATGAGCATTCACCTCTAAGGTTTTCGTTATTTCAGTGAAGGGGCTGTCGTCAGCTGTGGACCATCCGTAAACGAACACGGGCACGGCCAGCTCCAACCTCCCGCTCCGTCGCTCTACTCGCCACTGGCTCATCAGCAAATTCGTCCCCCGGCCTTGTCGACGATACCTATACCGTCGCCACCCAGTTGTTTGCTGGATGCGATAACGGTAGATGTTTGGCCTATCGTGGCTGGGGGACGAAGCTTGCCGAGGATGTTAGGCCGCGCTCACAGGCAAGTCAATGAAAGCGGCTGCAATCAATTTCGAGTTTCTAAACCCCTAAAACCTCAATCAAGACCGCCTCGTACACCGCCTGTTTTCGGTATTTGCACGCAGTCAGGCGGTAGTTTCACGGTGGAAACGACGGAATATGCAGGAAACTGTGAGAATGCCGGGAATCGAGTGGAATGCGATAAAACGATGCGACCGTTGTCGTCACCGCGCGCTCGATTCCTTGACCGAATTCTCGCGTCAGGATTACACTCCGCAATAGCCGGAGGTACCGATGTTGCCGGATATTTCATCCCCTGGCGGGTTTCTTCTAGGCGTTCTAAGCCTCGTTGGTGTTATTGCTTTGGTTTACGCGCTTTACCGCTCCATCGGCTCTCTCTCCATGCGGTCGAGAGGCACCGACAAACTGGCCCATGAACTCAGCCGCATCGCCACCGCACTTGAGCTCTTGGTACGTCAACGACAAGAACCACAGGCTGGAAGCGCTCGGGAGGCGAGCCAAACCGCGAGCGAAGGTGATTTGCATCCGGATGCACCACTCAATATTCCCACTCCGGTTCATCGACCTGACGAGGCGGAACAAGAGGAGCCAAAGGGAGAAGCTAAGAACTCCGGGACAATACCGCTCTCAATGTTCGGACGCGGACGGTAGAGAGTAGCCCTGTAGCAATCAAATTCGCATCGCAGTTCTCCATTCCGTATTTTCGGTATTTGCACGCAGTCTGATTGCATCGAACTCAGGTCGATAGGATGGTCCGAGGAGGAAATGCTAATGAAACTCGCCTACGCGATTAAGTATGTTGCTGATATGAACCGCGCGGTGAAATTCTATCGAGACGTGCTTGGTTTGCAGTTGAAGTTCGAATCACCGGGATGGAGCGAATTCGCCACGGGCGAAACAACGCTTGCTTTGCATCCGGCTACCACCAAGCATTCCCCAGGCGCGGTCGAATTGGGATTCACGGTAATCGATATTCAGAACTCTTACCAAGAGCTGAGCGTGAAAGGCGTCCGCTTTAGTATGCCGCCAACCAAACAGGATTTTGGCGGCGTTCTGGCACAGTTCGTGGACTCGGAGGGCGCGTATTGTAGCCTGGGCGGTCAGTAAAGTTTAGTATGTCTGGCAATATCCCTTTCTGGAGGGCTGCGCATGGTGGCTTACAACATTTTTAGAAAGGCTCCCGATACTCCGCTTGCGTGGGTGGTGACTGCCGTGAACCTCGACGAGGCCAAGAAGCAACTAATCAGCCTCGCTTGTATTTGGGTTGCGCCATCGTCCGTCTAGACGCCCTTCGCTTTCGATTTTCCTGGTAGGTAATCCGTTGCGGTCTCGTCCAATTTCGCTGCGATTTCTTCTTTCTTTTGGTTAACCAATTCCTTTCCGGAATCGACCAAGTCTTCAGCACGCCCTCTGAGTTCCCGAGCCTTCTTGCGGGCGTGTTTGCCCCCCTCCTTGACCTTCTTCGATAGATATTCGCGAGTTCCTTCACCAGATTTCGGCGCGAAGAAGATACCGATGAGCGAGCCGATAGTCAGTCCCGCCAAGAAATAGCCTGCGTTTGAGTCGATTTTTTCAGTCATGGCGACCTCAAATTTCTGGTTTAAGCCGTTTCAATTTTCGTTGCCTGATTCTTTAGATGACTCCAACGTTCCATCTTATGCTTTCTTCCTCTTTGCCCACCGAGCCTTCTGCGCCATTGAGATTCGTTTGCGACCTGCCGCCGATATCTTACCGCGACCGGTCGGTTTGGCACCCCGCTTAGCACCCTTCTCAAAAGCGTCAATCAGATGTTCTATTTTCGCCATCTCCATCTTGAGATGCTGATATCTCTTGCGAAGTGCCTTTTCAAATTTGGTTACGAAGTCCACATTTTCTCCTGGAGTGTGCCTAAGTGCCCCATAACTCTCGCTGAAGCAAGCAAGTGATGCAAGGCGGTTGTCGCCAAGCCAACTGCCGCACTTCTTACTCTCGAGTAGAGACTGCCCCGAAGGACAGTAGCCTTAGGAGAAGAATTTCGAGTAGTCTGAGTGGCACATGACGTTCCCAACCTGGTCCGCTGGAGCATGACATGTCAATCGGACATCGACGCAGCGAACGGCTCACCCTAGACGTACCTCTCGTTATTAGAGGGGAAGCGGCCGACCGAAAGAAGTTTCAAGAAGAAAGATTTACGTTAATTGTGAATGCTCATGGCGCACTGTTGCCGCTGGGGACGAGCGTTTCCGTAGGGCAAAAGCTGCTCCTCTTGAACCCGATGAATTGGCATGAGTGCCAAGCTAAGGTTGTCTATGTCGAACCAACTTCTGATGGCTTGGCTCGAGTGGGCGTCGAACTGAACCACCCTGTTCCTCAGTTTTGGCAAGTCAGTTCTCCTCCTGCGGACTGGCGCCAGTCTTGAACACTTCCAGCCCTACCGGCCAAGGCTTGCAAGCCGCCAAACAGCGGTCGGTTCGGCGGTGCCCGCTTGTTGCATCAGTTGACGTGACCGAGCCAGAAGCAGGAATTCAACTCCTTTCGGCTCGAATCTCCGAGTTTGGGCTGGGAGGCTGTTACGTCGATACGCCAAATCCACTTCCGGAGGGTATGTTGGTCCGGTTGCGAATTCATAGAGACAACGGCGTGTTCGAGACAAATGCCAGAGTGGTCTATTCTCAGGAAAGGTTTGGAATGGGCTTGGCTTTTACCGATATGACGTCCGACCACCGCGCAGTATTAGAAGCCTGGTTGGCTGAAGTGATTACCCAACTCAGGCCGACTTCGTAAGATTTTTTAGTGTCCAGCTACCCGCTCTCACCGCCCGCTTCGATTTCACCAGTGCCACTGCATGTTGGGCAGTCACCCGTACCCTTGCATCGTGGACAGGTCGTCTCGGCTGGGGACTCACCAAAGCGTCTTTCCGAAATGATTTTTCCTTCGCCGTGACACCGCCGACAGTTCCCCACGCCGGGCGTATCACAGTCATGGCATAAATGCGTGGTCACGATTACGTCTCAGCTGTTGAGCGATTCTCGTCCCGTTTTCCATCACGGTCAAATTGAACTGCGCACTCCATCGTTTGCGAGGTTTTCCGTCCACGTCATTGGTGTCATGAGACCGCGCTTCTTAATTGTTCCGACAGAGACGCTGACCTTCGGGCGCTGCAGTACTGGGCAATTCGTACTATTGGGGTCGGTCGCTACTCTTTATACCGTTGAAGGGCAGTGCTGGTGTTGGGGGTGGCTCCTTGGGAAGAGGACCACCCCTTCTCGTTGTGACCGAAACAAAACACCGACACTCAGCGGGAACTCAGTCTCGCACAAACCCGACTTTGCGCATGTCCGAAGCTGAATTGTTTTCAACGGAAAGTCCGTCTCGCTCGCGCGAACTCTGTCGCTGAATCAGTGAAGAATTTTCTTCTACAACCTGACCAGTGCCATTCCAACGGACTACGTCTTGCTCTTCCCAGCCCGTAATGGTGAAGACGCATCATGCGCGATACGACTAGGTACGAAATCTTCAAAGACGACCCTCCGAGAAGCCCTCGCTGGTTAGAAGCCGTTGAAGGTCTCGAACAAGCCATGAACCGGTTAGAGGAACTCGCAACTAACGACCCATCGTTCGACTATTACTTGTATTCCAATCAAGCGGACAAGCTCATAAGACATTTACGTCGTACGTCACCCCGCCCCGACGAGATGCCCCAAGACAAGTCCCAGAAAAAGACCGGCTGAAGATTTGATTCGGAACAGCCATCACCATGCAGTATTCGCAACCTGGCCCTACTTTCCGCCATCGCGCCTTGGTTGTGGTCGGCTTCGTTGCCACTCGTTAATTTCGTTTCGTAACTCACTCTTTCTCGTTTCGTTCGTTTCTGTCGCCAGTTGTCGCTCAAGTTCCGCTATTCGTCCAGCCGCAAAATCTGGACGTCCTGATTTCTTCGGTTTTTCAAATCGCATCGCCATGACTCCTCTTTCGAAAGTGTCTCACGACGATACTCATCCCCTCTTGCTTTTAATTAAGGACCAAACTTCCAAAACACTTGTGCGAGCCTGAACGTTATCTGAACGTGCTACTCAGGCGTTCTTGAGGTCCGAAGCTGATTGAGAGTCCGCCCACATGCGGAAACCACCGAGGAAGGCGTTTTGGTTGTTACCAAGCCGTGTCCCGGGCGGCAGCTTCTTTAATTTCTTGATATTTCCGCCTCCCAAGACGACATAATCGGCCTCGAGAGCGGTCTTTAGTTTCTCTACAATTTTTGCCACCTGCCGACGCCACTTTTTCTTTCCCAACCGTTTCAAGCCACGCAGCCCAAGATAGTCCTCGTAGGTTTTCCCTTTCTTATAGGTTAGATGCGCCAGTTCCATCGGCTCCAGAATTCCATCCACAATCATTGCCGACCCGAGGCCAGTGCCAAGTCCGAGAAAAAGCATGCGGCCCCCCTTATAGCTACCAAGCGCCTGCATGGCGGCGTCATTGATTACCTTTACTGGACATCCAAATGCCTCGCGGAAGTTAAATTTCATCCAACCGCCTCCGAGATTATGGGGTTCACGAAGAGGATGCCCGTTAATTACAGGACCGGGGTATCCCAATGACACACGGTTGAAAATCCAATCTTTGGTGCAATTTTTAACTTCGCGAACCATTTTACTAGCAGTCATCGATGGACCCGAGGCAATCTTGCGAGAGTCTTTCTGCCCGGTCGCTAGCAGTTTGATATTTGTGCCGCCTACGTCGATGACGAGGACTTTTGGAGACTTTTCCCGTTTGAACTATTTTCATCAGTGTTGCTCCCCTGCATGCGCGAACTCATTATTACATCGTCTGTTCTCCGTATTTCCGAGCAGTCTGGCGGCAATTCTATAAACCGGTCGGGCAAGCACAAACACACCCGTCAGGACATCCCAGTTCCTACACTGGCTTTCCCGTGGGTGAGCTTGCCCTACGCTAAATGGCGGGGCCAATCATTCGGTGCCGCAATCTCCCCAGCAGTCGGTTCAAAGGGTGGCAGCGTTCAAGGCTGGACAGTACAGGGACGCGACGCCCGCCGATTTTTTCAAGCAGCTTGCGAATGCGTATGTCGCGGCCTGCGGAAATGAATCCTCTTCGGAGCGTCGCCATCGCTTCGCCATCACGTCCTGCCTGGTGGTATAACTCGGCGAGGTTCAAATAGAGTTGCGGGTGATTCCACTTTATTTCTAGAGCTTCCCGGCACAGCTTCTCGCCAGCAAGATAACGCTTCTCGGCCACGGCACAGAGCATGCCCACATAGGAGAGAAAGAACGGATTTTGCGGCTCCGCCTTAAGAGCGCGGCGAATGTGAGCAAGAGCTATGCCCTTGTGCTCATCATGTAAATGTCGGAGACACTCCGCGAATTCCGCGAGCCCTATACCATTCGGCGCGTATGGTCCCATCTCGTCTAACATATGCTGTCCCCCTAAAGACGAGTATCCGAAGTAAATTCGGAGACTAACGCCATCTGTCGAGAGGGGCACGCACCCAGCGCGGCCAATTTGCCCAAAGGTCTACTGTCCCTTGGGACAGGCGAAGGTGTTACTGAATGAAGTACGGCCTCAAGATGCAGAACAACCAAGTTCGGAGAGCAACCCACACCAAGAGTTTGACAGTCGGTCCATTTCCGGGATACTTGTTAGTCAGTAAACTAGACGTTTAAAGCGTTTACTCGCGGAGCCCAGCCCATGAGATTCGCTTTGTCGCTGTTGCTGTCAGTCTGCCTTTCGTTCGCGGTCCCGTTCACTTTGCAAAGCTCGTATGCACGCTGACCGAAGTTCCGTGCCCTCTCGGTTGCAAAAGTACAATCTTCCATACCACGTGCCTAAACTGTTTTACGATAAAGTGCACCTTTAGCCTGGGTGGAGGAAATCTGAGTACGAGATGAAAACCAGAGCAATTGGGCGCTGTCAGCTTTCATGATGGGCCGTTAAGTCACTACTTACTCCGCCTATCGGAGACGGGCTCGGTGTGTGTCTTTGGGTGCGTCGGGGCCGCCTCCTCAAGGAGCGCTCTAGCGGCCTAATACGAACTTCTATTCTGTATTTCCGAGAGGTTTTCACTAAGACCCGCATGAAAGTAGCGTGGCTTCTCCTCGCTCTGGCCTCAGCGCGTGGTCACTGAACGCTCATCCTCTTTAGCGAATTGGGGCGAGAAGAGTCGTGCGGCTTCAATTCCGCATCAGCATCCGAACGGGGTACAATCCGCCCAAGGAATTTTCTGTCATCCGTGCCGGAGGTGACGACAAATGAGCAAGGATGCGTTTTCCCGATTGGCCGGGGCAATTTTTCTCGCCGTTGCAGTTGTTCACGCCTTGCGGTTGGTCTTCAAGTGGCAAGTGATTGTCGCCGGTTGGCAGGTTCCGTTGTGGCTAAGCGTGGTCGCATTTGTTATAGCGGCCTATCTTGCGTATGAAGGTCTTCAGACAAGAAAGAGAATTTAAAGGAGTAATTTGGCGTGGTAGGTTTTCGGATTGGAGCCGTGCAGTAATTTTGCAGTAGTTGCTTGCTCATAATGGGTCAACTCGAGTCATAACGCTTCAAATCGTCGTCATTGGAACTTGTTGACGGATATAGTAGAGTCCAAAGTTTTCACAACCCGTCAACAAAGCAACCTGATTTCCTAAACCGTTGGTCGGGAGTTCGACTCTCCCCAGCCCACCATCTAATCCATTGAATTTGCACATGTTGCTATTCCATGTCTCGCGCTCTAGGCTCAATCCGTTGCAAGTTCGTTGCAAGTTCTTCCGATTCGAACGGTTTTCGCTACAGAGTGCGTCGCTTCAACTGCAGAGCACCTGCTTTGCAAGGGCGCCTTCATCTTACCTAAGTCGTTGAATCAGCGTCTTTTCACAGTGCAAACCCCTCTGCAAGTTGGGCTACTAGTTGGGCTACAGAAGGTAAGGGTGTTTTGTGATTCGATGAAGCACGGCGGCCTGGATGCTCGCACGAGTATCCGGGCCGTCTACTCGTGCCGCTCGTGGGTGCCCAAAACAGCCCACTATCCCCCCTCACAACCCTTCGGTTCTGAGCCCAATACTTTGGAGAGATTAGCCGCTGAAGGCGATGGCACTCGGACACGGAGCCCGCTCCGAGCGGGCCCCTAAGTCGAAGTTGAGTTGTGCGAACTTCCTCCGATGATATACAAGGTAAACGTATATCACGGAGGGCCCGTGCAAGTGTCCAAATGGCGGGACCCAACAACGATTTGCTTGCGGCAAGCAGATCGCGAGTTATGTGGGATTGGTGCCGACGGAAGAATCCAGCGGCAGCCGTCGACGGCTGGGTCATATCAGCAAACAGGGGAATTCTCTGCTGCGGTTCTTGCTGGTGGAAGCGGCGCAAGCCACGGTGCGGAGCGACCCGGACTGGCGGCGAAAGTTTCTGCACTTAGCGATGCGTCGAGAACAGGGAATTGCCAAGGTGGCGATGGCACGCAAGCTTGCGGTCCGTCTCTACTGGATGTGGCGGAAGGAATGGGACTACGAGCAAGGGAAGAAGTCACTGCTCTGCAGCCAACACCAAACCTTCTTCCAACTATTTAGCTTGCTGAGTGAGCATTTTGTGAGCATAGTCGCCCGGAGAAGGGACTGGGCTTATTTCCGTTCCAGGGATAAGCATCGCGATGGCGGAACCGGGGATAGCAATCGTATCCACAGATTGGAGATCAGACTTCCTCGATGGACTAGCCCCATCGGACCGCAAGAGAATCCTCGCCGCTGCCAGGCCTCGCCGATTCGCCGCCAATTCTGTAATCACAAACCAGGGGCATCCTGCCGACCACTTGTTCCTGCTTACCCAAGGCCGCGCCAGATTTTTCTTCGACGCACGGGCGGGGCAGCATATCCTCCTTCATTGGCTCGGACCGGGAGAGCTCATCGGCGGAAGGACGCTGCTGGCAAAGCCTGGCTCGTACCTCCTCAGCACCGAAACGGTGAGAGAGTGCAACTTTCTAGTGTGGGATCGCGCTACCATCCGAAGCTTTGCGACGCAATATCCAATCCTGCTCGAGAATGCGTTGTCTACGGCCTCGGATTATTTAGCCTGGTACATTGCCACGCACGTCGCGCTCACGTGCCACACCGCGGAACAAAGACTGGCAGGGGTACTGGACACTCTGTTTGGGTCCATGGGGAAACGAATTCCGGGTGGCGTCGAGCTCGACGTGACCAACGAGGAATTGGCCAACGCGGCAAACATTACGCCCTTCACTGCGAGCCGTCTCATGAACTCGTGGCAACGCAGCGGTTTCGTGAAAAAGAGCCGAGGTAAACTCCTGTTGCGACATCCTTCCCGCTTTCTTTTGCGCGAACCGTGAGGGTTCCCATTCCTTTCCTCTCTGTGAGGCGATTGCCTTTGGCTTGGCGCAGGAGTTCGCCTGCTTCCCGATTCTGAAATTCGCATGCGTTTTCTTTCCGTAGATGTTCTAGAGCAAGTTCGAACTTGCTCCAGGACAACGACAGAAATTCACCATTTGTGAGATGTTCTCGCCGCGCCGGCTCGTACAATGCCACCGTTTTGCTGTTGGCCTCGTGGGCCCCGATGATATGGGTAGGTAGTCCCGCCATCTAACCACTTATTAGAGCTTTTTCGTGCGCAGAATCGCGTTCCGGATTGGCTCTTGCCTTCAGGCTTGTTCCGGACGTTCAGGCTGGGATTCTAAAAAAATCAAGTTCGTCTGCTTCTTCAGGAGGATAGACCCATTGAATAACAAGAACTGGTTTCTACGCGCCGCCGGAATCACAACTTTCTTGCTGGCGTTCGCGCAGCCCGCGATGTGTCAGACGCGCATCAACAGCGCGATTAACAATAATGAGCGCGTGCCATTGCCCGGAACCACGCCGAGCTTTCTGGCGGAAAGCACGCAGACCGGTCGCGTTCCTGGCACTGAGAATTCTGGCAGAATGCTCTTGATGTTAGCGCCCTCCGCTGATCAGGAATTGGCTGCACAGAAATTGGTGAGTGCGCTGCACGACGCTTCCTCGCCATCGTTTCACAAATGGCTGACGCCCGCGCAGTTTGGTGAGCAGTTTGGCGTGGCGGAATCAGATGCAGAGCAGGTGCAGCAGTGGCTGCAGAACCTTGGATTCACGGTTCACGAAGTCTCGCAGAGCCGCCGCTTCATCGTTTTTAGCGGAAATGCTTCGCAGGTGGAAAATGCATTTGCGACCGAGATGCACACCTACACACACAAGGGCCAAAGCTTCGTTTCCAATTCCAGAGACGTCCAGATTCCCGCCGCGCTTCAGGCAGTGGTCAAGGGCGTTGTGCGCCTCCACAGCAATCCGAAAACAGCTCCCGCCCTGATTCTGGGTGGAAAAGTGCATTTCAAGAAAAGCAACGGAAACTTCACCTTCGATGACGGGTCGCACTATTTGACTCCCGCGGATTTCGCGAAGATCTACGACCTGCAACCACTCTACGCTTCCGGGATTGACGGCACGGGACAAACGATTGCGATCGTCGGCCGAAGCAATATTGACGTGCAAAACGTCCGCGACTTCCGCACGAACCTGGGTCTGCCTGCAAACGATCCACAAATCATTGTCAACGGCGACGATCCCGGCCAAACCGGTGACATGCCGGAAGCCATGCTGGACGTGACCTGGTCAGGAGCAGTGGCACCCATGGCCACAATCAAATTCATCGTTTCTCAAAGCAATTTTTCCGACGGCGTGGACGTCTCCGCCGCTTATATAGTGGATCATGAGTTGGCTCCGGTGATGAGCAGCAGTTATGGCCTTTGCGAGAGCGCAATGGGCCCCGTGGCCACTGCTTTCTACAATTCACTCTGGCAGCAGGCAGCTGCGGAGGGCATTACCGTATTTGTTTCCGCGGGTGACAATGGCGGCGCCGGCTGCGATGCCCCGGGCGGCGGCCTGTATGCATCGGGCGGACTGGCGGTCAACGGAATCGCTTCCACTCCTTATAATGTAGCGGTAGGCGGCACTCAATTTGACGACACGGCAAATCCCGGCGCCTATTGGAGTGACGCCACCGATCCAACCACGGGACTATCCGTTCTAAGTTACATTCCGGAGACGGTATGGAACGAAAGCAGCAACGACCCCTTCAACGTCTCGCTTTGGTCTGGTAGCGGCGGCGTCAGCAGTTTGTACGCGAAGCCCGATTGGCAAACGGCGCCCGGCGTACCGAATGACGGCAAGCGCGATCTTCCGGACCTTTCTCTGACGGCTGCCCTGCACGACGGATACTTAGTTTGTCTGTTTAACAGCTGTTCCTATGGCAACTATTTCTACACAGCTGGCGGCACGTCGTTGTCCAGTCCTTCGGCTGCTGGAATCATGGCGCTCGTAATCCAGAAGATGGGTGGCCAACCACAAGGTCTTGCTAACTATGTATTTTACAGGCTGGCTTCTACTGCCGGCGTCTATCACGACACCACCAAGGGTGACAACAAAGTTCCCGACACACAGGGACAATACACCGTCGGCTACTCCGCCGGACCAGGCTATGACCTTGCAACCGGCCTGGGTTCGTTGGACGGGAACGCTCTCGTCAACAGCTGGCAGACGGCCGTCAGCACCGCGGGCTCGGGAACTACGCTGAGCCTAGCCGGCGGGCAGACGATGCCGGTGGTTCACGGTGCTCCGATTCACTTTCATGGTCACGTAACTTGCTCAGGAACATGCAAGGCTCCCACGGGAACGGTCGCGCTCCAGGCGACATTGCCCACAGGCGACGCCACGGTCGTCGGAGACGGTATTCTCTCCGCCGACTCATCAGGAAGCACCGCTAACTTCAGTACCTCCACGATTCCAGGCGGCATCTCCAGCGTCATTGCGCGATACAGCGGCGACGGCACTTACTACTCCAGCAGTTCGGCTCCCGTTCAAGTGACGGTTACCCCAGAGCCGAGCCAGACGTTTGTCGGCTCCTTTGGCGGTGGGTCCTGGGTTCAAGGTCCGGTCTCAGTCGGCTACGGTTTGCCGCTGTACTTGGGTATCGTCGTAGGCGGTAATTCCGGCTTCGGCTATCCCACAGGCCAGATAACTTTGCAGGCTGACGGGCAGCCGATTCAGACTGGCCATTTCGATGCCGGGACCGGCACGTTCACTCTGGGACCGATGGTCTTGAATTACGGCGAGAAATCCGGGGCACTGGCCCCGGGAGTGAACCCAACCAGCGAGTCGAGCAGTTTCCCGATTCTCCCGGCAGGGCTCGGCGCAGGCGCGCATCAACTTCAGGCCAGTTATCCGGGTGACAGCAGCTTTGCTGCTAGCCAGTCGATGCCGTACACCTACACCGTTCAGCAAGCGGTTTCCGTGTTGCAGGATTTCTTCCCAGTGGGGACTGCGGTGGCCAGTGCTCCCCTAAAACTCGGTGCGCAGATAGGTTTCTTGAGCAACGGCTTTGCGCCTTTTGGCGGCACTGTGACGATGACGGATATTACCGGCGCAACTCCGGTGGTCCTGGGTTCGGGATCGCTCGATGGAAGTGCGACCGGCTGTTCGTGCGTCTTCGTGCAAACGACATTCGCAACGCCTGGCCGCCACTTTCTCCGACTCAACTATACCGGCGATGCTAACGTGAAAGGGCTAACGTTTACGCCCTTTGTAGACATCGCTGCGAACGCTTCGTCGTCCACAACCCTCAACGCCGATATACCCAATGCTCCAGCGGGTACGGCGGTTACATTGACGGCGTTGGTTGACAACTCCGACGTTCGGCAGCATCCAGCCACCGGGACAATTACATTTCTCGACGGCACGACACCGATCGGTACTGCGTTATTGGACTCAACCGGCACAGCCACTTTAGTCACTAAGACACTTTCCGGCGGTATTCATAACCTGACGGCAAGCTATCCGGGTGACTCGGTTCTTACTCCATCGGTGTCCGCCCCCATCACGGAGACGATTAGCGATTACATCTTCCAAGCTCTTCCCGCAACCTTGACCATTAAGGACGGGCAGATTGGAACAGCAACGCTCAACGTCATTCCACTAGGAGGCTTCTCGCTGTCGGTTCAGGCTTCTTGCGGAACTTTGCCCGCAAACGTCAGCTGTAGCTTTAATCCGGCAAAAGCTACTCCCGACGGAGTGCATCCGGCAACGATCATGTTAGCGATAAGAACTGGTGGCGCGGTCGCAAGTCGCATCGGAGGGAGGGGTACGTGGGCCGGGATCTCGACCTTCGGTTTGGTCGGTGTGCTGTTGCCGTTCGGATGGCGTAGAGGTCGTCGATTAAAGGGTATGGCGGCTGGGCTCGGACTAATGTGCGTGGGACTCTACGTCGGCGGCTGCTCCAGTGGCGGCTCGAGTGGCGCGGCAACCGGCACTTTCACGCTCAACGTCACTGCTACTGCCGGCGTCGGTGAGACTGGTAAATCCGTCTCAATGGCCGTAAACATCATCAAGTAAGTCCAATCTCGAAGGTGCCGTCTTATTGCTTGCGGCGCCTTCGATTTTTGTTTCTGGCTTCGATGCGGGCACGTTTCCTCAGAAATCCAGCTGTGTACGAACTGTGCAAGAATGCATCGTTTTCAACAGATTCGACTTAGCTTTGAGCGAAAAGCAGATTCTCCGATTTGTTATAAACATTAGTAGTTAAAGAAAATGAAAGAGCTGTTGTAGTGGATTGTCTGGCTTTGCAATCAGGGTCCCACCTTCGATGGAGCGCCTGCTTAGCGACGAAGCACGCTGTGCCAGAATTCCGGTTCTTGGACCGCGGCACTTTTCAAGAACTAGGTGTCCTGAGCAGGTGCTCGAATCACCTGCTCTCCGCTGTGTCAAAACTGTGCCAAAACCTATCTGTTTTGAGCGTTGAAGTTAGCTTTCGAGCGAAAAGCAGAAGCCCCAAGTTATTGTAAATAAAAGGAAAAAACGGAAGGAAGCAATAGAGGCTTTGGAGTTATCTCGCGAGCTTGCAAAAGCAGGTGCTCTCCCGTTGAGCGCCGGGCATGATCCTGGCGGGCTTGGCTTGACTGAAAAGGCCAAGACCCATCAGGCCGCTTGATCATTCGTCAATTCTAGGATGCAGAGTCGTTCGCGGTGACTTCTGGATGACGGGCAACCCAGACGTTATCAGCTCCCTCGTCGGATTAGTACCGAGAAACGCCCTTGCGGTGACCGGAGGGGTTGCTCACTATAAGCCGACTTCTCGGTACGAATGCACTGCTTCAATGAGCGCATGATAACGGTTTGCCCACCGGAATCGGCTTTCCAACAAATGGCTCAATGCGTCACGGTTTACAACTCAAGTTCGTTTCCGACCGGATCGCGTCTTACGCGATGCACCGGGCCGGCGTGATGGTATTGGTGAACGTCATGCGGATTCCGTGCTTTGGCCGCAGAATGACCATCGGACGAGCTTCAATTGTTTGGCCCGGAGCCAGCTGAAAATCGTATTTTCTGAGCAGATCGCTCAGAATCATGAGGATCTGCAGCATCGCGTAATTTCCACCGATACAGCCTCGCGGTCCGCCCCCGAAGGGAAGGAAGGTGAAGGGCGTGCGCAGCTTGTTGTTCGCTTCGGTGAAACGCTCCGTATCGAAATTCTCTGGATTCTGCCAGTAGCGCGGAGCATGGTGCGCACCGTACACATACACAATGACCGTCGAACCGCGGGGTATATCGAGGTCGCCTGCGCGGTCGTCCGCGACAGCCATGCGATCAATCATCCAAAACGGCGGGTAGAGGCGGAGCCCTTCCTGAATCACCTGAGTCACAAATTCGAATTTGGGAACGTCGGTGTAGCTCAGAGGCGCTTCGCCGAGCACAGAATCAAATTCCTGCCTTACCCTTTCGAGACAATCCGGACGCGAGCTCAAAAGATAAAAAAGCCACGATAGCGCATTCGACGACGTTTCATGGCCGGCCACCAGAAGTTGCATACTCTCACTCAGGATGAGCTCATCGCTCATGCCTTCGCCATCGCTATAACGCGCATCCATCAAAGTCTGCAGCAGATCGTGTCCGGGTGGTTCGTTGCGGCGCTTCTTGATGTATTCGAGCAGAACGGCGTCCGCGCGGGTTCGCATGGCTTCGTGCCTGCGCAGTTCCCCCGATACGGCGAACCAGGGATTCAGATAGGGCTGAAGGGTTTGCCGAACAATAAATTCCTGGACGGTGCAGATGGTATGGCTGACAAGATCGATGTCTTCATCCTTCAAGCGTGCGCCAAATAGCGATCGTGCGACCATCGCGAAAGTAATTTTCATCAGCTGGGGGTAGATATCGACGGGGCCGCGACGGGCCTGTCTGTCAAAATCCCGGAGCGACTCAGCAAGGGAGTCCTGCATGATTGAGGACAGCGCATCGAGTTGCGTTCGATCAAAGCCTTTCTGGATGAGACGACGCTGTGTGCGCCAAGCTTCTCCGTGGGTCGTGAGAAGACCTTTCCCCAGGAAGTGGCCCATGCGCTTTACTTGAATTTCGGATTTTTGGTAGTTCTCCGAATTCGTTTTTAACACATGCTGAATGACAGCGGGATCGATCGTAACGATCGCTTCTTTGAGGCCACCCAAATAGATCCGGAATGTGTCGCCGAAGTTTTCGATGTAGCTGGACAAAACCTGCACGGGATTGTGGAACATCGCGCGAGAATCGGCAAAGCAGCGAAATCGGGAAACAACGGGGATAGGAGTGGATGAGGTCATACCCAGCCATCCTGATACTCGCCTAGAACCGCAGGTGATTTCAGGTCACTTGTAGGAAGTGGTAGCGGGGCCATCGGTAAAGATAAAATGCTCAAAATCAGTTTTCGTTCCCCAGTTGCTTCAATAGTATCAGATGATGCCGGATTGCCTGAGTCATGGTGGGGTGCTGCCGATAGGGGACGCCAAACTCTTCGGCGGTCTGCTTCACGATCCTGGTGAGCGGAGCATAGTGGGTATGGCACACGAAAGGGCACAGATGGTGGACGATGTGATGGTTGAGCCCGCCCGCGAGCCAACCGACGAGCGGGTTTTCCGTTGCATAATCGGCCGTCGTCGCGAAGATGTGATACACGCCGTTGTCAAACTCACCACGGTCCGTGGGAAAGTAGGTGGTGTCAATGGTGTGCGTCGTCTGGAACACAAGCGTTACAGCTAAACCGACGAACAAATGGACCAGGAGGAACGACCCGGCGACGAGCAGAGGTGATTTCCCCAGCGCGATCACCGGCAAGACAAGCATGTAAATGATGTAGAAGGCCTTGCCGGCAAAGAGAATGGCATATTCGCGCAGAGAATGATTGGCGCGTTTCAGATAATCGTGGGAGGAGAAGAAAAAGCTCTCGAAGTCCCTGAAGAACACATAGTCGAGAGAGAACATCGCATAAAAGAACAGCGCATAGATGTGCTGGAAACGGTGCCATGGCGCACGGGATTCATAAGGTGTAAAGCGAAAGATGCCGCGTCCCGAAAGCGCATCATCTTCACCGTGGAGATTAATGCAGGAGTGATGGCCGCGATGATGGAGGATACGCCACATGTACGAGCTAATTCCGCACAAATCGAAGACATAGTTCAGGGTTTTGTTGACGCGCGGCCGGGACGAGATGGCGTTGTGATTGCTGTCATGGGCGATGTTCAGCAAAAGGAATGTCTGCGCTAGGCCGCCTAGAAGGTAGAGGGCAACAAACTTCCATGAATCAGGCCTCAGAGCATACAGAGCAATCCAGGCGCCCACGAGGACTGCCAGACCCACAGCGATCTTGACCCACATCGTGCGGTCCGCTTTGTGGGTAATGTTCTGGTCGGAAAAAAACTTATCCAGGCGGCGACGCAAGACTTTGGGGAAGGAAGAGGCACTGACGGGTTCGGAAATGGACGCCGCTGAGGACTCCGATGGCACAAGATCCGGGGTCTCCAGATCTTGAGTGATCAATATTTCGGATCCGAACGTCACCGGCGCCTCCGCGATCATGCTAATTGGGCCCGACGCGTTCCGTACGCCGCAGCCGGGGCCTTGACCCTCAGCGAACTTGGTGGCGCACCGCCGACAGCCTCGCAGCACGATTTTAAAGCGAGCTCGTAAACACAATCAAGGACATTCGGAACGGACGATGCCTAGTTGCGTTGTGTGAACAATAACGCGACGACGCGTGGCTTTGTCCATAACGCTTTGTTAATATATGACCTTCAAATGAACCATAATGAACCGGGCCTCCTGCAAGGGACCATGGAAGCTCGGCGGAGCTGCGAAATTCCCGTTCGCGCCTTTGTGCGCCAAAAAGGAAAACATCCATTCCCCAAAGCGTCGAGCGACGCTTATGCTGAGAAAAGAATACGCGACCATTCTCACCGTTGGCATACCTTTCAGGGCAGCACTTTTCAACTCAATCACGGATCAGTTCGATGGGGAGAGATGTTTCGCTTACAGGCTTGGGTTCTATTCAAGATCGGAGGATCGCTGATTGATGGCGGCGTCAATTTTAGGCCACCTGGATAGGCTGGCAGATGAGCACCCGGACAAACTTCTTTATTCGTATCTTGATGTAAACGGCGATTCGACCGAAGGGTACACCTACGCGTCGTTTATCCACCGAACGGAGGCGATTGCCGGATATTTGTGGAAAGAGGGTCGCTTCGCCCCGGGCGACCGGCTTCTGCTTGCCTACCCACCGGGACTCGAAATGATCTGCGCATTCTTTGGCTGCGTGCGCGCCGGATTGATCCCCGTTCCGGTGTATCCCCCCAGTTCGCGTGGTTTCCAGAGCGCGCTATACAAGATGGTACACATCGCAAAGGATTGCCAGGCGGCTGGGATCTTAACGAGCAGAGACTATCAGGCATCTCTCAAGACGAATCTAGCCAGAAGTGGAGTCTCGGCGTGCGGGATTGACGTAGATTACATTTCCGGTCTGCCGTGGATCGCGACGGAAGATTTCGTGGATGCGATTGCAGATCGACCAGCTGCCAATCATTCGAAGATTTTGTTTCTCCAGTACACCTCGGGTTCAACGATGGAGCCCAAGGGCGTGATTGTCACACACGAAAACATTCTGGATACGTGTCCGCTGGTGATCGACCATCCCTCGCCGGTTGTCGTTTCCTGGCTTCCGCAGTATCACGACATGGGACTGATCGGGTGCTACCTATATCCAGCACTGAAGGGTGGGACAACGTACGGGTTCTCTCCCACGGACTTCATTCAGCGGCCGATCCTGTGGTTCGATGCGATGACGGCCTACCGCGCCACAGCGACGGCTGCGCCCAACTTCGCCTACGACTATTGCCTGCGCGCCGGGAGGCTTTCCAAGGACAGCCTGGAGGCGTGTGATCTCAGCTCGCTTCGCGTCTTGATGTGCGCCGCGGAACCCGTAAAGCCGGATACCTACACACGTTTTCTGGAAACGTTTCAGTCCTATGGACTGAAGTCCGAGAGTTTCTATGTCGCCTACGGGCTGGCTGAGAATACTCTGGCTGTCTCACTGGGCGGTCGGAACATCGTTTCCGTCAACAAACGTGCCCTCTCCCTGGGGATGGCCCGCATGACCACCGAGGTCTCTGAAATCGACGGGGCCACGCAGATTGTCAGTTGTGGAACGCCGCTGCCGGGTCTCGACGTTAAGATTGTGGATCCGGAAGGACACTTCCCTCTTGAGCCAGAGCGCACCGGCGAAATCTGGGTCGCCGGAGGCGGTAAGTGCCGAGGTTACTGGAACAATCCCGAATTGACTCTGAAGCAGTTTCGTGCGCGGCTTGTGGACGATACTCCCTATGAAGAAGGCTACTTGCGGACCGGAGACATAGGATTCTTCCACGCCGGCGAACTCTACGTCTGCGGTCGAATCAAGGACATGATCATTCTCCGCGGGCAAAACTATTACCCGCACGATATTGAGAATGTTGTAGAAAAATCATCCGGTCTGATCCGGCATAACTGCGTCGCCGCGTTCCAGATTCAGGAAGACAGCGAACCTGCGCTGGCAATCGTCGCCGAGGCCAAAAATCCCAAGGCGCTTCCCGACGCACGAAAGATTGCCGCCGTGGTCCGGAATTATCTGAACGTGGAAGTAGCGGTAATTTGCCTCATCGCGCCGCGTGCGATCCCGAGAACGAGTTCGGGGAAGATTATGCGCCATAAGGCCAAGCAGATGTGGCTGCGAGGTGAGTTCAAGGTTCTTTCTGAGTTTTCGCGGGAGAAAGACGCCGGAAATTCCTGGTGCGATTCCGACATGCATTCCTCTTTCGCCGAATTGAAAGCCAAATACAACCTGACAGGTAAGGAATCGTACAACCTCGTCGAAGCCGGCCTGGATTCCCTGGATCTTGTTGTGTTCGTGCATGAACTCAAGGAACTCCTGAAAGATAAAGGCGCCGAGATGCTGGCGAGGCAGGTAGATATTGGCGTGATTCAGCGCGTCGGCGTAGCGGAGCTGTTTGGACTAGCCGAAAAGTTGAAACGGGCTCCCGAAGAGGCACTCGTTCATCTGCGTCATTCCCTTGCGGCTTTCCGTGAAGAGCATCGAGCTGCTGAAAAGCAGATGATGAGCAACGACAGGAAGCTCATCTTCGAGGCTCCGGCGCCTTTGCCTGTGCCGGAGGTACCGATGCCGAATCACGTGCTGCTCACGGGCGGGACAGGCTTCATAGGACCCTTCCTCATGAAGAGCTTGCTGGAACAGACGCGAGCGAAGATTTATGTTCTGGTCAGGTCTTCCGACGAACAGAAGGGTAAGCAAAGGCTGAGAGCCGCGATGGAGTCTATGGGGCCCTGCGGGATAGATCTGATGGGGATGTTCGAAGCTCGGGTGATCGCCGTCTGTGGCGATCTTGGACAGCCAAAGCTGGGCCTGACGCAGGACGTGTGGGATTTCCTGGCGAGTAAAATCGACACAGTATTCCACAACGGTGCGACCGTAAACTACCTGTTCAACTACGACCTGATGCGTGACGCGAACGTGCTGGGAACCAATGAGGTCGTACGACTGGCGTTCGAGGGAAGGCCCAAAGAATTCAATTATGTCTCGACTACCTTCGTGTTTGGCTGGGCGGTTAAATCAGTCCTGAACGAGACCGACCTGAACGAGAATATGGAGCTGCTCGATTTTGGGTACAGCCAATCGAAATGGGTGGCGGAACAGGTGGTTGTCGACGCGCGCAGCCGGGGACTTTCCGCGCGGATTTTCCGGCCTGCTCTCGTGAGTCCTTCCGTCACGGGCGGAGGCAACAACTTCGATATCGCGGTTCGCTTGGTTGCCTTCATGGTGAATCACGGCATTGGCGTCGATACTCTCAACCAGGTCAGCTTTGTTCCTGCGGACATTGTGGCGAACAACATCGTTGCGATCTCTAGCACTCGCGGTACAGCGAATAAGACTTACCATGTCACGCGGGACGATTATTCGAACATGATGGATATTACCGGGCTTATTACCAAAGCGACTGGCCGCCGATTCGAAACATTCAGGCTTCCCGACTTCGTTCCCGAGCTGATCCGCAGATGCCGGAAGGAAGATCTTCTCTTTCCGCTACTGGATTTTTTGGTGGGCTCTGTCGACAACATCTCCGCGATGGAGTTCAAACGCTACGACAGCTCTTCTTATCAAATGGCCCGCGATGCGTCCGTGTGGGGCAAACCAGATCCGTCTCTGGAAGATACGGTCAACGGCATTCTGAAATTCATGTATCGCAAGGGGATCATTTCGGTCGCGGCTCGTGAGGTGAGCGCAGTGTCACCGAGCGATGGGCTTCTGGATTGTACAGATGCAATATCCGCTACTGCTTCTTAAACAAGAGCTTTTCGGTTAGCCGCTGGCCCGTTTCCAACGTGCCGGTGGTGGATAGTGTCATCTGCTGCCCCTCCGCGGAAACCACCCACCTATCTTTTTGCGTGACTTGATCGTCCCGCCGGTAGCTCGCATCCACCGTATGAGGATCCACGAGTTCAAGCGTCACGGTATCGTTGCGTGAGTTCTTCAGATCGTATTGCTTTCCGTCAAAACGGGCGGTATAGCTGAAGTCACCCAGAAAACGGATCCCACCGCTCCCGTCCGTCTCGATTTTAAGCACCAGACCCTGCCGCAAACGGGTCTTGCTGAGATCCTGCGTCCATTCACCTGCGAAGAGGTCATTGGCGACCTTTTTACCTCCGCTTCGCGTCCACACGGTGATCCGATCTGCGTGGCCCGCGGTTGCAGTCGTGGTCGTTAACTCGTTCCCATCATTCGAAAGTTTTTCGCGAACTGTCGCCACAACAGTTCCGTCCTTTTTCTCCTTGGCCTCCGCCTGCCGCTTATCGATCCTGCGCAGCTCAATTTGATTGAATGCGAGATTGCCTGGTGCGGAAGAATCGTGTCCGTTCCAATTTGCTGTGAAATCGAGATGGGTTTCACCGGACATGACTACATGCACTCCGTCATGCAGAGGTGTTATGGAGAGCAGGTTCGGAGGATCGAGACTTGACTGCGCAGAGACGAGCGTCCACGAGCCAATGCGCGGGTCTGCGGCTCCAGATTGAATTGCGGCGAGCAGTCCGAGCAAAAGTAAGGTGCGAATTGATCCTCCTAAATCGGTGGGCAAATTTTAGCAGATTCACATAGCTCCGTAAGTGAGTGTTGCGCAGATGTAAACTCGACGAAACTGAGCGCAAACGTAGGAACCGGCTCCGGACGGAGCACGTCTTTCGTCCGTGTGGTTTTTAAGCGTCACCGGAGAGTTTTGGTGACGACGATCTTGTTTGGCATGACATGATAATAGCTATGTATGCGCGCCGGTTTTGGGTGTCAGGGATTGTCCTCGCAGCAACCATCGCACTTCTTCCATTTTCTTTTCACGCGGAGCGCCGTCTAGAGACCGCAACCCGTGTGGAAGGAAGCCAGGCTGAAATTGTGAGGGAGGAACTGGCTAGTCGCTTTCGGTCGCCGTTTGTGGACCGCGTTGTCCTGGTGGTCGAGGGACTTCCGCCGGCGAATTCGGAGGAAGGCGGGCAATCGTTAACAAACATCGTGGCAGCACTGAGAGAGCAGCCCGGTGTTTCAGGAGTGGTGTCCTATCTCGAGTTGCGCGATCCGATTTTTCTGGGCCGGGGAGGGGGAACGTTTGTTCTCGTGGGACTAACTTCGACCGGCGGTCCCGTCGAATCGCTTGTTCCGGAGCTTCACCAGCTGGTGAGCTCGCTGGAGAATCAACTGCGGGGCCGTTATCCGGCGGTGAAACTCGAACTCACAGGCGAGATTCCACTAAATTTCGATATTCGAAAAGCGAGTGCCGCCGACGTGCATCGCGGCGAAAGCCTGGTGATCCCTGCGACCCTCGTGCTTCTGCTCGTGGCGTTTGGAAGCCTGATGGCCGCCCTGATTCCGTTGGCGGTTGGGCAGCTTGCGATTGCAACCACTCTGGCGATTACGGGATTTCTGGCCCAGCGCTGGCACTTATCCATTCTGGTTCAGAATTTGGCCACCATGCTTGGCCTGGGCCTGGGAATCGATTACGCGCTCCTGATGATCAGCCGCTTCCGGGAAGCGATAGCCGCCGGGAACGACGGACCCACGGCCGGGACGATCGCTGCACGTCAGGCAGGTCGCACGCTCTTGATTTCAGCCTCAACGGTAGCCATCGGATTTCTAGCCCTCTTGACGGTTCCGATCAGCGAAATCCGTTCGATCGGTGTCGCGGGATTCCTGGTGACGGGAATGAGTGTGTTGCTCACTAATACTCTGGTTCCGGCAGCGCTGGTATTGCTCGGTCCGCGAATTGATCTCGGCCGAATGCCCTTTACTGCAAAGTTGGATGCGCAACGGGCCGCACGTACCGGAAATCGCTGGCGGCAATGGGGAAAGGTAATTGTCGCGCATCCCTGGCTTGCTCTTCTTGTGGCAGGTACGCCTTTGCTTCTGCTCGCATGGCAAGTCAGACGATTGGATACCAGTCTTCCTCGAGGGGATTGGCTTCCGCAGGCGGCGGAATCAGTCCATGCGCTGCACACCCTTGAACGGATGGATCGGGGCGGCGTTGTGGAATCGTTGCGCGTCATTGTCGAGCTTCCAACGGATTCCATCGCGCAAACCGACGCAGGGTGGGATGCGCTGGATCGTCTCTCCAAGCGCCTCGCGGCCGATCCTCGCTGTGACCGCGTGATTTCTATCACTACTCTTGCGCAGAGCAACCGAGCTTCCCTCACTGATCTTTCGCGGGAGACGCGTCGAACGTTCCTGAGTAGTGACGGACGAGCGGCGCTGCTTGAGGTGTTACCCGCGAGTTCGGTCTCTCTGCGCGACCAGGTCAACTGGGTGCGGGAGCTGCGTAGGATCGGCGCGCCAGCTCTTACCGGTGTGCCTGGCGCAACGCTTCTCGTTGGCGGCATCCCGGCACTCAACGCTGATTATGAGACGATCATCAGAAACCGCTTTCCGCCCGTGATGGCGCTGGTGGTGGGCGGGACGCTCTTTGCTCTGCTCTGCGGGTTCCGATCGATCTTTGCCGCCGTGAAGGCCATTGCACTCAACCTGTTCTCGGTGGCGGCCGCCTTCGGAGCATTGGTTTTCGTTATCCAGGACGGACACGGAAGCAGGTTCCTGGGAGTTCCTGGGGGAACCGGTAGCGTATTCCCCCTTGTTCCGATCGTCGCCTTCGCAATCGTGTTCGGATTAAGCATGGATTACGAGGTATTTCTGGTCGCGCGCGTTCTCGAAGCTAGAAGGAGCGGGCTGAGTGAAATGGATGCGATCCCGGAGGGTCTGGCTAGAACCGCAGGCCTGATTACGAGCGCCGCCGCGATCATGATCGTGGTATTTGCGGCATTCACCTTCGGAGATTTCCTGGTGGTCAAGATGATCGGATTTACCTTGGCGATCGCCGTGTTGATTGACGCGACGCTCGTTCGTATTGTGATCGGTCCCGCGCTCCTTCGCATTGCAGGCGATTGGAACTGGTGGCCTGGCGGGCTCGCCACAGCGCGCAGGGTGCCAGTGATGGCGAGTCGCGAATGATATCTTTATGCGATGACACGACAAATTTGTCAGCCACGAATGCAGCGGCGTGCTCTCTCGCTGATGTCGGGAGGACGGCGAGGCGTAGCACATTCATCCACGAATCCGGCTCTCTGAACGTCAGTAGGGGGCGGCTGCAGGTTTCACCAATGGGAATGTCGGGTCGGACAGCTCTGTCTGACGTGATGCCAATAGTTCCCTCTCGGCAGCGAGCCAGTCTTCCAGCGCAACACCGTCTGCGTTGCCGCGTTTCAAATAAATTTCGTATGCACGCTGTTCTATCTCTTCAAGACTCGGTACCTTCTTCTCAGTGTCTGACACGACGGCACCTCATTCGGATTTTATTGGAAACTGGCAATTCGCGTGGGTCTCGTCTTCAATCGTCGGAATTACATCCAGCAAGCACCTTCTCCAGTGCCAATCTGACGTTCCGTGGAACAACCATCTACCATAAGGAAGTCTAGAACGTCGCACGGTTGCTCACGTTCGCCGTGCTTGCCCTACCATTTCTACTAGCACTTTTCTGGCTTCCACCGGAGTGCTCACCTCCCGCAAGAATGCGATGCGGGCACCTCGCGTGCTCTCTTCGGTCTTCAAGCGTACGTGAAAGCCGAGATGGTCGACCGAAGTCATCACCACTTCCTGAGACTCGATTCCAGCAAACGCTCGGACAAGCAGGACGAGCGCATCCCCGTGATCGGTATTCATGTGCTGGATGATCTCGGTTGCAGTCTCAGCCAGCGGGTCAGGCTGCGCGCTGTAATATTCCGAGGCAGAAACCCAGCCCATCACCCCGAAGCCACCCACGTAGTAAACGTCCACCACGTCCATCCGGTGAAAGGAAAAGTCGTCAAAGTCCACCCAGTATTTGCTGTCGGCATAACGCGCCAGGTAGAGTTTTCGTGCTTCAGCCACCTCCGGCGCAGGTACCGGCAGAATATTTCCTAGCAGCGTGACCCTGGACGCTCCCAAAGGATCGCCGATGGTATCAGGCTGGGTCACTAACAAGCTGGAACGCGGATCTGCTTGCACATTTTGAGTGTGCATGGCCATCGTGCTGATGAGGAAGACAGGATTCGCGTGGTCGTCCAATCCATAGGGCATCACGGATCCGAATGGGAACCCGTGCTGTTTACGTGAAAGTGTCGAGAGACTTCCAACTCGGCCGAGATGCACCAAGGTACGTGCTCGCTCGGCAAATGTAGGCTCAGCGACCGTAGGTTGGTTACTCGCCGCGCTTGAGCCCGCGTGTTTCCCTGCCGTTGATGAAGACATTCCCGTGCTCCCACATGGATTCGACGCATGATCCGGCATTCTCTAGTCGCCCGGATCCTTGAAACAAGCTAGCACGTCGCGGCCTGAGGCGTCTGTTTTAAGCGCACAGGGAATTCGGGCAGGCGGGGAAAAAGGAGAGAGGCGCTCGGTAACCTCACAAGCGCCTCCTCTACTGCGTCAACTCAAACCGTACCTCACTGGATCACCTCCTTCTCGGCAGGAACGCCGATGTCGACAAGAATGTCGAATGGTCCGAGTATAACGCGGGATCGGGAGATGTCAGAACAAGGGTTGGCAATTGCTCCCGATAAACGCGCATCTCGTCAGTGCTTGATTTCCTGAGAGATGCCGACCTGTTTGGAAGCATCACCTGTCGATTGCCGGGTTGACCAGATGGCTCCCGGGAAGCGGGCAGAGGTCAATTTCCCTAGGTCCCAAGAGGGCGCCGGCCGCAATCGTATGCGTTGCGGCTACAGCGAAAAGAGTCTCGCATTGACCGCAAGTGCCGGCCGCGCTAGGCTTTCGGCCCAAGGGGCGACAATGACTGCTCATAAGCTGGGGTTTGGTGGACTCATGCTGTGCCTCCAACTCGTTTTCTCTGCCGCTGCATGGGCACAGTTAAGCGAGGCCGCGAGATCGGCGGTACTGATCAGCACCAATTATGAGGTACTCCCGAATATCACATACGGAATCGCTAACAATTACGAGCTAAAGCTCGACGTTTACCGCCCAACGACCGCGAAGGCACCCACGCCCGTTGTGATGATGATCCATGGTGGCGGCTGGGTACGACATGAGAAGGAAGAGGAGGTCCTCTCGCTCCTGCCTTATCTGGAGATGGGGTGGGCCGCAGTAAACGTTGAGTATCGGCTAGCTCGAGTTTCGCTCGCACCAGCCGCGGTTGAGGACTGTCGTTGCGCGCTGCACTGGATTGGACGCAACGCAAAGAAGTACAACTTTGATGTCAGCAAAGTTGTTGTTACGGGAGCTTCCGCCGGTGGACACCTGGCGCTGACGACGGCTATGATTCCGGCCTCGGCTGGTTTTGACAATGGCTGTGTATCGGAAGACGACCCCAAATGGTCCGGCCCGTGGACTGACCCGACGCCGAATGTGGGGGCGGTCATAAACTGGGTCGGGCTCACGGACGTCGCCGATGCGCTGCATGGGGCGAATATCCGCTCTTGGGTTGTGTCCTGGCTTGGGAGCCAACCCGATCGCGAGGAGCTGGCGAAACGGCTCTCGCCTATCAATTATGTCCGACCCGGATTGCCACCTATTCTAACCATTCACGGCAACGGCGACCCGATCGCGCCCTATTCGCAAGCGGTACGCTTCCACGAAGCGCTTACCAAGGCAGGCGTTCGCAATCAATTGTTCACGATCGACAGCAATACTCATGGGGACTTCACGGAGGAGCAAATGCTGAATGCATACAACGCGATTCGTGAGTTCTTGCTGAAATCCAACATCGGGCCAGTCCGGGGGCCACAATAGTCTGGGGGAGCTGGTGTGTTGGTGACTCGAGCAGTTAAGGGGCTCTACCTCGACGCCGTGTTGATCGATGGAAATCGCGGACGCGGTTACGAATCGCTCTTACGGGTGCGCCGTCGAAAGGCCGTTTTTGTTCACTGTCCGGATGACGGGCAACCCGGAAGTTATCGGTTTGTCCGTCGGTTAGTATCGACAAACGCGCTTGTGTTGAGTGGTCCAACTTCCGGGTGGTCGGCAATTCAAGTAATCTTCGGTTGATCCCGGCGGAAAGTTGGATAGATGTTGAGAAATCCTGTGGCTGTTGAAAAACTCGCTCACTCGGAAATCGCAAAAATCGGATCGCGTCAGGAAGCTCTATAAACGATTTTTCTCAGTCTCATGGACATTTTCTATCACCCGATTTTCGACTTTTTTCAGAAAAACCGACTTTTTCAACAGCCACTCCTCTTCGCACCACGTATCTCAAGGTGAGATAGCTAGTGATAAACCCTGTTCTAGACACATATCCCGCGAATACACCACTAATCAGGCCGCGAAGCGTTCCGCCCTATACGGGCGCGTTTATTCAGTGCTGTTCACTAACTTTTTACTTGACATGCCGCGAGCGCAGAGTTACCTCTGTTTCTCCCAATCTCCGTTGATCAGTCCTCTTTCTCATGCTCTCTCGGCTGGCATTTTCGGGACCTACCAGAGGGTGCTTCAGCCCCGAGGGGTCCATCAAATCCTGGGGTGCATTATGTACTGCCTATCATGCGGTTCAACCAAACAAGCCGAATTGACGGCTGAAATGATGATTCATTTCCGTGGGCTCGAGTATCGGGACAATCCGGGCGTCTTGTTGTTCCCCGAGGTACGGGTGTGTCTGGGTTGCGGCCTCTCCCGGTTCACCGTCCCCGAGACGGAATTGGCGTCGATTACGAGAGTCACGCTGGAGAATAAATCCGATCCGTTGAAACAGAGTGCCGGCGATGTCGCTCCGCCTCTCAGGATCGCGTATTAAGGAGAAAGGCGAAAATTATCGGTCGTCTTTCTGTGCGGAGTGCTGCTTAAGGCTGCTTAGTAGCGCGTCCATTGTGAACATACCGCTGAGTGCTCCGCACAGATTCTCTCGTAGATGTGGCTTTCCATTCCGCCCTGAATGCTACGACGAGAATACCCGCACAGAATATCCACGTCGTATGTCTTGACTAGCTGGTTGCAGAGTCCTTCCACCTGAATCGCCGCTTCTGCATTACCTTGTGCCCACAAGAGATGAACACCTTCTCCGAACACCGCAACGCGGGCTTGCTCTCCTTTCGCAGCCTCTGCCGCTCTCACGATGAGATCACGAAAGAGGTTCAAATATCGAACAGGATCAAGCATTCCATTGATCATGAATGTCGAGAGCGCGTCGGCAGCATCCACCGAGAAGTATCTCCCCTGCTCAATCGTGGCAGCAATATCCACGCCATGTGCTTCCAATCTCGGAACAAGGCTGTTCCGGTGTGACTCAGTGGCGACAACAATCGCCGCGTTTCCGGCCTGAAGAACGGTACCAATGAAGTGCGTAACGTCATCTAAGAACCTTCGATCATCAGAATAAAAGCCTACCTCGTGGTGGGCGATCTTTAAGTCTTGCTGAAGCAGTTCGACAATGGCATTGCTTCGGACACTGTGGGAGGCTCCTGCGTCTGCAGCCCCGGTGAAATCGTGGCCCGCAAATCTGCCACCGACAAACTGCTCACCCCGAAGAACGGCGTTCACACCCTCCAGCAGCTCTCTTCCGGCATCACTCTTGAGGACATATCCCTGGCCCCCCGCGTCAAGGGCTCCCTGCACCACGTCGGCAGAAGATTCTTGGCTTACAAAAAGTATCTTGGATTTAGAGGAAAACTTGCGGATTTGTCGAGCGACTTCGATTCCATTGAGAGATGGAAGCCCGATGTCGAGCAGAATTAAGTCCGGTTGCAGTTCTTCCGCTTTCTGAACTGCTTCTAATCCGTCCGACGCAACGCCGATGACCTGCAGATTGTGATTTTCCCGGAGCTTTTCAAGGACAAAATCCCGCCAACGGGCAAAGTCATCTACGACAAGAACACGGGCTGCTAATCGGTTTTTGATAGCCTTCTCCTACTTAAAGTTCGAGACCAGATTGACAGGCTCGTCGTATCGAACAAATTGCAGCAACAGGATCCCACGCTAGATTGACTCAGTCGTTGCCTCTGAGCAACCTTGAAGCTGCCCGAGTGCAATTACGGGGTGGTTTAATCCCACGTCGAAGGCCTTCATACTCTTGGGATTTATCATCATTGTAGATTTGCTGGAAGTGCCAGAACTAATTGCTGCCCGCCGGCGTCTCTCGCTGCCTCGAAGAACTTGCCGTCGCTTTCTCGGCCGTCCCATCGGGCGCTGCTTCCGTGGTGAGGCTCGCAATGAACTCGGCGTGCTCTTGAGACTGCGTTGCTCGCCACGCCCGAATGAAGTCCTCCGCGGCAGAGCAAAGGATGCTGTTGACCGATAGGTGTTGGTCGGCGGCGCACTCTTCCAGATCCGCGAGCAATGCCACTGGCAGGCTGGCTGTATAGACCTTCGTTTCTTCGTTCGGCATTAGGTGCTTCTCCACGCATATCAAAGCTAGGTTTGAGTCGATATGAGGACAACTAGGGAATCCCCTGGGATATTCGGCGCGATGGCAATGGGCGGTTGCGTAGATTAATCGAAGGCAGCTCTGATTGAAGCCATAAGGACGTCGCCCCCCGCGACGGCTCGAGTTGGGGGCGCACGAGTTGAGCAGAATCGCTACTTTCAAAGCGCGATTCTTCTACCCTGTATGCACTCGTTGTACCTTGCAGATACGGCCGAAACGTTTCAGTCGCGGATAGATGATGGCATAACGAAGTCGGCCTCACGACGAGCCGAGTAAGCTGGGGTGTCCAACAGACAGCGCTCGGATCGAAGGAGGCCGAGATGCGAATTATAGGTTGCGATCTGCATGCACGACAACAGACGGTCGCGATGCTCGATACCGATTCAGGAGAGTTAGTCGAGAAGACCCTGGAGCACGATGGCGAGGAATTGCGGAAGTTTTATTCTCAACTCCCTCACCCCGTTCTGGTGGGGATCGAAGCGACCGGCTCGATGCAGTGGTTTCTGGAGCTGATGGAGGAGCTGGGGATCGAATGCCGAGTCGGTGATCCGGCCAAGATCCGAGCAGCCGAACCACGCAAGCAGAAATACGACCGAAGAGATGCCCAGCTGCTGCTAAAGCTCCTTTCGGAGAATCGCTTTCCAACGATTTGGATGCCCACGACCGAGCAGCGCGATCTACGCACGTTGCTACGTCACCGTCATCAGTGGGTGTGCCTGCGATCCCGAGTCCAGCACACCCTGCAATCGATGGCACTCAATCACGGTCTCAGACGAGGACACGCGCTATGGAACCAAGCGGGCCAGCATGCACTGCGGGCGTTGCCTCTAGCTCCTCATGCCAACGAGCGGCGGAAAGCACTGATGACGTTGTATCCGTGCTTGCAGGAATCCATCGAGAAGCTGGATCGCCAGGTCAGCCAGCAAGTCGACCAACATCCGCCAGCGCGGCGACTCATGACGCACCCGGGAGTCGGGCCTGTCACCGCGTTAGCCACTGAAGTGTTCTTGGGTGATCCGCTACGGTTCACCGATGGGAAAGCAGTGGCCAGCTATATCGGGATGATTCCTCGCGAACACTCCAGTGGAGGGCGGCAGCGGCTGGGTGCGATGAGCAAACAAGGGAACACACTGCTGCGCTATTTGTGGTGTGAAGCGGCGATGCACGCAGTCGAGCGGGATCCGGAGTTGAAACGCTTCTATCGGCGCAAACTAGTGCAGAAAGGACCGGGGAAAGCGAGAGTCGCATCAGCTCGGAAACTGGGAATCCGACTCTGGATCATGATGCGTGACCAGATTGATTACCAAGAGTTCTGCCGTCGCGGAAAGGCCCGGCAGGAAAGCGGTAGTGTCCGTGCGGGGATGCCTGATCGCAACAGTGGTCCTGCAGAAGCGTGACCGGATAAGTGAATAGGCTACCTGCCTCCCTGGAACTGTCAGGGAGTTCGAAGAAATCATCATGGTCGAACGTGATCGGAGAGATGTCTGGTGGATAACGCCGAGACGATGAAGTGACACGACCGAGCCCGTAGGTTGGACAAGGACAACAACTCGAGAATCGCGGCGCAGCAACTGACCGGAGAAAAGGGTGGGACCGCGCCGATGCAGGTGTGTGTGTGAAAGAAACAAAAACAGAACTAAACCACTCTTGACGAGGCCGACTTCGTTAGAGATGTTGCGAAATCCTCTTATCACGCAATATAAAAGGCGCCCACTTTGCGGTAGGTTTGATCGTTGGCATCACCACCTACCGAAAGGAGCGCCGTTGTGAACCAAGCAAAGTATATTGGCATGGACGTTCATCAGGCAACGATCTCAGTTGCGGTCATGGATTCCACCGGCAAGCTGATCCTGGAGTCCATCCTGGAAACGAAAGCGACCACGATTCTGCAGTTCCTTGGCGGGTTACGCGGCAGCTTGCTGGTGACTTTCGAAGAAGGAACTTCGGCCGCCTGGTTGTATGACCTACTCAAGCCTCATGTCGCGAATGTCCTGGTCTGCGATCCTCGGAAAACTGCTCTATTAAAGAATGGCAGCAAAGAGCGATCGGATCGATGCTCGGAAGCTGGCCGAGCTCTTGCGTGGCAACCATCTCTCACCGATCTACCACGGAGAGAACGGGCTGCGCACTTTGAAGGAACTGGTCCGCAGCTATCTGACGATCACCAAAGATCTGACGCGGGTGGCGCGACTCACCCTGGCACGGAAGATTGCAGCGATCACGTTGACGATTTGGAAGAAAGGAGTGTGCTTCGACGCCAAAGAAATACATCGGCAAGCAGCTTGAGCGTCTCTGGTAGAGAGCTGGTTCCATCTTCTGGGTGGTGGTCGGTTCGGTTCTTGAGACGCTCGGTTCGAGGGGAGTATCAGATAGGTGGTCCGACCTGTGTGCTTCGGCACCGAGTCACCGTTCTCACGCTATGCCCCCTCGGGGAACCAGAAATAGCGATAGGCCACGAGCCTCGGATAGAACCATGGTTGCCACGAAGTTGAATCGCTTGCCAAGTTTCAAGAGCCGGCGGACATTGTCACTACTCGAAAATGAACCAAGGGAACGGAAGAGCCATCCAGAGAAGAACCTCTCGAGCGATCGAGAGCCATCTGCAAACAGTGGGCTGGATGTCGAGACAGAAAATTTCTCGGCTATCGCCCTAGGGAGAAGTTTTTTTTTTGACATCCCCTTTTATAGAACCACCTATCTCATTTCGAGATAGCTGGTGATAAACCCTGCTCGCGACACTTATCCGGATTCTCTGATTTTTGACTCCTCATGCTGGAGAGCAATTGAGGTTAATGCTATCTCACGGGGGTCCAAACGAAAGACTGCCAATCCGGGGCCGGCGTATATGAGCATGTCCCCCAATTGAGCGCCGCGCCAACCGGCGGCGTGAAAGTTCGGCCCTCAATGCGGTCAGCGGTCACCAAGGTGAATTCAATAGGCTCAGAGACGCGACAAATTGGGCCGCTTTGGGTCTTGAGAACACGTCCATTGGTCTTGCCCACGTACTTGTCACCGTCCTTGTTAGCCTCTGTCAGGATGAACGTGCCTGCCTTCGCGGCAGCTTCAGGCAGAACAACTACGGCATACATATATTCGCCTTCGACGCGAAGCGTGCGAATGTTCCCGGCAGTCATAGATTTCCAGCGGCTAGGAAACCCGGAATTTAGATTCGACGCGTCCGATTTCGGTGCCTCAATAGAGGCAGGAGCTTCCTTTGTAGGAGCCGTCGTAGTGGCATGAGCCGAGGACGAGGGATCCGCCAAGCTGTCCTTACTCGTAAGCGTGACTGTCCCCGTTCCGCTGGTGCCCGGTGCTGTCTGCGGAATCGGCCGACACGCCGCCTGAGGGCCGAATATCTTTTCACCTTGGTACAGAAAATTGCCCGAATCTGCGAGGTTGCGGCACATCCACTTCGACGGGTCGGGGCTTTGAGCCGACGCCACCCCAGAAAACACGAATAGGGACAAAATCGCTGCGGTTGTTCTCATCTCTTTCTCATTTTTCTTGGCTTCGTCAGTGCCGCAGATTCCTACCGTTCCCCACTAAAATGACCTACGGCGCAGCAAGCGGCAATAGTACTTCAGTAATAAGTCAATGGCATGGTGGAACGTTCTCACCTTGGGTATTTCCGTTGCAGCTTCCGGAGATTTTTGGATCGCGTTGGTCACGTCGGTGGCGAGCGACTCAAAATCCGTATACTTTTGCTGGGCTGCGGTACACTCAAGAGGGCTGCCAAGGCGAGGCAACAACGGACCGACGCGGCATAAAGCCTGACGTTCATTCGAATACTGTGTAGACGCTACATCATCGGATTGCCCAACATTAAGTAAAGGTTGACCGCGTCCCCACGCCGTTCCACCAACCTATCTCAAGCTGAGATAGCTGGTGATAAACCCTGTGGCTGTTATGCTCTTTCTAGCATAGCTGTGCGCCAATTCCCGATTAGTTGGCAACCTGGAAGCAATCCAGAAGGGCAACGGGCGACCAGTACCGGGAAGTCGGCTTGTAGGAAGATCATCCAGGTAACTCGTGACGCCACCCTTGTAACGCGTGATCGCGAGTTCGAGGTATTTCTGAGCGACAACAACGGCTCCTTCCTGAATCTGAGCTTCGTGCTCGAGGATGCGCAAAGCCGCGACGTTCTCTTCGGCCTGTTGGAAGCCGGTGAGCACTGTTTCTCGATAATTCGCAACTGTTTGATCATAAGCCGCAATCGCTCCGTCGGTCGCAGCCCGGCGTCTTCCCGCGTCGAAGATTGTTTCCGTCGCAGATAGTCCCACAGACCATAATCCGCTCGGCCCCTGGATCAGTGTGGTGATGACGGAACTTTCAAATCCCCCGGATGCAGCTAAATTGACTAGCGGGTAGTAGGCCGAGTTCGTGACTCCGATCTGCGCATTGGCGGATGTGATCCTCCGCTCCGCAGCCGCGATATCCAGACGTCTTTCCAGCAGTTCCCAGGGCACGCTAACAGGAATAGGTGGCGGCGGCGTAGTGAGGGGCAGCGGACGAAGCCTGAAATCCGCCGGAGGTTTCCCGATGAGAATTGCAATCGCATGTTCGAACTGAGCTCGGGCAGCTCCAACGTCGACTGCCTGCGCGCGAGTTGTCTCGAGTTAGGTTGCAGAGGCGCAGTATCAGCAGGCGCGAGCCGTGCTGTGCTTTGCAGCCAGCGAAAGCATCAAACGAGCGACGCCGCTGAACAACATGCTGATCCCTACGAGCAACCCGAGCGCCCAAGGTGTGTTCGAGGGCCATGTTCTCCAGATCAAGACGGCGAGAATCAGCGTGATCCCTCCGTCCACCGCCAGCCAGCCTGAGCCCGGCGCGGGCCGCAATCGGTATGCCAGAATGAACTCCAGCACGGCTTCGAGGAACAGGTAAACCGCGAGCGCAAAGGTGAGGGAAGCCAAGCCGATAATCGGATTCCAGAGCAAGTAGCCTCCGATGAAAACGTAGAGGATACCGAGGAGCACTTCCCAAAGAGCTGCGCGCGCTTCGCGACTTTGCCAGGCATATACAAAATGCAGCAGGCCGCTGAAAACGAGCACCCACCCCACGAAGACGGTTACGGCAAGGCCTGCGGCAGGCGGTATGATCATGGCCAAGATTCCGGCCACAATCATCACGACGCTGATTGCAATGGACCATCCCAAGGCTTTTTTAACGATTGTAGGAACAGAACCAGAACTAGCTGCAGCACTGCTCATGAGCATCCCTCCAACGACTCCGTTTTTGGAGCCGCATTGTTTAGGTTCGAAACATCCACACCTACAAATAAGCCGGACAACTCGATTAGCTCAAGTCGTCGCGCCACCCGCATTCGTGGCTGGTTACCCCGTCGGTGGAAAGTTCTTAAATAGTTTGTCGATCGCCTTCTCGACTTTCTTTGTGTCCTTCTCCGGCTTTTCGGACAACGCTTCTGTGGCCACTCCGCGCCATATGAGCTGTTTTGTCCGGGAGTCAAACACGTCGATAATGATTGTGCCGACCTCGTAGGCGTGGTCAGTGGTTAGTGCTGTTCCGAAGCCAGTGCCAAAATGCCATCCCCAGCCTCCGCCAAAACCGGTGTAGAAAGTTTCCAACGTGTGGTTCTCGCGCGTGGCTACATGAGCCGCGATGCCGACATCCCCACCTTCCGGAGCGTATTGCCAGCCTTTCGAAGTGAGCGCCGCATTAACGGAGTCGATTATGCGTTGATCCATAAGCGGGTCCGCTCGAAAGTGCGGGGGCCTGATCCAGGAGAAGGTTTTGTAATCCGAGAAGTTCGCCCGGTGGTCATAGTCGATAAAGACCTTTTGGGCTTCTGCGGTTATTGCGATGCCAAACAGGAGAATCAATCCCAACAGCATCTTTAGTGAACGCATATTCGTGAACCTCCTATACAACTAAACTTTCGCTCGTGCCATCGCTGGCGAGCTAGCTGCCCGCCGTTTCAAGCTTGTACGAAGCACGAACATAAACTTTTGCCGGCACCACTTTGCCGGTGGCATCGTGAATCTTAAGAGGCGTTCCTCTCGCCGGATCGATCAACTCGACGCGAATGTTACGAGGCGGCCCCACCGTGGCTGGATTGGAAGACACATACGTGAGCACATACCGCAACCGGAGATTTTCCATAATGTCGTCGTAGATAGCGGGGATTTGCAGGTCGGAGTCGAGGACATAGGCACGGCCTCCGGAAATCTTTGCTAACGCTTCCAGCTGTTTTTCCGCGGCATTCCGGTCAATGCGAGCAAAAGGAGCCGTGGGTCCAAATACGGCAGCCTCTCTCTCCATCACAAGCGAGAGACTGATCGTGTAAATTGGCACCCCTGATTCCTTGGCAGCCTGCAGGACCTGCTGATAACTCGCCTGGCTGGAGTTATCGATGCCACTGGAAACGACTATCACGGCCTTGCGTCCGCTCACTTGACGCGTTCGGTTCAACGTAGCGAGGAGAGCGTCGTAAAAATTGGCTTCGGAGATGCTGGGAGTTCCAAGGCGATCGAAAACCGTGTCCAGCTTTCCGGGATCTGGAACAAAATCGGATAGAGTTTGGAGCTTTGAGTCGTACGTAAAGATTGCGACCTTGTCGTCCTTACCTACTACCGACAATAATTCGCGTCCTATCTGTGGCACTTCAAGACCGAGTGTTTTGTTCAGTTCGTGATAACGTCCGCCGAACTCCAACAGCAATGCCACAGACACCGGGGCATGCTCCACTTGCACGGTTTCAAGTTTTTGCCGCGCGCCATCTTCGTAAACCGCGAAATTTTCTTTCCGGATGTTTGGCAGAAAATATCCGTTGGGGTCTTGGACCTGCAGTTCGATCGTCACGGTGCGAGTGCCGGGAATGAACTTGATTTCCGGCGGTTGCGGGATCTGCTCACCTTTGTAAAGTGGGTTCGAGGGCCTGGCGGGAACCGTGACTTGCGATTCCTGGCCCGACTGCTGAGTCGCCGCGCTGAGCTCGCGCGGGTAACCCCAGAACCCATTAACCCGAACTAGGTCGAACGAACCCAGCAAAAGCACCATGAGCAACGAGATCTTGAAACCGAAGTGAGTTGTGATCTTCATAGGCCCCTGCTTTGGGGAGGTGAATCATTAGTGCTTTCTCTTTTCCTGGCGATCGGGCTGGCGATTTTTTCAGCTTTTGCTCCCCGGTGGCGGTGCTTGCGTTTCAAGTCGAGCAATGCCGGCCGGATCACGGAATAGTCGTCTGCGTCCGCCTTCATCACGGCCTCCGCAAGAGCACATAGAAATCGCCCCGAACGCTCCTCTCCGAGCCGCATGACCCAGGTGCTGAGTTCTTTGTCGTCAAAGGCGATCAAAGCGTCTTTGCCTTTGACTTGCTCTGGCGCCTCGGCGTGGTTCCGATTCGGAGGGTCAGCCGAGTGCTCTTGCTCGCGATTGCTGTTTTGATCGCCACGCACGCTGTCTTGTTGTCGACGACCCACCCTCGCCTCAGAACGGAGCGTGAAATGTGCCGGGGCGTCTGGATGCGGCTTCTCAAACGCCTCATTCAGATGTTGCGCGCTGTCGTTATCATCGCTGTTATCGAGGACGCCTGCCCCGCTGCGATCACTCGACTCATATCCAAATCCCACGTGCTGCAACCAACTCCGCATTCGCCACCTCCGGGTCGGACTCTGGCTGGTTGCAGTCCATGCCCTTATCCCGGCGTCCTGCTCTTCACTTGGCGCCGGCGGACTTTGCTTGCGCTTCATTCGTCGACTGCGGTTGGCTTTTTGTTTGGTGCGCGCTCTGCGCCTGCGGCAGATTCTTGATCTCGATCTTTTTCGGAAGAGCAGCGGTACTTACCGGCACTGTGATTTCCAGCATCCCGTTATTAAGCTCAGCGGTCAGCTTCTCAGTGTCCACGTTCTCGGGGAGAACGATGGTGCGCTCGAAGCGTTCATAGGAAAACTCCCTATGCATGTAGTCGGATTCCTTCTTTTCCTGATCGCTCTTATGTTCGCCACTGACCGTCAGCCGATTGCCCTGCAGATTGAGTTGGATCTCATTTGGCTCGAAGCCCGGAAGCGCCACGCGCATGTGGTATTTATTGTCCTGATTGTCGAACCGAACTTCGATCGGCGGAACGAATCCGTTCGCCGGCGTGGGGAGGTCATTGCTTGACGAAGACCCAGTGACTAACCTGTTGAATAGGCCGTCGAAATCACGCCTAAAATCAAATAACTCATTAAAGATATTGTTCCTGCGTACTAGATCTGCCATTGGAATCCTCCTGTGAGATTTTTGGGCCCTATATTTTCTGCACAAACTTTGATCGGTCGTCCGCGATTTCCCTGTCCGTCTGCGATTGTTTATGCTGCCGCCGCTGACGCTGCGCTGATTGCGATGTCATTCTCGACGCTATACACGCCGGGAGCACGCCAGGCAGCTCGCTCTGCTTCCTCGCGTTCCGCCCATGTGCGAACGGTGCCGCGCAAGATCACCTTGCCGCCGTCGACCTCTACAGTAATCCGCTTTGCATCCAGCTCCGCGCTGCGTTTCAGCGCCGACTCAATCGCCGACTTCACTTCGGCCGGGCTTACCCGGGACTTTACTTCGATCAGATTAGTCACGCCTTCTACGCCCACCAGTTTCCGCACGGCCGATTCCGCAGCGGAGCTCTGAAATTTCCAGTCGACGGATCCTTCCAGCGTGACCCAGCCCTTGGATACTTTGACCTTGACCCGATCCTTTGGAACCACAACGGACCAAGCCAGAGCACTGACCGCTGCTCGGGCAATATCCTCATCCGTCCGTTCGCTGGACGTGGGCAGACGGACTTCCAATTCATTTGCGACTGCTCTTACGCCGGACAGGCGCAGAGCCGCGCGCTCTGCATTCCATTTCTCCCAATAACTGTTCACGTGGCCCGTCAGCGTAACGATCCCATCTCTCACGGCGACGCCAATTGCCGACGCATTGACGCTGGGCTCGTAACTGAGTTCTGCCTCGACATTTTTTTTCAATTCAAGATCGGTCATTTGCTTTCTCCTATCTCGTGTGTGCTGGGCGGCCCTCAGTGCTACCTGGGCCGACCTGCCGATTGTGCCGAATTTGCGTTGCCACAGTTCCGCGCCCGGAGCTCCCATACGAGCCGCCAGCTGACGACACGCGCGTGACATACGCGATTTTGCGGCGCTGATATTGATTCTCAGTACGCGTGCCGTTTCCGGGGTGGTCAGGCCGACGATGTACCGAAGTTTAAGAGTTGATCGAAGTAGAGGTGAGATTTGGCTCATTGCGCTCTCCAGCAGGCACTCCATTTCTGCCAGAGCGCAAACTTCTTCCGGGTTGAGATGGGAGTCCATCGGGCGAGTAGAACATGGCTCAGAATTTGCCCCACCGAGTTCATCGAGGGACAACACGAGACGAGCACGAAATCTTCGACGGCTCATGAGCGCCGCGTTTACAACGATGCGCGTGAGCCAGGTAGAAAATTTCGAACGTCTTTCGAACGACCGAAGATTTGTGTATGCAGACAGCAAGCCGCATTGCACTGCGTCCTCGGCATCTTCTTTGTTGCGGAGTACTGAAAACGCAGTGCGGAACAGGCGGCCCTGTTCGCGAGCGAAGATGGCCGCGAGCGCTTCCGTATCGCCAGCGATGGCGCGCTCGACGATTACCGACTCTTCGCTCGCGGGCAGGAAATCAGGTTTGGCAACCGCGTTCCTGGATGGCTGCGCGTGTGAAAGAAGCTCCTTACGCCAGTGCCGCGTTTGCGGGGGCATGGCTTCTGTTCTTGGGCTCTGCGGAATCAACCGGAATGTTTGAGCCATGCCCATCCGTTTTTTACCTCGATTTGTTTCCAATCTCGGCCAACGCACAACACGACAAGCACCCTGCATTCCAATATGCATTTCACATGGCATGTTCTTGTAAATGCTCTGTCCAAAGCGATTAGCGCAACGTTTGCGCCGGGCATGCTGTCAATTTGCGATTTCTGGAGGGCGCTATGTCGGTCATTCGACAGTGTTCTGACATTCCCTGTAAAGCGAATCGGAGGAGTTAGTTAGTCCGAGCGGGATGAGACTTGTTGGGCGGTTACAACGAACCGTTCCGGCGCGCGCCCTACGTAGAGGAATGGGTAGCAAGTAATCAGCGTCAAAGTTTGTTGGGGAGTGCTGGCTAGAACCTCCGTTTGCCCCGAGGGAACGACACGAACAGATCGCACCTGATAGATGAAGCGCCCACTTGGCGTCGTCAACCGTATGACATCATCTGTCCTGATGTCTCGCAGCGGGCGGAAAAAAGTATCGCGATGACCGGCAATGGCGAGATTGCCCGGTTGGCCCGGCCGCGCGGTTCCCGGAATCCGTCCGGCGCCCCGTCGCAAAGTTTTCGGATCGTCACCTTCGAGAACGACAACCGAAAGCGCCAACCGCGGAACTTCAAGCCTGCCAATCGCTGAGCCGCTCTAGTCGCCGTCGGAACGGGATCGCGGCTCATCTCGCGAGCAGGCTGCAGTGCCACGTCGATGGCCGAATTGAGACGGCGATTCTGGAGTGCCTGGTAAACCTGAGCATCCGCGCAGATGTACATGCAAGAAGCCACGGCGATTGCGCCGCTGAAGATGGATAGCAGCGAGCACCAGTAGAGAAATCGGCTGCCGCGCAAACTTTGATCGCCTATCGACACTATCGTGCCTCTCCATGCAGTTCCGATTGCGGCGCAGCGGCGGCGGGAAAGAAATAGCCTCCACGGGTGCGAACGAACAGCTTGCCCTGGCCACGCGCCACTACGGTCACACGGATCTTGCGATATCCCTGCCGCCCATTTTCTGGAGGATCGTACCCGAGCGTGTACTGATGGCGGACTTCTTGGGCGATTTCGCGGCACACGTTCACGATTTGTGCAGTGGAATTTGGGAAATAGGCGTAGCCTCCGGTCTCCCGGGCCAGCTTTTTCAGTACAGATGGATTTTGGTCGGCGCTATGTTCATCCAGCAACCCAATCGTATAGATAATTACGTTCGAACTCTGCGCCATCCGAAGCACTTGGACAAAATTATATCGGCTAGCGTTGTCGCCCCCGTCGCTGATGAGGAGCAAGACTTTCTTGTCAGGATCGTCTCTTTGGAAATGCGTGAGCGCGGCTGCGATAGCGTCGAACAGAGCTGTTCTCCCGCTCGGCGTTACGAAGAGTAAGGCGTTCTTGAGTTCGTTAACATTACTGGTAAATGCAATATTTGCAGGAAGACCGAATTCCACTTTGTCGCTGAAGTTGATGACAAACTCGCGGTCCTGCGGATTGCTTGCCTGCACAAACGCTTGCGCTCCGGCCAGCACGTCCCCGCTCCGCGCGGCCATGCTCCCGCTGCGGTCTACCAGTATTCCGACGGTCACGGGCGTGTCTTCATGACGAAACAGCTTAATCTGCTGCGGGTGTCCGTCTTCGAAAACATGAAAATCCGAAGCATCGAGCCCGGTGACAAAATGGCCTTCGCGATCCGTCACCGTGACGGGCAACAGGACGAGGCTGACCTGCGCAGTTATGAGGGGGCCGCTGGGATTCTGTTGAACCGGAAAGCTCGATGAAGGCAAGGGCGTCGAGGCGCGAATGAGGCCAGCGATAAGCAGACAAACGGTCAGTGCGCACCATTTCGAAGACCCGCCTACTGCCGCGCTCTTTCTCGCTAACATCTCTCGGACCTTGCTCGCCGAGCCGGCCCGGGAAATCTAAGCCGTGCGTTTCGAAACGATCCAGAGCAGTGTGCCGACACCTAATAGGATAAGGCCGGAAAGTCCAACGAGAGGCAGAATGCTCGCCGTCTGTGGCAGTTGCTTGGAAGACTGGTCTACTACCGGAACTACGACTGCAACTGGCACCGCTACGATGAACACTTCGGCGACCGCAACCTCGTCTCCATTTTCTTCTTCGGCCTTCAGCGGCTGGGTTTGCATCGCCTGCACGTTGGCGTCAGATGAACTATTCGTGGCTTGCGAGATATTCGACGACATTTCCGTAGGCATCGACGGAACCGGTTGTTTTGAATCCTTTGCAATCTCCGTAGCCCGAGCTTTCGGATATACAAACTCGCTGCCGTATAGGTCTCCCGGATAAAACCATTCCTTGATCGCTACAGGTCCGCCGCTCGCCGTTTCCGCGAACGTGATAACTGGCTTGTCGGTTGGGTTCGGCCGATAATCTGGAATTGTAAGCACAGTCGCGTAAAGTGTTCTTCGGTCTTTGTCGAATATCTGCACCACATTGCGATCTCCGAGAATATCGGCCAACCTGAACATATAGGTGCCCGCCGGCAGCACTTTACCGCCCGGAATCTCTACGGGTTGGCTGAATGTGAAGATCGTCATCTTGTTCAATTCGTCGGCGCTGACGGAAAATGCAAACGCCAATAAGAGAATTGCTAGGCAACAGAGCGCCAATATCCTGTCAGTCTTCATATTTCTATCCTCCTCGTTGGGGGATGAACCAAGCCAGACTGAACGCATACCGGCTTCCAATGCCGATCGCATCCCGTCTTCTTTGTAATTTACTCAAAGTGAATCAATTAGCTCACAAGCCTCCCTCACCCTGGCATATCCACGGGCTGAAAACAGTGAGAGTGTGTCGGAGCCTTGACAGCGCCCCGACACTTTTCTGGTGCGGGCGCGTTCCCGGAAGGCAGAACCAATGGACCGCTACGGCAGGCCAATCTTTGCGATTAGCCTCAAATTTCTAATCGCAAATAAAATGCGTTTTTGAGCGTGCAGCTATTAACCAAAAGTTTCTTCTGCTTCTTCCTAGGAGCTTGTCGAGACATTTGGGTCGGCTGAGCAATTTATGGAGTCTCCAAGTTCGGCGGCCGTCGCGGGGCTGTTGCGGGACTCGAAGTCAGACGCACAACACTTCTTTACAAATCTTTACAAAATGCTCCGCCTCGGCATTTCACGCCCGCAATTGACGGATCACTGTCAGTAGGATGACAGCGGACAGCTATGTCGGGCACGAACAATCCTCGTACCAGGACGCTGGAATCTCGCTAACCGGTTTGTCTGGGAACACTTAGGGTCGCGCTGCAAATTACTTCCATTTGGAGCGAGAGGTGCCATGCAGTCAACAATTGAAAGGCTTCCTTACGAAGCCTCGGAGGTGAAGTGTTTATGCGGACCACAAAGAGAGTCGCGATGTGGCTTTGCCTCGTAATGCTCGCAGTTCTGGTCGCGCGGGCGGACGAGTACAACAAGAAAACCGTTGTCACTTTCAACGGGCCAGTGGAAATTCCCGGCAAAGTGTTGCCGGCGGGCACGTATGTCTTCAAGCTGTTCGATTCTGATTCGGAACGGAACATCGTGCAAATCTGGAATAAGGACGAGACTCAATTAATTGCGACAGTTCTCGCGATTCCGGATTACCGCTTGACCCCGGCCGACAATCCAATCATCACTTTCGAAGAACGCGCTCAGGGTTCACCGCCGGCGATTCGCGCGTGGTTCTATCCGGGTGACAACTACGGCTACGAGTTCGTCTATCCGAGGACGCGCGCTACTGAGTTGGCCGCAGCTAACCATAAGAATGTTCCGGCGATGGCCGATTCGATGTCCGCCCATGTCTCGAAGTCTACAAATTCAAAGACGTCGTCGGGAGTCGTTGCACTCAAGCAAACACGAGTGACGGCGATGACGCCTGACAAGAACGAGGTGGAAGCCAACCGGGCGATTCAGACAAAACCAGGAGCCTCCAGCAGTAACTAGGAATGTTTCACTGCAACCGAGGGTCCCTGCATGGTCACTCCCGCAATTCCTGGAACAATGAGAGCCGCCGCCATTGACCGATTCGGGCCACCGGCGGTCCTCACTCCTCACACACTCCCTGTTCCGAAGGTGGGGCCACGCGACATTCTTATCGAAGTACATGCAGCCGGTGTTGGTGTGTGGGACGCATCGATACGGGACGGCTCTTGGCGGCCCACTGGTCGCCCCAAGTTCCCGCTCGTGCCGGGAATTGACGGCGCAGGTATCGTCGTGTCAAGAGGCCCGCGGGCGCGACGTTTCCGCCTCGGTGAACGAGTCTATGCGTACGACTACGCAAATTGTCAGAACGGATTCTATGCCGAGTACGTCGCGGTATCCGCAGAACTTGCCGCACGCGCACCGAAGCGACTCAACATGCTGGAGGCGGGTGCCGCTGCAACGACGGGCTTGACCGCACTGCAAGGTATCGATGACGTGCTGCGCGTACGCCAGCACGACACCGTGCTTATCTTCGGGGCCTCGGGTGCGGTCGGAACGATTGCAGTACAGTTCGCGAAACGCCGCAAAGCGCGTGTGCTAGCGACGGCATCCGGCCGCGCCGCCGCGTCGCTCGTCCGGAGCCTCGGCGCAGACGCCGTGATCGACGCTCGCCGGAGCGAGGACATCGCTCGACTCCGTACACTCGCTCCAAATGGAATCGACGCTGCACTTGTGCTCGCCGGCGGCGCCTCTGCCGAGGCATGTCTTAAGTTCGTGCGCGCGCACGGCAGAGTGGCACATCCTAACGGAGTCGAACCTGCGCCGCGGCACCGGCGCAACATTCGCGTGCGCGCATATGACGCGGAAGCGGGACCGAAACAATTTACGCACCTAGAGCGGGCCATCGTGGATGCGAAGCTCCGGGTACCGATCGTCGCCGTCTACTCGCTCACGCGTGCGGCAGCCGCGCACGCAAGGCTCGAGCGAGGCCACGTGCTTGGCAGGATCGTGCTGCAAATCCGCCGCAAAAGCTAACGACGCCACGGGTGTGGAATGAATGCATTGAATTCATAGTCTCGCTGATTAGGGAGGCAGGAAATGACAGCTACAAAACGTTTCTCAAATTATTTGTGCATTTTTATTCCAGTAATCGCGATCATGCTGGCTACAGCGTCGTTCGCTCAAGAACCCCCGCCCCCCGCCGGAAATCCGCCCGCCCAGGCAAACGCGCCGGCTGAGAATCCCCCTTCACGCGTTGCCCGTCTCAGTTTTTTGAAGGGCAATGTCTCGTTCTTGAGGGCGGGGCTCACTGAGTGGAGCCAGGCGACTCTCAACTTTCCCGTAACGACGGGCGATCGCATCTACGCTGAAAGAGGCGCATGGGCAGAGCTCGAACTCGGCGCCTACACAATTCGCCTGGCGGATGCGAGCGACCTGACGGTCACAAACCTGAACAATCAAATCGTGCAGCTCGGAATTAATCAGGGCAGTCTGCGCGTCACCGTTCACGAAGTACTTCCCGGCGATACAGTGGAAGTGGACACTCCCAATGGCGCCCTGACACTCCTTAGCGAAGGCAGTTACCGCGTCAGCGTCGAGGCTAGCGGAATGTATTCAACGGTGAGCGTGAACACCGGCAGGCTGGAAATAACCGGCAGCGGCGTTTCGCAAACACTGCAATCCGGCCAAGCCGCGAAACTCACGGGACAAGACCCGATCATAATTGAATCAATTCCTCTTCCCCCGCTCGACGCCTTTGATCGGTGGTGCGAGGAACGCGACCTACGGCTTTCGTCCTCTCAGTCGTCAAAATACGTGAGCCGCGATACTCCGGGGTATGAGGAGTTAGATGCGTACGGAACATGGCAAGAGGTTCCGGAATACGGTCCTGTCTGGTATCCAGCCGCTGTCGCAGTGGATTGGGTTCCCTATAGGTTCGGACGCTGGGTGTGGGTGACGCCGTGGGGTTGGACGTGGGTGGAAGATGAGCCCTGGGGATTCTGTCAATTTCACTATGGCCGCTGGGTTCACATCGGGGTTGCGTGGGGATGGGTGCCGGGACCGATCGTTCCGGTGCCCGTCTACGCTCCCGCGTTCGTCGGATTCATCGGAGGCCCGAGTTTCGCGGTCAGTATCGGGATTGGAGCGGGAATAGGCGTAGCAGCGTGGTTCCCGCTCGGCCCGGGCGAACCGTTCTTCCCTTGGTATCACTACGGCGGGGATTACCTACGCATAGTGAACGTCACTAACATCCGGAACGTGACGAACATAACGAATATCATCAACGTCAGGAATATAAACGAAGTTCACTACGCCTATAAAACGGTCGGCGCAACCGTGGTCCGCGAAGATGCATTTAGGAGTGGCATGCGAGTGGCCGATCATATGGTTCGCGTTCCGCCAGAGGCGCTCGCAAAGGCCTCCATCGTCCCGCATCCCGCTGTGAATCCGACATTGCACGCCGCATTGCCGGGTAAACCCGTTGCTGCGCCACCCGTGCGGTCCATGCCAGTCGCCGCAGCACGAACAGCTCCGCGCGCGGGTGAAAGTCCCATGCCTGTATCCAGGACAACGAGGGCCTTCGCACCGGAACCCACGCCGGGACACTGGGCTTCGACATCTCCTCCCGGATTGATCACGAGGAGTGCTCCGCCGCCAATGAGAGTGCCGTTCGCAATGCAGGAACGACCGATGCTCGAACATCCGGGGCGCCCGCTCGAGCCCTACCAGCTCCAAAACCTGCGTGTCGGAAGACCGGCCGGTCCGATGTTGGACCGAGAGTTCCCGGAACACGGTTTTCCGATTGGGCGGGCAGCAGCTCCTGCGAGACACAGATAGAATTGCATCGGCCTGCGAAGAAACGCGCTAGCGCCTAGGGAAAACCAGATTCCAGTGGTTTTTGTGATCGCGACGGACTGGAAGCTGCGCACTGCGGTTCGGGCTGAGTTGCGCGAGCTCGGAATCGAGGCGCTTGGCATGGACTCGGTCGACGACGCTGGGCGAGCTCTTGCCAGAAATCAGATGCCTGCCGCCATAGTGCTTGAAGCGACGGAAGAATTGGTCGGGAATCCCGCGATTCGGAGTCTAATCAAGCGAGTCCCCACGATTCTGATTGCCTCCCGCACCGAGATAGTGCCGCTTCCGGCTGTCGCCGCTGTGTTCTGCCGACCGGTCAGAATCGGGGATATCGTCGCCAAAGTCCGCGAACTCCTTGCGCGTGCCCACGCCGCCTAGCGCGCGCTGCCGCCCGTCGCCCTCGGTGCTAGAATTCACGGAAGTTCCAACTCAACCTAGCTGTGTTTAGGTGAGCAACTTGTTACCTCTACTGGCCCAATCCCCTTCGCCAGCTATCCCAAAAACTCTCTAAGATCGTAAGTGATTGATTTGGCGCGGCTTTCAGAGAGCAGGCATCTCCGAACAGGCTCTCCAGAATCGCGTCCAAGCAAGAGGTCCAAATCGGAACTTCCAGAGTTAGAATTGGTCCGATGGAATGGCACGATATCGCAGACCCTGACGGCCCCGAACTGGATGAATTGTCCCAGCGGTATAAGCTGCATTCGCTGCATGTCGAGGACGCTCGTAGTTTGGGACAACGCGCCAAGGCGGAGGTCGAGGACCACTATTTTTTTATCGTCTTGAAAGTCTTGGTTCTGGAAGAAAACAACAAACTGACGATCGGAAATCTCAATTTGTTTGTTGGTTCCGAATTCCTGATCACTGTGCACCGAACTCCTCTGCCAACAATTGAGTCGCTACGTCGCGCAAAACACGATCTGCGGCCTGACGAGGTCCTCTATCGACTCATGGATGGAATAGTGGATTCATATCTACCGCTGCTCGATGAGGTTGAGGCCCGCATCGATTCCCTTCAGGGTCGCGCCATCCACCGGCCAGAATCCAGTTTGCTGGAACATATCAACGAAATCCGAGCTACCTTACTCGAACTGCGGAGTGTGTTGCTGAACATGCGCCACGTAGCTTTTCGGCTTCAGCATATGCCCAGTCATCTTGTCGGCAGCGAGCTGCCGCCGTTCATGCGCGATATTCACGACCATCTTTCCGAGGATCTCGATGCGATTGCAGGAGAGAGGGACCGGCTCGGCGGCGTAGTGGACTTGTATCTTTCAAGCGTTGCGAACCGGAATACGGATGCAATGCGGACACTCACAATTCTAGGAACGGCAGCAGTGCCGACTCTTGTGGTCACGAGCTTCTTTGGAATGATTGTCCGCTACCCTGAATGGGTGGGTTCCTACTGGGCATTTTACTTTGTTTTGTTTTTGACGGTCACCGTGACGGCTTTGTTGCTGTGGTATTTGAAACGCCACGCTCTATTATAGTCACTGAAAGTGACACCCTGCCGTTCAGTTTGCTGACAACAAGTTGATACCGGAAGCCGGGCGAACTTCGCTCATAGCTGTCAAGCTACAACCTTCCTGCCGCTCGCAACTCCAATTGCTGAGTGAAATACATCCGCCAAGTCCTGGTTCTCACCCCACCCCGGCAGTCCGTCTGTGGCAACTCGTCCGCTACGTCTCACATAGATGACACAAATCATGCGCTAATCGCGAAAGATAGGCAGCGACGAGCAAGTGGATCCCATGCAAGTGGATCCCATGTTGGAATGCGAGATGCTTATCGTGTGCTTACATATTGCCGATTCCCAACGCGACGGCAGACCTGATTATGCGAGGGAGTCCCCTATTGCACGTGTCGATCCGCAGTAGGGTGATTACCCGATTGCCGAACCTTTCGCCTGGCAGTAAACATCGATTTTGAACAGCGGCCACATTTGGTTGGAAGTGACTACGCAAGCGAATCACCCCTCGTCACCCTGCCCATAACAATCTAAACGGCGGTATCGTTGGTTGGAGGGCCCGCGATGGAAGAACATAACTCCCACAAAATCAGCGATGGTCTGCAACTCGCGAAGTTTTCAGCAGGGAAGTCCGGAGCAACGACGCACTCGATCGAAAACCAGGACAGTTCCCTTTGGGAAAGCGTCGGGGAGAGTTTTGGTTGGAAAAGAGCACTAAAGCAAGTCGAGACTGTCGCCGGCACGGATTCGACTGTGCTTTTTCTCGGGGAAACCGGCACTGGAAAAGAGCTTCTGGCAAGGCTTATACACAGTCTCAGCCCACGAAGAGATAGGACTTTGGTTACCACCAGTTGCGCTTCCATACCGGCCGGGCTCCTTGAGAGCGAACTGTTCGGTCACGAGAAGGGTGCATTTACCGGTGCTATTGCGCGCGAAGTCGGACGGTTTGAGCTTGCGAATGGAGGGACGATTTTCCTTGACGAGGTCGGCGATATTCCGCTGGAATGTCAGTCCAAGCTACTGCGGGTTTTGCAAGAGCACGAATTCGAGAGGCTCGGCAGCCATCAGACGATTCGCACAAACTTTCGTCTTGTGGCTGCGACAAATCGGGACCTCGGTAGGATGGTCGAGCAAGGCCGATTTCGCAGAGACCTCTACTACCGACTAAACGTCTTCCCAATCGAAGTGCCCGCGCTCCGTGAGCGGAAGGTTGATATTCCCTCTTTGGCATGGCATTTCGCGAAGAAATATGCGAAACGCATGCAAAAGTCGATCGAGAGCATTCGTGTGGAAGATATGGAAGCGCTCGTTCGCTATGAGTGGCCCGGCAACGTGCGGGAATTACAAAACGTCATGGAACGCTGCGTGATTCTGTCATCGAACGCAGTTCTCTATCCTCCCCTACTCGCCGACGTGAAGCGAACTGGCGAACATTCGGGGCCGATGGTTCAAACTCTGGCTGACGCCGAACGCAAACACATTTTGCGAACTTTGCGCGACACTGATTGGGTAATCGGAGGTCCCGACGGGGCGGCTCTACGACTGGGGGTAAAGCGTACGACCTTGCTTTACAAGATGCGGCGACTCGATATCAGTCGCCCAATTGACGCGCAGATTTGAAAGATGAAGTCAATTGCAGGCCGACAATGGCTTTGACTCACGCTGCCTCGCCCTGCTTGATGAGTCGAAGTTATTTCCATTGGAGCCGTTTTCCCGAGCTCGGGACCGGGGCATCAAGCCCACCGCACGCCTTCTCGACGATATTCACCACTACTGGCCGCAGGCCCAGCATCTGGGCTTACCCCTCATCCAGTACACCGCCCGCGAGGTTCGCAGCGGGCTGCTGTTCTGGTCTTTCGCGCAGCAGCGCAGTGCCTCCGTCAGCGCGGTCTTCGCTTCACGCATCCAGCAGCACTTGGCTCGCTAGGGCGTCTCGCTGCGGGATCTGGTCTGGCAAACCGACAATGGCGGCGAGTTCAAAGGCGACTTTCCTTCCGCCCTCCTCGACAGCCAACCTGGACTATTACCTCAACGACCAAGAGGGATACGATCTCCCTAGGCTTCCCTAATCCATGTCGCTGATGTTGTTCCATTCAAATCGTGTATCGTGCTGAGCACTGCAGAGGCTCTACTGAGTCTTCGACGATAGGGCTAGTCCTCGGCGAAATTGTCGGTGACTGCGCCTGTGCTGCTGCTGGAAACGAGCTTTACATACTTTGCGAGCACACCCGAGCGGTAGCGCGGTTCAGGAGGCTTCCACTGTGCCCGGCGCGCGGCCAATTCCTGAGGCGTGATGTTAAGGTCAAGGCGGCGCACGGGAGCGTCGATCGTGATTTCGTCACCTTCGCGAACGAGCGCGATGCCGCCGCCTACCGCCGCTTCGGGGGCTACGTGGCCTACGACCATCCCGTAAGTCCCGCCGGAAAAGCGGCCATCGGTGATGAGCGCCACTGAATCACCAAGGCCGGCGCCAATCAGGGCTGATGTCGGCGCGAGCATTTCACGCATCCCCGGTCCGCCTTTCGGTCCTTCGTACCGGACCACGATTACATCCCCCTGGGCGATCTTGTTCGAGAGGATCGCTCGAAGGCAGTCTTCTTCCGAATCGAAGACGCGCGCCGGCCCCGTTATCCTTGTGATTTTTACGCCCGAAATTTTGGCAACCGCTCCTTCCGTCGCCAGATTGCCGCGGAGGATCGTGAGATGTCCTTCCGAGTAGACCGGTTTGTTCCATGGATGAATCACGTCCTGATCGGGGCTTGGCTCTGACGGAATGTTTTCGAGGGTTTCCGCAATCGTTTGTCCGGAGACGGTGAGAGCATCGCCTTGCAACACCCCATGGGCGAGAAGGATTTTCATCACCTGCGGAATTCCACCAGCGGAGTGGAGGTCGGTAATGACATACTTGCCGGAAGGTTTTAGATCGCAGAGAACCGGAATCCGCGGACGAATCGCTTCAAAGTCGTCGAGTGACAGAGGCACATTCGCGGCGCGCGCGATTGCAAGGAGGTGCAGCACGGCGTTTGTGGAACCACCGGTGGCCATCACCACGGCAATTGCGTTTTCAAACGCCCCGCGCGTGAGAATCCTACTCGGTAGAATCTGACGGCGTACGGCGTTCGCGAGAATGCGGGCGGACGCGGCGGCGCTTTCCAATTTTTCGTGTTCCGCTGCTGTCATTGTGGACGAAAATGGCAGGCTCAAACCCATGGCCTCAATCGCGGAAGACATCGTGTTTGCCGTGTACATTCCGCCGCAGGAGCCCGCGCCGGGACAGGCGTGCCGTTCAACCTCCAGAAGTTCCTGGGCGCTAATTGTTCCAGCGCTGAATTGTCCGACCGCTTCAAACGCGCTCACGATGGTGAGGTCCTTCCCAGCGTGATGCCCGGGCTTTGTTGTGCCGCCGTAGACGAACACCGCAGGAATGTTGAGGCGCGCGATAGCGATCATTCCGCCAGGCATGTTCTTGTCGCAGCCGCCGATGACGAGGACACCATCCATCTGCTGCGCCTTGCAGACCACTTCGATCGAATCGGCGATCACCTCGCGCGAGACCAGGGAATATTTCATCCCTTCGGTACCCATCGAAATTCCGTCACTGACGGTGATTGTGCCGAAGAGCTGCGGCATCGTTTCGGAAGCGCGAAGAACTTCGGCGGCGCGGATGGCGAGATCGTTCAGTCCGGCGTTGCACGGAGTGATGGTGCTATACCCATTGGCGATTCCGATTATGGGCTTGTCGAAATCGGAATCGCCAAACCCTACGGCGCGGAGCATTGCGCGGTTTGGTGCGCGCTCGACGCCATGTGTGATTGCTCTGCTTCTCTTATTCAAGCTCACGGGAATTGTTGGTGGGTAGCGGTCAAAAGGCAGATTTCTTCAGCGCGGCCAGTCTCTGGGATGAAACCGGATGCAACCAGCGTTTGTACTTCTCGCTTCGGCCCGAAGTCGCTGCGCGAAAAGCCTCTTGAATCTTTCGAGTTATCGGTCCCGGAACGGTCGAGCCGATTCTTTTTCCTTCCATTTCCTGGATTGCCGCAACTTCCACAGCAGTGCCGGTGAAAAAGGCCTCGTCGGCCGCAAGCAAATCATCCAGCCTAAGGGCCCCGATTTCGACCTCGATGCCCAGATCATTCGCGATTTCAATAATTGCGTCACGAGTGATCCCTAGAAGAATCGAATGGCGTTCGTCATTGGTGAAGAGCCGGCCGGCGCGAACGAGAAAGAGATTCTCTCCTGAGCCTTCTGCGATGCACTCGTTTGCGTCAAGCAATAGAGCTTCATCGTACCCTCTGCGCTCGGCATCCTGGACCGCCAGAATCGAGTTGATGTACTGGCCGCAGGCCTTTGCAGTGGACGGCATCATTTGCGAATCAAATTTCCGCCACGGCGAGACACAAATTCGCACTCCCTTTTTTTCTCCGGAATTGAGGAAGGGATCCCACGGCCACGCAAGGACAACCACTTCGACTGGACATGCGCGCGGATTCAGATGCAAAGTGCGGCTGCCGCGATAGCAGAGCGGGCGGATGTAGCAATCGCGGAAAGCATTGAGGTCAATTAATTCGCAGATTCCGTTTTCCAATTCCTCGAAGGTGTAGGGAATCTCCAGGTCATAGAACGTGGCCGAGTCGAACAGACGCTGCAGGTGCTCGCGGAGACGAAAGATCGACGGTCCGTCGGTGGTTTCGTAGCACCGGATGCCTTCAAATACTCCACTCCCGTAATGAAGCGCATGCGCGGAGACGTGCAGCGTTGCTCCGCTCCACGGTACAATCGTGCCGTTCATCCAAACCCAGCGAGCTTCGTCAAAACCCATGCCGCGATTCCGCCCTTTTTGGTGCTGCGCTACGTGAATTATTTTGCGCCTACCGTCGCGACCGCCGACGACTGGTCACAAGCGACCGGCTCCAAGCCCGGCGCTGTAACTGGGTCGAGAAACTGCATATTTGCACGAAGGCGCGAACCCACTTCCTCTATTAACTGGCCCTGTTCTTTGCGCCGGCTCGCATTGAATTCCGGCCGCCCGGCCCCATTTTCTGCAATCCATTTTCGCGCGAATTCTCCATTTTGGATCTTCTCGAGCATGCGGCGCATAGTGTGACGCGTTTCATCTGTGATGATCTGCGGACCACCGGTGTAATCGCCATATTCCGCGGTGTCGCTGACGGAGTAGCGCATGTAACCTAACCCCCCGCGGTACATCAGGTCGACGATGAGCTTCAATTCGTGAAGGCATTCGAAATAGGCGATTTCGGGCTGATAGCCTGCCTCTACGAGCGTTTCGAATCCGGCCTTCACCAGAGCGCTGACTCCCCCACAGAGAACCGCCTGCTCGCCGAAAAGGTCTGTCTCAGTTTCTTCGGTGAAAGTAGTCTCGATCACACCTGCGCGCGTGGCGCCGATCGCTTTGGCGTACGAGAGGGCAAGCTCTTTCGCCGAGCCCGTCGCATCCTGATGAACCGCGAGAAGCGCGGGCGTGCCGCCGCCTTCGACAAAAATCTCACGGACACGATGGCCGGGCGCTTTCGGCGCCACCATGGTCACGTCATTTCCTGCGGGAATCTGAATCGTGCCGTAACGAATGTTGAAGCCGTGCGCGAACATCAGCATTTTGCCCGGGGAGAGATAGGGAGCAATCTCGCGTTCATAAATCGCCGGCTGGGCCGTGTCCGGCGCGAGAATCATGATCACGTCGGCCCAGGCGGCAGCTTCCGCGACAGAATTCACAGTAAGTCCTGCCGCGACGGCCTTCTCGCGCGAGCGGCTTTCGCGATGCAACCCGATGCGAACGTCACAACCGCTATCGCGCAAGTTCAGAGCGTGGGCATGACCTTGCGACCCGTATCCGATGATGGCGATCTTCTTTGCCCGAATCAGCGCCACATCCCCTACGTTTTCCCGGTAAATCGTCGCCATCTTCCTTCCTCCTGACGTATGCGTAGACCAATGCCGCTTAGACGGATTGCGAAGCTTCGGGCTCGAACGACAATTCGTCCAAGGCCGCCGCGTGGTCATCTGTCTTTCGCCGCGCGCCGCGGGACATCACCACCTGCCCGGTCCTTGCCATTTCAACAATTCCATACGGGCGTAGCACTTCCACGAGCGCCTGGATTTTTTCTTCGGTACCCGTGATTTCGATGACCATCGATTGAGACGCAAGATCCACAACACGTGCCCGGAATACGCGTACTATTTCCATCAGGCGATGGCGCGATTCCTCCTGCGCTTCCACTTTGATCAAGGCGAGGCTTCGCGATGTTGTAGGGCTGTGCGTCACGTCTTCTACGGACAGCACCGGTACGAGTTTGTATAGATTCGCCTCGACGCGCTTGGCAGCGCCTTCGCTGATTCCCGCTACGATGGTCATGCGCGAAATGCCGGAACGTTCCGTGTGGCCCACGGTGAGGGATTCGATGTTATACGCGCGTCGCCGGAAGAGTGACGCGACGCGATTCAAGACACCCGGATGGTTCTCCACGTAGAGTACGAACGTGTGAAGCTTTTGCGATTCAGGCATCGGTCGCTCTCTCCACAAGTGGATTCGGGCGACGGATCATTGCGTCGAGCGATGCTCCGGCCGGAACCATAGGAAACACGGAGTCTTCCTGCTCCACTTGGAAATCAATCAAGGCAGGCCCTGCATAGCTTCGGGCCACCTGCAGCGCTGGCGCTATCTGTGCTCTCTTATTTACGGCTACCGCGGGAATTCCGAATGCGTCGGCGAGCTTCACGAAATCGGGACTGAGCAAGGGCGTTGAAGAATACCGGCCATCATAAAAGAATTCCTGCCACTGTCGGACCATGCCGAGGAAGCCATTATTGATAATGGCGATCTTGATGTTGATTTTCTCCTGCACGATTGTGGCAAGTTCCGCCATAGTCATCTGAAATCCGCCATCGCCTACTACGACCCATACTTCCTCATCGGGCCGCGCGAATTTCGCGCCAATCGCCGCCGGAAGAGCGAAGCCCATTGTGCCAAGGCCGCCTGAAGTAATCAGAGTGCGCGGCTTTTCGTGCCGGTAATACTGTGCCTCCCACATCTGGTGCTGGCCTACGTCGGTGACGACGATTGCGTCACCGTTTGTCTCGCGCCACAACTCATTGATCACGTGCGCGGCATACAGATGCCCATCATCTGGCAGGCTTTGGATGTCACGCACCGCTGAGTCCTCTTTTGAATCTTCTATGCGGGCCAGCCAGTCGGAGTGAACAACTCGCCTTAGCGCCGGCAGTAATTGGCGGAGTACTTCGCGAAGGTCGCCCACGATAGGCACGTCTACGGGTACATTTTTATTAATCTCGGCGGGATCGATGTCGACGTGGATCTTCTTTGCATTTTGCGCATAGGTTTTCAGGGTGCCGGTGACGCGATCATCAAACCGCATTCCGAATGCGAGCAGCAAATCCGACTCCTGAATCGCTTTATTGACCCAGGCCTCTCCATGCATCCCCATCATGCCGAGGCACAACGGGTGAGACGCCGGAAAGGCTCCAATTCCGAGCAGAGTGAGAGCTACCGGCGTATCTGCGGCTTCCGCAAAGGCGACCAGTTCGCGTTCCGCGTTGGAAAGCAGCACGCCATGACCGGCCAGGATCACAGGCCGGCGAGCCTCGCGGATCAGGTCGAGCGCTTCCTCCAAACTCCCATTCGCAGTCGGCGGCTCACAGATTGTCCGGCGTAGTCGCGGTGCCGCAGCATCCCAATCGAACGAACACCAGGTATTCTGTGCGTCCTTTGTGATATCCACCAGCACAGGACCTGGACGGCCAGACGCAGCGACGTGAAAAGCCTCGCGAAGGGACGGAGCGATGTCTTCGGGGCGAGTGACGAGGTAATTGTGCTTTGTAATTGGCAGCGTAATTCCCGTGATGTCTGTTTCTTGGAATGCGTCGCTGCCAATTAATTTGCTGCCTACCTGCCCCGTGATGCAGACGATTGGCGAAGAGTCCATCATCGCTGTCGCAATGCCGGTGACCATATTAGTTGCGCCGGGACCGGAGGTCGCCAGAGCAACGCCCACATTCCCGCTCGCGCGCGCGTAGCCGTCCGCCATGTGGGTAGCGCCTTGCTCGTGGCGAACTAAAACGTGATGGACGTTATATCGTGTCATCGCGTCATAGGTTGGAAGGATCGCGCCGCCCGGGTAACCGAAAACACATTTCACGCCCATACGCTCGAGGCACTCCCAGATAATTTCCGCACCCCGTTTTCTTGGCCGCGGACCGCTCGGGGCCGAGACGGGCACCCATATCCGGAGACAAGCGAAACCTCCGACAACGACTATTTGAAACGAACGAGTCGAGTTGGCCTCAAGCAGCAAGCAAAGTCCAATTTATAGTTTTTCTGTATAGAATAAGTTTGGATTATGAGCTGGAAATCTTGGAACGTCTTTGTGAGCCGTCCCGCCTTTCAACGTCATAAACGTCAGCAGCTTTCCATCCCGCGAAAGACCCATGCCAGACACTCCCGAAAGCATGCCGGGCATCACCGCTTCCTTGACGATCTCGGCCTCGCCACCCGCCACTCCGATCCGCATGATCCGAGCGTTCACGAGATCGCTGTAATAGACCCACTGACCATTGGCGGAGCAGTACGGCCCAACGTCCGCTACGCCTTGCGTCAACCGCTGCAGATTCGCACCATCCGCATCGACGCGCCAGAGATCCACCTTGCTATTCTCCAAAAATATTCCATTATCTTAATTGGGAGTTCGGCACGCTGAATCACCTCACCCGTGTCGCTGTGCGTTCGCCTTGGAAACTTCGGGACACTCACGGCGTTCGGCTTTGCCCTCATCAACGATCCAGAAATTCATCGGAAGACTAGTCCGGGTTCTCTAGACGCCGCGTGTCGGCCAAGTCGCGACCATCGCGCAACCCAGCACGAGACAAGCAACGAGAGCCGCCCAAAAATATGGATTGTAGATCGTCATGTAGCGAACCACGTTCAAACCGATTGCGTTTGTGCTGCCCTCGCGTTGCAAGGCGAACAGCGTGTAGGCAATTGTTCCCACAAAAAAGATACCGAGGCCGAGCAATGAGCCCTTAAGAAGCAACATTTGCTACTGACTTAGGCCCATTTCTCGCTGTAGGTTTTGGAAGCGCGCCGACGAGCGGACACCATCTAACTCAGGGTCCACGTTAAGAAAGATGAGTCCATTCGACCGATCCTGGTAGGCCCTCTCCAGCCAGTCGAGTGCCGCGTCGTTCTCTCCAAGCCCCACGTAAACAGTTGCCACGTAGAACGGCGAGACATATTGAAGGCTTGACTCACGGCTCAGTTGAGACAGGATTTCTTTCGCTTCCGCTCGTTTTCCGGCTGCGGCATAAGCACGCGCGAGCGCTGCGGCCATGAACGGACTTTTGGGAGAAATTTGTGTCGTTTTTTGAAGTTCGGCAATCGCATCTGCATACATGTGCTTCTGTTCGAAGGCTTGGCCAAGGACGAGGTGGGCGAGCACAAAATTAGGATCCATCTCGATGGCAGTTCGGAGTTGCTGAATTGCCTGATCGTACCGTCGAGCAAGGTACAGCCGCCAGCCATAGCTGAAGTTTATGCTAAGTGATAGAGGATCGAGCCGAAGGGCGCGATTAATCTCAGCTATGCTTTCCTCATGGCGACCCATTACAGACAAGTACAGGGAGTACCGCTGGTGTGCGGTAGCTTGATTAGGATCGGCTTGAATTACGCGCTTAAGTCCGCTCTCCGCTCCTGGCCAGTCCCAATCGTAATTCATTTTGACGCTTGCTAGTGAGATCTGCGCCTCAAGGAGCGTCGGATCGACGTCGAGGGCTTTCAATGCGGCAGCTCTCGCTTTCGCGGCTGCATCCCTGGCTGGAATCGCACCGATGATTGTGGTTCCAAGTAAATCGTAGCAATCGGCGAGACCCGCGTAGGCAAGAGCATAGTGAGGATCCTTGACGGTTGCTGCCTGGAAATACTCGACAGCCTTTGTCAGGCCCTGTTCTGACCTCTTGTTCCAATAATAGCGCCCCTTCAAATAGTCCTCGTACGAGGGCCCGTTCACAGTCCGCGCAGTAGTCAAACGCAGCTGTTCCTCAGGCGTCAGGTTGATTCTGATTTCGTTTACGATCGCGCTCGCGACTTGGCTTTGCAGTGCCAATATATCGCCTAATTGGCTCTCATAAGTTTCGGCCCACAGGTGATGGTCGGTCGAAACCTGCACCAGCTCTGCTGTGATGCGTACGCGGTTGCCGGAGCGAAGCACAGTTCCTTCCACGACTGCGTCAACGTTCAGCTCGCGCGCGATTTCGGAAAGCGGCTTGTGGGTACCTTTGTACTCCATCGCGGAAGTTCGAGAGATGACACGCAGTTGGCGGACCTTCACGAGGCTGGCGATCAACTCATCGGTCATGCCGTCTGCAAAGTATTCCTGATCCTTTTCGCCCGACAAATTCTCCAAAGGAAGCACCACAAGTGACTTGATCGGCCCAGAATTGATGCGACCGGCTGATGCCTTACCGATGAAATGCCAGGTGACAACCGACAAAAGCATCAAGCCTGCAGCTGTGCATACTCCGACTAGAAGCGCTCGTCGAAATCCAGCTTGTTTCGTGAAGATCCGCCGAAGGTTTCCGGATTTCGCCGGGGCTTCCTGTGTTCCGGCGCTCAAGAAGGAATCTTCGCCAGGCCTGGCCGCCGCCACGCGTTTTTCGGAATCCGAGGAAGCGAGCTCTTCTACTGGAGCAATGAAACGATACCCGCGGCGAGGGAGAGTCTCGATGAATCGGGGATTCTCTGACGAATCTCCCAGGGCTTCACGCAGACGCATGATGGCGGTGTTAAGGCTATGATCGAAATCAACGAACGTGTTGCCCGGCCAAAGCTTCTCGCGCAGCTCTTCTCGATTGACAATCTCGCCCGGTCGTAGGAGGAGGATGGAAAGTATCTGGCAGGGCTGCTCTTGCAGCTTGATTCTGGCACCTTGCTTTCGAAGTTCACACGCGCGTAGGTCAACCTCAAAGACTCCAAAACGCAGCAAACGAGGCAATGTGGCCGCGTCCTTCACCCGAATCCACCCCCGAAGTTACGGGGAGTATAGCTCTCAGATGAATCCTAGGTCAAAGAAGAGTTGTTATCGCCTGACTTAAGTCTCGCTTTTTCAATAAGTCTTTCTGTTATCCATAAATGCTTTCGATGTGACCGATAGAGCATTGCACTCGCAAATTCGGGGAGAGCACAGTGCGGTGGAAACTACCGCTTTAGGTGCGTTGGTGTGCAGACTGAGGGCGAAGGGCCCATGCTGCGGATTTGTGGATCCTTTTAGCAGCTTGGTTCAAAGAAGACGCGAGGGTAACAGCATTAAGCCGCAGGATAACAGGAGGAAGGCTATGAACACTTTCACAATCTTGAGAACTGCATTAGCCGGTGCTCTGGTGATCCTCTCGTTGAGCATGATTTTCGCTATGCCGGCGAACGCTCAGGTATCTGGAGCCACTCTTTCCGGCACCCTCACCGATGAGTCGGGCGCGGCCATAGCCAGCGCGACGGTCTCCATCAAGAATCTGGGAACCGGTATCATTCGGAAAGCTACTTCAAACGAAGACGGCTTCTACACGGCCCCCAACCTCCTGCCCGGCTCCTACGAAGTCACGATCACGGCGAACGGTTTCGCCACGTTGATCCAAAAAAATGTAACCCTAACTGTCGGAGCCGAGCAACCGCTCAACGTCAGTCTAAAGGTTGGGAATCTTTCACAGAAGATTGAGGTAAAAGACGCTCCCCCACCGGTACAGACGACTACTTCTGCAGTCAGTGCAACTGTAGGCTCGAAGACCGTCCGAGAACTTCCGTTAAATGGCCGCGATTGGGCCTCACTCGCGACGCTCGAGCCCGGCGTTCTCAGTATTCCCAACCAGGCAACCACCAGTTTTAACGCAAACAAGGGGAATCGCGGTTTCGGCAATCAGTTGAGCGATTCCGGACATCGCGCCAATGAAAATGAATATCGAGTGAACGGAATCTCGATCAACGATTATTCGAATGCTGCTCCCGGAGGCCCCACGGGTCTCAACCTCGGCGTCGACGGCATTCAGGAGTTCTCCGTAATTACTACCGGCTATACCGCCGAATATGGGAGGACATCCGGCGCAATCATCAACGCTATCACGAAGTCGGGCACATCCCAGTTTCATGGAACCGGATACTTCTTCGACCGCGACAGCATCTTCGACGCACGCAATTTCTTTGACGGGCCTCAGATCGCACCGTTCCGCCGCATACAATTTGGCGGAGCCGCGGGAGGACCGATCATCAAGGACAAGACGTTTATCTTCGGGAACTACGAAGGCGTGCGGCAGAGTCAATCGTCATCGGGAACAATCAATGTGCCCACCGAAGAAGCACGGAGCGGCTTGCTTTGCGATCCGGCCAGCGTGAATTGCGCGACGTTTCTTCCCGCATTTACGCCGAGCCCTCAAGTCGTGCCTTACCTTGCCCTTTGGCCCTGCCCGGCTGCGTGTCAGAACGCCACACATGCGGACGCGATATCTCTCGACACCAACATTCCGACGATCGCCAATGAAAATTACTACACGGTGAGAATCGATCATAAATTCTCTGACAAAGACAGTCTCGACGGTAGTTACTTCTTCGATTCCGGTCCGCAGTCTCAGGGGGATCCATCTGGGCAACACGGTTCACCAGGTGTTTTCGCGCAGACAAACGGTCACTGCAGAAGAAACCCACCTGTTTACCAGTGGCTTGGTCAACACCGTCCGTGGAGGTTTTAGCAGAGTGATCGGCACGATCAATACGCCAGTGTCGGGGAACGCTGTTGCGACCAACGCGGCGCTGGCGATCGCGCCAGGAGCCGCAGCGCCTCCGCAGATTCCAGTGTCCGGACTTACAACGGCCTTCGGGCTGGGCGGCTTCAATCGTTTCAACCACGCCTGGAATTCAATCCAGGGATATGACGATGCTTTCCTCACTCGGGGGACGCATTCGATCCGATTTGGATTTGCGGCAGAGCGCATGCAATACAACGTCTTAGAACGATTGAGTCCGAACGGCCGCATGAACGGTTACTCTCTCATTGATTTCTTGCAAAACGCACCTCACCAGCTCAATGCGCTTGCGCCGGGAGGCTCCCATGAAGTTGGGTTACGGGAAACCTTGTTAGCAGCGTACATCCAGGATGATTGGCGAGCGCGCTCGAACCTCACGTTCAATCTAGGCTTGCGATATGAGTTTACAACGCGGCCTTCCGATGCGAATACCGTACCAGGGTATACGGTGAACGGTTACACAGTCGCAGCCGCGGGTTTCCAGGAGATTACCACTCTCGCGAATTGCACCCCCGGCACGACCGCGTGCGGACCGATCGGGGTGCACAGCCCCATCCGAACGAATCCAACCGCGTTCAACTATGAACCACGGCTGGGCTTCGCGTGGGATCCATTTCATGATCAGAAAACCGCAATCCGCGGTGGTTTCGGAATGTTCGATGTGTTGCCACTGCCTTACGAATTCGGCCTCAACACCGCAGCAACCGCTCCTTTCCAAATTATCGGAGCAGACCCGAACGCAACACTTGGTACCGGCGTCACAGACCCTAACGTTAATTTCAATCGGCAAAGCATCCGGAATCGCTTCATTCAAGATGACCCCAAGCGGGCCTTGGTGCTGAATTGGAATCTAAACGTTCAGCGCGAACTGGCCCGTGGCTGGACGCTTTTTGCGGGGTACGTGGGCTCGCGTTCTGTTCATCTCTCGGTGGCTTCAGATGACATCAATCTGGTTCAGCCGACAGCCGTGAGTGGCGTGGGTTTCGTCTTTCCTTGTGATCCTTCTCAAGTCGTCCCTTACGAAGTTACTCCGAAGTTCAACACTTGTGCTAACAACAAAACGGGGACGAGAATCGATTCCAACTGGGGAGGCGGAGCCGGCATTCGCCCGGTACTCTACGATGGTTCTGCTTCTTACAACGCGTTTCAATCTCAGTTGAAGAAGACCCTTAGCCACGGTGTCCAAGGCCAGATTTCGTACACGTACGGGAAGTGTCGAGACACCAGTTCGGCCCCGGTAACGGGCGACACCTATCTGAACTCGATCGCCGTGCCTCTTCTGCTCGTCAAATCGGCCCGCGTTGGCGCTTGCGATTTCGATATTCGCCAAATCCTGACCGCGACCGTCATTTGGAACATTCCTGGCCCGGATTCGTCCTCCGCGTTTGTATCGTACGTTGCGAGAGGATGGCAGCTGGGCAGCATCATCACCGCAACCACCGGCGCGCCCTTCACACCAACGATTGGCGACGGCAACGATCCGCTCGGCACTGGGTTCAACGGAGACTTCTCCATGGATTTTGCTGATATCTTGAAGGGATGTAATCCAATCCACGGTGGCGCGAACTACCTTAACCTTACCTGTTTCACCCCTCCCACGGCACCGGCAAGCTTCCCCCTTGCGACTCCGGCCAACCCGATCGGTTGCGCCCCTTTGTCGTTCCCGGGCCTCACCCCACCTGCCGGGAGGGAGTTCTGCTCGAACGTGTTAGGCAACGCCGGTCGCAACAGCCTGTACGGGCCCGGGCTCAAGACTTGGGACTTCTCGGTTTTCAAGAATACGGGCATTCCACGGATATCGGAGACATTCAACGTGCAATTCCGGGCGGAGTTCTTCAACATTCTGAACCACACCAATTTCCTCTCGCCCGGGTTCTTGAACACCTTTGGCCAGAACAATTCGATCTTTGATTTCAACGGAGCTGCGTTGCCAACGAGGCTGAACCAGACGTCCACGTCCTCACGCCAGATCCAGTTCGGAATAAAGCTCATCTGGTAGCTCGCGGAAGTAATGTGCAGGGAGCCGGAAGAGCAGGTCGGCCCATCTCCATGCGAAGCATCCGCAGCAGCGTTAGTATGTAAAATCACTTCTATCTGGGAACGCACAATCACTTGAGCGACACCGTCCCCCTGGCGCAAATCCCGGTTCCATCCAACGCTAGATCTGTGGCCACGACTAGCGTCCGGTGGCGAATCATGCTCATCGTCATGTTCATCATGGCGGTGACCACGCTCTGCCGGCTGAATCTGAGCATCGCGGGCAAGTACATCGCTGAAGAATTCTCGTTCGATACGATCACCATGGGACACATCTTTAGCGCGTTTCTCTGGGGCTATGGATTCTTTCAGGTTCCGTGGGGATACATTGGAGACCGCTTTGGCCCGCGACGCACGCTTGCGACTGCGATGCTCCTCTTCTGCATAGGAGCTGCGATGGTGCCGCTCGCTCCGCGCCTGGCTTTGGGGACCGGCGTTAGCGTCTTGCTGGCGTTCCAAGTAATTCGCTTTTTCACCGGCCTCGGCGAGGCCGCGATCTCTGCGAATGTCACGCGCGTGATCGCTTCTTGGACCGCCGTGCGCGAGCGCGGTTTTGCGAGCGGCCTGCAAACGGCGGGCCTCGGCTTGGGCGGCACTATGACGCCTATTTTCATTTCGTGGACGATGGTGCACTGGGGCTGGCGCATTTCTTTCTATCTTTGCTCGATGCTCGGTTTCTTGGTTCTTCTTGTGTGGTGGTTCTACTCGACAGACTGGCCAGAGGAACACAGGGCCGTGAGCGCCGCCGAGCTTGAATTGATTCACCCTGACGCGCGCAGCCGCGTCCGGAACAGAAACCAACATGGTGAACGGAAAGCGATACCGTGGGGAAAGCTATTCTCGAGCGCTTCGATCTGGGGGTTGATCCTCGGATATGGTTGCCAGGGTTACGCGTTTTATGTGTATTACAACTGGTTTTACTTCTATGCTGTGAAAGTCCGCGGCTTGGGCATTCTACAGGCGGCGATCTGGACTTCATTCCCGTTTCTCGCGATGGCCTCGCTGTCGCCCGTTGGGGGTTGGTTTTCCGATCGTGTGGCCAGGAACTTCGGAAGGCGTCGGGGCAGGCAGGTTGCCGTATGGGTGGGCATGGGGCTATCAGCTACGCTACTCTATGCTGGAAGTCACACCACGAATACTTCTTTTGCCCTTCCCATGATGGCGCTCGCCGCTGGCTTCCTGATGTTTGCGGGCGCCAATTTCTGGGCGGCCTGTATCGATTTGGCGCCGAACCACTCCGCTACACTGTCCGCCATGATGAACACTCTCGCGAGTGTAGGCGGAGCAATTTCCTCTACAGTCACCGCTTACATCGCAACGCGGCACAGTTGGGCGCAGGCCCTGGATCTCGCCGCATTCATCACGATTGTGTCGGGACTTCTGTGGATTTTTGTCGATGCGGGTACGAGCGTAGAAGAAGCCGATTCCTAAGACTTTCACGGCAGTGACAGCTTGCACGTTGCCATAGCGTCTCAGGAAGCTGTCATCGTGACCCTCGATCCGCGGTTGGCGGCGAAGATGCATAGAACTGCTCGATGCGAGTTGAATCGATGAATAAGTCTTTGCCATTTCGCATTGTTGCGTTGTCCTTATCGCTTGCCTCCCTACTGGCCGCGCAGTCGGAGCAGCGCGACCGGGAATGCCTCCGGTTGATTCAAACGATTCCCATGCCCAATGTCAGAGGGCGCCTTGACCACATGGACGTGGATGTAGAGGGCAAACGTCTCTTTGTCTCCGGGCTGGAAAATGGCTCCTTGGAAATCGTCAACTTGCAAGAGGGAAAATGGTCACGGAGTGTGCCGGGCTTCAAGAAGCCCCAGGGAATCGCCTATCTGGCAACGCTCAACAAGCTCGTCGTCGCCAGTGGCGATGACGGGATGCTTCGAGTCTTTCGCGGTGACACCCTCGCGCTGGTGGATTCTATCCACCTTGATCTGGGTCCCAACCGTGTTGTGTATGACCCGGACGCGAAGCATCTCTACGTGGGATACGGTGGAAAGGATGCGGGGAAGGATTTTGGCGAAGTCGGGATTGTTGATCCTCAAAGTGATAAGAAGATCGGTGATATTCAGGTCGCGGGTCATCCCTCCGAACTGTTATTGAACCACGCGGGCAACCTGCTTTTCATCCTCGTCCCGGGTGCCAACGAAATTCAAGTCGCCGACACGAAAACGCGGCAACTCGTCTTTACATGGCCAGTCAGCAGCCAACGCCCAGGGTCCGCGGCCCTCGACGAAGCGACCGGGCGATTGCTAATCGGGACCCACACACCCCCAGAGATGGTTGTAATGAACTCACAAAGCGGAAGGGAGGTTGCCGCCCTTTCCACCGTCGACGGTATGGACGGCGTGTACTTTGATGCGAATCTGAAACGCATCTACATTTCAGGCGGCAGGGGAACGGATGTTGGATTCGTCTACGTCTACCAGCAACAAAACGCTGACCACTACACACAAATCCGAAAGATTCCAACGAGAGCGGGAGCAGGAACATCCTTCTGGTGCCCGAAGCTGCACCGCTATTACGTGGCAGCGCCGTCAAATGCCAGCGAAGATGCTGCCGTTCTGGTGTACGAGCCGCAGCCATAGCTCGGTACCGCGGTCACTCGAAAATACCTCTCAGGAGAGATGGAATGAAAATGAAGTTGTTAACAGGCGTCGCGATTACCGCCGTGGCTATCCTTCTCGCAAGCACGGGCGCTAGACCGGTAGTGCCCGCCCCGGTTGCTCGCGAAATCGCTCCGCTACAGCTCGAGGAACAGATTCCAATACCCAATGTAGCGGGTCGCCTCGATCATTTCAGCGCCGACGTAAAACGAAAGCGCTTGTTCGTCTCGGCGCTTGGCAACAACACCGTCGAGGTAGTCGACGTTTTTGCTGGCCGCGACATTCACAGTATTCAAGGGCTCAGCGAGCCTCAAGGTGTGCTCTACGTTTCCGACGTCGACAAACTCTACGTCGCAAACGCCGGCGACGGTAAGGTGAACGTCTACGATGGTGCGGCCTATACTCTTCGCAAATCCATCGAGCTGGGCGAGGATCCGGACAACATCCGCTTCGATCCGTCTTCCAAGAAGATACTTGTTGGCTTTGGTGAAGAGGATGGTGGAATCGCCACGATTGACCCGACGACGGACGAAGTCGTTGGCGGCGTATTCAAAACGTTCGGACATCCCGAGTCGTTCCAGGTGGAAGCATCCGGCGCCCACATTTTCGTCAACGTTCCAGACGCTGGCAACATCGTTGAGTCAATCAATCGAAAAACGGGTGCGGTGGCAAAATGGCCGCTCAAGAATCTCCGCGGAAACTATGCGATGGCCTTGGACGAAGAGTCTCACCGGCTGTTCACGATTACACGCAAGACGCCGATGATAGTTGTCCTGAATACACAGACGGGCGCGGAGGTAGCCAGGCTGCGAGCTGCAGGCGAATGTGATGACGTATTTTTCGACGCCTCACGAAAGCGCATCTATGAAATTGGAGGCGAAGGCCTCATCAGCGTGTTTCAACAAGTGGATCCCGACCACTACTCTCTTGTCCAAAACGTGGCAACAACGATCGGAGTCCGGACAGGTTTCTGGTTTGCGAAACGGGATCGCTTCTATGTCGGTGTTCCCGCAAAAGGAAACGAGCCAGCGCAAATTTGGACGTATGAGGCAGAGGACTAAGGGCGAAATATCTCACTCCGCCGCGCCGATCGACAAGGAAGCTCTTGGGTTGAAAAGTATGCAGAGCCAAGACAGATCAACGATGAAGGTCTCTCCAGGATTAGCGTGTCCGAGGTACGACAACGCCCGTCGATTCTTGAAACTTGGCAAGCGATTCGATTGCGTGGCAACCATGGTTCTATCCGAGGCTCTTAGCCTATCGCTATTTCTGGTAAGCCGTTGATCAGGCACACATCGAAGTATAACGATTTCATCTTGGGTGGGCAGTCGCGCTGCCAATTGAGTGTAAACATCTCCTGCGACTGCCCGGCATTTACGATAAGCGCGGAGTTGAGTTTTGTGGCTGACGCCTCCGACGCGGCCGCCACCGTAAGCGTACAAGTTCCGATGGGCGTGACCCTCAGGCGGCGGAAAAGGAGTTGGCGAGTTGGATGACTGCCAACCGACGCGTGGCGGGGCAACAGAGGCTGTCGTCGTCACTCGTTTTCAGATAGTTTTCACTTTCAAACCTTATGTTCGATGGTGTGGCTTTTCTAAGCACGATCAAGCCAATCGGTTAACGAATGGCGAGGGAATAAGGCAAAAATGCTTATTTACCGCAGGACACTAAATCGCTGTATCCCACTCGTCGCGAGTTTTCTCATGTTTGCTTCAGGCTTTTTTCCCGTTCCGACCGCAGCGCAAGCCGCGTCGTCCACCACAGACGCTCGACCTGAGGCGGAAGTCCGAATAATGCAGCCTGCCGTCACGGAGGGTGCCAGTACACTTGTGACCATCACACTCTCTGACGCAATCAAACGAGCTCGCAAGAATGATGTGCAGTTTCTTTCAGCCGGAGCCGATGCGAAAATTTCTCACGAAGACAGGGTGCAAGCTCGAAATGCGATGTTGCCAACCATAAGCGCAACAACTCAAGCCCTGCTGACACAGGGCAACGGAAAGACGTCGAACGGGCGATTCGTTACAAATGACGGCGTGCATGTATACCGAGCGTGGGGTGTGCTGCATGAGGATCTGTCGCCGCAGAACTATACGATGACGTCCTATCATCGCGCGGAAGCTGTTGAAGCGATCAGCCGAGCGAAAGCTGAAATTGCGAGCCGAGGCCTTACTGTAACTGTTACGAAGCTTTACTACACGCTGGCGGTTTCCGAGCATCGGTTTGCCACCGCCCAACAGAGCCTCGATCAGGCGAAATACTTCTTTGAAATTACACAGCACGCGGAGCAACTCGGCCAGGCAGCGCATGCGGACGTAATCAAGGCGGAGATTCAGTATCACCAGCAGGGGCAAAGTCTCGAAGAAAGTAAACTTGCGATGGAAAATGCGCGGCTTGACCTAGCCGTATTGCTTTTTCCAACGCTCAATGAGAATTTCACTATCGTCGATGATCTCGAGTCCAGCGCTGCACTGCCTGCGTTCACGGAAGTCCAGAGCATGGCAGCAAAGGAAAATCCCGCACTTCGCGTAGCGCTGGAAAGTGCGCGGCAGGCAGGCGCGGAAGTGTTTGCTGCCAAGGCCGCCTTTCTTGCCGACGCTAACTCTCGATGTGGACTACGGCATTGAAGCTAATTCATTTGCGCTTCGAAGCCCTATCGCAGCTGATCGTATGTTGGGCCCGCTTCCAAATCTCGGATACTTTGTAACGGCCGGTGTGAACATCCCGGTATGGGATTGGGGTACTTTGCGGAGCAAATTGCACCAGGCGAAATATAAACAGGAAGTGGCAAACGCGGAAATGAGCCAGGCACAGCGGACCTTGCTGAGCGGACTTTACAGCGCGTACAACGAAGCGTCGGTAGCACGTGCCGCTCTTGAGACTTCGCGCCGCACGGCAGATCTGGCTGCTGAAAGCCTGCGTTTGATAAACCTGCGTTACCAGGCGGGAGAATCGACTGTTCTTGAAGTGGTCGACGCACTGAACACACAGCTTATGGCGCGAAATGCCAATGATGACGCCGGTCTGCGGTATCGAGTGGCGCTGGCGGCTCTTCAAACGCTTACAGGAAGCTTCTGAACAATGGGAAGAAATGCCAACACAAAAATGCTCCTGGTAGACACGTCGACGCGCGTCGGTCGGCCTTTTTGGCACCCAGCCGTCGCGCTGGCAGCAGCCTCGCTTGCATTTTTCGGATGCTCGTCGAAACAAGAGAGCGAGCCTCCGCCAACTGTTACCGTTCAGGTGGCCGCGGCTGAAGAAAAGTCGATCCAGGACGTGGTGAGCGCGGATGCGGTGCTTTACCCGCGCGAGCAAGCGGCTATCGTCCCCAAAATCAGCGCACCGGTCAAAAAGTTCTACGTGCAGCGCGGGAGCAAAGTACGTGCCGGTCAGGTTCTTGCCGAACTCGAAGATCGGGATCTCGCTGGAGCCGTAACCGAAAATCAAGGCGGCTACCAACAAGCACAAGCCAACTATGAGACTACTTCACAGAAGGCGCAGCAGGACCTCGTCTTGGCAAAGGAACAACTCGACGCGCAGCAAAAGATATACGACAACCGACTGGCACTCTTCAAGCAAGGAGCAGTTTCGCAGAAAGACGTGACGGATGCGCGGATCGCCTTGACTCAGGCTCGCGACCAATACCAGATGGCACAAAAGCAATTCGATGTCCAAGCCGCCGAAGGGCAGCTTAAAGCTGCTAAAGGCAAGAGCACCAGTGCCGCCGCGCAATTGAGTTACGCTCGAATCGTCAGCCCCATCGATGGCGTTGTTACAGACAGGCCCATTTACCCCGGAGAGACAGCGCCCAGCGGCGCCCCGATTCTCACGGTAATGGATCTGTCGCAGGTAATTGCACGGGCGCACATCGCCCAGCAAGAGGCCGCCGAACTGAAAGCGGGCGATCCCGCGAAGATAACTGTTCCTGGCCAGGGCGATGATTTCCCCGGCAAGGTTACGCTCGTGAGTCCTGCGCTTGATCCGAATAGCACTACTTTAGAGGTTTGGGTGCAAGCGGCAAATCCTGGCGGAAAACTAAAGCCTGGAAGCAGTGTTCGAGTAGCAATCGTGAGTGAGACCGTCCCAAAGGCGGTCGTTGTTCCGGTGGCATCAATTCTCACCGGGCCCGATGGAGCGACCTCGGTCTTTACGTTGGACGCTTCGAACAAACCCGTACGTAAGAGTGTGAAGGTCGGAATCCGGACCGCCACTGACGCCCAGATAACGGATGGATTGTCAGTGGGCGAGCGCGTTGTAACCGTTGGGGCTTTCGAACTCGATAAGGAGGACGAGCCGGTTCTAGCAAAAACCAAGATCCTGGTGGAAGCGCCGAAGTCGCCTGAGGCTGCAGGGAGCGGCAAGGAATGAACCGAGGCCATTGCAGGGTTGGTTTTCCAGAGAGGCGCGGATGAGTGATTTTCCGCCACCCCAAAGTTCGTCTTCCGGAACTGATCGAAGGGTGGTGCCTGAGCAACGATCGCGGTATTGGTTTGCGCGGCACTCGAAATCGATCCTGTTCGTGGTCGTTGTGTTAGCGATCGTCGGAGTTTACGAAGCATTCTCGATTCCCATCGCAGTTTTCCCATCTACCAACTTCCCGCGAATCATCATTGGCGTCGACAACGGCGTGATGCCGATCGATCAGATGGAAGTGACGATCACGCGGCCGATCGAGGAAGCAGTCAATAGTGTTCCCGGGCTCGAGAATGTTCGCTCTACGACCAGTCGAGGTTCAGCCGAAGTGGATCTGTTCTTTAATTGGAACGTAGACATGGCGCAAACGCTTCTGCTTGTGAATTCTGCGGTGGCACGCGTTCAAACGACCTTGCCCGCTACCGCACAAATCGAAACTCACAGGCTGGATTTTGCAAGCTTTCCGATTTTAGGCTACAGCTTGACGTCCGATAAAGTTCCCCAGACGCAGCTATGGGAGCTTGCCACCTACGAACTGCAGCCGCGCCTTAACCGCTTGAATGGCGTCGCAACGGTGGTCGTTCAAGGAGGGCAGCAGCCAGAATTCCATATTATTCCCGACACGGCGCGAATGCTGCGTTCGCGCGTGACGCTTCAGGATGTTCTCGATGCGGTTAATCACACAAATTTGATCGATTCGCCCGGTTTGCTTACGCGCAATCACCAACTGTTTTTAGCGCTGGTGACGGCGCAGGTGAAAACGCCGGAAGAAATCGGCGACATTGTGATCAAAAGCGTGAATGCTGTGCCTGTTCGCGTTCGCGATATCGGGACCGTACTGCCTTCGGCGAAGCCGGTCTTCACTGTTGTCACCGCCAATGGAAAGCCAGCGGTTCTTCTTAGCATCAATCGCCAGCCGGACAGCAACACCGTCGAGGTTGCGAATGAGGTGCATCAGGAAATGCAAAAGCTGCGCTCGGTGATTCCTCCCGGCGTTGAGGTGAATATTTTCTACGATCAGTCAAATATCGTGAAGGCCTCGATTGGAAGCGTGCGAGATGCAATCATCATCGGGCTATTTCTAACCGGGCTGATTATTTGGCTTTTTCTGCGCGATCTTGGAACGGCGGTGATGGCCGGCCTGGTAGTTCCAGTAACGATTTGCATTACCTTCATCGCCCTGAAAATGATGGGGCAGAGTTTTAATATGATGACTCTCGGCGGGCTTGCTGCGGCAGGAGGGCTCGTTATCGATGACGCAATCGTGGTCGTCGAAAACATCGTTCTCCACCGTGATGGCGGCGAAGGTCCGCTCGAAGCTACTAGCAGGGCGCTCAAAGAACTCACGATCCCGTTAATCGGTTCTACTCTTACTCCCATCGTTGTGTTTCTTCCGTTGATTTCGATTACCGGAGTCACCGGGTCATTCTTCCGCGCGCTTGCAGTCGCGATGAGCATCTCATTGCTCACCTCGCTGGTGCTTGCTCTCGGTTGGACAACGAACCTGGGCACTCTCGTAATCCGTCGAAAAAAAACATCACAAAATTCCGAGGAGATTCCGGCAACGGCCGGTGTTGAGCACTCCGAGGCGGACGAAATGCGCCGCATGATGGCCGCCGAGGAAGAGTCGCTACGCGGCGGAGTGTTCGAGCGCATCCTCAAAGCCTATGAACGCTGGATGCGCCGCGCCTTAAAACATCCGGCTTGGCTCGCGGCATTTTGCATCATGCTGGTAGCGCTCGCATACGTTTGCTACATCAATCTGGGCTCAGATTTGCTTCCGGCCATGGACGAAGGCGGCTTTATCCTGGATTACGTGATGCCGCCGGGCAGCTCGCTTCAGGAAACAAATCGCGTGATCGATCACGTCGAGAAAATTGTGCGCGCCGTGCCGGAAGTGGAAAGTACCTCCCGGAGGACAGGCTTGCAGCTGGGGCTCGCGGCAGTCACGGAGCCTAATACCGGGGACATATCGGTAAAGCTCAAAGATAAGCGCAGCCGCAACATTGATGAGATCATCGCGGAAATCCGCACGAAAGTAAAAACGCAGGAACCCGCTCTCGATGTGGACTTTACACAGCTCCTACAGGACATGATTGGTGATTTGACCGGCGCCCCGCAACCGATCGTGGTGAAACTCTTCTCACCCGACCCCGAGCTGCTCGCTACCTGGGCTCCTCGTGTCGCGGACGCGTTGGGTAACCTCACCGTGAACAACAAGAAACCGATTGTGGACATCCAGAACGGCATCGACAATACGACGAGTGGCCCAGCGGTTGTGTTTGCAGTGAATCCCGCAGCCGCGTCGCAGGCCGGTTTCACTACCGATCAACTTGCCATAGCGGCATCGGCCATCGTTGACGGCGAACCTGCTACCTCCGCGGTAATTATCAACGATCGGCCTTACGCGTTGCGTGTACGTTTTCCGGAATCAAATCGCGCTTCTCTCGACGCTATGAGTAATACGACGCTGGTGAATGCGGCCGGAGGCACGGCAACACTTGGATCCCTCGCCACGGTCGCAGAAGTTCCCGGGCAAACTGAAATTCGGCGCGAGAATCTTCAGCGTGATGTCGAGGTCACAGCGCGTCTCGAAGGCTTAGACCTGGGCACCGGCGTGGCAGCCACACAAAAAGCCATACGCGCACTGAATCTTCCTCGATCCATTCAGGTTGAATACGGCGGTACGTACCAGGAGCAACAGAAATCGTTTCACGACCTGGTAGTGGTGCTGGTGCTGGCGCTCGTTTTGATTTTTCTGGTCTTGCTTTTTGAGTTTGGCACCTTCACAGCGCCCGTCGCGATTCTTTCTTCCGCTGTGCTGTCGAGTTCAGGTGTATTTTTGGCGCTACTGATCACCCGCACGACTTTCAATGTCTCATCGTTTATGGGCTTGATCATGGTGGTTGGCATCGTAGCAAAAAACGGCATCCTGCTTTTGGATGCGAATCACAAGTTCAGATCCGTGGGATTCGCGGCGGAAGAAGCCTTGATACAAGCTGGACGACGCCGCCTCCGTCCGATCGTAATGACGGCAATGGCAGCCGTCGCGGGAATGGTGCCACTCTCGTTGGCATGGGGGGCGGGATCACAGATGCTGCAGCCTCTTGCGATCGCCGTCATCGGCGGAATCCTTATATCAATGATCTTGTCGTTGATTATCACGCCCGCGGTGCAGTTTTACCTCAGCCGTTCGTCTCGCGAGAGCCCGCTGGGAACGTAGCGATGGTCATGTTTTTCGTATACATTGCGAATCGACGGCTTCAGTCGCTGTCACACAGACAATGCGAGTCCTGATTATCGAAGACGACCGAGGTATGGCCGGCTTGCTGCAACGAGGTCTTCAAGAAGAGAACCAGGTGGTGAGCCTCGCGTTTGACGGGCAGTCGGGCCTTGAAATCGCGAAGGCCTACGAGTTTGATGTCATCGTTCTCGATTGGATGCTTCCGCTGATGGATGGGCCTGAAGTTGCACAGCGCCTGCGGAAGATCGGAAATTCTTCGCCGATTTTGATGCTGACGGCTCGCGATGCGGTCCCCGATGTAGTCAAAGGCCTTGATGCCGGCGCGGACGACTACCTCACTAAACCGTTTTCTTTTGCCGAATTCTTGGCGCGGCTACGCGCACTTGCCCGTCGCCCAAAAACAGAAGCTGGCGCAAAGCCCTTAAAGGTCGCCAATTTGATACTCGATCCGAATACGCGACAGGTATCTCGAGGCGGACGCGAACTGAGATTAACTCCCACGGAATATAGGCTGCTTGAATTCTTGCTTCGCCGTTCCGGTAGAGTCGCCTCGCGTCAGGCAATCGTGGAAGCAGTCTGGGGGCTTGATTCCGACGTAGAAGAAAATACGCTCGACGCTTTCGTGCGGCTGCTCCGGGCGAAGGTAGATCAAAATCATCAGCTGAAGCTCATTCATACCGCGCGCGGTTTCGGTTATTGCATCAAGCAGGAATCAGAAGAATGAAGGCGCTTCCTCTTCGCATCCGGCTTACGATTTGGTATTCGCTGATCTTTGCGGTTTCCCTCGGCATTTTCAGCAGTGCCGCCTATTTTGCGATGAGCCACAGCATTCGTTCTGCTATCGACGCAGGACTCCAACGAAGAGTCGCCGGCATTCGTGGGATCATCGCGAGCACCGCACCCGAAGGGCTAGCGGCGCTGAAGGACGAATTAAACGAGTTCGACGAAGGGCAAGGGAACGGTGGCCGGCTGCGCCTCACGGATTCGAGCGGCCAGCTTATTTATGCTTCGCCTGGATCGGATTTTGTGGATACGAGAAGATCTGGAATTCGCAGCTCACAGCCGTTCTACGCCGAAATCCATGGAGAGCAATTTCGAGTCTTGCGTGCGTCGGTGGAAGCGAATGGCAAGGCCTACGAAGTTGAAGTGGCCACTTATACGGAAGATTTTGATCTCGCCATCGACCGGTTTCGGCGTCTTCTCTATCTCGGCGTGCCTCTTTTTCTCACCTTAGCAGCTTTGGGAGGATACTGGATGAGCAGTCGAGCGCTCGGTCCTGTGGATGAGATTATCCGGGCGGCGCGTGGGATTAGCATCACAAGTTTGTCGAGCCGACTTGCCGTTCCGAAAACGGGCGACGAGCTCGAGCGCCTCGCCAACACGCTGAACGAAATGCTTGGCCGCCTCGAAGCGTCCTTTCACCGGATTACTCAGTTCACCGCGGATGCGTCGCACGAGCTACGAACTCCGATTTCCCTGATGCGTACGAATGCTGAGATCACTCTCCGTAAGTCGCGCCCCGAAGGTGAATACCGGGCAGCCCTGTCACAGATTCTAGGGGAATCGGAAAAACTGTCGTTGTTGGTTGAGCAGTTGCTGGACCTCGCCCGCGCAGATTCTGGATTGACGGCTTTTCGGCTGGTTCGCACGAACCTCGCCGAAGCCATGGACCAGGCATACCGCAAGGTTCGTGTTCTAGCCGACGCCAAGCAATTGAATGCGAGCGAACACCTTCCGAGCGAACCTATTTGGATCCAGGGCGATCTGGCGGCTCTCGAAAGACTCTTTCTCATTTTTCTGGATAATGCCGTCAAATACACGGCGCCAGGCGGACAGATCGAGATGCATTTGACGGCACATGATGGCGTTGCGGAAGCTGAAATTCTCGACACGGGAATTGGCATAAGCCCGGACGCCATTCCGCACATCTTTGAACGCTTCTATCAGGCTGATCATTCCCGTTCACGCGAAAACGGCGGGAGCGGCTTGGGACTCGCAATAGGTCGGTGGATCGCGCAAACACATGGCGGAAGTATCACAGTCAAGAGCCAGATTTCGGAGGGGACGTCTTTTCGACTCCGCTTTCCTCTCGCTCCGTAACATTAAGTACACTCTTCATTATGACGCGCTATGGCGATGCGCCGAATGGGCTCATCCGGTCCCCGGGGCTCGCCGCTGGTAACACATGTACTGCCTTAACTGATCCTAGCAGCTTCGGGAAAATCTCCACCGCCAACGGGCTCCGAATAGTAGGAATGAGGAGCCTGCGTGGGGTCATCGGTACTGCCGCCCAAGCCTTACTGGGAGACTCACGGCTATTTCGATTCGATTACTTTGCCGCGCAACTCAACCAGATTTCGGTTTAGTGTTGCGGGGTCCAATTCTTTTTCCCACCGCGCTACTACGATTGTTGCGACGCCGTTGCCAATCATGTTTACCAGCGCGCGTCCCGTGCTCATGAAACGCTCGATTCCCAAAAGCAATGCCATGCTCGCTACGGGAATGGCCGGCACGACAGTAAGCGTCGCGATCAGAGCGATGAACGAGGCGCCCGAGACGCCGCTCGCGCCTTTCGAAGTAAGGGTGGCGACTGCGAAAATCGTCAGTTGCTGGGTCATCGTGAGATGCGTATTGGTCGCCTGAGCTACGAACAAGGCCGCGAGCGTCATGTAGAGGCCCGTGCCGTCGGTGTTGAATATGTATCCGGAGGGAACCACGAGGCCGACCAGCGGACGCGAGCAGCCCAGCCGCTCCAGTTTTTCCATCAGGGTTGGGAGCGCAGCCTCGGAAGTGTTTACAGCGGAAACGATCAGAATTTCCTCCCGGATAAAACCAAGGAACTTAAAAATGCCGAATCCGGCGGCTGCGGCAATTGCTCCGAGCACGATGAGGACGAATGCGATGCATGTCGCGTAAAACACGGCAATCAACTTTACCAGAGGACCGAGAGCTGACATTCCGTACTTGCCGACGGTGAATGCCATTGCGCCAAACGCCCCAATCGGAGCGAATCGCATGAGCATGTTCACGATTTGGAATATTGTACGGGTCAAAGAATCCAGCAAATCGAGGATCGGCTTCGCTCGCGTACCGATTACCGATAGCGCAAAACCGAACAGGATCGATACGAGAAGAACCTGCAAAATGTCGCCCTTTGCAAAGGCGTCAACGACTGTGGTCGGAATGATATGCATCAGGAATTCTGTCACGCTCTGCGCTTTGGCTTGGCCCGCGAAATCCGCGATGGCTTTCGGGTCGAGGCTTGCCGGATTGATGTTAAAGCCCGCTCCGGGCTTCACCACATTACCGACAACGAGCCCGATGAATAGCGCGAAGGTGGAGACAACTTCGAAGTACAGGAGAGCCTTTCCTCCGAGGCGGCCTACTTTCTTGATGTCCTGCACATTGGCGATGCCGGATACAACCGTGCAGAAAATGATGAGCGTGATCACCATTGCGATCAGTCGTATGAACGCGTCGCCGAGCGGCTTCATGGCGATCGCTTTCGCGGGGTAGAAGTGGCCGAGCAGCAAGGCGAGAACGATGGCTGCGAGAACTTGAATCCACAGGTTTTTGTAGAAAGGTTTCTTGGGCACTGCCACGCGCGCGCGATGGGAAATGTCGGGAAGCGCGGCGTCGACCGTCATAGTTGTGAGCCTAAATGTTCTTGGGGCTTGCTAATTGCGTTGGCCAAGTCATTCAGGAAGAGTGCGCCGCGTGCGCCATCCACCACGCGATGGTCGCACGATAGAGTGAGCGTCATCATGCTGCGGACTGCAGGCTTTCCATCGATCGCAACGACACGATCCGAAATTGTGCCCACGGCCAGGATGCCGGCTTGCGGCGGCGGAATAATCGCAGTAAACGAATCGATTTTGAACATGCCCAGGTTGCTGATTGTGAAGGTCGCGTCAATTAAATCCTGCGCGCGAGACTTCCCGGCCTTTGCTCGTTCGACCAAGTCGCGGCGTTGAGTCGCAATCTCCGTGATGCTGGCGGTGTGTGCATTCGGAATCACTGCGGCGATTACCCCGTCATTCACCGCAATCGCGATCCCGATGTTCACACTAGAGTGAAGGCGGATTCCATCCGGCGAATAGCTCGCATTCATGCGTGGATGGCGCATTAACACGCGCGAGACAATCGCAGTCAGCAAATCCGTGGTCGTAATTTTGACGGGGGAACTCACTTTGGATGAGAAAAGATTCTCGCGCGCGGAGAGCAAGGCGCTGGCCTCGACCTCACGCACCAGGAAGAAATGTGGCACAGTTGTCCAACTTTGCGCTGTGCGCTCGGCCATCAATCTGCTGATTGTCGTTAAGACCTCAAGTTTTGCGTGATCCGTGGAAGGCGCTTCGGGAGCGGCCGCCGGGGCATTCGCAGCAGCTTCGACGTCCGACAGGAGAATCTCTCCGTCTTGGCCCGAGCCGCGCACATTGTTCAGATCTACGTTTAACTCACCTGCGATTCGCCGCGCCTTCGGGGAAATCTTTGGCTTACCACGCGAGACCACGTCGCCCGGAGAAGCAGCTTTTGCTTTTTCAGGCTGAGCAATCTTTGTGCTGACGGTTGCCCCTGAAGTTACATTTAGAGTCGATTCGCTCTGAGGTGGCGCCTCACCCTTCGCGACGATCCACGCAATGGTCGTGCCCACGGCGATCACTTCGCCGTCCTTTGCGTTTACACCCGCCAAAAATCCATCAGCCTGGGCTTCCACCTCGACGACGGCCTTGTCCGTTTCCACTTCCATCAATGTCTCGCCCTTGGCGACAGCTTCGCCTTCCTTTTTGCGCCATGAGACAAGTTTCCCGGTCTCTTGGGTGAGCTCAAGAGCCGGCATAACCACACTGATAGCCATCATTCCTCGGAAGTAAAACTGGACAGAAAAACTCTTAGTCTGTCACCCCGACGCGTTCCGTTCTCGCGCTGGCCGCCACCATTTCCTTCACGCGCTTACTGGGAGCCGCTTCCGTCTCACGCGTCGTCGCCAGCGGCCCGTTTACCGTGAAATAGTGCGCACCCGCCACCAGCAGTTCTTCGGCAGGGAAACGGGTGATTACCTCGTGGCCTGTTTCGGTGACCACGATTTCTTCTTCAATCCGCGCGGCAGCCCATCCGTCGGTTGAAGGCCAGAACGTCTCGAGAGCAAAAACCATTCCCGGTTTGATTTCGTACGGATGATCGAGCGAAACCAACCTGCTGATGACCGGCTTCTCCCAAATCGCGAGCCCTACGCCGTGGCCGTACTGCAGAGCGAATGCAGCTTCTTCATTTGGAAATCCGAATTCCTGCGCCTTCGGCCACAGCGCCGCAATTTCGCCCGTAGTGCGGCCGGGACGCACCAGGGAAATCGCCGCATCCAGATATTCGCGGCAGCGTTTGTAAGCATCAATCATTGCGTGCGACGCGTAACCGATCGTGAAGCAACGGTAGTAGCAAGTGCGGTAGCCCATATAGGAATGAAGAACGTCGTAGTACACGGGATCGCCAGGACGCAGCACACGATCTGAAAACACGTGCGGGTGCGGATTGCAGCGTTCGCCGGAAATCGCATTCACTGCTTCGACGTATTCGGACCCCATGTCGTACAAAACCTTGCTGACGAGGCCCACGGCTTCGTTTTCGCGCATTCCGGGTTTCATCGCGCGATACAGTTCGTCGTAGGCTGCATCCACCATCATCGCGGAGTGGTTCAGCAGCGAAATCTCATCCTGCGTTTTGATCACGCGAGCATCGGACATCAACTGCTGGCCGTCCACAACCTTGATGCCCTCGCGCTGCAACGCGAAAAGAATCGGGGGCTCGACGATGTCAATCCCCACAGGTTCATGCAGCAATCCAACTTCTTCCAGTTCAATTCGGATTTTCTTCGCGACGTCTTCAGCGCGTCCCATTTCGGGCGACATCGCGCCGCGCAGAAGCGGAATCCCCGGCCGCGACCGTTCGCCGAGCCAGGGGCAATGAAGCTGATGATGCCTCGCGGCGGAACCGAAATCCCAAAGAATGGGTTCGCTTTTTTGGGTAAGCAGGGTGAAACGGCTCATCTTGTCCTGCGCCCAAGTACCAATGTGGGTGGACGTGATGTATCGCACGTTGTTCATATCGAAGCACAAAATCGCGCCCATTTCGGACTTCGCGAGAAGATCCTTCACTCGCTGCAGTCGTTCCCGGCGCAGCCGGTCAAAATCGATTCGCTGCTCCCAATCGACCGCCATCGTTCCATAAGTTGGTAGTGCCACGGCGTCCTCCTGACATCAAACCGGCAAAGAACTAAGTCCGGCCGCAAAGATTCATGGCTGCTTCGAAAATCGCTTTGGGCGTCGGCAATGTAACGTCCTCGAGCGGCGGCGAGAATGGAATCGGTACATGCATCGCGCCCATGCGCTTTACTGGGCCATCAAGATAGTGAAACGCCCCTTCGGCAATTGTCGCCGCCAGCTCCGCAGCAACTCCGTAGCGCCCGTAACCTTCGTCCATCACGATGGCCCTGGACGTCTTTTTCACCGACTCGATCAGCGTGTGCTCATCGAGTGGCCACGTAGTTCGCGGATCTACTACTTCTGCGCTCACTCCAGCTTCCTCGAGCAACGCAGCAGCTTCCATCGCAAGCTGCACCATGCTGCTCGTTCCGACGAGCGTGATGTCAGTCCCCGCGCGTTTGATATCCGCCACGCCAAACGGAATCGTATATTCCTCCGTCGGCACCGGCCCCTTCAGTTTGTAGCTCATTTTGTCTTCGAAGAACACAACTGGATTGTCATCGCGAATCGCGGTCTTCAGTAAGCCCTTCGCGTCGTATGGTGTCGAAGGCAGCACAACTTTCAATCCGGGAACGTGGCTGAACCATGCGTGGAGCGATTGCGAGTGTTGTGCAGCCGAACGGCGCGCCGCTCCCAGGGTTGTGCGCATCACCATGGGCACTTTCCATTTTCCGCCGGACATGTAATGGACTTTTGCCGCCTGGTTCACCATTTGATCCATGGTTAGCGTCACGAAATCGCCGAACATGATGTCGACCACGGGCCTGAGTCCGGTCATCGCCGCGCCCACTCCCACGCCCGTAAATCCGGCTTCGGAAATTGGAGTGTCCACCACGCGAGACGTTCCGAATTCTTCCACAAGACCGGAGAGCACTTTAAATGGCGTCCCAGCTTCCGCCACGTCCTCCCCCATAATGAACACACGCGAATCGCGGCGCATTTCCTCCGCAAGCGCCTCTCGAATCGCTTCCGCAAAAGTAATTTCCCGCGTTCCGGTTGCGACTTCAGGCATACACGTCCTGCTCCACTTGATCGATGCCCGGATAAGGCGCGGCAGATCGCAAACTTCATCGCCTTGTCCATTTCTGACTTAAGTTCCAATTCAATTGCGCTGAGCGTTGCGGCGTCCGTGTGCTTTTCCGATTTAAGCCACTCGGAGTAATTCTTGATGGGATCGCTGTCCCGCAACCATTCTTGCTCCTCTTTTTTTGAGCGGTAGTATTCGCGATTGATGTCGCCGACGTGGTGTCCCCGGTAGCGGTACGTGTTGCACGCCAAAAATGCCGGTCCATCGCCGCGACGCGCCCGCTCCGCAAGCTCCCCCGCTACGGCAAACACCGCGCGTACGTCCTGTCCATCTACGGTTTCTGCTCTTATTCCAAATGCCGTCCCGCGGGCCGGGATCTCGCCTGCGGTAGTTTCGGAAAAATGCGTATACTCCGTGTACATATTATTTTCGCAGACGTAGATGACAGGCAATTTCCAAAGCTGCGCGAGATTCATGCACTCGTACAAGACGCCCTGGCCCAGCGCTCCTTCGCCGAAAAAACAAACGGCGATCTGTCCCGTCTTAAGTGCTTTACAAGAAAAGGCTGCGCCCGTAGCGATTCCTACGCTGCCTCCGACGATTGCGTTCGCTCCCAAATTTCCAGTGGCTGGATCGGCGATGTGCATCGAACCGCCTTTCCCGCGGCAGTAACCTGCCTCCTTGCCGAGCAGCTCGGCGAACATTCGTTCCGGTGACGCGCCTTTCGCTAGGCAGTGCCCGTGCCCGCGATGCGTGCTCGTCACATAATCATCGGGACGAAGGGCCTCACACACTCCCACCGCAACCGCTTCTTCGCCGATGTACAAGTGCGCCAGGCCCGGCATCAGAGCGCGCGTATACAATTCATTTACATTTTCTTCAAACAAACGGATCGCCGTCATCTGCCGGTAGAAACGCAAAAGCTTTTCTGCGCCCACATTGCCGATCGTGCGAACTGGGTCCGAGGCCGTCGTCATTTTGCAACTCCCGACATCCCTGCCAGAACTTCAAACACCACCGCAAAATCCTGCTTCGCAAAGCCCATTCCCCGAGCAGCGGTTAGGAATTCATTGCAAACGGCCGTTGTGGGCAACGGGACATCCAGCGCGCGGCCCATATCGAGAGCCAGCATCATGTCTTTCTGCATCATGTTGACGTCGAACCACGCTTCCTCCGGCATCCTCAGGACAAACGGCCCGCGATACTTGATCATCGGCGAAGCCACCGCGCTATTCACCAGCACATCGACGGCGACTTCACGCTTGATCCCGCTTTTCTCCGCTATCAAGACGCCCTCGCTAAACGCCATCATTTGCACGGCCAAGCTTAGGTTGGTCGCGATTTTCATCGAAAGCGCGAGGCCGTTGTCACCCACGTACGTAACTTTCGGCCCGATGTCGTCCAGAATGGGTTTCAGCCGGTCGAATGTCTCGCGCCGTCCGCCGACCATCACCGAAAGCTTTCCTTCTTGCAGTGTGATCACGCTACCCGAAACCGGCGCATCAATCATGTCGGCGCCCTTCTCGCGAACCTTTGCCGCGAGCGCGCGGCTATAGCCGGGGCTTACGGTACTCATATCAATCAGGAATTTTCCGGTTGTGATGCCGCTCAGAATTCCGTCGGGACCTTCAGTCACGGCGCCCAAAGCTTTTTCGTTCGTGACCATCGAAAATGTCACGTCCGCCGCTGCAGCCACTTCTCGCGGGCTGTCGGCCCACTTCATTCCTTTCTTGATTAACCGCTCAGCCTTGGCGCGTGTGCGGTTGTAACCGGTGATGCTGTGACCCTTATCCAACAGGCGGCTCACCATCTCACTGCCCATCACGCCCAGTCCCACAAAACCCAGATTTGCCATTCGGAGAACCCTCGCCTTGCCAACGCTAACAGTTCATTCTGAAATTACGCGACGTTTCCGATGCGGGCGCGAATCTTCGCGAACTTGCTCCAAATGATCCCGCATTGCTGCACGCGACGCTTCCGGGTCGCGCTTTTCGATAGCCGCCAAAATTCGCGCGTGATGATATTGCCCGCGTTCAGGACCGCCTTCCTCGAAAGAAGATCTTGATTCGCTGTTCGCGTAACAATCCCACAATCGAATCAAGCAGCGAAAGAATTAGGGGATTTTCGGCGGCCTCCGCAAGCGCCAGGTGAAAATCCAGATCCGCTTCGATGTAGCTCTCAGGGTCCTTCAGAGCTTGGTTCATCACCGAAAACGCTTCTCGCATCAAGGCCAGCTGCGGTTCTTGTATACGTGTTGCAGCTAGGGCGGCAATTTCAGGCTCTAGTATTTGTCGAACCTCTGCGAGACTTGCGGAACCGTCCGCCTGATCGATTTTCATCATCAGATTGATCGATTGCGTCACCGCCTGCGATGTTCCGTTGGTGATGAATGTCCCGCGTCCCGAATACGCTTCGACCAGGCCTTTCTCGTGCAGCGATTTGACGGCTTCGCGGACAGCTGTGCGGCTCACGCCAAACTTGAGCGCAAGTTCGCGTTCTGAAGGCAGCTGATCACCCGCCTTCAGTGTGCCTTTCAGAATCGAGTCTTCGATTTGCTGCACGATCTGCTCGTAGAGCCGCGAACTGCGAACTACCTTGTACATGAAATCTCCATCAGCGTTTACGCGCCTTCAATAGACACGGTCTTGATATTCATGAATTCACGAATTCCAAAAATTGCCAGCTCACGACCGTGCCCAGATCGCTTTACTCCGCCAAACGGTAGCCGTGGATCCGACGCCACCATCCGGTTGATGAACACCATCCCGGATTCCAGTCCGTTTATGAACTTTTCGCGCTCGGAGCTGTCGTTGGTCCACGCGCTTGCGCCCAATCCAAACGGACTCGCGTTCGCAATTCGAATGGCGTCCTCCGCATTTTTTGCCCGGAACAGCGACGCCACAGGCCCAAACAATTCGCCACAGGCTGCCGGCGAGCCTTCGGGAATATTCGTCAGCACCGTAGGCAAATAATAGTTCCCCGGCTGGTTCAGACGCTTTCCGCCGGTAAGAAGCCGTGCACCCGCCTGAATTGTTTTCTGGACGTCCGCGTCCAGCTCTTTTAAGCCATCCGCCGTAGCCAGCGGGCCCACGTCTGTATGCTCGTCGAACGGGTCTCCCACCTTCAGCGCTTCCATCTTCGACACGAATAGCCGCTCAAACTCGTCCGCGATGGATTCCTCTACGATGAATCTCTTCGCTGCGATGCACGATTGGCCGTTGTTCAGCACGCGCGCTTTCACGCCTACCGCCACTGCCTGTTCCAGATTTGCGCTTTTCATTACGATGAAAGGGTCGCTTCCACCCAGCTCCAAAACCACCTTCTTGATGTCCTTCGCAGCTGCGACGCCTACCTGCACGCCTGCTCCCTCGCTGCCGGTAAGCGTGGCAGCTTTCACTCGCGGATCGGCCAGAACTTTCGCCACTTTGTCTGACGCGATCAGTAAGGTTTGGAAAACACCTTGAGGGAATCCCGCTCGAAGCAGCACGTCCTCTATCAGCAACGCCGATTGAGGCACGTTCGACGCATGCTTCAGGAGACCCACATTTCCTGCCATCAGAGAGGGCCCGATGAAACGAAAAACCTGCCAGAACGGATAGTTCCAAGGCATTACCGCTAGTATCGGACCCAGAGGCAGGTAGCGCACAAAACTCTTGCTGCCCGGAACCTCCGCCAATTCATCCGCCAAGAATCTCTCAGCGTTCTCGGCGTAGTAACGGCACACCCAGGCACACTTGGCGGCCTCTTCTACGGCCGACCGGTAAGTTTTGCCCATCTCGATGGTCATCACGCGGCCGAACTTCTCTTTATCGGATTCCAGTATTTCCGCTGCTTTCTTCATGCGCGCGGCGCGTTCAGCGAAGGTCGACTTGCGAAATTCCGAGAAAGCTGAAACAGCGGCCTGCAGCTTTTCTTCGAGCTGCGAGTCGGAAAGCGCCTCGAATTTCTTCAGCGTCTCTCCGGTCGCAGGATTGATTGAAGCGATCGTCATCGCTCTCTCCTCACTAACGAGGGGTCACACGCGAAATCTTACGCCAATAACGGTGACGCTCGTAACGGTCAAGAGACTCATCGATGAAACGCCTGGGAGCCCGAGATAGCGACGAGTGGACACTTGGTATAGCCACCATACCACTGTTTAACCCATGATTCAAATCAAAATATCCTTGACTTGGATAATCGTATGGTGGTAGGGCTGTCATACCACAGCAGGCATTCTGCTGTCTTTCTGACACTTGATCGGGGGAAAAATGGAATCATCATCGCTTCCAGTGTCACGCCGGCCCATTGTGGGTCGATTCACTCGCGTTCTGGCAGTGGTTGTGGGAATCCTTGCTTTCTCTTTCCCCGTCTTATCGCAATCCTTCACAGGACGTATCTTGGGGAGCGTTCACGATAAATCCGACGCTGTGCTGGTCGGCGCCAAGGTTGACATCACCGATGTGCAACGGAACCTCACTCGTTCCCTGCTCACGGACCAAGCGGGGGAGTTCGTCGCACCCGACCTGCTTCCCGGTATCTATAAAGTCCGCGCCGAAGCAAAAGGCTTCAAGACCTACGAACGGCAGAACATTCAGCTCGAAGTTGCGTCGGACGCGCGAATTGATATCGTTCTGCAGCCAGGCGACGCGAGCGAAACCGTAGTGGTGACCGAGGAGATTCCCCTCCTGAACACCACCTCTTCCACGCTGGGTGGCACCCTCAGCACTGAGCAAATCAACGATCTCCCGTTGAACGGACGGAATTACGAAAATCTGCTACAGCTTCGCCCGGGCGTCGTCCGCTATCCTGGCGGTGGATTTTCCACCACGAGTGCAAACGGTCTCCGCGCCGAGGACAACGCATACATCATCGACGGGCTTTTCAACAGCGAACCCTTCTCCGGCCAGAGCATCATCAACGGCGCCGGCATTGCAGGAGATTCCGCGACGATCCTGCCGATTGACGCTATCCAGGAATTCAACGTGCTGGAGGATCCGACCGCGGAATACGGTTGGAAGCCCGGAGCCATCGTCAATGTGGCGCTGAAATCGGGCACCAACAGTCTCCATGGCACGGCCTACGGTTTCTATCGAGACACGATTTTCGATGCGCGCAACTATTTCAACCCGGACGGACTGCCGAAAACGCCAAGGGCTTTGAAGCAATTCGGCACCACCGTGGGCGGGCCCATCATCAAAGACAAGCTCTTCTTCTTCGGCGGCTATGAGGGCCAGCGCTACAGAGTGGGCAATTCGTTCGTCGAGGGTGCACCGAACACCGTTCCGCTTCCGACTAGTCCAACGCAGACTTGCACTTTTATCGCGGTTGGCGACTGCGCGAACAGCATCCCCGACGCTATCGCCGATGTTCATGCGGGCTTTCTCGCTGGTATGTCACCTGACGTTAGTCCCGTCAGCCTGCAGGTGGCCGGATGTCAATTCACCCCGCCGGCAACGACCACATGCAACGGCAAAGGCTTCCCACTCAATAATCAGACCGCTGCCCCGGGACTCGCCATTCTCGGATTCCCGAATACCGTCAACGCCGACAACGCCGTCGGAAAAATTGATTACCGCGTCAACGACCGCAACACCGTGAGCGGGAGATATTTCTTCGGCAACAATAATGGGACCGTGGACGACGCGCAGGAAGTACAGCCGATTTGGTTGACTGTCATTCACACTCGCGCGCAGGTGTTCGGCGTAAACTGGACCTACGTGCCCAGTTCCCGCTGGGTCAATGAAGCCCGCTTTGGATACAACCGGCTCTATCAGCCTACGTTCACCGCGGATCACAACGTGCCCGCGAGTGCCTACGGGCTCAACACCGGCGTCACGAATCCGCTTTTTGGCGGATTGCCTCTGATCACTATTCCTCAATTCAGTGCGCCCAACACATTGGGCGGGTTTGTCTGGCCCAAGATTCAAGGACCCGACACACGATTCCAGTTTGCCGACCACATTTCCTACACCTCCGGGAAGCACGCCTTCAAATTCGGCGGCGAGGTTCACCGGGATTCATTCAGCGGGGCTGCGTTTGCCCGCGGCCGAGGCCAAGTCAAATTTCTGGGAGGCCAAGCGTTTGGCAATGGCGCGGGCTCCACACAGTTGGAAGACTTCTTCGCCGGTGCTCCAGCCAAAACGCAGGTATTGGTCGGGGATGCAAGCCGTCAAATTCACAACTGGTCGTACGCAGGCTTTTTTCAGGATGACTGGCGCGTTACTCCCCGACTGACCGTCAACCTCGGGTTACGCTACGAATTCAGCACCGTGGTCAAGGAAGATGAGAACCGTCTGACCAATTTTGTTCCGAACGTCGGAATCGTTCAGGTCGGTCATGGCATTAGTCGTCCTTACCAAAGCAACGGCGCGAATTTCGCGCCTCGCATCGGCGTCGCTTGGGATCCTACCGGTAGCGGAAAGAACGTGATTCGGGCGGGTGCCGGCATCATCTATGAATCGGTCAATTGGGAGGCCTTCCTCGCCTTCAATAACACCCTCGGCATCGCGAACAACCCGACTGCCGCCAGCACTGGAGTCCCACCAGGCACGGGAACTCTCACGAGCGGGGTCACGAATACGGCCTACTTCGCTGACCCTGCCGCCGGCATTGCTGCTTGGAATACCGGCCCGCTGTTCTCGACTTCATTGAATTGCAGCAGCACGTTTCCATGCACGACTTTTGCCATCAATCCGAACTTGGTCACACCTCGAGTCTTTTACTGGAACGTCAACGTTCAGCACGCTTTCACCAATACCCTTTCGCTCGAAGTTGGCTATGTCGGTAACCACGGATCGAAACTGACCAACGTTCGGGACATCAACCAACCTGCACCTGGATTATGCGCTCCGGGTGACAGCGGGTGCGAGCAGGCAAACCGGCCAAACTTTCCCGACGCACTGGGCGCAATCTATGAGTTCGACAACCTCTACAAATCGAATTACAACGCACTACAGGCGACTCTGACGGCGCGCAATTTCCATCGTCTGACCTTTGTTGCAGGTTATACCTATGCTCACGCACTCGACGATGTGGGTGCCAACTGGGACTTCGGAGCAGGCCTGGGCCTGCCCCAGGATTCCATGCATCCGCAGCGAGAATATGCCAGCAGCGATTTCGACATACGCCACCGTTTTACGTTCTCGGTCAACTACAAGATTCCGGGGAAGGAATCCTTCGCGCAGCTTCTGGAGGGCTGGGAACTCAATTCCATCGTGAGTTTGTATTCCGCGCAGCCGTGGGGCCCTATGGACACCAGCACGGACGTTAGCGGGACCGGTGAATCGGCAGCGGCCGCCACAGGCATCGAGCGCTGGGATTTCTTTGGCCACCCAAGTGCCTTCAACTCCGGTCCGACACCGATCCCATATTTTCCGGGAGCGAGCAATCCGGCCTGTGCTGCCCAGGCACTTTTGCTCGACGGAGGCATGGCGGGTGGCCGCGAGTCAGTCACTCGCATCTTTTGGATGCTATGCGAAGGGATCCTCAATCATGATTCCCCCGGCGCTCGGTAGCTTCGGTACCATGGGCCGCAACCTCTTTCGCGATTCGGGCTTCCGTAACTGGGATTTCTCGGTGGTCAAGAATTGGAAGATCACCGAACGCTTCGAGGTCCAATTTCGCGCTGAGTTCTTCAACATTCTGAATCATCCGAACTTCGCGAATCCTTTCGGCGGACAGAATGGATATGGACACAACGATCCGTCGTCCCCAGGCACGTTCGGCTGCGGCTGTGCCACGCCTGATGGGGCAGCCGCGAATCCTGTCATCGGCTCCGGCGGTAGTCGGGCCACTCAGTTTGGTTTGAAGCTACTCTTCTAGTCCGAGTAGGAGTGCAAACAGGAAGCAGCCGGCATCTGTTTCGTTGGTTGTCGGCTGCACCGCTCGTTTTTCAGCCGCGGCGACAAAAATAAATTGAAAGGATTGTCATGCGCCGATTCATCTCGTTTCGCCGTTGCTGCACCGTTGCGGCTCTTCTGTTTGCGATCACGCCCAGAGCGATCGCTCAGCAGCCTCCGCAACCCGGTAACGAGCGCACGATCGAAGAAATCAAAGCCGAGGCCATAACGCGTGCTGAAAATGGCCAATATCCGTGCATCGGACAGAATCCCGCCGACCTCAAGGAAGCATTTGCGTCAATCAAGACGAAGGACCGCGACGAGTGGGCGGCGGCTTTCATCGCGGTAGGCGATCGCTATATGGCGGAAGCGAGATCGCTCGAAAAAACCGATCCGGCGAAGGCCGACGCAGACTATGTTCGCGCCTGGCGCGTCTATTCGTTCGGACGCTGGCCGGTTCCATCGTCTCCCGGCAAGCAGCGCTCCTACGAAAAAGCGATCGAAGCATTTCGTGCGCACGCGAGATTCTGGGATCCTCCGATGGAAATTGTTCGCATCCCCTTTGAAGGGAAAGAAATCGTCGGATATCTCCGCCTCCCCAAGAACGCAACCGGCCCAGTTCCGCTCGTGATCGCCGTCAATGGGCTCGACAGCCGAAAGGAGGATCTATCGGAGAGTTTCTCCGCCATTCTGCCCTACGGCATCGGGTTCCTGGCGGTGGATGGTCCTGGCACGGGTCAAGCTCCGATCAAAGCCAGCCCCACCGCAGACCGCATGTTTACTCGCGTAATCGACTACGTGTACAGCCGGCCGGAAGTTGACAAAAGCAAAGTTGAATTCCATGGAGTCAGTTGGGGAGCCTATTGGGGAACTAAAATGGCGATCCTTGAAAAAGCTCGTCTGAAAGCTGTGAGCGTGCAATCACCGCCAATCCATGACGACTTCCAAAGGGAATTTGTCCTCGGCCACCTGCAGGGCAATCGGGAATATCTATTCGATCAAGCGCAAGCCATGATGTCGATTTTTGATAATGTGAGCACGATTGACGAATTGCTTGAAATTTTTCCGAAGATGTCGCTGGTCACGCAAGGATTGCTTGGGAAACCGAATGCCCCCATGCTGGTCATTTCCGGCGTCCTCGATACCCAGGTGCCCATCTCGGATACGTACCGTCTGCTCAGCGCCGGAGACGTACCCAGGACCGCCTGGATAAATCCCCACGGCGGCCACCTAGGCCGGCAAAAAGGAGTCTGGCCGGATCCGGTGATATTTCGCGAAGTCATAATTCCGTGGATTGTCCACGCTCTCGCCGCAGAATCGCAGTCAAAGTAACCTCAAGAACCGCGCGTCCTTGACGCCGGGCTTTCTCCGTCGGCACCTCAATATGCCTTCCGCGGACGTCCAGGCAGCTGAGAAATCCTGCCGAGGCGCCTCGTTAGCATCCACGTCTTCTTGCAGAACTCATTGACCGTCTCACGCCTCGCGAGGGTGAAGTCCTTCAAATGCTCGCGAGCGGTTTAGCGAATAAGCCGATCGCGGCGGAGTTGGCGATGTCTGAGCATACGGCGAAATTTCACGTGGCTTCGATTCTCGCCAAGCTTGGCGCGGTAGGTTGCGCCGAAGCTGTCACTCTTGGAATTCGGCGAGGACCTGTTCTTTTTATGACGCCACCCAAAGGGCGTATGTCGCTCAGCGAGCCGATGCCTTCTTATATGTCTGGCGATTTACTAATTGGCACGCCGTCTTCCGGGAAATTCAGCTCAACTATGCTGGGAGGCGGGTTGGGCAGATCCAGGCTTCCAAAAGTCAGCTTTGTGCGGATCAGGCCGCGTTACATCGAGCGAATCTTCATGTAGCGGACAAAATCGGGAAACAGGGAAACGCCCGCAGCGATTGCGAAAACTGCGATTGCACCCAGGACAACATATTCAGCACGCATTGGACCTCCTCGGATTTTTCTCACGTGTTTGGACCGGTCCTCTCTTGACGCATGATCAGCTTAAATAGAGGCGGGTAGCGCCGAACATACCGAAACGCCTGTATTTTTAATCTTTTACTTCACGACCCTGCTCCATTTAGGCGGCACCGTGAGTTCAAAGGAAGAAAGTCGCGACACAATGACTGGCCTTTCGGTACAATCCGCCAAAGCGCCACAGTATTCGACGCTGATTCGCTACCGAAAAGCACGGCGCACCCACAAGTGAGTATAAGAGCCGAAATCGACGTGTTATGGATTACCGCCGGTCTCGGCTGTGACGGCGACACCATCGCCATGACCGCGGCAACACAGCCGAGCCTAGAAGATCTGGTGTTCGGCGCACTCCCTTTCGTTCCCAAGATCAAGCTTCACAATCCCTTTCTCGCTTACGAAAACGGGGAAGCGTTCATGGAGATATTCCATCGCGCGGCGGACGGCGGGCTCGCGCCCTTCATTCTGGTAATCGAAGGATCCATCCCAAACGAAAAGAACAAGCCGGAAGGCTACTGGGCCACGTTTGGCACAGATCAAAAAACAGGTCAGCCAATCCTCACCTGCGACTGGATCGATAGGCTTGTTCCGAATGCCTGGGCAGTCGTAGCTGCGGGAACGTGCGCAACCTATGGCGGCATCCATGCCATGGAAGGGAATCCGACCGGTTGTATGGGATTGCCTGATTACCTTGGGTGGACGTGGAAATCGAAAGCGGACATTCCGATCGTTTGTGTGCCGGGTTGTCCGGTGCAACCAGACAACATTACGGAGACCCTCCTGTATCTACTTAATATGGTGGCTGGGCGCGCGCCGATGATCCCGCTCGATGACGCGCTACGGCCCACTTGGCTATTTGGTCAGACGGTACATGAGGGTTGTGATCGAGGCGGCTACTATGAACAGGCAGAATTCGCCGCGGAATACGGCTCGATTCAATGCATTGTGAAGCTAGGCTGCTGGGGCCCGGTGGTTCAATGCAATGTGGGAAAACGTGGCTGGATGGGCGGAATCGGTGGCTGTCCGAACGTCGGCGGAATTTGCATCGGCTGCACGATGCCGGGATTCCCGGATAAGTTCATGCCCTTCATGAACCAGCCTCCCGGTTCGCTTCTTTCTTCGAACGCGGTTACAACGTATGGCCGAGCGATTCATGCCCTTCGTCGATTTACGCAGGCGTCTTTGAACAAAGAACCAAGCTGGCGACGGCGCTCCCGCGAGACCGGATGAACAACGCACCGAGTGGCGCAACGAAATGAGCAGAAATCCCATCGAGGAGAAATACGTAGCCCGGGAGCTTGCTGAAGACTCGTTTTCACTCGACGCCAATTCCAGTCTCGCGGATGCACAGGCGACCCTCCTGAACTTAGCGAGCGTGTTTTCGGAAACGCGTTTACAGAGAACACAACCCACAGAACAACTCCCTGAGAAAACGACCGCGGCGATGCGGTCGATCCAGCCATCGCCCAGTATTGAGGCCAGGTATCGCGCCCTCGTCGAACAAATTCCGGCGGTAATCTTCATGGCGTATCTCGACAAGGGAATCGGCGAAGCATACGTCAGCCCTCAGATTGAGGCCGCCCTCGGTTTCACCCAGGACGAATGGCTGGAAGATCCAGTTCGCTGGTACGACCGCATTTATCCCGACGATAAACAACGATGGAGTGAGGAAGCCGCGGAAATGTTTCTTTCGGGTAAACCCCTCAAGTCCGCCTATCGAGTGGTCGCGCGCGACGGCAGAGTGCTGTGGTTCCACTGCGAAGCCGAGATGATTCGCCGCGAGGATGGTCCGTGGTTCATTCACGGAGTGGGCGTCGATATTACTGAGCTGAAGACAGCTGAGGAATCGCTGCAGGACGAGCGCAACGTCGTATCCGCGATTCTCGACATCGTGGGAGCCTTGATTGTGGTCCTCGATCCCAAGGGTCGAATCGTCCGTTTCAACCGCACCTGCGAACAAACCACGGGCTACACTTTCGCCGAAGTGGAAGGCAAGCCTCTCTGGGACCTGTTTCTACTGCCGGAGGAGGAGGAAACTTTCAAGGCGATTCTTGATGACAGAAAGCCGGCGCATTTGCCCGGGGCCTATGAAACCTCGCTTCTGACACGCGACGGAACTCCGCGCTTGATTACGTGGTCGAGCACGGTCCTTGCGAGTGAGAATGGGACGACCTCGCACGTGATCGTCACTGGGATCGATATCACCGAACGCAGACGACTCGAGAAGGCGCTTCTAGAGGTGAGCGCACGCGAGCAACGTCGAATTGGCGAAGACTTGCACGATGGCCTCGGCCAGCATCTGACGGGCATCGCGTTCATGAGCAAGGTGCTTGAGAGCAAGCTTGGCGAAAAGTCGTTACCGGAAACGGGTGAAGCAGCCAAGATCGTGAAATTAATAAACGAAGCTATTAACAAGACGCGTGAACTGTCCCGCGGTCTTCTCCCGGTCGTGTCCGATGCTCACGGTTTAATGTCGGCCCTCACTCGTTACGCGGACGAAATACAGGATCTGTTCCGGATTCAATGCCGGTTCGAATGTGGCGAGCCGGTTCTGATATATGACGTGAATCTCGCAACTCACGTCTACCACATCGCGCGCGAGGCTGTGAACAATGCAATCAAGCACGGAAGACCGAAGCACGTCGTCATCGCCTTGTCCGCATCGAACGGCGAGGGGAGCCTCACGGTAACGGACGACGGACAAGGAATATCCGAGATCCCCGCCAACAATGCCGGAATGGGTTTGAACATCATGAGATACCGCGCAAATATGATCGGCGGGTCGTTGAACCTGGGGAGAAGCGCATCCGGAGGGACTACTCTGGTTTGTGTCTTCCCGCTGAATGCCCGTTCGTGATACATCCGTTTTGTGTGAGCAGAACATAATGAACAAGACTCGATTGAATCCTTTGGCGCCCAAATGCAAGGTTCTGCTGGTTGACGATCATCCGATCGTCCGGCAGGGCTTGGCACTGTTTATCGACCGGGAATCGGATCTCACCGTCTGCGGGCAGGCGGATGATGCTACTTCGGCCTTGCAGGCGATTCGAAATTCAATGCCTGACTTTGTCGTACTGGACATTTCGTTGGAGGGTCCGGACGGCCTGGAGCTGCTCAAGGCCCTTCGCGTCGAGTATCCGAAGTTGCCGGTACTTGTTCTTTCGATGCACGACGAATTGCTTTACGCTGAGCGGGCGCTTCGTGCCGGCGCGAACGGCTACATCATGAAGCAAGAGGCAACAGACAGGGTGCTGACCGCGATCAGATACATTCTTGGCGGAGACGTGTACCTGAGCGACCGCTTAACCAAAAGGATGTTACAGCAATTGGTAAACGGCTCCGTCTTGCCATGCGATCCGCTTTCGAAACTGAGCGACAGGGAGCTCGAGGTTTACCGATTGATTGGAACCGGCCACGGGACTCGCCAAATCGCCGATGAGCTGCACGTCAGCACCAAGACGATTGAATCCTACCAGGCCCACATCAAAGAAAAATTGTCGCTGCGAAACGCGCGCGAACTTGTGCAGCGTGCCGTGGAATGGTCCGTGAACGTGAAAGGTGTGTAATTCAGAATTCCAATTCGTCACATCGACGTTTTCTTAGCTCGCGCAAAATCGAAGGCGATAAATCAAGCCCAGCACTCCAGCTAGCCACCAACCCACCTGTTGTCAGCGCTTTAGATGGTAAGGGAATTCCTTAGTAAGCCTGTAGGAATGTTCCTATAAAGAATATAGCATGCACCCGCTTGAGGCCGTCACTTCGACGTTGTATTCCTCCCCTGTAGCACTGGGATCAAGTTGACCCAATTCTGACACTCGCGTTTCTACGCCACGAAGCCCAGCACGAGAAATTTTGTTGATGCCAGTTTGAAGGAACCGCCCAGCAGTGCGATACGCGCAGCTAACTCCTGAACGGATTTGAAAGGAGACATCAGCCATGGCAGACGCAGTTCCTTACGGTCGTAAGACTCAAAGACCTTCGCCCGTCTCCGATGTTCATATTGTTTGGATGACTGCCGGTCTCGGCTGCGACGGTGATTCCGTTTCGATCACCGCGGCCACGCAGCCTAGCATCGAGGACGTAATCCTCGGAGCGATACCGGGACTTCCCAAGGTCCACCTGCACAACCCGGTTTTGGCTTACGAAAACGGCGACGAGTTCATGAAGTATTGGTACATGGCCGCAGAAGGCAAGCTCAATCCGTTCGTTCTGGTTGTCGAGGGTTCCATTCCGAATGAGGCGATCAAGAAGGAAGGCTACTGGGCGGCGATGGGAACTGACTCGAAGACGGGTCAGCCGATCACCACGAACGAATGGATTGATCGTCTGGCTCCGAAGGCGCTTGCCGTGGTCGCTTGTGGCACTTGCGCGACGTATGGAGGAATTCACGCGATGTCGGGCAATCCGACCGGCGCGATGGGATTGGCTGACTACCTCGGGTGGGGTTGGAAATCGGTTGCGGGCCTGCCGGTGGTGAACGTGCCCGGATGCCCGGTCCAACCGGACAATTTCATGGAGGTCGTTCTGTACCTTCTCTACCAAGTCTCGGGGCTCGCCCCGATGATCCCGCTCGACGATCAACTGCGACCCACTTGGCTATTCGGAAATACCGTGCACGACGGATGCGATCGCGCCGGCTACTACGAACAAGGCGACTTCGCGGAAGAATACGGTTCGCCGAAGTGCATTGTAAAGCTGGGTTGTTGGGGCCCGGTGGTGAACTGCAACGTGCCAAAGCGCGGATGGATGGCCGGAATCGGCGGCTGCCCGAACGTGGGCGGCATCTGCATCGGCTGCACGATGCCAGGTTTCCCGGACAAGTTCATGCCGTTTATGGATGAACCGCCCGGCGCTCGTGTTTCCTCCGCGTCAATTGGCGTGTACGGACGCGCGATCAGGGCTTTGCGTTCGATGACAAATGCGACTGTCAATAAAGAACCGAAATGGCGGCATCCCGGTACTGAACTCACCACGGGCTATCACCCGCGAGCGTACTGAGGACTGAAAGGAGCCTAGAAAGATGAGCACAATCACCGGGGTGACCAAAGAGACCGCTACGAAATCTCGCAATCTGGTGGAAATGAACTGGGATCCCATTACCAGGATCGTAGGCAGCCTTGGGATCTTCACGAAAATCGATTTTGAGAATCGGCAGGTCGCCGAGTGCCACAGCACGTCGTCGATCTTCCGCGGCTACAGCATCTTCATGAAGGGAAAGGACCCGCGCGACGCGCATTTCATAACCAGTCGAATCTGTGGAATCTGCGGCGACAACCACGCCACCTGTGCCACTTACGCCCAAAACATGGCATTCGGAATCCGCCCGCCCGCGATGGCTGAGTGGATCGTCAACCTTGGCGAAGCTGCCGAGTACATGTTCGACCACAACATCTTCCAGGACAATCTGGTTGGCGTGGACTTTTGCGAGCAGATGGTAAAGGAAACGAATCCAAGCGTGCTCGCCAAAGCCGAGAAGACCTCTTCGCCGCACGCCAATCTTCACGGCTATCGAACCATTGCCGACATCATGCGCGCGCTGAATCCGTTCGTGGGCGAATTCTACCGCGAAGCTTTGCAAGTGAGCCGGATGACTCGCGAAATGTTCTGCTTGATGGAAGGGCGGCACGTTCATCCATCGACGCTTTATCCCGGCGGCGTGGGAACCGTCCCGACGATTCAGCTCTTTACCGATTATCTCGTGCGCCTGATGAAGTACGTCGAGTTCATGAAGAAAGTAGTTCCGCTGCATGATGACCTTTTCGACTTTTTCTACGAAGCTCTGCCAGGTTATGAAAAAGTCGGACAGCGGCGCGTGCTCCTCGCATGCTGGGGTTCTTTCAATAACCCGGATGTTTGCGATTACACCTACAAGAACATGACCAAGTGGGGTCGGGGCATGTTTGTTACCCCGGGAGTGGTCGTTGACGGCAAACTCGTCACAAACGATTTGGTTGACATCAATCTGAACATCCGCATTCTCCTGGGCAGTTCCTACTACGACGAGTGGAAGAATTCGGAAACCTTCGTCAAGACCGATCCTTTGGGGAATCCAGTGGATCAGAATCATCCCTGGAACCAGACCACGATCCCTCGGCCGCAGAAGCGCGACTTCGCCGGCAAGTACACCTGGGTGATGTCGCCACGCTGGCTCGATAAGCGCACCGGAGACCATCTCGCTCTCGATACGGGCGGCGGGCCCATCGCCCGCTTCTGGGCGACCGCTCTTGCGGGCATCGTGGACATCGGCTACATCAAAGCCACCGGACACAGCGTAAAGATCTATTTGCCGAAGACAACCTCGTTGCCCGAGGTCGAGTTCGAGTGGAAGATTCCGAAGTGGAGCAATGCGATCGAGCGCGATCGGGCCCGAACTTATTTCCAGGCGTACTCGGCGGCAGCCGCTCTGTACTTCGTCGAGAAGGCGCTGGAAGAACTGCACGCGGGCCGTACGAAGACGTGGACAGATTTCAAAGTTCCCGAGAGCGCGATCGGATGCGGTTTCCACGAGGCTGTGCGTGGCGTTCTGTCACATCACGTGGTGATTAAGGATCATAAGATCGCCAACTATCATCCGTACCCGCCAACTCCCTGGAACGCGAATCCGAGGGATATCTATGGAACGCCGGGTCCGTACGAGGATGCGGTTCAGAACACGCCGATCTTCGAGGAGAACGGACCGGACAAGTTCAAAGGCATCGACATAATGCGCGCCGTTCGCAGTTTCGACCCCTGCCTGCCCTGCGGCGTGCACATGTACCTCGGCAATGGAAAGGTGCTGGAGACGCATCATTCGCCGATGTTTGGCCTGGAACCGTAGAAATACTGCAGGGCGCGTCGGGTAAACTCTGCATGGCGAGCGGCCTGTCGAACGAGTATCTTGTCTCTCCTGCTTTAGGGGAGACACAGGGAAAGGTATCCATGCCCGCTCAGAGTAACGCACAGAACCAACTGCAATCGATCGAAGCACTGCTTCAGAGAATTGAAAAAGCAAATGACCCGGCAATGTCGGCGATGGCGAAGGACCTCGTCCAACGCCTGATGGAGTTTCACGGCGCGGGCATCGAGCGACTGCTGGAAATCATCCACAAGGATCCAGCCGGACAAGACAACGTCATCGATGCTCTCGGGCAGGACCCGCTTGTTCGCAGCCTTCTCTTGCTCTACGGGCTTCACCCCGACGGCCTCGAAGCCCGCGTACAGCAAGCCCTCGAAAAGACGCGCCCGTACCTGAAATCTCACGGTGGCGACGTTAGTCTTATGAGCGTTGACGGTGCTGGCGCAGTCACTCTTCGCCTTGAGGGGAGCTGTCACGGATGCGCTTCTTCATCTGCCACGCTAAAACTTGCTGTGGAAGAAGCAATCTACGAGGCGGCGCCGGACGTTACGGCAATCATCGTGGAAGGCGAAGTCGAAGAGCGATCCCACGGCGTTGCCTTCGTGCCTCTATCGGCCTTAGGCGGTAACGGCCACGAATCAACCTCCAAACTCAATGAAACGACGCCGTCTTTCTCCGAAGTAACACGGAGCGCGGTGTGAGCCCGCCGTTTTCACCTGCCGCCGGCAATGACAGCGCCTTCGCGGTGCTGCGTCAATTTGCCCGGAAGCGCCGCGCGGGGGAAGTCTGCGAGCTGTGCAGTGCCGGGCTCGCCACCGAACATCAGCATCTGATCGAACCTGCGGCCCGGAAATTAGTTTGTGCTTGTGAGGCCTGCGCGATCCTATTCAGCAGTCAGACCTCGTCGAAATTCAGGCGTGTTCCGCGGCGCATTCGATTCCTGCCGGGATTTCAGATCTCCGAAGCTCAATGGGAAGGATTGATGATACCCATCGAGCTGGCGTTCTTTTTCAAGAGCGAGTCCACCGGAAAAGTTTCTGCGTTTTATCCGGGTCCTGCCGGCGCCATCGAATCGCTGCTTTCTCTCGAGACCTGGACTGACATCGAAGAGGAGAATCCTGCCCTTCGCGAATTGCAGCCGGAAGTAGAAGCGCTAATCGCGAATCGAGTCGGTGCCAATCGCGGCGCCGCCGCGCAGTACTACATTGCTCCCATTGATGAGTGCTACAAGCTGGTCGGTCTGATCCGCCTGCACTGGCACGGACTCTCGGGCGGCACAGAAGTTTGGCGTGAAGTCGGAAACTTTTTTGCGAGTCTAAAGGAACGGACTGAGACGGTTCCCGAAGAATCGAATGCCTGAGCTGAATTTCCAAATCGAAGGCGCCAAACCCGTGCCGTATGGTGCGTCACCCCTTCTCGCATTTGAGTTGAGGGTGACAAATTCAGGCCCTGAGCCGGCGATTCATACTGTTGTTCTCCGCGCGCAAATCCAGATTGAAGTCACCCGCCGGCGCTACACCCCCGAAGAACAGGCCAAGCTTCTGGATCTCTTCGGCGAGCCAAGCCGCTGGGGCCAGACGCTGAAGAACATGCTCTGGACGAATGCGATTGTGATTGTTCCCGCATTTGAAAAAGAGACGATCGTGCAACTTCAGGTCCCGTGCACGTTCGATTTCAATGTGGGGGCGACAAAATACTTCCATGGCCTGTCGGAAGGCGAGCTGCCCCTGAATTTCTTGTTTAGCGGCACGGTCTTCTATGCGGGCAGCAATGAACAGCTCCAGGTGGCGCCGATCTCCTGGGAGAAAGAAGCGAAATTCAAGCTGCCGCTAAAGACTTGGAAGGACCTGATCGATCACTACTATCCCAATAGCGCGTGGCTCTATCTGCGGCGGGACGTTTTCGACCGGCTCTACCAGTACAAAGTGCGCCATGGAATTCCTTCCTGGGAGCAAGTGATTGAGCGCGTGCTCGCCGGAACCGAAGAAACGGTGCAGCTGTGAACACAAAACTCGTGGAAGAGATCGCCAACGCTGTGCTCTACGAAGGGTACATGCTGTACCCTTACCGGCCGTCTTCTGTGAAAAATCGCCAGCGCTGGAATTTTGGCGTGGTCTACCCCAAGGCATATAGCGAAATGCAGACTGGTGCCGATAACTGGTTCATGCAGACAGAATGCCTTGTAACCGGCGGGGCGGGTACCGAGCTAAGCGTTAAAGTACGCTTTCTGCAAGCAGTTGCGCGCACGATTGGCCAGCCCAAGATCCCGCTCGATGGATGGCCCATTGGTGGCGAAGGTAGCCGGGAACCGGATTTTCAGACCGTCCAAACGTTGCAGGTGGGCGACCAGATTCTCCAGACTTGGGAGGAGGCAATCGAGCGGGAAATCACTCTCCCGCCGCTACCGTTGAACGATACGCGTTACAGAAACTCGCTCCTCACAGGCTCTCTTTCCGGGTGGCAAAGAGATTGAGCCCGTGCGTAATCTCGATGGGAAAATCGCGGCCTTCATTGTGCGGACGAAAAAGAGCGTCACAGCACAAGTCGATGTCAGCGCGGTTCCGGTTAACGAAGGTCTGTTTAAAATCACCGTGCGCATCTCAAATCTTGCCGCCACCGATCCTGCTTCCGTCAGCCGTGCCGAAGCGTTGATGCAGTCTCTGCTTTCAGCGCACACCATTCTCGCGGTCGAAGGCGGCGAATTCGTTTCGCTTCTCGATCCGCCTGCCGCGTTGAAGGAATTTGTCTCCGCGTGCAGCAATATCGGCACATGGCCCGTGCTTGTCGGCGAAGAGGGTCGGCGCGAAATCATGCTGTCGTCACCCATCATTTTGTACGACTACCCTCAGATTGCTCCCGAGAGCCCAGGGAATCTTTTCGATGGAACCGAAATTGACGAGATTCTTGCGTTGCGCATCCTCACGCTGACGGAAGACGAGAAACACGAAATGCGGAGTGCGGACGCGCATGCCCGCCAGATCCTGGAGCGAACCGAGTCGATGCCGATGGAGCATTTCATGAAGCTCCACGGTGTGCTGCGTGGTTTGCGTCCGGCAGACAGCGAGGAAAAGCCGTGAACGAGTGGGAATGGCGCCTCCTCGAAGACAAAGCTCCCGCGGGAAGCTTGAGCATCGCCGGAGTCGACGTGAAAGCGGGACACCGGGTGCGTCTACACCCGCGGCAAGCGCGGCGATGTGATGGACATCGCGCTTGCCGGCAAGACTGCAATGATCGAGTCCATCGAGCAGGATTACGAGGGCAAATTTCACGTCTGCGTGGTGGCTGACGACGACCCCGGTCGTGACATCGGCATCATGCGTCAACCCGGTCATCGCTTCTTTTTCGATCCCGAAGAGATCGAACCGCTTCCACCTCGACCAGCTCGAATCAAGTGTTGCGACCAAGAGTCCCTCCGTTCTGATCGCTGGAATTGGGAATATTTTCCTTGGCGACGACGCCTTCGGAGTTGAAGTCGCACAGCGATTAGCAAATCGCAAACTGCCGGAGCGAGTGAAAGTCGTAGATTTTGGAATCCGCGGCTTCGATTTGGCGTATGCACTGCTCGACCGCTTTGACGTAACAATTTTGGTGGATGCCTGTCCGCGCGGTGGAGCACCCGGAACGCTCTACGTTATTGAACCTGACTTGAACGTGAGCGCCGAGGACGGCGCCGAAGCCGCGCAGAGAACCGTAGATGCACACAGCATGAATCCGATGAACGTGATTCGCATGGCGAAATCAATGGGAGGCGAGTTGAAACGCATTCTGTTGGTGGGGTGTGAGCCACTCACGCTGGGGCCTGAGGAAGGCGCGATGGGCCTTAGCGAACCTGTCGCCGCGATGGTTGAAGAAGCGGCGAATCGTATTGAATCTCTGGTCGAAACAATTCAACGTAGTGAATCACCCGAACGAAGCTCTGAATCGTAGTCAAAGAGAGAGGAGAAAATCGTATGCCAGTGGAAGTGATTCAACGCGGTGAGCAAGACAACGGCGCGAATAAGGACACATTGCTCATGCTCGGCGGTGTGGCACTCGTTGTCGTTGGTGCCGGGCTTATTTTGACGAGTCCGCTAGCGAAGAAGTATATGGGCCAGCTCGGAATCGGAAGCCTGGCGACTGATCTTATTCCCGACATCGAGCGATATTTTAAATTGCGCTCAATGTGATCGCGGAATCGGATTCCGTTGTTTTTTAGAAATGAAGCTGCGTCGGCTCTAGCAAAGAAGTTGGGCCCCGGAATCTCAGTTTTGAGGGGGCACCGATGAGTGATTACGTCCGTTACTCGATGGACGCAGCGCAAAGCCAGTTCACCGTTCATGCTTTCGCGAGCGGATTGGCAGCGGTCGTGGCGCATAACCCGAAGTTCGCGATTCGTGATTTCAGCGGGGAAGCGCAGTTCGTTCCGGACACGCTGCGAGACGCTTCGATCCAGGTGAGGATCAAAGCCGTCTTCGCTGGAGCTGATGGACGAAGTAAGTGAATACGATCGAGGTGAAATCGATCGTGTGATGTTTAACGAGGTTCTGGAAGTCTCGAGGTTTCCGGAAATTGTTTATACGAGCACGCAGATTTCAGCCACACGTCTCAGCGAGAATTTATATGCCACAACGATCGCGGGCAAACTCACGCTCCACGGCGTCACCAACGAGCTGGATTTCTCTGCCCAAGTGGTCATTGGCGAAGACACCCTGCGCGGTTATGGAAGTTTTCCTGTGAAGCAAAGCGCAGTACGACATCGCCATCGCTTCGATAGCTGGCGGAACGTTGAAAATCAGAGACGAATTGAAAATTGCATTCTTTATTGTCGCGAAGAAGCAAGGGTGATCAAATGACCGAATCAACGGGAGCCAAGATGGTGGCGACGGACGCCGCAATTCGTTATCGAATTGACGCTGGCAATGAGTCGTTTTACGGTGCGGGCGTTTGCCACCGGTTTGTTTTCTTCTCTGGGCCATAGCCCTACGCTGGCGATTCGCGACTACACCGGCGAAGCAACTTTCGTTTCGTCGAATCCCGAGCAATCGGCGATTCGAATCTCGGTGAAACCCGCGTCCCTCACCGTCACCGACGACGTGAGCCAGAAGGATCGCGCCGACATTGAAAACAGGATGAATCAGGATGTGCTGGAAACATCCAGCTACCCGGAGATCGTTTTCGAGAGCAGCTCAGGTGGCGGCGAACGAGTTAGGCGACGACCGCTACGCCGCGAACGTGACGGGAAATCTCGCCCTGCACGGAATCACTCGCCAGGAGACGATTTCTGCGCAGGTTTCAGTGACGGGCGACGTGCTCAGGGCGTACGGAGAATTTACGCTTGCGCCAGAGCGACTACGGTATCAAGCTCGTTTCTGTTGCAGGCGGCACGCTGAAAGTGAAGGATGAAGTGAAGATCGCGTTCGACTTTACGGCTCGAAAGCAATAAGGAACCAGGCAATGAGCCCTGAAGACGAGATCGAGAATCCGCCGGGAGGATGCCACATGTGCCTTGCGATACCAGGAAAAGTAATCGAGATTGCCTCGGATAATCCACGTTCGGCGCTCGTGGACGTGGTTGGCATGCGGCGCAGGGTGGATCTCGGGCTTCTCGAAGACGACCGCCCGGTTCCCGGCGATTGGGTTCTGATTCACGTGGGATTCGCCATGAGCAAAATCAGCGAAGCAGACGCCCTCGATCAGATGCGCACATTGGAAATGTTGGGCGAGAGCGAAGCCGCGGTGCAAGAAGTGCGCGGATATGGACTCGAAGACGTCCAGGACAAGCACTCGCCGTAGCGCGGCCGAACGGGGATCACACAATGAAATACGTTGACGAGTTTCGCGACCCGGAGTTGATCGCCAAAGCGGCGGAAGAAATTCGACGCCTCGCCGACCCCAAGCGCCATTACCGGCTGATGGAGGTTTGCGGCGGTCACACGCACGCGATCTATCGTTTCGGCCTGAAAGACGTGCTCCCGGCCAATATCGAACTGATTCATGGACCCGGCTGCCCGGTGTGCGTGCTTCCCATGGGGCGAATTGACGACGCCCTGTCACTCGCCATGGATCCGGACGTCATCTTCGCCGCCTTTGGCGACATGATGCGGGTTCCCGGAACGCACGGCAGCCCACTCGAACACAAAGCGCGCGGCATGGATGTCCGAATTGTTTACTCGCCGTCCGATGCGATCAAACTCGCGCAAGATGAATCCGCAAAAGCACGTGATGTTCTTCGCGATTGGCTTTGAGACCACCGCTCCCTCCACGGCGCTGACCTTGCAGCGCGCGAAGGCGGAAGGCATTCACAATTTCTCCGTCTTCTGCAATCACGTCACGATCATTCCGGCCATTCGCGCGATTCTGGATTCTCCCGACATGCGCCTTGACGGCTTTATCGGGCCCGGACACGTCTCCACCGTGATCGGCTGCCGCCCTTACGAATGGATCGCAAAGAACGAGCACAAGCCGATCGTCGTCTGCGGCTTCGAACCGCTCGATCTTCTCCAATCGATCGTGATGATGCTGCCCAGCTTCAAAAGGGCGAAGCGAAGGTTGAAAATCAGTACAAGCGCGTCGTGCCGTGGGAAGGCAATCGCGCGGCGCTGCGAGCCATGGCCGATACGTTTCAGCTTCGCCCGTATTTCGAATGGCGCGGCCTGGGATTCATCTCGCAATCAGCGCTGCGCATTCGCGACGAATACGCCGAATGGGATTCCGAACAGCGATTCCATGTTCCGGGAATTCGCGTCACCGATCCCAAAGCCGCGCAGTGCGGCGAGGTGTTGAAAGGCGTTCTGAAGCCCGCGCAATGTAAGCTGTTTGGCAAGGAATGCACCCCGGAAAATCCGGTGGGAGCGCTGATGGTTTCGTCGGAAGGATCATGCGCCGCGTACTACAATTACGAACATCGGAAAGCCAACCTGGTGACGAGTCTCAGCTCGCCGGCGTGAAAGGCGAGATAAAGCTTGGGAGCGCCCCTCCCAAGATCCGCTTCCGCGAGCCGCAAATTGAGATGGCCCACGGCGCTGGCGGAAAAGCCAGCCGCCGCCTTGTCGAAGGTCTTTTCGCTCCTCTTCTTTTTGGTGCCACGCACGGAACCGCTGGCCGATGCCGCCCACCTGAATATCAATGGCGCAAGAATGGCCGTCACCACCGACAGCTTTGTCGTGAAGCCGCTCGCGTTTCCCGGAGGTTCGATCGGGGAACTTGCCATCAATGGCACCGTCAACGACTTGGCGGTTTCCGGGCGCGAGACCGAAGCGATCGTTGTCACGTTCGTCCTCGAAGCCGGTCTGCCCACGGAAATCCTGCAGCGCGAAATTCAAGCCATGGCCGACGCTGCTCAATACGCCGGCGTTCGAATCGCCGGCGGCGATACGAAAGTCGTCGAGCACGGCAAAGCCGATGGCATGTACATCACGACGACCGGTCTCGGCACGCCGTTGCCGGGAGTCGAGATCAATCCGCAGTCGGTCCGCCCCGGCGACAAGGTTTTGCTTTCCGGTCCCATCGGCGATCACGGAATCACAATTCTGCTTGCCCGCGGCGAGCTCGATCTGGAAGGCGACCTCGAGTCCGATACGCGGTCAGTGTTTCCGCTTGTCGAAGCTGTTGTCGCAGCCGCTGGCGCAGGCATTCGCTGGATGCGCGATCCTACTCGCGGCGGCGTTGCCACGTCGCTCAACGAACTCGCGCGAGATTGTGGCCTGGGCGTCGTTCTATTCGAAGACCATCTTCCAGTTCACGACGCCGTGCGCGGAGCCTGTGAGCTGCTGGGCCTTGATCCGCTGCACATCGCGAATGAAGGACAATTCCTCGCTATCGTGGCTCCGGATCTTGCAGATGCCGCGCTAAGCGCGCTTCATTCGATGCCCGGCGGTGCCGAAGCTCGCATCATCGGCGAAATTCGCGAACAGCCCGCCGGCTCGGTGCTGGTCACGACGCGCTATGGTGGCAGCCGAATCGTCGACATGCTCGTTGGCGATCCCCTGCCGCGTATTTGCTAACGCAAAGCAGCAAGCGCGCTGTGCTCAAAGGAAAAATGGCAACAAAGTGCCAACTCGCCGCACAAATTGAACAGCGCCTCCTGGCGAGAAACCAGATCTTAGAGTCGTTCTTTGCGAAAGAGGCGCATCGCCTGGCGGAGGCGTGCCGCGAGATGTCCGACCGCTTTCTGCGCGGAGGCCGCTTACTTGCATTTGGACAAGGGCCCGTATGCCACTGACGCGCAACACGTTTCCGTCGAGTTCGTTCACCCCGTCATCGTCGGAAAGCGTGCCCTGCCCGCCCTCGACCTCTCGATTCTTTTCCGCCCGTGGCTCGAGGCCATTGTCCGCCCTGACGATATCGTTATGGGCTTCGGCCCTCCCGAGGGCGACCCGTCAGTCTGGGTTGCGCTAGATGCTGCCGATTCACGCGGCGCCATGACCTTCGCCCTCCCCGGCCTCGAAGGGTCGTACACGATTCCTCCTTCGAGCGCGGATCCTTTCATCCAGCAGGAACTAGTCGAGGTCCTATATCACACGCTATGGGAGACGGTGCACGTCTTCTTCGAGCATCGCGAATTGGGGCACGACGTAGGCGAGGCTGAATTTCTTTATCCTTTTTTGGGACGCGAGAAGCAGTTGACCTCCGACACTACTCGCGCAGGTGGCCGATTCGATTCGTATGAAGGTGGCACGATGACGCGAGGCTGCGAGCGCAAGTGGCCCAGGAAGAAGCGGAGCAGATCAGCAATGCCACTTCCGCAATTGCCGAACGCGTTCGTCGCGGCGGAAAGCTGATCATTTTCGGGAACGGCGGATCCGCGACGGATGCGAACGATTGGGCCATCGATTGCGTTTCGCCGCCGTCAAACTGGAAACCGATCCCTGCTGTTTCGCTTGCGCTCGAACCGGCCAACATCACTGCGATCGCCAATGATGTCGGCACAGAGGTAATTTTTCTGCGGCAGATGATTGCGCAGGCTCAGCCCGACGATGTGGCCATCGCAATTTCCACCAGCGGCGGCTCGCGAAACATCATCATGGCGCTCGAAGAGGCCCGCAAGCGCAAGCTGCTGACAGTCGCGCTGCTGGGTTACGACGGCGGCGAAATCCACCGCCGCGGTCTCGCCGATTTTCCGCTGATCGTTCGCTCCGATTACATTCCGCGCATTCAGGAAATTCAAGCCTCGGTGTATCACGTGATCCGCGAGGCGTTAGAGGTGCTTGGCCGTGGCGACGCTTGAGCTTTACGGAACGAAAACGTGCCAGTACACGCAGGAAATGCGGGAGTGGCTCGAATGCAAGGGAACCGACTTCGTGGAATACGATGTGGAAACCGACGCAGCCGCGCGCGATCGAATGCGCGCTCTTGCAAACGGCCAGCGCACAGTTCCGGTTCTCGTTGACGGCGACAAAGTGATTCAGATCGGCTGGCAGGGACGCGGCTGCATCGTGAACCTGGAGTAACACTGCATGGCGAGTGCTTGTTCCATCAAAGTTCGCGGCGTGGTGCAGGGCGTGGGATTTCGCCCGTTCGTATACCGCCTCGCTCGCGCCAATACGCTCGCCGGCTGGGTGCTGAATGGAGAAGAAGGTGTCGAGATTTTTGTCGAAGGTGCGGATAAGGGCTAAAGGCATTTGTGCAGGAGCTGACAGCCGCGCCTCCGTCGGCTGCGCACATCACTGAGATCGAAGTCGAGTCTTCCTCTCCAGTCGGCTGCCACAGTTTTACGATTCGCGAGAGCCGCCGCAACAAGCGACCACCTTACGGCCCGAATCTCACCGGACCTGCCTGTTTGCGAAGATTGCCTGCGAGAGTTGTTCGATCCCGCTGATAGAAGGCATCGCTATCCCTACATCAACTGCACGAATTGTGGCCCGCGCTACTCGGTGATTCTGGCCCTGCCCTACGACCGCCCCAACACCACCATGCGGGCGTGGCCGCTCGACGATTACTGCGCGGGCGAATATCACGACCCCGATAACCGCCGATTCCACGCGCAGCCCGTCGCTTGCCGCGAATGCGGGCCGGAATATTATCTACAGACCGGTGACGCAACAATGCGCGGCAACGAAACAAGCATTCGCAGCGCCGCGACGATGCTGGCGTCCGGCTATATCGTCGCCGTAAAAGGACTTGGTGGCTACCACCTTGCGTGCGACGCAAGAAACGCTTCGGCTGTGCGCGAACTCCGCAATCGAAAATATCGCAAAGAGAAGCCGTTTGCATTGATGGTGAAAAATCTGGACATCGCCAGAACCCTCGTCGAGCGTTTCCGGCGAGACGGAGACGTTGCTGACTTCCTCGGCGCGGCCGATAGTACTCGCCTCAGCGAAGGTGAATCTGCCGGGAGTCGCGCCGGACAACAACGAACTCGGCGTCATGCTGCCCTATACGCCGCTTCATCATTTGTTGTTTGCCGCAGGCGCGCCGGAAATTCTCGTAATGACAAGTGCGAACCGTTCGAGCGAACCGATCGCCTTCGATGACGCGGACGCTCTCGAGCGCCTCTCCGGCATTGCGGATGCTTTCTTGATAGGCGAGCGTCCTATCGCACGGCGAGTTGACGATTCAATTGCTCGCGCGGGAGCTTTTGGTCCGGTAGTTCTCCGCCGGTCTCGCGGATACGCGCCCAGCGCAGTCGCCGTCTTTCCATCCAAGCGCCCTATTCTGGCGCTCGGTGCGGATTTGAAAAACACGGTCACACTGGTCGTTGACGGACAGGCGTTCGTGAGCCAGCACATTGGCGACCTCGAACATTTCGAGTCTTTCCAAGCGTTTCAGCAAACGATCGAAGATTTGGTTTCAATGTACGAGATTCGCTGGGACCAACTCCTCGTCGTGCACGATTGCCATCCGCAATATGCATCCACCACGCATGCGTCGGCGCTTGCTTCGTCGGAAACGCGAAGTGTCCAGCACCACCGTGCACACATCGCCTCGGTCCTTGCGGAACGCGGCGAATGGAACAAGCGCGTTGTCGGCGTTTGCTTCGATGGGACGGGCTACGGCGACGACGGCACGATCTGGGGCGGCGAGTTCTTTGCCGGAAGCATCAGCGGCGGGCTTCGAACGCGTGGCTCACCTTCGTCGCGCGATCCTCGCGGGCGGCGATGCGGCGGCTCACTATCCGGTACAAGCCGCAGCCGGATTCCTGGCGCAGATAGAAGACCTGCCGGACGTGACTGCCGCGCCGTTCCATTTTTCTGAACGCTTTCAGAGCGCGATGGAACTAATCCGCAAAGGAGTGCGAACCTTCACGACAACCTCAATGGGTCGTCTCTTTGACGCGGCTGCCGCGTTGCTTGGATTTACCCGCGAGACAACTTTTGAAGGCCAGCCTGCAATGTGGCTGGAGCAGAAGGCTCGCAATGCTCCTTCAGCCGATGCCTATCCATTTCCCTTCGTCAGACGGCAGAGCTCGATTTTCGTCCCTTGCTGGAGAGTCTGGCGAAGGACCGTTTCGGTGGCCGCGATGCCAACGAATGCGCGCGTGCCTTTCAAAAAGGCGTAGCCCTCGGCGTCTTTAATGCGGCGACCGCGCTGTGCAAGGAACACGATTGCGACACGATCGTGCTTTCAGGCGGCGTTTTTCAGAATGAACTCCTGCTTGAGGATCTGAAATCAATGTTTGCTTCGACGCCCTTTCAAATTTGGACGAATCATGCGGTCCCGCCCAACGATGGCGGCATCAGCCTGGGACAGGCGGCTCTTGCATCATTCGCGCAATTTGACGACGCTGAATCATTGAGTTGGAAGGAATCAGCTTCCAGGTAACGGACCGATGCACGAGCTTTCGATCGCTATGAGCATTGTCGATATGGCGCAGGAAGAATCCGACCGGCGAGGCGGCGTGCCGATCCGAGCCGTACATCTTCAATTGGGTCTGCTCTCTGGCGTCATGAAGGATGCGCTTTTCGCGTCCTATGAAATGGCATGCGAGCACACGGCGCTCGCAGGATCGCGCCTGATCGTTGAAGAAGTTCCGGTGCTGGTTTTTTGCCCACATTGCAACGCGCAGCGGCCAGTTCATTCGCTGCAATCATTTTGCTGCGCCGATTGCGGCACGCTCACAGGCGATGTCGTGCAAGGCAAAGAGCTTTTAGTGGTGGGCCTGGAGGTGGATGAGTGAATTCCCCGACACGCATCATTGAAGTGCGCCAGAACGTCCTAAAGCAGAACGATGTGATAGCCCACTCGCTTCGCCAGCGATTTCATGACGCAGGTGTTTTTGTCGTGAGTCTGGTCTCGAGCCCAGGTGCGGGGAAGACGGCTCTTCTCGAGAAAACGCTGACTCTACTTCGGCAAAGGTTTCGTGTGGCCGCGTTGGTGGGCGATCTCGCCACGGAAAATGATGCAGTCAGGCTCGCGCGCAGCCAAGCTCCCGTCAGGCAGATCGTCACCGGGACCGTCTGCCACCTGGAGGCTGCCATGGTGCAGAACGCCCTCGAAGGCTGGAAGCTCGACGAACTCGACTTCTTGTTCATCGAGAACGTAGGTAATCTCGTCTGCCCATCTTCCTACGACCTCGGTGAGGCCCTTCGACTCGTTCTAATGTCCGTCACGGAGGGCGAAGACAAGCCGCTTAAATATCCCACGATTTTCAACAGCGCTGACGTAACGGTGATCACGAAGATTGACTTGGCCGAGGCCGTGGAATTCAATGCCGAAGCAGCGAATCGGAACATTCAGAGCGTGCGGCCAGGCATGAAGATTCTACAAGCCTCAGTGAAATCCGGCGCAGGTGTGAAGGAATTTTTGGATTTTCTACAGTCGCGCCGTGAAAGCGCGCGAGCCGTTCAGCCTCCCCAAGAGATTGGCGCATCCGCAGCATCTCAGAAATAAACCGGCTTATAACGTCCTGGGTGCAAGCCGGCTCATTTACCACAATATTCGGCTAGCTCCCTACGGCGGGAAACGCCCACTCAGAAGTTAAAGTATTTTGTCGGGAGCACCTTTCACTCATTAAGAATGGCGGCTTTTGCGCCGAACTATCCTAGTATATGGTCCTCTTCTGGCAGCGTTCTTAGAGCTCAATTTATCGAGGTGTCATTTTTCGTGACAGGAGCACCATTGTGAACACGCGTTCGGTTTTCTCCAACGTCGAACATGCAACGAAAATGCAGGTCCTCTCGTTCCAGAGTTATACGCTGCTCACTCTTCAATCCGTGAAAGACATCTTCACGACGACGCGGTACGCCGGCGACGTGATCGTGCAGATGGACCAAATCGGAGTGGGTTCGTTGCTGATCGTAATTGTCGCTCTCGTCTGCGTCGGCGGGGTAGTTGTTCTGAATTCCTCGTCACAATTTAGCCGGTTCGGCGCAACAGCGCTCACGGGCGACGCCGTCTCGCTCGCTCTCCTCCGCGAACTCGGCCCGGTGTTCACATCGCTTTTGGTGGCGGGCCGGAACGCCACCGGAATGGCTTCCGAGCTGGGGTCCATGGTCGTCACGGAGCAGGTGGATGCGATGCGAGGACTCGGCATTGACCCGATCCGCAAGCTGATGACCCCCCGAGTGCTGGCGATGGTGCTGGTGCTTCCTTTACTCGTGGCGGTGGGGGATTGCGCGGGGTTGCTCGGCGGATTTGCGGTGGCGACCATTACCCTCCATCTCAGCGCAGAACAGTTCTGGACACGCGCTGTTCATGCGCTGGTTTTCGGCGATCTTGTCATGGGGTTCGCGAAACCAGTTATTTTCGGGTTCATCATTGCAACGGTTGGATGTCATGAGGGATTTCGAGTGAAAGGCGGGACCGCCGGCGTAGGCCGCGCCACGATTACGGCATTCGTGGTTTCCTCCGTCGTTGTCTTAGTTGTTGATCTCTTCGTGACACGGTTTCTGCTGTACGCGTTCAATTTGTAACAGCCACTTCATTTCAAAATTGCGGCAGCCAGTGAGTTTTCCCGTGTTGACGCGTTATTGACACCCGCCTGCGGCATTCCTATACTTACCTCCCCACGCCCACTTCCTTTCAGGGGGACTCCAATGTTCAAGTATTTTCTGGCTGCTTCTCTAATCACAGCGTCAGCTGCCGTCAGCTTCGCGCAAGATCCTGGGAAAATTCATCAACCAAAACTTACTCCTCAACAGAGCGGCACAACCCAACTCCTCATTTCGGTGAGTCCCGTAAACTCCCGCGTGGTGTGGGCAGCCGGAACTGGCGGTACCTATGTCGTGACAACCGACGGTGGCCAGACGTGGAAAGCCGCTGTCGTACCGGGAGCCGAAGCCCTTCAGTTCCGCGATGTGTTTGGCGTGAGCGATAAGATCGCGTATTTGATGTCAATTGGAACCAACACAACCGATTTTCGCATCTACAAGACCGTTGACGGTGGCGCGACCTGGAAAATCGAGTTCACGAATCAGACTGCGAATGCGTTCTACGACTGTTTCGCGTTCTGGACTCCGAACCGCGGCATTACCCACAGCGATTCAGTGAACGGGGTATTCCCTGACATCCGCACAATCGACGGTATGACTTGGCAATCAATCGCCAACAATATGCCGCCAGCGCTAACGGGCGAAGCCTCATTCGCGGCCAGTGGAACCTGCATCACGACTCAAGGATCAGACCAACGCATGGATCGCCACCGGCGGTTCTTCAACCGCGAGGATCCTGGCCACTCGCGATGGAGGCCATAGTTGGAACGCGTACGACACACCGCTCGTCAGTTCGCCCAGCGCCGGCGCAGTCTCAGTCGCTTTCCGCGATTCACGCAATGGGATCGTGGGCGGCGGCGACTTGGCCTCAAACACCGCAGCCGACACTGCAACCTCGAACGATGGCGGCAAGACGTGGACCCTGACGAACAAGCCGCCCGTGCAAGGCGCGATTTTCTGCCTGGCGTACGTCCGCGGTGCTCGCAATAACGAGGATGAGGGCGGGGGTCGCGGCGAGGACAACGCCTTCGGCCATGAACGCGACCGCGCCGTGGTAATTACCACCGAGACAGAGCCGAACTTCACTTCCGGAGAGGCGGCATGGACTCCCGATGAAGGGCGCACTTGGATCGTGTTGCCCGATGTTAGCGGCTACTGGGCCGTTGCCTTTGCGGATCCGCACGATGGTTGGTTCGTAGGCAACAACGGCCAGATCCTGAAGGTCAGCTTCTAGCGCAGACTTAAAGACATTTCGGCTCGCTATTTCAACTCGATCGCAATCGCCTCGTACGGAAAGTCGCTTAGGTTTTCAGGTTGCCGCTCGGCTGCCGGAGACAAGCGAACTTGCCCGGCCTTGGCATGAACGTTTTCCGCCGTCCCGTCTGGATAGGTGACGAGAAGATGAGCGATTGTGAGGTTGATCTCAAGTGCGGCCGGGTGTCCGTGCATGATTGATTTCTCATGCGGTCCAAACTTGACGCGGAGCACGCGCACCCTCTCGTTTTCGAATTCAACTGTGTAGTGCTCAGGGTCAACCGTGATTGGATCTTGGGCTTCCGGCTGCATTTTCGACGCGATGGACATATTCACCTTCGACAGTACTTATTGAAGTCATCGACGGGACTGGGAATGCTTTGCAAGCAGCCCAGATTCGATCTTCTCTGTTGGCTATTCTGTCCAGAGATAGTGTTTTGGCCAGCCAGAGCGTTTCACGCAATTTTCACGTTTCCTGCGGCTCCAGCGTTACCCTTCAATCCTGAGTGCTCGTCGCCGCCTTCGATTTAGTGTGGTGATGCTTGGACTTTGACGATTTTTTCGCAGGATGTTTTGTTTTTAGATGTTCGATTTCCGCTTTTAACTCGGTGTTTTCCTTTGTCAGAACATCGATGCGGTTTCCCAGGTCACCGGCATCTTTCTGCAATTGCAATACCTGTGCTTTTAATTGTTCGTTTTCCTGACGGGCTTTTGTATCCTGACAGGCCGCCAACGATAAGCCCAGCGCGATAGCGAGCCCCAAACCGGCTAAAATGCTCTTGCTCATTGACCCTCCTCAATCATGCTGTGGACGGACTCTCGCGTGCATTCCGACATTTCAGAGAGAGCCCGTTTCTTGGACGGAATATTTTGCACCCTGTAGAGGTTAGCCTGTTGAAAAGGATTCGGCTACGATGAAGTGCGCGAAATGCGGTGCAGAACTCGTAGCCAGGCCTGTGCCCGGCGCAAAGAAGTTTCCGCGCAGGCTCGAATGCCCTGAGCACGGCTGGCAGCAGGAGAAATTGCGGCCAATTCGCATGCGCTTTCACAAAGATCGCCCGGACTGGTAGGCAGACTCTTCGTATCCATTGGGAGGGTGCGCCCATTTACTTTCGAGAATTTCTCCGCTAACGTTGTATTCCCGGCCATTCATCAGAGGAAAAGCCGCTTTGATGGGGGCTGAAGATTGCTGCCACAGCTGCTTTGTCCTACGTGAAGTCCGAGGTCTCAATGAAAAGAACCGCTGTCGCGCTGGCGGTCGCATCTCTTCTGATATGTGTTGTCCTGTCGGCCGGCGCACGACAACCCCAAAGCCAGCAGCCCAAGTGGCAGAAGTTCGGCGGGAAAGTCGTCTCCCAGAATGATGTCCGGTTTGTGTTGAAAGACTACGATAATGATGTTTGGTACCACATCGACGACCAACAGAGAGCCGCGAGTTTCCTGGGCAAGAATGTATTGATCACCGGAATGTTTGACGGTCTCACCGGAACGATTCGCGTTCAGAACATTGTGGAAGCCACCCCTGAGCAGATATCGGCCGCGAACACCGAGAGGATCAAGGAAAATACCCCGCCCCCGCCTCCGCCGAAGATTGTGTCACCTCCGCCGACGGTCGCTTCGAATGCCGCCAAAGGCGTCCCTCCGCGGGCAAATCCGGCTCAACAACCCGGCTGCACCGCGTTTAGAGGCTCGAAGCACTCCCCCGGCAACCGAGGCTCGGCCCACCGCGCGCCGGACTGAAGCGCCGGTCGGCACGCCGCGGCCAGTGGCAACTCCAAGACCCGCAATCAGCTTGCCAGAAGAAGCTGTGAGCGCATCGCCCACAGTCGCGATCGTTTCTCGCCGTTCCATCCCGGTGCCTCACAATCTCAGCTCGCAAAAACGGCCAGCAAAGGATTTGGTGGTTGGTCGACCGCTGAAGCGAGTTTCACCTTTTTATCCGGTCGAAGCCAAAGAGCAAGGGATTGAAGGCACAGTACGATTGCACGCTGTGATTGGGGCAGACGGGAACGTCCAGAGCGTCCAACCGGTAAGTGGTCCGGAACCGCTCGTAGCAGCGGCCGTGACAGCTGTTCGCGAGTGGCGCTACGGCCCAACGCTTTTTGAAGGCCGCCGCATTCCAGTCCAAGACGATATCAGGCTCGTATTTCGGCTCCCGGACTAGCTGCTAGAAGGCAGTTAGTCTTTTCTCGTTTCCTCCACGGACTTATTGTCTTTACACAAGCCACCGTCAGACGTATAAGAGTGCGCCCGGTGTGAGTGTTGCAATTCAGTTTCCGTTAAAAATCTTCGAGGAGATCGAAAATGTCCCGCAAGAGTTTGCTGTCGGTTCTTTTTATCACGTCATTTGCTTCCGTTTGTGTGCTTCACGCCCAGGAAGGTGGTCTGCAACAACAAGTTGCGCAATTGAAAGAATCGATGGCGAAAAACAAGCAGGCCCTCGCGCAATACACCTGGGTCGAAACCGTCACGATCAGCCTGAAGGGGGAAGAGAAAAAGCAGCAACACTACCAGGTGCAAACGGGGCCGGACGGAAAGCCGCAGAAGACCTCCTTGGATTCGGCGCCGGCGGCACAGCCTGAATCGAGTGGTCGCGGTGGCCGGCTAAAACAGAGGGTGGTCGAAAAGAAGAAGGAAGAGTACGAGGACTATGCCGAGCAAATGAAAGCCCTTGCCCAGCAGTACATTCCCCCGGACAAAGATCTGATTCAAGCGGCCTATGCCAAAGGGAACATCTCGATGACGCCTGGACCAGGCGGCGCAAAGCTCGTGATTCACAACTACGTAAAGCCAAACGATTCCATGACTCTGACCATCGATAAGGAACAGAAGCAGCTTCAAAGCATCCAGATCGCGTCTTACATGGACGGGCCGAGCGACGGCATGAATCTCACCGTGACGTTTGCCCGTTTACCGGATGGCACCAACCATGTTTCGAGCACCAGGATCGAAGGCGTCAGCAAACAGCTGACAGTCGCTACGCAAAACGCGAATTATCAGAAGCGCTGACAGAAATCGCAGAAAAAAGCCATGGTGCCGGGAATGTTTCCGTTCGCTATTCCATCTCGAACGTCAAGTACGTAAGCTTCCCGGCCCTTTCGACCAGCATCGCAGCAGGTTCTCCCGGCTTTAGGCTCGTAAAAGCCGCGCGAAGATCATCCACAGTTGTAATTCGCACGCGGTTCAAAGTGTGAATCACGTCGCCCTCTGCAAGCCCGGAATCAACTGCAAGCTGATCAGATACGAGCGATGCCACCGCCACTCCTGAAGGCATGCGCAGGCCTCCCAGAAATTCGGCCACCTCTGGCGTCACAGTGATGCCCACGATCCCCAATCTCGCAATAAGGCCCTTGGCTGGTTCAGCCATCTCGGACAGCCGCTGCGGGTCGCTGCGCGGCTCGACAACTGCCACATCGATATCGAGCTTTTGCGTGCCGCGCAGAATTCCGAGCTTCGCCGAACCACCTGAATTCAGCACATACAGACCGAGCGTAAAAAGCGGCACATTATTAACCGGGAAGCCGTCGAGGCTCACCACCACGTCGCCCGTTTTCAATCCCGCCCGATCCGCAGGACCGCCGGGTTCAACGTCGGAAATAATCGCGCCCACATCCGTCGAGAGTCCCAGGCCGCCAGCTAGTTCTGGCGTTAGCGACTGAAGATCGGCGCCAATCGCGCGCCGCCGTACTCTTCCATATTTACGAATTTCTTCATACGCAAACCGCACGATGCCACCCGGAATCGCAAATCCTAATCCTTCATTCCCCCCGGACTTCGAATAAATGAAAGTGTCGATGCCCACCACGTTGCCTTCCACGTCCACCAGCGGGCCGCCGCTATTTCCGGGATTGATCGCTGCATCCGTCTGTATGTACACCATCTGGTCGTCCGGGTTTTGTTGCCGCAGAACCGAGCTGACCAATCCGAACGCCACGGAATTCTGCAATCCTTCCGGGCTGCCAAACGCCAGCACGATTTCACCCTTCTGCACCCGGTTGTAGCGGCCGATCGGAAGCGTCGGCAGACCGGTGGCTTCCACTTTCAAAACCGCAAGATCGATCAGCTTGCTCACTCCTATAATTCGCGCCGGCAGGATTCTCCCGTGCGCCTTGAGCAAACCTTCCGCTTGCGATTCTTCGGTTATCGGCGGAGTCAACGCCACGCGCACCCGGTCCGCACCCTTCACCACGTGAGCGTTTGTAACGATGTATCCGTCCGGATCAACAATTACGCCAGATCCAAGCGCGCGCTCACGTCCTACCGCACTCGACGCCTTTTCGTCCTCATCGCTCGGCGATCCATAGCCTGTCACAAGCACTTCGACAACGGCCGGCGAAACTCGCTTCGCCAGATCTTGAAATGAACGGCTCATCTGAAGCATCACGTCGGCATCTTTTTGCGCGGGCGGCGTTGAGGGTTGGCTCTGTGCAAAGGCGGCGGGGATCAAACCTCCGCCCGCAAGTAAAATGACCAAAGGGAGAGCAGCTCGAACTACCAGCGGGATAATTTTTGCGCCGCGATTCATGTACGGTAGTTCTCCTTTCGGTTGAAGACTGAGTTGATCCGCTGAATGCGCCTCCACTTTGCCCCAGGTCACAATCTTCAGATCGAGCACGAAAATCGAATAAAGCACGGGCACCAGCAGCAGCGTGATGAACGTCGCCACTCCCAGTCCACCAATCTGCGCGTAGCAAAGCGGCTGCCACAGCGGCCCGCCGTGAATCGCAAGCGGAAAGAGCGCCAAAATCGTCGCGCCCACCGTGATCATCACCGGTCGCAGCCGCACAATACCGGCGTCGAGCAATGCCTGCTCCAGCGGCTCGCCTTTCTCGTGCATCTCCTCGATGAAATCGAAGAGCACAATCACGTGGCTCACGATCACGCCAATCAAACTCGCAATTCCGAGAAACGCCATGAATCCGAACGGAGAGCCCATGATGTATAGCGCGATCAGCGCTCCAGAAACTCCATATGGCGCGGCGGCCAGAACCAGTATCGGCTTGATTGAATGCTTGAATTGAAAGGCAAGCGCAAGAAAAATCATCCCAATCGAGATCGCCATCACCACGCTCAAATTCCTGAATCCTTCGGTGCCTCCTGCGCAAAGGCACGGGCAGCCGTCAGAAGAAGCAAAACGGCTGTAAAGAAAAGGCGGGGCATTCAGACCGAACTCCCTCGTTTGCTGGAATGCAAAAACTCGCCGACGCGGGCGGCGCAGTGATCCCTCAAATTTCTTATTTCAGTCGGATTAGCTCGCGGAATGTATACCGCCGCGCGCGACCCTGTCAATCGAAACGACCGTTTCTACCGCTCGGAAAAATTGATTGCGGCACGCGTGGCATCAGCGCGATACTTCTGCCCCGGCGCTCGACGACGTTCGCGGATTTTCTCGATCGAATTGTTTCGCGGCTAGCTCAAAAGAGCTGATTCCTTAAACCAAAACAGTGCCTCTCGGCGCCCTAAAACTGAAACTTGGAGGAATGATGAAAAACGGAATAAGCGTGGGGAAAATCCTGGCGCTATTTATTCTTCTCGCTGTCGTCGCAAGCGCCGCCGCAGCTCAGGACAAGTCCGCGAACGTCGCCGGCAGCTGGACCATCAATGTCAGCGGCGACACCGGCAACGCCAAGCAATCCATGACCCTGGCGCAAGACGGCGGCAAAATCACCGGCACCTTCAAGGGCCCGCGCCAGTCCGGAACAATCGCCGGCACCGTCGACGGCAACAACATTAAATTCCACGTCACCGCAGGCATCCCGCTCGATTACACCGGCACGGTTGACGGCGACTCCATGTCCGGCACCATGAGCGGCCGCGGCAAAACCGGCGACTGGAAAGCGACTCGCGCAAAGTAGGCGTCCCGTCTATGTGCCGAATCGAACGGCCGCTCGAGCTTTGGCTTTAGCGGCTTCTTCCTCTCGACTTTTCGGCGTTGCCGTCGTTTCGAGCGATCGCAGAAGCCGCGCGGAAATTTTCGCGATTTCGTCCACCGCGCCGTCAAACGCAGCTTCGTTCGCCTTCGACGGCTTGTTGAAGCCCGTTATCTTCCGCACAAATTGCAGTGACGCAGCTCGGACCTCCTCCTGCGTCACCGGCGGTTCAAAGTTGAATAATGTTTTGATATTCCTGCACACGGAAAGCTCCGAATCCTAAGAGTAAATTGATTAAAAATATGCATCGCGTGACCTACATCCTCATGCCGTACTTCCCGCAAGCCTCGAACACCGACAGCAAATGCGACATCCCCAGCAGATCGCGAACCGCCTTGCTCATGTTGCAAACCTCGAGCTTGCTACCGGCGTTCCGCGCCGAAATATACAAGCCCACCAGCGTTCCCACCCCGGAACTGTCCATGAACGCCACTTCGCCGAGATCGAGAATGATCCGCTTGTGGTGCGGAATCAGCGGTTTCACTTCAGATTTCAGACGCGGCGCGTGCTCCATCGTGAGCCGTCCCGCGCATTCCACCACCATCGCGTCTTCAAGCGCGTAGCATTTGATCGTCAGTTGATGAAGCGGGAGGCTGGGAGTTTCCGCTGTCATCTTTCGCTACCTTGCCGTCGCAGCTTTCGCTTCGTCAGCGCGTACCACCGGTACATCCACCAGATGCTCGGAAATGAACCACACCTGCAGCTCATTCGTGCGAATCACATCGCTCACGATCAAATCATTCGTTCCGTCGTCGCCCGCGTCGCTCGCCTGCTTCGCCATCGTGCGCGCTTCCTTCAAAATAATCTCGTGCGCTTCGAGCAGCCGCGAAAGTTGCACCGGCACTTCCTCGCGTCCACGCGGAGGCCGCGGAATAATCGTCGTCTCCGCCACGTCCGCGGCCATCGCCAGGCTGATTCCGCCCAGCAGCTGAATCCGCTCCGCAATTTGGTCCACCAGCTCGTCCTGCTCGCCGTGATGCTTGTCGAAAAGCAGATGCAGTTGGTAGAACGTATGCCCCGCCACTTGCCAATGATGCTTCTTGTACATGTCGCGGAGCGTCATCGTGTCGGCGAGTAACTGATTCAAATTCTCGGCGCTTTTCGCGCACACTTTTTCGTCCAGCGCGATCGGCAGCTTCGCAATCTTGCCGTACGGCTGAATCTCGCGCGCATTCTGATGCAGAATCGGCTCAGATCGCCGCGTCCCCTCGGAAATTTGGCTGTAGCTCGGACCGCGCTTGTCGCCCTTATCATTCTTCGATGCCATGTGAAACCTCCTCATCATTTTGAAAATCGACTCAATCTTGGAATCTTCCGAATGCTCCACGAACGCCGCGCCATCAGCGACGAACCGAAACCGCTCCACCACGATTTCACCGCCTATGATACGCCCGGTCAAGCAAATCGGCAGATTTTCTGGCCTTTCAAGAACGCGATTCGCTCCAGATCCCACGCCTGACATTTGCAGCGCGATTGCCATTGCACCATTTCAGTGCAATCGCATTCGCAAAACCTTCGTACCACCAGATTGAGCGCCGCGGCCCATAGCCCCACTTCCATCGCGAACGCTATCCTCACCTCGTCGCAATTATCTGCCAATAGAGCCCGTCACTAACGACCCTGAGGGGGGTTCGCTATGAGTCAGCAGTCTGCAGCTTTCCGCGCCGCCGTTCACATCGAAATTCACACAGCAATCCGCACCGCCGGTCATTTTTCAATTCGTTCCAGCGCCGCACGCGCCCTGGCCATCATCGTTTTCATGCTTTGCGCGTCCGGGCCGCTCATGGCCCAGCGTTCGCTTGCCTTTCGCCTCCCGCTGGAGAGCGAAAGTCCCGAGCCCATCACCTTCATGCGCGCGCCGTATTCGATTCATCCGCTTCCCGCCGTGACGCTCACCACTCCCAACGGCTACTCGCCGGCGCAAATCCGCCACGCCTACGGCTTCGACCAGATCACCAATCAAGGCGCCGGCCAAATCATCGGCATCATCGACGCCTACGACGACCCCAACGCCGAATCCGACCTCGCCGTTTTCGACCAGCAATTCGGCCTGCCTGCATGCACCACCGCCAACGGCTGCTTCCGCAAAATCTTCGGTGGCTCGAAGCGTCCAAAAGCCAACGCAGGCTGGGCGCTCGAAATTTCGCTCGACATCGAATGGGCCCACGCCATCGCGCCGAAAGCCACGATCCTTCTCGTCGAAGCCACCACGAACAGCCTTGGCGATCTGCTCAACGCCGTCGACGTCGCCGTCCGCAACGGAGCCTCCGTCGTCTCGATGAGCTGGACCGTCTCGGAATTCTCGAGCGAATCGCGCCAGGACAATCACTTCGTCTCGACCGGCGTCACGTTCCTCGCCGCCTCCGGCGACAACGGCACCGGCGTCGCGTATCCCGCGTCGTCGCCTGATGTCGTCGGTGTAGGCGGCACGTCGCTCACGATCGACGCGAATGGAAACTATCTCAGCGAAGCAGCATGGTCTGGCAGCGGCGGCGGACTGAGTTCGCGCGAGCGCGAACCGCTCTTCCAATCCTTGTTCGGACTCCCTAACGACGCGCGCGGCTATCGCGGCACGCCCGACGTTTCCTATAACGCCAGCCCCGCAACCGGTTTCGCCGTCTACGATTCAGTCGCGCTCAGCGGCGCGTCAGGTTGGTTCTGCGTCGGCGGCACAAGCGCCGGCTCGCCGCAATGGGCCGCGCTTCTCGCTATCTCGAACTCGATGCGCGTCGCCAATCGCAAAGCGCGTCTCTCCGGCACGAACACCGTCCTCTACTCGCTCTCGAAGCAAAGCGCCGCCGCAAATTTCCATCCGGTCAACGCAGGAACCAATGGTTCCTGCGGCGCGCTCTGCACGGCGAGCGCAGGTTACGATTACGTCACCGGAATCGGAACGCCCGTCGCAGCGTCGCTCATCAATATTTTGGCCGCGCAGTAACGCGCCCGAACTGACGCGCGGGCGCAATTCGGTTTCTTTTAGGGGTCGATTTACCGCCGATTAGAAATTTGCAACTCGCTGATTTTGCGCGCCTTGCGCGGAGTTTTAATCGCGCTACCGTCGATTAACTCGAGCCTAGCGATGGGGAACCGCAATTGACGTTTGGCGGTTTGGCGGGGGCACGAATCGCCTCCGTCCCCCGCGACTTGCGCCGGCTCGTCGTCATGCATGTTAGATGCTTGGCGGTTGAGGGTGGTTAGTTGCCGCGAATCGATAGCGGCGAGCTGCCCACCACGGAAGCCGACGCGGTTTTGGATGCTTCGCGTTGCGCTGCGGGCTTCTGAGCTTTTGCAGCTTTGGGCGGCGCCGACTTTTTGGTTTCCCACGCTTTGCTCAGCACGTCGCGGCGCGCGAGCACATACGCTTTGGCCTCGTCAAAGTTGCGATAGACCCGCGTGCCCTTGATCAAATTGCACGAGCGGCAGCAGGCCACCAGGTTGCGGTCGTCCTTCTTGCCTTTGCGAGCCCGCGGCACCACGAAATCCACTGACATGGCCAGCGCGTTCTCGAAGCTGGCCATTCCATCCAATCCGCAGTACTGGCAACGGTACTGATCGCGCTCCAAAATACGCAGTCCTTCTTCCTTGGTTACCGGTCTTTCCACCAACGTCAGTGTCGTAAGGTCTAGCGGCATCGGGCACCTCCGAATCGGCAGTCCCCGCGCGTGGCGGGGACTTTCGATCTCGACTCTGTCTTGTGCGAAACGATAGGACTCGGCGCAGCCGGTGTCAAGCTGGTCTCACGGTCAGTTCGGTCGGTTGGCGGCAGCGGCACGCAACGGCGTATTGCGCGGGTGAATCAGCGCCCTCCGTGCCTCAGGACAAGCGATCGGTAACGAGCTGAACTGCAACTCGCGGCGCGCAATGGCATTTCGCACCGCGGGCTCCGGCAGCGCCTCGGAGTATTGCGCGGGTGAAACTGCGCAAGCGGTAGGGAACTGCGGTCCGTTCATTTTGTGGTGGGGATGAATTCGCCTGGCGCTCGTGCGATGCGAAGAAAAAGAAGGAAGAGGTTGTTTGGTTTTTGCTGGATGCGTTTGCGAGGAGCTAGCGGCTTCGGGCACGGCGTGCCGTGCCCCTACTGAAAATCGAAGGCCGGGAGGCCTCACCTCTCCGCGCCGGGACGCAGAGGGCACGAAGGAGGTGAGCTACATTTGAATTGCCCGGAACCTGTGGCGCAATTTATCATCGCTGGAGTGTGTAACTGAGGTGACTCATGAAGCGAAGAACGATGACGCTGTGCATGATGTTGCTCGTGGCGCTTGGAATTTCGTTGGGCGCGCAGTGTGCCGCGGCGCAGGCCTGGTCGCAGCCTTGGGCGGTCGAACGGCTTGAAAAATCGCCGCGCCATCACGAATGGGTCACGGTGAAGCATGGCGGGCGCAGCGTCGAGCTGTTCATCGCCTACCCGGAATCGAAAGAGAAGCGGCCCGTGGTGCTCATCATCCATGAAATTTTCGGCTTGAGCGACTGGGCGCAGGAACTCACCGACGAAGTGGCCGCGGCGGGCTACGTGGCCGTCGCGCCGGACCTGCTCACCGGCATGGCGCCCGGCGGCGGCCGCACGAAAGATTTTCCCGGCGACTCGGTGACCGAAGCCATCGGCAAGCTCGATCCCGGCCAGATCACCGCGGACCTGAACGCCGCCGCCGACTTCGTCCTGAAGCTGCCCGCGTCGAACGGCAAATTGTACGTGGCAGGATTCTGCTGGGGCGGCGGCCAGTCGTTCCGCTACGCGACGAATCGTCCTGATTTGGCCGCGGCGTTTGTTTTTTACGGACCACCGCCGCCGAAAGAATCCATGTCGAAAATCACCGCGCCCGTCTACGGATTCTATGCCGGCAACGACGCGCGCATCGGCGCCACCATCCCCGACACGATAGCCGCCATGAAAGCCGCAGGAAAAAAATACGAGCCGGTCACCTACGATGGCGCAACCCACGGCTTCATGCGCTCAGGCGAAGCTCCCGACGCCACCGAAGCCAACAAAAAAGCCCGCGAAGAAGCCTGGAAGCGCTGGAAAGGTTTACTCGCACCGTAACGCTTCTCGTAGGGAGACACATGTTCGCGTCATTCCGGCAGACGAATTCCCGAGAGCCGTTGATATAGCTGTACGGCATATCGGTCTGTCATTCCAGAGATATAGTCTGTTACAGCAAGCAAGCGCTCGTACGGAGTCATAACTTTCAAGTAGAAATCCACCGGGTCCTCGTTTGGTTGAGTGGGGCGATTTCCTCGTCCCGGCCTCCAAAGAAAGTTTGCCGGGAGGAGTTTTCTCAATTTGTCACTTTTTGCGGCTTCTTTTGACTCGCATAGAGCTGAATAGAACATATCGAGCAATCCGCCAATGGTCTGATAGCCAGCATACTCAATCTGAAGAACCCTTTCGTGACGGTAGACTTTCCTCTTGGCGAGTGCTTTGATCGTTTGATACTCAGTCGAGATTTTCGTTCGATCAAGTAGCGGGACATCTAGAGTTCCCTTCTCCATCTCATCTAGGTTATCGCGGAAAACATCGATGCATTCCGAAACCATTACCGACAATGCTGATGCGCGAATTCTTGATAATCGAGCAGAGTAGTCTAAGTAGGTCATATCTTTAAAACCGGGGTCTTGGGATGCGATCGGCACTAACACGTCGTGTACCTCTTGGAAGGTCACAACATCGAGTTTGAACCCGTCCTCAAGGTCTGCTACGGCATAACAGACGTCGTCCGCAGCTTCTGTGAGGAACGCCAACGGGTGCCTGGAAAAGATTCCATTGGTTTTCTCGATCATACCGACGTTTCGAAAAGCTTTAATCGCCATGGCACTGTCATTTTGAAAGTAGCCAGGCTTCTTCTCCGAGACCGCGTCGGCTCTGAACGTGTAGCCAGCAACTTGCGATGGCCGTGGATATTTGGCCATAGCCCCAAGCGTGGCAAGAGTTGGTCGCATTCCACCCTTTCTAGTTCGGGCTATCGTCCGCACAAGTATTCTCAAACCTTGTGCATTCCCCTCAAACAAATAGAAATCAGCAAGATCCTCGGGTGTCATTGAAATGGATTCTGGTTGCGTCCGGCGCGCTCGAAGGAGCTTCCCTGGGGGAAGGGCAGGTGAGCTTGGAAAGGAGAGCCTTTTCTTCGCCCAGGTCTGAATTGCCGCTTCACCCGAATGCCCGAAAGGCGGATTTCCGAGGTCATGTGCAAGGGCGGCAGTAGCCACGATTGTGCCCACGTCATTAGGCTCACATTTCACGCCCATTTTAACGAGGTGCTTTCCAGCCAGTAAGCCGAGCGTTCGCCCCACTGACGACGCCTCCAAGGTATGCGTCAATCTGGTACGGGTGTAATCGGTCTGCGACAGCGGAAAAACCTGCGTTTTATCCTGCAGCCTGCGGAAGGCACTCGAAAAGACTATTCGATCGTAGTCCCTCTGATACTCAGAGCGGCTGTTTTCAGTGGCCGGGAAAGATCGGCCATACAACCGTTCTTGGGAAAGTAATTTCGTCCACAGGTCTTTCCTCTTCTTCAATCCCTTAGTCATTTTCGGATGCCTTCTGTTCTCAAGACGAGACGCGCCTTCCCGTTTCTGCCGGATTTCTTCATCATTTAGGTTTTTTCCTGCTCTTCCTTCCATCACTCAATTTGCCATGCGCTAAGGTTTGCTCTTGGGAAGACTTGGCGGGCGAAATAGCTAACTTTGTTTCGAGAATAGCAAACTTTTCTTGAAAGGCTTGGTCTATCAATTGGTCGTTGATCACTTTCGCGGCTGTGTGAATGGCGAATACTCGCCGCTGCAAAAAATTGACGAAAGTACCGACACCGATGGTGACCGTAAGAATGAATTGCACCCCGGCTAAGACTCTTAACGGAAGTGTTCGTGGTATTTCAGTTGCAAACAGCGGAACGAACAAGGAGTTAACAAAAGCGCTTCCCCATGAGTAAGAAATGCCACTGACTTTCGCAATTCCGACGTATACGAAGGAAAAAAGGAGCGATATGTACACGTAAATTGACGTGAACGCGATGACGCCTAAAACCCAAGCCCATCTTGAGACAAGATATTCGTCTCTCAAGAAGCCCGTGATCGTCCTCCACGTTTTCACTTGGTTCCACATGGTTCGTAATTCGTTTGAGGGCGCGCTTTCTGACGTGAACGCTTCAATCCCGTCGATCGCGTTTCCAACGGTATCGAACAATCTAGCGATAACTTTCTTGAGGTATGGGTCGGAAAAAAGCATTACTTTCAATAGAATAAAAATTCTGCGAGCAAGATGCACCATCACAACGATGAGGCAGACCCAGACTATCTGGGAGTGCGTTGAAACAAGCAATAAAATGCACCAAAGGAACATGAACCTTCGAAAGGGTCGGAGAAGAAAACCTGCGAGTGCCTTCGCTCTTTCCTTCGCACTGGGGATCACTGGAGCAGCCGTCGTTGGGAGTGCTGAGACGGTCGGCAAATCTTTCTGTTCGATGATTTGCGCGTCGGGCGGTGTTTGGTCGGATTGCGCTTTGAACCAGCGATTGATTGACCTGAGCGCAAGAAACGCCCAATACATGGCTTTCCAAAACAAGACGAAAGGAAAAGCATAAATATAAAGCAGACTGCGGAATGTCTTCCAAAAGCTAGAACCCGCGGCAAAGGAAAAGATGACCAAAAGAGCGACGAGAAGCGTCTCCGATGTCGTGAGCCGGAGATAGCGCGCGCATCTAGTCGCAAAGGTGGATTGCACGTTTACGAAGAACAATGCGTGGAGCCATAGGAAGACTGCAAGGAGAAACGTAGTGAGTTTCCGAACAGTTTCGGAAAACGTTGCCATAAAATTCTATTGCGGAGCCTAACAATGCTAAACCGCGGAGTCAATAACCCGCAAAAGCAAGAAAGATGGTCGACGAAGATCGAGGCGGCAATACGAATGGTATTATTCGCCGACACGGTGTTTATCTGGGTTTTTAGGGCGGGGACGGATAGAGATTTGGTGGCGCGGCGTGGTGGGGACGAGGGAGCAGGGAAGTAAAGACGGTCGGCGAGAAGGCCGCCGAGTGGTACGGGATTTCTTTGAGGCGGTTTATGTCACGGCTGAAGCCGTGACCTACAAAGCAAAGACAAATGCAGATCCCTCGCTGCGCTCGGGATGACAAATGGGTGGCGGCGGCCAACAGCCTGGGGAAAAAACAGAACAGTAAGAAACTAGGCCAGCAGGCTTTGAACGCAGGCGGCCAGCTTCTGCATGCCGTCGCCTTTGCTGATTACTGCGTCGGCGGCCAGGCCACCGCGCGGGAAGGCACGGGCGATCGCGTCGGTGTACATCGTGAACAGGACGACGCGAATCCCGGGCATCAGCTCTTTCAGGACTGACGCGGCGACGATGCCGTTCGTCCGGGGCATGGCAACGTCGAGCAGGACCAGGTCGGGCTTCAACTCCCAGGCTTTCTCGATGGCCTCTTCGCCATTCACGGCTTCGCCGCAGACATCGATATTCTTTTGCGCGGCGAGGTACTTGGTGAGAACAGTGCGCGAGGTGTCGCTGTCGTCAGCGATCAGAATGCGCTTGGACCCCATTACCATCATCATCATTACGCGCTTTCCTTGTCAGCCTGCGGCAGCCTGGCGAGTGGATGAGAGGAGGGCCGGCTGATTGTCGCCGACAATCAGCTGCATGAGCGAGACGGGCTTGGGGATGGGGAGCGCGAAGTCCGCCCCACCACTGTCGGATACGCTACAGAGACTGGCGAAGCTAATTAATAGGGTAAATCCTGCATAGACGGGGTGGAGAAAGCATTAGGCCCTTCGGTCATGTGGCCGTTGCTTGCGTCGAGCAGGTGGGTCACGAAACATTTTACGGCGGCGCTGAGGACGAGGTTGCTCGCGTCCATGCTCCATGAATGGCGCGGAATTCAGCTCATCTAGCTTGCTGAACCAGTCTTTCGTCGTGGGAATGGGCCGTTTGTTTCGCATCAGGTGCGCCCCCCGATCAGCGTGTCGAGGGAATAGAAGTTTCGGCCGCGATGCGTCAGCAGGACGAAGTAAATCGCGCAGTAAATCAGCTGGATGCCGGCTACTTCCCAGTTCTGCGCGAGGGTGATGCCCGCCATCAGGACGATCATCTCGAGTGAGCCTGCCACCAGCGCGAATCGCGTGAACAGACCAAGAAGCAGCAGCAGGCCGATAGCGGCTTCGGTCCAAGGCAGCGCGGCGGCGAATGGCGGCAGAATCGATTTCGGTAGTGGCGCTTTCGCCATTTGCTGCGAGAGGTAGGCGAGGAAAGCGGCGTGGTCGCCGAGCAGGCGGCTGAGCCCGTGGAAGAAAATGTCTACGCCGAAGACGATTCGCAGCAGCGCGTAGGCGATGCGCCTGTCAGTCGTTGATGTGCGCCCGCCCTCTTTCTCTAGTTCATCCTTCGGACTCATCGCGCCCCCTCTACTTATTGTCTCCTGAAAATAACCTGTTGCGAACGGTTTAGAAGTTTGCTACCGTTATCGCTGAGGTATAGGGAATGAACGTCGTGACCGGCAATGGCGAGTTGCTCGATGTTGGTCGAATATTCGGGCTTGAGGGACTTGAGTGCGCTCGCTTGGAGCGCGAAAGGCGCCAGTCGCATGAATTTCTAATAGGAACAATCGATCTAACAGAAAAAGAGTCAAGTGCCTGCAAACAAATCGCTTATCAAATTTCTAATGGACACAAAACCGCTCTTTTCGAAAAGGTTCGCCTCGGCGAAACGGTGCTTTCGCGAAACGCGAGTTCGCGAATTTCACTTCACGAACGTCAGGCCATGCGGCACCAGATGCGGAAAGACGTAGGCGTAGAGCATCACGATGACGCCGACGATCGAGCCGAGCGCGATCGAGTGCCAGAATACGAAGCGGAAGATGATGCCTTCGTTGCCGACCTGTTCGGTGGCGGCCGTCGCAATGGTGATGGATTGCGCGTCAACCATCTTGCCCATCACGCCGCCGGCGCTGTTGGCGGCGGTCATCAGCACGGGGTTGAGGCCAAGTTGCTGCGCCGTGATTTTCTGCAGGCTGCCGAAGAGCGCGTTGGAGGAAGTGTCGCTGCCGGTGAGCGCGACGCCGAGCCAGCCGAGGAACGTGCCGAAGAACGGATAAAACCAACCGGTGCGCGTGAAGGCCAGGCCGAGCACGGCGTCGAGGCCGGAATAGCGCGTGACGAAGCCGAGGCCGAGCATGAACGAGATGGCGATCATCGCGAGTCGCATGCGGACGAGCGTGCGCCAGAATATTTTCATCAACGCCAGCGGGCTCAATCCAAGGAGCATGCCAGCGACGAGAGCGGCGATGAAACAGCCGGTGCCCGTGGCGGTGAGCCAGTTGAAGTCGTAGCGAGCCGGCTCGGGAGTGGGCTTGGTAACGACAGGAGCCGCGCGCGTGATGGCCTTGTGGAGATAGGGAACATCCCAAACGGGCGTGGTCGCTTTGTTGACCGGCACCTTGAATTGCGGGAGGCCCCAGACCAGAACGAAGATCGACAGAACCGCGAATGGCATCCAGGCTTTCAGCACGGCGCTAGCGGGATATCGTTTCGGCGCGACGTAGCCGTCATATTCCTTGGCGGGCCACTTGCCGCCCATGTCGTCGACGACGTCGGCGCTTGGCATCGTTGAGACAGGGGCGCCTTCAGGCTTGTCGTAATCGAAGCGCCAGATTTTTTTGGGTTTCCAGAAATGGAGGAAGGCGACGGTGCAGATGATGGAGACGACGGCGCCCACGATGTCGACGAGGTTGGAATCGACGTGGTTCGACCAGAAAAATTGAGTGACGGAGAAGGAGATTCCGACGACGAGGATGGCGGGGAAGACTTCGAATGTGTCCGACCAGCCGACCATCGTGCGCACGAGCCAGAAGGGAACGATGATGCCGGTGATGGGAAGGATACGCCCGATCATGGCGTTGATGTCCGATTCCGACATGGCGGTGACGGCGGCGAGGGTGTGAACGGGCGTACCGATCGCGCCCCAAGCGACAGGCGCGGTGTTCGCGATCAGATTGAGTGCAGCGGCATGGAAAGGACGGAAGCCGAGGCCAATCATAAAGGCGCCGGCGATCGCGACCGGCGCGCCGAATCCGGCGGCGCCTTCGATGAATGCACCGAAGCAATAGGCGACGAGCAGCACCTGGAGGCGGCGGTCCGGAGTGATGCTGGCAATCGATTCCTTCATGATTTCGAACTGGCCGGTCTCGACGGAGATGTCGTACAAATAGACAGCTGCGAGCACAATCCAGGCGATCTTCAAAATGCCGAAAGCAACGCCGTAGCCGAAGCTCATCGTCGCGAGGGTGGCCGGCATCTTGAAGACGAGAGTGGCGACGACGACAGCGGTGAAAGCGCCGGCGATTGCGCACCAGTGTGGCTTCACTTTCAGTCCGGCGAGCAACGTGAAGAGCACGATGATGGGTAGCGCCGCAACGAGCGTCGAGAGCCACCAATGGCCAAGCGGGTCGTATACCTGGGTCCAGTTCATGGGTGCTCCTCCGGGGCATGTGCGTGCACACAAGCACGCGGTCTGCGCGGTCATATATCCTTGGCACGGGCGAATGTCAAGATGAACCCTAGGCCGATGACTGGAGCGGCCCGAGCGATAAACGGCCAGGCCCGATTGCAGATTGAGGTTTCGGGAGAAATAAAATTGACACACTGAGGGCGGGTGCAGATAATACGCTCGTTGACGCGTTTGGTTTGCTCTGGAGCCAACCATTCCCGCGGTTCTCAATTCCGGCACCCGCTCCGAGAGCCTCGCTGAATTCGAAGTTTCCGCGCGGCGCTTCCCGCAATTTATTCCTACCAGGAAAGCTGTAATTTCAGGCTACCCCCGATTTTTTGCGTCACTTGAATTCACCGGCGCGCATCTAGCTGATTTGGAGAGGATTCACGGGACCGTTGAATGCTGTGCATCAAGCCATTAAAAGGGCGATGAAGCGGAGGATCGAGATATGGAGACGAGTCGTCGAAACTTCCTGAAGGTGGCGGGGCTGGGCGGGGCCGCGGCGACGATGTTCGGCTTCGACCTGAAACCTGTCTATGCGGCGGTACGCGAGTTGAAGATTTCGCGTGCCACCGAGACGCGTTCGACTTGCCCGTACTGCTCGGTGAGCTGCGGCGTGCTTATCTACACGCTGGGCGACAAAGCCAAGAACGTGACGGCGCAGGTGATTCACGTGGAAGGCGATCCCGATCATCCGATTAACCGCGGCACTCTCTGCCCGAAGGGCGCGTCGCTCGAACAGGACATTTTGAATGAACGGCGCCTGCTGAAACCGCAAGTAAGACGCCCGGGCGGGACGGACTGGGAAGATATTTCCTGGGACAAAGCGCTCGACGAAATTGCAGCTTGGACGAAAAAGACGCGCGATGAGACATTCATCGAGAAGGACGTGAATGGAAAAACGGTGAACCGCTGCGAAGGCTTCGCGTTTACCGGAGGCTGCACCGACACCAACGAATTCAACTATCTCGTCGTAAAGAGCATGCGCAGCATGGGGGTCTGCTACCTGGAAAACCAGGCCCGTGTTTGACACGGCCCCACGGTCTCAAGTTTGGGACCAACGTTCGGACGCGGGGCAATGACGAATGGCTGGGTGGATATCAAGAATACCGACATGATGTTGATCATGGGCGGCAATCCTGCGGAGTGCCATCCTTGCGGCTTCAAATGGGTTGTCGAAGCAAAACGCAATCGCAATGCGAAGTTGATCGTCGTCGATCCCCGGTTCACGCGGACCGCGTCCACCTCAGATCTTTTCTGCCAGATTCGAGCCGGATCCGATATTGCCTTCCTGGGCGGTTTGATTCGCTACGCGATTGAAAATAATCGGTACGCGAAAGAATATCTCGTCAACTACACAAACGCCGCCTACATCGTCAAGGATGGCTTTAAGCTACCGGAGGACGGCCTATATTCCGGATTCGATCCCGAGAAAAAGACTTACGACAAGTCCACCTGGAATTATCAGGAGGGCGGGGACATGGCCGGCAAGCCGGTAGTCGCCGCGGCGGTTCCTGTACCCGCACACGCACCTCACGTTAATCCGCCAAAGTTTTCGGAACCAGGCTCACCGGAACCAGGGTTACTTCTGGTCTCCGCGAAATCAGGGTCTGGTAACGGCCATTCAGGACAGGCTCAACACGAGGAAGGCCACGGGTATCAAGCCGCCAGTCCCGCGGGCGCGAAGCCTCCCGGTGCCCCAGCCCTTCCTGGGAACGTAGCCTATGACCTGACTCTTCAGCATCCCCGCTGCGTGTTCCAGTTGTTGAGACAGCAGTATTCACGGTACACGCCGGAAGTGGTGGAGCGAATCACAGGCATCCCGAAAGACCAATTGCTGAAAGCGTATGAGCTCTTCACGTCGATCCGCAAAGACGGCGACACCAAGAAAGTTGCGACGATCATTTACGCGGTGGGCTGGACTCAGCACACGTTTGGGACACAGATCATCCGCACGGCGGCGATGACTCAATTGCTGCTCGGAAACGTGGGACGCGCGGGGGGCGGAGTGAACGCGTTGCGCGGCCACTCGAACATTCAGGGCGCAACGGATATGGCGGGCATCTTCGATGTTTTGCCCGGATATTTAAAAATGCCGAACCCGAATGATACGGACTTGGCGGCGTACCTGAAGCGCATTACACCGACCGCGTCGAAACCGGGCGTGTGGGAATCGTTCAACTACTGGTCGAATACCCCGAAATTTGTGGTCTCGATGCTCAAGTCGTTCTACGGCGACGCAGCTACAAAACAGAACGATTTCGCGTTCAATTATCTACCGAAAATCGATCGCAACTATTCCTGGACGCAAATCTGGGATCAGATGTATCGCGGGAATGTAAAGGGACTGTACGCGTTCGGGATGAACGGCGTGATGGTGGGTCCCGACACGCAGAAAAATATAGACGCGCTGAAGAAGGCGGACTGGCTGGTGGTGGGCGAGATTTACCCGGATGAAACAAGCGAATTCTGGAGAGCTCCGGGAACGACCACCGATGAAATGAAGAAGATCAATACAACGGTCTATCGCCTGCCTTGCGCTGGATTCGCGGAAAAAGACGGCAGCATGACGAACTCGGCGCGCTGGTTGCAGTGGAAGAACGTCGCGGTGCCGCCCCCGGGCGATGCGCGGCTGGATCAAGACATCCTGGCGCAAATTTTCTTGCGTGTTCGCGCGCTGTATCAGAAGGACGGTGGGAAGTTCCCTGATCCCGTCCTGCACGCAACGTGGGCTTATACCGATCCGCAGCATCCTTCGCTCGCCGAGGTGGCTAAAGAGATCAACGGCAAGGCGCTCGGAGACCTGAAAGACGAGAAAACACAGCAGGAAATAAAAAAGGGACAGCAATTGCCCGGGTTTGCGTGGCTGAAGGATGACGGAACTACGGCATGTGGAAACTGGATATATTCGGGTTGCTTCACCGAAGCCGGGAATCTGATGGCTCGGCGCGGAACGGACGATCCGTCGTCGTTGGGGATCTATCAGAACTGGGCGTGGTCGTGGCCGGCGAATCGCCGCGTACTCTACAATCGCGCGTCGTGTGACCTCGAGGGAAAGCCGTGGGATCCTTCGCGCAAGCAGGTGTGGTGGAATGAGGACGCTCAAAAGTGGGTCGGCAATGATGTCCCGGATTTCAAGCCTGACTCGCATCCCAAAGATCACATGGGACCGTTCATCATGAATCCGGAGGGCGTGGGCCGGATATTCGTGCCGATTGGGGCGGTGACAGATGGACCGTTCCCGGAGCATTACGAGCCGATTGAGAGCCCGATCAAGGAATCCGCTGCATCCCGAGCAGTCGAATAATCCCGTGGTGAAAAAGCTAACGACTGCGGCCGACAAGTACGCGACGCCCGAACAGGGCTACACGATAGTCTGCACGACGTATCGGCTGACCGAGCAGTATCACTACTGGACGAAGAACAATCCGATGAACGTGCAGCTGATTCCTGAGCCGTTCGTCGAGATTCCAGTGGAACTGGCGGACGACCTTGGTATTCGGGGAGCGGAGAAGATCAAGGTGATCAGCATCCGCGGGACGTACATAGCAAAGGCATTCGTCACGCGGCGGATCAAGCCGATGACGATTGATGGGAAAAAGGTGTATCAAATCGGGCTACCGATTCACCAGGGTTTCCGAGGAATTACAGAAGACGAAGGAAGGGACGCCCGCACGCCGGCGAATCTGCTGACGCCTACGGTCGTTGACCCGAATGCCTATACCCCTGAATCGAAGGGATTCCTCGTAAAGGTAGAAAAGGCATGACGCAAGTAAACCTGGAAGTCCGCGCAATCTCAGGCCATGCCGGCCCGGCACCGGGCACGGGACTCAAACGCGAGTTTGAAGTCTGCAAGTTGATTGACACGAGCACCTGCATCGGGTGCAAAGCGTGCGAGGTGGCGTGCCTGGAATGGAACGGATACTCGTTCAGCGAAACGGTGTTCGATAATTCCTACCAGACCATGCCGAACACGGCGTGGAATTACTGGAACCTGATCCGGTTCAACGAGTACGAACATCCCGAGCACGGAATGATGTTGCTGATGCGCAAAGATCAGTGCATGCACTGCGAGGATCCCGGTTGCCTTGCAGCGTGCCCCGCCGACGGCGCGATCGTTCAGTACGTGAACGGAATCGTTGATTTCCAGCAGGAGCATTGCATCGGCTGCGGATATTGCATGACGGGGTGTCCATTCAACATTCCGAAATTCAGCCCGGGGGCGCGGAAAGTATTTAAGTGCACGCTGTGCGTGGATCGTGTGAGCGCCGGCTTGGAACCCGCGTGCATCAAGTCGTGCCCGACTGGCTGCCTGCACTTCGGCACGAAGGACGATATGAAGTTCCTGGCCGAAAAACGGGCGAAGCAACTTCGCGACGTTTCGGGGTTCAAGGATGCGGGCGTGTACGATCCGGCGGGCGTCGATGGCACGCACGTGATTTACGTGCTACATGACGCGAAGAAACCTGAGCTTTATGGCGGATTGCCTTCCGATCCGCACGTTCCATGGAGCGTGCAACTCTGGAAGAAGCCGCTGAAATGGCTTGGCAATATAGCGATGATCGGCGGGCGTGCTTGGTGTGGCGATTCACTATCTGCGATTCGGCCCGAAGGTGATCCAAGAAGATGAACCTGAAGTGTTGACACCGACGCCAAGGCCGGGCCAGGAGCCTGGGCCCAGACCGGGAGACCGCGCATGAGCGACGCCTACATCCTTCCCAAGGGCCGAGTGCTTCGCTACACGTTCCACGAGCGATTCATTCACTGGATGGCGGGCCTGTCCTATGTGTACCTGCTGCTTACAGGGCTGGCATTCTGGTCTCCGTGGCTTTTCTGGCTCGCGGTGATTTTTGGTGGCGGAACGATCGCGCGCGAATTGCATCCCTGGATCGGCTTGATATTTGTCACGGCTGTGTTGCTGATGTTTCGGATGTGGGCGACGCAGATGCATGAGACGGCCGTCGACAAACAATGGTGGGACGCCGTCGGGCACTACATTCGGAACGAAGAGGACAAGGTACCGACCGTCGGACGTTTCAATGGCGGACAAAAGCTGCTTTTTTGGGGATTTTTCTGGGGCGGCATTTTGCTGTTCCTGAGCGGGCTAGTTCTGTGGTTTCCGCATTTGATTCCGTGGAATCTACGATATCTGCGATATATCGCCGTGCTGGTGCACGCGTCTACGGCTCTGATCACGATCGGGCTCTTCATCATTCACGTGTACATGGGAGTGTTGCTGGAGCGAGGTTCGTTTGGTTCGGTGATTCGCGGGGATGTGTCGGCGAACTGGGCGAAGCGATACCACGGCATCTGGTATGACCAGATTACGCGCGGAAGCGCGGCGAGGAAATGAGGAGTGGAAAGTGGGACGTTCGGATTTCCCGATCGCGCGAGCTAGCGCAGAAATACCCGTCCGCGGCTGAAGGACTGCGTTTCTACGGGCACATCGCCCAATTTCAAAAATCCCTGTACGACGATCTGGAAATCGAGTGCGGCAAGGAACCGGTGGCGCGCCTTCCCGGCATGCTGCGGCACGAGCTCGATCTTTTTATTCTGCTGCCGCGATTTGGGGCGTTTCTGTCGGTTGTGGAGAAAAATTCGCCCGGGCCTTTGGCACAGGCTGCCGCGTCACTGCGCGCGAGTGGTGGAACGCGATGGCAGGAAATTCTCACCAATTACTGGCAAGCCGACTTGCAGTCAGCTGCCGACCTCGATCCGTCGCAAACGCTTCTAGCATGGGCTTTCCTGCAGCCTTATGCGGAATATCTGGCCGACTACACGGCGCATCCGCCTCTTCATTCGACACCGGCGATCTGTCCGCTTTGCTCTTCGCACCCTGTGGTGGGAGCGCTGCGGCCGGAAGGTGACGGAGGAAAGCGCTGGCTGATTTGCTCGTTGTGCGCCCATGAATGGGGATATCGCCGGCTGGTGTGCCCGAACTGCGGATCGGAAGACGTGCACAAGCTGCCGGTTTACAGCGCCAGTGAAATCGCGAGCGTGCGCGTGGAGGCGTGCGACGTCTGCCAGCACTACATCAAGACGGTTGACATGACGAAAGATGGGAACGCGGTACCGGTGGTAGATGAAATCGCAACGATCGCGCTGAATCTTTGGGCCGAGGAACACGGCTACACAAAAATTCAAACTAATCTGCTGGGCATCTAGAGCGAGCTGCTTTCTCGATTCCCCCGACATGCAAACTGCCTCTTTGAACCGGCCGGGCAAAAATTGAAACCGGTTGAATGCCAAACACATCTATAGGAGTCTAAGTCTTGATGAGGTCTGGCGCGTGGCTGGACTCAACCGCGAAGATCGGATAGCGCGGGACGACGAGACAACGCTGTGCAGCATAACCTCTGTAGATTGATCCAATGGGGACAGGTGTAATCGATGTGGATAGTTCGACTTGCGCTGCGGCGGCCGTATACATTCGTGGTGGCCGCGATTTTACTTCTGATTTTGGGACCAGTAGCAATTCTGCGCACACCGACCGATATTTTTCCGAACATTAATATTCCGGTGGTCAGCGTGATCTGGAACTACGGCGGGCTCGAGCCGGAGGAAATGTCGAACCGGATCACGTACATCTACGAGCGCGTGCTGACCACGACGGTGAACGACATCGAACATATCGAATCGCAATCATTCAACGGAATCGGAATCACGAAGGTTTTCTTTCATCCCAACGTGCAGATTGGCAGTGCCGTTGCACAGGTGACCGCGATTTCTCAGACGATTGTGCGGCAGTTTCCGCAGGGCACCACGCCGCCTCTGGTGATTCAGTACAACGCGTCGACAGTGCCGATTTTGCAGCTGGCGCTTTCGGGCAAGGGGCTGAACGAACAGCAACTCTTTGACATGGGAGTGAATTTCATCCGCACTGGATTGATCACGGTGTCCGGCGTGGCCATTCCGTATCCTTACGGAGGGAAGCAGCGGCAGATTATGGTGGATTTGAATACTGCGGCGCTGCAGTCGAAAGGCTTGTCGCCGAGCGACGTGGTGAACACCATCACCAATCAAAACCTGATTCTGCCCGGCGGTACCGCGAAGATCGGGTCGTTTGAATATCAAGTGGATATGAACGGAGCGCCCACAAACGTCACGGAGCTGAACAACCTGCCCATCAAGAGCGTGGGGGATTCGACAATCTACATTCACGACGTGGGGTTCGTACGCGACGGGTTTCCGCCGCAGACGAATATCGTGCGCGTGGACGGTTCGCGGTCGGTGCTGATGTCCGTGCTGAAATCGGGCGATGCTTCGACGCTCGACATCATTAACGGGATCAAGCAGAAGATTCCGGTGATTCAGAATTCGCTGCCGGCGCACGTGGATATTCACCCCGTATCGGATCAATCGCTGTTTGTGCGCGCATCGATTCAAGGAGTGATTCGCGAAGGAGCGATCGCGGCGGGGCTTACCGGCTTGATGATTCTTCTTTTCCTGGGGAGCTGGCGGAGCACCGTGATCATCGCGGTTTCGATTCCGCTTTCGATCTTGACGTCGCTGATCGTTTTAAGTTCGCTGGGCGAGACGATCAACATCATGACCCTGGGTGGGTTGGCGTTAGCGGTGGGAATTCTTGTGGATGATGCGACGGTGGAAGTGGAGAACATCAATCGCAACTTCGACCAGGGCAAGGAAATCGTGCAGGCCATCCTGGACGGCGCTTCGCAGATTGCGGTGCCCGCGCTGGTGTCCACGCTTTCGATTTGCATCGTGTTCGTGCCGATGTTTTTCCTCTCCGGCGTGGCGAAATATTTGTTCGTCCCGCTGGCTGAAGCGGTGGTCTTTGCGATGCTTGCGTCATATTTGCTGTCGCGAACGCTCGTGCCCACGATGGCGCGGTATCTGCTTGTGGCAAGAACGGAGGACGAGCGGCGCGAGGCTTCGCGGGCGTCGCGCAATCCGTTTGTGCGAATGCAGGAAAAATTCGAAGTGGGCTTCGAGAAATTCCGCGGCCGTTATCACCGGATGCTGGACGCCTCGATTCGACACCGCAAGGCGTTTATCGTGATTTTTCTGCTGGCTTGCGTGCTTTCTTTCGGGCTGATTCCCTTCGTGGGGCAGGATTTCTTCCCCAGTGTGGACAGCGGCGAATTCAAACTGCACTTGCGCGCGCCGACAGGAACGCGCATCGAGGATACAGCGGCTCTTTGCGACCGCGTCGAATCCGAAATCCGGCAGCAGATCCCGCCGAAAGAATTGGTCACGATCATCGACAACATCGGGCTGCCTTACAGCGGAATCAATTTGTCATACAGCACGTCAGCTCCGATCGGGCCGGCCGACGCTGATATTCAAGTGGAGCTATCGAAGGATCACCGCCCGACGAAAGAGTACGTCCGCGAATTGCGTTTGAAGCTTGCGCACGACTTTCCGGGAGTTGTTTTCTATGACCTGCCGGTTGATATCGTCACCCAGATTCTCAATTTCGGGTTGCCGGCGCCGCTCGACGTTCAGATCGTAGGCCGCAATCTGACGGCGAACCGCGCTTTTGCGGAAAGCTTGATCAACAAGCTGAAATTTGTCCCCGGTGCGGTGGATTTGAGGATTCAGCAGCCGTTCAACTACCCGAAATTTCACATTGATGTAGACAGGACGAAGACCAGCCAGGTAGGGTTCACTCAGAAAGATGTGGCGAACAACCTGCTGATTTCGCTGAGCGGCAGCTCGCAAACGACGCCAACATTCTGGCTCGATCCGAGAACCGGCGTGAGCTACAACATCGCGACGCAAACGCCGCAATATCGTATCGAGTCGTTGCAGGATCTCCAAAATATTCCGATCACGAATGGTACGGCGCCGCCACAGATTCTCGCGAGCCTGAGTAGTTTCACGCGAGGATCGGAGATGGCCGTCGTCTCTCATTACAATATTCAGCCGGTAATCGATATTTTCGGATCGGTGGACGGACGCGATCTCGGCGGCGTCTCGCGTGACATAGCCAAGATCATTGAAGCTTCGAAGAAGGATTTGCCGCAAGGTTCGCAGATCATTGAGCGCGGGCAGGTGCTCACCATGCGGTCATCGTTTATCGGATTGCTGGCAGGACTGGCATTTTCAATCGTTCTTGTATATCTGCTTATCGTGGTGAACTTTCAGTCGTGGCTCGACCCTTTCATTATTTTGATGGCTTTGCCGGCGGCGCTCGCGGGAATCGTCTGGATGCTGTTCGTCACTGGAACGACGGTGAGCGTACCGGCGCTGACGGGAGCCATCATGTGCATGGGCGTGGCGACGTCGAACAGCATTCTGGTCATCAGCTTCTCGAAGGAACGACTCGAAGAAGGCGAAGATCCGGGCGAAGCGGCTTTGAACGCGGGATTCACTCGGTTTCGGCCGGTGTTGATGACGGCGCTGGCGATGATTATCGGAATGCTGCCCATGTCGCTTGGCCTCGGCGAAGGTGGCGAGCAGAACGCGCCCCTGGGACGCGCGGTGATCGGGGGGCTCCTGTTCGCAACCGTAGCGACGCTGTTCTTCGTTCCGGTATTTTTCAGCTTCGTGCATAGCTGGCGCCAGGGGAGATCAGCGGGTGAAGCGGCATAGCAGATTCGGTCTTTAAATACACGGGTGATTCGGGAGTCGGGATTCGAAGAGGAGATATGGCGCAGACGGAAGAAGTGGTGAAGCAACCAGAGCAAGAAAACGGGCAGCCGCGCGAGTCCGGTTCCAAGCACGGAGTTTTGATCACAGTGATCGTGCTGGCGATTATTGCCGCGGTGGTGATCGGCGGAATCGTTCCGCGTCTTCGCGCGAAAGAGGCGCTCAAGAAGGAAACCTACGACCTTGCGGTGCCGACGGTAAACGTTGCTAGCCCGAAGCAGGGGGCGCCGCAAACAGAAATCGTGCTTCCAGGAAACATGCAGGCATTCATCGAATCTCCGATTTACGCCCGGACGAGCGGCTACCTCAAAAAATGGTACGTGGACATTGGCGGGCGTGTGAAAGCGGGACAGCTTCTCGCCGAAATCGAGACGCCGGAAGTGGATCAACAGCTGCAGCAGGCTCGTTCGCAATTGAACACTGCGAAGGCAAATTACAACCTCGCCCAAATTACCTCGAACCGCTATCAGGAGTTGAAAAACACGGATTCGGTAGCGCAGCAGGACGTGGACAACGCGCTCGGCTCCGAGCGCGCCAATGCCGCCACGGTATCGGCGGCCGAATATCAGGTGAAATATCTCGAACAGCTCGAGTCGTTCCGCAAAATCTACGCGCCGTTCGACGGCATCATCACGGTGCGCAACACGGATGTGGGACACTTGATCAATTCGGGTGCTGGCAGTCCCACGGCCGAACTCTTTCACATTGCTGCAATCCACACGCTTCGCGTCTACATCAACGTGCCGCAGCAATTTTCTCCCGCTGCCAAGCCTGGATTGCCCGCCACTTTGACGCTGCAGGAATTTCCCGGACGGAAATTCAAGGGAACACTTGTCCGCACCGCGAACGCGATCGACCTGGCCACGCGCACACTCCTCGTAGAAGTGGATGTCGAAAATCCCACGGGCGAATTATTGCCCGGCGCGTTTGCCGAAGTGCACCTTGCCGTTCCGTCCGGCGCACCGACTTTTATATTGCCGGTTAGCGCGCTGATTTTCCGGGCGCAAGGATTGCAAGTGGGAGTGGTGAAAGACGGAAACCACGCGCAGCTTGCGAACATTATCCTGGGGCGCGATTTCGGCAGTGAAGTGGAGGTGGTATCCGGTTTGCAAGCGGATGATCATGTGATCATCAATCCGCCGGACTCGTTGATAACGGGCGAAGAGGTTCGCATGGCACAACCTCCGAGTCAGAATCAAGGAAACAGCCAGGCACCGGGGCAAAATCAGCCGAGCCAAAAGGCTGCATCGGGAGGGCGTCAGCAGTGAAGCGTTCCTTTCGATTGAAGTTTACTGGCGGACCTGACCACGTGCGTCAGATTCGAGTCGCGGTGCAACTCGCTGCCGCGTTATCGCTGTTTGGCTGCACGGTCGGGCCAAATTACGTGCGGCCTCCGGCAGATGTTCCCGTGAGCTACAAGGAACTCGGCAACTGGAAACCTGTACAGCCGAGCGATCAAGTCGCGAAGGGCAATTGGTGGGATGTTTACGAAGACCCGCAACTGAATGCGCTGGAAGCGCAAATTGATGTCTCCAACCAGAACCTGAAGGCCGCGCAAGAAAGATTTGAGCAGGCACGGGCGACGATTCGAATCTCGAAGTCGAACTACTACCCCACTGTGACGGGCGGCGCCTCGGCTTCGGAGAATCAGATTTCGACAAACCGGCCGCAATTCAAATCCGGAGCGTCGACGACGCGATTCCCCGATTACACCATTTCAATCGACGCTTCCTGGGAGCCCGACCTGTGGGGCCGCGTGCGCCGTACGGTGGAAGCGAGCCGCTCCGAGGCGCAGGCGACAGCAGCAGACGTGGCGAACGTGAGTTTGAGCCTGCACGCCGAATTGGCGATGGATTATTTCCAGTTGCGCGGGCTGGATGCACAAGAAGATCTTCTCCAATCAACCGTCGTCGCATACGAAAAAGCGCTCGAACTCACGCAGAATCGTTACAAAGCAGGTCTTGCATCGGCAGTGGATGTGGCCCAAGCGGAGACGCAGCTTCGAACCACACGCGCGCAGGCGATTGACGTGGGTGTGAATCGCGCTTCGTTTGAACACGCGATCGCCGTTTTGATCGGAAAGCCGCCTGCACAATTCAGTTTGCCAAGTTCGCCCCTGCGTGCTGCGCCGCCCGCGATTCCCCCGGGACTTCCTTCGGATTTGCTCGAGCGCAGGCCCGACGTCGCCGCGTCCGAGCGCAGGATGCAGGAATCGAACGCGCAGATCGGCGTGGCAAAATCGGCTTATTATCCGCTGGTCACTCTGAGTGGCGGGGGAGGATTCGAGAGCGGGGTGATCACGACGCTTATCCAAGGCCCGTCTGGGCTTTGGTCAGCTGGCGCCAACGCGAGCGAGTACATTTTTGACGCGGGGAAACGCCACGCCGTGACGCAGCAAGCGCAATCCGCATACCGCGAATCGATTGATACCTACCGGCAGACGGTGCTGAGCGCATTTCAGGAAGTGGAAGACAATCTTGCAGCTCTGCGAATCCTCAATGATGAAGAAGTAGTCCAGCAATCCGCGGTCGCTTCCGCCGAGCATTCGCTGGCGCTCTCGATCAATCGCTATAAGGGCGGCATTGTGAATTATCTCGAGGTGATTACGGCGCAGAATGCCGCGCTCGCGGACGAAGTAACCGAGGTGAGCATTCAAACGCGCCGCATGCAGGCCAGCGTGTTGCTGGTGAAGGCGATCGGCGGCGGCTGGAACATTTCGCAGATTCCGCGCGTTTAGTGCTGCGCTCGCAGGTGCCGGCCAAGTTGGCGATCAGTCCGGCTCCTGCGTCACAATGTGTACATCCACGGCAGGCGCATCTCGCAGGAATCGGTTGATCGCGTTCAGAAACAATAGTTTCCGCAAGCCTTCCACAGCGGTGCGCCCGAAGATCACCTGCGTGATGTGTTTCTCGCGGACGAATTGCGCAGTCGCATCAGCGACATTGTCACCTTTTAGCCGCACTGTCTTCGCACCCAGGCTCTCAGCGAACTGCATGTTGGCGGCCAGCAATTTCTGATCCTGTTCGCTGGAAGTGCCGTGGTCTATATCGATGTGAACGGCGTAGAGATCGGCATCCATTCGCCGGGCCATGCGCGCCGCTCTTGCCACCAGGTATTGCGCTTTGGGATTCGCACTGATCAGCACTGCGATCCGTTCGCGAACCGCCCAGCTCTCGCGAATATCTTTCTCCACCATGTACGATTCGAGGCTGCGGTCCACTTGTTCAGCCACCTGACGCAAAGCCAGTTCACGTAGCGCAATTAAATTTCCGCGCCGGAAGAAATTCTTGAGCGCTTGCTCCACTTTATCCCGGTTGTACACGTCGCCGCGCTTCATCCGGTTTTGCAACGCTTCGGGCGTCAGATCCACCATCACGGTCTCGTCGGCCACTTGCAACACCCAGTCAGGAACAGTTTCGCGCACAGCCACGCCCGTAATCGCGCGGACGGTTGGCGCGATGCTCTCAATGTGCTGGATGTTGACGGTGGAAATTACGTCGATCTTCGCTTCGAGGAGCTCGAGCACATCTTCATATCGCTTGCGATGCTTGCTTCCGGGGATATTCGTGTGCGCAAGTTCGTCTACCAGGACCACGGCCGGCCGGCGTGCCAGAATTCCGTCGGTGTCCATTTCTTCGAAGATCGTGCCCTTGTAGTCGATCTTCTTCCGCGGGACGGTTTCCACCTGCTCGGAGAGCTCGACGATTCCTTTGCGTCCGTGATTTTCCACGATTCCAATCACCACGTCTTCGCCGCGAGTCTTCCGGCGAATAGCCTCGCTCAGCATCCCATAGGTTTTGCCGACGCCTGGTGCGTAGCCGAGAAAAAGCTTAAGCACACCCTTGGGTTTATCAGGGGCTTTTGACTCCGCGAGCCATTGCTCTGGCGTCTTTGGCATTCCGGGTATTCTCTTTTACGAGCGCATAGAAAGCTACGATAGAATGGCGCGATGCGCGAAAATGCCGTTAGCCGTGCCCTTCAATTTGCGGCTGCATTTGGCATCGTGCTTGGGATCACCATTTTTTACCGCAAGGTGCTCCCCGTCAATGCCACCACCGTCGCACTCACTTTTCTGCTTGCCATCTTGGCGGTGTCAACTTTTTGGGGCATTGCCGTTTCAGTTTTTATGTCCATCGCCGCGATGCTTGCGTTCAATTATTACTTCCTTCCGCCCGTCGGCACGCTCACGATCGCCGATCCTCAGAATTGGGTGGCGCTATTCGCATTTCTTGTGGTTTCCGTGCTTGCCAGCCAGATGTCCAATCGCGCGCGGAAGCAGTCTGAGGATCTTTCGGCTCGCCGTCGCGAAGTGGAACGGCTGTACTCGTTCAGCCGCGGATTGCTCGAGTCTGGCAACGTGATTCAGCTGCTGAATCGAATTCCCGCGCAAATTGTAGATACATTCGAGGTGGGCGCGGCGGCTCTGTTTCTTGCCGATAAGCAGAAGATCTATCGCTCCGGCCCGGTGATGCCGCTGCTCGATCTGGAAAGCCTCAAAGCGATTGTCGTGCGCGAAGAACCGGTGATCGATGTGGCCAACAGTATCTGCTTCGTGCCCGTGCGCATGGGTGTGCGTCCCATCGGAAGCCTGGGAATTTCTGGCACGATTCTTTCGCGGCAGACGCTCGAAGCCATTGGCACTTTGATAGCCGTGGCAATGGAGCGCGCTCGTGCAGTGGAACAGCTTGGGCAGACGGAAGCAGCGCGCGAAGGCGAGCGGCTGCGAACGGCATTGCTCGATTCTGTTACGCATGCGCTTCGCACACCGCTGACTTCGATCAAAGCTTCCGTAACCAATTTGCTTTCGAATCCTGCGCTCAGCGATGAGCAACGAAGCGAGCTTCTCACTATCATCAATGAGGAGAGCGACCGCTTGAACCGGCTCGTTGGTGAAGCTGCCGAGATGGCCCAGCTTGACGCCGGTGAGGTGGTGCTGAAACTCGAGCCACACCCGCTTTCGGACGTGATTGGCGCTGCGCTCGCGCAAACCAAAGGCGTGCTCGGCAATCGACGTGTGGATCTGCGCGTGCCGGCAGAGTTGCCGCGCGTTCGCGTTGATCTGGCGCGTGCTCGCGAAGCTCTGATTCACTTGGTGGAAAACGCAAATCAGTATTCGCCTCCCAACGAGCCGATCACGATTACCGCCGAACACAACGGCGATTTTGTGATCACCAGCGTGGCGGATCGAGGCGCGGGCATCGACGATCCGGAGCAGAATTTGATTTTCGAGAAATTCTATCGCGGCCGCGACCAGCGTTATCGCGTCGAAGGCACAGGCATGGGCTTGCCGATCGCCAAGGCAATCGTCGAGGCGCACGGCGGCACAATGAGCCTCACCAGCCAGCGCGGCCACGGCTCCGTCTTTTCGTTCACGTTGCCGATCGATCGCAGTCGGTCGGCAGTCTGAACATGAGCTCGCCAACAATTCTGATCGTGGATGACGAACCGCAGATTCGACGCGTGATGCGTACTACGCTCACGTCGCAGGGTTACAACGTGATCGAAGCGAAATCCGGCGACGAAGCCTTGGACAAACTTCGCACTGAGCGTGCCGATCTGATTCTTCTCGACGTCAACATGCCCGGAATGTCCGGTCTCGGCGCGTGTCGCGCAATTCGGCGCACGAGCGATGTTCCCATCATCATGCTCACTGTTCGCAATACGGAAAAAGATAAGGTGCAGGCTCTCGATGCGGGCGCTGACGATTACGTCGTGAAGCCATTCGGCGCCGAGGAATTGATGGCGCGCATCCGCGCGGCCCTTCGCCGCGTTGCGACCGGCGAAACGACTCCTGCGTTTCGATCCGATGACCTGGTGATTGATTTTGCGAAGCGAAGTGTGACAGTGAAGGGAGTCGCGATGCGCCTCACTCCCAAGGAATTTGAACTGCTACGCCAGCTCGTCTCGAACCAGGGAGTATCGCTAAGTCATCGCCGGTTGCTGCAGGCGGTCTGGGGCCCCGATTACGGTGAGGAAACTGAATATCTGCGCGTCTTCATCAATCAGCTGCGAAAAAAAATCGAGCCGGACCCGCGGCATCCGCGCTATATCCACACCGATCCATGGATCGGGTATCGCTTCGAGCCGTTACCCAAGAAAACTCGCGGCTCCCACGCGGGAAAATAATTTGTCGTGGCGAGCTAGCGAAGCGGATGTGTGGCATCCAGATCGAGATTAAGCTCGAGCACGTTCACGCGCGGCTCGCCAAGAAATCCGAACTGCCGTTGCTCCGTGTGTTTTGCCACGAGCGCGTGCACTTCGCCTTCCGTGATCCCTCGTTCTCGCGCCACGCGTGGAACTTGAAAATCTGCCGACGCGGGAGAAATGTGCGGATCGAGTCCGGAGCCCGATGCGGTTGCGAGGTCTACGGGGATTGGTGCGCCCGGATTTTCTGCCGAAAGCGATTGCACGCCTCCGGCGACGCGGTCGATCAGCGCCTTGTTGGTCGGTCCGAGATTCGAACCGCCCGAAGCCATCGGATCGTAACCGGCAGGTCCGGCAGCGGATGGCCTCGAATGAAAATATCCCACCGAAGCAAACGGCTGCCCGAGTAGCTTTGATCCCACTACTGTTCCGTCGGGCCGCCGAATCAATTCGCCATTGGCCTGTCGCGGATAAAGCAGCTGCGCGATCCCAGTCACCGCAAGCGGATAGACAATTCCCAGCAGCACGGTCGTAGCCAGCGTCATCCAAATCGAAATCAACAAGTTTCGCTTCATAGTGTCCTCACGCCAAACCAATGCGCGTAATAATCATGTCGATCAGCTTGATCCCGAGAAACGGCGCGATGATTCCTCCGAATCCGTAAATTAAGAGATTGCGCCGCAACAGCGCCTCCGCGCCAAGAGGGCGATAGCGCACGCCACGCAACGCCAGCGGCACCAGCGCGATGATTATCAGCGCGTTGAAAATCACCGCTGACAGCACCGCCGAATGCGGCGTCTTCAAGTGCATGATGTTAAGCAGCTCGAGCTGCGGAAACGCCGCCGCAAACATCGCCGGAATAATCGCGAAATATTTCGCCACGTCATTGGCCACCGAAAATGTGGTCAACGATCCGCGCGTAATCAGCAGCTGCTTCCCGATCTCGACAATCTCGATGAGCTTGGTCGGATTCGAATCCAGATCCACCATATTGCCGGCCTCTTTCGCGGCCTGCGTGCCCGCATTCATCGCCACGCCCACATCCGCCTGTGCCAGCGCCGGCGCGTCGTTCGTTCCATCGCCCGTCATCGCGACAAGTTTCCCCTTGGCCTGTTCGCGGCGAATTAGCGCAAGCTTGTCTTCGGGCTTCGCCTGCGCCAGAAAATCATCGACGCCCGCCTCACGCGCAATCGCCGCAGCCGTCAACGGATTATCGCCCGTGATCATCACCGTCCGAATGCCCATCGCGCGCAGCTGATCGAAGCGTTCGCGCATCCCTCCTTTCACAATGTCCTTCAAATAAATTGTTCCCAGCACGCGCCGATCCTCCGCAACCAGCAGAGGCGTACCTCCGGCACTGGCGATCGCCTTCACCGCATCTTCCACTTCGGGCGGCACGCGATTACCCCCGTCCGCCGCGTACCGTGCAATCGCGTCAAACGCGCCCTTCCGAATTTCGCGCCCGTCGAGATCAACGCCCGACATGCGCGTCGTCGCCGAAAACGGAATGAAATTCGTCGCTACCGACGCAAGCTCCCGCCCGCGCAATCCGTATTTCTCCTTCGCCAGCACCACGATCGACCGCCCCTCCGGCGTCTCGTCCGCCAGCGAAGCAAGCTGCGCAGCGTCTGCCAAATCTCCTTCCGCCACGCCCGGTGCGGCAATGAATTCCGTCGCGCGCCGATTGCCCAGCGTAATCGTTCCGGTCTTGTCGAGCAGCAACGTATCCACATCACCCGCCGCTTCCACCGCGCGTCCCGACATCGCCAGCACATTTCGCTGCACCACTCGATCCATCCCGGCAATGCCAATCGCGGAAAGCAATCCGCCAATCGTCGTCGGAATCAGGCACACCAGCAGCGAGATCAACACGTAAATCGATTGCGGCGCACCGGAATAAATCGCCATCGGCTGCAAGGTCACCACCGCGAGCAGAAAAATAATCGTCAGCCCAGCCAGCAGAATATTCAGCGCGATTTCATTCGGCGTTTTCTGCCGCTCAGCCCCTTCCACCAGCTTGATCATCCGGTCGAGAAATGTTTCGCCCGGATTCGATGTGATCTTTACCGTGATTTCATCGGACAGCACGCGCGTCCCGCCCGTCACCGCCGACCGGTCGCCGCCCGATTCGCGAATCACTGGCGCCGATTCGCCCGTAATCGCCGATTCATCCACCGACGCCACGCCCACCACTACTTCGCCGTCGCCAGGAATGAACTCACCTGCCCTTACCACCACCACGTCCTCTGCGCGCAATGTCGATCCCGGCACATCCTCAAACGTGCCGTCCGCTTTCATCCGCCGCGCATGCGTTTCCGAACGAGCCTTGCGCAGCGTCTCCGCCTGCGCCTTTCCGCGGCCCTCGGCCATCGCCTCCGCGAAATTCGCAAAAAGCACCGTGAACCACAGCCACAGTGTAATCTGCAGCGCGAATCCAAATTCATTCGAGTGGTGCGGTATCTCGCGCACCAAATCCACCGTCGTCACCACCGCGCCCACTTCCACCACGAACATCACCGGATTCTTCATCAGCGTGCGCGGATTCAGTTTCTTCACCGAATCCCACAACGCCCCGCTCACAATCCCGCCGGTCCACAGCGATTTCTTCGGCCTCTTCGGGCTATCGCTCCCCGCGCCGGGTACCTTGATTGCTTCAGAAGTCATCGTCATCCCCGCACTCATCGCCTATCCTCCGAATACTTTTCCCGCATGCAACAGCAGGTGCTCCAGAATTGGCCCAAGGCTCAGTGCCGGAAAAAATGTCAGCGCTCCTACGATCAAAATCACGGAAACAAGGAGCGTCGCGAAGAGTGGCGTAGTCACAGGAAACGTGCCCGCCGTTTCCGGCGCGATTTTCTTCTTGGCCAGGTTTCCGGCAATTGCAAGCACCGGAAGCACCATGAAAAATCTTCCAAACAGCATGTCGAACGCGAGCGTCACGTTGTACCAGACCGTGTTCGCGCTCAAGCCCGCGAACGCCGAACCGTTGTTCGCCGCGCCCGACGTATATGCGTACAAGATCTGCGACAGCCCGTGCGGTCCCGGATTTGTAATCCCGGCCTTTCCATCGGCTGTCACCGAGCCCACCGCCGTGAAACTCAAAATCAGCAGCGAAAAAATCAGAACAGCCAGCATCGCCATCTTCACGTCGTACGCTTCGATTTTCTTTCCCAGATATTCAGGCGTCCGGCCCACCATCAGCCCGGCAATGAACACAGTCAGAATGATGAACACCACAATCCCGTAAAGCCCCGCACCGACCCCGCCGAACACGATCTCGCCAAGCATCATGTTGATCATCGGAATCATGCCGCCAAGTGGCGTGTAGGAATCGTGCACGCCATTCACTGCGCCGCAGCTCGCATCGGTCGTAATCGTGGCAAAGAGTGCCGAGTCGGCGATTCCAAACCGCACCTCCTTGCCCTCCATGTTTCCGCCCGGCTGCGTCGCGCTCGCGTGCTGATCGAGACCACGCAGTTCGGGATTTCCCCGCGCTTCCGCCGAGTAAGTAAAAAACACTCCGGCAATGAAAAGCCCCGCCATCGCGCTCCACACCGCCCACCCGTGTTTCTGCGAACCAGTCATCCGCCCCAGCGTGTACGTCAGCCCTGATCCGATCGAGAAAATCAGCAGCATCTGGACGAAATTTGTCAAAGGCGTGGGATTCTCGAATGGATGTGCGCTGTTGGCGTTGAAAAAGCCTCCGCCGTTTGTCCCGTACATTTTGATTGCTTCCTGCGACGCCACCGGCCCGAGCGCAATCAACTGGTCGGTCACATGTCGCGTCGTCGTTTTGCCATCGCTGCCGGTCACCTGCACGGTTTGAGGATCCACCAGCTTCGCGGTCACATAAGGCTTCAAGCTCTGCACCGTCCCCTGCGAAACAAAAAACAGCGCTATCACAATGCATGCCGGCAACAGCACCCACAAAATCGTCCGGGTCAAGTCCACCCAGAAATTTCCGATTGTTTGCATTTCCTTGCGCGCGATCCCGCGTATCACCGCGATCGCGAGCGCAATTCCCACGGCCGCAGACAAGAAGTTGTGATATGCAAGTCCAGCCATCTGCGTGAAATAGCTCATCGTCGATTCGCCGGAGTATGACTGCCAGTTCGTGTTGGTGGTAAACGAAGCTGCTGTATTAAAGGCCGAATCCGGCGCCAACGCTCCGAAGTGCTGCGGATTCAAAGGAAGCCATTGCTGCACGCGCATAATCACGTACAGGAGAATCATCGACACCACACTCAGCAGCAGCATTGCGATCGCGTACTCCGTCCAGCGCATCTCGTGCGTTTCGTCCACTCCCGTCACGCGATACAGCAAACGCTCAACGGGCCGCAGCACCGGATCCATGAATGTCTTCTCGCCGCTGAAAACGCGCGCCATATACACGCCCATCGGTTTCGTGATCGCCAGCAGCAAAATCAAGTACAAACCAATTTGAAACCATCCGTTCGCCGTCATGTTCAGAACCTCTCCGGCCACAAAAGCGCCGCCAGCAGATACGCCAGCAGCAATGCGGAAATCCCCAGAAGCAAAATGTTGCCAAGCATCTCGATGCTCCTTACTTCAGTCGCTCACAAGCCCAGACGTACACGATCGCCACAACAAAAAACCCAACCGTACAAATGAAGAACGCTATATCTCGCATCGAATCACCCTAAAACTTCACCATGATCGACATATCGATGAACGACTCGTTTCTGCGAAGGTCCGGCGACCACACGGTTGATCCAATCGCAGTGCAAGCGGTTTGTGCCGCAGGTAGCGTGGTCTCTCCCGACGTGACTCCGCTTTGACAGACAAACTGCGTCGGGAAACCGGTGTTGCCTCCGGGAGGCGTAATCCCGCCCCGGCCAGTCCAATACGGAACGCTCGCGTGGCGGTAGTCGTATTCCCAACGGAACGTAACGTACTGCTTGGGCATGTAGTCGAACGTAATGGACGAGTCCCAAGCTTTATATGGATCGCCCGGATTCTCTGTGAAGTATGGGGAATTCGTCGCGGCCGTAACTGCGGTCTCTCCGTTGATCGGCGGTAGCAGCACCAGATAACGGCCCGGATTGTTCATTTTGCCGCCTCCGAGCGTTAGACCGAACAGGTCCCGGTGGAACCAAAACCGGTTGTACAACATGAATCCCAGGAAACTCTGCTTCGGTCCGCCTGCTTTGTTGCCGTAGCAGCTCACGCCGCCTCCGTACTCGCACCCGGCATCCGCGGTCAGCGAAAATGCCATCTTGTCCAGGGTGCTATCAGGCCGATCGAAATATTTCACCTCGATGCTGTCGTCGGTGTGGATCCTCCTTCGATTCGGTATGAAAAGGTCGTCCCGGCCCAGCCCATAGTTGTTCGAGATGATGTTGATCCATGGCCTCGGAGTCCATTTGATCTGGCCGCCGAGACCGGGTCTGTGATTGGCGGATGCATACGCCTGCCATCCATTGATGAACCACGGCTCAATCTTCAGGTGAGCCGTCGGGAAAATCTGTACACGCACACCATTGAAAAACCATGGTGTGTTGGAGGAAACGTAAGACGGCTGGTACGCCCAATTGTCGAAGTTGTAGTAGCTGAATAGGCCGATGTACGAGAGAAAGATTCCCGCATCCACGTTGACCCCGTGCAATACATCAAAGTGATATCCGCCGTAGGCCTCAGTAAGGTAGCGATACGCGCTGACCAGGTCCCACTGCCCATGACCTGGGCTGGGGTCGTTTCGCGGCGTGGTCGCAGAATACATGCCGAACTGCGTCATCAACCGCGCGCGAACGTTGTCGTAATGAAAGTCGCCGCCCACTCCGAACTGCTCGAGCTGTACTTCACTCGATCGAAAGAGTTCGCTCGAGCCGCCGATCGAATGGTCGGTCGGATGATTGAAATCCACCACATAATTCACGTCGGCCCGGATCTCGGGTGTGAAGAATTTCGTGTCCCAAAATATTTCTTTCGTGCGCGGATTGCCGTTCAACCAGGTCCAGTCCGCGTCCGAGAATGGCTCCTGCTTGGCCGGGATTAACGGCGCCTTCTGATTGGAAGCTATGGCCGCTTCCTGTCGCGACGAGCTTAAGGATGAGTCTTTCACGGCATCCGGTTCCACCGTTCTTACTGGGAAGGCGGCGGTTACGAGTGCTGGCTTTTCTGCGGACGTTTGCGCAGTTTTTTGAGCTTTCAGTTCGGCTTCGAGTTCATCGATCCGATGCCGCATCGCCTCCAGCTCTTTTAATATTGCCGGCGATATCGGCTGATCGGTTGCGCTTGCTTGTTGATTTGCCGCTTCGCTCGTCGTCTGCGCGAAGCAGGGAGCCTGCATCACCGTAAAAACAAGTCCGCAAAAAGCGGCACGCCATCCGTTCTGCATCAGTAGTTTCGTCATGAACTTCGTCTCCGCTCTGGATCGTTTCGGGAAAGGCAAACTAAGATGAGATTAGGCCTTCGCGCATCAGGAAGGCATAAGGGACGCATAAAGATTTCGTAAGTATTGACCGCGCCACAAATCTGAAGGATTCCAACAGGCAACTGGAGCCAAACACATTCGAATCAGCTCTTAGGCGAAGTCGAACCGGCCAAACTTTCCCCGGCATGGTAGCCTAGTTTGGAGTGACCTTGGCTGAGGCGACAGCATCCAATGAAGAGGAGGTAAGGCGAAGACTGGGCGAAATCGAGCGTCCCGATCGCACTTGGGCTCTCGGCGCGCGCCGGGTTAATATACGGTAGCGCGATTAAAAGTAATCGTAAGTTGCGTAAATACAGCACCTTACGAAATTCTAATCGGCGGTAAACGGGCCCTAAGAAAGAAGCACATTCAAGAGGCGAAATGGCGACGCGTCAGCGAGTGGTGATTCTCGGCGGTGGCTTCGGCGGCCTCGGCGCCGCGCAGAAACTCAAGCGCGCCCCGGTCGACGTCACGCTGATCGACCGCTGCAACTTCCACCTATTTCAGCCGCTTCTCTATCAAGTTGCCACCGGCTCGCTCTCTCCTGCAAACATCAGCGGGCCGTTGCGCCAGGTTCTGAAGCACAACAAAAACACTACGGTGCTCCTCGGCGAAGCGATTGACATCGATCCCGCCAACCACCAGGTGATTTTGAGCGACGGCGTGGTTGGCTACGACACGCTCATCGTTGCCACCGGCTCGAGCCATCAATATTTCGGCCACGACGATTGGGAGCAATTCGCGCCGGGACTAAAAACAATCGAAGACGCCACGGACATGCGTGCGCGAATTCTGCTGGCGTTCGAAGCGGCCGAGCGCGAAACAGATCCCGAGAAGCTCAAGGAGTGGATGACGTTTGTGATTGTCGGCGCCGGCCCAACGGGGGCTGAGCTCGCGGGCGCGCTCGGAGAAATCGCGAACGATACTCTGAAGCACGACTTCCGTCGCATCAATCCCACCGAAGCGCGAATTATTCTCGTCGAAGGGACTGATCGAGTTCTGCCTTCATATCCGCCGAAGCTTTCTGAAGCCGCGCGAAAAATGCTGGAGCGCTTGAAGGTTATGGTTCGAACCGGCGCAATGGTGACCGATATCAAAGCCCACGCGGTCACGATCAAATGCGGCGACCACACCGAAATCATTCCCACGCGCACAGTTCTTTGGGCGGCTGGCGTGCTCGCGTCTCCACTGGGACTGGCGCTGGCTAAAAGACTAGGCGCGAAAACCGACAGAGCCGGGCGCGTGATTGTTGATCCGGACATGACGGTTCCGGGCCATCCTGAAATTTTTGTGATCGGCGATCTTTCGAGTTTTACGCATCAAACCGGAAAGCCGCTGCCTGGCGTTGCGCAACCGGCGATTCAGCAGGGCCGCTACGTCGCGAAAGTAATCGAGCGAAGATTGCGCGGCGAAAAAATGCCGCCATTCCGTTATTTCGATAAAGGAAATCTGGCGACGATCGGACGCGGCGCTGCAGTTGCTGATTTGAACTTCATCACTCTTGCAGGTCTGCCGGCATGGCTGGTCTGGCTTTTTGTTCACCTGATGTATATCGTCGAATTTAAAAATCGGCTTCTCATCTTCATGCAGTGGATGTGGCTCTACATCACGTTTGATCGCGCTGCCAGGCTGATCACCGGCAAGAATTTACTTCCGCTGGATCTTTGATGTCACGAGGGGACGTCGGTACGAGCCGGAAGCCGGCGAGTGCGGATGGCCTTCTTCAACAGGCCGTAGTCGTGATCGGTCTGGTCGGCATATTCAACCGCGAATTGTTCAATTGCATCATCGAATGAATCGCTCTTGCCGAGATAGCCGCCGATTTTAGCGGGATCGCCCGTTCGTGCATGCCCTCGCGCCAGAGCCCACCCGCAAAGCTCGATGTATTCTTCGAAGTCATCCTGCGACATCGTGGATATGTCGATTTTCATTTTCATATCGCGAAGCTGGCGAAAATAGTAGCAACGATTCTCGTCATCGCGTGTCCAGCCAAGAAAGACGTCGCTGGCTGACTGCAACATGCGCTGTCCTGTGACGACGCGTTCGCCATAATTGCTGTACTTGCTTTTGCTGGCGTAGGGTTCGAGCACGGATGGGAACGCTTCCTTGAACTGCAGAAAGAGCGGATCGTTGTCACTCGCCAGCAGCAACATCACGGCGCAACGAGTGCCAACGCTTCCGACTCCAACCACCTTTCGAGCGATGTCCACGACCTGATAACGCTGCAGCAAGACTTTCCGATCCTCGGGAAGCGTGTGCAGATAGCGGTGAAACATAGCGGTGACGTGCTTCCCAGAGTTGGCGTAATCGCGCGGATGATAGACGAGCGGCGGATGATCGACAATCCGGCGATTGCCGTTGTGGATATAAGTGATTTGAGGAAGGAGTTGCGTGGCTGACTGTCGCCTCGCCTTTTTCTCGATTTCTTGCCAGCGTTTCTTTTCGGCCGCGGTTTTCGCCTCTCGAACGAGAATATTGGCTTCGAGATGCGAATACCATGCATCGATCGCGCGCATGCGCGCGTATTTCCGCATGTGTTCGCGGTAGCTTTGCACTGCGTGGCGCGCCGCGTCCCGGCAGCGGCGTTCACGAAAGTTGTTTTGCCTCGCAGCGAGAACCACGCTTGTGGCAAGCCGCTTTACGTCCCACTCCCATGGAGCCGGAGACGTCTCGTCGAAGTCGTTAATGTCAAAAACGAGCCGGCGTTCGGGCGAGCCGAAGCCTCCGAAATTGCCGATGTGACAATCGCCGCAGGCCTGCACGCGGAGTCCGGTGGCCGGTGTGCTGGAGAGGTCGAATGCCATCAAAGCCGCTGCGCCTCGAAAGAAGGCGAAGGGTGATTGGCTCATTCGTCCGTAGCGAATGGGAAGAAGCTCCGGCAAACGCCCCTCGTCGGCACGCTTCAGGAGCTCGATGGGATCAGGACGGTTGGCCGCCGGTTTCCACTTCCCCTGCGATTTTCGCGAGACGCGATCGCGAAGCGCTTTGCCGGCGGCAATGCGTTCTTCGATGGAGGGATGAAGATTCGTGAGTTTAGTAGTCATGGGCAAATGTCCGGGGGGCGCGAACCGCTAAATCTGCCGCCATCGTCCGGGCAGGTATTGTCCGCCTCACGTCCATTATCGTCAATTTGTTATGCAGGAAGCGAGCGGGTGGTATTGGATCGGAGAAGTTACGGTGCAACAGTAAGCGTGATGAGTTGCTCCGGACCGAAGCTCCGGCCCGTGCCAGCTGCTAGAGGAGCATGAACGTGTGGTAGCCGATTTCTCCGAGAATGGCGCCGATCGCCGCGCCCACGAGGACGTCGCTCAAGAAATGCATGCCGAGAATGATCCTGGAAGCGGCAATCAGCATTGCAACCGTGAGCAAGGTTCCCAGAAGCTCAGGATAGAAGAGGCCGATGGCTATCGCGACTGCGAATGCCGTGATCGAGTGGCCAGAAGGAAACGAGTATTTGTCCGGTGGCAGAATCGAAGCCCAGCAGTGCGGTTCAATTTCGCACGGACGCTTGCGGTGGCTGGCGTGTTTCAGGCTGCGAAAGATGAAAATTCCCGCCACGGCCGCCGACGAAGCCGCACCAATCGCCGCAAAACGATGCGGGCCACCGAAGACAACCAAGATTAAGCCGAGGGCGTACCAGAGCCAGCCGTCGCCACCGCGCGTGGCCACGATCATTAGAATTCGAAACCACCGAGGGGCGCGCCAGCGGTGGACGCGACGCATCAGCCTGTGGTCGTTGGATTGAATCTGGTTCCAGAAAGATTGCGCGACAGTCATACCCATTCCTCCAGCGCCGGTTGCGGCACAGAGATCCAGCGAGGGCGTGGGCGGGATTTCGGTTCGCCGAGGACTTCGGCAGCCCAGCGGCGGCTGAAGTGCCGTTCCTCGAAATAGTTGAACCACGTGAACACGGGGAGGAGCACTCCGAGAGGCGCGAGCAGCGCGGTCCATGATTTCTCGCGCATCATTTCTCCCGCAATCAGAAAGCAATCGCGAGTCAGCTTTACGAAAGATCCGGACTCACCGGCAACCTTGCCCATGCCGCCGCGCAGTCCGTCAAAGAATTCTTCTTTGCTTCGCGCGGCCGAAACTTCCGTGTAAGCCGTCCCCGCGGACGGCAATGCATGCGCGTCGCTTCCACCGATTGCAATTTTCTCCCACTGCCGTGCCAAGGTTTGTGCATTCGCATTGGACCTTTCGAGCATGTGGCTATTGCGAGTCTCAATCGCCGGGAAGTATTCCCGGAACCAGGCAAAGTCTTCGCGCTCGCGCGCACCGGTGAGATTGGAGAAGACGTGATTGATGCTGAAGAGAAGGCGACGCTCGGAAAGATACATAAGCAACGCAACAAGATCGTTGCGGCGCTGCTGGAGGTGCGTGTGCTGGCGCTCGGTGATGTCGTAGACGCCGACGTGAATCTCCGTTCCGCTCGGCATGCGGCAGGTAAGCTCTTCGCTCAAGAAAAAATTGGGCAAGCTGCGCAATTTTTCCGCGCCTTCAATCGAATCATGATCGGTAAGGGTGAAAAGATTCATGCCGCGGCGCCGCAACAGGTCGTAGACTTCGACTGGATCGCTATAACTTTCGCGGCAAAACTTGGAAAGGAAAGGGGTGGTGCAAGCACCGGAGAAGTACGAGTGAACATGCATATCGCATCTCACGGTAGAAAGTATGAATCAGGCCGGTTACGCGCATGTGACAGTGGCGCTAAACTTCTGAAAACACAGGGACTTAATCGTTTAGACACGCGAAACATTCTTTTAACCAAATTGTAGTACGGAACGGACGTCGGACTGCCAGACTGCGCGTCGCATGTTGAGAATCGAGTTTGTTTTTTTTGACGCCGGCGGCGGCCATCGCGCTGCTGCCACAGCACTTGACATCGCAATCCGCCGCCAACAGCGGCCATGGCTAGTACGCCTAACCAATCTACAGGAACTCCTTGATCAGCTGGATATTCTGAAAAAATATGCGGGCATTCGAATCGAAGATTTTTACAACTGGATGTTGCGATCGGGTTACACGCTGGGCAGCATTCAATTGATGAAGGTGTTGCAAGCGGTGATCTGGGCGTATCACGGGCCGACGGTTCGAATGCTCGAGGCGCACTGGAAAGAAACTGAACCGGACATGGTGGTTTCCTTTGTCCCGCACTTCAATCGCGCGTTAGGCGAAAGCTTTCGCCGTGCCTATCCGACGCGGCCCTTTGTAACCGTGCTCACGGACATTGCCGACTATCCGCCGCATTTCTGGATCGAGCGCCAGCCGCAATATTTCATTTGTGGTTCTGACCGAGCAGTGGCGCAGGCGCGCAGCATGGGCCACCCAGACGATCATATTTTTCAGACGTCGGGAATGATTTTGCATCCCGCGTTTTTATGAGCCGCCGATCGAAGACAAAGTGGCAGAACGAGAAAAGCTGGGATTGCGGCCGGACTTGCCGACGGCACTCGTGTTATTCGGCGGCTTCGGCTCGGGCGTGATGCTGGACATCGCAGAGCGCCTCGATCGGTCTGACCTGGAATTGCAGCTGATCTTCATTTGCGGAAAAAATGAGAAGCTCGCGAAGGCTTTGCGCGAACGGACTTCTCGCTTGCCACGTTTCGTCGAGGGATTTACGACTCGCGTGAATCAATATATGCAGACTGCGGATTTTTTTATCGGCAAGCCGGGACCGGGCAGCGTGAGCGAAGCGCTGGCGATGCACCTGCCGGTGATCGTGGAGCGCAATGCGTGGACTCTGCCGCAGGAACGGTACAACGCGGATTGGATACTGGAAAATGAAGTGGGCGAGGTGCTGAGTAGTTTCAGGCAGATTGTGCCGGCGGTGGCGCGACTGATCAATCCTGCGACCTTGAGTCGCTATCGCGCGAACGCTGCGGCGATGAAAAACCGAGCGGTCTTCGAGATTCCCGATATTCTTCAGACGATTTTCGAGCGTTCCCAGTCGAACGCCACAACGAAAGCGGAAGCCCGTGGTGACGCGGTGATTGCCGACTGAGAGAATTGGCATTCGCTCGGCCAGCGAATATGCGCACCCGCTCGTGACGCACGTCATAATCCTACTTTTCGGCGATATCCGTTCTGAACTCGACCGGTTTGCGCTGTTGTGGCACCATAGGAATTCAAGGCGTAAATCACTGGGAGATGTTCCATCATGGCAAAAGCAACGTTCGCTGCAGGCTGTTTCTGGGGAGTAGAAGACGCCTTCCGACACGTCAAGGGAGTGAACTCGACGACGGTAGGTTACACGGGCGGCACGCTGAAAAACCCGAGTTATGAAGATGTCTGCACGGGCCGGACCGGGCACGCGGAGGCGGTGGAAATCGACTACGATCCGGCGCAAGTGACCTACGAACAACTGTTAGGAATTTTCTGGGAAAGCCACGATCCGACGACGCTGAACCGCCAAGGGCCCGGACGTGGGCACGCAATACCGGTCTGAGATTTTTTTCCACGATGCGGCGCAGGAGCAGTCCGCTCGGGCTTCGAAGGCGCTGCTGGAAAAGTCAGGCGTTTTCAGAGGGCCGATTGTGACGAAAATCGAGCCGGCTCCGGATTTTTTCCGGGCAGAGGAATACCACCAACAGTATTTCGAGAAACGTGGAATGAAGTCCTGCCACCTGCCGTAAGGCGCAGCGCGGTCAGTTGATGCAGGCCATCCGAGACGGGCTCTCGCAGAATTCAGACCACGCCAGCCAGGAGAGAAGCGCAGCGCCGCCCACGATTGCGATTACTTCACCCTTCGGTGAGGACATGGCGCTCTTCGTAGTGCCGCTACCCTGACCTGATTGCGAAGAAGAGTTCGGCTGCGCGGGCGGCGGCTCCAGGTCCGCGGTAATGCGATAGGACTTGCCCTCAAGAATCGTGTGAGTGTTGCCGTTCTCTTCGACGAGGAGATCTCCGTGGTAAGCGGTAACGATCATTTCGATCCGGCTGTTGAGGGCGACCTGCCCAAAAGCCGCGTGACCTGGGACTGGATGGACGAAGCCGAGAGGAGTATCGAGTCCGATCGGATCGTTCGCGGGGGAAGAGAAGCCGACTGTTCCGTGAGCTACGACGACGTGGACCATGTCCTTGCCCTGGGACAAAGAGGCTCCGCTCTCAGAGAGCAAGTAGACCTGGCTGCTACCGACGCGCATGCGCATGGTGCCGCCTGCTTCGGTGAAGATGCTGTCGCCGGGATAAACGGTGGAGCCGATTGCCGCTTTGGCAGGGCCCAGGTGGGCTAATCCCTCGGCTTGGATGATCATGCCAAGCGGGGTGTCGTTTGCCGCATAAGCGGGCAAATTGAGAAGTCCCGCCGCCAAGATAGCTATGAGACAAGCACGGAAACAGACTCGCATAGCTTTTCGTCCTCCGAGGGCCACTAGCCAATTTAGGCGGAGAAAAGGGCTATGTCAATAGGATACAGGATCATCCGGATGCTAGGTACCAACCGACCCACCGCGCCGAATCAAAGCGGCTTGCCGGGCCGTGGTTTGGTGGCTATCTCCATGCGGCCAAGGTGCGGGCTTCTGCGTTAGAATGGCTTTCGCTTGCAGGAGGACCGCGTGATCCATCGTTATGTTTTCCACAATGAGCGCCTGGCGACTATCGAGGAAGTGAGGCTCTCTCCGGGGCAAGCGGGGCTTTTGAGCGGCTGGGGAATCTTCACTACGGTGCGAATCTTCGAGGGGATCCCGTTTGCGTTCGAGCGGCACTGGAAGCGGCTTGAGCGGGATGCGAATCGGATCCACTGCCCGTTTTCATTCAAGGCGGAAAGGGTGAGGGAGCAACTGGGCGAGGTGCTACGGGCGAATCATGTGAAGGAAGGTTGCGCGCGCATATATGCGATTTACAACCAGGCAGGATTCTGGCGCAGCGGAGAAGAGTTTCCGCCAGCGGATATGATTATTTACTCGTCGGATTTGCCAGCGTACAGCCACCACGCGCGGTTGGGCGTGCGGGAACAGGGGCGGCATGCCGCTTCGCCATTGGCTGGGGTGAAGGTTACGTCGTGGTTGACGAATGTGTGGAGCCTGCAAGAGGCGCAGCGCGAGGGATTCGATGAAGTTGTGATGTTGAACGAGCGCGGGCAAGTGGCCGAGTGCACGGCCGCGAATATTTTCTGTGTGAAGGGCGGGCGCGTGGCGACTCCACCGCTGAATTCGGGGTGCCTCGAAGGAGTCACGCGCGGAGTGCTGCTGGAGATCGGGGCGGCAGCGGGTGTGCCGGTGGAAGAAAAGACGCTGCTACCGCAGGATTTGTATGCGGCGGATGAGGTTTTCATTTCGTCTACGAACCGGAATCTTCTGCCTGTTAGCGAAATTGCCGGGAGAAAGATTGGCGATGGGAATACGCCGGTGGTGGAGCGGCTGGAGAAGGTGTTCGAGGGCTACGTTCGGAAATACCTTGATTCGCAGGCGGCTTCGGCGGCCAAGCACTGACGGAAGGCCGGGAATGCGCCGCTCATATTTCGGCACGGTCCGGATGATGGATGGTAGATCGGAGGGCGTAAACCGATGAGCGATCTCGCGAGCAAGACGTGCGTTCCGTGCAAAGGCGGTGTGCCGCCTCTGGCGGGCAAGGAACTTGAGGCGCTTGCGAAACAGGTGCCGCAGTGGAAGGTGGTGAATGGTCATCACCTGATGCGGGCATTTACGTTTCCGGATTTTCGTCAGGCGCTGGCGTTCGTGAATAAAGTGGGAGAAATCGCCGAGGGGCAAGGGCACCATCCGGATATTCTTCTGTCGTGGGGAAAAGCGGAAATTACGACTTGGACGCACAAAATCGACGGGCTCACCGAGAGCGATTTTATTCTTGCAGCGAAAATCGACAATCTGAAATAAGCAGCGGAATTAATTGCAAAAAAAAGCCCGACCTGCATTTCTGCATGCCGGGCTTTTTGGAAACAGAAGAGTGCTATGAGATTTGGGTCGAGTGATTCGCGCGCCGCCGCACGGCGAAAAGCGCAAGGAGGCCTGAGCCGAGCAGAAGCAGGCTTGCTGGTTCAGGAGCCGCGACAACCGGATCATCGACACCAGGATCATCGGTGGATTGCTTTTTGTCTTTATTCGACTTCAGCCACCAAATCCATTCTGCAGTTTTGGGCACGCCTGAGCGCCCGCGCATCCAATGGTCGGAATCTAAGTCGTGATCCTCGAATGAATCCCGATCGAAGATGGGGAAACGATCGACTTTCAAAATGAAATCGTCGATGCGCACGTCGCGGCGGTAGTCGGGAATCCGGTCACCGTCGCTCGAAAAACCCTTGTCCATCTCCTCGGAATCGCCATGCGCGCGGATACCGTCGGCATGTGCCGGCGGCACTGCGAAGATCGTGCCTGCGAATGCAAGTGCGGTTAAGAGTGAGATTTTCTTCAACACAAAAGCCCCCGATTGAGTTGTTCCAAATAGACTGCTACCGCTACGTTTTAAGCGTGTGCATGTAGGGCTCCAATCGAGGCGGATTTCTTAAGGCTATAGAACTGGAGAGCTTGCAACCGTCGCTAAAATTGGGATGTGTACTCGAGGGAAAACCATTGGTTGATAATGGGAATAAAAGCAAAAGCGTTTCGTACGTTCCTTGATGTAGAGAGCGTGGTTTCAAATACCTACGGAGAAACCTGTAGCGATTTGGAACAGTCGCAGCCGAAGATGCAGCGAAAATTTTGCTGGTGCGAACATGCGCAGCGTTCTTATTATGGGTGCGCTTGATAACCTAACTTCAGGGTGGAAATGCCTTCTAACTTGCGACAAGCTTTTCGAAACAGCAGGCTTTTTCATTGGTACAAAAAACTCTCAGCGCCCGGCGAATATGCGTGGTGGAGGATGCGAGGCTCGCCTGGAGTGAAAGCCCCTCATTTAACGAAGCAGCGCGCGATCGAAAGATATGCGCGAGAGTACGGTTTGCACGTGCTGATCGAGACGGGCACGAACTACGGCCACATGATTTATGTAAACAAGGATCGGTTTCGGGAGATTTATTCGATCGAGCTCGATCCCTGGCGGGCCGAAAGCGCGCGGCGGAAATTTGCTGACCGTCCGAACATTCATGTGCTAGAGGGCGATAGTGGAACTGTGCTGCCGAAGGTGATTCCGGCGCTCAAGGAACCCTGCCTTTTCTGGCTGGACGGGCACGACTTCGACATTTCGTCGCCGATCAAGCAGGAACTCGACGCGATCTACAACCAATCGCCCGTACGACCACGTGCTCTTGATTGACGACGCGCGATGGTTTGATGGACGAACCGACTATCCGACAATGGAGGAGTTGCGGGAGAAAGTGTCGCGCGAGTATCCCGGGCGGATGGTGGAAGTGACCGACGACATTATCCGGATTTACAAGCCCAGAAAACCGCGTGCTAGTTGATCTTGCCAGCAGCTTTCTTCGGCCATCAAAGGGCGTTCTGAATTCACTTTGTGTGCTCACTTTTGCGTGGCGGGTTCGTCGAACCTGTTTGTTGACTCTATATCGCAATACGTTATACTATCCAGTCGCTCGTTATAGAGACGAATGCTGGTGGGGGGAAATCTATGGGCCGTTCGCGCGATGCTGCTGAAACTCCGATGCAGGAACCGTTGACGCCGGCGATGTTTCACGTCCTGTTGGCGTTGGCTGATGGAGAAAAGCACGGCTACGCGATCTTGAAGGAAGTGGCGCGGCGGACGGAAGGCAAAGTCCGGCTGAGCGCTGGGACGCTCTACGGAATCATCAAGCGGCTGAATGCTGAGGACTGGATTGTGGAATCAACGAAGCGCCCGGTGGCCGGATTGGACGATGAGAGACGACGCTATTACCGGCTGACTGATCGAGGCCGGCGGGTGGCGATGAATGAAGCGCGGCGCCTGGAAGAACTCGTCGCGATGGCGCGCAACAAGAAACTGTTTCGCAAGCCCGAACTGGCATAGAGGCAGCTGAGGCAGACGGCTTTCGTGGGAGGAGGAGTGCTTCGATGAACACTACCCAGCTTCCGTTTTCGAAACGAATGTTTCGAGCGTTATTGCGCGTCTTGCCGGCGGACTTCCGTTCGGACTATGGGCGCGAGATGGAGCATGCATTCGACGATCAGGAGCGTGAGGCGCGGGATCGGTCCGGGGCGTTGGGAGTGGTTCGCGTGTGGTGGGAAACGCTGGCGGGTATTTTCACGACGGCTCCGCGGGAGCACTGGGAAATGCTTCAGCAGGACACCGGATACGCTTTGCGGACGATGCGCAAGAACATCGGATTCACCTGCCTTGCTGTACTTACTCTTGCGTTGGGGATCGGAGCGAACACGGCGATATTCAGCGTGGTGCATGGGGTGTTGCTGAGGCCGCTTCCTTATCCGCACGGTCAACAGCTTGTGTTCATTCGGCAGCAGGCGCAAAAGGAAGGGATCGACGACACGGGATTTTCGGTGCACGAAATCGAAGATTATCGCCAGCAGAACCAGTCGCTGGCAGGTCTGGTGGAATACCATGCGATGTCGTTCATTCTCTACGGGCACGGGGATCCGGATCGCGTGCGAACAGCGGTTGTGTCGGCGAATTACTTCGACCTTTTCGGAGTGAACCCTTTGATGGGGAGGACTTTTTTGCCGGACGACGACAAGCTGGGCGCGCCGCCGGTTCTGGTTTTGAGCTACGAATATTGGAAAAACAAGTTCGGCTCCGATCCGGACATCGTGGGCAAGACGTTCGAGATGAACGACAAGGTGCACACGGTCGTTGGAGTGCTGCCTCCGGTTCCGCAATATCCGGCGGAGAGCGATGTGTACATGCCCACATCGGCTTGTCCGTTTCGCTCCTCAAAATCGATGATCGACAACCGGGATATGCGAATGGTGGAAGCATTTGGACGGCTGAAGCCAGGTGTTTCTCTTCCGCAGGCCAGTGCCGATCTTGCGACGGTCGCCGGGCGATTGAAGGCTGAGTACCCGAAGTCGTACCCCGACAGCATGGGCTACTCTGCGATAACGACGGCGCTGCGGGACGAGTTAACGCATGAAGCGCGTCCCACACTTCTGGTACTGCTGGCCGCAGCCGCTTTCGTTCTGCTGATTGCCTGTGCCAACGTGGCGAATCTGACGCTTGCTCGGATGGGTCAACGCGAACGCGAATTGGCGGTTCGCAGCGCGTTAGGAGCCGGGCGAAGCCGACTTCTGCGGCAACTTCTGACCGAAAGCTTTCTGCTCGCGCTCTTCGGAGGGGTGCTGGGGCTGGTGGCGGCCTATAGCAGCTTGAGCCTCCTCACTGAATTTGCTTCACGTTTGACGCCTCGCGCTCATGAAATTCGAATCGACTTCGGAGTGCTGGCGTTCACGCTGATCGCCGCGCTTGGCACCAGCATCGTGTTCGGGACGATCTCCGCGCTTTTTTCGCGAATCAATCTGTCGTCGGGTTTGAAAGAGGGAAGCAGTGGCGCGGGTGCAGGACAACACAGAAATCGTGTGCGCAGCGTCCTGATCGTTTCGCAAATTGCGTTTTCGTTCATGCTCCTCATTGGCGCAGGGCTCATTCTACGCAGTCTATATAAGCTGCAGCAGGTGAATCCGGGCTTTGTCACCCAACACGTTTTGGCGATGCGGACGACTTTCAGTTTCAGCAAGTACGGGACTAATGAACAATTCGCAGACATCGTTAAGAAGCTGCTCGATCGCGTCCAATCCGAGCCCGGTGTCGTGTCGGCAGCCGTTTCGTCGGGCTATCCTCTCGAACCAGAAGTGATTTCAGCGGGATCTAATGCGTTCTCCGGACCGTTCCGTATTCAAGGGCGAGACCTTGGCCCGGGAGAAGCTCCGCCAGTAGGAGGACAGTTCTCGGTCTCTCCAGGCTATCTTCAAACGCTCGGGATTCCTCTGAAAGAGGGCCGGAACTTCGCCGACACGGATACTCCAAAGAGCGAACTCGTCGTGATGATCAACGAAGCGATGAAGCGTCAATTCTGGCCGAACGAGGATCCGGTCGGGAAACGCGTGTCGGGTGACAATGGCGAGCATTGGGCGACGATCATCGGAGTCGTGGGGGATGTGCGCGAGTTTGGGCTCAATCACGCGCCGTCGCCGGAATTTTTCATTCCGGAAACGCAAGGTGCGAATCCAAGCGCTCTGCTGATCAAAACGGCTGCCGTCCCCGGCAGCATCGCGCGCCAGATTACGCGTGCCGTTCACGATGAGGATCCGCAAGCGGCTGTTACGCACGCAATGACTTTGGAGCAGGCTCGCTATGAATCGATGGCATCTCCGCGCGTGACCACAACTCTGCTGGGACTATTCGCGGCACTTGCACTGCTGATTGCGGCATCGGGCATCGGCGGAATCATGGCTCTCACAGTGAGTCAGCGTGTTCGTGAGATCGGAATTCGCATCGCTTTGGGGGCGCAGCCTTCTGGAATTATGAAAATGATTCTAGGGCACGGGTTGCTGCTCGCCTCGATTGGCCTCGCAATTGGAGTCGCGGGAGCACTTTCACTCAGAGGGCTGGTCAAGTCACTGTTGTTTGGAGTCGCGCCCGCGGATCCGGTGACGTTTGCGGTTGTTGCGATTGTGCTTGGCGGAGCGGCACTGCTTGCGAGCTATGTACCGGCTCGGCGAGCCGCCTCGATTGATCCGATCGACGCGCTGCGGATGGAGTGATGGCGCCGGTTCGAGCGGCAGCGTTGCCGTGTGTTGCGTTGGGATCCTTCGCTGCGCTCAGGATGACACGCGTTTTTGATTGTTCGCTAGTTCGCTGTTCGCGTTAGTTCGATAGCTCGACAGTTCGCCAACTTGATAGCCTCTGGACGCCTCTCGCCTGGCGTGTGCAGCGTTTCCGCGCTGCGCGGTATTGGTTTCTACCACGTACGAATACCTATAAACTGAGATAGCGTTCTTCTCTCGCGGTTGCCATACGTGCGGTGGTTTGCGCGAAGCGTCCCGAAGAAGCGTCCAAGCCATGCTGAAACGACTATTCCTACACTACATCGCCGAGGAGGCGCGCCCGATGCTGCGCCTGGCCATCCCGCTCGTTCTCGCAGAGCTGGGCTGGATGACGATGGCGATTGTAGACACGATGATGGTCGGACGGCAGGCCAACAGCGCCGAGGCCATTGGAGCTGTGAGCCTGGGCAGCATTCTTTTCAATGCGGTAGCGATATTCGGAACGGGACTGATGCTGGGGCTCGACACGCTGGTCTCGCACTCGTACGGTGCTGGAGATGTGGAAGACTGCCACCATTCGCTTGTGAACGGGGTGTACTTGAGTTTCGCAATCACGCCCTTTTTGATGGGAATCGTGCGGCTGTTCGAGCCGGTGCTTCGCTCGCTCGATATTCAAGCATCGGTGCTGAATCAGGCGATTCCGTATCTGCGCGCCTTGAACTGGGGGACGCTGCCGCTTTTGCTGTACTTTGTTTTTCGCCGCTATCTCCAAGGCATGAACCTGGCCAAGCCGGTGATGTTCGCGCTGATTTCTGCAAATTTTGTGAACCTCGTGGGGAACTGGGCGCTCGTGTACGGCCATCTCGGATTTCGGGCGCTGGGGACTGTGGGTTCCGGATGGTCCACTTGTGCGGCCCGGATTTATATGATGAGTGTGCTGCTAGTTTACGCGGTGTATTACGATCATCGCTATCAGACGGGGCTCCGCGAGACGCCGCGGCTGCCGAATTTCCTGCGCATGTGGAAGCTCGTTCAACTAGGATTTCCGGCGGCAACACAATTCGGAATGGAAGTTGGCGTGTTTGCGGTGTGCACGGCGTTGATCGCCAAATTAGGCGCGGTTCCTCTTGCGAGCCATCAGGTGGCGCTTAACACTGTGAGCCTCACCTATATGGTCCCGCTCGGAATTGCATCCGCGGCGGCGGTGCGAGTGGGGCAGGCCCTCGGGCGAGGCGATCCACACGGAGCGAGTCGCGCCGGATGGACGGCTTTGGCGCTGGGAACGAGCTTCATGTTCTGCATGGGCGTGATTTTATTTCTGATCCCCGATTCAATCTCGCGCATATACACGCCAGACCCGGTGGTGATCCATGCGGCGGGCGTACTCTTATATGTAGCTGCGTTCTTCCAGCTATTTGACGGAATGCAAACTGTAGCGACCGGTGCCCTGCGCGGGGCAGGTGACACGCGGACACCAATGCTTTGTCACTTGATTCTGTATTGGGGAATTGGATTGCCGTTGGGCGCATATCTTTGTTTCCGGCTTCGTTGGGGCGCGCCGGGGCTATGGACAGGACTTTGCGTCGCGCTGATTTTGATAGGGTGCGCGTTGCTTTACTTTTGGCGCCGAAAAGAGCGGTTATTCGCTACGAGTGAATTTGCGCGTACAAGAGAGAGCATTGGCGTGGAAGAATCTGTATAACCGGCAATCGCTGAAGCAGACATGGGACATTTTGAGCCGCGGCTTGAACGGCTGAGCTACAATCGAGCGAGTCAGGCGCTTTAAAAACGGACATGCGCAATTTATTCATGGCTCGCGCGATCGAACTCTCTCTCGAGAACATCCATGCCGGACGGGGGGGACCGTTCGCGGCCGTCGTCGTGAAAGACGGCAAGATTATCGCGGAAGGGACAAATTGCGTTACTTCCACGAATGATCCGACGGCGCATGCGGAGGTGGTGGCAATTCGCGCGGCCTGCAAACATCTGGGGAACTTCGAATTGAAAGGCTGCGAAATTTACACCACGTGCGAGCCGTGTCCCATGTGTCTTGGCGCGATTTACTGGGCGCGGCCGGCGCGGGTCTACTTCGCGAATACCGCGGCAGACGCGTCCAAGGCCGGATTCGATGATTCGTTGATATACGAGGAAATTCCGCGGCCGCACGCGCATAGGAAAATTCCGTTGATACCGATGATGCGGGAAGAGGCGCTCGAAGCGTTTCATCTGTGGGTGTCGAAGCCGGATAAGACAGCCTATTGAGGAAAGTTCGATGGCAACCCGAGTAATCGGAAAGTCCGTGCCGCGCAAGGAAGGCCGCGAGAAAGTGACGGGCCGCGCGAAGTATGTGGACGACTTGAAATTTCCCGGCATGATTTTTGGCGTGACCGTTCGCAGCCCCGTGGCACGCGGACGGATTCTTGGCATTCATTTCGAGCCCGGGATTCCGTGGGAAGAATTTACGGTTGTCACCGCGAAGGATATTCCAGGCAAGAATTGCATCGCTCTGCTCATCGACGATCAGCCTTGCCTGGCTGATGAGTTCGTGAACCATCCTGAAGAGCCTGTGGTGCTGCTTGCGCATCCTGATAAATATTTGCTGGAGGAGGCTCGGCGAGGTGTGCGCATTGAAATCGAGCCGATGCCTGCGATTTTTTCGATGGACGACTCGCTTGCGTGCAAGCATGTGATTTGGGGAACGGACAACATTTTCAAATCCTATCAAGTGAACAAAGGGCACGTGGAACACGCGTTGCGGGAAGCTGACTTGATCGTCGAAGGAACCTATGAAACCGGCGCGCAGGAGCAGCTCTACATCGAGCCGCAAGGAATGATCGCGCAGGCGAACGCGGAAGAAGGCGTCACGGTGTGGGGGTCGCTGCAGTGCCCATACTACATTCACAAGGCCTTGGTCGTGCTGTTTGGATTGCCGAAAGATCGCGTGCGAGTGGTGCAGGCGGAAACGGGCGGAGGATTTGGCGGCAAGGAAGAATATCCGTCGATGATTGCCGGGCACGCGGCGCTTCTTGCGTGGAAATCGGGGAAGCCGGTGAAGATTATTTACGACCGCGCGGAAGATATGGTGGCGACGACGAAACGGCACCCGTCGCGCACGAAGCATCGGACTGCGGTGACACGTGACGGAAAACTGGTGGCGATCGACATCGATTTTATGCTGGACGGCGGAGCGTATGAAACTTTGTCGCCGGTGGTACTTTCGCGCGGGACGATTCATGCTGCTGGGCCGTACCGGTGTCCGAACGTGCGAATCCGCAGCCGGGCCGTTGCAACGAATGCGCCGCCGCACGGTGCGTTTCGCGGATTCGGGGCGCCGCAGAGCGTTTTCGCGCTTGAGAGGCATCTCGATCGCGTCGCGGAAGCCGTGGGGCTTGCACCTGACGAATTTCGGCGGCGGAATTTCATTCAGCAGGGCGAGACGATTGCTGTGGGACAGGTGATCCACGAAAAAGTGGATATGGATCGTTTGATGGATCGCGCGTTTGAGTTGAGCGGCTATCACGAGAAGCGCAAACGATTCGAAGCGGAAAATCCGGGGAAAATGATCCGGAAGGGAATTGGGTTCGCGTCGTTTTTTCACGGTGCCGGATTCACGGGCTCCGGCGAAGAGCACCTTGCATCCGAGGTTGCTGCTGAGGCGACGCGCGACGGCCGAGTGCGCGTGATGGCTGCGAGCACCGAAATGGGCCAGGGAACCAATACTATTTTTTCGCAGATTGCGGGCGAAGCCCTTGGTATCGATCAGGAGCAGATTGAAATCGTGCAGCCTGACACGGCGAACGTGCCGAACAGCGGGCCGACGGTTGCATCGCGCACGTCGATGATTGTCGGCAAGTTGGTTGAGACTGCGGCGCTCGAGATTCGCGCGAAACTGGTGAATGGCGGTTATCTTTCAGCCGAGTACAACGCAGCAGAGTTCGCCGAAGCGTGCCGCCGATACTTAGATCAAGTCGGACCGCTAACGTCATTCGTGAAATACGAACATCCTCGTGATTTGTGGTGGGACGACGAACGTTACGAGGGGCATGCGTACGGTGCTTACGCCTGGGCTGTGTACGTGGCGGAGGTATCGGTTGACATGCGCACCGCCGAAGCGCGCGTCGATGATTTCGTCGCGGTGCAGGAAGTGGGCAAAGTGATCAATCCTGTTCTTGCGGCGGGCCAGATCGAAGGAGGCGTCGCGCAGGGGATCGGCATGGCGCTTTACGAGAACGTCGTGTGGCAGGAAGGCCGCATGGTGAATGGGCAGATGACGAATTACATCATGCCGACGTCGATGGACGTTCCGTCGATTCGAGTTTTTTTTGAGGAAAATCCGTACGAGCGCGGGCCTGCGGGCGCGAAAGGAATTGGCGAACTGCCGCTTGACGGAACCGCGCCCGCGATTGCCAACGCGATTGCGCACGCGACCGGTGCGAATATTACGCGCGTGCCGGTGACGCCGGAAGTTCTTAGCGAATTGCTCGAGGGCGTTCATGCTTGATCGCGCGAAAAAGATTCGCGTGCGATGCACGTTGAACGGGGCTGCGGCGACGCTTGACGCTTACCCGATGGCGCGGCTGCTCGATGTCTTGCGCGACGAGGCAGGCTTGACCGGCGTGAAAGAGGGTTGCGGAGAGGGTGAGTGTGGCGCGTGCAGCGTCGAACTGGACGGCGAGATTGTGAACAGTTGTCTGGTTCCGGCGCTTCAAGCGGAGGGCGCAACGATTCGGACGATCGAAGGCGTGGCGACCGGCGATCAGCTGCACACGGTGCAACAGGCTTTCATCACGTACGGGGGCGCGCAGTGCGGCATCTGTACGCCGGGCATGGTGCTGGCGGCGGTGAATGTTTTGAAGCGCAAGCCTCACGCGACGGAAACAGAAATTCGCGCGGGGCTTTCAGGGAATCTTTGCCGCTGCACGGGTTACACCAAGATATTCGCCGCCGTGATAGCGGCTTGCCGCGATATGGATCGCACAGTTGAGGGCTAGCCTTCCGTCTTACGAACTGGTCGCGCCGCGCAGATCTCGATGCTGCGCTTGAAATGCTGGCACGTGAGCCTGGCGTCTGGCGACCTTTTGCGGGCGGCACGGATTTGATGGTGTTGCTCGAAGCTGGAAAACTGCCGCATCGAAAATTCTTGAGCATTTGGAAATTCGCGGAGCTGCGCGGGATTGAAGTGACGTCTGAATCCTTGTCTATCGGTGCGCTTTCGACCTATACCGAGATTCAACGAAACGACATTTTGCAGCGCGAGTTTCCTCTGCTGTGCCGCGCGGCTGCCGAGACCGGAAGCGTTGCTACTCAGAATCGCGGAACGCTTGGCGGAAATATTGCAAATGCGTCACCGGCAGCGGATTCACCGCCGGCTCTCGTGGTCTATGACGCTGAGATTGAGCTTATTTCTGCGAAAGGGACTCGGCGGGTGGCGTACGGCGATTTTCACACGGGCTATAAGAAAATGCAGATGCGCGGCGATGAGTTGATCTGGCGCATTCGCCTGAATCGTGGGGCGAAACGAAACAAAGAATATTATCGGAAGGTGGGAACGCGAAAAGCGCAGGCCATTTCAAAAATATGTTTTGCTGCCACGGCAAGACTTGATCAAGGCCGAATCGACGACGTAAGAATTGCATTGGGCAGCGTTGCTCCCACGGTTCTAAGGGCTGCGGAGACGGAGAAAATCTTGAATGGTGAAAAGCTCTCTAGCGCTTTACTAAAAACAGCACAAGCCACACTTGGCACCGAAATATCGCCGATCGATGATATGCGCTCCACCGCCATGTATCGGCGTCGCGTGGCGCAAAATCTACTCGGCGAATTCTTTGATTTGTTGAATATTTAGCCACGCATGCCAAATTCACCCAGCTCGCTGGCCGACCTCACAGAAATACCAGACCTGATTGTTCGCGGACGGCGAGTGGTAACGTTAGAAGGCGAGCGCGCGGCAGCGATTCATGTCCGGGGTGGCGTTATCACCGCGATTACCGCGTTTGACGACTTACCGAAGGGTTCCGTCGTACACGAGGCCCACGACCTCGTCGTGATGCCGGGAATCGTCGACACGCACGTTCACATCAATGAGCCGGGCCGCGCGGAATGGGAAGGTTTTTCGACAGCGACGCGCGCAGCGGCGGCAGGCGGAATCACCACGCTGATCGAAATGCCGCTCAACAGCATTCCTGCGACGACGACCGTGGCAGGATTCCGCGAAAAGCTGGCGGCGACAGCTGGGAAGCTGTGTGTGGACGTCGGTTTCTGGGGCGGCGTCGTTCCCGGAAATGCCAGCGAACTTCGGCCCCTGTGGGAGAGCGGCGTGTTTGGGTTTAAGTGCTTTCTCGTACCGAGCGGCGTGGAGGAATTTGCCGATGTTACAGAGCGCGATCTCCGGGGCGCACTTCCGGAGTTGGGTGCGCTCAAAGCGCCGTTACTCGTCCACGCCGAATTGCCAGGTCCAATCGCACAGGCCGGAGAGAAACTGACCAAAGCCGATCCGCGGCGATATTCGACGTGGCTTGCCTCCCGCCCTCGCGCGGCGGAAAACGAAGCCATCGAGCTCCTCGTGAAATTGGTGCGGGAACTCGGCGCGCGCATTCACATCGTGCATTTGTCGTCATCAGACGCGATCGCGACGCTGCAGAAGGCGAAATCCGACGGCCAGGCAGTCACGGTCGAGACTTGTCCCCACTACCTGACTTTCGACGCCGAGGATGTGGGTGACGGCAGAACGGAATTTAAATGTGCTCCGCCGATTCGTGAGAAGGACAATCGCGAAAAACTCTGGGCGGCGCTTGGTGACTGGCACGATTGATTTCATCGCGACCGACCATTCGCCATGTCCCCCTGCGATGAAGTTGGTCGAAGCGGGCGATTTCCTGCGTGCATGGGGCGGAATTGCGTCGCTCGAGCTCAGTTTGCCGGCCGTCTGGACGGAGGCCTCGTCGCGAGGCTATGCTGTGCCGCGGCTCGCAGAGTGGCTTTGCAGCGGTCCTGCGCGTCTGGCGGGACTCGAGCGGAAAGGAAGGATCGCGCTGGGCTACGATGCCGATTTTGTGATTTGGAATCCGGATGGCAGGCTCTCCGTCGATCCCGCAAAGCTTCATCAGCGACACAAAATCAGCCCATATGCAGGCCGAGAGCTCTTAGGTGTTGTCGAGAGGACGTTTCTTCGCGGGCGAAAGATTTTTGACAGGGGCGAGTTGTCTCACAGTCCGCTAGGCCAGATCCTCCGGCGAGGTATTGCGTGAACAAATTGGATAGTTTCGTGGACTTGGCTTCAGAACGACTCGGTGGCCGTGTACTGGAAGCGAATGACGAATTTTTTGCGCCCAAAGAAAATTTACTGAAGCCGTCAAAGCCGATTTTCATCGAAGGCAAATATACCGACCGCGGAAAATGGATGGATGGCTGGGAGACGAGACGCCGTCGAACGCCCGGCTATGACTGGTGCATCATCCGATTGGGTCTGCCGGGAGTGATTCGCGGCATCGTGGTGGATACGAGCTTCTTCACCGGAAACTTTCCTTCGGACTTTTCGCTGGAAGCCTGCGACCTGGGAAACCGGCCGTATCGTGGCGAAAAGGCGCTGTCGAAAGCTGACGTCACCAACTGGATCGAAATCGTGCCGAAGACCTTGCTCGAAGGCGACTCGCAAAATCAATTCGCCGTTGAAAATCCTAATCGTTTCACGCACCTCCGCTTGAAAATTTATCCGGACGGTGGTGTGGCCCGGCTTCGGGCTTACGGGGAAGTCGTACCGGAAAGCAAATTAATTAAACGTCCAGAACTAGATCTCGCCGCAGTCGAAAACGGCGGACGAGTAGTTGCGTCCAGCGATCAATTCTACAGCGAGCCGCTGAATCTTCTCGTGCCGGGGCGCGGCAGAGACATGAGCGACGGCTGGGAGACCCGCCGTAGGCGGGGGCCCGGGCATGATTGGGTTATCGTCAAGCTTGGACCGCCAGGGAACATCAGACGGATTGAGGTGGATACGGCTCACTTCAAAGGAAACTTTCCCGAAAGCTGTTCGCTCGAAGCCTGCCTCATAGGCGGAACGGAAAATACGGACGCCAATTTAGAATTCGCGGTATGGAAGGAGGTCTTACCCCGGACGCCACTCCGAGCGAACCGAAGGCATTCCTTTCGGGAGTTGCAGGCGGTCGGCGCGGCTTCGCATGTTCGATTCAATATCTATCCCGATGGCGGCGTGAGTCGCCTGCGGATTTCGGGCGAGCCTGTGCGTCCTGAAGATCAGTTGAAAGGTCTTGAGCGAATCAACCGTATGCCGATCGAGCAGGTACGCAGGGCTCTACTCGATTGCTGTGGGTCAGTCGCATGGGCCGACCAGGTGATTTCACAGCGCCCCTTCGCGGAAAAAGCAAATCTATTCAAGAGTGCCGATAAAATCTGGACGCAACTCGACTCTAAGGAATGGACCCGAGCGATCAGGCACCATCCTCCGATCGGAAAGAAACACGGCAGGTCAAAGCAGTCTGGAACTGCACGTAAGTGGTCGGCGCGCGAGCAGTCTGTGGCACAAACTTCGTCCGCTGAAACGCTAGCCGTTCTCAACGCCGCCAACCAGGCTTACCGAGCGACATTCGGGTATGTGTTTTTGATCTGCGCAACGGGAAAAAGCGGCGACGAAATCCTGCAATCGCTTCGTCAGCGTCTGGCAAATGACCCAGAAACGGAATTGCGCGTAGCCGCTGACGAAATGCGAAAGATCATGCGGCTGCGCCTGGAGAAGCTACTCAACTCATGAGCGACATCACAACGCATGTGCTAGATGTTTCGATAGGCCGGCCCGCCGCAGGCGTGCCTGTCATCCTGGAAATTCAAAAGGCAGCCGACTGGAAAGAACTGTCCCGCGGCGCCACGGATTCGGATGGTCGGCTCCGGCATCTCCTCGCGCCCGGCTCACTCGTGAAGGGAACATACCGGCTGACGTTTGAAACGGAGCCCTATTTCAAATCGCGCAAGGTAGAGGGACTCTATCCCCGAATCGCGATCGAATTCCAAGTTCGAAACGCAAAAGAGCACCACCATATTCCGCTGCTGCTGAGCCCCTTCGGATATTCCACGTATCGCGGGAGCTGACGGATGGCCATCAAGCTGGGCGCAAACAACTACGGTAAGTCCGGCGTTCGGCTGCTCCGCGTAGTAAAGCAGCAAGGCCGACATGATATTAAGGAGCTGACTATTCGGCTCAGCTTTGAAGGCGAGTTTGAGACGGCGCATACGAAGGGCGACAACCAGAAAATTCTGCCGACAGACACGATGAAGAATACGGTGTACGTTCTCGCGAGGCAGTACCCGGTGGAAGCCGTCGAGGAATTTGCGCTGCACCTCATCGAGCACTTTCTTACCTACAATCCCCAGGTATCGCGTGTTCGAATCGAAGCGAGTGAAATCCTCTGGGAACGGATGATCCTCGGCGGAAAGCCACACTCTTCGGCCTTCACGCGAGCCGGGGACGAGAAACGTACCGCTTCACTGATTGGCACTCGAGAAAGAACTACGATTCGCGCGGGCATCGACGATTTGATTGTATTGAAGACCACTAAGTCCGCGTTCGAGGGGTTTCTCCGCGACCCCTACACGACGCTCAAAGAGGATCGCGATCGCATTCTATCGACGGTGATTCACGCGGACTGGCTTTACGAAGGCGGCGACGTGGAATTCAGCCCTATTTGGCACGGCGTGCGCCAGACGATGCTCGAAACCTTTGCCGAACACGACAGTCACTCACTTCAACATACGCTGTACGCGATGGGCGAAGCGGTTCTTAACAACTTCGACCGCATCCGCGAAATCTATCTCTCGCTTCCTAACAAGCACTTCACCCCGGTGAATCTTGCGCCTTTTGGAATGGACAATTCCGGCGAGGTGTTTCTGCCTACCGATGAGCCTCACGGGCTGATCGAAGCGACTCTGCGTAAGGAGTGATGCTGGACCTCATTCTTGCGCCGATCGAGAATCTCCTGGCTGGTGAGATTTCCCCGTCAGCTCTTCGCCACTCGATCTTCTCCAGCGTAAACCACAAATCGGTTGCCACGCAGGAATCCGATGAGCGTCAGCCGAAGCTCGCGTGCGAGCTGAACCGCAAGGCTTGACGGCGCAGACACAGACGCTACCACCGGAATTCCAGCGACGATCGCCTTCTGAATAATTTCGAATCCGCCGCGTCCGCTTACAAGCAATATGCAATCGCTTAGCGGAATGCGGTCGTTAAGCAAAGCCCATCCAATCACCTTGTCAACTGCGTTGTGACGCCCAATATCCTCGCGAACGATCAATAAGTGCCCGCGGGCGTCGAATAAAGCTGCGGCGTGCAGTCCGCCGGTGCGTTCAAACACGTCCTGTGCCGAACGCAGCGCATCGGGCAGGCTCACGATAAGCTTGGGTTCGACACGAAAATTCGGATTGGGCGTTCGTAGCAGGCGCGACCGCACGGCATCAATCGATGCTTTTCCGCAGATCCCGCAGCTCGAAGCCGCAAAGAAGTGGCGTCGCAGCTTGTCGAAATCCGGCAGGACTTCCGCAGCCACTTCAGCCCGCACAACATTTCCCCGCTTCCCATCGTCATCGTTTGTTGCATTCTCGAGCGCGATGATCTGCTCTCGCCGCTGTACGAGACCTTCGGTAAATAAAAAGCCTGCCGCAAGCTCCTGGTCGTGTCCCGGTGTCCGCATTGTGACGCTAAGCGGATTCTCGCCGATTCGAATCTCAAGCGGTTCTTCGGCAGCGAGGTAATCGTCCTTTCGAGCTGCAGCGCCATCCTTCCATTCTGTGACCTGCGTAAGATCGACGCTACGCGATGTTCGAGCCATCAACGCTCCCGAATTTGCATTCCGGTCTAGAGAGAGAGAATAGCGCCGAATGCACTACGGGATGCAGCTAAAACGGGGCTGGCCCGTCCCGAGGGATTCGGGCCGAGCCAGTTGGGCGTGCTTGGCATGAGGTAATGCGGGCGCTCAACGAATAAACGTTCGTTGTTAGCTGCGCATAAATGACGCATGAAAAGTAAAATACGAAACGCTGTATCGCGTTCGCGGCCAACCAAAATTCCTTCCCGAAATCAACTCAAATCGGGCAGTTCGTTTGCCGCCGTCCACAGCCCCTATAGCCAAACATTGCTGGCGGAGGTAGTATCGGTGTTCCGTTTCGCCCCTAGAAATGGTATTCGATGGCACAGACGATAACGCTGCCCGTTCCTGTATTGGCTAAAAACGACGCTTTAGAGAAGTGGATGGAACGCGTCCTGAAGCGCGGACAGAAAGTTCGCGAGACTTGGGACGTCGCCGATGTCCATGATTTGCGCGTAGCCCTGCGAAGATGCCGAACGATGGCGGATGCCCTCACCGACACCAATCCAAGCCCGGGCTGGAACAAACTCAAGAGAAATTCTAAGAAGGTCTTCCATACTCTCGGCGAACTGCGGGATATTCAGGTTGAGCAAGATTGGGTCAAGAAACTCCTTCCCGGCCCCGCGGACGCCAAGACGCAACTGCTGAAGCAATTGCGAATCCTTGAGAGCGTGCGGTTGCAGGCAGCGGAGAGAGAGCTCGACCATTTTGATCGCAAAGAATGGCGGAAATTGTCGCGAAAGTTGCGCACTAAGGCCGATATGTTCCCGGTCGGAAGCGTGGTGTTTCAGCGTCTGGCTCTCATGAAATTAAACGACGCGGTTGCGCTTTACCATCAGGCGAAAAAAAGGAAAAGCGGCGTTGCCTGGCACCGGGTTCGCATTGCCATCAAGCGATTTCGGTATATCGTCGAGAACTTCCTGCCGCAGCACTATGAAGCGTGGGCCAGAGATTTGAAGGAAACCCAGGACCTGTTGGGAGAAATTCACGATCTCGACGTGCTTCGAACCTACATTCGCCGCCACTCCCGCGAACTCGAGCCGCAACAAACAGTGGCTTCGTGGCTGGAGCGAATTCAGTCGGCTCGCGCGGAGCGCCTCGAAAAGTTCCTCGCAAAGACAAACGGAAAAGAGTCGCTCTGGCTCGATTGGCGCTCGGGACTACAGGGAGGAACCACGCTGCTTCCCGTTCTCACCCGTGAGGCAAGAACCGCTTACTCGGCCAGCTGACGCAAGATCTTGGCCGTCGTCAGCCATAGAAGTTCCCAATGTCCTTGTGAAGCGCCGCGCTCAAAACAGGCAACGCCCGCTTTCTTCAGGGAAGTGAAAACGCCGCGCGCTCCGGCCAGTTGCGAAATCATGGTGTCAAGGTGCGGTGCGTGCCCGAAACAGATGACTTCCTTCGCTTTCAGTCGCGACAGTTCCTTCAGAAATTCCGCCGGATCTGCGGCAGGTTTCAGATGCTCGCTGGAACGAATCTTGCTCGGCGGGAAGCCGAGCGCCTCGGCAAAAATCTCAGCGGTCTGCACCGCGCGTATCAGAGGACTTGTGATGAAAGGGTCAGGCTTGATGTCAAATTTTGCCAGGCCGAGCGCAGCCAGTCGAGTCTTCTTTATTCCCCTCGCAGTTAGTGGCCGTTCCGGGTCGGGTGGGCTGTTCGGGTCGCTGCGGTCCACCGCTATTCCATGGCGCACGATATAGAGGATCATGTCTTATCTTACGCCACCTTTTCCTTTTCTTTCCGCGGCTCACGCCGAAACTCAGGCTTCAAATGAAACTCCTTTTCGAAAAGATCAGCTTTTCGCTCCAGGCCCAGGACATCCAGTCGCGTACCTTCCGCCGCGCGAACATTGAAGATCGCCTTGCGGCCCGCAATTTGCACGTCCACCGCCGCAACATGCTGCTCGTGCTCGGATTCAAGTTTTTCTGCAATGCGCAGCAAGGCGGTAAGAAGCCGCGTCTCTCTTCGTCGCTGGCCATCGAGCGCGGCATAGGACGCGTGTTCGAGTTCAGGCTCCGACTTCGAATTATGGTAACGAATGAGCGCAGCCACCATATCGCATCGCCAACCACGCAGACCTGGGATCTCGCCGTTACGAATCAAATACTCGCCGTGCCGGTGATGCGATTTGTGGCTGACGGCGTCGCCCACATCATGAAGCAAAGCCGCTATTTCCAGGACGAGCCGCAAGTCTGCTCCCATCTCGTGCAGCGGCCGAAGCTGATCAAACAGTGAAAGCGCGAGTCGAACCACCTGATCGGCATGTTGCTCGTTGTAATTGAAACGCCGCCCAAACCATCGGGCGCCGGTGAGAAGCTCTTCAGCGCGATCCTTTTCTTCCTCTGACGAAAGGCACGCCGAATACTGTGCCGCGACCAGATCGAGCAGTATACCTTCGCGCACGCCCACTCCCGGCACAAGCATCGTCCGAATATCGAGCCACTTCGCGAGGGTGGTAATGATAATGGCCGCGATGCCCATCACTTCTGCCCGGTCTTCTCTCACTCGGAACACTTTCATTCGGCCCGGAATATCGAGAGACAGCAACCGCCAAGTTTGATCTTTAAGCAGCCGCACATTGATTGTCGGCGTCCTTCCGACGAATGGCCCTGAAGCCAGGCGAACAAGCGCTTCCGCGTTGCCTCCGCATGCGACAGCGATGGTTCGAGATAATTTTGGTGGCGTTGGCATTGCGCTCCGCAGCAGCGCCAGCGTGTGAAGCCGGAGCCGGTGCGCATGGTCCTCATCGATTGCACCCTGGATCGAATAGGTCTCCATCAATCGAATAGTTCCCAGAGGTAGCGCGATTCGATGCTCGAGCATCCCGCGCTGAAAAAAATTCAGCTCCAGACTGCCTCCGCCCAAATCAAAAATCAGTCGAGGCTGAACTTGATCTCCCAGCGCCCGGAATACGGCCGAGCAAACGAGCCTGGCTTCCTCTTCGCTGCTGATCACTTCCAGTTCAATGCCGGTCTTCCGCCGAATTCGCTCCATCAGGGTGCGGTAGTTGCGGGCTTCGCGCGCGGCGGCGGTGGCAACGGCCCGGTAAGCGCTCACATGATGCTGGTCCATCCTCTCGCGGAATCCCTCAAAGGTGCGCGTGGCGCGCGCAATCGTCTTCGGATCCAGAAGACGGCGAGTGAACGCATTATGGCCCAGCCGTACCGCGGCACGTTCGTTGTCGAGGACTTGGATATGTTCGGGAGAAGTCGCTCTCGCGATTACGAGTCGAATCGCGTTCGAGCCTGCGTCAATCGCCGCTAGCTGGACAGGGGCGGCCAATTTTCAGCGCCAGAGGTGCGCAAGTGCGTGTGAGGGTTTGTAGTGCGTGCTGCGAATTCCCAGCGCCGACGCGATTCGCTTGCGCAGCACCCGGTTCACTTCGGAGACGCTTTCTTCGCCGTCTATTTCAATAAATCCGTGCCGCTGCGAGAGATAATCAAATTCCCGGCGGATTAGCGATTGATAGCGGATAAACGATTGGAACAGATCGTTCGAGAGCGACATATCGCGCCCCGATTCCCAATAGCTGATCGTCTGCGATTTCTTGAATTCGCGATCGAACGCAATCTCGGGTTTCACGTTTAGCCAGAATGTAAGGTCAGGCCGTAGCGCCATCTCGTAAATCCCGTGCAGATAATCGCGCCCGATTCCTCGCACTGCGGACCGCGCGATCAGCGTGTAAATATATCGGTCGGCCAGGACGATCAAGCCCGATCGCAGCGCCGGAAGAATCCGCCGTTCCAGCTGATCGAAGAAATCGGTGCTGTACATCAACGCCAAAGTCATCGGCGTAACCGAATTCTCTGCCAACAGCGTGTCGATGTCGTCGGCAACCAGAAACGACCGGCGCAGACCCATCGTCTGCACCGCAAATCCTTCTGATTCAAGCCATTCCGTCAGCAACGAAATTTGCGTCGAACGCCCCGAGCCGTCCGTCCCTTCGAGAACGAACAGAGTCCCGCTCAATTCCTCGAGCTTTACACCCGGAAGCGGAACGCCGTAAAAACGCGAGGGAATTTCGCCCTTGCCGTTTGTTTTCTTGCGTTTCCTCGCTTTGCTGGATGGTTTCCCGTTTCTAGCGTTCACTGAGGCCATTTTGTTGTGTGAGCCCACTCTATTTCTTTGGCGCGAACTGAGAAAGTTCCACCTTCTCGCTGAGCACTTGTCTCATGAGCTTTTGCAGTTTGTTCACCTGGACAGTTCCGTCCATCAACACAAAATGATCCGAATCCACCATCGAGTCGTAGTTCGACAGAATTCGCTCCTGAAAAATTCGGAAGCTCTCCGCGCGGTCCAGCGAAATTCCCAGGTCCATCCCTGCCTCGTAATATTTCAATTTCGGACGGCCCGCCACAATGCGATTCACCGCCACATCGAGCGGTGCGCGAAAATAAAATGTGATATCCGGGATCGGCGCAAAACTGTAAAGGTTCCGCAGCCAGTGCGGCGAGCAGCCTCGTGCCGCGTCACGGGCGAAAGCCGTATAAATGTATCGGTCGGCAAGCACTAGATAACCGCCATGTAGTAGCGGCAAAATCTGGCGTTCACAGCGGTCAGCGAAATCCGCCGCGTGAAGCAGCGAAAACGTGGTGGGCGTGAGCAGCCGGCGCTGTTTTCCTCGCCGGGTGGCGGACTTCACAAGAGGTGACGAATTCCATTCCGTGAAGTGAATCCGGTAGCTGCCGATCTCGAGCCAGCGCTTCAGCAGATAGAGCTGAGTGCTTTTTCCCGATCCGTCGATTCCTTCCACAACGACAAGGGCGCCCGGATACTGCCTTTTGGGGACAGGAGGTTTGATCGGTGATGTGCGAGTTGTGGTCGAAGCTTCGAGCAAAACCGTTGCCATAAGGGGCGCGCCTGATGAAAAACTTATCATACTTCGGAACTGTGAATGCTGAGTCAAAAAAATGTTACAACCTGAGGGCGCCGAAATGGATGAAACTGAGAATATTGAGCGACGCGCGTGCCGCGCGATCAATAACGGTATTCTCTAGACGGCCTTAAGCCGGCACAGCGAAGTTGCGAGAGGAAGCCCATGGCAACAAATTTCAGCAAGGAACTCATAGTCACCCCGGGCAAAAAGCACGTGAGGCTTTCGAAGTGGGATCCCGCCGACACGCTCGGGTGGAAGAAGGACCATAAGACCAAGGCCAGTCTCGAAAAATGCGCCAAACGGCTGGATGAGTTGCAATATCTGATGTATGCCGAGAGAAAGCATGCCCTGCTGATCGTTCTGCAAGGGCTGGATGCGGCCGGAAAAGACGGCACGATTCGCCACGTGATGTCCGGTGTCAATCCTCAGGGTTGCCACGTTACATCGTTTAAACAGCCATCGGTCGAAGAACGCTCGCACGATTTTCTCTGGCGCATCCACAAAGCGGTTCCGGGCATTGGCGATATCGGCATCTTCAACCGCTCCCAGTATGAAGATGTGCTCATCGTGCGCGTTCACAATCTGGTTCCCAAGTCTGAATGGTCTAAGCGTTACGATGAAATCAACGATTTCGAGAAAATGCTGACCCAGAATCGCGTCCGGATTTTGAAATTCTTCCTGCACATCAGCAAAGACGAGCAGAAGAAAAGATTCCAGGAACGCATCGACGACCCGGACAAGCGCTGGAAGATCTCTGAAGACGATTTTAAGGAACGACAATTCTGGGACGATTACACCATAGCTTACGATGACACCCTGCGCCGATGCAGCACCGACGAAGCGCCCTGGTTCGTGATCCCGTCGAATAAGAAATGGTTTCGAAATCTCGCCGTCTCGCACATCATTACGGAAACCCTGGAAAGCATGAAGATGAAGTTTCCGCCGCCGACCGTGGACGTCAAGAAACTGAAGTGGAAATAACCGTCGCGCTCTTGCAATTATTCGCCGTTATGAATACGCTCGGCACGCCTCACCTTTGAGTAACCCTTGATTCCAGTTTGGCCGATAGTGAAGGCAGTCGCTGGCTGCACCGCGCAAGAACGGGTGAGCGCCATCGAATCGAGAATCGCGCAATGAGTGACGCCGTCTTTCCTCGAAATTTCCTGAAGACGTATCCTCGGGCCGTCCGTGGCGAAGGGTGTTTTATCTTTGCGGCGGGAGGCCAGCGCTATCTGGACGCCTCCGGTGGGGCCGCGGTTGTGACGATTGGCCACGGCGTTGCCGAGATAGGCCGGGCGATGGCGGAACAGGCCACTCAACTCGCCTACGCTCATTCCTCGCAATTTCACACCGAACCTGCCGAGAAGCTCGCCCGTCGCCTACTTGCACTGGCGCCCCGCGAAATACGCGACCAGGGACGCGTCTATTTCACGTCTGGCGGCTCCGAAGCCACTGAGACTGCCTTAAAACTGGCGCGCCAATATTGGATCGAACGTGGCGAGAAGAAACGCTATCGCGTCATATCGCGTTCGCAGAGCTACCATGGCGCGTCGCTCGGAGCGCTGTCTGTGTCAGGCAACGTCCGTCGCCGCGAGCCGTTCGCCCCAATGTTGCACGAATGGGGACACATCGCACCTTGCTTTTGCTACCGCTGTCCGCTCGGACTCGAATATCCGTCATGCAATGTAGACTGCGCTGATGAACTTGACCGCTTGCTCGAGCGCGAAGGATCGCAGGATGTCGCTGCCTTCATTTTTGAGCCGGTGGTGGGAGCGACTCTTGGAGCTGTCGTGCCGCCCGACGGGTACGTTCAGCGGATCGCGGAAATCTGCCGGCGCCACAATATTCTCCTGATTGCCGACGAGGTAATGAGCGGTATGGGTCGCACCGGCAAGCCCTTTGCGGTCGACCATTGGAACGGTTTCTCCGGACTTGATTCTGATCGGGAAGGGAATCGCGAGCGGTTACGCTCCTTTAGGCGCTGTCATCGTTGCCGCTGATGTTGCCGAAACGATTTCTCGCGGCTCCGGCACTTTCCTCCACGGCTTTACGTACAACGCGCATCCTGTGGCGACTGCGGCTGGAAACGCGGTGCTCGACTACATCGAGCGGGAGCGTCTTTTTGAGCGCGTCGAACCAGCCGGACGCGAACTCCGCGCTGCGCTCGAAAAACTTCGGCAATACTCGGTGGTTGGAGACGTGCGGGGCAAAGGCCTGCTGCTAGCCGTCGAAATCGTCCGGGACGCGAAGACGCGCGAGCCTTTTCCGGCTGATGCGCACATGGCCTCGCGAATTCAGGAAGATGCACTCGAAGCGGGCGTCATGACGTATCCGATGCAGGGTTGCGTGGATGGCGTTCGCGGCGACCACATTCTCATTGCTCCTCCGTTCACGATCACGTCCGCGATGATACAGATGCTCGCAGCCGCGCTCGACCGCTCCCTCGCCGACCTCGAAAGGACTCATCTCGCTGGCATGGGAGGTACATCTGCACTTGTCTGACCGGCCCTCCCGGTTCGCCATATGGCTGATTTCGATTTTCTTCTTTTCTGTGGCTGTGTTCGGCGCTGCGGAAGACATCGCGCCTCTTACCGGGTTTTCATCCGGCGCAGCAGCACGCGAGAATGCCACCGAACTACGTTACCGGGCGCTCGTTTCCACGGACCAAATCTCTAAATTTCACCGCTATCTCACTTCAGAGCCGCATCCGGCCGGATCGCCTCGGAACAATCAACTGGCGCAATGGATGGCCGAACAATGGCGAGAACAGGGGCTCGAAGATGTGACGATTCACCAATACGACGTGCTGAACTCCTCTCCTCGCGACGTCTCTCTCGAGATGGTTGCGCCCAAGAAATATCGTGCGATCCTCCGAGAGGCTGCCTATGAAGTGGATCCCGATACGAAGAATCCAGATGTTTCGGGCGCATACCTGGGCTATTCGGCTTCAGGTGATGTAACCGCCCCGCTCGTTTATGCACACAGCGGAAATCCGGAGGACTACGCATACCTCCGCAAACACGGGATCGATGTGCGAGGGAAAATCGCGCTCGTGCGATATTCCAATCCATACAGCTATCGCGGCTTCAAAGCACTCACCGCGGAACGTCTTGGCGTCGCCGCTCTTCTGATCTATTCCGATCCCGCCGAGGACGGTTTCAAGCGCGGAACGGTGTATCCGGACGGTCCCTGGGGCCCGGAAAGCCACATTCAGCGCGGTGCGATTACCTACGATTTTCTAGAACCCGGTGACCCCCTCACGCCCGGTTGGGCTTCCGTACCTGGCGCGAAGCGCATCGCTGCGGAACAAGCGGTCTCGCTTCCGAAGATCATGGCAGTGCCTCTGTCATGGCACGATGCTGAGCCCCTCCTCCGAAATCTGGATGGGGCAGTGGCTCCCGACGAATGGCAAGGTGGCCTTCCGCTGAAATATCGTCTCGGCGGAAAACGCGTGCGCGTCCACGTGAAAGTAGACATGAATACAGATATAGAGCCTTACTACGTTTCCGAAGCACGGATTCGTGGTGCGGAATCGCCTGATGAATGGGTGATTCTCGGCAATCATCGCGATGCCTGGGTATTCGGCGCCGTAGATCCTTCGAGCGGCACTGCTTCGATGCTCGAACTTACGCGCAGCCTGGGTCAGCTCCTGAAGCAGGGGATTCGCCCCAGGCGCACTTTGGTGATATGCAGCTGGGATGGAGAGGAGTATGCGCTCACGGGCTCCACGGAATGGGGCGAGCAGTATGCCGACGAACTCAAGAAAAAAGCGGTCGCCTATCTCAACGTGGACGAGGCTACCTCAGGGAAAGATTTCCAGGGAGATGCCGTAGGTTCGCTCGCGCCTCTTCTGGTCGAAGTTTCCCGTACCCTGCCAGCGCCTTCGGGGAAGATGCTATACGACGAGTGGAAAGCCTCTCGCCAATACGAGCTTCACGGGGCAGAACCCGTTTTGGATTCGGAGTTGGCAAACACGCGAATCGGCAGCGGGTCAGATCACACAGTGTTCCTGAATTTTCTCGGTATACCAACTGTAGGGCTCACGTTCGTCGGCCCTTACGGCGTCTACCACTCCATGTACGACGATTTCTACTGGATGAATCATTTTGGCGATCCCGGATACCGCTATCACGCGTTAATGGCTCAACTCTGGGGAGTGATGGCATTACGCCTCGCGAACGCCGACATCCTGCCTTTTGATTTCGCTTCTTATGGAGCCAACATTCGAAAGTTCATTTCAAGCCTCGATGCAGCGACTCACTTGGGTGCAAAGATCGACCTGGTTCCGCTACAAGATCGCGCAGCGGAATTCGAAGCTGCCGGGCGAGAGCTTAACGAAAGCGTGTCACGCGCGATTTCGAGCGGCCGCTTAAACGCCGTCGAAGCCGATCGTGTGAACGAAGAGCTGATGCAAGTGGAACGCAACTGGTGCAATTCCGCAGGAATTCCGGGCCGTCCATGGTGGAAGCACACTTTATATGGCGCTCGCTATACTTACGCTCATCTCGAACTGCCCGGACTCACGGAAGCTGCCGAGGCCGAGGATTGGGCTCGAGCAGCAGAACAGGCGAAAATATTGGAGTCCGCGCTTGTAAGGAACACAGATCTCCTGCAGCGTGTGAGGAAAGAACTCGAGGCGATCAATGCCGGAGAAAAGCGATGAAGAATTTCACCCTTGCGGTTCTTCTCGCCCTGGTTGGCTCCGTTATTATCTCGGCCGCTCAAGTCGCTCCGCGTGCGCGCGATCTCGGTATTCCCTTTGAAGGAACGCCCGGCCCACTAAATTCAATTACAGACGTCAAAGGAGTCGAGGTCGGGTATCGCACCCTGATTCAGCGGCGAAGGAAAGCTGCAAGTGGGCGTCGGACCGGTTCGTACCGGTGTCACAGCAATTTTCCCCAGAGGAAAATCCGCCGTGGATCCTGTATTTGCAGGATGGTTCACGGAGAACGGCAACGGCGAGATGACCGGCACCACATGGGTCGAGGAATCAGGCTTTCTTTACGGCCCCGTGATGATCACCAATACGCACAGCGTGGGCGTTGTGCGCGACACCGTTATCGACTGGCAAGTAAAGCACGGAACCCCGGTTCCGCTCGAAGATTGGTGGTCGTTACCAGTGGTCGCCGAAACGTGGGATGGCGACCTGAACGACATCAACGGCTTCCACGTAAAGCCCGAGGACGCCGTCGCCGCGATGCAAGACGCACATTCGGGACCCATCGCCGAGGGCAACGTGGGCGGCGGCACCGGAATGATCTGCTTCGAATTCAAGGGTGGCACCGGCACATCCTCCCGCAAGCTCGTGGAAAGCCTTGGTGGCTATACAGTTGGCGTGCTGGTCCAATGCAATTTTGGCGTCCGCCACCTCCTCCGCATCGCCGGCGCCCCTGTAGGCTACGAGATTCCGCTTGATACCCATCGCCCTGACGTTGGCTCGATCATCGTTGTGGTAGCTACAGACGCTCCGCTGCTGCCTCATCAGCTGAAGCGAATTGCACGCCGCGTCACGCTTGGCTTGGGCCGACTCGGCAGCATTTCCGGCAACGGCTCGGGTGATATTTTCATCGCATTCTCGACGGCCAACGCCGGAGCCGGGCTGGTCCAGCGGTCAGCGAATGTCCAAACGTTAGCCAACGGCCAGATGGATTCTCTCTTTGAGGCTACCGTGCAGGCCACAGAGGAAGCTGTGGTGAACGCCATGATCGCCGCCAAGACGATGACGGGCATCAACGGGTACACGGTCGAAGCATTGCCGCACGACCGGCTCCGCGAAGTCTTGAAGAAGTACAACCGTCTCACTGTAAAATGAATTCAGCCCGCCCTCAGGCGATTAACGTCCTAAAAGGAGACGGTAATGCGAGAATTTCTCTTGGGTGTCATCCTCACGATCCTCATCATCTTCATCGGCGGCTACCTGTACGTGAAGCAGGGCTACATGGATTTTTCGGCCGACCAAAACCCGTCTTCGGCGGAAAGGCATTTCGCTATGGCTGCGGTGGATGCATCTACCGATCGTCACGCTGGAAATCAGAAAAATCCGCTACAACCGACCGATGAGAACGTTGTAGCAGGCGCGATTCTGTTTCGGGATCATTGCGCCGGTTGTCACGGGACTCCTGCGAACCCCGACAGCCAATTCGGGCATTCTTTCTACCCGCCCGTCCCGCAATTCTTCAAAGAAGGCTCTGACATGGCCGATAATCAAAATTTCTATATCATCCAGCACGGTATCCGCTGGAGCGGCATGCCGGCATGGAACAAGACTCTCAGCGAAAATCAAACATGGCAGATCATCACGTTCCTGAGCCATCTGGAGAAATTGCCTCCCGCCGCTCAGAAGGAACTCGCACCGGCGGATTCTTCCGCGCCCGCACCGACCACCACTCGCTAACCGCGATTCGGAGAAATCGTCGCGCCGTGCCGCGCTCACTCCTGCTAGAATTTGACTTCACTCCAGACGTTGCGTTACGGTCTGGTGTTCAGCGAATCGCGGTCGCCAAAGGCGTATTTCGCGCGAATTGGCCGTGCCAAAAGAGCGCGTGTAGTGCAGGAGGGCAAGATCGATGTCTGATGCTGTGGCGGATAAGGTGATTGCAACGCTGGCGTCCGTGAAGCGGATTCCAGCGGACAAGATCACTCTCGATACCAATTTGCAGGACCTCGGCATCGATTCACTCGACGTATTTACGCTGCTCTTCGAACTCGAAAACGCATTCAAAATCTCCATTCCTGATGACGACGTCCGCTCCATCCGCACCGTCAACGACGTCGTCGAGGGCGTCAAGAAGCTTCTTGCCTCCGCTCCCCCGGACACTTCCATGGGCTCGGCCACACCGGCGGCCTGACGGATGGCACCGCGCCGAGTGGTCGTCACCGGGCTGGGAATCATCTCTCCTCTAGGACTTAATCTCGCCGAAAATTGGAAGGCGCTGAGTGAAGGTCGCCCCGGCATCAAGCCAATCGAGTCAGTGGATGTCTCTCGTGTTCCGATGAAGCTTCTCAACGCAGCGCAAGTGCGCGGTTTCCATGCGGAGAAGCATTTCGAGTCTGGCCGCGAAGCGTACCTCGACCGTTTCGCGCAATTTTCAGTGGTCGCGGCGCGCGAAGCACTGCGTGATTCCGGCCTTGAATTGAATTCCTCGCTCCGTGAAAACGGAGCCGTCGTCTGCGGCACAGCGGTGGGCGGTCAATCAGCCATCGAGATCGGATTCGAGGATCTATACGTCTCAGGGCGCGGCCGCGTGCATCCCCTGACGATCCCCAAGACGATGGCGAACGCGGGTGCGAGCCAAATTTCCATGGATTTGGGATTCACAGGCCCTACGTACACGGTTTCAACCGCATGTTCGTCAGCCAACCACGCAATCGGTCAAGCCTTCCGCCTCGTGCGTGACGGCGAAGCGGAGATGGCAGTCACGGGCGGAAGCGAAGCGCCGTTCGTAATCGGAATGCTCAAGGCCTGGGAAGCGATGCGCGTGATCGCTCCAGACACCTGCCGGCCTTTCAGCAAGGATCGCAAAGGCATGATCCTAGGCGAAGGTGGCGCGATGATGATCCTCGAGCCTTTCGAAGCCGCGAAGGCGCGCGGCGCGAGAATTTACTGCGAGATTTGCGGCCTGGGTATGAGCTCGGACGCACACCACCTGACGCAACCGCTCGTCGAAGGGCCGGCGCGCGCCATGCGCGGCGCTCTCAAAGATGCCGGCATGTCGCCAGAGGAAGTCGGCTACATCAACGCGCACGGCACCGGCACTCCCGGCAACGATCCGGTGGAAAGCCAGGCCATTCGCGCGGTTTTCGGCGCCCATGCAGATAAGCTAGCGGTCAGCTCGACAAAATCCATGCACGGCCACGCGCTCGGCGCAGCCGGCGCTCTCGAAGCAATTGCCACAATACTCGCCCTGCATCACGGCATTCTGCCACCCACCGCGAATTACAACGAACGCGACCCCGAGTGCGACCTCGACTACATTCCCAATCAAGCTCGCGCGCAGAAGGTGGGCGCGGCACTGTCAAATTCATTTGCGTTCGGCGGCCTGAACGCGGTAATTGCTTTCCGTTCAATTCCGAAGTAGCCGAGCGCCAACCCTGCAACACACTCCATCGAGCACCTGCGGTATCATCCCGCGACGCCGCGTTCGGCTCCATATGAATGCGTGCATCAAGTCGTTATCCGGGAGGGCTGTGTGCCGAATCAGAATCCACAGGAAGAAAGGGCGGAGGTCGATCTCTCCGAAAAGGTCTTCACGAACTCGCCCAACATGCTGGTGTTGTGCCTTACCGTAATCGGATTAATCAAGATCTATACGCGGTTTGAGAAAATCACCACGCTCGCCGACAACTTTCTTGCCTTTATATGCGTCGGCTATTTTATTGCGACGGTCTGCGCCTATATGGCGCTGCGAAGCCAGGAACGATCGAAAAGATTGAAGCTCGCTAAGACGGCCGATCTTCTCTTTCTGGCGTCTTTGTGCAGTACCGGAGCGGTGGCGCTGTTTATGACTTTCGCCTTGGAAGGTTAGATTGCTACGCGCGGCGCCGGATCAGAATTTCCAGACGTCGGGCCACCTCGTCAAAGGTAAGGATGAAAGAGGGGGAGCAACGAGCTCCAAGGCTGCGGCGTGCCCGTCCAGCCGCGCGCGAGCTCATCGGAAAGCGTCAAAGCAATCATGATAGCGAGCCAGAAGAATCCGGCAACGATTACGAGCCGCGTTAATCCCGGGCTGTATTTCACATGCATGAAGAAGAGCACAACGAGCAAGCATCTTAGCCACCGCGATTGCGAGCGCCGCCACGGTGTTCCAATCAATTACATGAGTCTTGCCGATCGCAGTTGTCCCCAAGTCAATATAAGCAACCTTGGTGGTAAGGCCGGTAAAGAAAAGAAGCGAGATAAAAACAGCCACGTAAGTCTTCACCGGTACAATGTGCTCGGACATTAGTGCCCGCCTCCATAACGCCCGCCGATCAGGTAAAGCAGCGGAAAAAGAAATATCCAGACAATATCCACGAAGTGCCAGTAGAGCCCGCTTACCTCAAGCGGCGCATAATATTCGGAATTGAAACGCCCGCGATACGCCATCACCGTCAGCGTCGCCAGGATGCCCAAGCCAATGAACATATGCAGCGCGTGCAGCCCGGTCATAAAAAAGTAGAAGCAGAAAAACAGCTGCACCCCCGGCGCGTGTGGTCCGCTGTAGGTGAAATGCAAGCCAGGAACCAGCCCTTCGGCCCAATCGTGAGTCCATTCGAAGTTGAACTTGATAAATAGAAATGCCGCGCCGAGCAGCATCGTCAGGACGAGGAACGTGATAATCGTGGACTTGCTCTTGCCCGTCTGCGCCGCGCTGATGGCCAGCGCCATCGTCAAGCTGCTGCAGATCAGCACCGCCGTATTGGTAGCTCCGAAAGTCACGTCGAGGAAATGACTGCCCTGAATGAACGCTTCCAGATGCAGCGCGCGATAGACGATGTAAGCCATGAAAACGCCGCCGAAGAACATGATTTCGGTGGCCAGGAACACCCACATTCCGAGGTTTCCAGCATCATGCTGCTGTTCCTTGGTCTCGAACTGGTGCACCAAGGCCGGCGAGTGAGCCGCGGTATGGGCCATATCAGCCAAGAGTTTGCCTCGCGCCTGTGTAGTTGTAGGCTTCTTCGGTGACCACAGGAATTTCCTCGAAATTTTCTGTCGGCGGCGGGGAAGGCACTTCCCACTCGAGCCCGCGCGCGCCCCACGGATTGGGTCCGGCTGCCGGCCCGTACCGCATCGACCAGATCAAATAGATAAGCGGAATCAGATAACCGATACCCAGAATCGAAGCGCCGGCTGAGGACATCACGTTGAGCACCTGAAATTCCTGCGGGTATACAGCGTAACGCCGCGGCATGCCCAGGTATCCCAGCATGAATTGCGGGAAGAAGGTCAGGTTGAAACCGACAAACACGACCAGCGCCGCAAATCGAGCCCAGGCATCTGGGTACAGCCTCCCTGTGATTTTCGGCCACCAGAAATGAATACCGCCGAGATATCCCATCACCGCGCCGCCCACCATGATGTAGTGAAAGTGCGCGACGATGAAGTAGGTCCCGTTTAAGTGCACGTCGGTCGCGAGCGAAGCCAGGAACAAACCGGTCAGCCCGCCCATCGTGAACAGGCCGATAAACCCAAGCGCGTAAAGCATCGGCGCTTCGTACGATATCGAACCTTTGTAAAGCGTCGAAGTCCAGTTGAAGACTTTAATCGCGGAGGGAATCGCCACCAGGAAGCTGAGCACGGAAAAAATCAGGCCTGCATAGACGGACTGGCCCGTGACGAACATGTGATGGCCCCACACCAGGAAGCTGATCACCGCAATCGCCATGCTCGAAAACGCGACGATGCTGTAGCCGAAGATCCGCTTTTTCGAGAAGCAGGTTACCAGTTCGCTGATCACGCCCATCGCCGGCAGAATCATGATGTACACGGCCGGATGCGAGTAGAACCAGAACAAGTGCTGGAACAGCAGCGGGTCGCCACCCACCGCCGGATCGAAGATACCCACGTGCAGCAGCCGTTCGAGCCCGAGCAGGAAAATCGTTATCGCGATCACCGGCGTTCCCAGAATAAAAATCACGCTGGTCGCGTACATCGCCCAGATAAAAAGCGGCAGCCGGAACCAGGTCATTCCCGGCGCGCGCATCTTGTGGATCGTAACGATGAAGTTGAGTCCCGTGAGAATCGAAGAGAATCCGGTAATGAAAACGCCGAGCGCCGTGGCAATCACGTGCGTCTGCGAATACAAGCTGCTGAAGGGTGTATAGAATGTCCAGCCGGTATCAACGCCGCCAGAAATGATGGCGTAGAGCGTGAAGATTGCGCCGACGATGTAGATATACCAGCTCAGCAGATTCAGTTTCGGAAACGCCAGGTCGCGCGCGCCGATCATCAACGGCACAAGAAAATTCCCCAGCGTAGCCGGAATCGACGGCACCAGGAAGAAAAACACCATCACGATCCCGTGAATCGAAAACAGCTTGTTGTAGGTCTCCGGCTGCACCAGCGCGCCCTGCGGTTCAATCAGGTGAATGCGCATCAGCACCGCCGCCGTGCCGCCGACAAAAAACATGAAAGTAATCGAAGCCAGGTAAAGCAGCGCGATGCGCTTGTGATCGGTGGTGAAAAGCCACGATTTGATGCCGTAGCTCGCGTTCAGATAATTGACGCGCGATTCGGCAGGAACTTCGTGGATGTCTGCTACAGCCGTACTCATTTCCCTGTCCTTTCCTGCGTTCCGAGCGATTTCACGTAGGCGATCAGCTGCAGGACTTGCTCTTCATTGATCTGCCCCTGAAAAGTGGGCATCACCGGCGGATAGTTCGGCAGGATCACCGAATTGGGAAACACGATCGCCTGCCGGATCAAGCCTTCATCAACGATCCGCGTTTCACCGCTGCGCAGTTTTTCGGGCTTTCCGTAAAGTCCGACGAGTGACGGCCCGCGCCCGGTATTGTCCGCCTACGTGGCACGTGACGCAGCCGAGCTGCGTGAACAGCCTTTCGCCCGCCTGCGCCATGGATTCATGCGATGCGCCGCCCGAAAGCCACGCGGCGTAGTCTGATGGCTCCATCACGTACACCCAGCCGATCATCTGCGCGTGGTCCGCGCCGCAATACTGGCCGCAGAAGATGTGATACGTGCCCGTCTTCGTTGCTTGGAACCAGAGCGACGTATAGCGGCCCGGCAGCACGTCCTTTTTCACGCGAAACGCGGGGACGTAAAAATCGTGAATCACATCCTCGGACGTCATCGTCAGCTTGATGGGAACGCCCACCGGCACGTGCAGCTCATTAATCTCGCGCACACCTTCGGGATGCTGCAGGTGCCACATCCACTGCTTGCCAACCACAAAAATTTCCGTGGAAGCATCCGGCGGACGCGCGTTTCGAACATAGAGACTGGCAGACCAGAAAAATATGACGACGCAGATGAGTGTAGGAATCCCGGTCCACAAGATTTCGAGTGGAACGTTTTTCTCGATTTCCGGCGGCACCTCATCTTCCGATTGCCGCCGGTACTTGATCATGAAAAAGAAAATCGTGGAGAAAATCACCACCGTAAAAAAGAGCGTAATCGCCGTCAGTGTGTAATGCAGCAGATCCACACCTTCCGCAATCGTCGAAGCCGCTGGCGGACGAAGCGGAATGGGCGCCAAGGCGCTCGTCAGCAAGCGCGCGCCGGCGTCAACCAAAACTCCGCCCATGCCTGCGCCTATCATGCCCGTCGCTCCGGCAGTGCATAGTGTTCGCTGCGAGCCAGCAGAAAAATTCCAATCCCAATCACCAGAATCGTGAAGACAGCCGCCGCCTTCAGCACACGCGAGATCAACAAGCTGTATTTTCCGGTCGCCGCATCGTAGTGGTAGCAGAAGAGCAGAATCTGATCCACCGGCGTCCCAATCTTGCCCTCGGACGCTTCCACAAGACCGAGCCGGAGATCGCGCGTCGCATACTGGATTCCATAGAGGTAGCGCGAAATTTTGCCCTCCGGGGTAAGAATCATGATCGCGCTCGCGTGCGCAAACTGCTTCGACGCCGGATCGTAGGCGTAGCGGAATCCCACCGCATTGGCGAGCTGCTTGATCTGCGGCTCGTCGCCCGTCAGGAAATGCCAGCCCTGAGTCGCCCCAGGACGGCCGTACAGCCCTGTATAGAGCGCGCGTTTCGCCGACGCGAGAGTGGGCCGCTCGGTCGGATCGATGCTCACCGTCACGACGCTGAATTGCTTCCCGATGTCCATCGGTACGTCTTTCAGGCTTCGCTCCATCCCATTCAGCACCTGCGTGCAGAGCATCGGGCAGTTGTAATAGACAAGCGACAGAATCACAGGCCCGTTGCCAAAAAATTGCGCCAGCTTAATTGTCTGTCCCGTTTCATCGCGGAAAGTGAGGTCGAGTGGAACCGAATCGTTCAGTTTTTGATCGATGCCTACATTTTTCAGCAACTCCGGGCGCACATCGATATTCTGAGTAGGGTATTGAGCCTGCGCCTTGGTGCCCGCCACGAAAAATAGCGAGCCTAATAGCAGCGCTGCCGCGGCAATCGCGCGTCGCACTGAATCAGTCTGTCGTACTGCCGACATTTTGAAGAGCCAGTTTCACTTCAATCCTTCCGCTGTTTCGATTCACCCGATTCGCTCGTCGGCTGAACCAGGTACCCGCAAGGCCCTGCAATCCCCATCGCTCGCGGTTCCATCGCTGATCCCACGGGCGTCACGCTTGTCTCGGGCGGAAGCTGATTTGCAGGCCGCGCCGGTAATCCCTTTTGCAACACGACGTCCATCGCGCGATCCACAGGAATTCGAACCAGCCCGTTGTTTTGGTCCACCCAGCCGTACGTGGTCAATTGCTGCTGCTCGATCTCGCAGTAACGCTTCAGATCGGTGGCCGGGTGCGGCTGCAAACGCGGCTGCGGCGGGAGCGCGCGCTGATTCTCAAATGGCGAGGCAGGTGGCCCCAATGATTCGTGCTTCGCGAAAAAGTTATACGTGTGCACCATCGCCCACATCACGGCGATAATCAGAATCCCGAGCACTGCTCCGAACTGGTATAGGCTGCGGACATTCGCGTCCGCGTGCTCGTATCCTTCCTCCCCGTGTTTCGGGTGGCGCTCAGTCGCCATGCTGATGCTCCAACTCTCTCGCAAACCGCGGGTCATGCAACGGCAAGAGCGGCATTTTCTTCAGCTGCCAGAAATACGTCCCGATCCACACTCCGCCGATGCCCAGCACCGCAAGAATATCCATCGCGTGCACTCGCGGACCCTTCGGATCGAAAGCCGGCACAATGAGCCAGTAAACATCCACGAGACTGAGGACAATGAGCATTCCGGCGACCAGCGACAGCCGCGCCAGCTTCCGCTTCACGCTTCGCTGCAATAACAGTAAAAACGGCAGCGCGAAATGCAGCACCATCAGGACCACAGCCACCGTTCCCCAGCCGCCAAACGCGCGCGTCACGTACCAGGGAATCTCTTCTTTCAGATTGCCTGACCAGATAATCAAGAACTGCGAATACGACAGGTAAGCCCAGAGCATCACGAACGCGAGCATTAAATTGCCCTGGTCGTTGTATTGCGCGGGAGTGGCCGAGCCTCGCAACGGTTCATGCTCGGCAAGCCTGCGCTCCACAAAAATCACGAACGACATCGAAGTGAGCGCCGCGATAATCATGAAAATCATGCCGTAAATCGTCGAAAACCAGTGCACTTCGAGCGACATCACCCAGTCCACCGACGCAAACGTTAGCGCCAATCCCCACAAAATCAGCCCCGGCCCACTGAGGGCTTCGAAGCGGCCTTCAATTGAAGGGTCGCCTGTTTCGTCCTGTTCTCGCGACCATTTGTTCAGCACGAACGCCAATCCCACCCAGATCGCAAAGTAAATCACGGCTCGCACCGTAAAGAATCCCGGGTTCAGGTATGGGCGCTTGTACTGGATAAGCGAATCGGCTGCCACCGCAGCAGGCTGATCCCACAAATAAAGCTGGGAAAGGCCCAGCAGTACGGGAATAAATAAAACCGCCATCACGAACAAGGTCCGCGTCCCAGCTTCCAGCAGCCGCCGTATCGGATAACCCCACCATCCACCCGTCAGATGATGCATCATCAAAATCGCCTGGCAGCCCAGCGGAATCGAAAGCCAGTAAACGAATGCAAAAAGATACGAGCGGAAAAATTGTAGCCGCATATGCTCGCTGTGGAAGCTGAACAGGATCACCAGCGCCAAGCCAATCGCCCCACAAACGAAAGCCACCCGCTGCACATAGTCAAACCGCGACCGCAACTCTTCCGGTAGAGTCACTGAACGCACTGGGCTCATGGTGTTTGCCCACCCGCTGCGCTCGAAGCACTCTGCGTAAGCTTCTGACGCTCCGCCGCTGGCACATCATCGATGCTCCCGCGACGGCTCGCCTGTAACACCCGGATATAAGCTGCGATTCGCCAGCGGTCCTCAGGTTCAACCCGCGCCGCATAGCTGTACATCGACCCAAATCCGTTCGTCATCACGTCAAAGTAATGTCCAACCGGAGCCGTACTCAAGGCTCCAACGTGAAACGAAGGCGGCTGCGGAAACCCACGCTGCACAATCATTCCGTTGCCCTGGCCGGTGTAATCGTGGCAGGGGGTGCAGTAAATGTTGTAGCGTTCGCGCCCGCGCTCCAGATCCGCGCGCGTGATGGGGAATGGAAACTTGTCCGCGATCACTCCATTTTCTTTTCCCGTGTACAGCAATTCGTCCAGCCGCAACTGCCCGCGCGCCACTGTTCCGGTCACCGGCTGCCGCTCCGAGCGACCGTCTCCAAAGAAATTCGTCGGCTCGTAGGGCAAATATTTCGGCTGGATGTGCATATCCAGTCGGCACCCGCCGACGAGAAGAGCGATCACGCCCGCGCAGGCAATTGCGCACCATCGCGCGACGTGTGCGTTGAATGCTCCGTGTTGCGCTCTACGCTTCAATCTCAAATACCCCGTGCGGCCGCATCTCCTCAAGAAACGCCTTCGTCGCCGCGAGATCAAACTTCCGGTCCCGTATCTTGATCACCAGAAAAAACCGGTCCTTCGACGCCAGCGCGAATCGCGCCACGTTAAACACCGGATGATACGGCGTCGGCAACCCATTCATCGCCAGCATCCCAAACACCGCTGAAAGCGCCGCCCCCAGAATCGTCAGCTCAAACGTGATCGGAATCCACATCGGCCAGCTGTTGTAAGGGCGCCCGCCGATAATCAACGGAAAACTGATCACGTTCGCGTAGTAGCACATGAAAAATCCCGTCAGGCCGCCAATCAGTCCGCCGGTAAACACAACCGCCGGCAGCACCGTATGCTCGAATCCCACCGCTTCCGCCAATCCTTCAATCGGCATCGGCGTAAACGCGTCAATCTTCCGATAGCCCGCGCTATGCGCCCGGTGCGCCGCCGCGAGAAGCTCCTCCGGCGTCTCAAACTCCGCCAGCAATCCGTAAATCGGCTTTCGTCTCATCGCTTCAATCGAGGCTCTAATGTGCTCCCTATTCGCGTATCTCCGGATTCGGATTCCGCACGCGCGCCAGATACGTCGTGCGCGGCTTCGTATTCAAATCGTCCAGCAAACTGTAATCGCGCGACTGCGCCTTCAATTTCGATACGCGGCTCTTTGGGTCGTTAATATTTCCAAACACAATCGCCTCAGCCGGGCACGCGCTCTGGCACGCCGTCACAATTTCTCCGTCGCGCACCACCCGGTCTTCTTCCTCCGACCGAATCTTCGCCGCGTTGATCCGCTGCACGCAGTAGGTACACTTCTCCATCACGCCGCGGCTGCGCACCGTCACGTTCGGATTGCGCATTCCGTAAAGGCTCGGCGTCTTGAAATCGGAATAGAGCAGAAAATTAAAGCGCCGCACCTTGTACGGACAATTATTCGAGCAATAGCGCGTCCCCACGCAACGGTTGTACGTCATCTCATTCAACCCTTCGATGCTATGCGTCGTCGCGCCAACGGGGCATACCACCTCGCATGGCGCGTTCTCGCACTGCATGCAGGGCAGCGGCTCGAAATACATCTCCGGCGTTTCCAGGTTCCCGCGGAAATATGTATCGATCCGGATCCATTGCATCGCCCGCCCGCGCATCACCTGGTCTTTCCCCACCACCGCAATATTGTTTTCCGAAACGCACGCCACCACGCAAGCATTGCACCCGATGCAGCGGTTCAAATCGATCGACATCCCCCACGCATATCCCTCGGACTTGAATCCGGGATATAGCGACAGCTTTTTCCCCGGCTCCGTCTCAGGATGCCGCGCGAAATTCGGATCCTTTTGAAATTCTTCAAGCGTAGCAACCTGGATTAAATCGCGGCGGAAAGCATTTACGCTCTCCGTATCTGCCGGATGGCCGTCTTCCTCCATCATGTAGTGGTACTGCTGCACCGCGAAGTAGTACTTCTTCCCGGAATCTTCGAGTTGCAGCCCGCCTGCCATCCACGGCGCGCTCGAAGTTCGCAGAAAATATGCGTTGAAGCCTTGCCCATTCCCCACATTTCCCGCGCGGCGCCGTCCGTATCCAAGATGCAGGGTGATCGAATTATCCGGATGCCCTGGGTCGGCGAAAATTCCCGCGTACACCTCGCGGCCCGCCACCTTCAGCTTCATGTACTGCCCATGACGCAGCTTCAATCGCTCCGCGGTATTGATGCTCACCAGCGCCGCGTTGTCCCACGTCAACCGCGTGATCGTCTTCGGAGTTTCCTGCAGCCAACCATTATTCGAGTACCGCCCGTCGCCAATCGTCGGATCAGGCCGGTAAACAATCTCCAGCGCGTCCTTATCAAGCGCTGGCGATGCAGGCTCTCTACCAATGTCAGTTCGCGGCGAAACCGAAATCGTAGGCAGTGCCGTTCCCGCCATCACGCCGTCGTGCAGCGTCTTCTGCCAAAACGCCTCAAACGCCTTGTCTTTTTCCGGACGCTGCGACCTCCAGTAGCCCTGAACCAGATCGTGGCCCGATTTCCCAGCTTCGCCTGCGAGCGCAGCAATCAATTCGTGCGCGGACCGTCCCTGATAAAGCGGCGCAATCAGCGGCTGCACGATTCCAACCGTCCCGTCATACGCCCGCGCATCGCTCCACGCCTCAAGAAAATGCGCCTCGGGCACGTGCCAGTGGCACAGCTCCGCCGTCTCGTCGTAATAAAGCCCCGAATGCACGCGCAACTTCGCCTTAAGCAACGTCGGCCCAAACTCGAAATCCGCCGGCGCGTCATAAACGGGATTGCCTCCCAGCATCACCAGCAGCTCGACGGCCCCCGCATTCATGTCTTTCACCAGATCGCGCAGCGAATTCATCTGGTTCATCGGATTCGCTTCGATCGACTCGGTGTAGGTAACCGTCTTCCCTGCGTTCCCCAGCGACGCATTCATTGCATGCGCCAGCGCATGCACGATCGCCGGCTGTCCTTCTCCGGGAATCACCACGCAGGAGCCGCGATGCTTTTCCAAATCGCGCACGAGCGCCATCATCCACGCCGGTGGAACCGACGAGGTCGAATTTTCCGGCGCTCCAGCCGAGGCAATTCCGAACTCCGTGGCAAGCTGCCGCGTAAACGCTTCCACCTCGCTCGCGCGCATCGCCCGCCGGTGGTCCGCCATCGATCCCGTGCTGGTCGGGGTGCACTCCACAACATACAAGCGGTTTAATTTCGATCCCGGCCCTTCAATCGCCCTGCGCGAAGAAAAATCGCGAGCGTACCGCGTGTGTCCCGGTCCGGTTGTCAGGAAATCCGCGTCGAGCGACACGATCACGTCCGCCTTGTCGAGGTGGTAGACCGTCGTCACCGGCTTGCCGAACGCCATCACCGCGCCGTCGTGCGCCGCATCGCGCATGCACGGCTCGTACTGATGCCACTTCGCCTCGGGGAACTGCTTCAGCACGTCCCGAATCTGCGCCGCCAGGCTCGGCGACGTCACCGTTTCGGTAAGAATACGAAGCCCGGCGCCTCTCGGCGCAATCTGCGCCCTAGCATTTCCAATCGCCGTCAGAAATGCAGCCCAGCTTTCAATGCGACCTTCATGAATCACGGTTTGTGAACGGTCAGGATCGTAGAGTGTCAGAATCGACGCCTGATTGAACACATCCGTCCCACCCAGGCTGCCCGGATGCTCCGGATTGCCTTCAATCTTCGTGGGACGTCCCATGTGACTTTCAACAAGCAGGCCGGTCGCAATGCCTGATTGCGTCATCGACGTGGCATAGAACAGCGGCTTGCCCGGAATAATTTCCTCGGGCGGCCGAACGTAAGGAACGATTTTCTCGGTCGGCAGCTTCGTGCACGCGCTCAGCCCGGCCATTGCCGCTGACGCAGCCATCAATTTCAAAATCCCGCGCCGGTCGATCCCCTCAGCTTCCTTCTCCGTATTTTCAGGAAACTCGTTTTCGAGCTTGTAGCGATACCCTGGCGTCTCCGCCAGTTCGTCCAGGCTCTGCCAGAATCGTTTTCCGCCGTCCTTCGCGAGCTTCGCCCGCACGGCCGCGAGATCGATCGTCTCGTTCATGGAATGGTTCGAGTTGGAGTCGTCGTTCATCGTTTTGCAATCACCGGTGGCACGTCGAACAGTTCTGCAAACTCTGAATCTTGTATTCCTTCACCAGCCGTCGCCCCAGTTCGAGCTGATTTTTCGGCGGCTGGTAATATGGATTGAACACTTCCGATTTCGGCCGCACGTACTTCTCCGGCTCGCGGTGGCATTCCAGGCACCACTGCATGTAGAGCGTGCCTGCTCTCCAGGTCAGCGGCATCTCCGCAATCGGCCCGTGGCACGTGGTGCAGCCCACGCCTTTGCTCACGTGAATGCTGTGGTCGAAATAAACGAAATCCGGCAGCGCGTTCACCCGCGTCCATGCCAGCGATTTGTCGTCGCGGTAGCTCGCGCGCACCGGTTCGAGCATCGAAGCATTCGTCCAGATCCGCGAATGGCACGTCATGCAGGTCTGCGTCGGCGGCAATCCCGCGAACGACGACTTCTCGACCGACGTATGGCAATAGCGGCAATCGATTCCCAATTCGCCGGCATGATGCTTATGGCTGAAAGGAACCGGCTGCTCGCGCGCGACATGTTGATCCGTATACCATGGCGAAAGTTCGATCCCATACAGCGCGGCTCCCAGCAGCGCGATGAAAAATACGCCGCCATAAATGCTCAGCCGCGATATCAGGTTCGTGCTGTGATGAAAGATCTGTGCCATAGCCTTTTTCGGTTGCCGCCGCTACTCCGGTTTCTCGTCCGTCTCCCGCACCAGCGAACGCATCTCCACGATCGAAATCATCGGGAGGAAGCGCACGAACAGCAAGAACAACGTAAAGAAAAGCCCAAACGTCCCGATGTACGTCATCCAGTCCCACTTCGTCGGGTAGTACATGTTCCATATCGACGGAATGTAGTCGCGGCTCAGGCTGATCACCACGATCACAAACCGCTCGAGCCACATTCCCGTATTCACAATCAGCGAGATCACGAATAGCGCCGGCACGCTCGCCCGAACTTTCCGCGACCACATTGCCTGCGGGATGACGATATTGCACGCAATCAGCGACCAGTAAACCACCGCGTACGGCCCGGTCATCCGGTTCAAAATCAAATAGCGGTCATACAGATCCCCGCCGTAAAACGCCATGAACGTCTCCATCATGTACCCGTAAGCGACGATCATGCCGGTCGCGAGCATCACCTTGGCCATGTTGTCCAGGTGCCGCATCGTGACCATATCTTCCAAGCTTGTAAAACTTGCGAATCGGAATCGCCAGCGTCATCACCATCGCGAATCCGGAATAGATTGCGCCCGCCACGAAATAAGGCGGAAAAATCGTCGTATGCCAGCCAGGGACAATCGCTACCGCGAAATCCCAGCTCACCACGGTGTGCACGGAAACGACGAGCGGAGTCGCCAGACCGGCCAGCAACAACGACGCTACTTCATACCGTGTCCAATGCACCGCCGATCCGCGCCACCCCATCGCAAAAATTCCATACACGATTTTCGCCGCGCGGTTTCGGGCCCGATCCCGCAGAGTTGCCAGGTCCGGGATCAAGCCCACGAACCAGAAGAGCAGGGAAACGGTCGCGTACGTCGAAACCGCGAACACGTCCCATACCAGCGGGCTCCGAAATTGCGGCCACATCCACATCGGATTGGGATAGGGCATCAGCCAGAAGAATAGCCACGGCCGTCCCATGTGGAGCAGGGGAAACGTTCCGGCGCAAGCCACCGCAAACAGCGTCATCGCTTCCGCAAATCGGTTGATCGATGTGCGCCACTTCTGATGCAGCAGAAGGAGAATTGCGGAAATTAGCGTTCCGGCGTGTCCGATCCCAATCCACCACACGAAATTGACGATCGCGAATCCCCACCCAACCGGAATCTTGATACCCCAGATCCCCACGCCCTTGATCAGTAGGTAGGTGACGGCCACATTGAACATCATCAGCAGCGCGAGCGCGATCGCAAAGCCGACCATCCAGCCCTTAGTCGTGCCGCGGCCCAGCACGATCGAGCTGATTTTGTCGGTAACGGTTGCGAGCGTATGGCCCGGCTCGAGGACCGGTGCCTCGCCTGCTCCCGCTAACTTTGGTGAGCCCTCAGGATCCACGAATGCGCCCCACTGCTGGATTTGGGTTTATAGATGCCTGCGAACGTCACGAAGGGGCATCGAATGGGTTAGTGAAAGGCAGTTCTCAAACTTTTCAGACAGGCCAGCCTGCTCCGAGTGCACCATTCGCGAGAACGACGCAGCGGCTGCACACTTATTTTCTATCTCCGCTTGCAATGGCTGGTGTACTCCTGGGACGTGACAGAATAAAACCGAAGGCTACGTGAAGCAACATCAAACCCCAGAATTATCGGGCGATTGGCTGTACCGTTTTTAACCTTCCCGTAATGTCAAATCCGGATATCAATTTGTCAGGCAAAGTACCGTATTTCGCGGATCAATCAGTATTTTTGCGGGGCGGGACTTCGTAACAAATCGAAACCGTGTTTCAGCTCCATTTGTAACCACTACTGCCAAGCTTTTCCATCTTTCCGCCCGGCCCAGGTCTCGTCCCGTAGAGCGGAACTGGCTCTGTAAAAACATCATCTACTCCTGACTGCACCAGCTTGCCCGTCACGAGAAATTCTCGCTCGCGAGGTTTCACCTGAAACTCCACGGAATAGTGCGGAATCCCCGTCGACCGTACCCATTGGTCGAAAAACCAGTCCATTGAGCGCGTTCCTTCCAGATCCATCGCAGGTGTCATTCGTTTCTCAATGGCCTTTTGGAAATCCGCCGTCGACAGCGGCGCAAAATAATGCTCGCTGAGAATTGCTTTCAGTAGTTCTCGAAAGCGTCCATCCGGGTCCGAAGCGGTAGGGTCAGCTAGCATTTCGCGAAGCATGTGAATCACCCACGCCCCTTTGCCATATGTCACCGTTTCATAAGCGTTCGGCGCGTTCGACGACAGCAGTCGCCATCCGAAATTCAGCGGCCCAGCTGAATCTGGCGTCAGCGATGAGCCGGGATTCTTCGTCGTCAATGCGATCCGATAGCGATCGAGCCAATTTTTCAATCTCTGATCCGCCGGTCGCTTGCTGTCGGCGTACATCAGCGCCAGGTAATTTGCCATTCCTTCCTGTATCCAGCCATCGCGGTATTCAGCCGATCCAGCCACATTCCCCCACCATTGATGTGCCACCTCGTGAAACGGTATCAGTTCTCGAGCCTCTTCCTGCGCTAGCACGCTGAACCCGGCCCGCTCCTGCGCTGATTGGGGGAGAAACACCAGCGTCGATAGATACAACAACCCCGGCCATCCCTGCCCGAAGCTCCCCGGAATCTGCGACACATCCAGGTGGTCAAACGGAAACGGTCCATTGAGCCGCTCGAAAAATCGGACTGAATCGGTGAATTCCCCCCCAAGGTGTTTCAATACTGCCGCAGGACTCGGCGTCGGCGCCTCGGGAATCGTTTCCGACAATCCCCGTTGCCTCGGCAGTTGAAACATTCCAGGAAGCGGCGTGTTGTCGCCAGGATTCTTCTGAAGCAGCGCCAGGATCGCATTTTCGAGCTGTTGGTTTGCGTACAGTTCCACCTTCGGATGATCGCCCGCCGCCGTTTCCATCTTGTATTCGCCGAGATTGAAGCCCGCCACAGCAAATGGAACTCTTGACTGCCAGCGGCCCGCCTTCACGTCACCATCGTCATGCAGATCTGTGCGTGCTCCGGTCGCCACCAGCGTCAATCGCTTCGGCCACCGAAAAGTGAGCTCGAAGAGTGCGAAATGATCTCCACCTCCCACATGCGCATACCAGGTGCCGCGTTCGCCCACAAATTCCACGCCGTTCCCTGCATTGCTGATTACGTTGCCGCGATATTTCACTTCCAGGCGAATCTCTTCGCCCACCTTCACCGGTGCCGGAAGAGTGATGAGCAGCGCGTCATTGCCGCGCTCCAGAATGTCGTGCCGGCTCATGTCTTCATTCTGGAAATAGAAAAGCGGCGCTGCCGTTTTCGAGCTTCACCCCTTCCACCGCCAGGTTCCTTGAAAGCTCCAAGCCCACCACTCGCTCGCCTGCTCGCAATGCTTTCAAGTGCAGTGTCGTCCGGCCAGCCAGCGACAAATCGTTCTCAATCGTCGTGTCCACCGCATAGTCAATCGGCGTAAACATCTCGATCGGCGTCTTCGGCGCATCCAGCGCCTTGAACGACGCCCACGTATCATAGAAACGCATCCCATTCTCGATCCGCGGCTGTCCCATCAACACCTGCTCATGCCGCCGCGCATCCACCAGCACATCAAACGCGCCGATATTGTCGTTCTCCACTCCGATGTAAAAATATGGCAGCGGATCGGCCGACAGCAGATCGAGCATCACCCGCAGCGAGTGCCACGGATTCAAGCTGCTCACCAGTCCTGCCCAGCTTTCCGCGAACTTCGGATCGGCGGCCTCACTCGTGTCTGCGCCGAGCTGCTGCCGAACCTCCGCCGCCGTGTCGTCCGTGAATCGCAAATACGCCCGCGTGAAATCCTGGTTCACCATCGGCACGCCTAGAAATTGCGCGATCGAGTACCGTTCTCCTCGTTCTCGCGGCGTCGCGAAAATATGCCCGCGGCCTGCGAATACAGCTCCCGTCACGTGCCCGTCAATCGCTTGAAAAAATGCCAGCTTCCCCTCAATCAGCCGCACGTTCACCACGTCCCGGCGCAGATTCAATTCATGAATCGTATAGACGTGCTCTCCATCCGGCCGCAGCGCATTCAGCGCCTGATACAGCGCCCGCGGATCGCTCGACAAATTCTGAACGGAGGACTCTTTCTGAACAGAAGATTGACTCGTCGCCGCCGCCTGAAGAGCGGAGGATGATGACGGAGAAACAAGGACCGCCAGCAGCGCAAGCGGCCCAGCCACAAACAGCCCACGCCGCGATTTTTTCACGATAAAAAGCACGCTTTGCACTGTAGCCACTTAAGGCATACCACTTAAGACAAAGACCGGCAAGGCAACCGAAACGTGAGCATGCCCCATTGCTAAAATTGAGCTGTGCATCGCGCAGCGCCAATCGCAGCCTTGCTCCTGCTCGCCGTGTCTTCCGCGGCCGCCGACACGATTGTGCTCAAGAACGGCCGCCGCATCACCGCCGCCAGCGTCACCGACGATGGCGAGCACGTCAGCTACGAAACCTCCGCCGGCCGCTTCACGCTCCCCAAATCCATTGTCGCCCGCATCGAAAAAGACCAATTCGGCTACTCGTCAGCCTCTTCATCCCATCAAAACGACCCGCCGCCCGTCTCCGCGCCCGAAATCGCTCCCGTCCGCGGCTATGACGATATCGTCCGCCTCGCAGTTCACGACGACTCCATCGACTTCGCCTACATCGCGCGCCTCGAAGCCGACGCCCGCTCCGGCTCCCCGGCCGCCATCGAAAAAGTTTCCGCCGCTCACTATACCGCCGCCCAGTTCCTGCTTTCCAAAGGCGAAGTCGACGGCGCCATCGACCACTACCGCCAAGCCCTCAACTTCGCCCCAGAAAATCTCGGCCTGCTCCTGAATCTCTCCGTCCTCCTTTTGCGCCAGAGCCAGTTCACCGCCGCCCTCGACCCGCTCGAGCACGCCCGCCGCGTCGCCCCCAATTCTGCCGACGTCGCCAAGCTCACCGGCTGGGCCTACTACGGCCTGAACAAAATGGATCTCGCAGTGGAAGAATGGCAGCGCGCCGAGCACCTGCACCCCGACCCCGAAGTCGAGCGCGCTCTCGCCAAAGCGCAAAAAGACAAAGCCGAAGAGGAAAGCTACCGCGAAGGCGTCACCGCTCACTTCGCCCTGAAATACAGCGGCACCGCCACGCCCGATCTTGCCAGCGGAATCCTGCACGCCCTCGAAGACGATTTCAACGACATCGAATCCCAGCTCGACTACACCCCGCCCGAACCCATCGGCGTAATCCTCTACACAGGCCAGGCGTTTGCCGACATCACTCGTGCCCCCAGCTGGGCCGGCGCCATCAACGACGGCCGCATCCGCATCCCGGTGCAAGGTCTCAGCAGCGTCACCTCAGAATTAGCGCGAGTGCTGAAACACGAACTCACCCACAGCTTCATCGGACAAAAAACCCGCGGCCGCGCCCCCACCTGGGTCCAGGAAGGCGTCGCCCAATGGATGGAAGGCCGCCGCAGCAACGGCTCCGCCGGCGCGCTCGTAGAATTAGCCGGCCAAGGACGCGCCCCCAGCCTCCAAATGCTCGAAGGTTCCTGGATGTCACTCTCAGGCGCCGCCGCCTCTTTCGCCTACGCCTACTCGCTAGCCGCCGTCGAATCCATCATCGAATCAGGCGGCATCAGCGACATCAGCCGCCTCCTCGATCGCATCTCCACAGCCCCGTCCATGGACGCCGCCCTCCGCGACGCCCTCCACTCCGACTACTCCGACCTTGACCAGCAAACCATCGCCTACCTCCGCCACGAATACCTCCGCTAACCAATCTTTCGTACCGCCGAATAAATTCAGCTCATCGCTTAGCCCGGTAGCCACGACGACGCAGTTCTCGTCGTGGGCCTTCGCTTCAATCTTTGTAGGTCACGGCTTCAGCCGTGACATAAAAAAAACGAACAAGAACGTGTCACCGCTCGGCGGTTTTCACGCCGAGCACTTGCTTTTCTCTTTCCTCAATTTGAAATTTGAAATTCTCAAATTTGAAATTGCCTTTTTCCTACTCTGCGACTCACCGCCTCCGTGGCTACAACCCCGCCAGCAACCCCGCAATCAACGCCGCCCGCACCCCCATCTCCCTCACCACCACATGCTCCCGCAAACTATGCGCCCCATCCCCCACCGCCCCCAACCCATCCAGCGTCGGCACGCCAAGCGCCCCAGTAAAATTCCCGTCCGACCCCCCGCCAGTGGCCGCCTCGCCAAGCGACAACCCCATCTCCCCCATCAACCCGCGCGCCACCCCAAACAACTCGCGCACCCCAGCACTCCGCTCCAGCGGCGGACGCATCCCCCCAACCCGCACCTCCACCCGCGCCCCGCGCAAAATCGGACGCAACCCGCGCAGCCCCCGCTCAATCCGCCCCGCATCCGCCACCCGCGCAAACCGAATATCCACCGCCGCCCGCGCCCGCTCCGGCACCACATTCGCCGCCGTCCCGCCCTCCACCACCGTCGCCTGCACCGTAATCCCGCGCGCCCGATCGTTCATCTTCATCAACCGCGCAATCTGCAACGCCATCTCATGCACCGCATTCACGCCCTTCTCCGGCTCAATCCCCGCATGCGCCGCCCGCCCAGTCACAATAATCTCCGCCCCGCCCACTCCCTTCCGCTCCGTCTTCAACCGCCCCTCGCGCCCCAGCGCCGGCTCCAGCACCAGCACCGCCTCGCTCCTCCGCGCCTCGCTCTCAATCACCCGCCGCGACGTCTCGCTCCCAATCTCCTCATCCGAAGTCCACAAAAACACCACCCGCTTCCGCGGCCGCGCGCCAACCGCCCGCAACGCATCCACCGCCGAAAGCGCCAGCACCAACCCACCCTTCATATCAAACGTCCCCGGCCCCCAAGCCCTCCCGCCCCTCACCCGAAACGGCATCTTCGCAATCGTCCCAATCGGATAAACCGTATCCAGATGCCCAAGCACAAGAATCTGCCCGTCGCTTCTGCCCGTCGCGTGCGGCCACTCGATTCGCAAATGATTCCCGCGCAAACGCTGCTTCAAAATCTTCACCTTCGCTCCGCGCCGCCTCCACTCCCTCGCCACCATCGCCCCAAACCGATCCACCGCCGCCTTGTCACCACTAGGCGATTCGCACCGCACAAATCGCCCCAGCAACCGCACCATCGCCCGCCTCGCGCCCCGCGCCTCCCGCAACAAATCCCGCATCGCCACACTTTGCTCGTCTCATCGCGCCGCCATGCTATCAGCCACTCCACAATCGCGCCACATCACCTCCATGGTGTTCCTTGTCGCACGCAGCACACATCGCCCCAGACCTCGCTCGCTCGACGTGCACCGCTGCCATTCCGTACCGCCGGCGTCCCGCCGGCTCTTTTGACTCGTGATGTTTCCGATCTCAGGCCACGTATTCCGATATAATCCTTCGTAATAGTCGGAAATGGCAACTTCATCCCTAAACGAAATCGTCCGAGCATTTGAGTCCGTTCGGGCCAGTCGCCTTGATTCTGACGTTCATCACGCTGCCACGACCGTCGCCCAGTGAGTCGATGCGTTAAGAACTGTTCGATTTCTTCAACAGCAAAATGGACTATCGACTAGTGGAGCCGTGCGCGTTGACATGATTTCACACAATCGCATTTGCTAAAGACAAGTTGATAGCGAAGTCTCCGCTGATCGAGGAGCACTTGATGGCGCGGAAGTGGTACTCGCGCTATGGAGCTGGGACGAATGGACATACTTTTGGTTATCGATAGAGAATCGGGGCCCATGCGATCCGCGCCGGAAAGGCCATTCGGTGAAGCTCGTGAACGTAAGCGAGCTCACGGATGCACGTCTATCGCCGGACGACTCGAGTAGTTTGGATCGCACGATGGCTCGAACTAGCATGTCCGCGCAGGATCTACTTGGATCGAAAGGTGGCATACGTGCCCTTGCGAGAATTGCAGATCCTTTGTGCTCGCCGCCGGACCAGTCAAGTATTGGCTGGCGAATTTGGATCCATGCTGGTCTCGGAACTCCAGTTGCCGCAAACAAGATGCAGAGTCTGCTGCCGGCAGATTCGGTAGCGGATCTCGCGAGACCTCGATGTCACTGTCGTACTGTCGCCTGTGGGAACGGATCCCGCGCATCCGGGACTGGTCCTGCGCCAAGCGCTCTGGTGGTTGCAAAGACCTCGCGTGCCGCCGTCCGGGAATGTGCCGCACGCCGATGCTTTTCGAAAGAAGAGCGGACCGCCCATTGGACCCGCGATGCACGCTGTCGACACGTACGAAAATCGGCGCCTGCCGATCGTGCTTTCGAAAGAACACGCTCCTCAGCCGATTGCGCAGATCGGTCCGTCTGCAAGCTAGCAGACACGCCTGGAAGACATTCACAGCTCGTGTGCGAACATTCCTCGCCCATAGCGACAAATGCAGTCTCCATGGGCGACGAAGAGATCTCAACCAACAGTAGCCACCCCGGCGCCTTAATCCGACTCACACTTCCTCGACACGTCTCACTCCCCGCCCCGATTCCCACTCCGTCACGTTTCGTATAGAATTATTCGCTTGTTCCTGGGCGCAGCTTCCGAGACAACATATACGGTCAGGCACGCCGAGCCAAAGCAACCGGTGCGCACACCTCACACACGAGGCCAACAATGATTCTCGACACCAACGCCATCCAAGCCATCCTCCCGCACCGCTACCCGTTTCTCCTCGTCGACACTATCGAAGAAATGGAACGCTGGAAGCGCATCGTCGGAATCAAGAACGTCACCATCAACGAATATTTCTTCCAGGGACATTTTCCCGGCAAACCCATCATGCCCGGCGTGCTCATCATCGAATCCATGGCCCAGACCGGCGGCTTCCTCCTGCTCCAGGAAGTGAAAGACCGTGAAAAAAAGCTCGTCTATTTCGTCGCCATTGACGACGCGCGCTTCCGCCGGCCCGTCGTCCCCGGCGATCAGTTGCGCATCGAAGTGGACGTCATCGCCTGGCGCGGCTCATTCTGCAAAATTCACGGCCGCGCGACCGTAGCCGGCGAACTCGCCGCCGAAGCCACCCTCATGTGCAAAATGGTCGACATGGACGAAGTCCAGCAACCCGCGCCAGCCTCCGCCGAGAAGGCGCAATGAAGGGTGACGAAGTTGCGGGTTTTGCGATGAGCGCGCAAGGAAGGGCGTGCTGGAATAGCAGGTTTTCGCTCGTAGCTCAGGTCCCATTCCGGCCGCCGTCAGCCGGAATTGACCTGAGGCCGTTGATGTTCGGCTTGCGTTAGGACTTTGTTGTTCGGTGGGAGCCCCCTGCTTTAGCAGGGGGAGCTGGACCTGCCTGCCGCAGGCAGGCTTCAGTCCAGCGAAAAAGCGTCGTAACAAGAAATGGGCTTCAGCCCTGGGAATCCAACTGAATGAGCTTGAGAATGTCTAAAAGCAACGAGCTCGCCGAATGAGTAAAATCGACCCGCGCGCCTCCATCGCGCCCACCGCGCGCCTCGGCAACTGCGTCTCAATCGACGCCTTCGCCGTCATCGGCGACGAAGTCGAACTCGGCGAAGGCTGCATCGTCGAATCGCACGCAATGGTCAAAGGCCCGGCGCGCCTCGGACGCCGCAACCACTTCTACCCGTTCAGCGTAGTCGGCGGCGATCCGCAGGATCTCACCTACAAAGGCGAACGCGTCTCGCTCGAAGTCGGCGACGAAAACGAATTCCACGAATTCTCCACCGTCAATCGCGGCACCGTGAAAGGCGGCGGCACCACGCGCCTCGGCAGCCACAATCTCATCATGTCCTACGCCCACATCGGCCACGACTCCCAGATCGGCAGCCACACGATTTTCGTCAATGGCGCCACGCTCGCCGGCCACGTCACCGTCGAAGACTACGCCACCATCGGCGCATTCTGCCCGGTCCATCAGTTCTGCCGCATCGGAAAGTATTCCTACATCGCCGCGCACACCGTCATCACCCAGGACGTTCCGCCCTTTTCCAAAATCGTCGCCCCGCGCGACACGAAGTGTTATGGCGTAAATTCCGTCGGCCTCGAACGCAACGGCTTTTCACCCGACCGCATCGAGTCCATCGAGAAAGCGTATCGGCTGCTCCTCCGCTCCAAACTCAACACCACTCAGGCTCTCGAACAAATGCGTGGAACCCTTTCCGCATCCGAAGACGTCCAAACCCTTATCCGGTTTATCGAATCGACGGCCGAGCGCGGTCTCACCAAATAGGAATGCCAGCGAACGCAATTCCGGAGAATTCTGAGCGCTGGGGCCACTCATTGCCGGTAACGGCGATTTTCCGTTCCTTGTTTTAGAAGGTGCGCGCAGCCGCGGCATCGAGATGGCCGTGATCGCAATTCGCGAAGAAGCGTCGCCCGCGATCGAACAGTCTGCCGCGCGCGTGCACTGGGTGAGTCTCGGCGAACTCAGCCGCACGATTGAGCTATTGCATCGAGGAGGGCGTGAAACACGCCGTGATGGCAGGGCAAGTAAAGCACAATAAAATATTCAGCTCGATCCGCCCCGATTGGCGGCTCGCAAAGCTGCTATTCTCCCTCCCGACGAAAAACACCGATTCGCTGATTGGAGCTGTCGCTCGCGTGCTCGAAGACGAAGGCATCGAACTCGTGGACTCGACGAAATTCCTGGGCCCACTTTTGCCGGAGGTTGGAATCCTGACGCCGTCGCTCGCCGGACGTGTCCGAAGCCGCGGACATCACCTACGGCCGCGAAGTCGCGCAGAAAATCGCCGCGCTCGATCTCGGCCAGACGGTCGTCGTCCGCGATCGCGCTTGCGTAGCGGTCGAAGCAATGGAAGGAACCGACGAGACGATCGAACGCGCCGCCCGCATCGTCGGCGGCCAGCGTCTCGTCGTCGTCAAAGTCAGCAAGCCATCGCAGGACATGCGCTTCGACGTTCCGGTCGTAGGCCCGAAGACAATCGAAGTCATGCGCCGCTCGAACGCCACTGCACTTGCCGTCGACGCCGGAAAAACTTTGCTGTTTGATCGCAATCAACTGATTCAGCACCGCCGACGATTTCAGCATCGCAATCCAGGCGTTCGCTCCAGCGAAATCAGCCGCCACCGCGTCACCGGTTTTCGAGGCGAAAAGGAAATCTTGAGCGAGAAACCCATTCGCGTAGCTGTCGTCGGTGTCGGCGATTTCGGGCGTAACCACGTTCGCGTCTGGCGCGAAATCGAAGGCGCCGAGCTTGTCGGCATCATCGATACCAACGCCGACCGCGCGCAAAAAGTTGCAGCGGAATTCGGCACCCGCGTTCTTCGCGACCTCGACGCGCTCACGTCCGATGGCATCGACGCCGTCAGCCTCGCCGTCCCAACCGCCGAGCACGCGCGCATCGGCTCCCGCATCCTCGCAGCCGGAATTGACGTACTCGTCGAAAAGCCCATCGCCGCATCGCTCGACGAAGCCGACGCGCTCATCACCGCCGCAAAACGCAGCCGCGGCATTCTTCAAGTCGGCCACGTCGAACGCTTCAATCCCGCCGTCGTCGCCGTCGGAAAAATCGTCTCGCGCCCGATGTTTTTCGAAGTCCATCGCCTCGGCATTTTTTCGCCGCGCAGCCTCGACATCGACGTCGTTTACGACGTGATGATCCACGACCTCGACATCCTGCTCTCGCTCGTCAACGCGCCGGTCGTCGACCTCAAAGCCGTCGGCATCCCCGTCATCAGCGACAAAGTGGACATCGCCCACGCCCGCGTCGAATTTGAAACCGGCACCGTCGCGAATCTCACCGCCAGCCGCGTCTCCACCGAACGCGTCCGCAAAATGCGCTTCTTCCAGGAGCACGAATACGTCTCGCTCGACTTCACGCGCCAGGATGTTCTCCGCGTTCGCGTGGAAGCAAGCGACGCGAAAGCCGCTTCCGCGGCAAATCCGGCAAGAAAACAACGCGCAGCCGAAAATCGGATTCGAAAAAGTTCCCACCACGCCCGAAGAACCGCTTCGCGCCGAGCTTCGCTCCTTCCTCGAATCCGTCCGCACGCGCACGCAGCCGATCGTTGACGGCGCCGCCGGCCGCCGCGCTCTCGAACTTGCCGACCGCGTCATGTCGGGCATCCTCGAACACGCCCGCCACGTCCAACTATCCAGCTTCGCTCCACAGGACGCTCGATGATCCCGCGAATACTGGTTCCAACTGACGTGCGCCCGCTCGCCGAAGGCGAGGACAAGCGAAAGCCGGCCGCGCGCTTTGAAACCTACATGGACGACCGCATCGTCGTCCCGCCGGGTCTTGTCCGACGCGCCGCCGCTCAACGGAAAATCCAGCATCCCGAGCCATCTTCCCCTCGGCGTGCTCGTCGATCGCGCCCTCGTCCCGCGCGACATCGCGCCGAAGCCTTTCGACCTGAAACCAATCACCGACTACGTGCCCGTAGCCGTGATGGATCCGCGCGTCGTCGTTCCGGTCTACGTCCAGCCGCCCGAGCCCGCCGAAATCGCCCGCTTCGACAAGCCGCAGGTGATGACTGCCGCGTTGCGCGAAGTCATCCAGCCCGACATTTTTACAACTGGCGACGCCAATCTCCTCATCGAGCCCGAAGCAAAAAAAGATGCCAAGTGGGACGCAATCACACGCGCCGCTTCTGTCGCCGTCCATATCGGCCTGATTATTTTCATAATTTTCATTCCGAAAATGTTTCCGCCGCACGTCCCCACCACAAAAGAAATCGAGATGGCCAGCAAGAGCCTCGGCATCACCTACATTTCGCCTGACGATATTCCGAAGATGCCTCCCGGCCCGCCGGGTCCGAAAGTCAAGATCAGCCCCAAAGTGCTGAACAAAGTCGCGCCGCCGCGTCCCGAGACGCACGCGCCTATCGCGCCGCCTTCGATTCCGAATCCAGAGCAGCCCAAGCCCGAGCTGCCAACCGCGCCCACGCCGCACACCGCCGTGAGTCAGCCGCCCGTCAGCGTCCCCGTGCAACCTACGCCGCAACCTTCGCAGGTTTTGCCGGTGCAGCCGTCCCAACCAGGCCACCTGAATCTCAACTTGCCCAACTCCTCTCCCGGCAAGCAGCTCCAGAGCCAGATGCAAGATCAAATTCAGCGCGGCGGAGGCGGCACCGTTTACAGTCCTGGCGCCGGTGGTGGTGGCGGAGGAGGCGGCGGCGGCCGTGGCGGACGCGGCGGCATGCAAGGCATGCAGCCCGGCGTCTCCATCCTCACCGACACGCAAGGCGTCGACTTCAACAGCTACCTTCAGCGCCTTGTGGCCACGGTCAGGCGCAACTGGTACACCGTGATGCCCGAGTCCGCGCTCATGGGCGACAGAGGCATCGTCATGCTCACATTCAAAATCAATCGCGACGGCAGCGTCCCGCCGCAGGATCCGAATCTCGAGCGCACGTCAGGCAAGCAGCCCCTCGACACCGCCGCGCTCTCCTCCATCCGCACCTCAAACCCCTTCGAGCCGCTCCCCCCGCAATTCAAAGGCGATTTCATCGAGCTGCGTTTCATCTACTTCTACAACATCCCTCCAGATTCAGTGAACACGCGCTAGCCCAGCTCTTCGTACCGCCGGCGTCTCGCCGGCTCTTTTGACGTTGCCGTCTCCAATTTTCAATTTTCCCTTTTCCATTTTCCTCTTGCCGCCCGACTGTGCGACATTAACCGCCGTGAACCTCAACCGCACCCAAATCCTTGGCGCGCTAATCCTCGCTGCCATCGCTCTCGCCATTCTCCTCGCGCGCTGGAAATTCGCGCACTAAAATGAACGTCGCACCTCTTGCGCGCCTCATCGTCATCCTCGGCCCCACCGCCTCCGGCAAATCCGCGCTCGCCATCGAACTCGCCAAGCGCCTCAACGGCGAAATCCTCGTCTGCGATTCAACGCAGGTCTATCGCCACTTCGACATCGGCACCGCGAAGGTCGCCGCCGCGCGATCAACACGGCATCCCGCATCACCTCGTCGACCTCGTCGAGCCCGACGAAATCTTCACCGCCGGCGACTACCGCCGCCACGCCCTCCTCTCGCTCGACGATCTCCGCCGCCGCGCGAAACTCCCCATCCTCGCCGCCGGCACAGGACTCTACCTCCGCGCCCTCCTCGAAGGCCTCGCCGACGCCCCCACGCGCTCGGAAGAACTCCGCGACCGCCTCCGCCGCAGCGCCAAGCAGCGCGGTCCCGTGCATCTCCACAAAATCCTCGCCCGTCTCGACCCTGCCTCCGCCGCCCGCATCGCCCCGCGCGACACCCAGAAAATAATCCGCGCCATCGAGATGCGCATCCTCGCAGGAAAGCCAGTCGCCGAAATTTTCCGCGCTGGCCACGCCAGCCGCACTGAGTCGCCGGGTGACGACTCGCGTGACGAATCGCGAACTGAAGTGCGTAAAGGGGTGCGTGAAGAAGTAACAGCGCGCGGACGGCCCCGCGAAGGAGCACATGGCGAAGTGCGTAAAGCGTTGAGTGCAAACGCTCTCGAAGGCTACACGATCACTAAGATCGGCCTCTCGCCTCCGCGCCCCGCGCTCTACGCGCGCATTGACGCTCGCGTCAACGAAATGCTCGCCGCCGGCTGGCTCGACGAAGTCCGCGCGCTCGTCTCTTCCGAGGTGCGTGACAAGGCGCGTGAAAATGTTGCGCATCGCCCCCGACTCCAAGCCGTTCCAGTTCATCGGCTACTCCGACCTTCGCGCCCACCTCGAAGGCCGCATCCCGCTCGCCGCAGCAGTCGCAAATATCCAACAATCCACGCGCCGCTTCGCCAAGCGCCAGCTCACCTGGTTCCGCCGCGAGCCAGACGTCCACTGGCTCGACTCGTTCGGCGACGCCGACGAAACCATCGCCGCCGCGTTGCGGATCGCAACCGGGCAAGCGGACTTCAGGGGCTAAAGCCCGTTTTGTTGTGGGCTGCTTTTGCCGCGGTTTAAACCGCGGCCTACAAAGATCGAATCCTGATGCCAACTCCTTGCCCCCCTTTTACCGCCGATTAGAAATGTTCAAGTTGCTGTAATTAAATCGGTTGCGCGGAGTTTTAATCGCGCCACCGTGTATTAAAACCTCCCGCACCGCCCACTCCCGGGAACTGTCATCCCGACAGAGGCCGCAGCCGACGAGGGATCTGCATTTCGCCGTGCCTTTAGTACCGCTGGCCTCCGGCCGGCGCCTTCGCCTTTCAGTAGCACAGGCATTCCTGCCTGTGCCCGCTTCACATCCGCGCCTCGATCACCGATTCTTGCCTCGATCGCGACCGCGTTCCTGTGCAGTAGACTTTGCACCTGACCTAAACCCTCCACCACAGTCTCCTCTGCATCGTCATACGAAAACGGGTAATGGTAGCGCGGATTCAGCCGGTTGCATATCCGTAGAACTACGCAGAGCTCTGGGGAACGCCAAAACGGAAAGAGTTAGTCGCCTATTGAATCTTCCAAAGGCGATGCGGGAGCAAATAGGTGAATCCTACGAACGCCTCCCAACTTGTAGACGTTCCCGTGAGCCCGTGATTGAATCCCGCATCAAGAACCAGCGTTTTCCGCGCCGCATAGCTGACCGCCCAAAGATTTCCGACCGCATTGCTTTTGAGGAATGGCTGAGTGAAGTGCCATATCTCCCCGGACAATGTGAAGCGCCGCAGAAATGGATGCGAAATCGTCAGGGACTGGCCAAACTGGCCGCGGCGAACCGGTCCCTGTTCCAATTCCGTGAAAAAGGCGTTCGCGTCATAGTGAAATCCTTTTACGTCCGCGCTTGCGAGGATCAGAACGGAGTTGGTCGGACTTCCGTAGTCAAATTCGGGGGCTCCGCCGTCATACGCGCGATGGAAATAGCTCACGGAAACCGTCGGCTTCACGCCTTCCCCGTGGTGGAGGACGAATTGCGCGCCTACGAAGATATCTGCTACGCGGTTTGCGCTTTTTCCATCTGTTGTGAAATGGGCAACCGGTTCACCCGTGACCAGAAACTCCAAGCGCGGTGTGACGGCAAGTTTGATAGCTTCGCTCAGGCTGTACCGCGACGAAAATTCGGGCGACTGATACGCCGGCACGAAACCCGTTTCAAATTGCAGATACCCTACCGGCGTGAGCGTTGCGGGAGTTGAAACAGTGGGGCGGCCTGGATTGGCCTCAGGTTCGTCGTCAACTACGGACTGTGCTGCCGTGGCGTGAAGCGTGAGCGTCAGATAGAGGAGCGAGGCAGCTAGAATGAACCTCAACGATCCCCCGCGCCGCAAGTGACACTCCATATGAGCCGAACTGGCTTGTTGACTCCAATTCCTTATGCATTCTCGCACTCGCGTGCGATTTCAACAACGACGGGGATAGCGTGGTCTCCGTCATCATACAAAACCGGCACGGATTCAGCCGGTTGAGTATCCATCGAACTGCGCTGGGCTGTGGGGAACCGCTGTCGCTAAGTCAAAATCGAAGGGAGGTTGCGCGCGCCGTGAAGGATTCGAACGATCTGAACGGGCGACGTTTTCGGATCGTAAACGATGAGGTAGTTCGTATACGGCTGTACTGTCCAGAAGCGAACTGGAAAAGCGGTCAAGTCTTCGCGCACGCTTCCCGCCAGAGGCGACGCGGCAATAAGTTCACAGGCCTGGTATACGGCCTGTTCAACGCGATCAGCAGCTTCTAAGTTATCCCGTGCGATGAAGACCCAGACGTCCGAGAGGTCGTCTAAAGCTTGCGGCGTAAGACGGTAGGCGCTCATCCGCCGCTATTTGGAGCGGAGCGCACGCTTCCGTTCGGCCATTCGCGAACGAACCTCATCCGCGTCGATCAGCTCCCCTCGCTGGGCCGCGGCGTAGCCTTCCGCAATCTTTGAATTAATCTCGTTGCGATTCGCCGCGAGCCAGGCTTCCTGTTCGTGAAGCATGGTCACGGCCTTTTCCACATACTCGTCCACGGACTGGTAGGGTCCGCGCTCAACGTCTTGTTGAATGAGCTCTTCAATCTTTGGCCGCAGGCGGATATTCATACCCAGATTCTACTCCGTGCCTTCGAAAATCCTAAAATTAGATCCTGGCTTGTAATGCATTGAGGACGTCCACCATGAAACGGTGGAAGCGTTCGAAATTCCATTCAATATCGCTCATTGGTCGTATCGAATACCACTTCCCACGTACTTCGAAAAAAACGGTTCCCTCAGCTAGGAGCCTGGACATCGATATGAGCATCTTTTGTCTTAGAGTCGCCCTGAATGCGTCGCGAACGGGGCCAGCGGGAACCGCTCCAAGGAAGCCGTCCAAACCCTGCTTGTGGATCTCTGCGTCCAATTCGGCAGCGGAAGGTTCTGGATCGAGTTTCTCATAAACTTTTCCTGGGGCGATCGAACCGCGGTGGGCAGCGTAGTGTCGCAGCGCTGAGATCCGTTCCAGGAATTCGATCAGCTTCGGGTCCGTGAAGTGCGCATGAATCTCCGGAGCTTTGGCTTTCAATGCATCAAGGAAACTAGGATAGGTGGCTCCTACGCTTTTTTGAGGCAACCCAAGGCCTAAACCACCGTTGACAACCAATGCTAAATGGTCGAACCCTCCATGGATCAAGAGGTAGTAAAAATTGAGGAAGTAGCTCGTTTCGAACAGGAACTCCTGTCGTTCCCATTCGAGACGCCTTGAAACAGTCTGTTGCATGTCATAGAAGAGCAGTCGGTCTCTGGTGAAACACAAGTTGCCGAGTCGGTTGTAGACAAGAGAGCGGCCTGCTTCCTGAGTTTTCCCGTCAAGTTTTCGTTGGCGGGCGAGATATAAGAATTCCAGTCCCGCCTTAAACGTGCGGCTTTCACTAAGCTGATAGAAGCCGTTCCATGGTTCCAAAAAAATTGGATGCTCAAAAGACCAAGGAACGTCATGACCGCGCACAAAAATCTCAGCCTGTCGTTTCAGTACTTGACAATCGGAAAGCAAGGTGTTGAGTTTCTCAAACTCGATTGCATACGGATACCAATCCGGATTCGATGTCACGACTACATCTGCGTCGATCGCTAGTGCCGTTGCAGCCATTGCCAGCAATTCTTGCGGAGGATTGGCTCCCAGTTCGGCTTCTATTTTTTGTGTGGGATTTGATATCTCGACTCTTCCAAATTCTATACCAATACTTGATAACCCCCTTTGTGTCTGTTGAAACGTCGAAGGAATCCATAGATTTATCGAGCACGGAGTTCGGTTGAGCCACGAGAGGTAGCTCCTCAATATCTCGATCGAATCTAGGGCTGCCATCTCGGCGTGAGAGACTTGAGTGAGCCACAAAAGTACGTCGAGTTTGGATTTCGTGCGACCGGTACTCTCGACCTCGGCGATGAACCTGCCGCGCACGAATGGAGACATCAGATCCCGTCCTTTAGATAGAGTCCTAAAGAACTGAAGTCTGCATCGAACCGCGGTTGTTTCGCAAGGATTGAGGTGCTTGACGGCGACTGAACACAGCTATATCGTCCGGGCGAGGCGAACTGATGGCGTCACCTGCACCTATACGGGCACCGAAGGCTGCGCCGCTGCAGCGGGCTGACTGGATACGGGCGGCGTTTGCGCGGCTGGCGCAGGATGGCATTGATGCGGTGCGCGTTGAGGTGCTGGCGCGGGATTTGCATGTGAGCAAGGGGAGCTTCTACTGGCATTTTCGCGATCGCGATGAGCTGGCGGGGGCGATGCTGGAGCAGTGGGACGAGGACGAGCGAGCGTGGCTGGCGGCGGCTGTGGCGGATGAGCGCAGCGCGGCGGCGCGTTGGGCGGAGCTGGTGAAGCATTTGACCGATGACGCGCATAGCCGGCTTGAGGCGGCGTTGCGGGACTGGGCGCGTCGTGATGCGCGGGCGGCGGAGCGGGCGCGCGGGATCGAGCGGAAGCGGCGCGGATATATTGCCGCGGTGCTCGAGGACGTGGGATTTACGGAGCGGGCGGCGGAGGCGTGGTCGGAGATGGGGTTCCTGGTTTGTTTGGGGTGGGTGGACCGGGCGAGTCGCGACCCGGAATTTCGTGGGGCGCCGAAGCGGGGGTTGGGGGATTTTTTGTCGGAGCTGGTGCTGGCGGCGTCGGCGAGGTCGGGCGGGCGGGGGTAGGCCGTCGGGTGTTTTCTCTTGTAGCGCTGGCTTCCAGCCGGCGTTTTTGACTTTCTTGCGAACGGGCGATTTTCTGTGGTGTCGTTTATGCGGAGCGTCCGGTAAGGCGCACAGGCAGGAGTGTCTGTGCCACTGGAGGCAAAGGCGCTACAGACAGGGTCAAAAGAGCCGGCAGGATGCCGGCGCTACAAGGGACGAAGCCGGAGCGGCGGGCCAAAACCGCTTTTTGCTGCAACCTGGTTGCTGCAGTTGCGGCGCCACTTTTTGTCAGAAACCTCAGGCGTGCGGGCTGAAAAAAAGCAAAACACAACTGGGCAACAGTTGTGCTCAATGGTCACGCTGTACTGACGCCTTATTCGGGCACGGCATGCCGTGCCCCTACGAAGATATTCGTATCGGACACGAATCGCTTCGGTCGCGCCGACTTGCCAACGGCGGTATAATCAGATTATACGAATGAGAGTTGATACCCCCAGGGTTCGGCCGCCGCAGGATACTGCCTCCGCATGAAAACACCGCAAGAGCTGGATAACCGGGAACGAGTTTTGCTTGTCGGCGTGGGGCTGAAGAAATCTCCGCGTGGGCGTCGAAATGGGTGATCCTGCGCTGCGGGGCGCGATTCGCTCGAAGAGCTGACGGAGCTGGCCGAAAGCGCGGGCGCGAAAATCGAAGGGTCGCTGCTGCAGGTGCGCGAGGCGCTTGATCCGGCGACGCTCGTGGGGCGCGGCAAACTCGACGAAATTCGCATGGAAGCCGAGATGCGGCATGTGCCGCTGGTGATTGTCGATCACAATCTGACGCCCGTGCAGCTGCGCAACATGGAGAAGGGAATTGGGCGGCGCGTGATTGACCGCACGCAGCTGATTCTGGATATTTTTGCGACGCATGCGCGGACGCGCGAAGGCCAGTTGCAAGTGGAGCTGGCGCAACTGAATTACCTGCTGCCGCGGCTCGCCGGCAAGGGGGCAGAGCTTTCGCGGCTCGGCGGCGGAATCGGAACGCGGGGGCCTGGCGAGCAGAAACTCGAGACCGACCGGCGGCGGATTCGCGATCGCGTGGGGAAAATTAAAGAGGCGATTGAGACCGTTCGTCGGCAGCGGACCACGCGCCGGCGCGCGCGGCAGGCGGTGCCGCTGGGCATGATCGCGCTCGTTGGCTACACGAACGCGGGCAAATCGACGCTCTTCAACGCGCTGACGCACGCCGAAGTGCTCACGTCGCCGCAAATGTTCGCGACGCTCGACCCGACGATTCGCGCGGTGCGGCTGCCGTCGCGCCGTCGCGTGCTGCTGAGCGACACGGTGGGATTCTTGCGCGATTTGCCGCCGGATTTGATCGCCGCGTTTCGCGCGACGCTGGAAGAAGTGCAGGAGGCGGCGCTGATCCTGCATGTCACCGATATTTCGAATCCGCATCACGCCGAGCAGGACGCCGAAGTCGAAAAGGTGCTCGACGATCTCGGCGTGAAGAACACGCCGCGCGTGCACGTGTTCAACAAAATCGACCAGCTCGATCCCGAGCAGCTCGCAATTCTGCAAAGCGCGAACGGCCACAACGGGCAAAAAGCATTCACGTCCGCCGCCACCGGCGCCGGCCTGGAAGATTTGCTCGCCCGCATCGACGTCGTGCTACCCGGCGATCCTCTGGTTCGGTTGCGCCTGAACGTGCCCCTCGCCAACGGCCGCGACCTGGCCATCATTCACGCGTGTGGCCGGGTGCTGAGCTCTGAGGTCCAGGACGGGCATATGCAACTCGAGGCAGAGCTACCGGAATCTGTTGCACGCCAGCTGCAGGAGTTCGTGGCGAAAGGTGAAGCGGCGAGGGGCGCGAAAAGTCCTATTACTAGTACCTCTTAGCGACGACCGGATGGATGCGGACTGTGGAAATCGTTGTGGAAAAGGGCCTGCCAAAATCGCGAAAACCTTTTTAATCGAGCGACTTATACGAAATCGCATATTTCGATATGCTCGGTTAAGTCCTTCCGGATGTGCCGGTTAGTGAGCGGTGGCTCTATACCTGAGGAAAAATACCCAGAGCCAGCCTCCGTTTTTCTTCGCACGCGAATTTGCACAGCGTTGCAGCATCTTGTTCGCTAACAGTCACTAGATACAGGATTTGCTGTATCGGGCTCTAGGGTTTCCGAGTCTGTTATTTTCACGCCGCGCTCACCATCGTGCGTACCGTTGACTCACTGGACAGCGAAGTTTATAGTGAATCGGAACCCACGGCTGGCGGCCTGTCGGCGTCTGCCCAATGAGAGAATCTCGTGAGCGCGATGAATCTGCCAAACAGCCTTACCGTGCTCCGGATTTTTTTCGTCCCGCTTTTGGTTGTCGTCCTACTTACCCGCGAACCGAATTTTGACTTCTGGGGTTTACCAATCCATTTCGAAGTGTGGGGCGTGCTGATTCTGTTGGTGGCCGCTGCGACGGATGTGATGGACGGCTACATCGCGCGGAAGCGGCGCGAGATTACGACGCTGGGAATTCTGCTCGATCCAATCGCCGACAAGCTGCTGATTTCGGCGGCGTTTATTTCGCTGGTGGAGATGGGACTGGTGCCCGCGTGGATGGTGGTGATTATCATCGGGCGCGAATTTATTGTGGTGGGGCTGCGCGAGATCGCGTCGGTGGAAGGATTGGTGATTCCGGCGTCGCCGCTGGGCAAGACCAAGATGATTTTGCAGGTGCTCGCGGGATGCGCGGTGATTCTGACGGCGAAGTATACGTCGCTGAAGCTGCTTGGCAGCGTGTTGATGTGGCTCGTGGTACTGAGCGCCGTGGCGTCGGCGATTCACTACTTCCAGATGTTCTGGAGCCAGATTGATATTCGCGTGCAGGAGCGGCGAAGGGCAGTAATTCTCGTGAAGCCCGAAGAGAAGCACCAGGATGCTCCCACTCGCTGATTCAGCGAAGCAGACTCTCCTCCATGTGGCCAGGCGAGCAGTGATTCTCGCTGTCGAACGCCGCGAAGTGCTACAAGACCTTCCCGATCATGAAGCGCTGAGGCAGCCTGGCAGTGCGTTCGTCACACTGCACCGGCTGGGGCGGTTGCGAGGATGCGTCGGGCATCTCGCGTCGAAGGAGCCGCTGGTCTCGGTGGTTGCCTATTGCGCGATGGCAGCGGCGCTGGATGACCCGCGCTTCTCACCGATGACTGCACCGGAACTGGACGGCCTCGCGATTGAGATCTCCGTGCTTTCGTCTCTCGTTGAAATTTCATCGGAGCAGATTGAGCCGGGAAAGCACGGCTTGATGGTTACGCGAGGGGGAAGGCGTGGCGTATTACTGCCTCAAGTGGCTGAGCAATTCGGTTGGACGGCGGAACGTTTTCTGGAAGAAACGTGTGCGAAGGCCGAGCTCGATCGCCACGATTGGAAACAGCCCGGTACGCGGGTGCAGGGATTCACCGCGGAAATATTCAGCGAAGCGGGATTCCACGCAGCCCCGCGGCGCGACGTCTGGGCAAAATCAGACTATTCGACTTCGACGTAATCGCCCGCGTAGATCTGGTGAAGGCTGAACGTGATCAGAACGCTGGAAGAATTGGGCGCGGAGCGAACCACGACTCCCTCGCCGATCACTTCGCGCGGCACATTGTCCCATTGATATTTCGCAGGGACGCTTCCGTATCCAAACATATCGAAGGCTGCTCGTTTGGTTTGATAGGCAGTTTCGTGTTCGGTTCCCTGATAGCGGAACACCCGGAAATAGTCGCCCACTTTGACGCCCTGGGAAGTGCCCAAGTTCACGTAGATGATGTCATTGGTTCCATCGAGAATCGCGAAGCTCTTGCCGGAAACAACCATAGCCACCGGCTTGCCGCTGGGCGGCGCGAAGCGGTCAAAATTAGCTTCGGATTTTAGAGGCGGCGCCGGGCGCTCGTTGAAGGGCAGAACGATGTCGCCGCGTTGCATGTAGTTGCAGGAATTCACCACCTGAGCGATGGAGACGTTGGGCTGCGCAACGACGACGCGGAGGCGACCTTCGTCTTCCCACATCGTTCCAATCTTCTTCAGGATGGAAAACTGCCACTTGGTCCACTCGACGTCGGTGGGGTCGGTAATCGCGCGGATCACTGAGAACTGATCGCCCACCTTTACGCCCTGGCCCGAACCCTTGTTGATATAAACGTAGTCGCCTTCCTGAAACGTGACCTTATAATTCGACTCTTCGCCGGTAATCAGGTAGGTGTCGCGCGGGACGGACTCGTTCGTGATGGTGCCCGAGCAGTAGATGTCGTCCTGAGTCGTGGAGGGGCCAGCACTCTGTGCGGCTAACGCGCCCCCGGACAGGGCCAAAATGAGACCAGCAAGGACAATTTTCCCGCGCATAATGCATGCTCCTTTGATTGCTGTGCGCCGAAACAGCGCGCCACCCGATATTCGACCGTAACAAACGGGTATAGGAGCGTCAAGGCAAGGTCTGGTGCGCTTTACACATTAAGTAACGCATGGTAGAAGCCAGAACCCCCTGTACGGACGGACAGGTGGAGCAAGCGCAGCGCGTGAATTCTGAGCGCGATTAATAGAGCGTTCAAGGACGAGGATTGACGGAGCGGATAGAAGGGAAATGATTGGCGAGTCGAAAATTTGCGCGGTTGTTGCGGCGAAAAATGCGGCAGCGATGTGGCGCCAGTTCGAACGAGCGCTCGCAGCAACCAAAACGATCGAATTGCGCCTGGATTGGTTGGCGAACGAGGGCGAGATTGAGCGATTTCTCGCCCGGCTCGCGGCTAGCGCTCGGCGGCGAGGCGCGATGCTCGGCCGAGTGACGCTGATCGCGACGTGCCGCCGGCGCGAAGCGGGAGGCCGCTATCGCGGCACGATTGGCAAACAGCTTATTCACCTCGGCGAAGCGTTGCGAGCTGGCTGCGAATGGTACGACCTTGAAATTGAATCCGCGTCTCGCTGCCCGGTTGAGCTTCTCGACGTTCTGCTCGGTGAAGGACGACAAATCTGCTCGGCCCATTTTTTCCAGCGGGCGCCGAAGGATTTGAAGACGGTGGTGGCCAGCCTATCGAGTGGCCGGCCCGACGCGATTAAGATCGCGGCGCAGTGTGAATCGCTTTCGGAATCGCGGCGCGTGTTAGCGATTGCGCGCGGCCGTCGCGACGCGATTGCGGTGCCCATGGGCGACGTGGCGCTTCCGATGCGCGTTCTTGCGTTGCGCGAACGCGGTGCTTTTGTCTATGCGCCCGTCGAAAATGCCACAGCGCCTGGCCAGCTCTCGCTCAAAGACATGGTGAATCTCTATCGCGCGGGCCGCATCACCCAGCGAACTCGCGTGTATGGAGTGATCGGCAATCCCATCGGCCACTCGCTTTCGCCGCAGCTTCAGAATGCGGGCTTTCAGGCGCGAAGAATCGATGCGGTCTACTTGCCGTTTCTCGTGCGCGACCTGAAAGACTTTTGCAATTCGATCGCAGCGCTGCGAATGAAAGGATTCAGCGTCACGCTGCCGCACAAGCAGACGGTTCTTCGCTATCTCGATGATTGTGACGAACTCGCCGCGTCCATAGGCGCCGTGAATACGGTTTCCGTGCGGGCAAATGGAACGCTCTTCGGCTACAACACCGATTACGTGGGTGTGCTGCGAGCGCTCGAACGCCGCATGCCCCTGCGAGGCAGCCGCGTGCTGATTTTTGGAGCGGGAGGCGTGGCGCGCGCGGTGGCATTTGCGCTTTCTCGCGCTGGAGCGTCGGTTGGCATCTGTGCGCGGCGGTCGCAACAGGCGCGTTCCCTGGCGCGGGCAGCCGGAGGAGAAGCAATCCCGCGCCAGTATTTGAGAACGGAATTTTTCGACGCGATCGTGAACGCAACTCCGGTAGGCATGTATCCCGCAATTGGGCGGTCGCCGCTCGAAGCGCGCGAGCTGAATTGCCGGTTGGTATTCGACACGATTTATCGCCCGCGCGTTACGAAGCTGATGCAACTTGCGGCGCGTCGTGGCATCGAAACAGTTTCCGGGGTGGAGATGTTTGTGGCGCAGGGAACTGCGCAGTGGGAAATCTGGACGGGCCAGCGCGCTCCGGAGAAGGCGATGCGCGCAGCAGTTCTTGCGGCACTGGAACGCGAAGAAAAGCAGCGAGGGTAAGCCGCCCCGCCTGGCGGGGCAGCTTTATGGCCGACACCTTTACTGGCAACACCTTTACTGGCAACACATGGCACAGCCTGATTTCAAAACATTCTCGAAACTGGCCCGACAGGGAAACCTGATCCCGGTCTACGAGACGTTTACCGCCGATTTGCTGACGCCCGTGGGGGCGTATCTGAGAATTGCGCACGGCGCGAAATATTCATTTCTGCTGGAAAGCGTCGAGGGCGGCGAGACCATCGCGCGTTACACGTTCGCAGGCGCGAACCCGGAAGAAGTATTTCGAGCGCGGGGCCGAATCTGCACGCTCGAGACCGGCGGCCGCGAAATCCATTTCGACGATGATCCCATCGAGCAATTGCGGCGGCTGACTGCGCGCTACCATCCCGTCCGGGTGCCTGGACTTCCGCCATTGATCGGCGGCGCGATCGGCTACTTCGCGTACGACATGGTGCGGCTGATCGAAAAAATCCCCGCGTCGGGACGCGACGACCTGGCGCTCGACGATTGCGTGATGATGTTCTTTCACGGCGTGATCGCCTTCGATCACGTGCAGCATCGCATCTGGGTGATTCGCAACGTATTCACGGAAGGTAAGGGAAGCCTGCGCGAGAAATACGATGCGGCGGTGCGAGAAATCGAAATAGCGCGGCGGAAGCTGGAAGGGCCGCTTCCCAAGCAGAGCCGCCCGGCGCGGAGTAGCAAACCGCGCCTTCAATCGAACATGACGCGGCCGCAATATCTTCGCCGCCGTTCGAAAGGCCAAGGCCTACATCCGCGCGGGAGATATTTTTCAAGTGGTGCCAAGCCAGCGACTTTCGGCGCGAACGAATGCCGATCCATTTGAGATTTATCGCGCCGTGCGCGTAGTGAACCCCTCGCCGTACCTTTATTTTCTCAAGCTCGATGATGTCTCGGTGGTGGGTAGCTCGCCGGAAATGCTGGTGAAGGTGCAGGGCCGCGATGTTTTCTACCGTCCGATTGCCGGAACCGTTCCGCGAGGGCGCGACGAAAAAGAAGACCGGGAGCTCGAAGCGAAACTGCTTGCCGATCCCAAGGAGCGGGCTGAGCACATCATGCTAGTCGATTTGGGACGCAATGATCTGGGCCGCGTATGCGAGTACGGAACGGTGAAGCCGGAGCGGCTGATGTTCGTCGAGCGCTACTCGCACGTGATGCATCTCGTCTCGAGTTTGCGCGGGCAGCTGCGGCGCGGCATGGACTGCTTCGACGCGCTGATGTCATGCTTCCCAGCCGGAACCGTTTCCGGCGCGCCAAAAATTCGCGCGATGGAAATTATTGACGAGCTCGAGCCGACGCGTCGCGGCATCTATGCGGGCGCGGTGATGTATCTCGATTTCTCCGGCAACATCGATTCGTGCATTGCGCTGCGCACTCTGGTGGCGAAGAAGGGGCGCGTTTATATCCAAGCGGGTGGCGGTATTGTTGCGGATTCGGTGCCCGAGCGCGAGTATCAGGAAACGTTGAACAAAGCGCGCGCGCTGGTGAGGGCGCTGGAAATTGCGCATGGCGAGCGCGGAAAGAAATAAATCGAAGACTACGGTATTCTTGAATTGGGTCGCTTGGATTGCAACGATGTTACTGCTGCTCGACAACTACGATTCGTTTACCTATAACCTCGCGCAGTATCTGGGCGAGATGGGGCAGCAGCTAGAAGTGCGTCGCAACGATCGCATCACACTCGACGAGATCGAGAAAATGCGGCCTGAGCGCATCGTGATTTCTCCCGGTCCATGCACGCCGCAACAAGCGGGGATCAGCATCCCGCTGATTCAACGTTTTGCGGGCAAAATTCCAATTCTTGGCGTCTGCCTGGGCCATCAGGCGATTGGAGCGGCGTTTGGGGGGCGTGTGATTCGCGCGCGCAAATTGATGCACGGCAAAACGAGCCGCATCGAGCACGACGGCAAGACCATTTTCCGAGGCTTGCCCGAGAAATTTCAGGCCACGCGCTATCATTCGCTGATCGTCGAGCGGAAATCTCTGCCGCGCGAGCTCGAAATTTCCGCCGAAACGGACGACGGCACGATCATGGGCCTTCGGCATCGCAAACTGCGCGTCGAGGGCGTGCAATTTCATCCGGAGTCGGTTCTTACCGAGGCGGGTTTCCGGCTTCTCGAAAATTTCCTCAGCGTCTAGAATAAATTCACGTGGTTTTGCGAGATGCTAGATGAATCCGCGTTCGTACTGCATCACTCGACGGGCCGTGTCCTTCTGCTGCGTCCTGTTTTTCATGGCGACGTTGGGTTACGCTTCGCCAACCTCTTATCTCGGCTTTGATTCAAACGATTACCCGGGCGATGCGGCGCTGCCGTCGTTGAGGCGCGCGTTTTCGTTCGGAGGATACTGGCTCAACATTCCACCGGGCGCCGATTCGAACGAGTGGGTCGGGAAGCGCTCAGCGCTCTTGAAAAACGGATTTGGTTTTCTCGTGCTGTTCAATGGGCGGACGATCAGCCAACTAAAAACACTGGGAAGCGCGTCCGATGTGGGAAAAGTGGACGGGCAATCGGCGGCCGCGCTCGCGCAACAGGAAGGCTTTCACTCCGGCACTGTGATTTTTCTGGACCAGGAAGAAGGTGGGCGGATGACCGACGAGCAGAACGCGTACATATTTGCGTGGTTCGACGCGGTGACCGCGGGTGGATTCCGTGCGGGGATTTATTGTTCCGGGATGCCTGCCAACGAAAGCAGAGGGCAGACGATTGTGACCGCGGACGACATTCGCGCGCACGCTGGAGCGCGGAAGATTTCATTTTTCGTGTACAACGATGCCTGCCCGCCATCGCCCGGCTGCGTGTACCCGAAAAACCCGTCACCGCCGTCCGCCAGCGGCGTGCCCTACGCTTCGGTGTGGCAGTTCGCGCAATCGCCGCGGCGCCATGAATTCACGAAGCGCTGCGCCACCACGTACAACGCTGACGGCTATTGTTACGCGCCGGGCGCGGGGCCGGGTTCAGTGAACCTTGACTTGAATTCATCGCTCTCGCCTGATCCATCGAACGGACGGAAATAATGGCCGCGGACGCGCCGTTTGCTCTTGAAGTCGAGAACATCGTGAAAGTGTATCCGGCGCGCCGCAATGGATTCTTCGGTGCGCGCAGCGAGCCGGTGCGGGCGATCGATGGCCTTAGTTTTAATGTTCCACGCGGCTCGATTTTTGGAATGCTGGGGCCAAACGGCGCGGGCAAGACGACGCTTCTGAAGATTTTTGCGACGCTTTTGCAGCCTTCGAGCGGACATGCGCGCATTGAGGGATTTGACGTGATCGAGCAGCCGCTTGAGGTTCGCCGGCGGATGTCGATGGTGTTGCAGGAAACTGCGGGCGAGATGTTTCTTTCCGTGCGCGACAATTTGCTGACGTACGCGGGATTTCACGGGCTTGCCAGGACTGAGGCGGAACGCGGGGCTGCCGAGATCATGCAGCTTTTTGATCTCACGGCCGAGGCTGACCGCAAAGTGCAGGATCTGAGCGGTGGGTTTCGGCGGCGCGTACAGGTGGCAAAAGTGTTTCTGGTGAAAACGCCGGTGCTGTTTCTCGACGAGTTTTCGACTGGCATGGATCCAATTCTCAAACGGGCGGTGATGGATGCGTTGCGAAAAGAATCGGAACGGGGGCGCACGATTGTGCTCACGACGCAAATTTTGAGCGAAGCGGAAGAGTTGTGCGACGACATTTTGATCCTGAATAAGGGCCGGCAAATTGCGCGCGGCGACCTGCACGCTTTGAAGCTGCTTTCGCAGGATGTATATGAAGTAGCGATCACGTTTGAATCGCTGCCGGCTGGAATCGAGCACGAAATTGCCGCGCTGCATCCGATTCGCTCGCAGATCAATGGCAACACGCTGGAATTCTGCGTGAAGGCGCAGGAGGCGGAAGCGCTGGAACTCGTCGCGGCGCTGGCGAAGAAGGGGCGCGTGCTGCGCGTTGAAATTGGCGGGGCGAGTCTGGAAGATATTTTCGTCGAGCTGACGCAGAAGGCAGGCGAGGGAGCGCGGTTGTAACGAGCGTCGGATAGGAGCATCGTGTCGTCGATTTCCGCCATGCTGTATCGCGAGACAAAGATTCGGGCGACGAATATTACTTTCGTCTTCTGGGATCTATTTTATCCGCTCTGCTATCTACTCGTGTTTGGGGTCGGCGTGACGGCCTCGCTGGGTACTCCGCTGTCTGCGCCAGGGGTGACATACAATTCGTTTTTTCTCGCCGGCGTGCTGGGCATGGCGAGCTTCGGGATAGCGTCGAACAGCTCGTGGTCGTTTTTTATGGATCGAGACAACGGAATTTTCTACGAGATGCTGACGTATCCGATGAGCCGGTCGGAATATTTGCTCGGCAAAGTTCTATTTAATGTATTTATCGCGATTGTGCAGATGGTGATCACGCTCGGGCTGGGCACCTGGCTGCTCGGAATCAGGCTGCGCGCTGATCTTCTGCCGCTGCTCGTGGTGACGGTGATCTTCGGCACCGCCGGATGGTTTTTCTTTTACACGATCTTCGCGCTGAAGATTCGCCGCAACGATATCTTCAACAGCGTCACCTCCGTTTTCTATTTTGTGTTTCTCTTCGCCAGTTCCATGTTTTATCCGCTCGAACCGTTGCCGCGCTGGTTTCGCGTGATCGGCCTGGCAAATCCGATTACTTGGCAGGTGGATCTGCTTCGCTACACGTCGATCGGGCTTGGCACCCCACACCAGCTCGGAATGGAAACGGTGGCGTTCGGCATTTTTGTGCTGGCGTGTTTCGGATATGCGGTGCGCAGCCTGACGCAGATTTAAGCGTTATCGCTGCGGCTTCGTTAGGATCCTGAAAGCGCCCGCTCGCCATCTCCTTGGGTGAACGCGATAAATTCTTCGAGCTTTTCGCGCGCGGCGCCGGAATCGATTGATTCTGCCGCCACGCGCACGCCGTCGAGGAAATCCGTGGCGCGCCCGGCCGCAACGAGTGCTGCCGCAGAATTCGCAAGCACGATTTCGCGGTGCGCTCCGTTCGCATGATGGTGTGACGACGGGCTAAAAATCTGGAGAATAATTTCCGCATTGCGCTTCGCATCCCCGCCTCGAATCTCTTCGGTCGGCCAGCGGCGCAAACCGAAATCTTCAGGCGTAACGGTAAGGTTTCGCACCGACCCATCGCGCAGCTCGGAAATATAAGTTTCACCTGATATCGAAATTTCGTCCAAGCCTTCGGCGCCATGAAAAACGAAAGCGCGGCGCACGCCCAGTTCCCCGAGCGCTCGCGCGACCAACTCGGTGAGACTCGGGTCATACACTCCAACGATCTGCACCGATGCTCCGGCGGGATTCGTCAGCGGGCCGAGCAGGTTGAAGACTGTGCGCATGCGGAGTTCGCGTCGCACCGGCATGGCATGTCGCGTCGCCGCGTGCATCGCCGGGGCGAACATAAATCCAATGCCGATTTCTTCGATCGACCGGGCCACGCGATCCGGTGCCAGATCAATTTTCGCGCCGAGTGCCTCAAGCACATCGGCCGATCCGCAGCGCGAGCTAACCGAGCGATTGCCGTGTTTCGCCACACGCACACCCGCGCCTGCAATGACGAAGGAAGCTGCGGTCGAGATATTGAACGTCCCGGCCGCATCGCCGCCCGTCCCGGCCGTGTCGACCAGCACGTCGTTTTTCTCAACGCGCCCGGCCGGAAAAATCGGCGTCGCGTGGCGGCGCATCGCTTTCGCGAAGCCGACAACCTCATCAACTGTCTCGCCCTTAATACGTAGCGCCGTGAGCAGACCCGCAATCAGCGCATCGCTCGCACGCCCCGCCAGAATGTCTTCCATCGCGGCTTCGGCCTCGGCGCGCGTCAAATCTTCGTCCGCGACGATTTTTTCAAGCGCTTCAAGGATCATGAAATCAAGACGACGCCACGCGCGGCGGCCACGTATCGGTGCGTTTTTCGCAGACTAGTTTCATTTCAAGAGCCACACCGCTCCTTGCTCGTCCTCGACGTTCCAAGTAAACTTAGTAGCTTTTGCGAGCATAAAATACTAGCACTATTCAAGGCGAGCTTCCGAAAGCCGATGGAGCAGGAATGAAGATCCACGAATATCAGGCCAAAGCGATCCTGGCGAAATTTGGCGTGCCGGTTCCGCGCGGCGAAGTGGTTTTCAAAAAAGACGAAGCGCGCGCGGTGGCGCAGCGGCTGGGTGCTCCTGTCGTCGTGGTGAAAGCGCAGATTCACGCAGGCGGGCGCGGCAAAGCGGGTGGCGTAAAGCTCGCGAAATCAGCCGACGAAGCTGCCACGCATGCCGACCGCATCCTCGGAATGAATCTCGTTACTCCGCAAACGGGCCCGGAAGGGCGCATCGTTCGCCGCCTGCTGATCGAAGAAGGCCTCGACATCAAGCGCGAACTTTATCTCAGCATTCTCGTCGATCGCGCGGTGGGCGCGCCCGTGTTTATGGCCAGCACCGCCGGCGGAATGGAAATCGAAGAAGTCGCGAAGGACAATCCCGAAGCGATTCTGCGCGAGACGATTCATCCCGCCACCGGGTTGCTGCCGTTTCAAGCGCGCAAACTCGCGTTCGGACTCGGCCTCGCGCCTGAAGTTGTGAACGCGGCAGTGCCGTTTCTTCAATCGCTCTATCGCGCGTTCATGGAGACGGACGCATCGCTCGTGGAAATTAATCCCTGCGTCGTCACCGGCGATGGCCGCCTGGTGGCGCTCGATGCAAAAGTTACCTTCGACGACAACGCGCTTTACCGCCATCCAGAATTTAAAGATCTGCGCGATCTCGAAGAAGAAACCCCGCTCGAAGTCGAAGCCTCAAAATTCAAACTGAACTACATCAAGCTCGACGGCACCGTTGGCTGCATGGTCAACGGCGCCGGCCTCGCAATGGCCACGATGGACATCATCAAGCTGAGTGGCGGCAGCCCGGCAAATTTCCTCGATGTAGGCGGTGGCGCTTCTGAAGAGCAGGTGAAGAACGCTTTCCGCATTTTGCTCAGCGACCCCAATGTGAAAGCCGTCTTCGTCAATATTTTCGGCGGCATTCTTCGCTGCGACGTCCTTGCAAGCGGCGTCGTGAATGCGGCGAAAGAACTGAAATTCAAAGTACCGGTAGTCGTGCGCATGGAAGGTACCAACGTCGAGAAAGGCCAGGAAATTTTGCGCAACTCAGGCTTCAATTTCACGATCGCAAAGGGCATGAAAGACGGGGCACAGAAAGTCGTCGCTCTCGCGGAAGGTGCGCGATGAGCGTTCTGATCGACAAAAACACGCGCGTCGTCGTGCAGGGCATCACCGGCCGCGAAGGCAGCTTTCACGCGCAGCAGATGCTGGATTACGACACCAAAGTTGTCGCGGGCGTTACGCCCGGCAAAGGCGGCACAAAACATCTCGGTGTGCCCGTGTTCAACACCGTTGCTGAGGCCGTTGCGAAAACGGGCGCGAATGCATCGATTATTTTCGTTCCGCCTCCGTTCGCCGCCGATGCGATCCTCGAAGCAGTCGACGCAAATTTGCCGCTCGTGATTTGCATCACCGAAGGCGTGCCGGTGCTCGACATGGTGCGCGTGGCCGCCGCGATGAAAGATTCGAAGACGCGTTTGATCGGGCCGAATTGTCCCGGGCGTGATCTCACCCGGAAAATGCAAGATGGGCATCATGCCTGCATCGATTCACAAGCCAGGGAAATGTTGGCGTCGTCAGCCGCAGCGGCACGCTCACCTATGAAGCGGTCGGCCAGTTGACGCAGCTTGGAATCGGGCAATCCACCTGCATCGGCATCGGCGGCGATCCGATCATCGGCACCAGCTTTCTCGATTCGATTCGCATGTTCAACGACGATCCCGACACACACGCCATCGTGATGATCGGAGAAATTGGCGGCAACGCCGAAGAAGTTGCGGCGGAATACATCAAAAAACATGTCAAGAAGCCGGTCGTCGGATTCATCGCTGGCCAAACCGCCCCGCCCGGCCGTCGCATGGGGCACGCCGGCGCGATCATCAGCGGCGGGCACGGAACCGCCATCGAGAAGTACAAAGCGATGCGAGCCGCCGGCATTCACACCATCCAAAGCCCCGCCGATATTGGCGAAACGATCGCGCGTGTGATGGGATTCGAAACCGAAATCGAGCGCAAAACCGAAAACCGCGGCAAAGAAAAAATCAGCGAGCAAATCCGCCAAAGCGCAGCAAACGTTAGGTTTTCGACCGCTACAAAATCAAACGGAGGAATGAATCTCTTGGGATCCCAGCGCACGTTAGCAATCATCAAGCCGGATGCTGTCGGCCGTGGAATTTCCGCCGATATACTGAGCCGCATTCATGCAGCGAAATTTCAAATCGTGGCAATCAAATCCATGCGCCTCACGAAAGCGCAAGCGGAAGGATTTTACGCCGTGCATCGCGAGCGGCCGTTCTTCAAAGACTTGACGGAATTTATGAGCTCGGGCAAAGTGATCGTGATGGTTCTGGAAGCGGAAGGCGCGATCGCGAAATGGCGCGACACAATGGGCGCGACCGACCCCGCCAAAGCCGCTCACAGCACGATTCGCAAGGAACTCGGCACGAGCATTCAGAACAATTGCACGCACGGTTCAGATGCGCCCGATACCGCCGCCTTCGAGATCAGCTATTTCTTCGCAGGCGAAGAACTCGTCTAGCGCTAGATTTGCTCTTGCCGTTGGCTTTTGTAGCGCCGGTCTTCAGACCGGCAGGGTTTGATTTGGAAGTTAATCGTCACACGCTGCGGAAGCCACCCCTGCCACCCTAAAGGGTGGCGCTACAAAAGACTCTCGCCCCCGCCCCGCGATTGTCGGCTCGTTTTCCAGAGAACGGTTCGATTCGAGTAGAATACTTCCTAGGTTGATTACTTTGGAACCGATGCGCGAACTCGGGAAGCTGCTGCTCCTTAGTGGAATCGTACTTGTTGTTATTGGCGCATTCTTTGCATTCGGCGGCCGCTTGCCGTTTCGCCTCGGACGCCTTCCCGGCGATATCGCCTATCAGGGCAAAAATAGCAGCTTCTATTTTCCGATCGTCACTTGCATCGTCCTAAGCGTCGCGCTCACGCTGATTCTCTGGGTTATAAATTTGTTCCGGCGGTAGAATTCCGGTGCTGACAACATGAGCCAGGCCTCGCTTTTCAATCTGATGCCCGAGCGGCGCGTGTGGAAGGTGAGCGAACTCACTGACCGCATCCGCGATCTGCTCGAAAGCGCTTTCTTCGACATCTGGGTCGAAGGCGAAGTCTCGAATTTCCGCGCCGCGCAGTCCGGCCATCTCTATTTCACGTTAAAAGACGCGCACGCACAAATCCGCTGCATCTGCTTCCGCGATCAGGCGCGCGGGTTGAAATTCCGGCCCGAAGATGGCCTGCACGTTACGGTGCGCGGCTCAATCAGCGTCTATGACGTTCGCGGCGAATATCAGATTTACGTTACGAACATCGAGCCGGTTGGCCTCGGTGCGCTGCAGCTTGCATTCGAGCAGTTGAAGAAGCGCCTGCAAGAAGAAGGCCTTTTCGACGAATCGCGCAAGAAACCGTTGCCCGTTTTGCCGCGTTGTATCGGCATCGTTACATCTCCCACGGGCGCTGCTATCCGCGACATTCTTCGCGTTCTCAAGCGCCGCTTTCCCAACGCGCATGTGCGGCTCTATCCAGTGAAAGTGCAGGGCGACGGCGCCGCGAAAGAAATCGCTGCCGCCGTAAATTATTTCACTCGCGCGAAATTCGCCGATGTGCTGATCGTCGCGCGCGGCGGCGGCTCGCTCGAAGATTTGTGGGCGTTCAATGAAGAAGTAGTCGCGCGCGCGATTGTCGCTTCTGAAATTCCTGTGATCACTGGCGTCGGCCATGAAGCCGATTTCACAATTGCCGATTTTGTCGCGGACTTGCGCGCGCCCACGCCTTCCGCCGCCGCGGAGCTTGTGGTGCGCTCGCGACAGGAATTCGAACGGCACATTGCCGAGCACCAGCGCCACCTCGTGCAGCAGATTCGTTACTGGTTTTCCGAGCGCCGCCATCGCGTGCGCGACCTGCAAACCCATCGCGGCTTTCGCCAACTCGAAATTCTCGTGCGCCGGCGCCGTCAGCAGGTAGACGAGCTTTCGTCGTCGCTCGTGATCGGCTTGCGCTTGCGGCTCGGCACCAATCGGCAGCGCGTAACGAAGGCGAGCGCGCAAATTGGGTCGTTCGACCTGCGCGCGCGTGCGGTGGTCGTGCGCCGCCGGATCGATCAGCATCACCTTGCGCTGATCGCAGCGCTCGAGCGAATGATGACGCGCAAACGCAGGACGTACGGTACGGCGCAAGTGCGTTTTGCAGCGCTCGATCTACGCGCGCGAGTGGCGCGCTGGCGTCATGTGGTGGAAAGGCGCGTTGCCGAATTAGAGGCCCGTGCTGAACGCCTCTTGGCAGGGAAGCGCCAGCGCTTCGAAGCTGCCAAACTGCAACTCGAAGAGCGCAGCCCATTCCGCATCCTCGAACGCGGCTACGCCATCGCATACGACGCATCGGGGAATGTACTGCGTTCAGTCGATCAGGTAGCACTCGGCGAAGATATTTCGTTGCGACTCGCGCGCGGCGAACTCGGCGCAACCGTTAAGCACAAGAAGGACGCCTAGGCGGGTCACACACAAAAGGACTATTCTTCGTCATTAATCCCGCCGGAAACTTTGAGGACCGCGAGGAAAGCTTCCTGCGGAATATCGACACGCCCCACTCGCTTCATGCGCCGCTTGCCTTCTTTCTGCTTCTCGAGCAGCTTGCGTTTGCGCGAAATATCGCCGCCGTAGCACTTGGCGATCACGTTCTTGCGAATCGCGCTGATCGTTTCGCGCGCAATCACGCGGCTACCAATGGCGGCCTGTATCGGAACTTCAAACATTTGCCGCGGAATCAGCTTTCTCAAACGCGAAACAAGGTCGCGCCCGCGCTCGTAGGACTGGTCGCGGTGGCAAATCACCGTCAGCGCATCCACAGGCTCGCCGCCCACCAACACATCGAGCTTCACGAGATCGGATTCGTGATAGCCCGACAAATGATAATCGAGCGACGCGTACCCGCGCGAAACGCTCTTCAGCCGGTCGTAAAAATCGAGCACGATTTCGTTCAGCGGCATTTCGTACGTCAGCATGATGCGCGTCGGCGATAGATATTCGAATTTCTTCTGCACGCCGCGCTTTTCTTCGCACAGGGCCAGCACGCCGCCCACCGATTCTTCCGACGTGATAATCATCGAAGTGAGCATCGGCTCTTCGATCTTCTGAATCGAGCCCGGCGGCGGAAATTTCGTGGGATTGTCCACCTCGACCACTTCTCCGGCCGTATTCGTGATGCGGTACTGCACGCTCGGCGCCGTGGTGATCAGCTCGATATTGAATTCGCGCTCCAGCCGCTCCTGCACGATTTCCATGTGCAGAAGCCCCAGAAAACCGCAGCGGAACCCAAAACCCAGCGCCACGGAATTTTCCGGCTCGTAGAAAAACGCCGCGTCATTCAATTGCAATTTTCCCAGCGCGTCGCGCAGCACTTCGTAATCGCTCGCGTTCACCGGATACATTCCCGCGAACACCATCGGCTTGATCGCTTCGAATCCGGGCAGCGCCGGCGCCGGGCGGTCCGCTTCCACCACCGTGTCACCCACGCGCGCGTCCGCCACGCGCTTGATATTCGCGATGATGAAGCCCACGTCTCCCGCGGAAAGCTCATCGAGCACGATCGGCTTCGGCGTGAGCACTCCGAGATCTTCCACCTCATACACTTCGTTGTTCGCGCACAGCCGAATCTTCATGTGCTTCGTGATCCGCCCTTCCATCACGCGCACCAGAACCACCGCGCCACGATACGAATCGAACCAGGAATCGAAAATCAGCGCCTGCAGCGGATTTTCTGCCGAACCTTTCGGCGGCGGCACGTGCCGCACGATTTCTTCCAGCACTTCGTCGACGCCGATTCCGCTCTTCGCGCTGATCAGCTGCGCCTCATCCGCCGGAATCGCCAGCACGTTTTCGATCTGCTCTTTCACGTGATCTGGCCGCGCCGCCGGCAAATCGATCTTGTTGATCACCGGAACAATGGTGAGATTGTGCCGCGACGCCAGAAACGCATTCGCCACCGTCTGCGCCTCCACGCCCTGGCTCGCATCCACCACAAGCAGCGCGCCCTCGCATGCCGAAAGCGCCCGCGAAACTTCGTAAGAAAAATCCACGTGGCCGGGCGTGTCAATCAGATTCAGACGATACTCATGCCCGTCGCGCGCCGTGTAATGCAGACGAATGCTTTTCGCCTTGATCGTGATTCCGCGCTCGCGCTCCAGGTCCATTGAGTCGAGCACCTGCGCAGTCATTTCGCGCTGGCTCAACGCGCCGGTCAGTTCCAGCAACCGGTCGGCCAGAGTCGATTTCCCGTGGTCGATGTGCGCGATGATGCAGAAATTCCGGATGTACTGCGGGTCCATTGTCTGTATTTGCTCGGGTGCTCTCTGAGGCTGTGTTCGCCCAACGGCGCGCCGCAAAACGCGCCCGGCGGCACACGCGCGCGCACAAGCCGCGCCTCTCAAACTATCGAGTGTGCCACAGTTTACAGCACTGAGCCAGCGGAGTCAGGCGCGCGTACGCAGATGCAACGCGCGGCGTAGATATAAAGATTCGCAAGTTTCGAAAATTCTGAGACGGCTGGATTAGGCCAACTTCGTAAGAACCCGCCGCGCCGCGAGCGAAAGCATCAGCCGCGTGGTGCCGCTGAAGAGAATGCTCAAGCCTACCAGCGTGCCGATCACCCATTCCGTGCTCGATGGCCACGTCTTCCAAACGAGAAAGCCGAGGATGAGCGTCACGATTCCGTCCAGCAGAAACCACACTGCGCCCGGACCCGAGCGATGCTGGAAGAAAAGAATAATTTCCATCACGCCTTCAATCAGCAGGTAATACGCCAGTACCAGCGTCAACGTTGCAAGCCCGCGCGCCGGATGCTCCAGCAAATAAAATCCGATCACTCCATACAAAATTCCCAACAGCACTTTCCAAATCACCCCGCCCGTGCCGCGCGTTGACCATGCATACACAAAATGCGCCGCTGCCGCAAAGATCAGCATCCAGCCCACAAAAATATTCACGGCGATGCCCGCTTCGAGCGGCAGCAGAATCGCAAGAAGGCCCGCAATGATCATCAGCACGCTGATCGCAATCGACCAGCCGGTCACTTTTTTCGCCACATCCCCAACAGTCGCGTCGCTCATGTTTCACCTCAAGATGAATTTCCGCCAGTGCGGAACAATTGCTTGGGTCGGAGGCCGAGATGCCAGGAAAGAAGAAAGAGATATACACTTCGCGCCTGTCGCCTGCAATCCTTTTCGCTCTCGCGGCCGCGTCGCAGTCGGCGCCTGGCAAACTTCGCAGCTTCTCCTCGCTGCGATACACTAACAGCGGCATTCGAATACTGAAGGGATCGGGGAGATACGATGGCAAACGATTCGCATCAACGCGCTGCGGAATTCCACATGCTCGCCGCGCACGCGCACCAGGCCGCAGCCGTGCATCATGGCAAGGAAGACCATCTTACAGCCCACGAACAATCGCGGCAGGCGATGGAATACGCCGCGAAAGCTTTCGAGTTATCAAAGCAGGCTCACGACGAATCGTCAGTAATTTTCAAGAAGCACGAAAAGAAGGCCTAGCGCACTTCGTTGCCGCCGCTGACCGTGCTACGGCGCAAATGACTTGACCCATTTCTCGCGTGTCAGCCGGTACAGCACGTGCCGGCGCAGCGGATCACCAGCGGGCAATCTAGGATGGTCGAAATTCTCAGCTGCGTCGTGCGTCATGCCCAGCTTCGCCATCACGCGCCGCGAACGTTCGTTCCCAATCGCCGTAAGCGAAACCAATTCTGGCAGCCCCAGCTCTTCGAATGCATAACGCACAATTTCTCTGGCGCCTTCCGTTGCAAGCCCAGCGCCCCAGTATTCTGCCGCGAGTCTCCAGCCGATTTCGACGCACGGAGTGAACGCCGCCTCGAACGTCGGTACGGCCAGGCCGATGAATCCAATAAACTCGCCGCTTTCGGCCAGTTCCGCGGCGCATAACCCAAATCCGTGTGCCCTGAAATGCGCTTCAATTCGGTCAGCCACTTCGTCGCTCCGATCCCGCGACATCGTCCCACCCAGATATTCCATCACCCGCGAATCCGCGTTCATTCGCGCAAACGGCTCCCGGTCCGCCTCGTTCCATTTCCTCAAGATCAGCCGCTCGGTTTTTAGCATCAGCATGTCTAATTTCCGGGGAAACTATTCCGGAGTCATTCGCGCGGCACAAACAATCGCGTGTCTTCATCCGATCCCGGCATGCGAATCATTTTCTCGAATCGCAACCCAATCTTTTCCAGCACGCGAATCGATCCTTCATTGTCCGGCGAAGTAATCGCCACGATCCGCTTCAATCCCAGCGCGTTTCGTCCATACTCCATCACCGCCGCTGCCGATTCGTAAGCGAAGCCTTTTCGCCGGCATTTTTCAACCAACGCAAAACCGATATCCACATCCTCGAGCGAATCGCGCTTCAGCAACCCGCAAATTCCGATCGCCTCACCCGTCTCTCGCAGCGCCACCAGATACAATCCAAATCCAAACTTCGCATAGCTCGCCACCGGCCCGTTCAAAATATAATTTCGCGCGTCTTCCAGCGTCCGCACGCCCTTGTCACCAATGTTCCGGATAAACGCTGCCTCATTCACAAGCTCGAAGATAAACTCAGCATCCTCGACCTTCATCTGCCGCAATATCAGGCGTTCCGTCTCGAGGATCTTCACGCGCACCACTCCCCGTAATCGCACGTTCGCGAAGTTATTGTCTCAAATTCTGTGGATTAGATGAGAGAGTGCGTACTCTCTTATGATGGACACTCTGTGTTGTAGCGGACTGCCACCGAAAGTATTACGCGGGCCGCACCGACGGCTGCATCCGCGCCGCCTGCGATAAACCCCAAAAATCATCGCGGTCAAGCAGCTCGACGCCAATTTCGCGCCAGCCTTCCGAATTATAACGGCAGTAAACCACCCGCGCCTGCACGCGATTCGCGCGATCCCGGCGCGACAAAACCAGCGCTCCGCCCGTCTCCACGGGATGCCGGCACACCAGTGACGCCCCGTGCTGGCTCACCGTAATCGTCCACGTCTCTTCTTCCCAGGTGCGTCCGGAATCCTCACGTCGCAGAAAAATAGGCACAGAAGAACTCATCCGCGGGCTCCGCCGAAGCCGCTGCCCGGATTGCGACACCCGCCGAAGAAATTCTTCCAGCCTGCTCTTCGTCGATCCGTCAGTGAAGCCATCACCCTGAATGAAGCGGCTGGCCTGCTCGGCGCACGCCGCAATGAAATTCTTGAATGCCAGCGTGGCTGCTTCGTCGTAGAGCCCGTTCTTCAGCCGCTCGCCTCGCGATTCGATCTCTTGCGTGCACACCGGAATGAAATGCCGCACGCACAGCGGCGTGCCGCGCAACGCAATGGCAGCGCCTTCATCGCACGACGCCATACCGCAAGCCGCACTCTCTTCAATCACCCGAACCTCAGAAGGTGCTTCGATCAGATTTTCCATAGCCACGTCCCAAGAGTGGCCTGCCTGGCCGCCCTATTCCTTCGACAATTTCCCGATGCCCTTCGCCAATTCCGAAATCGCCCCGCTCACGAATTCCAGATGGTCGCGGCTCTGCTTCTTCATTTCCCCCGCGAACTGCCGCGACGCCTCCGCCGCTTGGCCGCTCACTTCCCTCAACACCGAGTCCGAAACGCCATTCAACTGCTCGCGAAGCTGCGACTGTGCCCGCTCCTGATGCTGCTGCGAAGAGATACGCAGATTGTTGAGCGCCAAATCGGTCGCTGCCATTCCGGCGCGTTCCATTTCCTGCCGCGCGGCCTCGATTCGCGTTCGCAGCACGGTGTCGAATTGTTTGTCGAATTTCGCGCACACCTCTTCGAGTTGCGCTGTGGCTGTTTCCACGGATTGCCCGATGAGCCTGTCGATCTCCTCTTTGCGCCGGGTGAGTTCCGCGGCGGCTTTCCGCGTTTCCTCCACGATCGGCGTCACCTGTTCCTTCAGCCGCGCGACGATTCGATCCACTCCATCCTTGCGCGAGGCTTCAAGAACATTCTCCACTTTTTGCAGCGAGTTGGCGGCCAGGTTACGCGAAAGCTCTTCCATTTCCTGCCGCCGCGTTTCGATCTGTTGCAGTGACGTAGCCAGATCCAACTCCACCTTCTTCATCCACTGCGCATGCAGCTTCTGCGCCGTGTCCTGGCCCGAAATTTTCATTTGCTTCAGAGCCTGTTCGATCCATGGCCCGGCTTGAGAGGCTGTCGTCTCGGCAAGAATCTCTTTTGCCTCTTGCCGGAGCTTGCTGTGAATGTCGTTCAACATCGCGGTCGTTTTTTCGCGCACCGCCGCGGTGGCCACTTCAGCCAGCATCGTCTCCATCTGCTGCTGAAAATCGCCCATCAACTGGCCCATCGGGCGCGTGACCGATGCGATTGTTTGTCGCGCGCCGTTTTCGGCCGCGCCAGGCGTCGCCGGTCGATTTCCACTCATCGACGGAGCTGCTGCATCTTTCGCATTCGCTGCCGCCGGCGCACTCGGCTCAGGTCGCGGCACTGCGAACGGCTTCGATTTCGCCGTATCAATCTCAATCGTCCGCGGACCACAGAACGGCAGCCAATCCTTCGGTGGCGTGGCGATTCCCCACACGTTTCCAGGATCCTCCAGCTCCACGGCCGTCTCGAACACCCCGCCTTGCAGGCCCGCCACCCACTTCACGCGGCCGCGCGCCGACACCGTCTTCGTATCCGGCTTCTCGCCTTTCATCTGCAAAATCACGAGCGCGTTCGACAGCACCTGGTGCTTCGAATAATATTTGCAGCCGTGCGCGCTCACGCTCACCGTGGAGACTTCCTCGCTGTACGGCCCGCGATAGGAGTCCACGCCTTCCACGCGCATTAGAATCGCTTCGCTCAGCCGCGTGCTCCGGCGCGATGGCCGGTGAGCCGAGCTGGCAATGGGACTGTTCGACATAAGTGCCTCGATAGGGCCTTTAGAAGGCCTTGTTATATGGCTGGACCACTACGATAGACCGCCAATCGCCGGGAGCGATGGTCAAACTGCTGCCGAATTCCTCAATGAGTTACTACGAAGACGAGGCGATAGTCCGCGCCGCCAAAATCCCCCGGCAGGAAACGCCTTGTAGGTCGCCCCTTCAGGGACGACATAAAGCAAATACGCAGGCGGGGCTTTAGCCCCTGAGGGAAGATCTAATAAACCGGACGGCTCTGAACGTACCTCCGGGCGTCGCCAAAGCACATTCTTGTCATTCTGAGCGCAGCGAAGAATCTCAACTATCAATGCTCGGCAATTCGTAACACGTGCGATCTGCGTCGTAACCCGCGCAATCCGCGCCCCATCCCTACTGCTGATCCTTCAACTTCAGCCTGCTCTTATTCTCCTCCAGAAACGCCCGCAAATCCGCCGCCGCATCCAGCAGCCGGATCCACTGCTCGTAATAAAGCGTCACAGGAAAGCGCCCAAGCCCGTACACGCTCACTCCGCCCTTCTCCCCCACTTTGAAATCAATCACTCCGCGCTTGCGCGAACCGGTTTGCTTCTCGAGTTCCGCAATCCGCGCCATCAACTCTTCTTTCGTTGGTTCAGCCATCGCCGCTTGCCCCCTGGTTCTGGTTCCGAAGTTTTCCGCGGCTCGATGATACCAGCCATTCCGCCGAATCGCAGCAGTAGTACCCCCGCGAACATCAGGCAAAGTCACGGATTGCCTGCGGCTACCTCTTATCGTAGGCTGTAGCGGATTTCGAGCCCGCCGGGGGCGTGACGGCGGGGGCGCCACCATCCTAAGATTCTAAAGTGCGGAAAAACGACGAGGAACCGGCGGTGCCGTGCGCCGTCTTTTCCTTGAAAGCCATGTTCGAACCGACGCCTCAAGAACCTACTCAGGTTCCCAAGATTCTGGGCTATGGCCTCGCTATCGCCTGCCTGGTCTGGGTCTTGCACGACTTCCACATCATGAAGGCGCTTCGCGACCTCGCCAAGGTGGACTACAAATGGGTCCTCCTCGGCATGGGTTTCGACGTTCTTAGTTACGTGGTGCAGGCGGCTCGCTGGAAATTTCTCCTCAGCCCGTTCGGCAAGGTACGGATCACGAAAGCCATTCGCGCGGTCTACGCCGGCCTCTTCGCCAATCTCGTTTTTCCCCTGCGGCCCGGCGAGCTCTTGCGCAGCTATCTGCTTTCCAATTCAGAAGACATCAGCATCGGGCGCGTGCTCGGCTCAGTGGGCGTCGAGCGTCTGATCGATCTGGTGATCGCTGTGGCAGCGCTTGCGGTGGCTTCCTTGATGGTTGACTTGCAGCAGTTCAGAAAAATTGTCTATACGCTGGCCATCGTCACGCTCGTCCTTCTCGGCGTCGTCGTAGCGCTCATTCTCTACCTCGAAGTGAAGCTGGGCGATAGACAATCGTTTGAAGGCAGAAAAGCGCACCTGCCCGGAAAGTTTATGAGCGCACTCGTCGATCTCCACGCCATGGGAACTTCTCCCAGCTTTTACCCCGCGATTCTTTTTTCATTGCTCATGCCAGCCTGCCAGGTGGGTGGGTTGTGGGCCGTCATGCAGGGATACAAGCTGCATCTGCCATTCTTCGCCGCCGTCGTCGTACTGCTCGTCATCAACCTCGGCGTTTCGCTTCCCAACGCTCCCGCCAATATCGGCGCCTGGCAATTCTTCTGCGTTCTCGGCCTCGGCTGGTTCGACATCGAAAAATCCACCGCCACCGGCTTCTCCATCTTCGCCTTCCTCGCCCTCAACCTCCCCTTCGTCTTCCTGGGATTCGCAGCTCTCGTGCGCAGCGGTCTCTCCCTAAAAGACATGCGCGAACGCGTAAGCCATCTTCCCAGCGAAGTCCGTCCCGTTGCCCCGGGCTAACCCAGCCCCTCGCCTCGCGGCCAGTCGCTGCTGTTACCATTGCAACGCCTCCTCGATTTCCCGGTGAGCCCGCCTCATTCTCCGATGTATAGTTGAAACTCCACCCGCGCGCCGGGTGAAACCGCGGCGAAAGCCTCGGAAGGGCGATTGGATGGACTTCCCCAGCCTGTCCCGATCGCCAGTGCGCGCACTCCATGTCGATAGCCGACGTCAACAAACATTTCGAGAAAGCGCGGCGCCTCCTCGAGAAGAATAAGCTTCGCGAAGCCACCACCGAGTATCAGGCGGTGCTCGACGAAGTTCCCTCGAATCAGGAATCGATCCAGGCGCTCGCCGATATCTACACGCGCCTCGGCGAACCCGCGCTCGCCGCCCAATATTACGGCTCGCAATTCGACCGCCTGGTGGAAACGGGAGACGCTTCAAAAGCCACCGCCATCTTCACCCGTTTCCTGCGCTCATTCCCCCAGCCGCCCGATCGCCTGATGCAATACGGCCAGCTCCTGCAAAAGCAAAACCGCACCGGCGAAGCCATCGAGCAATTCGGTGCAGCCGCGCAGCTCTACCAGCAGCAGGCCCGCGATATCGAAGCGCTCGCCTGCTATGAAAGCATCGCGCTCCTCGACCCCGAAAATCCCGGCCGCCATGTGATCCTCGGTGAACTAGCCGAACGCCTCGGCCATCGCGATCTCGCCACTCGCAGCTATCTGCGCGCCGGCCAGCTCACCCAGGCATCCGGTGGTCTCGACGAAGCCATCGAATATTTCGACCGCGCCCACCAGCTCTCACCCGAAGACCGCACCGGCGCCCTTCTCTTCGCCGAAGCGCGCCTGCGCAAAGGCGACGCCGAAGGCTGCGTCGAACTCCTCGATCCCATCGCCGCCAACGAAAAAGACACCGCGTTCCTGGCTCTTTTCGGCGAAGCGCTCCTCCGCACGCACCGCCTCGATCGCTCCCGCGAAATTTTCGAAGCCTACTACAAGCAAAAGCCGGAAGGATTCTCGAAGCTCTTCGAACTCGCCGGCGCTTACATCCTGGGTGGCGACGAAGCCAAAGCCGCCACGCTTCTCGTCCAAACAAAAGATCTGATGCGCAGCCATCGCCGCGAAACCGAACTCGTCGCCCACATGGACCAGATGGCCGCCATGTATTCCACCTCGCTGCCAGTCGCCGAAGTCGTCGCTCACCTTTACGAGGAATTAAATCGCGAAACGAAATATTTCGATGCTCTCGTCCGCCTCTTCGATCTCTACCTCGAAGCCGGCCAGATCAAACCCGCCTGCGATTCGCTCGATCGCCTCGTCGATATCGATCCTTACGACTACCGCAATCACGAACGCATCGCCCGCCTCGAAGGCAAAGCCGATCCCACCTTTCTCCAAAATATTCTCGCCCGCGCCGCCAAGGCAGCCACCGTTTCCACTCGCACCGACGGCTTCACCGGCGCAGGTTCCGATCAGGCCGCCGCCACCGGCCCGGTCACCGAAGAAGCTCGCGCCCAACAGGCCCTCGAAGATCTCAGCGTCCAAGTCGAAATCTTCCTCCAGTATTCGCTTCAATCCAAAGCCGTCGAACGCCTCCAGCGCATCGCCGAACTTTTTCCCGGCGAAGAAGAAAAAAACGAGCGCCTCCGCTCACTCTACGATCGCGCTAACTGGTGGCCCAAAGGCGCTCCGCCCAAACCCGCTCCCAAGCCGGCACCGATCGCACCGACGCCACTCGTGATCCACATGCCCTCTCCTCCTCCAGCCGCAGTCAACCCTTCCGCTCCTGCGGAAACGCACCGCGATCTCGCCGCCATCGCCGAAATCAATCGCCTGATGTATCGCCAATCCACTCCGCGCGAAGTTCTCACTTCCACCGCCACGGAAACCGGCAAGCATCTCGGCGTCTCGCGCTGCCTCGTCACCATCGGTGGTTCCGGTGAATCGCATTTGACCGCCGAATACGCCGCCGCCGGATTTCAGACCGCCGGCGCGCAGCGAATCAACGCCCTCGCCGATATAATTTCGAGAATGTCTCCCGACGCGCTCGGCGGAGTTGAGCTCAACTCCTCCACCAGCCCGGCCCTCCGCGATCTCGGCCTCACTTCCGCGCTCGGCGTCATCCTCACCGACAAAGAAACTCAGCTTCCCGCCGGCGCTCTCATCGTTGGCTCATCGCAAGCCCGCCGCTGGAAGCCAAACGAAAGCTTCTTCCTGCAAGCCGTCGGCGATCAGCTCGTGCTTTCCGTCAACCACACGCGCCTTCGCTCGCTCGTCCGTTCTCTCGCGGTAGCCGACGAACGCACCGGTCTTCTCAGCCGTGGCGCCTACGTGGATTGTCTGCTGATGGAATCAAATCGCGCGCGCTCGCAGGGCACTGCGCTCTCGCTGATTGTCTTGCATGTGGATCGCGGCGGCGATCTTCTCCGCCAGCACGGCGACGCAGCCGTCGATCACTTCATCGAGCAGCTAGCCCGCGCCGTTTCCTCAGCCGTCCGTCAAACCGACGTCGCCGTAAAATACACCGCCTGGTCTCTCGTCTTCATCCTGCCCGACACAAATTTCGAAAACGCGAAGGCCCTAGCCGAAAAACTTCGCAACGTCGCCTCCACGGTCCAGCCCTCCTGGGGCGCGCAGGATCTCACCGTCAGCGCCGTCGTAGCCCAATCCACCTCTCGCCCAGGCGACGAAACCGAAGACCGCGTCACCGAATGGATGAATCGCGCCGAAGCCGGCATAGACGAAGCCCGCCAGCAAGGCGGCAACACCCTAATCGAACTAGCCACCCCATAATCCGCCTTCCAGTAGCACAGGCATTCCTGCCTGTGCCAACGCAAAAACACACCTCGATCGCCGATGCTTGGCATAGCTGCGACCACGTTCTTGGTTCTCGTCGTTGTTTGTTCCCCAGTAGGGGCACGGCATGTCGCAGATCCCGCATGGGTTCGCGGGGCCGTGCCCGAACGCGCCATCAGCACGCACGCGCCATCCACCGAAACCGCGCTACCAATGTTTGCCTTTGAATTCACAATCCCGATAAATGCCTCGACAATGCCAAGTTCGTTCGCCGGGCACGGCATGTCGCAGATCCCGCATGGGTTCGCGGGGCCGTCCCCGTACTGTCGAACACATCCCGCTTTCCCGCCGGCAGGCGCCTTTCCAGGCAATCCTGCCTGCGCCTCCGCACCGCCGCAGCGCGATCACAATTCCTTGTCTCGCCCGCGCTCGCGTTCTTCGGCTCACCACGACGCCGCGCTCCCGCCTAACCCCTCAACCCCCCGCCGCAGTCGCAACGCTGCTAGCCGAATTCTGAAACATGTTATTCAAAGTTGTCGCGAGCGTATGCACCGTAGCAATTGCGCCCAGAGCCAGCAGTGCCAATAACAGCGCATACTCAGTCAAATCTTGTCCATTCTCTTCCGTCCAAAGTCGTGCCACTAAGTCCTTCATTCCATTGCCTCAAACGAATTTGAAATCAGATTTGCAGCCGGGAAGCACCTAGTCTAAGGCTCGCAAGACTACGCCGTATATCAGGTGTATTACGGATGCATTATTTTCCGCCCAAGGCCCAGCGCGTCCGACAGTCCTCAGCGTTCCTATCCTGGCGTGGTGTGTGCACGTTCGTAATCGCGCCGGCTTGCCCTAAGCCCGAAGGGCTTCATCTTGAGGAATTGCATCCAGCTCTTTTTCATCCGGCAATTTCCGTTCAGCCTTCATTCGAAATCTGCAATTGCTCGCGCCCTTGCCTATCCCTTCTTTTGAATTCATTTGAAATTTGAAATTGCTCTTCGCCCCGCCTCCGCGCACTAGCGCCGTAGGCACGCCACAATTTAGCCCAGCGCGAAAAGCGCTGGGAAATCAAAGACGGCGCAACGCGTCACCCGCTTGTTTACCCTGAGCTTCGAAGTGTGTAGCCTCACCCGCGCAAGTTTTGCTGGTTGCCGCAGCCCAACCGTCGCCGTCCCTTCGCCGGCGGTTGCCTTTGCCTCATTTGAAATTTGAAATTTTCAATTTGAAATTGCTCTTTCACACTCATGCCTCTGTGGCCAGCTTGTCAGCCCGCGTGGCAGTTATTAATTGGGTGACATGTAATTTCTACAACCGTTTTCGTGATAAAAACGTATTGCACCCCAATCCAATTCATCTGATCGGACAAACGAATGACCTGTGCGCGATTTCGGCCGCGTCGAACACCTGCTCTCCTTAAATCCTCATCGCTACTGATTGCGATCCTCTTGACCGCCTCCGTCTGTGCAGCCCAAGCCCACGCGCCAGCACCAGCCGAGGCCCAAGCATCCGATCCTCCCTGGCTACAAGATCTGAACAAATATCCTGGCCTGATGGCCGAGTTCGGCCAATTGATACAGAAGCTCCGAAGCGTTCAATTTCCGCCGGCGCGCTCTGAAAGTCCCATACTGAAGCTGCTTCCGGAAACCACGACGTCCTACGCCGCGATCCCAAACTATGGTGATGCCATCCGTCAAGCGCTGAATATTTTTCACCAGGAACTTCAGGGCAGTGCGCCTCTTCGCGATTGGTGGCAGCACGGAGATATCGCTAAAGACGGCCCGAAAATCGAAGCCTTCCTTCAGCAGTTTGATCAACTCTCGCAGTATTTGGGACAAGAGATTGTCGTTTCCGGCGCACTCGCAGGTCATGACTACCATCTGCTGGTTGTCGCAGAAGTCCGCAAGCTGGGATTCAAAGCCTTCCTCGAAAAGACCTCTGCTGAGCTGGCAGGAAAATCGAAGCCGGCAGTGCGTATCATCGAACCGCAAGAACTTGCTACGGCGCGAGAACTCTCACCGCCCGAGGATTTATTGGTGCTCGTGCGCTCCGACCTTGTCATCGTGGCGAACGATCTGCCTTCGCTGCGGAATTTTAACGCTCGCCTGGACAGTCGCACCGTCGGATTCACCTCCACCCCGTTTGGCCAAAAAGTCGCCAGCTCCTATGAAGGCGGAGTGACAATGCTGGGAGCCTTGGACCTCCAAAAGCTGCTCACCCAGGTTCCTCCAGGCGCCTCACAGGATCGCATGATGCTCGAGCGTACCGGTTTGGCAGACATGAAGTATCTTGTCTGGGAACACCAGTACGTCGAAGGTTCCACAGTCAGTCAAGCGGAGCTGAGCTTCACCGGACCCCGGCACGGAATCGCATCGTGGCTCGCCAAACCCGCCCCTCTGGGCAGCCTCGATTTTGCTTCTCCCCGAGCGGTTCTGTTGCTGGCTGTCAGGCTCTCCGACCCCGCGCAAATCTTCGAAGATTTCAAGGAACTCCAGAGCGCCTCGAATCCGAATGCATTTGCCGCGCTCCCCGCATTTGAACGGGCGTTTAACCTGAGTTTGAAGGACGATATTCTCAGTCAACTCACCGGAGAGGTGAGTGTCGAGCTGCCGCGTGTCAATCCGCCGAAGCCTGAATGGCGAATCCTACTCGGGGTAAAAGATCAGAACCATGTGCAGCAGGCATTGGCCACGTTGGTCGCAGCGTCGCATCTGCCAGTGGAGCACTTCGACGATGCCGGAGTTGCATACTCTTCTATCCAAGTTCCGTCTTCGCCTCCTCAGCACTTCGTGTACGCGTTTCTCGACGGCTACTTGATCGTCGCTTCGAGCCACGACACACTTTCCGTCGCGATTCAAATGCATCGGAACGGCGAATCGCTGGCGAAGTCCAAGAACTTCTTGGCATCGCTTCCGCCCGGCCATGACTCCGGTGTTTCTGCGCTTTTCTATCAGGATCCCTTGGCAATGGCGGCTCTGCAAGCGCAACGATTCGCCCCCGAGTTTGCGCAGTATTTTTCGAACGCGGACAGAGAAATCAAACCGGGCGTAATCTGTGCGTACGCTGAAGAGAAATCGATTCGCGAAATCAATACCAGCGGCGCTCTTGACGCCCCTGCAGTCATGATCGTGGCCGCAATCGCAATCCCTAACCTCCTGCGCGCCAGAAACGCGGCCAACGAAGCCGCGGCGGTAGGCTCGCTTCGCACAATCGTCACCGCTCAAGTTGTATATGCTTCGACGTATCCGCAAAAAGGCTTTGCGCCCGATCTAGCCACTCTCGGTCCCGATCCCGATAACGTCGCAAAATCCTCCCCCGCCCACGCCGGTCTCCTCGACGAATCTCTCGGCAATCCCGCCTGCACCGCAGGCGAGTCGTGCACCAAGTCCGGATTCCGCTTCAAGCTCGTGCCGTTATGCAAGCAAAGCTCCTGCAAAGAGTTTGTCGCGTTCGCCGTTCCCGTCGCCAGCGACACGGGAACGCGCAGCTTCTGCGCAACTTCAGACGGCGTCATCCGATTCAAACCAGATAATGACGCGCTCGCCCCCGTCAGCGCCTCCGCATGCCAGTCTTGGTCACCCCTTCAATAGTTGAGCCCGAAGGAGAACACATCTTGAGTGGCCTGCCCCTCCGCATTTTCTGTCGGCTGAACACATCCGAATTTCCCTCCAGTGATCCCGTGCCCATCGCCGCGGCACTTCCCAGCCTTTGATTGTCTCGGCAGTTACTCTTCGCCTCATTTTAAATTTGAAATTTTCAATTTGAAATTGCTCTTCGCCCCGCTACGGAAACTCACCCAGCGCCGTAGGCGCGGGACAATTTAGCCCAGCCCGTAGGGCTGGGATTCACTGAGCCTCGAAGGGCGCAGCCTCACCCGCGCAAGCCTTAGTTCATTTGCCGCAGTTCAACCGCCCGCCATCCCTTCGCCGGCGATTGCCTTTGCCTCATTTGAAATTCTAAATTTTCAATTTGAAATTGCTCTTTCACACTCCGTGACTCAGTGCCTCCGTGGCCAATTTTCTCGCGACTCCCTAGCAACCTTTCCCTCGCATACCCACTCCAACTGTATAGCCAGTAGCAAAGCAGTTCGCAGTTGCTTCAAGCACTTAGTTCTCCGCTTGAAGCCGGCTCCAAGAAAATTTGCGTTTCAGAAAGACAATCCGCAAAGCGGATCGGCGGTCTTCTTCCCGCCCAAAGGAGGTCGTTCACCATGCCACGACGAGTACCATCTTTCCCCGTCTCGTTCGAGATTTCCAGGCCCACGCGTTTCAGCAAAGCAGAATCTAAAATGTATTTCGCGAACGAATGGGAGGAGTACCAGAAATCTCTCCATCGCGATGACGTCGCATCCACGTCAGCCTCTGCCCCTGCAGACGCTCCGCAACAAATAGCAATTCCCAATGACAACCACGCCGCCGCCTCGCCCGTCGCGGAAAATACGGGAGTCATCGCCGCTCCCGCATCTTCGCCAGCTTCTGTCTCGCCATCGCCCGGCACCGCCCACTCTCAACTGCTGGGCCCTGGCCGCCGCCCTCTGCTTCCTCCCGATTTTTCACGACACGCGCGCCGCTGCTGCATCTGTTCGCATCCCGATCGGGATGCGATCGAAGGAGACTTCATCCGCTGGCACAGTGTTGAGCTGATCGCCCGCGAATATAAGATTGCCAGCCGCAAATCGATCTACCGCCATGCACACTGCACTGGACTTTTCGCCTGGCGCCGCCGCGAGCTCGGCCGCGTTCTCGAAGGCATTCTCGAAAACGCGGAACACGTTCCCCTCGTCTCATCCGGCGTCATCGTTCGCGCCGCCCGCATCTACGCGCACCTCGACGAAAACGGAAACTGGTTCGAGCCTGCCCACACCAATTTCATTTTCACCGCACCCGCATCGTCCCTCTCTCCCCTGGGGAGCGAGCTGTTAGCGAACTCGGCGCGCGCCAAGCCCCGTCCCGCAAGGCCGCGCAAAATTCGCCCAAGTTCTAATCGGAACAATCGATCATTCAGAAAAAAGCTCAAGTCATTGAATAAAAAGGAGAAAGCAAATTCCTAATGGACACAAAATGGGGTTTTCGGGTTTCCGCCAAAGCTCGGATTGCATGCCGTTCGCTTGCCTCATCGCCCCGGTTCCCTTACCCTACTACGGCGCAATTAACAGCAGATTCCGCAGTCACATCGCAAGCAGTTCTCGGAGGCAGTTGCATGGCAATTGAAAAACCAGTAGCACAGGCATTCCTGCCTGTGCCCCAAGTCGCCATATGCACAGCTCTGCGAGCGCCAGCGCAAGTTTCAAAACGCAGTTTCGCAAAGTCAAAACGGTCTCGGAGGCAGCTTCATGGCCATTGAAAAAGCCATTCAAAAAGTAGGCGTCGTCGGATGCGGCCTGATGGGCTCAGGCATCGCACAAGTCGCAGCGCAAGCAGGCTGCCAGGTAACGGTGCGCGAAGTTTCGCAGCAGCTCCTCGACAAAGGCCTGCAAGGCATCGACAAAAATCTCGCCCGCCTGGTCGAGAAGGGAACTCTCAGCGCCGCCGACCGCGATCAAATCCGCGGCCGCCTGCGCGGCACCACAAACGTCGAAGACCTGAAAGATAGCGACGTGATCATCGAAGCCATCATCGAGCAGTTGCCCGCCAAGCGCGAGCTCTGGGGCGCGCTCGACAAAATCTGCCCGAAGCCCACAATTTTCGCGAGCAACACGTCGTCACTCTCAATCACCGAGATGGCCACCTTCACCCAGCGCCCCGACCGCTTCGTCGGCATGCACTTCTTCAATCCTGTGCCGGTGATGAAGCTGGTCGAAGTGATTCGCACCATCGCCACCGATCCAAAAGTCTTCGACGAAATGGTCGCCTTCGGCCAACGCCTCGGCAAGACGGTCGTGCGCACCTCCGACCGCACCGGCTTCATCGTGAATCGCCTGCTCGTCCCGTATCTGCTCGATGCGGTTCGCGCGCTCGAAGAAGGCGTCGGCTCCGTCGAAGACATCGACAACTCCATGAAAATCGGCTGCGGCTATCCGATGGGCCCGTTCACGCTGCTCGATTTCGTCGGCCTCGACACCACCTACTACATCTCCATCATCATGTTCGACGAATTCAAGGAAAAGCGCTTCGCCTCGCCGCCGCTTCTGAAACGAATGGTCCTCGCAGGCTGGAACGGACGCAAAGCCGGCCGCGGCTTCTACGATTACTCGGATCCCGCCAAGCCAAAGGCGATGCAGCTCACCTAAACGAGAGAGCAAGGCCGGAGAAAAATAAAATGGGCTACGAAAATCTACTTTACGAAGTGAAAGACCAGATCGCTCGCGTCACGTTCAATCGCCCGAACGTTCTCAACGCGCTCAATCGCAAAACGGTCGAAGAACTCGACGATTGCCTCGCCGCCATCGAGCGCGATGATTCGGTCCGCGTAAGCATTTTCACCGGCGCCGGAGAAAAAGCATTCGTCGCCGGAGCAGACATCAACGAGCTCTCCACGCGCACTCCAGTCACCGGCAAAGAATTCTCGGTTTTCGGCAATCGCGTGCTGCATCGCCTCGAAACAATGGGCAAGCCTTCCATCGCCGCCATCAACGGCTTCGCGCTCGGCGGCGGCTGCGAATTCGCGCTCGGCTGCACGATGCGCATCGCGAGCAAGAATGCAAAAATCGGCCAGCCGGAAACGAAACTCGGCCTGCTTGCCCGGTTTCGGCGGCTCGCAGCGTCTGTCGCGACTCTGCGGCAAAGGCGTCGCCCACGAACTGATTCTCACCGGCGAAATGATTTCAGCCGATGAAGCGCTGCGAATCGGCCTCGTGAATCGCGTCGTGGATCCGGCGGAACTTCTGCCCACCGCCGAAGCGATCGCCAAGAAAATCATCGCCAACGCTCCGCTCGCCGTGAAATATGCGATGGAAGCAATCGAGCACGGCATGGACATGACGCTCGAAGAAGGCCTGTTTCTCGAAGCCACGCTTTTCGGCGTCTGCTGCTCCACCGAAGACATGCGCGAAGGCACCCGCGCGTTTCTCGAAAAGCGGCCGGCCAAATTTCAGGGGCGCTGACGCCGGTGACGCCAGGCGGAGACGAACAGATGACGCGTAGACGAATAGATGAGGCGCAGACGAGATAAAAGACGATGACGCTGAAACCACAAGTGACTCGCGGCCAGCTAAGCGCAGCCGGACTGCGCATCGGCATCGTCGTCAGCCGCTTCAATAATTTCATCACCGACCGCCTCCTCGCCGGCGCGCTCGAAGCGCTCGAACAAACCGGCGCTGACGAGAAGCAGATTGAAATCGTCCGCGTCCCCGGCTCGCTCGAAATTTCGCTCGCCGCAAAAAAACTCGCAGCCACGGGAAGAGTCGATTCGATCATCTGCATCGGCTGCGTCCTGCGCGGCGAAACTTCGCACTACGATTACGTTTGCTCGGAAACCGCTCGCGGAATTCAGATCGCGCAACTCGACACTGGCGTTCCGATGGCGTTCTGCGTTCTCACCTGCGACACGCTCGAGCAAGCCATCGATCGCGCAGGCCTGAAATCCGGCAACAAGGGCTACGACGCGGGAATGGGCGCGGTCGAGATGGCGCAACTTTCGATCAAGTTGGCACGCAAACCGCCTCTCAGCTGCGCCAGCGGCCAAAACTTCAGGGAAGCCCGGCGCCAAGCCGCGGCGCGGAAAGCGATGACTCTTCGGCGCAAGTCTCGCGAGTTTGCGCTGCAGATGCTCTTCGAGTGGGACATGGCGCACCAAAAACCAAAACAAATCGAGCAGCATTTTTGGAAGCAGGCGCGCGCCGCCGATTCCACGCGAAAATTTGCTGACCAGCTTTTCGAAGGCGCGGTCGCGCAGGCAGCCGCAAATGACGCGCTGGTCGGAAAACTTTCGGAGAACTGGAAGTTCGAACGGCTCGCCGCCGTGGACCGCAATATTCTGCGGCTCGCGATTTACGAATTCAAATCCGGCACAGCTCCAGTGAAAGTAGTGATCGACGAAGCCCTCGAGCTCGCGAAGAAATTTTCCTCAGCAGAAGCCCCCGCATTTCTGAACGGAATCCTCGACGCAGCCCAGAAAAAACTCGAAGGCTGAGATCATGTGGCGCGCGAGGTTGAGACGGAGGCCAGGCGCGAGGCCAAGCCCGCGACTCAAGTCGGCGACTAGGCCCAAGCTCAGCAACACGAAACTAAGCCTCGATGTGGCCTTCGAAAACGCGCACGGCCGAGCCGCTCACTTTCGGCACCAGGCGCCCGCGCGCAGAAGTGACCTCGACCTGAATTTCGCTCGGTCGCCCCATCTCGACGCCTTGCAGGATCGTGAGCGTTTCGCCCGGCTTCAGCCGCTCGCGCTCGACAAGATAAGCGCCGAGCGAACCGCCTGCGGAACCGGTGGCTGGGTCTTCGATGAGCCCCCACGGCACCATTCCGCGAGCGAACGCTTTCCCTTTGCTGCCGAGCGCGAAACAGTAAGCCAACACTCCGTTGCGCGAAATCAGTTGCGCGAGCCCGCGCATGTTCACGTGAATCTTCGACAGGGTCTTTCTGTTGCGGATCGGGACCATCAAGTTAGGAATTCCGGTGGAAACAAATTCCAGCGGAAGCGTGGGATCGAGATCGGCTGCTTTCAGTCCGAGAGTTTCGGCAAGCGTGGCGCGATTCAATTTAGTCGCGACGAAGCGCGCCGGTTTTTGCGTCATGGTGACTCGCACGGGGCGGCCGTCGTGAAAACTGAATTCGACCGGCAAAATTCCCGCGCCGGTTTGCTGCATGATTTGGACGTGGCCTTCCGACGCCGGGACGACGCCGAGCTCGGCGAGCAAGAACCATGTGCCGATCACAGGATGGCCGGCGAGAGGAAGCTCGCGCGTGGTGGTGAAGATGCGGAGACGGGCCAGCGCGCCGTTGTTCGTGGGACGCTGCACGAAAACCGTTTCGGCGAGATTCATCTCGCGAGCGATGGCTTGCATTTTTGCCGGTGCAATGCCGTCGCCGTCGGTGATTACGGCGAGCGGATTTCCCGCGAACTGCTTGGTGGTGAACACATCGAGCGTGTAGAGACGGCGCTTCATGAACTGAACTCTCCTCGATCCGCGATGACGGCGTTTCTAGAGCCGCTCCAGTTCTACCACTGTCCGCTCGTTGCGCACATTACCGGTGTTGAGGGTGGACTTGGGCTCGAACAGGACAATATGGACTTCGTCGGCGGCTTCAGGCATGTGCTCGACGCCTTTGGGGACGATGATGAATTCGCCGGGATCGACGAACACGTCGCGATCGCGGAAGCGCATTTTCATGCGGCCTTTGACGACGAGAAACATTTCGTCTTCGTCATCGTGGTGATGCCAGACGAAGGCGCCTTTGAATTTCACGACTTTCACGTAGGAGTCGTTGATTTCGCCGACGATTTTCGGGCTCCAGTGTTCTGTGACCTTCGAGAGCTTTTCGTTCAGGTTTACGACTTCCATCGAATTCTCCCTTTGCTGAAGAAATGGACGCGCCGCGAAAAATCAGGAGGCGCGCACGAGAAGGACGCTGCCGAGCAATCCGCGCAGCACGAGGACTCCACCTGCCAGCGCGAGCAGAAGCGCTTCGTAGCGCAGCGAAACGAGCGGCACGCCGAGGATGATCAGTCCCACGAGAATCAACGAACCGCCGCGAATCGCGGTGTGTTCGTTGGCGGCTTTCGAGACGGGGCGCATGCCGGTGCGCAATCCCCAAAGAATCAGAACGGCTCCGAGCGCGTACCAGAGCGTCGGCTTCGAAGGCAGTCCGATTCGATGCGACGCAGCGAGCAGAATCAGCAGCGCGCCAAGAAGCAGCATGATGAATTCGTTCAGGAGGCGGAAGAGACCCGCAGTCGTTTGCATCCCAAAATTCCTACTCGACGCATTATCTCCCACGCGGCGGGCGGGCGGCAAATTCTATGCTGAGGTCCTTTTCCCACAGGTTGGCCGACTGATGTGACCAACGAAGTTCGGGGGAAAACTGAAAGCGTCAATGTTTAAGTTTTGCCCTCGACGCGCCAGCAGAGATTCCGAGCAATTGACTTGGCCTTTCGTGCGACCTAAGATTGCGGCCGAAACCGGTCTCGTTTCTTCCGTGGCGCTCTTGACATAGCTGGCTTTCATATTGGGCAACCAATGGACGTGAATAACCCCGGCCGTACGCCCTCACTGGAAATGGCGTATGTCCTGTTCATGGACATCGTAAGTTACTCCATTCTGCGCACGGACCGGCAGCAGAGCGTTTTGAGCAGTGTCCAAGCGGCTGTACGCAACAACCCGGAATTTACACAGGCGCAGGCTGACGATCATCTGATTAGCTTGCCCACCGGCGACGGAATGGCATTGGTCTTCTTTCACGATCCCGAAGCTCCCGCTCGTTGCGCACTCGATCTAAACCTCAAGCTAAGAGAGCATCCCGAGGTCAAGTTGCGCATGGGCATTCACGCGGGACCCGTGTACCGAGTTGCAGACATCAACGCCAACCGCAACGTAGCCGGCGGCGGTATCAATATCGCGCAGCGGGTGATGGATTGCGGAGACGCCGGCCACATCCTGGTTTCCAAAGCGGCCGCAGATCTTCTCGTTGAGGCAAAGGGATGGGAACCGCTGCTGCATGACCTGGGTGAAGCGGAAGTAAAGCACAAGCAGCGTGTGCACCTATTTAATCTGTGGACGGAGGAAGCGGGAAACCGCGAGCAGCCATCGAAACTGCGCGGTAAGCAGAAGAGCAGAGTTCAGTCGCGCGTCGCCGCGGTCTCCGCAGCGACTGTTGTTGCCGCAGCGATCGGTGCATGGCTATTGCACGGGCCCAAGGCACATGCGCTGAACGTTGCGGACACAGTTGTTCTGGCGGATTTCGACAATGAGACGGGGGACACGGTCTTCGACGATACGCTGAAGCAAGCGCTGAGCATCAGCCTCCGCCAATCGCCTTTTCTCAATATTGTCTCGGAAGAAAAAGTCGGGGCCACATTGAAGCTGATGACACGTCCTGCGGATACACCGATTACGGCTGAAGTGGCTCGCGACGTGTGCGAGAGGGCGAACAGCAAGGCTTACATTGCGGGCCTTATCGCCCGACTGGGCAATCAGTATGTGATCGGGCTTAATGCGGTGAACTGCCGGACAGGGGAGATGCTGGCGCAACAACAGTCGAAGGCGGCAGGGAAAGAAAGAGTCTTGGATGCGCTCGGGGACGCGGCGGTGAAACTGCGCGGGGAGCTGGGCGAATCGCTGAGCACAGTCGAGAAGTTTGCGACGCCCCTCGCCGACGCAACCACGTCTTCGCTGGATGCTTTGAAGGCGTATTCGCAGGGGGTGATCAAAGACAGGCAAAATGATTCTGATTCGCTCCCTTTCTTCAAGCGCGCCATCGAGCTGGATCCGAATTTCGCATCCGCGTACGAAGGACTGGGAACGTCGTTCTACAACCTGGGCGAATCGGGCCTGGCACGCGATAATTTCACCAAAGCCTTTCAACTCAACGCGCGAGCGAGCGAGCGCGAACGCTTCGTTATCGCGGCGCGGTACTACCAAATGGTGACGGGTGAAATCGACAAGGCTATCGAAAACTTTCAGATCTGGGTGCAGGCTTATCCGCGCGACGCGCGCGCCCACGGAAACTTGGGAGGCTTGTACGGAATCACCGGCCATTTCGAAAATGCTGCGGCTGAAACTCTGGAAGCGCTGCACTTGAGCCCTGACGCGGGCGCAAACTATGCAAATCTCATTTTGTCTTACACGGCGCTGAACCGTCTTAAGGACGCGAAAGATATTTACGAGAAAGCAATCGCGCGGGGAGTGGCTGACGACCCGCTGACGCACGTCAGCTTTTTTGGCGTGGCATTTCTGGAAGGCGACACGGCGGAGATGAACCGGCAAATGGCCTGGTCGGCCGGCAAACCCGAAGCTGAGGAGATTTTTCTTGGGGCGAAATCCGACGTGGAGGCCTACTATGGGCGCCTGCGTTCGGCCCGAGAGTATTCCCGCCGGGCTACCGATTCCGCGCTTCACAGCAACGAGAAGGAGACCGCGGCGCAGTGGATGTTGAGCGCGGCAATTCGTGAAGCGGAATTCGGGAATGCCGACCGAGCGCGCCGCACGGCGGCATCCGCACTCGCGCTATCAGCCAACCACGATTCGGAAATCCTCGCGGCGCTCACGTTTGCCCGTGCCGGTGATCTACCGCAGGCCGACAAGTTGGCCAATTCGCTGGCCGCGGAGTACCCGCGTGACACGCTCGTGACCAGCTACTGGCTTCCCGTCATCCGGGCGGCGATTGAAATTGGCGGCAAGAAACCGTCGCGCGCGCTTGAGGTGGTGGAAGCAGCAACTCCTTACGAGCTGGCCAACCCGGATGCGTGGCCAGGCCTAGGAGGGCCTCTTTATCCGATTTATTTGCGTGGGGAGGCGCGGTTAATGTCCCGCCAGGGAAGTGAATCTGCGGGGGAATTTCAAAAGCTGCTCGATCATCGAGGCTTGCTGAAGGCGTGCCCACTGGGGCCGCTCGCACGTCTCGCACTAGCGCGCGCGTACGTCTTACAAGGTGACAGCGCCAAAGCCCGCGCCACGTATCAGGATTTCCTCTCGCTTTGGAAAGATGCAGACGCCGACATCCCCGTTCTCATCGCTGCGAAAGCGGAGTACGCGAAGCTAGCAATAACGACGCAGAATCCACGCTCAGCATGGGCACGGCCGAGATAGATGATGGCATTAAGGAAGTCGGCCGCGCGACGAGTCGAGTAAACTGTGCGTGTTCCGGTTTCAGCAACGACAGGGCGAGGAGAGGGAAGTTACACGACAACTCAAGGTCCTTGCTGGGGTTTGTCGGCCGGGATCAATTTCAACCGGATGCTGATATGACCGTCCTCCTCGGCGATGATTTTTGTGCCTTTGCTCTCAAAGGGCGCAAGGAAATCGGGATCTTCCCAAGCGCCGTTCTCGACTTCCTTCCACGAAAAAAGTTTGTATGAGCCCGGCGCCACGCCGCGCAAGATGAATTGTCCATACTGATCGGTCGTGGTGTCCTTGTATAAACGAAATTGGCGTCGTCGCCGCTCTCCCTCCGGGACAAGCACGACGACCGCCCCGGCGGATGGTAATTCGTTTTCATCCGTGACAGTTCCTTCGATGCGCGTGCCCGCAGAACTCAAGACAATTTCCAGCGGTCCCCGCGCGCTGCCCGCGCCAACCGTCAACCCTTTTTCTAAAATGTCTTCTCCGTTTGCGCTTGCGGACTTGAGGTAGAAGTCCGGCGAGAAACCCGGCGGCCGTCCCGACACTCGGATCTGATAGACGCCTTCCGGTACACTTTCCATCGTTAGGCTTCCATCGGGCTTAATGACCGCTCCCGCACCACCATTGAACTGGTCAGGATCATTCAACCAAAGCCTCACCTCGGAAAAATCCAAGGATTCGCGCCCTTGCACGAGAATGCGCCCCGTCAAATCTATTCCGGCTCCAACGGTGACTCTGACATCGTCAATATTGGTATTGTCCAGGTCGAATGAAGCGCGAGCTGAACGCTGTCGTTTCCCGGAGCTGCTCAACATTACGACCAGATTATAGGACCCCGGAGGCAGGTCGCTGAATTCAAACGAGCCATTGTTACAGTCCGTCTCTCCCTCCCGACTGTTCCACTCGGACATATTGGGTTCGTGACGGATCAGGAAGATCAAGCAGTTTTTCGCCGGCTGACCAAGAACGGCGTCGAAAACACGGCCGCGAACATGGAAGGTTCGGATTGGAATGAGAGTGAAGTCGACAGCAGGTATTTCCTGACCGGGCGCCACTTCGATTGTGGTCGCACGTGACTGGTCCGCCGTGCCCGGGTAGTAGACCGGGGCGTATCCGGTTTGAGCGTCCGAAGCGGAGTCGCCCGTGCTTGAGGCTGGGAGACTGGACTGCCAGCCCTCGCTAATCTTCGCGCGAACAAGATAGCGGCCTTTGGCGAGCCCGAACAATCGAAACTCGCCGAGATCATTCGTCTGTGCTACACCCTCGGCCTCTAGAATCCGTTTTCCTTCTCTGAAGTAATGACGCATGGCCCGGACTTGCACATCTGAAATCGGGTCACCATCTTCGTCGGTAATTCTTCCTGAAATGACCGCCGAGGGCACCATGCGGAAGAGCAAATCTTGAATCTCACGCCCCGGGCCGAGTGCCAAGACGGCGCCGTGGCTTGCGGAAGAGGTTTCGCCATACGATTGCGACACGTAACCCGAATGCTCTACCCGCAGGTTGTAGCGGCCGGGATCGATTTTCTGAATTGCAAAGTGCCCGGCAGCGTCGGTGTGGGCCGAGTAGCCTGAGCTTGGATCGTCCACCTTTTGCAAGTAAACATGGGCCTTTTTCAGCGGCTCACTCGAGCCCAATTTGACGACCAGTCCCGCAATGCTACAGGTGTCTTTTGCGGAAGTGTTCTGAGGTTTTCTAGATGGGGCTTGTTGAGCCGCAGCGGTATAGGCGCCAGAGAGAAAAAGAAAAAGCACGCAGAGTTTTGCAAGGTGCGCACGCATGCCTAGCTCATTATGTAACCCTTACAATTTGAAAAAAAGTTTATTACGTTAACGGGCCAAGCACAACTCACTACTCAGATGGATAGGGAGAGTCGAAACCACGCGCGGCAGAGCCTTCGAGATCCTCTAATTAGAATAAGCCTGTTGCCGACGCCTATTGACGGTTCGTTCACCATCTTAATTTCGTCGTCCATTGCGTGCGTGGCGTAGTATGTTTCGCACAGCAGATCGAAAATTCTTGTGGTACGCGAGGATGAGGGCAAGACAGTGATGACGAACGACGCGGCGATTGCGGCTTTCAGGGCGAGTTTGCGGGGGGAGCTGATTGAGCCGGGCGATTTGGGTTACGACGAGGCGCGCACGGTGTACAACCGCGATGATCGAGCGGCGGCCGCGGTTGATTGCGCGGTGCGCGGACGTGGCGGATGTGATGGCGGCGGTGAATTTTGGACGGGAGCAGAAGCTGCTGGTGGCGATTCGCGGCGGCGGGCACAATGCGGGCGGCCTGGGAATGTGCGACGACGGGCTGGTGATCGATCTTTCGCGGATGAATTATGTTCGCGTGGATCCGAAGAAGAAAACGGTGCAGGTGGGCGGGGGCGCGCTGTGGCGCGACGTGGATCATGCGACGCATGCGTTCGGGATGGCGGTGCCGTCGGGGATTATTTCGACAACTGGTGTGGCCGGGCTGACGCTGGGCGGTGGAATGGGTTACTTGACGCGGCGGTACGGGTTGACGATCGACAATCTGGTGGCTGTGGAGATGGTGCTGGCCGACGGGCGATTCGTTACGGCGAGCGCGAAGGAAAATTCGGATTTGTTCTGGGCGGTGCGCGGCGGAGGCGGCAACTTTGGCGTGGTGACGTCGTTTTTATTCAAGGGGCAGCCGGTGCACACCGTGTACGGCGGGCCGATGTTCTGGCCGCTGGAAGATGCGGCGGAGATGATGCGGTGGTATCGCGACTTCATTGTGAAGGCGCCGGATGACGTCTATGGATTTTTTGCGTTTCACACGATTCCGCCGGTGGCGCCATTCCCGGAACGCTTCCATCTGAAGAAAATGTGCGGGATTGTATGGTGTTATACCGGGCCGATGAAGAAGGCGGAGAAAGTTTTCAAGCCGATACGGAAATTCAAGACTCCTGCAATCGATCTGGTTGGACCGATTCCGCATCCGGCGTTGCAGAGTTTGTTCGACGGTTTGTATCCGCCGGGGATGCAATGGTACTGGAAGGCTGATTTCGTGCGCACGCTTCCCGACGAGGCGATTGCGCAGCACGTGAAATATGCGGCGACGTTGCCGACATTGCAGGCGACGATGCACCTTTATCCGATTAATGGCGCGGCGAGCCGCGTGAAGCGAGGGGCGACGGCGTGGTGGCATCGCGACGCGAATTGGACCGAGGTGATTGTGGGCGTCGATCCGGATCCGGCGAAGAAGGAAGAGATTTCGGCGTGGGCCAAGGAGTATTGGAATGCGCTGCATCCGTATTCGTCGGGAGGGGCGTATGTGAATTTCATGATGGAGGAGGGGGAGGAGCGGATTCGGGCGACGTATGGGAAGAATTACAAGCGGCTGGCGAAGATCAAGAAGCGGTATGACCCGGGGAATTTGTTTCGGGTGAATCAGAATATTCGGCCGAGGTGAGAGGAACCCGGATTCGTCTCGTTATGAGGTAGGGGCAGGACCAGATCAGCATGATTATTTGGTTTTGGCTTGCGCGACGCGGGCTTTCACGAGTTCGTTTTATGAGCGCCGTGGGCAGCGGCTTGTTGGTGGGGAAGTGGATGGTGCCTTTGGAGGTGGAGAAGGGCTTCAGGTGGTTTTTGAATTTGTCGATAATTGCGGCGGTGGGGAAGAGGCTGCAGTGGTTTGAAAAGGCGGCGTACCAGACGAGGATGCGTTTTTGTTTGAAGGCGGGGATTCCGTAGCTGATGATTTCGTCGGAGCCTTTGGGAATGGCGGAGCGGATGGCGGCGCGCATTTTGTTTAGATGAGCGCGGGCTGGTTGGGGGACGCGGGCGAGGTATTGGTTGACGGTTTTTGGAGCGGGGCGGGTCTTCTTGGTGGATTTGCGGGGGTTGGGTTTCGGTTTCTTCATGTTAGAAGTCCTGCGAGGAATTATATGACGATTGTTGTTGAGTTGTGGTGTTGCGTTTGTACGCGGGGTTCGGTTCGCAGATGATGATTGCGCGTTTACGGGCAAAGGCCCACGACGAGAAAGTGCGTCGTCGTGGCGACCGCGGAAGTGTAGAACGCTCGGGTGCGGGAGCCAAGCAATTGTGATTGTGCTGCGTTTTGTCTTGGGGCACAGGCCCTTCGGTTCTCGGGGTAAACCCTTCGCTCCTCAGGACGAGCAGGAATGCCTGTGCTACTGAAAAGCTAGGCGTAGAGGAAGGGGCGGGATTTGTGGCTGGTCCAGAAGTAGGCGAGGATGATGACGCTGGCGACTGCGGCGTAGGCGCACCAGAGGGACGTGAAGGCGTAGCGCTTGAAGATCATGACGGCGAGGAGAATGATGAGATTTGCTGCGCCGAAGATGACCATCATTCTGATTTTTGAGAAGAAGAGGGAACCGCAGGTGGCGATTACGTAGAGAATGGCGACCGCGGTGTTGTTTGTGGCTGGATTAATGTAGACGATGCTGTTTCCCTTCACGTAGACCTCGAGCTGGTAGGCAGTAAGCGCCCACAAAATATAGAGAGTGGTGCCGACGCCAATGACGAGGAACGGGAGCATGCGTTTACGGGCTTTGGCGGTGGGTTCGAAGAGGTAAATGCTGAGCGGGAGCAGGAAGGGGAGGAGGCCTTGGGCGTAGAGCATGAAGGCTGCGCCCATGTTGTGGGTGATTTTGGGGGAGAGGATGCCGTCGAGGCCGAGCCAGACGAAGCCTTCGATGAATTGATGAATGGCGAAAAGTGTGGGGAGGCTGGCGAAGAGGAGTTCGCGGCGGTGCTTCACGCGGGAGAGTGTGGCGATGCCGATTCCGGCTAGGACTGAGCTGCCGGCGAAATTGGCAGCGGCTGAGAAGCACATGATGGGTTGGAAAGTACATGAAATTTTGGGGGAGGCGAAGTGTTTTTTTTGGGCGGCTGGTGCGATGTCGGGTTGGTTGCTCGTTTTGGGGCGGTGCAGAGAAGAACGGCGCACAGGCAAGAGTGCCTGTGCCACTGAAAAGAACGCGCGCGTGTTTTGAGCCAAGCATGTGCGACTGTGCTGCGGCTTTGCGTGGCACCGGAATGCCTGCTACTGAACGAAGCCTCTGTCTACTATTCGACTGTCAAGACTGATATTCTTTCGCGTCGCTGACCACTTGTTTCGGAGGAGTTTTGTGATGCGCTTTTTGTGCGTGCTGGTTGTGGCTGTGTGCGCGATTGGCTTTTCGTTGCGGTCGCAGGAGCGGACGACGAAGGCGGCTGAGGATTATCTTTTTGCGTGGGCTGGCGATGAGGCGCACAAGGGGAATGACTTTCTTGCGGTGATTGACGCGGATCCCGCGTCGGCGTCGTATGGGCGTTTGGTGACGACGCTTGCGACGGACCAGCAGACCGTGCAGGTACATCACACTGAATATGCGATGCCTTCGAGTGGGATGCTTTTCGCCAATGATCACGGGGCTGGGCGGACGTTTATTTTTGACGTACGCGACCCGCTGCATCCCAAAGTGGTGACGTCATTCACGGACATGGGCGGCTACATGCATCCCCATTCGTATTTGCGGCTGCCGGACGGGAATGTGCTGGCGACATTTCAGCACGCGCATCATGGAGGGAGCGAAGGGCAGACGGGCGTGACGGGCGGGCTGGTGGAAATTAATGACGAGGGCAAGGTGGTGCGGAGTGCGAGCAATGCTGATCCGGCGTTTGCTGACGCGTTGTTAATGCCGTACAGCCTGGTGGTGCTTCCTGAGATTGATCGCGTGGTTTCCACAAATTCTTCGATGCACCTCGACGATATTTTTAGCGGTGTGACGTATCAGGTGTGGCGGCTTTCGGATTTGAAGCTGCTGAAGACGGCGTATTTGGATGTGGGGGAGAATCGGTATGCGCAGATTAGTCCTGAGGAGCCGCGGCGCGGGCCGGACGGATCGGTTTTTATTCAGACGCTGGGGTGCGGAATTGAGCGCATCACTGGAATTGACAAGGACGAGCCGAAGGCGCAACTCGTGTACACGTTTCCTGGTAACTGGTGCGGCGTTCCTACGATCGTGGGGCACTATTTGGTGCAGAGTGTGCCGGCGATGCACGGTCTGATTGTGATTGACATTGCGAATGCGGCGAAGCCTGTGGAAGTTTCGCGGATTAAGTTGACCGATACGTATAGTCCGCATTGGACGGCTTGGGGCGAGAAGACGCAGAGGCTTGTGGTGACTTCGAGCGGGTCGCCTGAGGATCATCGGATATTTTTGTTGAAGTTGGATCAGGCGACGTGGGGCGATTGCGCTGGATGATGCTTTTCGTGATGTGGACGGGAAGGTGGGATTTAATTTTGGTGAGCGGGAGTGGCCGCAGGGGTGGAAGGGAAGTGGGGCGCCGCATGGGGTGGTGTTTTCGAAATGAGAGAGTTTTGAGGTGCCCGGGTGGTCGGCTTGAGCGGGAGGGCGGCCTCGCAGCGGTTGTTGGTTGTGCCGTGAGGGCAATGCGCACAGGCAAGAGTGCCTGTGCCACTGAAAAGAACGCTCGCGCGTTTTGAGCCAAGCATGTGCGACTGTGCTGCGGCTTTGCGTTGGCACAGGCAGGAATGCCTGTGCTACTGAAAGGCTACGTCCGATTGAGCCAGGTGGATTGGAGTTTGGGTGGGTGTTGGAGGGTTTGCATTACGACGCAGAATTGTTCGGTTTTTTCTTGTAGGGCGCGGAGCTGGTCTGGGAGTTGCGTTGGGGGCGGCGATATTGAAATTCAGGCGGATGCTTTCGAAGCCTACCGGGACGTCCTTTGAAGATGCCGAGTGTGCCGCGAAGATCCAAGTCGCCTTCCACTGCGACCTCGATATGATCGGCTACGATGCCCATTGCGGCAGCTACCATTTGACAGGTGATTTGGGCGCATGCGGCGAGAGCGCCCAGGAGAAGATCTCCGGAACAGGCGCCGGCTCCTGCGCCTCCCACGCCTTTGTGGGCTTCGGCTTGATAGATGGCGCGGCCGATATCGACGGAGCATGAGACTGGAGCGCCGGTCTGGCTGCCTTTCGCGCGGAGAGTGATTCGCGAGGCGGTGGGGTCGGCGCGGTATTGGTCTTTCAAGGGTTTTTGCAGAGATCGAAGATCCATGTGGGCCTCGTTCATTTATTCGCAGCGAATATTTTACAGCGATTCTAAAGGCTGAAAAGGCTGCGAGCGCGCGCTGCCTTGTGGGCCTTTTGCCTGCATGCTAGCATCGAATCGCATCAGGAGAACCGCCGTGCCCAAATATGTTATCGAACGCGACGTGCCGGGAGCAGGAAATTTAACCGACGCGCAGCTGCGGGAACTTTCGCAGAAGTCGGTGAACGTGCTTAAGGGAATGGGTCCTGAAATTCAGTGGCTGCATAGCTATGTGACCGGCGACAAAGTGTACTGCGTTTATCTGGCGCCGGATGAAGCGACAATCAAAGAGCATGCGAAGCGGGTTGGTCTTCCGGCGAACCGCGTTTCGGCTGTGAGGCGGCTGCTGGACGCATCGAGCGCGGAGTAAGCGCGCGTCATTACCTCTGCAAGTTAGCCTTCCACAATTCGATTTTATCCACAGTGACTGGCCGAACGGCGTGGTACGTCAAGCCGACGAGCTTTCGGCGTCGGGCCTGAGGGCTTCCTCGATTGCTTTGTCTATCGCTTTCTCGAGGGGCATGCCCCAGCCTTCGAGCCATGCGGTGGCGCCTGAAGTGTTGGCGAGGGCGAAGCGAGCCGGATCGAGATGAGCTTCGAGCTTGGCTTGTTCTGCGGGCGTGAGCGGGGCGCCGATATTTTGACGAAGAGCGGCCGCGGCGCCGGCAAGACGCAAGGAACGCTCGGCCTGGAATTGAAGGGAAGCGGAGCAGGCGAAGCATTCGAGAAGGCGCGCGATTCCGCGCTTGTGTTCGAGTTCCTGGAAGACTTTCAAACTTTCGCGGTAGAGGGCGTGGGCCGTGGTGCAATCGCGTTGCTCTCTCGCGAGATTCCCAAGATCGGCGAGAGTGCCGGCGACGCCCCAGCGGTCGCCGAGCTCGCGAAACATGGAGAGAGCCTGCTCGTAGAGAGCGCGCGCGGAGCCGGAGTCGCCTTCATCGCGGGCGACGTCGCCCTTGTAATTGATGGACCAGGCGACGCCGGTGCGATCGCCCAGCTGGTGGAAGAGGGACTGGCATTCGTCGTAGAGAGCGCGGGCTCGCGCGAAGTCACCTTCCAATTTTACGACGCTGGCGAAATTGCTTAGCGCGCGGGCGATGGCTCGTTGATCACCCGTCTCTCGCCACAACTCGACATTCTCTTCGGCCAGAGTGTGCGCCTTCGCCAGATCGCCCTGATCGCGGGCCAATACGGCCAGCGCGTTCAGTGAGACGGCGACGCCTTGCTTATCGTCCAGTGTTCGAGAGATATCGCGACTTTCACCGAGCAGGGCCTCGGAGTGAGGGTAGTCGCCCTGTTCGACGGCTAGGATGCCTGCAGCAAATAGAGCACGGGCACGCGCCTTCGTGGGAGCGGCTGCGCCGGGGAGTTTGAGAAGTTTGCCGAGACGGTCCCGGCCCTCAGTGAGATACTCGAGCCGTTCCCAGAAGCGAAACAGCGCGGCGCCGAGGCGCAATCCCCAATCTGCATCGCCGGTTTCGGTGAGCCAATCGAGCGCGGCGCGAAAATTATCGTGCTCGCGCACGAAGTTCTCGAGCCATTCTGCGCCGACGGTTTCGCCTTGTTCGACGGCAGCTTCCTCGGCGAGAACAAGGCAATAGGCAGCGTGAGCGCGTCTTGTTGGGGCTTCTTCTCTGCTGGCTTCGAGCTTTTCGCGCGCGTACTCGCGGATGGTTTCGAGCATCGTGAAGCGCGATTCGCCATTAGGCTGGGCGACCTGCTGGACGAGACTTTTGTCCACCATCGAAGCCATCCCGTCGAGAAGATCCAAATCGAGATCAGCTTTGGCGTCGCAGACGGCTTCGACGCTTTCGAGGGTGCATCCGCCAGCGAAGACGGAGAGGCGCCGAAACAGTTTTTGTTCGGCGGGGCTGAGCAGGTCGTAACTCCAGTCAATCGCGGCGCGGAGGGTTTGCTGGCGCTGCGGAAGGTCGCGAGCGCCGCCGGTGAGCAATTGAAGGCGGCTGGCGAGGCGAGTGCGCATGGCGGCGACGGAGAGAACCTTCACGCGGGCGGCTGCGAGTTCGATCGCGAGAGGCAGGCCATCTAAGCGGCTGCAGATTTCGATGATGGCGGAGGAGTTTTCCTGGTTCAGCTCGAAATCGGGTTTGGCGGCGCCGGCGCGCTGCAGGAAGAGCGCAACCGCGGGATATTTTGAGAGGTCGTCGATAGTGGGCTTCGAGCGCGAATCGGGGACCGCCAGCGGAGGCACGGGAAATTCGTGTTCACCGTAAATGTGAAGCGCGGCGCGGCTGGTAACCAGGAGTTTGAGATTCGGGCCCATGGCCAGGAGATCCGCCAGAGTTGGCGCGGCTTGAAGAAGATGTTCGAAGTTATCGAGCAGGAAGAGCACCGGCGGACGCGACGGGTCTTGCAGATGTTTTTTCAGCAATTCGAGCGGTGATTGACCACCCGCTTCGCGCAGGCCGAGCGCCTGAACGATCACGGAAAGAAGCAGGCCTGGATCGTTGACGGCGGAGAGCGCGACAAAATGAATTCCTCCCGGGAAGCGATCGGCGACGGCGGAGGCGATTTCGATGCCAAGCCTCGTCTTACCGATTCCACCGGGGCCGGTGACGGTCAACAAGCGAACGTCGGGGCGCAGCAGGAGTTCTTTCGCGGCCTCGATTTCTTTTTCGCGGCCCACGAATCCGGTGCGCTGAACGGGAATATTGGATTGGCGGGATTCCGGTTGCCGAAGAACCTTTTCAGCGAAGCGGTCGCGGATAGCGGCCAGTTCGTGGGCGAGATCGCGCGTTGCGGCGTAGCGTTTCTCGGGTTCCTTTGCGATGCAGCGCTCGATGGCCCAGCAGAGCGGAGCGGGCGCATCGGGGACGAGGGTGGCAAGCGGATCGGGCTGTTCGCGCAGAATCGCGACGAGAGTCTCAGCAGCTGTGGCTCTGCGGAATGCGCGTTTTCCGGTGAGCATTTCGTAGAGCACGAGTCCCAGCGAGAATTGGTCGGAGCGGAAATCGAGCGGGAGGCCGGCGGCTTGTTCGGGCGACATATATTCCGGCGTGCCCAGAATTACGCCCGAGCGCGTGTCGGAATTGGAGCGCGTGTGGAGTTGCGATAATTCCTCGCCAGCGGGGACGAGCTTCGCCAAGCCGAAGTCGAGAATCTTGACGAATCCATCGGCGGTGATCATCAGGTTTCCGGGTTTGACGTCGCGATGCGCGATGCCTGCTTCATGGGCTTTCGCGAGGCCTTCCGCGATTTGCGCCGCGATGTCGATGGCCTGGCGAATCGGCACGGCGCCTGCTTTTAGCAAATCGCGCACCGTGGTGCCTTCGACCAGCTCCATCACGATGTAGTGAACGGAACCGTCGCGTCCGAGGTCGTGGATGGTGACGATGTTGGGGTGGTTGAGGGCTGAGGCCGAGCGGGCTTCGCGTTCGAAGCGGTGCAAATGGTCGTCTGCGGTGGCGAGTGCGGCGGGGAGAATTTTGATGGCGACGATGCGATCGAGACGCGCGTCGCGGGCACGATACACCTCGCCCATTCCGCCGGCGCCTAACGCGCCGACGATTTCGTACGGTCCGAGTTTGGTCCCTGGGGCGAGCATGCCGGTGGGCGTGGCCATATATGCAAACAGAACTATCGCACGATAGCCCGTTCAGGCAGGTATAACAAACTTGCTGCGGATGTGACAACGCGGATTTCGACGTCTTCGCAAAAGCGGCGAGACGTCTCTTAGAATACGAGTTTATCGAATCGATGAGATCAAGTGATCGGCAGGCGCTTGACGCCGGCGAATACCTTATCGATGGGATTACTGTGCCCGGTCTCGTCAAGGAACAGAACCAACTTCAAATTCTCCAAGTACACCCCTTCGAGAGTGTGGGTGCCCGGTCCGGGGCCGTGCCTTAGCATCACGGCGCTGGGACCGTGGTCGGAAACCGAAGTTGGAGGAACGGGGCGGGAATGCAGCACGACATCGCTTCCTTCCCGTTGAAGCGTGACCATCTTGTCTTCTCCGACTGTTTTCACAAGGAGCGTATATTCACCCGGCGCTAATTTATGGCCATGGCACTGCACTTGATAGGGTAGTGAGAAATGCCCCTGAAAATCGATCTTCGCAGTAGAGGATGTGACGGCAGCCATGTTAGTCGTTTCGTGTTCCTGAGCACCGGTTTCCGCCTGGGCGTGAGCAATGGCCGGGAGGAAGGCGGCGAGCATGAGTGCTGGAATCAAGCGCGAAATTTGCATCATCCGATTGGGCATCATTTTCTTCGTCTTTTTCATCGGAAACTCCATTTGCCTATGGCGGTTAGGATCGGATTCCGTGTATTTGCGTTACGAGTCTTGTTACCGCCATGATGAGCGCGAATGTTACTCCGGTTCGAGAGAATCATCAATGCATCGGAGTGATTGCAGTCTGCCCACGCGCGAAACTGCTGAGCCTCTATCTGTTGCGGCGCTAAATGCTACAATAGTCAGCTTCTCAGATTGCATCGCGTGAGTGGATTCAGCATCGAATCGTCAGGAGAATTCAGTGCGCAAGGTGATCATCATCGGAAGCGGGTGTGCGGGGCTGACGGCTGCGATTTACGCGGCGCGCGCGGAGTTGCAACCGCTGGTACTGGACGGCTACGAGCCGGGCGGTCAGCTGGGGCTGACGACGCTGGTGGAAAACTTTCCCGGATTTCCGGACGGAATTTTGGGTCCGGCATTGATCGAGAATGCGCGGAAGCAGGCGCAGCGATTCGGGGCGGAGTTTGCGGCGGGCGCGGTGACTTCGGTGGATTTGAGCAAGCGGCCTTTTAAAGTTGTGGCCGGCAAGGAGACGTATGAGTGCGAGGCTTTGATTATCGCCTCGGGCGCATCAGCGCGGATGCTGGGGATCGAGTCTGAGAAGCACCTGCTGGGATATGGGGTTTCGACGTGCGCCACTTGCGACGGCTATTTCTTCCGGGAGCGCGACATTATCGTGGTGGGTGGCGGCGACACGGCGATGGAAGAGGCGACCTTCCTGACGAAATTTGCGAAAAACAGTGACGCTGGTGCACCGACGGAATGAATTTCGGGCGACGAAGATCATGCTGGACCGGGCGCGAGCGAATTCGAAAATTGAATTTCTCACGCCGTATGTGATCGAGCATGTGGATGATGTGGACAAAAAGTCGGTGGAGATGGTGCGGCTGAAGAACGTCGATACGGGCGAGCTGAAGACTGTGGCAGTGGAAGGCGTTTTTGTCGCGATCGGTCACGACCCGAACACCAAAATTTTCAAAGGCCAGCTGGACATGGATGCGGACGGCTACTTGATCACGCACGATGGGCCGAAGACGAACGTGGAAGGCGTTTTCGCGGCGGGCGACGTGCAGGATCATCACTACCGGCAAGCGATTACAGCCGCGGGATCGGGTTGCATGGCCGCGATGGACGCGGAGAAGTTTCTTGGAAAAAACAAGTTGTAACCAGCGCTAGTTAAATCTCGCGGTTCACGGCATAATTCCCAGCGCATGAGAATCGCTGCGATCATTCTCCCACCGAAGAGAAACCCATTTTCTGCTGATGCGCGCACTCCTTCTGAAACTTTCCGAAAGCAAGCGGCTTGCGCCGCTGATCATGAGCAATGGTGTGAGCCGGCGAGTGGCGCGGCGATTTGTGGCGGGAGAGACGCTGGACGATGCGATTGAAGCTGCGCGAGTGCTGAATGCGGCAGGCCGGTCGGCGAGCCTCGATTTGCTCGGAGAAAACGTCTCGGATGAGGCGGGGGCGCGCAACGCTGCGGATGGATATGTTGCGATGTTCAACCGGATTGCGCGCGAGAATCTGAATGCGAATGTGTCGCTGAAGCTGACGCAGCTGGGATTGGATTTGAGCGAATCGCTTTGCCAGGAACTGGTGGAAAGAATCGTGGCGCATGCGACAGATTTGGGAAATTTTGTGCGCATCGATATGGAAGGCTCCGCGTACACGCAGCGCACAGTGGAATTGACGAAGCGGGTGCGGGCGAAATATGCGGGCGTCGGTACGGTGATGCAGGCATATCTCTATCGTGCTGAGAAAGATGTGCAGGATCTCTTGAGCGTGGGCTGCCGGATGCGGCTTTGCAAAGGGGCGTACAAGGAGCCGCCGGAAATCGCGTTTCCCGAAAAAGCTGATGTGGACGCGAATTACGTGAAACTGATGAAGCTGCTGCTGCCGAGCGGAATTTATCACGGGATTGCGACCCACGATCCCGCGATGATTCAGGCCACGAAGGATTTCGTGCGCGAGAAAAATATCGGGCGCGATCAGTTTGAGTTTCAGATGCTGTATGGAATTCGCACTGACTTGCAGCAGCAACTTGTGCGCGAAGGTTACCGGTTGCGGATCTATATTCCGTTTGGCACCGATTGGTTTCCTTATTTCATGCGGCGGCTCGCGGAGCGGCCTGCGAATCTGGCGTTCTTTTTGCGGAATTTGCTGCCGAAGTCTTCCGGTGATGCGGCTTGAGATGATGCGGGAAAGTCCCACGACGAGAACGGCGTCGTCGTGGCTATCCGAGCGGGGCACGCGGTGCGTGGGATCAACGCAGCAAATCGTTGTGATAATTTTCGCCCGGAATTAGAATAGGCAAGCGCGGTAGTCCAAACTTCTCCGCAGTTCATTTCGCTCGGCAAACTGAGGTGCAAAATGAGAACTGGCACAGCTGTCCGATGGCTCGTCATTGGCGTCCTGCTTGCGTTTGGCGGATGCAATAAATCAAATCCAAATTCCAATTCCGGGAACCCGGCCGGCGGCGCCACAGCGAACACGCCAGCAGGCAATTCATCTGCCGCCAACTCGCCTTCTGGCGCGCCTGCGGCGAACACCACGCCGAGCCAACCGGCGCCACCGCCACCTGTGGTGATTGACGCGGGAACTCTTCTCACCGTCACGATCGATCAGACTGTCAGCTCAAAAACAAACAACAACGGCGATCCGTTCGCCGCTTCGCTTGCGGCGCCGATCAGCGTGGGCGGCGTGACCGTGCTTCCTACCGGCACGCGCGCGAAGGGAACGGTGGTGCAGGCGGATTCGGCCGGACGCGTGAAAGGCGGAGCCGTGCTGGCGCTGACGCTCGATTCGCTCACCGTGAATGGGCAGCCGTACTCGATTCAAACTTCCGAGTTCGAAGAAACCATCAAAGGCCGCGGAAAACGCACCGCGATTGGCGCGGGTGGTGGCGCGGCGTTTGGCGCAATCATTGGAGGGCTCGCAGGTGGAGGAAAGGGCGCAGCGATTGGCGCGCTGGCGGGCGGCGGCGCGGGAACCGCGGGTACTGCGTTCACCGGAAAACGCGACATTACGATTCCGGCTGAAACGCGGCTGCATTTCAAATTGACGGCACCGTTGACGATTCAGCCGCCGACGCCTACGCAATAGCGTTCTAACAGCCGGCGCGAAATTTAACGCTAGTGCCAAGGCTCATCAGGATTTGCGGCAGACAGCTACGCCATCGCGCAGCGGAACGATGACGGGAAAAAGCTCGTCCGACGAATAGACCAAGCGATTGAATTGCTGAATCGAGCTCGTGCGGACGTCTTTCGATTTCGCCGTGACGCGGCCGGACCAGAGAACGTTGTCAGTGATGAGAAGTCCGCCGCTCTTTAATCGCGGAACCGCCTTTTGCATCGCTTTAGGATATTGATGCTTGTCGACGTCAATGAAGATGAGGTCGAACGGGCCGCCGATTTCATCGAGAAGCATGAGCGCATCGCCCACAAGTATTTGAACGCGGTCGCTCACACCGGCGCGGATGAAATGCTGGCCTGCGAGTTTGGCGTTATCCGCGCTGCCGTCCGTGTAGTAAATCTCCGCGCCCGGTCCTGCCGCTCGCGCAAGCCAGATTGTGGAATAGCCGATTGCAGAACCCATCTCGAAAATTCGTTTTGCGCCTGCGGTCTGCGCGAGGAGATAGAGCAAGCGCCCGCAGGCCGGGCCGATGATGGGCACGTCGTGTTTCTTGGCGTAACGCTCCATTTCGGTGAGGACCGCGTCTCGCTTGGGCAGCAGCGATTCGAGATATTTTTCAACGTTCGAATTCAGGATTTTGCCGGGCATTGGGTTCCTCCAGAATGCGTCGCGCGAACAGTGCGCCTTCGTCAGAAGAAATGCACGAATCGAAAAAAGCCTCACCTCTAAAGAGGTGAGCTACATTGAGTGAACTCACTACAGAATCTATCTCGCGCTCGCGGATTTTTCTTCGCCTAGCGTTTCGCCCGGTTTCATCACGTGGTATTCCAGGCTGGGAACGTCGCGCGTGAGTTCGCGCAATGCATCGGGAGTGCCCGTGAGCGCAGGGAACGTGCCGAAGTGCATCGGAATTACGTGGCGCACGTTGAGCAGCCGCACAGCGAGCGCCGCTTCGCGCGGGCCCATCGTATAGTGGTCGCCGATCGGAAGCATTGCAACATCCGGCGAGTAAAGCTCGCCGATAATTTTCATGTCGCCAAAAACGGCGGTGTCGCCCGCGTGATAAACGGTGAAGCCGCCGGGCAATCGAATGATGTAGCCGCAGGCTTCTCCGCCGTAAACGATCTTGTCGCCATCCTGAATGCCGCAGGAATGGATTGCGTGCACCATGGTGACTTCAATTTCGCCCACTTTTTGCGTCCCGCCCTTATTCATGCCCGAAATATTGGAGACGCCCTTCGACTCGAGCCAGCCGCCGGTTTCGTGAATCGCGACCACGCGAGGCTTGAACTTTCTTGCCGAGTTCGACAGCGTCTGCAATGTGGTCGAAGTGGCCATGCGTGATCAGCATTGTGTCGACGCGATCGATTTTCTTGAGCGCCTCGGGTGTCATGGGATTCGATTGGATCCACGGATCCACCAGGATCACATTCCCGCTGGGAGTGGTGATGCGAAACGCGGCATGGCCGAGCCATGTGAGTTTATTTCCGCGAGTTTGAAGCATGGGAACCTCCGAAAGAGATGGATTAGTGTGGCTGGACGAATTCCGAATCGAACCGCGGTCCGTTAGCGATCGTTTAGTGGCCGCTCGCCTGCGCGCCCGGACTTGCCAGCACCTGGCGTATTCCTTCTTCGAATGAGGCGCGAGATTGCCCGCCGACGAAATGGCCAATGATATGTCCGTCGCGCCCGTAGAAAATCGTTTCAGGCATGGTGCCGGTCCAGGCCGGATTCACGCCGCGATAGAAAGCATCCACATCGATGCCGGGCTTCTGGCGATAGTTGGAAAAGCCGGGTTGATTGCGCGCGAGAAAGCGGCGAACCAGATTCATGTCCGCATCATCGTCAAGACTGACGCCGAAAATTGCGAGGCCTTGCGGCGCATACTGTTTCTGCAGCTCGACAAGCAGAGGAAATTCGTCGCGACAGGGCTCGCACCACGTGGCCCAGAACGTGACGACGAGTGGCTTGCCGCGGTATTTCGCGAGCACCTGCTTGTAGCCGGCAAGGTCAATCAGTGGCAGGTCGGCTGCTGCCGGTTTGCCGGATTTAGCCGCGGGTTTGGCGGAGGCCGACTGCGCGGGAGTAGAATGCGAGACGCCTGCCGTTATAAGCGCGAGCGTCACTATCGAAAGCAACGCGAACGATTGCGACCATTTGAATTGCTTCGTCGTCACGTTAAACATTCTAGCGGTTTAGACGCCGGGACAGCAACTTCGGTAGTGCATTGTGGAGCCCGATCCCCGGATTATCGAACGCGGTTCGCCAGAACTCGAACCGAATTTCTAGCGCAAAATTGGCACTGCGAGGCCTACTTGTGCCTCCGTTGGAATGATGATATAAAAAATGTTTAGAGTGCGGCGGGCAGCATGGCAGTGATTCTGTGAGGAACACAGCCCTTATTCAGGAGAAAACGAAATGGCTTATGTAATTGCAGAGCCTTGCATCGGAACAAAGGACACGGCGTGCGTCGACGTTTGTCCGGTGGACTGCATCCACCCGCGCAAGGACGAGCCGGATTTCGAGGCTGAAACGCAGCTCTATATCAGCCCGGTGGAGTGCATTGACTGTGGCGCGTGCGTCCCGGTTTGCCCGGTGACCGCCATTTTCGCGCTGGAAGATTTGCCGGAGAAGTGGGCGAACTTTACGCCGATCAACGCGGACTGGTACACGAATAAGCAAGCGTAACGAAAACGGCGGCGGCGCGTTTGGTCCTGCGGCGAGGGAATTACAACCTATTCTTAGCGCGGCGAATCGAGAGATTTGCCGCGCTTTTATTTTTGGGGCGCGTGCTTACGCTTCCGGCTCGATGCCGAGAGCCTTTCGGCCTGCTTCGCTGATCATCGCCGGGATTCCATGCCGGTTCCCAGACAATTTCGACATTCACGTCCCGAACTTCTTCAATCGCGGCGATGCGCTGCCGCACCTGTTCGGGGATCGCTTGAGCGGAAGGGCAGCCTTGCGACGTGAGCGTCATTTTCACTCTGACGTTTCCTTCAGGGTCGTTCTGCACATCGTAAATCAGGCCCAGATCTACTATGTTGACGGGAATTTCCGGATCGAAGCATTGGCGCAGGGCGTCCGTGATTTGTTCGCGCTCGAGAGGCATGATGGTCTCCTCAAGCAGCGTTCCATAGCTGGCCGGTGTGTGTCAACCAAACTGGAACGAGAACTCTTGGAGCCGAGGGTTCCCTTTTTGAGTTGAAGCACGTAAGCTCGCTCGTGGAGGCAATGTTCTTGAAAATAAAAATTGGCCGCTCGGTACTCGCGCTGTTTACTGCTCTCGTTGTGTGGTCATCATTCGTGCAGGCGCAAGAGAAACCTCCCGAGAAGCCACCGCGAATTATTCAAGTGACCGCGAAGAATTTCGAGTTTGAGCCCATCCGTGATCCGCGTGAAGGCCGGTGAAAAGATTCAGCTGAAATTGACTTCCGTCGATCGCACGCACGGAATTCACATCAATCCCTTTCCGGAGGGCGGTCAGCCGAATACCCCTCCAGGATTGTCGTTCACCTATGGCGATGATTGCCTGAAGCTGACGAAAGATATCACCGCGACGCTGGAATTTACGGCACAAGCGCCGGGTACCTACGCATTTTCCTGTTGTAAGAAGTGTGGCAAGGGGCACGGCCGAATGAAAGGCCAGATCATCGTCGAGCCTTAGTTTGGGCGGAGTGCTCGTCTCTTGTCTGAGGGGTTGCGAGGTGGCGCAGAATTTCGCGCACGTCTGAGTTTCGGCAGCGCTGACTCGCCGAGATCGTCGCCCATCCCGATAGCCCGAGCCCAGCGCTTGGCGTTTTCTCGCAACTCACCAATCGCGAGGCCGCGATGATCCGCGGGAAATCGCAATAACTTCACGATTCCTGCGGCGAGCAGAAGTTCCACGCCTTCCGGGTTTCCACGCTGGCGGTGGTGAAAGGCGGCGGTGATCTGGATCAGGCCCTGCAGGAAGGTTTTCTCAGGCTCAGATTCCACGAGCCATATTTCTTCCCAAAATTCGTGAGCTTCGAAGAATTTCTTCGCATTGAAATGCGCCAGTCCCTCTTCGAATTTCTTTTTTCGTTCTGCGGATTTCATCGTGTCGCTCAAGAGGGAGCTTTTGCAGCAATCGAACTGATGTCAATCATGTATGCGACTTGGTCATCCGTTAGCGAATCTCGATAGAATCCTCGCTGCGCATCCGCCCTTGGGAAATGGGAAAGCCCAAAGTTGATTGTTCGATTGAACGTCATCCACATCCAGAATTTGATTTTCGAGGCGGCTGGTTACCATATCGCTGACGCGAATGTTCAGCCCCTCATAGTCATACGAATCGAAATTGCCGCCCTCATCTTTCGCGGGAGAGGGGGGCTTATTGGGTGCATGCAAAGTGACAAGATAGCGGCCGTGCAGTTCGATGTCTGGGCTTTCCAGTTTCCGCGTTTGAGCGATATTGTGTGTGGACAGGTTGATCTGAGCGATGGACCGGTCTATGGTTCCCTCCTTCGGGAATTCAGCGTAAAGAGAACCTTGGTTATTAAACCAGCCTCGCCAAAATCCGCGAAGGTTGTAAAGGATTTGTCCTGCTTTTAGGTCCCAAACGCCCCCGCGATCGCGAAACGAAACTGCTATCAAGTTCCAGTCCTCAGAGATGTCTGCGGTTCTCAAGTTTCCGAGCGGTCCCAAAGGCAATTTGAGAGTTGCAATCGGGGTCGAGGACTCCTGGAACAGACCGATCTCGCCACTCTTCAGCTGACTTACAAAGGTCTTGTCGTAAACGTCGAACGCGGCTTGCTTATTCGCTCTAACAAAGTCGTTTGTCTTAAGATCGAGCACACCGACGGCGAAATCCTTAATAGGACGGAGCAACACGTAATCTCCGTGGGCGACGCGAGAGGGCCGCGCCGACCCAAAATTGAGCTGTCGAATCACCGCTCCGCTTGGAAAGCTCACGAGTAGTGAGTTCGTGCCATTGCTTCCGGCGCTGCCGGCGATTTCGTCGGGAGTTACAAAGACAAATGAGGTAGCCGTGGCTGTTTTCAGAGAGCCACGGACCGGAATTATGCTGCGTGAGGAGAGATCATAAGCGATTGGATTCCCGTTCTTTGAGGAGGCGACAAAGTATCGCCCGTCGGGAGAGAATTCCATCGTAATGTAGCGTAGCTGGAAGGAAAAAATGAAACTGCCGATTCCCTGCTCGGTATTAACTTCGGCTTGATAGAACTTCTCCTTCTCCAATATCTGATCGCCGGTGACTACGTCGACTAGCAGAAGATCAAGATCGCGCCGAAAACATGCCAGTGTGTGGCCGTCAGGCGATAGGCGTGTCTGAAAACATCCCTTCTGAATAACCACTTCATTGATGTCAACCCGTTCTTTGGAAGCGATATCCCAACGCTCGACCCTTAGCTGCGGGTCATAAAAAACGACGCCCCCAGAGTCCGGAGTAAATTGCGCGGGATGGGCCGATGGTGCATCGATTCTGAACACGAATTCAAGCGGATCGCGAGTAAGGATGTATATGCTCGAGCCATCTTGAGCAAGAAGAAACTTTCCGTCGGGGCTGAACCGAAGGTTGCGGAAATCGTCGACGAGGGGCGGATCCAGGAACTTCTTCCACACCACATTCTGCACAATGGGTTTTCGTAGTGATCCAGTCGAGTGCAAGACGCGCGCGCGCCACGCGGCAAACCCTTCGGCGTCGCCCGGATTGCGCGGCTGACCACAAACATGGGAGAGCCCGGAAATTTCCTTGCTGATCTCGCGCAACCGCTTGGAATTTGGAGGCGTGGACTTCATGAGCTCCGAGAACCAGGTGCCGGTCTTGCCTTTTGTTTCTGCCAGGCGGTCGAAAAATGCGAAAAATGCCTGCGGATCATAGCCAGCGCGCGCCACTGCTTCAAGCCCAGCTTGGTCCGCGGCCAGCTGGTCTTTTTCGGGAAGCTCCGGGTTTCGCTTCAGTTTAGTCTTCGACTCCATAATCAAATTAACCTTGTCGAAAACATCATTAATGTCATCTATGTGAGAAACTTGGAGCTGCTGGAGTAACGCCGTGTTTTCTATAGCGCTCTGATGGGTGACGATGTGTCCCATTTCGTGCCCGATTACCGCGGCGAGTTCATCTTCGGACCGCAGGAACGACACCATCTTACGTGTTACGTAAATTCGACCACCTGCAATCGAAAATGCATTCGCCTGTGGAGCATCCGACAAATAAAATCGAAAATGCAATCCCGAAACCGGTAGTTGAGCGGAAAGGCGGTCACCGATTGCGCGCAGGTGTCCGGTGAGTGCGTCATCATCGATGGCGGCCAGATGTGCATCGAGTGACTGCGCGAAGATATCGCCCAAGGCTATCTCTTCCTGAGGGCTGAAAATATTTGGCTGAGAGGCGGAAGGAATCGAAACGGGAGCGCTGCAGGGTGTACTTCGTTGGGCCTCGTCCGCATTCAGTGTCGAGTTTTGAACCATGGTTCCAAAGACAAGCAAAGACACCAATAGGAAAGCGGAGAGGCGCCATCGATGTTTCATAGTCGGTTTGTATCGTATCGGGCCAAAACAGTCCAGTACACTTTAGAGTTACGTAACTGAAGGTTTCGAGAGAGATACCTGTTCTGACGATCGTTGGTCGCGCGCTGTGTCTGACACTAATTCGGTTTCGCTCTTACGGGACTGAAGAGATTGGAATGGAAAAGAAAGCATGGAAATTCGGATTGAATTGCCGGGCGTGAAGCTAGGCGTCGTTGAAGCCGATGGATTGCGTGTCGTCCCTGTTGATTTGGGACTCGCGAAACTGATGGACGAAGTTTCGGAGCGGAAGCGCAGCGAGTTTACAGTCGAGAGCCTCGCCGAGGCGCCTGCGATTCGAGCAGTGCGGGCGATGTTTCGCGAATGGGGAATGGACCCATCGAAATATCGGCCGTCGTCGGAAGCGCTGCTGAGGCGCGTGGTGCAGGGCAAGGGGCTATACCGCGTGTCGAATGCGGTGGATATTTGTAATTTGGGTTCGATTGAAACGGGCTGGCCGTATGGTTGCTACGATCGAGCGCGCATTCGTGCGCCTATCGTGTTGCGCCACGGTGCGCCCGGCGAAATGTATGAGGGAATCGGGAAGAAGATGTGGCATCTCGATGGGCGGCCTGTCTTGGCTGATCCTGATGGACCATTCGGAAGCCCGATCAGCGATTCCACGCGCAGTATGATTACGGAATCGGCGCGCGAAATTCTGGTGGTGATTTATGCGCCTGAAGGCGCGGCGGATTCTGGAATTGAAGCGGCCATGGCGCGGCTGAGTGAGCGCTTCGCGAAGTTTGCAGGAGCGGTGGGCGCGGCGCGGGCATTAATAAGCCGGCTTTAATCGCGACCGTAACGTGCGGTGACGCGCAGTTTAGTGTGGCCGCTGTATGGAACTTCGCTGGAATCAGGTTATTCTGGACGGCTGCAGCGAGGTTCCGTCGGTGGCGAAATTCCAACTCACTCTTCTGATTCATGCGCACCAGCCGGTGGGAAATTTTGAGGACGTCCTCGAGCGCGCCTACGCGCAATCATACTTGCCATTCATCGAAGTTTTATCGCGACATCCTTCCGTTCGCGTCGGCTTGCACTATACGGGATCGCTGCTTGAGTGGATGGAACGCGCGCACCCCGAATATTTCGAGAGATTGCACGGGCTCGTGGAGCGCGGGCAAATTGAAATCGTAGGCGGTGGATATTACGAGCCGATTCTCATCGCAATTCCTCCGTCCGATCGACAAAAGCAGATCACGCGGCTGGCCGATTATGTGGAGAGGCATTTTGGCTCGAGGCCGAAAGGTGCGTGGCTCGCCGAGCGCGTTTGGGAGCCGCAACTTCCATCCTCGCTTGCGCCTGCAGGCGTGGAATATACGCTCGTGGATGACAATCATTTTCTCGGCGCGGGTTTCGAGCTGAGCCAATTGTTTGGACACTACTGCGCGGAAGACCAGTGTCATGTCGTCAACGTTCTGCCAGGCCTGAAGGTGCTGCGCTACCTGCTCCCGTTTCGCCCCGTAGGAGAAACAGTGGACTTTTTGCGCCGCGCCGCGAGCGAACATCCGGGCGGGTTTGCGACGATGGGCGATGACCTGGAAAAGTTCGGCGTGTGGCCTGGCACGAACAAGCTTTGCTATACGGATGGCTGGCTGGAGAATTTATTTTGCGAATTGGAGAAAAACGCGGACTGGCTGGAGACGTCCACTCCAGGCGATGCAGTAGCTTCTCATCCCTCATTCGGCCGCGCGGATCTTCCAACGGCGTCATATACGGAAATGATGGAATGGGCGTTGCCGACGGCGGCGCGCGTGCGCTATCACGCCTTGACCGAGGAGTTCGCGTCGCGGCCGGAATCGCTTCCGTTCCTGCGGGGTGGAATCTGGCGCAATTTTTTCACGAAGTATTGCGAATCGAATCTGCTGCAGAAAAAAGTGGTGCACGTTTCGGGCAAAGTGCAAAAGCTCGCTGAGAAGAACTCGCGCGACAAGGCATTTGTGCGAGCGGCCGATGAGGCTGCATCGCTTCTATTGCGCAGCCAGTGCAATGATGCGTACTGGCACGGTATCTTTGGCGGTCTCTATGCGCCGCATCTGCGCACCGCGCTATGGAATTCGGTGATTCAGGCGGAGGCGATTGCGGATCGTCTGTCGCACCGCGCGAAACAATATGCGGACGTGGCACAATTCGATTTTGATGCCGATGGGCGCGAGGAGATTTATTTCACGTCCGATCGCTATGCTGCGCTGCTGAGACCTGATGATGGAGCGACGATCTGCGCGATCGATTGCCGCGAAACGAATGTAGCGCTCATCAATTCCCTCGAACGCCGCGTGGAGGCGTACCACGCGAAACTGAAAAATCTGGGCTCAAAAAACTATGAAGGCGCGAAATCGATTCACGAACAGATGCGCGTAAAAGAAGAAGGCTTGGAGCGCTGGCTGCATTACGACCGCTGGCCTCGGCACGCATTCCGGCTATTGCTTTTTAGTCCCACCAAAACCTATCAGGATTGCGCCACCGTGAGCCTGGACGAAAATGCGGCGCTCGCCGGCGGACGATTTCGGGTTGTGGATGTGTCCAAGACTGGTGCGACACTCGCGTCAGAACAAAGCGCCGATTGGCCGGCTCGAAAGACGTTTTCGTTTGCGCGAACGCCGGATGGATTCGAGATCAGTTGCGAGGTGGCGGTACAACGAACCGCTCCGGGCGCTGCGTCGGTTGTAATTGGAATCGAGGCGGTGGTGAATTTCCTGGCGCCCTCGGCTCCGGATCGCTACTTCGAATCGTCAGGGCAGCGGTATCCTTTGCGATGGGCCTCGGCTGTGCCGGCCAGTTCGCTGCGCGTAGTAGATGAATGGCAGAAAACCCAAGTAGAATTCAGGGCGCCAGCAGCGCACGATTTTTGGGTGTCGCCAATCGAAACCGTTTCGGAGTCAGAAGACGGATTCGAGCGAATTTATCAAGGCTCGCAGATCATCGCGGTTTGGCCGGTGGAATTGCAAACCGGCGCGGAGTGGAGAGGAAATCTTACGCTAGCTGTTTCAAGTGTTGACTGACAACGCCGAAGGGAATGAAGATTGAATTGAAATTGATTCCGCTCGAATGTTGGAGCAATTCAGGAGGTGAAGATGGCACTATCGCAGGAATTGCTCGATATTCTGGTATGTCCGTTGGATAAGACTCCGGTGAAGCTGACGAGCGACAAGAAGGGACTAAAGTGTTCGCAGTGCCGGCGCGTGTATCCGATCCGCGATGATATTCCGGTGATGCTGGTGGACGAGGCCAAGATAGAAGCGCAGTGATTTGTTTCAAGTGCCCGCAATCGGAGAATGCGCCTCCTCTTTGAACCTACGGCGGATAACCTAACGATTGATCCTTGAATTGCACCCATATTCGTACTTCTTTGATTTTGTTTTCCTTTGCGGCATCACCACGAGAAGGAAAAGTATCGTAGGGACTCACCTCAGCCGTGACGATTACGCCCGATGGCGAATCCGATCCATGCTTCATTTCTTCGGCGTTCACGATGCGAAAGCTTTTCACCGGGCCGTAGTAGCTGTTGGGCCCCCAATCCTCCATAAAGTCCTTGAATGAAAAACTCGGGGCGGGCTTCCACATCTGATAAGCCAGATCAAAATTCCCCGACGCGACCGTGCTGAGGAAATTCTTGACGGTGGTCGTCTCCTTGTGGAATCGCAGCAAATACCAGCAGCCCAGCGCCACAAGAATAATGAACGCGACGCCGGTGATGATGTACCGGCGTACCTTCGAAGGCGGATGTTCCTCCATTCCGTCAAAAAGCGCCACGACGACTCCTCAAACTACAATTGCCGCTTGAACAGAGCGATGCTCGCGCCAATCATGATGGCAGAAAAAGCGCACAAAATTAAGACGTCCTTGTAGATTCCCTCGAAGCCGGTGTTCTTGATGGTGAGATTTCGCAGCGCGTGCACCGTGTACGTAAACGGATCCACGGTCGAAATCCATCTCAGCCAGCCCGGAAACGCCTCGACCGGATACACCGCGCCCGAAGGAAAAAACAGCAGCGTATTCAGGACGCCAAAAATCGCGCGCGGCACAAGCGGATCGTCCACACGCACCATCACAAGAAACATGAAGCTGATCATCGCGACCGAAGCCACGAGCACGACAATCGCGAGGTAAACCAGCCGCACCGGATCCCACAGCCGCGGAATCCCGGCAATCAAGCCGCCGATGATCGTAAGAATGAATCCCGCCATCAATCCCTTGAGCGCCCCCGCGCCAATCAACCCCATCACCAGTTCGGTTTTTTGAATCGGAGTGACGAGATATCCTTCGTGCAGCCCGCGTGCCTTATCGTCAATGAACGTGATTCCACCGCCGATCATGGCCACGATGAAAATTGACATCGCGATCGAGCCCGCGAGCAAATATTTGATGTACTCGATGTACGGATACATTTCGACAACATTCAAGTCCACCTGGCTCGCCAGCCGCGGCTCCACGTCCGGCGTATTCAGTTCGTTCACCATCTGCTGCACGCGTTCGAGCAGGGAACTCGAAACGAACTGGTCGGTGTTGTCTTCGGTAAAGGAAATGCGCGGACGGTTCCGCTGGTAGTAGCGCTGCGTGAAGTCGTAGGGAATGTCGATCACGGCGGCGACGAATCCGGAGCGGAGATCGTTGATCGCCTGCGGTAAAGACTTGTATTCGACGGTGCGAAATGTTTGCGGCCCCGCTGAAATTCCATTCATCATCTCGCGCAGGCGGCGCGACTGCACCGTCTGATCCTGATCGACGACCGCGACCACGGCGCCTTTTATTTTTCCTCCAAATGCGTATCCGAGAACGACCAGCTGCACCAGCGGAAACACCATCGAAGCCATCATCAAGGCGGGGCTGCGGAAAAATTTCCGCATATCGCGTTCGATTAGGGCATTGACGCGGAAGAGTTTCATGCGCGTATCACCGAGTTTTTAATACACGGTACCGCGATTAAACCTCGCCCTAACTCGTCCCGATTCAACTGCTTACGATTTTCTAATCGGCGGTAAAAGGCACCCTCCCACGGGGTGCGATCTGCCGCGAGTCGCAGCGTTTTAGCGGTAGAGGTGGCTGATGTCATAGCCCGGCGCCTCCGTGCGCGGTGTCGCGCAATTCGCTACCCGTGTAGTGCAAGAACACATCGTCGAGCGTGGTGCTCGTCACCGACACTTTTTTTACCGTGACGTGCCGCACTCGGGCCAAATCCATCAGCGCTGCCACGGTCGCAGGACCGTCGTGCGAAGCAATTCGCACAACGCCAGCGTGAGTGGTGACGCCCGCGGACTGCGCGAGATGCTGAAGCTGATCGAGCCAGTCGGGTGGCGTGTCCTCGAATTCAGCCTCGACCGAATCTGTGCCCGGCACGCTGTCTTTCAGTGCCGTGGGCGTATCGAGCGCGGCCAATTTTCCATGATCGACGATGGCAATCCGGTCGCAGAGCTTATCGGCTTCGTCCATGTAATGAGTGGTGAGCAATATCGTGAGCTTCGATTTGTCGCGCATGTTGCGAATCATTTCCCACACATTTGTGCGCGATACAGGATCGAGGCCGGTGGTGGGCTCGTCGAGAAAAAGAATCTTGGGCGAGTGAACAAGGCCTCGCGCGATCTCGAGACGGCGCCGCATGCCGCCGGAAAACGTGCGCACGAGCGCGTCTTGAAATTTCAGCAGGTCCACCGATTCGAGCAGGCCGTGAATCAGTTTTTCCCGCTCCTCGGACGGAACACCGTAAAGTTTCGCGTGAATCAGCATGTTCTCGTTGGCGGTCAATTCCGGATCGGACGTGAAAGCCTGTGGGATTACGCCGAGCGCATGGCGCACTCCATCGGCGTCGGTGCGAATGTCGTGCCCGGCGATTCGAGCCGTGCCGGAAGTGGGCGGCGTGAGCGTCGTCATCATGCGAATCAACGTGGTCTTGCCGGCGCCATTCGGCCCGAGCAGACCAAAAATCTCCTGCTCGGCCACTTGAAAGCTCACATCGTTGACGGCGACGAGGTCGCCGAACTTTTTCGTGAGGTGGTCGACTTCGATCGCGCTCATGGATTCGTTTCCGTTACGTTCGGAGCCGTTCGAACCAGTTTTTCTTTTCTGGCTGTGGCAGCAGGACCGTCGCAGTCATTCCGGTGAAAAGGCGATGCTCGGGATTGGGAACGGCAACTTTAATCGCAAAGGTTTTGATATCGCGTTTTGTGCGGCTCACGTCACGCTGCGTCGCGAAATCATTCTCGACGCCTTTAAAAATCACCGGCCCTTCGAGGATATTGCCGGAAGGCAGCCGTACGCGCATCTTCTCGCCGAATTGAATGGAGTCGATGTAGCTTTCCTCGACGTCGGCGCGAACCCAGAGATGATCCACATCAACGACGACGACGATGGGCGAACCTTGCGCAACAACTTCTCCCTGTTTTGCGACACGCACCGAAACGATGCCGTCAATCGGCGCGTAGATTTTTGTGTAAGCCAGTTGCGCGGTAACCTGAGCCACGGCGGCGCGAGCCTGTTCAAGCTGTGCGATCGTGCTGGCCACGGCGCTTTTTCGCATGTCCACTTGCTTGCGATTCGCCTGCGCTACGGCAATGGCGGCTTTTTGCGCCTTTACGGCATCTTCGAGAGCTTTCACGTTGGCCTCCGACATTTTAACGGCGGCTTCGGCGTGATCGCGGTCTTGTGCTGACACTTCGCGCTTGTCATAGAGCTGCTGCATGCGTTTCAGATCGGATTGATCGCGCCAAAGCTGCGCTTTGGCCTGTTCGAGCTGCGCGTCTGACGAAGTTGTCATCGCCTGAGCCTGATCGAGCGAGGCGGACGTTTGCTCGCTCGTCCACGAATAGTTGTGCTGGGCTTCGGTGACTGAATTCTCAAGCGTGCCTACATTTGCTTTTGCGGCAGCCAGGCTCGCTTCGAGTTCCGTGCGATCGAGTTCGGCGATGAGGTCGCCTTTCTTGACCTGCGAGCCTTCATCCACCGTGAGGTTGACGATGCGCCCAGTGATTTGAGGGCTCACGATCACCTCGTTGCCGTCTACGACTCCGATCAGCGGGATATCACTGCCTTTGGGAGTGGTGGCAAAATAGACGATCAGCGCAATCAGAAAAACCATTCCAATCACGACGATGAATTTTCGCCCTGTCATCGAGGCCTCGCTGGGGAACCCTTGTCGCTCCGTTTCGGATGCTCGCTGTAGAGGCCATGCTCGATGAAATCGAGCAATGCCATGCGGCGCGCTTCGAGGGCGTGCGGCGCGAGGAGATCGTGCCCTACGATTGGTCTCATTACCGGTGCGGAAGCAAAATAAAAAGCTGTGGCACCGAGCATCGTAAAAGCCGTCTGTCGTGGATCCACTTCACGAAACTCTCCAGCCGATACTCCTTCCGCGATCAGGCCGGTCAAGTGCTTGAAAAACGGTTGAAAATAGTCGCGCGCGATCCATTCAATTTTTGGTGTGGCGTCCATAGCCTCACGCTGCACCAGACGCGGATAGTTGGGATGCGTCGCAAGGAAATCGAAATATCCGTTTACCCAGGCGCGCAGCCGATCGCGGGGCGGGGCATCAGGGGCTGGTGGCGAATAGACGACCTTGCTGAGTTGGCGAAAGAGATTTTCAAGGACGGCGCGATGGAGGCGACGCTTGTTTCCAAAGTAGTAGTAGAGCATCGCCTTATTGGCATGGGCGTCGGCAGCGATCTCGTCGGTGCGCGCGCCGGCCATGCCCTGCGCGGCAAAATGGCGCTCGGCGGCGGCGAGGATGCGTCGCGCTGTGGCGGGGTTCTCGACTTTTCGGCGTCCTAGTTTCATTAGGCAGCTCTGTTATTCCCAGTCCGCTTGCGGGCCCTAATTATTTAACTAACCGGTTAGTTTAATTGATTCGAGCGCGGTGGTCAAGACGGCATGGCGTCGCGCGTTCTCTATCTAGTACGGGCTGATTTCGATTTTGTTACTAACCTTCGAGAGCGCCGGCGGCTCCGGCGGGAAGTTCGATGGAGTACTTCGTGCGGGCTTTTTCCTTGTGAAGTTCGAGGGCGAGCTCGATCAGGCGATCGATGAGCTTCGTATACGGCAGGCCGGAAGCCTCCCAGAGCTTGGGATACATGCTGATGGAAGTGAAACCGGGAATCGTGTTGAGTTCGTTGATGAAAATTTTTCCATTCGTGCGATCCAGGAAGAAATCGCAACGGGCCATACCGGTTCCGTCGATGGCGCGGAAGGCGCGAACAGCGTAATCCTGAAATGTGGTGACCTGTTTCTTGGTCAGTTGTGCGGGAATGACGAGTTGCGTGCCGCCTTCGAGATACTTTGCTGCGTAATCGTAATATTCGCGATGCGGGACGATTTCGCCGGGGATCGACGCGCGAATCTCTTCGTTGCCCAGCACCGAAACTTCGATTTCACGGCCGTTTACTCCGCGCTCGACGATGATTTTGAGTCCAAACTCGGCGGCCAGGTCGATGGCCTTCTGCAACTCGTGCAACGCGTTTACGCGCGTCATGCCGACTGATGATCCGAGCGTCGCTGGCTTCACGAAGATCGGAAAGCGGAATTTCTTTTTGATTTCGCGCAGGACTTTTACGCGCTCGCGTTCCCATTCCCAGCGGTGAAAGGCGAGAAACGGAACGATGGGCAGACCGGCCTGCTCAAAAAGGCGCTTTTGAACGTCTTTGTCCATTCCGACTGCCGACGCGAGAACGCCTGCGCCGACGTAGGGGAGTCCTGCCAGATCGAGGAGACCTTGCACAGTGCCGTCTTCGCCGAATGTGCCATGGAGGACGGGGAAAACCACGTCGACCATTACGCTAGGCTGTCCGCTTGAAGCCGCGAGCGGAACCAGGTGCGCGGCTGTGGGGTCGGGCGGCAGGATGACGCGGTCGCCGGACTTGAGCACGTCGCCCAGCATCTTCATGGCACCCGTTCCGACGAGCCAGCGGCCGTCCTTCGAAATGCCGATGGGAACCGCTTCGTATTTTTCGTGGTCGAGCGCGCGAATCACGGAGGCAGCCGAAGCGAGCGAGACTTCGTGCTCGCCGGAGCGTCCACCGAAAAGGACGCCGATGCGCAGCCGTTTTTTGATTCCGGTCATCATTCAGAGGATCTTTTTTCCCAGGCCAGAGAGCACAAGCTCGACGCCGAGCAATGCCGTCGTGTTGTGTTCGTCGATCACGGGATTTATTTCAACGAGTTCAAAGGAAACCATGCTTTCACTATCGGCAATCATTTCGAGAGCCAGATGCGCTTCGCGGTAGGTGACGCCGCCGCGCACCGGGGTGCCCACACCAGGAGCATCGGTGGGATCGACGAAATCCATATCGAGGCTTACTGCGACGCCGGCAGTGTCGTCTGTGGTGAAGCGTAACGCTTCGGCCATCACTTCGCGCATGCCGCGCTCATCGATATCGCGCATTGTAAACACGTGAACGCCGGAATCTTTCATTAGGCGGCGCTCTTTCGAGTCGAGGTCGCGAATGCCGACCAGTGCGACGCTGCGCGGTTCGACCATCGGTGAGATGCCGGCCAGTTTGGTGAGCTCCGGCGGCCCATAGCCCATGATGGACGCGAGAGGCATTCCGTGTACGTTGCCTGAAGGCGAAGAATCGGGGGTGTTCATGTCGCCGTGCGCATCAAGCCAGATGACGCCGATGCGTTTCGATTTCTTGTTGAAATGGGCGGCAGCGCCGGCCGTGGTTCCCACAGCGATGGAGTGGTCGCCGCCCAGGACCAGCGGCACCAGATCCTCGTCGAGGGTTTTCCCGACGATATCTGCGAGACCTTTGCAGGCTTCGGCGATTTCGTCGAGATACTTGGCCTTTTTCTCGCCGTAGGGCTGCTCTTCGGGCTGGCGAACCTGCACGTTGCCGATATCTTCCACCTGTCGGCCGAGTTGCTTAAGGCGTGACTGAAGGCCCGCAACGCGCAGAGCGGAGGGGCCCATATCCACGCCTCGCCGGCTGGCGCCCAGGTCCATCGGCACGCCGATGATTCGGATTTTTTCTGGCATTTGGCGTTCTTTCAGCGGCCCGGACGGCAGGTCGATTTGAGCCGGTCATTTGAGCCGGTTAAGGATAAACGCGATAGAGCATCCGTGGGAAGGGGATGACCTCGCGAATGTGCTCAGTCCCGCAAATCCATGCGACGGTGCGCTCGAGGCCCAGGCCGAAGCCGGCGTGCGGTACGCTGCCGTAGCGGCGCAGGTCGAGATACCACTGAAAAGATTCCTCGGGTAGATTGTGCTCGCGGAGGCGCTGGAGGAGCGTTTCGTAACTGGAGAGGCGCTCGCCGCCGCCGATGATTTCGCCGTAGCCTTCGGGGGCGATCATGTCGAAGCTCAGCGAAAGTTCGGGGCGCTCGGGATCGGTGGCCATGTAAAAGGCTTTCATTTGGGTGGGATAGCGATGGATCACGACGGGCTTGTCGAATTCCTTCGAGATGATCGTTTCTTCGTCGCCGCCGAAATCGTCGCCCCACTTTGCGGGATTGCCGGCCTTCTGCAGGACTTTGATGGCATCGTCGTAGCTGATGCGCGGGAAAGGCGGCGTGATTTTTTCGAGCTTCGCGACGTCGCGTTCGAGCATGGCAAGTTCGCGCGCGCGATTTTTTACGACGGACTGCACGACTGTGCTGACGAGTCCTTCGCCGAGTTGAACCATGTCTTCGAGATGCGCGTAGGCGGCTTCGGGCTCGAGCATCCAGAATTCGGTGAGGTGGCGGCGCGTTTTTGATTTTTCGGCGCGGAACGTGGGGCCGAACGTGTAGACCTTGCCGAGAGCCGCAGCGGTGGCTTCGACATAGAGCTGGCCGGATTGCGTGAGATAGGCTTTTTGGTCGTCGATGTAATTCACTTCGAAGAGCGTGGTGGTGCCTTCGCACGCTGCGGGAGTGAAGACTGGCGCGTCGGTGAGCGTGTAGCCTTGCGAATCCATGTAATTGCGCGCCGTGCGTTCCGCTTCTGCGCGGATGCGGAGAATGGCGGCTTGCCGCGGCGTGCGAATCCAGAGATGGCGCTTGTCGAGCAGGAAATCGACACCGTGCTCTTTCAGCTGAATCGGATATGGCTCGGAATCCGAAACGCGCTGGACCACTTCGATGCCGCTGATGTGAATTTCATAGCCGCCGGGGGCGCGCGGCTCGGCCTGGATTTTTCCCGTGACGATTACGCTCGATTCCTGCGGTAACCCTTTCAGAGCTTCGAAGGCTGGCGGCTGCTCTTTGAGCGAGACCACGCCCTGGATGATTCCTGTGCCGTCGCGAAAAATGGGGAAGAGAAGTTTGCCGGATTCGCGCAGATTGTAGAGCCAGCCGCGAATCGTGACGGTCTGTCCGGCATATTGGCCGGCTTGTTCTATGGCGATGATCGGCGTGGCGTCGGGAGTGTGGGCTTGCGCTTGTTGGGTCATTCAGTCGTCCGTTTCATTTGGGTTCGCGATTAAGATTTGGTGGCGCGGTCGCGCTTTGTATCCAGATTTTTCTCGAGCTTGTCGAACGCGGCGCGGATTTGATCGAGGGTCGGCGTTCCGTCCGGCTGCGCTTTTAATTCGAGCACCATCGCAACCGGTTGAGGGGCGTTAGCAAATGCACCGAGAGCTGCGTCCCAATCGATGGTGCCGTCGTACGGGAGCAAGTGTTCGTCCTTCTCGCCGTGATTGTCGTGGATGTGCGAGGTGACGAGGCGGTCGCGCATGGCGTCAAACGCGACTTCGACGGTGACATCCATGTGCGCGTGGCCCGTGTCGAGGCACAGGCGCAGGTCATGCAAGTGCGTGTCCACGATGAAGTGCTGGAGCGAGGCGGGCGCGCCGATTTCATTTGGCGTATTTTCGAGCGCGATCGTGACGCCGCGAGCCTTCGCGAAGACGCTGAGAATTTCGAGCGAGGTGAATGCCGCATCGAGTTTCCGTGGATCCGCTGCGTCGCGGCCATGTCCAATGTGTTGAATAAGGTAGCGGAACGGGACGCGCTCGGCGACATCGAGGGCGCGCTTTACCTCGTCGACCGCATCGAGCCGCCGGATGCGCTCGACATCCGAAATCGAGATGGGGACGCCGCTTTCGCGGCCTGGACGCCAGATCGCGCTCGGTGGGCGAGTGCAGGGAGTGAAGCTCGAGGTGATATTCGCCAAGGGCGTCCGACAGCTCGCGGATCTTTTGCTCGTCACGGTAATTGAAATGGCTAGGGGCGCAAAAGACCTCAATTGCGTCGATTTTCGCGCGCGAAATTTCCCCCAAGAGCGCCGCCGTCAACGGTTGGTGGATGTAGCGGTAGGTGGAAAGAATGCGGCGCATTAGGGCCTCGCGATCGGCGACGTACAAATCTGTGCGTGATAACGCGAGCATTTCATGACGGATTAGGGTAGCAGGTGCGGGCGAGATTGCAAACGCGTGTTGCTCATTCAATTTCGACGGAGTGAGAGGCGATGCAGGTGGGAAGGCAAGGTGGCGTAAACGGATTGCTTAGAAACCTGAGGCGGCGCCGGGGCGGCGGGGCTCGGGAGCGCCAAGCCGTTCGCCTGTTTTTGGATCGATGCCGATCGCTTCCACGAGGCCAACCCAACCTGTTTTGTCGGCGAATTTGTAGCCGCGAGCTTCGAGATCTTTTGCAACATCGGGCGGAAAATTAGGCTCGAGGAGGACCGTATCGGGCAGCCACTGTTGATGAAAGCGCGGTGCGTTGATCGCGGCTTGCGCGTCTTCGCCGAGTCGCATCCAGTTGAGAATCGTCAGCAATGTGCCGGAGATGATGCGCGGGCCGCCGCGTGCGCCGGTGACGAAGCTCAGCTGGCCATCGCGGAGGAGAATTGTAGGGATCATTGAGCTGAGCGGGCGTTTGCCCGGGGCAATCGCGTTTGCTTCGGATTGAATGAGGCCGTACATATTCGGCGTACCGGGGTGCGCGGTGAAATCGTCCATTTCGTCGTTGAGGAAGTAACCGTCGGTGGTGGCGACACCGGAGCCGTAGAGATTGTTTAGAGTGTAGGTGTTGGCGACGGCATTGCCGGCGGCGTCGACGACGGAGAAGTGGGTTGTGTGGCCATCGGTTGCGACCATTGCAGAGTTGCGATTGAAGGCATCGCCAGTTTGTGTGGCGTCGGGCGGGTTCGAAATTTGCGGACAAGGTCCCGGTGTCGGGCTCGCGTCTTCGAAGGCCGCGGGATTTCCGGCGCGGATTTTCTCGCTCGATGAAGCGCGCTCGGGGTCGATCGTGCGTCGGAGGGCATCGGCATAGCAGATGGACAGCATGCCGCGCAGCGGAATTTTCGCGAAAGCAGGATCGGCGAGATAGGAGGCGCGATCGGCGAAGGCACGTCGCATCGCTTCAATCACCCAGTGGACGGACTGCGCGTCGTTCCATGATTTCAATTCGATGGGAGCGAGAATGTTGAGAGCTTCAATCGCAATGCTTCCTGAGCTGGGCGGCGGACTGGTGATCACCTGCCAAGTATGGCCATTCACTTTGTAATCGGTTGTTAGGGGGTTGCGAATTATCGGTTTGTAATGCGCGAGATCTTCTTGCGAAATCAGGCCGCCTTCGCGCTTCATTTCGACGGCCAGATCGCGAGCCGTTCGGCCGCGATAAAATCCGTCAGGGCCGCTTTTGGCGACGCGTTTCAGCGTGGCGGCCAGCTCCGGCTGTCGGAGAATCTCTCCGGACTGATAGTACGCGCCGTCCTTGAGAAAAATCCGGCGAGAGATGGGGAATTGGTCGAAGGTCGTCTCCATCGAGCGGAGCGACGCGGCGAGTTTTTCGCTGACTGGGAATCCGTCTTCAGCGAGGCGAATCGCCGGGGCCATCGCGTCAGCGAGGCTCATCGTGCCGTAGGTTTTGAGAGCGAGGGCAAGTCCTGCGACTGTGCCGGGAACGGCGACCGCACGGTATCCGACGAGCGATGCTTGCGTGTCTACCGTTCCGTCGGGCTTGACATACATATCGCGGGAGGCTTTCGCCGGCGCCACTTCGCGATAGTCAATGAAAGCGGTGCGGCCATTGGCGAGCCGGACGAGCATAAAGCCGCCTCCTCCAATATTGCCTGCCTCAGGATCGACGACAGCGAGAGCGAATCCCACGGCAACAGCTGCGTCAATCGCATTGCCTCCGCGCTTCATGATTTCGGCACCCACATCCGATGCGAGCTTTTCGTCGCTGACGACCATCGCTTTCGCGCCGCGCACGGGCTGCGCAGGCCAGTCGAAATGCTGCGGAGCAGGGATCTGTGGCGACTGAGGATACTGAGCGGTGGCGACAGCTGGAAGAATAGCCAGCAGCCAAGCGACAAAAACAAATTTTGCGGGAGCTTTCATCAGCGAAGCGAATTTATGTGAATGGGATTCGGGCGTCAAGTTTTCGAAAGCGGTCGAACGGGCAATAGTTCTGTGCTTCCAGGGGAGCTGCGGTCGCTTGTGGCACTGAAGCGAAAAACAGGGAAGGCTCGCTAGTAGGCGAGAAAATAAACGAATGCGGAAGCGATCACTGCACCGGCTGCAACGGCAAATGCCATCCAGACCGACAGTCCGACAGCGTGGCGCCGCAGACTCTGATCGTTATTTTGGATCGCGTGCTCAGCGAGGAGGGCAGCGTATTGGTTCGCGAAAGCGGCGGCTTCGGGCCTGGACCTCGGATCGTTGTCAGGCATGATCTCGATGATTTCGCCGGGCATCGTTAATTGATCGTAACGCGGGCGAGATACTAGTCCAGAATCGATTCGAGGGGAAGTACAAAAGAGATAATGGCATTTCACGAGCGGAAGGATTTGGCGGCCTCAACGCAGAGACGAAGCTTCTCGATGGCTTGCTCGACGGTGCGAGTCTTCAGCCCGCAGTCAGGATCGATCCAGATTATTTCCTTGGGAAGAACAGTGAGCGCTTTCTCCACACGCCCGCGCACCGCTTCCTGAGTCTCCATTGTGTGAGAATGAACGTCGACGACGCCGAAACTGATGTCCTTCGTAAACGGGTGGCGGCGGAATATCTCGAGAAGGTCGAGATCGCTATTGGACATTTCGAGATCGAAATTATCGACGGCGAGGTCGAGCATGCCGGGATAAATGTGATCGAATTCTCCATAACAGGCGTGGGTGATGAAATACGCATCGAGATTCTTCGTAGTGCGCTCCATGGCTTCGATCGCGATGGGTAGTTCTTCGGGGCGGACGGAGAGCGCGGGCTCATCAATCTGAACGATCTTGCAACCGGCCGCGATGAGAGCCTCGACTTCCTTGCGGATCACGGCGGCGAGAGCGATGGCGGTGGAGCGGCGATCGGGATAGTGCTCGTTGAAGCTCCAATCCATGATCGTGTAGGCGCCCGTGAGCATTCCTTTTACAGGTTTTTTCGTCAAGCTTTGGGCGAACTGCCAGGAATCCACCGTCACGGGGCCGGGCCAGGAGACTTCGCCCGTTATGATCGGCTTGTGATAGTAACGATTGCCGTAAGCGCGGACGAGGCCGCCTTCTGTAAATCCCGGAAGACGCTCGGCAAAATACGCTACCATGTCGCCGCGATACATCTCGCCATCCACGAGAACATCCACGCCGAGTTTTTCCTGGGTCTCAATCCAAAACGCGGTTGCTTTGTGTTCCAAGTCGCGAAGCTGCTGCGCAGTGATTTTGCCTTTTGCAAAATCGGCGCGGGCGCGGACGAGATAATCGGGCTTGGGAAAACTGCCGACCGAAGTAATGGGGAAAAGAGGTAGTTGCAGACCGAGGCGTTCGAGTTTTTCGCGGCTCATGGCTGGAAGAGTCCTCTAAGCCACGGCCGCGCGGATTTTAGCGAGCAGTTCGAGCTTGGCAAAGGCACGATCGCGAGGAAGATACTCGAGTCCGCAGGAAGGATTCAGATAAGCGCGCCCACCCTGAATTTTCGGCAGCAGGCGATCGATCTGGCGGGCAACGTCATCGGCATCTTCGAGTTTGGTGTTGCGTCCATCAATGAGACCGAGGCCGAGAGGCTTGGGCGAGCCAGTAGAAGCGACGAGGTCAGCGAGTTTCGGATTGTAAGTGAAATCAAGACCGAGGACATCGACCGGAAGCGCGAGGAGTTTTTCGTAGAGCGGAGCTGGATCATGAAAGTAAACGTACAACGCTAACTCCGGGCGGCTCCCGTCCGCGGCAGATTTGTCACGCGCTGCAATGAGCTTCGCGATGGCCTTTTCGAAGATCTTCCAATCCTCTGGATATTTAATGATCGCGGGCTCATCGATTTGAATCAATGAGGCTCCGATTTGTGCGAGCGCGGCAATCTCAGCGGAGAGCGCTTCCGCATAAGCGAGAGTGCGGGCTTCGAGCGATGAGAAAGGATCGGCAGCGCCGTTTCCCGTGTGAGCGGAGAGCGAAAACTTCGCCAATGTGTAAGGACCGGTTAGGACCGGCTTGATGGAGAGTCTACCGGCGAGATTCTTCGGTGTTGGAAGGTGTCCGAGCGCGTTGCGAGCGAAACTGAAATCTCCTGCGACGAGCGCATTGCTCCACTTGGGTGTGCCGGTGGTCACTGGCTGGCGAAAATAGAAGTTGGTGTCGAAATAGCGCTGCAGGCCGGCGATCTTGACATTGTCGAGCTTCGATGCGATGTGCGAGATTGGATCGTACCAACGGATTTGGCCGTCGGTGATCACTTCGAGGCCGGCTTTGAGCTGGTCGGCGATAGCGCGACGCGTCATTTCATTTTCGGCGTCCAGGAGGTCCGCTGTATTACGTTCGCCACGATCGAGAGAGGCAGTGGCGCGACGAAGAGTCTGGAGTTCCGGTCCGTCGCCAATGCGCGGATAGCTACCGGTGCTGGCAAGATGCAAACCGGGAAGGTTTTGGTCAGGCGCCCGACTCATGCTAACGGCCTCTAAAGGGAATCGCGATGACGTTAGACGAAACGGATGGGAGCGTCAAGGCGAGCGTGGGAGTGAACCCCGCGACAAGCGCCAAATACTAAGGAGAGGACGAAGAGGGTATGCATCCGCTGGCCGTTTCTGCAGAAAATACCGGCACCACTTGCACCGCATCGCTGACAGCTGTAGCAAGCGACGAATAGGGGTCGAATACGATTGAGAGTCGGGTCTGTGTGTCGGGAAGAACGTTGAAAGAGCCATCCGCAATGTGGTCCGATGTGATCCGCAAGTCGCGTTCTCCGTTTTTCAGTGCCAAGGCGTGCGTGTATCCGTTTATGTCTACAACACAGTTGAAACTCCGGCCACCGCATTCGTTCTGTCTCGGCAGTGGGTCACCAGCGGCTGGCTGATCAGAAACGAGGCGCAGGCGAATCTGGCGGTACAAATCGGCGCGAACGATCGATTTTCGAGTGAGACTCGACGCGCATGAGACATCTGACACGGAGGTGTTCATTAGATCAATCTGAACGGGCTCGCTCGCGAGTTCGGGTGCGAGTTCCTGCCAGTCGGGAGAGTCTTCGGTTGCGATGGCATCGGGGCTCGCATCGATTCCGCGCAAAGTGATGAAGACATGCTGAAGATTTGGCGACGTCGGAGCCTGGGGCGAGGGGCGGGCGGAATTGATTCCCACTATGATAGTTCCGGTGCCGTCGCCGAGCTTGCAGGTGGGCGGATTCGTGGCAGAGGTTGTATTTGGAAAGATGCCGATGATGACGAAGCAGGTATCGCCGCAGCCGATCAGTACAAAACAAAGGAGCAGACATGCACCACAGAGTCGGACAAAGCGTGGAGGGGTCTGTCGTGACATTGGTATGCTGCCAAAAAGGAACAGGGAGCGAGCAGCCAAGAGAAGTATCTGCGCCGGGCATCAATGGGTCAAATTTTAGCGAGGAGAAGAAAAGTCGAAAATTGATATGCGGAGTCCGGACGAACTAAAAGTCGCGCGAATCGCCGACTGAGAAGTATGTGCAATCGGGATGGTGGAAAACGAGGGCGCTGACGCTTGCCTCCGGATCCATCATCATCCCTTCGGTGAGATGAACGCCGATCTCTTCTGGGCGCAGGAGCAGCCAAATACCGGACTGATCCTCGAGATTGGGGCAAGCGGGATAGCCGAAGCTGTAACGCTTGCCGCGGTAGCGCGAAGTGAAGCGGTCGGCCATGGTGAGCGAGGGTGGATCGGAGAAGCCCCAATCTTCGCGGATTCGGCGGTGCAGCCATTCGGCGCAGGCTTCGGCCGTTTCAATCGCCAGCGCCTGAAGGCCGTGCGAATAAAAATAGCGGCCGGCGGATTTTGCTGCTTCGGCGCGGTCGCGAATGCCGGCGCCTGCGGTGACGACGAAAAGCGCGACGTGATCGCGCGAGCCATTCGTTGCGGGGAGGATGTAGTCGCTCAGGCAGAGATCGCCAGGAGGGCTTTGGCGCTGGAAATGGAAAGTGTGAATCGGCGAACCGGAGTCGGGCGCGTATAGCGCGATCGAATTTCCGTTGCGCTCGGCTTCGAAGAATTGCCACACGGCGGAAATCTTCATGAAGGTGGCTACTTCGCGACGGACTTCTTCCATGTTGTTGAAGAGTTCGAGGGCGCGCGGATCGCGTTCGGAGAGAGCTTTCTCGAAATTTCCGCGGAAGCCGAGATGGCGCCCGTAAATCATGAACGGATTTATGTAGCTCCAGATTTCGTTCAGATTCGGAACAGAGCGGATTTTGCGATCGAGATACGCGACGGACGGAATCGGGATGTCGGTGCGAATTCTCGGCGAGCGCGCATCGATGATGGGCGCGGCGGCAGGTTCCGGAGCGAGCTCGTCGAGCACGAGCGTTTCGACGTGCGTGTGCGCTTGAATCGCGGCATCGCGCTGTGATGGATCGCTGAGTTGATTCATCAGGCGCAGGCCGGTCATGGCGTCTTTAGCGTAGCAGACGGCGGTGCTGTACTGCGGGGCGATTTTCAGCTTCGTGAATTTTTCAGAGAGCGCTGCGCCGCCGACCAGAAGCGGTACTCGGATTCCAGCTTCGCGAAGATCTGCGGCGGTGGTGACCATTTGTTGCGCGCTCTTCACTAGCAGGCCGGAAAGGCCGATTGCGTCGGGACGATGCTCTTTGTGCGCGCGGATTAGATCTTCGGGCGGAACTTTGATGCCTAGATTCACCACGTCGTAGCCGTTGTTTTTCAGGATGATCTCGACGAGATTCTTGCCGATGTCGTGGACGTCGCCTTTGACGGTGGCGAGAATCACTTTGGCGCGGCGTTCGGTGGCGGATTTCTCCATGAATTGCTCGAGATGATTGACGGCGGTCTTCATCGCCTCGGCAGATTGCAGTACTTCGGCGACGATCAGCTCGTTGTTATTGAAAAGCCGCCCAACTTCGGCCATGCCTGCCATCAGCGGGCCGTTGACGACGTCGAGCGGAGCCACGCCTTCTGCCAGTTTCTTATTGAGGTCGGCGACGAGGCCGTCCTTCGAGCCCTCGAGAATATAGTTCGCGAGGCGCTGATCGAGCGGAAGGTCTTCGGGACGCGCTTTCTTGCGCGAGCCGGCGGCGCGGAAATGTTCGGTGATTGCGGCAATGTGAAACTGATTGATGGCGGCTTTTTGCTCACGCGATTGCTCGCGCCAGTCGGCCGGGGCGCCGCGAATTACTTCGGCTTGCGGATGCGCGTTCGGAATTTCAGTTGGGACGCGATTGAAGAGCAGATTTTCGGTCAGCGTGCGCTCATGCTCGGGGATTGAAGGGAAGCGCTCGATGCGTTCGGCGTTGACGATGGCGAGATCGAGGCCGGCCTTCGTGCAGTAGTAGAGAAAAACGGAGTTGACGACTTCGCGAGCGCCGGGCGGAAGGCCGAAGGAAACATTGGAAATTCCGAGAACCGTGCGAACATGCGGAATACTTCTTCTTGATTAGGCGAATGCCTTCGATCGTTTCGACGGCACCGCCAATATAATTTTCATCGCCCGTTGCGCAAGGGAAGACGAGCGGATCGAAAATTATATTTTCAGCGCGGATTCCATATTTACTGGTAAGCAGCTGGTAGGAACGCTCGGCGATTTCGAGTTTCCGCTCGCGAGTGAACGCCTGGGCTTGATTGGGGTCTTCGTCGATGCATCCGACGATGATCGCTGCGCCATAAGAGCGCGCAAGTGGGCAAACGCGCTCGAGCTTTTCTTCGCCGTCTTCAAGGTTGATGGAATTGATGACGCTTTTGCCCTGGCAATAGGTGAGCGCAAGTTCGATTGCAGCCGCGTCCGTAGTATCGATCATGAGCGGCGCTTTGATTTTGCGAATGAGCTGATCGTAGAAGGGCGGAATGTCCTTGATCTCGTCGCGGTCCGTGCTCTGGAGGCAGACATCAACAATGTGCGCGCCGCTTTTTACCTGGCGACGCGCGATCTCAGTGGCTTCTTCCCATTGTTCGGCGGCGACGAGATTCTTGAAAGCGCGGGAACCGATCACGTTGGTGCGCTCGCCAACAATCAACGGACGCGTGCTTTCTTCGGCTTCGATCATTTCGATACCGGAGTAGACGGCACGATGTTTCTGTTCGACAGGGCGGCGCGGCGCTTTTCCTTCGGCCATTTGCGCGATTGCGCGAATGTGTTCCTCGGTCGTCCCGCAGCAGCCGCCCACAATATTGAGCCAGCCGCGATCCACGAAGCGCTCGAGCTGTTCCGTTAGCGAAGTGGGAGTTTCGCCATAGCGGCCTTCCTCGTTGGGCAATCCCGCGTTCGGGTAGCACGAGACGTACCGGCTGGTGAGCGACTGCAAAGTACGGATGTGATCGGTCATGAATTCAGGGCCTGTCGCGCAATTCAGGCCGAGCGAAAGTAATTCGACATGATCGAGCGATGCCCACAGAGCTTCGATGCCTTGACCTGCGAGCATCGTGCCCATGGCTTCGATCGTCGCAGAAATCATCAGCGGAATCGGTGCACCGATTTCGTGGCTCAGGTCTTGAATCGCGAGGATGCCGGCTTTGATGTTGCGCGTGTCCTGGCAGGTTTCGAGAAGAAGAAGATCGGCGCCGCCTTCGATGAGGCCGCGAGCCTGCTCGAGATAATTCTTGTGAAGCTGCGAAAATGTCACGCCGCCGGTGACGCTGATGGCCTTCGTGGTAGGCCCCATCGAGCCTGCCACGAAGCGCGGCTTCGAACCTTTCGAGAACTCGCGCACCGCTTGCGAAGCAAGCTCGGCAGCGCGGCGGCTGATTTCTCGGGCGCGATCGCCGAGTCCATACTCGGCGAGAACGAGAGGCGTGCTGCCGAATGTATTTGTCTCGATGATGTCCGCGCCGGCCTCGAGGTATTTGCGGTGAATCCCTAGAACCACATCCGGCCGCGTGATGTTGAGGTTTTCGTTGCAGCCTTCGAGATGCGCGCCCCCGAAATCCGCGGCGGTCAAGTTCTCCTGTTGCAGCATGGTGCCCATCGCGCCATCCAGCACGAGGATGCGCTCGCGGAGAAGTTCGCGAAGGGCGAGGCCCTGTTGAATCAGGTTCTTCATGTTGCTAACTCAATCTTCTCATGGGTGCAGCGGAACGAGGGCGTGGTGTGATTGGGCGAGTCCGGAAGACAATCACCCGTTGCGGCGCAGAATTTTATGCGGCGGCGTCGGAAAGGAACTCTACCTTGAACGACGACGGAACCAGGCCGATGGCTTTGCCTCGATCGAGAAGTTCGCGAACGGCGCGACGTCCTTCTTCTCCGTAGTCGAGGGTCCAGCGGTTCACGTACATGCCGATAAATTTATCAGCCAGCACCGGATCCATATCGCGCGCAAACTGCAGCGCGTAGTTGAGCGCCGCATCGCGATGCTCCAGAGCGTAGGAAACACTGTCGCGAATCACGCGCGCCACCTGCAGCCCCAGTTCTGGCCCGAGCGAGCGGCGAATCGCATTGGCGCCGAGCGGCAATGGCAGTTGCGTGGTTTCCTGCCACCATTGGCCGAGATCTACGACGCGGTGCAAGCCGACTTGCGAGAAAAGCAACTGGCCTTCGTGAATCAGCAGGCCCGCTTCCACTTCTTTGGCCTGCACGGCATCCAGAATTTTGTCGAATGGCATGGTGACCACTTCGACGTTGGGCTCAAAAAGCTTTAACGCGAGATAGGAGGTTGTGAGCGCGCCGGGAATCGCGATCTTGCGCCCTGCGAGCTCGGTTTTTTTAATAGGGTGCGATGAAACCACGATGGGACCGTAACCCTCACCAAAACTCGCGCCGCAATCCATCAAAATGTACTTGTCGGCGACAAACGTATAGCCGTAGAAACTCAATGCTGTAATGTCGTAGGTTTCTTTGCTCGCGGCCTGATTCAGCGATTCGATATCGGACAGGATGTGCGTGAATTTCACGCCGGGAAGACGCACCTTGCCGGTAGCCAGCGCGTAAAACATGAAAGCGTCGTCGCTGTCGGGGGAATGCGCGAGGCGAAGCTCAGCAGTTTTGGGCAAAGCTGCCGATGTGGCCGTCATGGGATCCATCCTGGCGCTTTCGCGAGACGCTCTTCACCGCGCAGGGCTGAGATGACGCAGTGCAAGACCGTCGGACCCGCTGCAGTAGTTGCGTTCTTCGGAGTTAGCGCTGTTGTTCGCTGCGTCTCTTGAGGGAAGTAGATTACCACACCGCGAAAAAGTCGTACAGTGCGCCGCTCGGAAATCCGCAAGCAAATATTCGGCGGCTATTGAACCGTTGAGCTTGTGGGCGCCGGAAGCGGCGACGCGTGGTGAGCCACGATCAGCCAATCGCTGCCCGAACGTACAAAGATATTCGTTGCCTGAATCACTGCTTCGTCAAAGCCATCCGTAAAAGCGGTCGTAACGTGCTCCGTGCAGGCGACCCAACCCACATCTCCCTCGACCCGGACCCATATTGAGCTGAGCGCAATGCGCACGCGCTTGGTATTCGCAAAAATGCGAGCCCAGCTGCCGCGCACTTCATCCCAACCGAGCAGCAATTCGCCGCCCGGCTGCACGCACTCGACATTGTCGTCGTGCGCCCAGGCAGCTTCCATCTCAGCCATGTCCAGCGATTCGAAAGCGGCATAGAAACGCTGGTTCGCGGAGCGGACGCGCTCTTCGGGAGATTGTTTTGGTGGCGTGCTAAGTGTGGCCATAGGTTGGAAAAGAAACTTAGATTCTAGAAAGTAGTGTCCCGCACCGGCTCCGTCTTACCGCTTGCCAGGTTCACCCGTAAATCCGAACGCTACGCGCGTTTCCACGCCAATTCGGCGCCTTGAACAACGGCCAATATCAATGCGATCTTAATTATTTCGCCCGGTATGAAGGGGAGCGCGCCCGCGTAAATTGCCCGGGTCCATCCCAATCCTATTCCCAACGCGAGCCATGCGCAGCCGCCGGCGAAAATGATCGCTTCGCCGCCGACGAGAGCGCCTGTCACCCGAACGGCATGGAAACGAGAAAAGCTGCGTGCGGAAATATGTTCAACGAGCCAGCCCGTTACAAACGCAGCCGATGGATAAGCGAGCAAATAGCCGGCCGTGGGCCCCGCGAGCCGGAGCGGCCCTGGCATACCAAGCGGCTGAAAAACGGGAAGGCCTGCCATGCCCTCGAGCAGGTAGAGAACACACGTCAGCATTCCGCGTTGCGAGCCAAGAAGGACGGCGACAAGCAGCACCCCGAACGTCTGACCAGTGACCGGAACCGGGGTGAACGGCAACGGGATTACGATGTGAGCGCAAAGCACAAGCAGGATATTTGCGGCGGCGATCCGGAGAGCGTCAAGCGCAACACCTTCGCCGCGAAGGATCCGATCCGCGATCAGTTTCGCGGGATTTGACGACTGAGCAATTGCCGATGCCACCTGGGACATTCGCTATCCTTGCGATTATTTCCGGCCGTTCTGTTTAAGACGAGACTGGCATTATACCTGAGGGTCCCCGACCGTCACTCCGACTTTTCACCCGCGATGAGGGGATCTTCGGGCGTAGCCACAACGCCATGTTTGTCGTCGCCGTGAATTCTTCCCTGGCTATCCAAGAAAAACGAGCGATGGCCGTTCAGGCCATATTTCTCAGGCGTTGCGGCGAGTTCGAATTTCGTGTCGTTGCCGTTTTTGTCGGGATTGATTCGGTAACGGTATACGTAGCCGTCTTGTTTTCCCGCTGCGAGTTCAACACTCACCAGAGCGGCCTGTTCGGGTGAAATTTGCCCGGGAGGCGCAGGTCCCAGCACGGAGAGCGACTCAGGCAGCTTGCCCCAGGCGCGGTTGTACGTCTCGATCGCGCTGGCCAGATCGCGAAGGGTTTGTATGGCGGCCTCTTCGCGCGCGGTAAGGTCGGCGACATCCCACTGCTTTGCTAACTGCGGAATGTCGAGAAGCACCACGCCGAGCGAGATAAGCCGCCATGCACCGTTCTCGCGGACGAGGCCAAATTCCGTGTCTTCCAGATTAGGCACCGTCACAGGAATGAAGGCGAGGTTTTCATGGACACGTACGTCTCCGAAGCGGTATTCCACGGTGCCCTTGGTCGCTTCGCAGCGGAGAACGGTATGGTTCTGCGTATCGGTAGAAGCAAGCGGCTTGCCTGCATCGTCGGTGAGTGCGAACCGGCGTATAAATGCAGTTCGCTGACTGACTGGTAGTGCGCGGAAGGCTGCCGCGTTGTCAGCCGTCAGATAATTTGCGAACTGAGTCTCATTGGCGCGGCAGGCCGCTGACAGCGCTGCGGAAAGAGCGGAGGCTGCATCGGCTGCAGCATTATTTTGCGCGCGCGTGGTTATGGGCCAAAGCGCAGAGGTAACGGCCGCGAGCATCATTGCGGCGATTGCCGCTGAGAATGAACGCAAATTCATGACGGGTGGGATTTCGCGCGCGCGAGGATGGTTGCCAGGTTCTGTGTGAATTGGGATCGAGGCATCACTTCGCGGCAGCCCGCTGCCCGTGCTTTGGCCGCAAGATCGGTCTGAACGTGAGAAAGAAAGGCGACCATCGGGATCTCGCGGGCGCCAGCTGGGAGACGCTCGATCGCAGAGAGCGGTTCGGATCGCGCGTTCAAATCGACAACGATCAGCCCGGGAGCTTGCTGTCCGATTTCGGCGAGAAACGCGTCGGGCGTTCCGCAGATTCTGAGATTGAGGCCAAGATGCTTCGCCGTCTCCATTACTTTCGCCTGAAAAAAAAGATCGTCCATCAGTGCTACCACGTCGGCCATTGCGTCTAAAACCTCACATGCGGGTTTACCATGCACGCGATTCAGGCACAAGCGCTGGTGCAGCCCTGGAGAAGAATCCCAAAGCGCTTCGACTACTGGCGCGTCGTTACGGTATAAAATGATTTTGTCTCTAATCGCGGCGAGGGAGGGATTAATGGCCGCTTCACCGAGTCCAGACGCGCTGCCAGGACTGGCCGTTCTGGAACAAACGCCCATCATCATCGAAAAAATCATCTGGGCGGCGAACGAGGATCAACTGCACTGGAAACCAGCGATGGACCGCTGGTCCATCAGCGAAGTGCTGGCGCATCTGGCGGACGTCGAAGTGACGGGATTCCGCGAACGAGTGCAGAAAATGCTCGAAGAGAAAAATCCCGTGCTTCACAATTACGATCAGAATGCTGCTTACAAAGCTGGCAAATATGCCGGCAAAGCCCGTGAGCATCTAAAGCAATTCTGTCACGAACGCGATCGCACGCTTTCCTGGCTTCGCTATCTTCCAGCCGGTGCCATCGCTCGGACGGGGGAACACGAAGAGGCGGGAAGGGTCACCATCGGCCAATTTTTGAATGAATGGGCATGCCACGACCTTGGCCATATCCGGCAGATTGCGGAACTTTACCGAGCGCGGGCTTTCTATCCTTTCATCGGCACCTTCCAGCGCTACTACAATCTGAAACCGTAACAGGCAATGAGGCTGACCAAATGGATCCCATCGCACAGCGCGTGCTGTCGCTTTACGACCAGCTCGAACGCGATTCGCTCGATCTGCACACAATGTTCGAATTTGTAGGCGGAAACGAGCCCAAACAGCGCGAGGCAGTGCTCGACGCTGTTTCTGAGCTTGTGAAGAGCGGATTGCTCCGCGAGGGGGAAAGCGATTTCTATGCACGGACGGAAGACGGGCGGCTGGTGATCGTAAGCCCGCGCGAAATTACCCTGTACACGCGCGAGGGTTGCACGCTGTGCGAAGAGGCCCGCGTTGCCATCATGCCGGTCGCTCGAGAATTTGGCGCGACGTTGCGTGAGGTGGACATCGATGACGATCCGATCCTTCATGACCGCTACACCAACGACGTTCCGGTGATTTTTCTGGGCTCGCGGTTGGTTGCGCAACATCGGGTGAACGTGGCGCACCTGCGACGCCGATTGGAACAGGTCCCCAAGTAGCATCGAACTCTGCCCACTCTCATTTCAGGTATACCCAACATCCGAAATCTGGAATGTTCCTAATTCTTAAGAAATTTGCCTCGCCCGAAAAACCTTTTTTCGTTTCGCGAATCAAACCCTTTACCAGCGCGGACCAATCTCTGAATCGAGGAGATTCAATGCGAATAGCGGGGAGACTGACGCATTACCGAAGCGTAGTCTTGGAAATGCTTCGCGGAGCGAACGCGCATCCAACAGCGGCCGAAGTTTTTCGTACTGTGAGAAAGCGCCGGCCGGGAGTGGCGTACGCCACGATCTACAATTCCTTGAACTGGCTGGAGCGAAAGGGAATGATCGCGCGGGTTGATTTTGCAGATGAAGCGGCGCGATATGATCCGATCATCGAACGCCATGATCACCTGATTTGCAACCATTGCGGTGCGTTGCGGGACGTGACGATCAAACTGCCTGCGCATATTCTCGGACATGTGTCGCGCGGCGTCGGTTTTCGCGTCGAACGATATCGCACGGAATTTTTTGGGCTGTGCGGTAAATGCGCGCGGACGAGCAGCTCGCGAACAAACGGCGTGAAGCCGCGCAACGGGCATGCGCAAGCGGGTCGACTCGCTGCGCAAGTTTGATTTGCTTGGCTTGTGGCGTGGAATTCGGTTTGCTGATTGCCAGCTAGTGCTCGACTTTTTCCTGCGCGCCAACGGTTTCGTCGGGATTGTCGCCGGGACGGCCCTTCACACGGTCGTAGACACTCAGCTGGCAGGTTGAGCCGATCGCTTCGTTGTAGTAGGTGGGCACGCCGAGCGCGGTGCGCAGCTCTTCGTTGAATTTGCGCAAACTCGCGAGCTGTTGAACCAGCACCGGATACTTTTTCCCCTCATTGGAAAGCAAAAATTTCTGGTAACCCGCGTCCCACAGCCGCGTGAACTGCCCGCACATCATGATCGTGGGAATCACGGTCATCTGATAGCGGCCTTCCGGTGTCTTCCGCAACTCCGCGCCGCAATCGTACTTCTCGATGCGCACCACGCCGCCCGAACTGCGAACGAGGAAGCCCTTTGCGGAGAGCGATTCCACCTGCGCCTGGTCGAATAGATTGTTCACGTACCACATAGCCTTTGAGGATAAGAATTCGCCGCGGTCGCTGTAAAGCCAAATATATGCTCCTTGCCCGGCGCTGGCTGCATCAAAACGGCATGGCAGATGAGCTGGCCGCGGGTGATAGACTAGAGCAAGCGTCTGCTAAACTCTTCGAAATTAGCGGAATACCGCCCTGCTTCGTGGTCTTGGCTCTCGGATGGCGAACGAATTGGAAGGTAAATCTGTCGTGAGTGTGGCAAAAAAATCGGCGGCATTATCCCCGTCGCGCGTGGAGACGGCAGCGCGGATAGGCGAACATCTGCTCGATCAGATCGGGCACACGCCCCTGTTGCGGATCGATCGCCTTGCGGCAGAGTTCGCGCCTGCGATTCAGATTTTGGCAAAGGCAGAATGGTTCAATCCCGGTGGCTCGGTAAAAGATCGCGCCGCGTACTCGATGATTCGCGAGGGCGAGCGCAAAGGCGATTTGCGCCCGGGGAAGATTATTCTCGACGCGACCAGCGGCAATACGGGCATCGCATATGCGATGGTGGGTGCGGCTCGCGGTTATAAAGTGAAATTGTGTCTCCCGTCGAGCGCTTCGCCCGAGCGGATCAAGATCTTGCAAGCCTATGGCGTCGAGCTGGTGATGACTCCCGGCGACGAAGGCACGGACGGCGCGATCCGTCGCGTGCGCGAAATTTACAGAGCCGAGCCGGACAAATACTTTTACCCCGACCAGTACAGCAACGCCGCGAACCCCGCAGCTCACTACAACGGCACCGCCGCAGAAATCTGGGAGCAGACCCGCGGCGAAATCACCCACTTCGTCGCAGGTCTGGGAACGAGCGGCACATTCGTCGGCACCACGCGCCGCCTGAAGGAGTTCAACCCCAAGATTCGCTGCATCAGCATGCAGCCGGATTCCGGATTCCACGGGCTCGAAGGTCTGAAACATATGGCGACGGCGATTGTCCCTAAAATTTACGATCCGAAGCTCGCGGATGAAGACCTCGCCCTGCGCACGGAAGACGCGCAAAAAATGGTGAAGCGTCTGGCGCGCGAAGAGGGCATTCTGGCCGGCGTGAGTTCGGGCGGCGCTCTGTGCGCTTGTCTTGACGTCGCGCGCCGATTGCCCGCCGGAACGCGCGCGGTTATCGTCACCGTTTTCCCCGATTCGGGCGAGAAATATTTGAGCGAGCGATTTTGGAGCGAAGACTGAGTCTGCCGCCATGACCATCGCGCCCCTGAAAATTCGAGAAACTTTGCTGCAGAAAATTCACGCGCACGGCGTCCAAACTTATCCGCACGAGTGCTGCGGCGCGTTACTCGGCAGCGATGGCGAGGGTTCACGCGAAATCATAGATCTGCTCCCGCTCGCGAATAGGCGAGACGACTCGCCCCGAAATCGTTTCGAGCTAACGCCCGACGACGTGCGCCTCGCGGAAAAAACCGCCGCCGACAAGCATCTGGATCTGCTCGGCTGGTATCATTCGCATCCCGATGCTCCGGCGCGGCCAAGTGAATTCGATCGCGACCATGCGTGGCCGTGGTATAGCTATATCATCGTAAGCGTGATGAAGGGCGAACCGCGCGACACCACATCGTGGCGCCTGCGCGACGACCGCTCCGGCTACGAGCCCGAGGCGATTGAATCGGAAGCCCGCTCAGCGTCATCTTAAGTGCCTGGGCGTCTAAGATCTAAGATTAAGAGAAGGAGGAAGCTGAATGGCAGTGAAGGTAATCATTCCCACGCCGTTGCGCGCCTATGCGGGTAAACAAGCGAGCGTTGAACTGCAGGCCGCAACCGTAGCGGAAGCGCTGTCGGCGCTCACCACAAAATTCGGCGACCTCAAGAAGCATCTCTATTCAGACGATGGACGCCTGCGCAGCTTCGTAAATGTCTACGTAAATGACGAGGACATCCGCTATTTGCAGAAGGACCAGACGCGGCTGAACGAAGGCGACACAGTAAGCATCGTCCCCTCGATCGCAGGCGGAGCAGGTAACAAACGCGTACAGTAGCGCCTCTACGACGGAGTTTTCCAATGGCATCCAACACCGATATTGCAGCGCCTAAAACAACCACCACCGCGCAGCCTGCGCCGACATTGTCGAAAGAAGAAGTACTGCGCTACAGCCGCCACCTGATCATGCCGGAAGTCGGGATGGATGGTCAGCTCAAGCTGAAAGCCGCGAAAGTGCTTTGCATCGGCACCGGCGGCCTCGGTGCGCCGCTCGGACAATATCTCGCCGCGGCAGGCGTCGGGCGCATCGGGCTCGTGGACTTCGATAGAGTTGACCTCACAAATCTTCAGCGCCAAATTCTTTTCAGCACCAACGACGTAGGCCGCCCGAAAATCCAGGCGGCGGCCGAGCGTTTGCGCGGTCTAAATCCCGACATTCAGATCGATACCTTCGAAACCATGCTCACGAGCGAAAACGCGCTCGACATCCTCAAAGACTACGACATCGTCGTGGACGGCACGGATAATTTCGCCACGCGCTATCTCGTGAACGACGCGTGCGTGCTACTCGGCAAGCCAAACGTCTATGGCTCGATCTTCCGCTTCGAAGGCCAGGCCAGCGTTTTCGGATATCCCGAAGGTCCGTGCTATCGCTGCTTGTATCCCGAACCGCCTCCGCCAGGTCTGGTGCCGTCTTGCGCCGAGGGAGGCGTTCTCGGAGTGCTACCGGGAATCGTCGGCTCGATTCAGGCGGCGGAAACGCTGAAGCTCATCATCGGCAAGGGCGAACCGCTCGTGGGCCGGCTCCTGCTGTTCGATGCGCTGTCCATGCGATTCCGCGAGTTGAAGTTGCGAAAGAATCCCGATTGCCCGGTGTGCGGCACTCATCCCACGATTACGAAATTGATCGACTACGCCGAATTCTGCGGAGTGCGCGGCGAAGAAGCGCCGGCGCCCGCTTCCACCGTTCCGGAAATCACACCGCGCGAATTGAAAGCGCGACTCGATCGCGGCGACAATCTCTTCATTCTCGACGTGCGCGAGCCGCACGAATATCAGATCTGCAACATCGGCGGCTACTTGATTCCGCTCGGCGATCTTTCAAAGCGCGTGAACGAACTCGACAGCTCCCGCGAAATCGTGGCGCACTGCCGCAGCGGGAAGCGTTCGGCGGAAGCCTCGGAATTTTTGCGGCAGGCTGGCTTTCGCAAGGTTTTGAACCTGAAGGGTGGTATTCTCGCTTGGTCTGACGAAGTAGATCCTTCAGTTCCAAAATACTAAGCGATTCTTTTCGCAATTTCGCGCCGGTCCGATTGCTCGCGAGTTCTAATCGTTATCGCGCGGCACGGAGATCACACACGGAGATACGGAGAAAATAATGGCTCAGGTGAAAATCACGATTCGTCCAAACGGCCCATATCGAGTGGAAGCTCCCGAAGGAACTATTGAGCTGGTTGACGCCGCGGGAAATAAATTCGATCTCACCGGCAAGCCTGCTTTCTCTCTATGCCGTTGCGGCGGTAGCTTGAATAAGCCGTTCTGCGATGGCCAACATTCCAAGATCGGTTTCATCGGCGCCGAATCCGCAGTGAAGAAAGCAGAAGAAGGTCAGCCCCCTCAGGGATAGGATTTGAGTTTCGCTCGAGTGCCAGACGGTGCTGGGTAGCCAAGGTGCCGGGCTGTAACAATTCTACTCATCACCCATGCCCAATCGCGTCTGAAATCCAGCCCCTCAGGTTACATCGCCGTGATAACCATCCTTGAATCCTATATTTAGATAGTACTAAAACCATGCTCCAAATCGGCACAAGAGTTGCTCGGTTCTTCATGGGCAGGTGTGGGGCGACTTGGGGGATTCGTGGCTGTTCCGGGCAAGATTTGGGGCGTCATCCATCGATTTCGGCTCGTCCTTCTTTGGGCGATTGCAATAAGCGGTTACCTGATCTTCGTCTGGATTCTGCGAAATTCGCCCTACATGGCGGACCCGCTTCTCGATACCTACCTCGAAATGTCGGGCAGCCTGATCGCATTCACGTTCGCAGCGAACGCCCTGGTCCGCTTCCGAGGCACCCACGACCGCATCTCCCTGATGCTTGCATTCGGTTTCGTTCTGGCTGGCCTGATCGAGGCGGGAACGAGCATGACGTTTTATCGCGGCATGCTGGTCTCGCGATACGAGGGAACGCACATTTCTCTCGGCTGGCTCGCCGGGCGTACCCTTCTTGGCTTGCTCCTGCTGGCTGCGCTTGCCGTTGAACGCAGAATTCCGGTAGCGCGCGAGCCCGCAAAAGAAATGGCAGGCGCCACTTTAATCGTTGGCGTGATCGCTTACCTTACCAGCGTTTTCTATTTCATGTTGCCCAACCCGCCTTTAATGCACCCGGGCGCGCTGATGCCCCGGGCCTGGGATCTGGTGCCCGCCACGATCTTCATAATCGCCACGGTGGGGTATTGGCTGCGTCTGCGCCGCGCTGACGCATCGCTCGATCGCGCTCTTTTCGTTGCAGCACTGCTGAATGTCTTCTGCCACATCACCATGAGCCAATCGCAACACGTTCTCGATGCCCCTGCCACAATGGCGCACGTGCTGATGGTGATGAGCTATGTCGTTGTGCTGGGCGGCACGCTCCTAGACAATGCGCAGCTTTTCGATCAGGTCAGCCGCCTTGCAGCGTCGGATTCGCTCACAGGGCTGGCCAACCACCGGCGATTGCTCGAAGTGCTCGAGAACGAAATTCAGCGCTCGCGCCGGACCGGCCGCAGTTTCGCTGTGCTGCTCTTCGATCTCGATGGACTGAAAAAAATCAATGACAAATATGGGCACCTGACAGGGAGTCGGGCCATCAAGCGCCTCGGCGTGGCCCTGAGAAACAGCAGCCGCACTATCGACACGCCGGCACGGTATGGCGGTGATGAGTTCGCGCTGATTCTTCCGGAAGCCGGCGAACAGGAAGCCAAGCAGGCAGCCCAGCGGATTTGCGAGGAATTGATGAACGATGGGCAGACGCCACTGGTCTCCGCGAGCGTGGGAGTCTCCGTGTATCCCGCGGATGGAACTTCGATTGAGAAACTATTGGGGGCGGCCGATCGAGCACTCTACGGAATGAAAGGCCGCGGCGACAAGAAATTTCGGTTTCGTAATGTAGCCGCCTGTCTTTAAACAAGAGAGAGGACAAATGGCCTTTGGGATGGGGGTCCCTAAGACTTTCACTGCCTCGCGCCGCGAGACGAGGACTCCAATGGAAGTTGGAGTGCGAATCATAGGCCATCCCGAAATGCCCGGGACGGAAACCACTTTTACAGAAAATGTGAGCCCGAGGGGAGCGAGGGTCTTAAGCGTCCGGCGCTGGAAGCAGAATGACCGGCTGACGATCGCGACTCTGACCGGCTCATTCCGCGCGCTCGCCCGCGTGGCGTACTGTCAACTGGTTCCGCAAGAAGGCTTTGCGGTCGGACTGGAGTTTCTCGAACCCAACGGCCGGTGGGTGATCGCCGACTCAGCCGTTTCCTGAACTGGTTTCCTGAACTCCTTTCCTGAATTACTGAATAAATCCCACCTTCGGATCCGCATTGGGAGTTGGGTCCTCCGGTAGCGCCCCGAATTGCGCCTCATAACGCGAAACGTTTTCTTCGAGCGCCCGCATCAGGCGCTTCGCGTGCCGGGGATTCACGATCATGCTCGCGATGAGCTTTCCCTGCGGGGCAGTGGGAAACATGTACACAAAGTTCAGGGTGAATTCCTCTTGATTGTGATGCACAACGACGAGATTCGAATATTGGCCTAGAAGCTCTTTTTCATCCGCTTTGATTTGCACTTGTTGTTGCTGCAATTGTGGTTTCGGGGTTTCAGCCATTCCTTCGCTCCTCGCGGTTCTCGTTCAACTATAGCAAAGAGGGAACCGCTCTCGAAGATTTTTGCACCTAATCCGCTGCAAACCATTGACGCGCGTGGATGTTAAGCGTAGTTTATATCCAAGGTTTAGCGGCGTTAACTCATGAAAAGACTGAACGACGAGCTCATCGCTCCTCTCGCCGACCGGGCGCAACCCACCACCGAAACGGCGGCGGCATCTTCCGCCGCACCGGAACTCGAACGCTTACTCACCCACGAGGACGTTGATCGCGCTCGCGATCGCTGGGAAGTGGTGCGGGCGCGGCGAAAGGGTGCCGCGGGCTCGTTCGGCGGCGTTCGGCTGCTGTGGCTATTAATCGGACCGGGAGTCCTCGTATTTCTGGGTGAAAACGATGCGCCGAGTATGCTCTCGTACGCGGCAACCGGAGCGCGCTTTGGCGTCGGCTTTTTTCTTCCCTTTGTGGTCCTTACTTTTGCGATGGGCTTCGTGGTGCAGGAAATGACGGTCCGGCTGGGCGCTGTAACTCACCGCGGGCACGCCGAACTCATTTTTGACCGATTCGGAAGGTTTTGGGGTCATTTCGCGATGGGCGATCTGGTGCTGGGAAATTTCTTGACGCTCGTCACGGAATTCATCGGCGTTCGCGCCGGCCTGGGCTTTTTCGGCGTCCGGCCGGGCATCGCGGTGGGAATCACGCTTGTGATTGTGCTCGGTGCCATCACCACCGGTCGCTACTGGACGTGGGAGCGCATCACGATGAGCCTTGCGATTTTCAATGCTCTCTTTGTTCCCGCCGCGCTGCTCGCACGGCCGGACTGGCATGCGGTCGGTCACGCGATGCTAACCTGGATGCCGCTGCCGTCGGGCAGTCATTACGAAATTCTTGTTCTGATCCTCGCGGATATCGGCGCTACCGTAACGCCGTGGATGTTGTTTTTTCAGCAGAGCGCGGTCGTGGATAAAGGATTGCAGCCCCGCGATATCAATGCCGGTCGCATAGACACAGCTCTGGGCACACTCCTCGCATCCACTTTCGCGATCGCCACGATTCTTGCCACTGTTCCGCTCTTTCATCACGGCATCAACGCATCGGACTTTCAGGGAGCGCAATTTGCGGAGGCGCTGGAGCCGTGGATTGGGCATCTGGGCGCTTCGCTTTTTGCGCTCGGTATATTTGAAGCTGGAATAGTGGCTGCGATTGCGATCTCGACCTCGTCTGCATATGCCTTCGGTGAGGTGATGCACACGGGCCACAGCTTGAATCGTCCTGTGCGGGATGCGTGGCCCTTTTACCTGACTCTGATTGGGTCCGCTTGTGCAGCGGCGGCACTCGTGCTGATCCCTAAGTTCCCGCTGGAATTTGTGGTGCTGACTGTCAATGTGATCGCTGTTCTGGCGATGCCTCCGGCGCTCGCTTTTCTTATGCTCCTGGTGAATGACCGCGAGGTCATGGGTGAGCACGTAAACGGATTCTGGGGGAACGTCGCGGGAGTCACGGTCACGATTTTGCTCATCATCGCGGGGATTGGATTTGGTATTGCGACTGTTTTTCCGAAGTGGCTGGGCGGTTAAGCGAGCATCTGTTCTATTATTCTGTGCACCCATTTTGTGCAGGTTGAACGGCGAGGAAAACTTGGACTCAGAACACATGCATCTAGGCGGCCACCGAGCAGAGCTCGAACGCGAGCGGGTGATGGCAGACGCGAAGCAGCCCGACCTGGAAGACCCGCATGTTGTTCTGTCACTGCTGGAATCTGACCAGTTGGTCGCAGCGAAGCGGCGCACTCATTTCGGGCCACGCAAGCTGTCCTTCGGGGTTCGCGTGCTGCTATGGAGTTTGCGCGTATATGTTGTCGTAATGATGTTGCTTGCGCTGATTTCGGTGCTCCGGGCCGCCCACCTGATTGGTTAAGATGTTCGTTCGAACCCGGCATCGGAGCGTGGTGTAAGATAATTTCGGCCCGATTGAATCGCGCCGGAGCACATGCCAAGGAATACCGGACAAAGTAGCCCACCTTCAGCGAATCAACGCAATCTGCTGGCGCCTGTTCTCGTAACTTTCCTGATCGTCGCGATCGCCGGCGGAATCGTGTTGTATTCGTTTACCGGCTTCGGAGCGCGAGCCCGCGCGAGAAAGTTGCAGAATCCGGTTGCGGCCACCCCTGAAGCGATCGCCGCCGCGCGGCTCATTTACGAGAACCGCTGCGCGAATTGCCACGGGGTGAACGGAGACGGTAAGGGACCGAAGGCCGAAGAGTTGTCCGTGGCTCCTGCGGATTTTCGCGATGCGCGCGCCATGGCGGCTATGACAGATGGAGAGCTTTACTGGCAAATCACAAAAGGCGCTCGTCCAATGCCGAGCTTCGAATCGCTGCCCGAAGAAACGCGATGGCAATTGGTAAACTACATCAGGACGTTCGCGCCGCGATCGTCGCCATAACGCGATTTAGATTGGCGCCCCGGCTTACTTCACTTTCGCGAGCGCGTCGGCAACTTCCTTCAGGTCCGGAACCACCGGAATATCATAATTCTTGAACCATGCGATATTTCCAGAGCGGTCGACGATCGCGATGGCGCGTCCCGTAATGCCCTTATCGGCAAGAAAAACGCCGAATTTGTCGCCCACCGCTCCGCGCGGCTGAAAATCCGCCAGCAGCGGATACTGGATGCCCATCTTTTCGGCATAGGCTTTGTGCGACCAGGCGCTGTCGACGCTGATACCCATCACCTGCGCGTCGAGCTGCTCGAATTTCCTCATGTCGTTCACGAAGCAGGCGTGCTCGTTCGTGCAGGTGGGGCTCCAATCGAGGGGATAAAATACGAGGACCACATTCTTCTTACCCTTGAAATCGGACAGCTTTACTTCTTTCTGGCTCTGATCCTTCAACGTGAAATCTGGCGCCGCTGTTCCCACCGAAATTGCCATGCTCTTTCCTCCGTGCTTTCCAGGCGAATTTTTTGAACCGCGAAGATTGCTTACTCAATCGAACTGAGAGGTTCATCATATCCGAATGCAAGAAGGCAGACAAACGAGCGCGGGCGAAATTCCATTTCTCGTTCTGCTACCATACTTGTGCGAAGTGACGGAGCGGATCGAAGAAATTGGCGCAAGTCCCCTACGAAACGGCTTACCCGCGAGTTGAAATCCTTCCGAGCAGCCGCAATTGGTGGGCGAAGCTGAAAGGAACGGCCGCCGAATGCATCCACACGCGCGACGGGTGCGCATGGATTGCTGCACTTCTGCCGGACACGCTTTACCTTCGAGGCAAGCGAGCGCCGCGCCGCGAGCCGGTGCGCCCGGAAATTTCGCTTTGCCGTGAATGTCTGCTCGATACCATCCTGGGCGAGCTGGAAGGATTCAGCGGCCGCGTTGTTGCATTCGAGCCGAATCCAGAAGCCTTCACTCAGTATTTTTTTGTGGCGACACCGGATTTCGAAGCAGCCGGAGTGGCGCCCGAAACTGCCTCCGCGATTGAGCAGCGGCTCGCGCAAAGCGGAGAAACCTGCGCGGAATGCTCGCGGCCTGCGACTTGGTTATGGATGTCGCGGGAGCAGGTGGCTAGTCTCGATGAAACAGATAAGATACGCGCAGAGCGTGGCGAATGGTTTTGCTCTACGCACGGTGCACGAAAACTGGCGGACGCATTCGAAAGAATCGCCGAGGCCAATGTGTTCTATATGAATCTTCCGTACGGCGAAGCGGGCGCGTACCTTTGGATCTGATATTCCGGCATTCTGGAAATAAACGATGGCGTTGAGTGAATTGGTAAGAAGATATCTCGCGAGTGCGGGCGGTTACGGCAAGTTCATGCCGATTTCGTCGTTAGGGCTGTCGCACGCAGAGGCAGAAAAGGCTTTTGACATCCTCGACGAGGACTATCACATCAGCCGGTTTTTTCAGTTTCGCAACGATAGCGGCGCTGCGTTCCAAATCAACGGATTTCCACAGACCCACTTCGCGATTGATTCTGAAATTGAGTCGATCCTTTAGGAAAGCCCGGCGGGAGGAAACCCGATTTACCGCCGATTAGAAATTCCTACATCTCTTTGTTTTGAATGACTTACGATGATATTTAATCGCGGAACCGTGGATTAGAACCGCTTACTACTGAGGCTACTTCGATTATTATATCACTTTATCAGCCCGGACAACCCTGGATTTGCGATTTTACTCTGAGTGAAAAACAAGCGGAGACAAGCTCGGCAGCCGGCGGTCGATTTTCGCGGGTTGAGTTAGTGGAACGTTCGATGTATAAACAAATCGAGATGAATTGGGCCTGCCACACGCGCCACAGGTTCTGCCTCGCATTGATTGTTTCCATGCTGTTCTGCGGTCTCACGTCGAGCGAGATCCCCGAGCTCACCCGCCTCATCGACGACACTTCCAACGATTTCACGTTAGTTGTCGCGACAAAGACACCGGCAATGGTCTCAGCTTCGGTCGTGGCAAACACCAGCGTTGGCACCTGCGTAGGGGCTGTTGAGCAGAATGACGATCGGCTCGAGTACCGGGAACCTTACACATCAGTATTGCACGCACAAAGTCCTGCCGGCTATTTGCAACTGCTGTGTATCCATAGAACGTAATCTCTCCTCTCCACAACTTAGTCGCGCTCGTCCACCAGGTTTTTTCCACAACGAGACGAAAGTGCCGACGGTTCCCGTGAATGAATTGGTCCGATCTCCGGCACTTATAGACATCAAGGAGCTCAGGAGATGAAAAACACATGCAAGCGGATTTGCAAGGGAGAAAGAATCTGGAGGAGTTTCTCCAGGATTTGATCTGCGTGGTGTCAAGTCCGGAAGAAGTAGGCGCACTCGTAGAAGTTCTGATGGCCCTGCAACTTCCCGCCGCACCGGAAGAACCAGGCACCAGCACGAAGGTGGCCCGAGCTTAGATTGAACCATTGTCAAGGAAGGGGGGCGTTATGAACTGCAGTTATGATGTGCACGACACGTACGATATTTTTAAAAAACTCCCCGATGAAGGCACCGTGTGGGTAGGTGCGGTAAAAGGGGAGGATCGGGTGCGTCAGGTTCTCGTCAGCCTCAAACTAAGTTCAGGGCAGGCTTTCTTTGCCTGGAATGCCAGCGAGGGAACGATGGTGGAGCTTCTGGTTAACTGAGCCGATCTACTTTCACCAGTACGAAACGACTCACTTGGGAGCGACGGAAACGCGCTGCAATCGCTCCCCAAGTGCGTTGTGTTCAGCGCGGATTTCCTCCGGCAAGCGCTTGCCAAATTTCTCGAAGAACCTTCCGGTTGCGTCCAGTTCCTCAACCCAATCGTTCGGATCCACCTTGAGCAGTTCATCGATCGCACCACGAGAAATATTAAGGCCATCCAGAGTCAACGAGTCAGCCGTAGGAACGTAGCCAATCGGCGTGTCGGTTGCAGCGGCACGGCCTTCGATCCGGTCGAGAATCCATTTCAAAACGCGGACGTTGTCGCCATAGCCGGGCCAGAGAAATTTTCCGTCTGCATCTTTTCGGAACCAATTCACGTGGAATATTCCCGGCGGATGCTTGAGCTTCGGGCCCATGTCGAGCCAATGGCGAAAGTAATCGGCCATGTTGTATCCGCAGAAGGGAAGCATGGCCATGGGATCGCGGCGGGTAACGCCGACCGCGCCGGTGATGGCGGCGGTGGTTTCTGAAGCCATTGTGGCGCCCACAAAAACGCCGTGCTGCCAGTTGCGCGCCTGATAGACGAGCGGAGCAACGTGGGCTCGGCGGCCTCCAAAGATAAGCGCTGATATTGGGACGCCCTGCGGATCCTCCCAGTGAGGCGAAATCGAGGGCGATTGATTGGCGGCCACCGTGTACCGAGAATTGGGGTGCGCGGCCGCGCCTTTACTCGGCGTCCATTTCTCGCCCTTCCAATCCACCAGCCCCTGGGGTGGTGCGCCGTCCATTCCCTCCCACCAGGGCTCACCGGATGGCGTCACCGCTGTATTCGTAAAGATCGAGTTGTGGTGGATCGCCTGAATCACGTTGGGATTCGTTTTTTCATTTGTGCCAGGGGCGACGCCGAAGAAACCAGCTTCGGGATTGATCGCGCGCAAAGTGCCATCGGAGCCAACGTGCATCCAGGCGATGTCGTCGCCCACGGTCCAGACGCGGTAGCCTTTGTCTGCCAAGGCGGAAACCATCATCGCGAGGTTCGTCTTGCCGCACGCGCTCGGGAAAGCAGCCGCCATGTAAGTTACTTTGCCGGAGGGATCCTCCAGACCAAGGATCAACATGTGCTCGGCCATCCAGCCCTGCTCGCGCGCCATCCAGCTCGCAATCCGCAGCGCGAAACATTTCTTGCCGAGAAGCGCGTTACCGCCATAGCCGGAGCCAATGCTCCAGATCAATTTCTCCTCGGGAAAATGAAGAACGAAGCGGCGCTCGGGGTTGAGGTCACCGAGTGAATGAAGACCAGGGACGAAATCAGACGAGCTGCCCAGGCGGTCAAGCGCGGCCTTGCCGATGCGCGACATGATTCGCATGCTCGCGACGACGTATGCGGAATCGGTCAGTTCGACTCCCACTTTGCTATAGGGAGACGTGGCGGGGCCCAAGATATAAGGCACGACGTACATCGTGCGGCCCTTCATGGCGCCATCGAAAAGCGGCCTGACTTTACCCTTGGCTTCTTCGGGGGACATCCAGTTATTGGTCGGCCCGGCGTCTTCCTTTTTCCGAGTGCAGATGAAAGTGATGCCTTCGGTGCGGGCTACATCGTTCGGGTTGCTGCGGTGAAGGTAGCTATGGGGATAGGTCTTCTGGTTCAGCTCTATATAAGTGCCGTCCCGCAACATCTCGGATGTCAATCGGTCGATTTCAGCTTGCGAACCGTCGCACCAGACAATCTTGTCCGGTTTCGTAAGGCGAGCAGATTCTTCCACCCAGCTTTCTAATGGCGTTGACACCGAACCTCCACAGCATTTGCGCGGGGGACGCCGCCCGACCGGGAGCGAATTTCATTGGGTCTGGCGGAACAGAGGCGCTTTCCACCAAAAATTGTAGGACACGCCTGCCCCCAAATGCAACCGAACAGCCCGCGCGGGAAGGGGGTTCCGTGCCCGATGTTATACTTCCGGCGAAATGTACGCCCACAAGCTGAAAGCGGAGGTGGTGATTGGCGGCAAGCGCGAGCCGATGCCCCTCGAGTGGCTGGATAGCTTCTGTATGCGAAATTTCACAGGTTCCGGGGAGTTTGACGACACCCTGCCGACGGGAGAGGGTAGGCTCGAGGCCGGGGCGAATGTGAATGTGGTGAGGCTGGCCGCTGCGATGAGCGAGTGGTTGACCAAGCGGGGCAAAGGAAACGGGCAGGCGGTGAAGGTAGAAATCAGCGAAGCCAAATAACGATTATTTTCAATGCAGAGCGATGATTTTCAATGCGGGGCAGGGAAAGAGCAACGGCCTGAATGGGTAAAAGGAAGAGCCGAACTCACCCTGCGTATGACTGGGGCGTTGCAGCGGTCACCGCAGAGCGGGTTCGGCTCCTCACCTATAATTCGACGCGAGTGGACTGTGATGGTTAGCAGCGCGCGCCAGAAGAAAAAATTACGATCCTTCCGGGGTAGGGCGGGTCAACCGAGCGCGAAGAAGATGCTCGCCGCCGTGAGCCAGCAAGTGTTTGATCTTGGGAAGCGAGGCGTAACAGGCGTCGGCTCCGGCAGCGATCAGTTGGGGCGTCTTCACAAACTCATCCCACAGCACGTGATGCACGTCGGGTTCGATGAGCACGTCGGTAAGGCCTCGCCAAGGTTGATTCGCGACCGTCTGAATAATCGAAAACGAACGGCTGATCACTTCAATCGTATTGCGCGGCTTCGAATCAAGTAGCCCGGGCTCCAGGTGCACTGCAATCACGAGTTCGGCGCCGAGTTCGCGCACGGCAGGCGCGGGAACCTGCTCGGTGAGAAAACCGTCCACGAGGAAATGATCCTGGTGCTCAACCGGGAGAAACAGTCCTGGATAGGCGCATGAGGCGCGAAGCGCGGGGCTGATTTCGCCGCGCGTGAAGTGGACCGATTCGCCGGTAATCAAGTCAGTGGCGACAATAGCTCAGCGGAATTTTCATCTGGCTGAAATTGTTGGCAGTCGTGAAGCGGTGGAGGAAATCGTCGAGCGGCGCATTGGAGGCCATTCCCATGCGCGAAAGAGTCCAACGCCCGAAATCGCGGAAACGAGTGGCGCTGCCTTGTTCGGCCATCACGTCGAGTGGAGTTCCGCTCGCGTAGGCCGACGCGATCAGCGCGCCAACGCTGGTGCCGGCGATAAAATCAACCGGAATTTCGTTCTCTTCAAGAACGCGCAGAACGCCGATATGCGCGATACCGCGTGCGAAACCGCCCCCGAGAGCGACTCCCACTTTGGGACGCTGCCCGTCGCCGCTGTACGCGAACGTGCGCAATCCGCGCAACGCAGTGCCGAGCCATTTGGTGACGGAACTCATCTTCTTGGTGCGAAACCTCTTACCACTTTACCGCACTTGGCGCATGGCGGTGTTTCCGGTTGACCGCTGGTTACTCGTTTTGTAACCTCGGTGGTCATCTTCGTCTCCGATGAAATACTTCATGAAACGAGTCCGATGAAAAAAAGAATCGAGAAGGTGGCTGTGCTGGGAGCTGGGACGATGGGTGCGCGTATCGCAGCGCACGTGGCGAACGCCGGCATCCCGTGTTTTCTGCTTGATATCGTGCCGAGCGAATTGAGCGCTGATGAGAAACGAAAAGGGCTGACGCTCGAAAGCCCCGCCGTGCGGAACCGGATCGTGCTGGCCGGTCTGGAAGCAGCCAGAAAATCGCGTCCGGCGGCGTTTTTCACACCTGAAACGGCGCGGCTCGTGACGCCCGGAAATTTGGAAGACAATCTCGCATGGTGCGGGCAGGCGGATTGGATCATCGAGGCGGTCGCTGAGAATCTCGAGATCAAACGTAAATTATTCGAACGCGTCGAAGGCGTGCGTAAGCCCGGAACAATCGTCACGTCGAATACATCCGGGTTGCCAATCCACTTGATCGCCGAGGGACGCTCGGAGGATTTCCAGCAGCACTGGGCGGGAACGCATTTTTTTAATCCTCCGCGTTACATGAAGCTGGTGGAATTAATTCCCGGGCCGAAGACGCTGCCTGGCGTGCTGGCGATGCTCGACGAAGTGTGCGATCTGCGGCTGGGCAAGGGAGTGGTGATTGCGAAGGACACCCCGAACTTCATTGCCAATCGGATCGGGACGTACGCGATGCTGAATGTCTTGAAGCAAATGCAAACGCTGGAAATGACGATCGAGGAAGTGGATGCCTGCACCGGGCCCGCGATCGGCCAGCCGAAATCGGCTACATTTCGTACCGCTGACATCGTCGGGTTGGACGTGCTCGTTCACGTGATACGCAATATCTACGACAACATTCCAAATGACGAATCACGGGAGATGTGGCGCGTCCCCGCTTTCATTGACGAGATGATGAAGCGCGGATGGCTGGGCGATAAAACCGGCAGCGGATTTTACAAGCGAGTGAAGAAGGGCGGCGATTCGGAAATTCTGACGCTCGATTGGCAGAAGATGGAATATCGTCCGCGGATGAAGGCGAAATTTGGTTCGATCGAAGCGGGGAAGCAGATCGAAGAGACGCGCGAGCGGGTTCGCGCGCTCGTTGCGCCTGCGATGGACGGAAAGGGCGACAAGGCCAACCGTTTTCTGTGGTCGTGCTTGAGCGAAAACTGTTTGTATGCAGCGCGCCGCGTGCCGGAAATCGCAAATAGCGTGGTGGATGTGGACCGCGCGATGCGCTGGGGTTTTGCGTGGGAGCTGGGGCCGTTTGAAGTGTGGGACGCGATTGGAGTGGTGCGAATGGCCGAAGTGCTTGGACGCGCGGGGAATCAGATTCCGCCCGTGGTGAATGACGTACTCGCGTCGCCGAAGAAATCCTTCTACGAAACGGAAAAGGGCAGCACGCGATATTTCGATTTGGACGCGAAGGCCATGAAGCCCGTGCCGGAGCCGGCCGGAATCATCATTCTGAAATCCCTGAAGGATCGCAGCGGCGTGGTGCAGTCGAATGCCGGCGCGAGCCTGATCGATCTCGGTGACGGCGTGGTGTGCTGCGAATTCCACTCGAAAATGAATTCTATCGGTGGCGACATCGGCGCGATGATTCACGCGGGGGTGAAGAGGCTCGGATCGGAATTCGATGCGATGGTGATCGCGAATCAAGCGGCGAATTTTTCCGTGGGCGCTAATTTGATGTTGTTGCTCGTGACGGCGCAAGAGGGCGAGTGGGACGACATTCATATGGCCGTGCGCCAGTTCCAGGGTGTCAACATGGCGATCAAATATGCCCCGGGGCCTGTGGTGGCGGCGCCGCAGGGAATGGCGCTGGGCGGAGGCTGCGAAATCAGCTTAAGCTCGGCGCGAATTCATGCGGCAGCGGAAGCGTACATTGGGCTCGTTGAAACAGGAGTGGGATTGATTCCAGGTGGCGGCGGAACGAAGGAGATGTTGATTCGCGCGAACGAGCATGCGGGCGGAGGCGAAGATCTCGATTTGTTTCACGCGCTCAAGCCAATCTTCGAAACGATTGCGATGGCGAAGGTATCCACCAGCGCGGAAGAGGCGCGGTCGCTCGGATTTTTGCGGCGTTCGGATTTGATCGCGATGAATCGCGACCGCCAGGTGGCGGATGCGAAAGCGACGGCGCTGGCGCTGGTTCGCGAGGGGTATCATCCGCCCGCGCCCGCTGAAATTCGCGTGCTGGGCGAAGAATTTCTCGCTGGCGCGAAGCTCGCGATCCACATGCTGGTTCGGGGAGAATTTGCGAGCGAGCATGACGCCGTTGTCGGTAGGAAATTGGCGTACATATTGGCCGGCGGGAGCATCACCGCTCCGCAGACGGTTTCTGAGCAATACATTCTCGATTTGGAACGGGAAGCTTTCGTGAGCTTGTGCGGGGAGCGAAAAACGCAGGAACGAATCGCGCACACGCTCAAAACCGGAAAGCCGCTGCGAAATTAACAGACAATTCACACTAACGATTTGTCTGCGCACAGGCACAACTTTTTGCTTCATTCTGTGTAACTCAGGGTAGGGGTTCGTGCATCTAAGTAGCCGGCTGACGACGGTCCTGGGTGGCCCGTTGGATTGAATCGCTCCGAACTGTCCGAAATTTTGGGGAACTTTATGGGGATGTGCGAGCAAGAGTAAGCATACCGGTGTGCTTAAGGAGAACGGGATGACCAGCAATGCCGTCCGAAACCTATTATTAAGCTGTGCGCTTGTAACCATCCTTTTGCCATTCATCACGAACGCGCAATCAACGGCGAATGAGTCTGCGATGGCCTCGCCCGTCTACGATCTGAATAAGGAAGTTAAGATTGATGGAACGATTGACAAGATTGAAACGAATTCGAGCAGCGGTCCGATGGGAACGCACCTGCTCGTGATTTCGGCGCAGGGCGTCGTCGATGTGCACCTGGGAGCGAGCGCGGCTGTGACCGCGAAAAATCTTGGCCTGACGGTGGGCGAGAGCATTCACGTAACTGGAATGATGGCCAGCGTTGGGGGAAATTCCGTGTTGCTCGCGCGGATTCTCACCACGTCGAATCACATTTACATGCTGAGAAATGAGCACGGAGCGCCGATTCGTTCGCTGATGCCGCGAGGCGCGGCTTCGTCTGCGAATTCGCAGAAAGGAGCGCTCTAATGAAACAGCGAGTGGTGGCGTTCCTGTTGATTGGAGTTGCGGTCGCGCTCGGTGTCGCGGGTTGCGGCGGAAGCGGAGGCGGTTCGAATCCCAATGCAGCGATTTCGGTGGTGATTTATCCGGGTACGGCTTCGATTCCCTTGAATGGCGTGATTAATTTCACTGCGGTTGTCTACAATTTTACGGCGAACAGCGCGGTGGACTGGTCGGCGAGTGCTGGCTCGTTTACCGGCAGCGTATTTACTGCGCCGGGAACGACGGGGAACGTTACTGTCACCGCTACGTCGCAGGAGGATAAGTCGAAATCTGCGACCGTCACGGTGATGGTTGGCGCGGCGCAGCCGATCACGGTTTCTCCGGCTGCGGTTTCACTCGCGGCGCAGGGCACGCAGACGTTTACAGCCACCGGTACAGGGCCTTTTCACTGGACAGTGACGGCCACTCCGGGCGCGGATCCCGGGACGATTGACCAATCCGGAAACTACACCGCGCCGCGCACACCGCCTCCAGGTGGAACGGTTACGATTTCGGCGCTCTCTGCGGCTGGCTCGGGCACGGCGACCGTCACGATCGTTTTTTCTGCCGCAACTTTATCGGGTCAATATGCGTTCTCCTATACCGGTGAGGATGCGCGCGGTTTTCTGGCCGTGGCGGGCAGTTTCACGGTTAACGGATCGGGTCTGATTACTGGCGGCGTTGAAGATGTCAATAGTGCTGCGAGCGGAATCCTTGAAAATCCGATCACCGGAGGAAGCTTTGCGGTAGGACCTGACGGCCGAGCGATTGCGACAGTCACCACAGGACTCGGCACCATCACGTGGCAGGTGACCATCATCTCCGAGAAGCATGCTTTGCTCGTGCGGTTCGATAGCTCCGCCACCGGAAGCGGAACGATTGACCAAGCCAACCCTGCGGATTTTTCAGTGAGCGCGATTGCGAACAATTATTCGTTCGGAATCAGCGGAATCGACTCAAGCGGTGCTCCAATGGCAATTGCCGGACGGTTTCTGGCCGACGGCGCCGGAACCTTTCCAGTCAATTTCGCGATTCAGGATGTAAACGATGGCGGGACGGTGACGCAAGCCGATCTGTCGCTCCACGGAAATATTTTTTCGATCGACGGCGCGACAGGCCGCGGTACGCTGGAACTCATCAGCACGGTTCCAGGCACGGGGACTCTGACGTTTGCTTTCTACATCATTGACAGCACGCATTTCAAATTGGTGGAGATTGACAACGGGGGCGCTCCTGTTCTGGCAGGAGACGCGTTCAGCGCGCCGAATTCGATCATGCTCGCGCAGCCTGAACGGGAACTATGCCTTCACCGTTGCCGGAGCAGAGACAGGCGGCCCGTATGCAGCGGGCGGCGTGTTCACCGCTTCGGGCACAGGAACGATTTCCGGTGGCGTTCAGGATGTTAACGAGCAAGCAACCACCCTTCATCTAGCGGAGACAATCTCTGCGTCGAGTTCAACGTATACGCTAACTCCCACCACTACCTCGAACCGCATTCTCCTCACGCTCTCTGCCGGGGGCATCAGCTTCATGTACGCGGTCTACCCGACGTCGTCCAATTCTTTCGAAATGGTCGAAGTAGACAAGGTGGTTCCCGTCAGCAGCGGCATGGGATTTCTGCAATCGTCAACCAGCGCTCCTTCGGGAACGTACGGAATCAACACCACGGGCCAGACGACGACCGGTGAGCAGGATATCAATGGCTCGATCTCATCGGCCGGAACCACCGGGCTTACCGGCTACCTCGACATCAATGAGACAGGAAGTATTTTCAGCAACATTCCTTTGTTCAACAGCACGATCGCGGCACCAACCAGCTTCGGTCGCGCCACGCTGACCCTTGCGACCGCCAAACCGACTTCTGCGTCATTCACATTCGCTTACTACGTTGTCGACAACTCAACGGTGCTAATAATCGAGATGGACAAAGTCGCGGTCACCCTCGGCACCATGGCCAAGCAGTTCTAGAAAAAGTTGGACGACAATGCCCTATAACTGAAAGCCTCGAGAACCCGCGTAAGCGGGTTCTCGAGGCAAATTCTCTTCGCAGCATTGATTTTCGGCCTAGTCAGATAGTCCTTTCTCACGTCTCCGGCACACTAGTACTCCTCCAATTGCCTTCCGGTTTTCGCCTTATGTTTCCTTGTGCTTGGCCGATAAAGCAAATGTTCTGAGGCAGTACCAACGTACTATTGCCGCACTTTGTCACCCGCGCCGAAAATCGGCATATATCAAGGAAAAACCATCTTTACGTCACATCTTCGGGGGGACGGCCTAACTGCCGGATAGAACGATGGCGCCACTTACAAAAGACTCGATCGAAGCTCCCAGCACGGTTGGCAGCACGCCGGTTTCACAGACAGGAACGCAAAGCAAGCCGATGTCCGCACTCCGCGCCGATGCTCTCTCCCTCGAAGTTGCTGTCAAGGTCCATGGTTCGCGCGTTATCGAAGTCGCCCGCGGCACCGCGCCGCGCACCGAGCCTTTTGAAGAACAGACCGTAACGATGATCGTTTTTCCGCAGGGCGCCGTTCTCAGAATGATGTCGGCCGTGAACGTCAGTCAAATGCTGGTTCTCACGAATATCAAGACGAAACAGGATTCCATCTGTCGCGTTTTGAAAGTTCGGCCGAATGCAAATCAAGGAAGCTACGTCGAAGTGGAATTCACGCACCGTCAACCCGGCTATTGGGGCGTGCAATTTCCTTCCGAGGGACCAGTTGCGGCCAACATCGTTGCGCCGCCACAAATGAATTTGGAATCGCAGACAACTACGCCGCCTCCACCGGCGCCAGTCATCAGGCCAACTGTTATAGCGCCGCCCCGCGAGCCAAAGCCCGCTGCTGTCGCGCCGACTGTTCCATTCGTGCCGTCCGCGAAACCCGAGTCATCCTTCATCTCGATCGGCTCACAGGAAAAAGTACAAGAAGCTGCTTCTGCCACAGCGGTAACAAAGCCGCTCTCTCCTGTCGAAAGGAGACTGGAGAGTCCGGCGCCCCCTGTTGCAAAAACTATTGCCGCGGAGCCTCCACCAGTGCAGCCGCCCGCTCCGCCCGAAGTCACAATGGATGAGCTGTTGGGAGACGGCGACTCCGTTTCCCCGTCTGCCGTATCAACCGCCACTGAGGAGCAACCGGCCTCTTCTGCTTTGTCGGCGTCTCGCGACGTTACGGCAATTCTTGGCGACGCTACTTCGGATGCTTCGAAATCCTCCGCGTCTGAAGCGTTTGGAGCGCGGCTCGATTCAAGTTTCGGAAGCTCCGTTTCACAGGATACTGGCAGCAAACAAAACTGGATGTTGATCGCGGCCTGCGTTGCGGTACTTGTTGCCGCTCTAGGGGCCGGGATCGCCTATTTCCGGCAGCGTCCGGCAAACGCAGATGCCGGCTCGCGCACAGCACCCTTAGCTCAGAGCGCTTCCAACGCTGCTCAGCCGGGCGCCAACGATACGAACCAACTCCCGGCGATTACTCCCGCAGGCCAGCCGTATATGCCCGCTGGCATCCAATCAAATTCAGCCACTCGATCGAATGCCAGCGCGCCAACGGAGCCCGTTCCGTCGGCAAACTCGACCAACAGCGCAAAAGCTCCGGCACCAAGCACCAGCCATTCGCCTGCCGCACCTGCTGCAAAGCAATCCGCTCCGGGAGTGACGTCGGACATGGTGTCCACAGCGCTGACTTCCCACCCCACCACCTGGACACGCGGAAGCGACGGTCAATCCGATCAACCGCCCGTTCTTGATGCGAGCGCATCGCCTGCAGGAGCAAGCGCTCTGCCGGGAATCTCAGGACCGAACGCAGCGTCCATTCCCGCGCCAACGATGCAGCCGGAAGGCCCTGTCAAAATCGGCGGCAATGTGAAGGAACCAAAACTAATCAATTCGGTGGCGCCGATTTATCCTACCAGCGCGCGTTCGAGCGGAGTGCAGGGCGACGTGGTAATCGACACCACGATCGACAAGACCGGGAAGGTCGTGAAAATGCACGTGGTTTCCGGTCCCTTGATGCTGCGGGGGTCTGCTTTAGACTCGCTGAAGCGCTGGAAATTCGAGCCTTCGAGTTTGGATGGTGAGCCGGTCGACGTGCAGATGCAGGTAACGATCAAGTTCCGGCTCTAGCAGCAAATCCATTTCTTTCAACGCTCGAAAGCTTGCCGCAGCGCGGACTCCTCCGCGCTGTTGCTTTTTTGCCTCTGCTGGCATCCAATGGTTGAGCCCTTGACGACTCGTCTGCGTATGATTTCCGAATGAGGTGACAGATGCGAGAAGCGGTAATTGTTAGCGCGGTTCGAACAGCGGTGGGCAAGGCTTCAAAGGGAGCGCTTCGAACCACGCGTCCCGATGATCTAGGCGCGCTGGTGATCAAAGAATCGATCGCTCGCGCCGGTGTCGACCCCAAGGAAATCGAGGACGTGATTCTGGGCTGCGCCATGCCCGAAGCCGAGCAGGGCATGAACGTCGCGCGTATTGCATCGCTTCGCGCCGGCCTGCCCGTCGAATCCTCCGCGATGACAATCAACCGTTTCTGTTCATCAGGCCTGCAGTCCATCGCTCTCGCTGCCGAGCGCATCATGGCCGGTCAAGGGGACGCGGCCGTCGCCGGCGGCACCGAATCCATGACGATGGTGCCCATGGGCGGTAATAAAGTTTCTCCCAATCCCTGGCTCATGGACAATTATCCGGACGCCTACCTGGGAATGGGCTTGACCGCGGAAAATCTCGCCAAGAAATATGGCATCACGCGTGAGCAGGCAGATAACTTCTCGTATTGCAGCCACCAAAAGGCGCTCGCTGCAATCGCCGCAGGAAAATTCAAGGATGAAGTCGTTCCGGTTGACGTCAGCTACAGCGTGCTGGAAGCCAGCGCCAACGGCTCGCCAAATGGCTCGCGCCCCAAAACCGTGAAGGCCAAGTTCGACACCGACGAAGGGCCGCGCGCGGATACTTCTGTGGAAGCGCTCGGGAAACTGAAGTCTGTATTTCACGTGCATGGAGTCGTCACGGCAGGGAACAGTTCGCAGATGAGTGACGGTGCTGCCGCCGCTGTTGTGATGAGCGCTGAGAAAGCTCGTGCACTCGGTTTGAAACCGCTCGCGCGCTTCCTCGCGTTTGCTACAGCCGGATGCCCGCCGGAAGAAATGGGTATCGGCCCCGTATTTGCAATCCCGAAGGCGCTTAAGATTGCAGGTTTGACGCTGGATCAAATCGATGTAATCGAACTGAATGAAGCATTTGCCACGCAAGCTCTTAGCGTAATCAAACTGGCCGAAATCGACCCATCAAAAGTGAATCCCAATGGCGGAGCCATCGCGCTCGGCCATCCGCTCGGTTGCACAGGCGCGAAACTCACCGCCTCGATCCTGCGCGAGCTCGAACGCCGCAACGCGCGCTACGGAATGGTAACCATGTGCGTAGGCGGAGGCATGGGCGCTGCAGGTATTTTCGAGCGATTGTCTTAGGCTTTCAAACGCTTTGCTGGGCTGCAGGCCGCTTCACAATCGCCGCCATCGCGAGCCCAGCGACTGCCCAGCTCACAACGCCCCCAATTACGTGCCCGATCGCGTAGTCCGTGGGGAATCCGTACCAGTTCCAATACGGCAAGACGATGTATATCTCCGCGAAGAGTCCGATTAACACGATGATTATCACACGCATGCCGTACGTGGTGCCGCTTGCCGTGGCTCCCAGAATCCACGCCGCGATGAATGCCGCAGCCAGCCCGATCAGGAACTGAGTGGCAAGTAGCTTCCCGAAGTTCGAATCCTCGCCTCCCGGCTTGTATACCAGGATCCCCGTCGGGCCTTGCTTGAATTTTGCCAAATACCTCGATTGTTCGGCTGCTTTCTCCTCTTTTGACATCGGAGATAAATTCGGCGCCGGAAAGTAATAAAAACCCGCTTCGGGGATCGAATTCCGCATCGCCAATAACACGAGATCCTCATTCGGTATCGCTCGAATTCCCACTTCCGCGAGTTTCGTTGAAGAGTGGAGAATTCCACTCACAATGAACACAAGAACGCCTCCAGCCAATCCGGCCAGTAGAATCCGCTTGCCCATTTCTCGCCTCCGAATAAAAGCGAACGTCGCAGGGAATTGAAGAACTTTTACTCGCGAACTGCGGCCGTTGTCAATGTATGTTCAAGCGGGGCGCCCCGCCGCGCCATATCCGTAGCTCAGGCTTTAGGATCGCATCCGTATGTCACTGTTTCAGCCAGCGCACCCGTAGCTCAGGTCCCATTCCAGCCAGCCCGCTGGCGGGAATTGACCTGAGGCCTTCTGTCCTATTGCTTCCGGCTCAAATGAGAGAGACAATCACTTTTTATTGACCCCCACTTTTTCAGGAGGCAAGGCACATCATGGCCACGGCACCAGTTTCCCAAGCTCTCAATCGCGGCGGATCGTTTCTTATCACGTCCACCAGTCCCGAGGACATCTTTACTCCCGCCGATATTACGGACGACCAGCGCCTGATCGGCCAGACTGCCGAGGAATTTGTCCAGAAAGAGGTTCTGCCCAACGTGCCGGAGCTCGAAGCGCATAAAGAAGGATTGATGGCGCAGATGCTGAAGAAGGCCGGAGAAATCGGCTTGCTCGGCGGCGCGATTCCCGAAGAATACGGCGGCGCAGGTCTCGACAAGATCTCCTCCACCGTCCTCGCTGAAAAATTGTCCGGCTACGCGTCCTTTGCCGTCTCTCACGGCGGTCACTCCAGCATCGGAACAATTCCAATCGTCTATTTCGGCACCGAAGAGCAGAAGAAAAAATATCTGCCCAGGATCGCTTCGGGCGAACTTCTTTCCAGCTACTGCCTCTCCGAACCGCAGGCTGGCTCGGATTCGCTCGCCGCTCGCACGCGCGCGGTGCTTTCACCTGACGGCAAGAACTGGATTCTGAACGGTCAAAAGATGTGGATTACGAACGGCGGATTCGCCGACGTCTACATTGTGTTCGCCAAAGTGGACGGCGAGAAATTCTCCTGCTTTATCGTCGAGCGCGGCACGCCCGGCTTTTCGGCTGGTCCCGAAGAAAAGAAAATGGGAATCCGCGGCAGTTCCACCACGCCGATTTTTTTTGAGAATTCCCCCGTACCCAAGGAAAATCTCCTTCACGAAGTCGGCCGCGGCCATATCGTCGCGTTCAATACGCTCAACGTCGGGCGCTTCTCACTCGGCGCTTCCTGCCTGGGCGGGGCGAAAGAAGTTCTGAAAGCATCGTCAAAGTATTCCAAGGAACGCACGGCATTCGGCAAATCGCTCAAAGACTTCGGTCTGATCAAGACCAAGCTCGGCGAGATGGCTATCCGCATCTACGCCGTCGAATCCATGATTTACCGCTCCGCGGGCATGATCGAAGCGGCTGTGTCGTCGCCCACGCCCGGCTCGAATAAAACGCAACAGGCCATGCAGGTGCTCGAGGAGTACGCCATCGAGAGTTCGATCAGCAAAGTGATGGGCAGCGAGACGGTGGATTACTGCGTGGATGAAGGAGTGCAGATCTTCGGCGGCTACGGCTTTCACGAAGATTATCCGGTGGCGCGCGCTTACCGCGACAGCCGCGTGAACCGCATTTTCGAGGGCACCAACGAAATCAACCGCATGCTCATTATCCAGATGCTGATCAAGCGTTCGATGGCAGGCATTCTGCCGCTCATCCCCGCCGCAATGAAGCTGGGGGAAGAAGTGCTTGCTGGACCGTCCTTTGAGGAAGCGCCGACGGGAGCATTTGCCGAAGAGGAGCGCTCGCTGGCACAGGCCAAGAAGATCTTCCTGCTCGCAGCGGGCACAGCAATGCAAAAATTCCGCGAAGGCCTGGCCGAGCAGCAGGAAATCGTGGCATCGCTCGCCAATATTGCAATGGACATCTACGCCATGGAATCGTCTCTGAGGCGCGCTCAAAAAGCATTCGCCAAGCGTGGCGAATCCGCAAACGTGATGGGTGACGCCGCACGCGCGTTTGTGTATGACGCGATGGACAGAATCGAGAAGGATGCGCGCACTGCTCTGGCTGCTTCTGCCGATGGCGACACGCTCATCACGCAACTCGCCGTTCTACGCCGCTTTGCCAAGCACGCTCCGATTGACACGATCGCGATTCGCCGCCGCGTTGCCGATGCTGTTCTCGTGCAGGATCGCTATCCGTTCGACGGCCGATAAGACGTCGCGTAGCTCGGCTTTTCAACGCGAACGGTTCGCGCATCAGCTGAATCGAAATATCCGCTGCGCTTTTCAAAACGCTCAGGCGAAAGAAAAATAAAAACGCTCGCGCCGGACTAAAAGTGTCAGCTAGAAGCTCGCCGTTTCTTTTTGACACTGTCGGTACTTGAGTACTCCTTTCCAAGGAAAGCATTTTCTCTTGTGCGCGGTTTAGCGGCATACAGGGTTTCCCCATTCTCCTTGTCTTTCAATCACTTACGCGAAGCTTCATTTGGACTTTCCGTTGCATCTAATCTTGGGTGAGACGGTGAGGCCTGATGAAAACGTTCCTCGAGCAATCGAAATCGTTGGCGCTGTTAATCGTTGAAAAAGCGAAGGTACGTAGAGGACTGCTCGTCGGGGTTGCGGTTTTTTTTGTGTTTCAACTCTATTTCGTCCGCGAGCTTCTCGCAGCTGAACTGCTCTTCGGCCTCGGCTTCGCGGTTTTGCTCGCAGTGGCCGCTCTGGCGTATCTTGTCGGCTCACTCGGAGAACGCGGCTTGGACTTCGCCGAAGTTGGAGTTCGTGTGATCGGGGATTCGGCCCGCCGCGGCTTCAGCGCGATTGAAGAGATCAGCAGAAAACAATTCCGCCATCCACGCTCGGAGTCCGCTCAGTAATCGCCTTGCGATCTGCCCATTTTAATCTACGGTTCCGCGATTAAAATTCGCTCTAACTCCCTCAAAACAAAGACTCGGGCCCTAGTCTAATCGGCGGTAAAACGCCGATTGGCCGGTTCGCCTTCGATGCCGAAACTGAGCACCCGAATCGCTCCCTCGATGTGGCGAGTTGACCCAGCTTCGGGTAAACTATCAACCTGCGGAGAGTGAATTGACGCTTACGAATATTCAGGGCGCCAACGGGGCGAAGACGCTGGTGAGGGTTCGGCCCAGAGGCTTCTGTGCCGGTGTGGTGCGGGCCGTCGACATCGTTGAGCTGGCGCTCGAGGCCTATGGCCGCCCGGTCTACGTCCATCACGAAATCGTCCACAATCGCTACGTCGTCGATCAGCTGAGGCGGCGGGGGGCGATTTTCGTCGAGACAATCGAGGAAGTTCCCGAAGGCGCGGTGTTGGTGTTTAGCGCGCACGGTGTTCCGCCGCGCGTTCGAGCTGGAAGCGCAAGAGCGGCGTCTGCGCGTGATTGACGCTACATGCCCGCTTGTAACCAAAGTGCATTTGGAAGCGTTGAAGTTTGCGCGCGAAGGCCGCACGCTGATTCTCATCGGTCATCGCGACCACCAGGAAATTGTGGGCACCTCTGGCGAGGCTCCCGATCAGACCGTGGTTGTGGGAAGCGTTGAAGAAGTGGACGAGCTCGAGGTTCCGGATCCCGAGCGCCTTGCTTTTCTGACGCAAACCACGCTTTCGCTCTACGACACTCAAGAGATTGTTGCGCGGTTGCGCCAGCGATTCCCAACGATTGTGGGCCCCGCTTCAGACGACATTTGCTATGCGACGCAGAATCGTCAGGAGGCGGTGGAAGCGCTCACGCACGAAGTGGAGCTGATTTTGGTGGTCGGCTCCGCGAACAGTTCCAACTCGAATCGTCTCGTGGAAGTTGCCAAGCGCGCCGGGGTTGCTGCCCGGCTCATTGAAGATGCGAACGACATCGAAGAATCCTGGGTCACCAGTGTAAAGACGCTCGGCCTAACGGCGGGAGCGTCCGCGCCCGAGATTCTCGTGGAGCAGGTAAGCCAGCGTCTCGCGAAATTCGGATTCACGAATGAGCGCGACCTGGATTTGATTCGTGAAGATGTGCGTTTCACGCTGCCGCCGGAGCTCGCAGCACGCCAAAGCGCGCACTAAAGCGGCAAAAGGGTGTGAACCATCCTAGGAGCCGATGAGTGGCGGTAAAGATAGTCCGCCAGCCCAATAAGATCGCTTTGCTGGGTGCACCCACCAGCGCGGCCGCGATGTCAGCGGGACACGAAGGCGCTCCTGCGGCATTACGCTCCGCTGGATTGATTGATCGACTTCGTTCCGCCGGTTATGAAGTTTCCGATTTGGGCGACGATCCTGCCCAGCTCTACCAACCCGACGAAGAAAGCCCTCGGGCTCGTAATCTTCCGCGAATCATTGCCGCGCTTGAAGCCCTGAAACCACGCGTTGAACAAGCCGTAAAGTCCACTGCGCTTCCCGTGATCTTGAGTGGTGATTGTTCCGTCGCGCTTGCCACCGTGGCCGGCACACGACGCTACTTCCGCAACGTGAGCATGATCTACATGGATCGCGATGCGGACTTGAACACGCCTGCAACTACGCCGTCAGGCTGCGTGGATGGGATGGTCGTTTCCCACTTGACCGGAACCGGCGCTGCGGAGATGGTGCGTTTCTGGGGCGAGCCGCCGCTGGTGCGCGAACCGGATCTCGCTCTTTTCGGTGTCGCTCGGCTGGATCCGGCGGAAGAACAGCTGCTGGCGAAATCGCCGCTTCGTTGTTTTCACGCGGCGGACGTGCGGCGAATGGGAGCAGCGGCTGCGGCTCAGGCTGCCGTGGAGCGCATTCATGCCAACGGCTACGAATTTATTCTGCACTTCGACGTGGATGTGATTGCCGATTTTCAGGCGACGAACTATCCGGGCACCGGTGGCTTGAGCCTCGAGGAAGTGCGTCAGGCTCTTGAGGTTTTCGTAACGCAAAAGCATCTCGCGGCGATTGAAGTGGCTGCTTACAATCCGACGAAAGATGCCGATTCCAGCGCTGCCAAGCTGATTATCGACTTACTGGTCGACGTCCTCGCGAAGCGGCTCGAAACTTTGAAGATCTGCGCAGACCGCGCCCGCTCAGGTTGCAGCGTCCGCTGCGCCTACGCTGGCATCGGGCGCAGCTTCCCTGGAGAAAGAAATACATGCCGGCGAGCAATCTGATGAACAGCAAACGCATGCGCACGCCGCCGTGGCGCCACCGCCTGTGGCTGCCGGGGAAGCCTGGTCCTCGGATTCGCTTGAAATCGAACCCGCATCGGATCCAGAGAATCCGGAATCCGATCCGCATGAACTTTCTGGAGAATCTTCCGGGGAACAGGAAGAGTCTTCATCGTAGCGAGCTTTTCACCTCTGCTGCACAATCTTGATTTCTCCCTATGACTGCAAAGCTTTCCATAATTATTTTCGACGTGGACGGCGTCCTGGTGGACACGCGCGGATCCTTTCAGCGCACCACGCTTGAGACGGTGCGCCTCTTGACGTCAAAGCGCGTGACCCGTTCGGAACTTCACCGCTGGAAGAACCGGCCTGGATTCAACGACGATTGGAAGCTTTCGCATGCGTGGGTGAATCAGCTCGGCAAGGATTTAAGCTACGAAGAGGTGAAGCGACGATTCGTTGAAATCTACTGGGGCAAGAACGGAAGCGATGGAAATGTCCGCCGCGAGAAATGGGTGCTTCCGCGCGCGACCTTGAAGCGAATCGCGAAAATCGCGCCACTGGCGCTCTTCACGGGTCGGGTGCACAAAGAGCTCGATTACACGCTAGACCGATGGGAGGTGCGCGACTATTTCCGGCAAATCGTAACTGTCGAAGAAGTGTCGAAGCCCAAACCCGACCCCGAAGGCCTGACAAAAATCCTCGATGGTCGTAACCCCTCAACCGCGCTGTACGTGGGCGACAATGTTGACGATGCGCTGGCAGCGAAAGCGGCGAAAGTTCCGTTCGTCGGAATTCTGCCGCGTAAGAGCTGGGAACGGCGGCATCGTGGTACCCAGCTTAAAGAGCTCGGCGCACTGACTATCCTCGGCGAGATCAGTGAGTTGGAAGGTTGGCTGAAAAAATACGTATCTCGCTCGGCTCGCTCGTAAACCTCTGTCCCAATCCAAGATAGGACTAACTGGTAGTACCGAAAAGGACACCAGTACCATTGTCCGCAACGCACCTAAGCTCCATATTTGCAAGCAGAGGCGGGGCCACTGCCCCAATTGCTGCTATGAACGCCAACACACGCGCTACGGCTGCTCGAGCCTTCGTACGCAGCCTTAACATCCTGCTCAAGTTCGCTCGAATGTATGACTTCGGGCACCCTCGAACGAAAAAACAGTATGAGACGGCTTGGAGCGAACTCCAAAGCGCCCTTGGCTCAGATAACGAAGCGGGCGTGTTGCTATCGGTGTCCGGCGACCAGCTGCTGCTCGACGGCATGTCACTCGAATCCGCTGCAGCGGAAAAAAGTTTTGCGCGGATGCTTTCGGCAGCAGGAATTGCGAGCATTCACTTTTCACCAAAAGTAACACAGGCCAGCCTCGCAAAATTCGTCCGCGGTTTCCCCACGGGAACGGGCTCGAAACCCGCTCAACTCGTCGAACAGCTCAAAGCCGCGCTAGAAGGCGATCCGCACATTCACGTGAATGAAGTTTGTTTCGTGCCGGCGGATTCTTCGATCGCGAAATCGTCAGTGGCGGCACACATCACCGCGCGCACGTTGGGAATGGATTCCGCTGCTGCCAACGAGCTATTCAATGACCCTGAGAAACTGTTGCAGCTGATCGTCGCGGCGGAAGGCACCAAAGGTCCGAGGGGACGCGGCACCGGCTCCGGGGGACCAGGCAGCGGCGGTGGGTCGGGGAGCGGTTCAGGCGGCTGGGGCGAGGGGAGTGGTGGCGGCGGGACGCGGCACCGGTTCCGGGGGATCAGGCAGCGGCGGTGGGTCGGGGAGCGGTTCAGGCGGCTGGGGCGAGGGGAGTGGTGGCAGCGGCGGACGCGGCACCGGTTCCGGTGGATCGGAGCGGCTGGGGCGGGAAGCGGTCAGCGGCGGCCCCGGTACGGGCAGCGGTGGGGAAGGTTACGGTCAAGGATATGGATCTGGGCCGGGTGGCACAGGCACCGGTGGCGACGCAGGGACATGGAACATCGTCGGCGGTAGCAATTCGGGATCGCGGCTTGATCCCAACGCCGGAGGCTTCTGGCTAAACAAAGAGGGCTCAAGCGGAGCGGATTCAGGCTCAGGTAGCGGAGCGGGAGCCGGTATTTCCGGAATGCTTTCCGGCGTGAATGCTGGTTCTGGCGGCACGGGCGGAGCGAATTCCGGCGGCAGCGGTTACGGCGGCGAAGCGGGAACCTGGAACATTGTTGGCGCTGGTGAAGCCGGCGGAACGCGACTCGATCCGAATGCAGGTGGATTCTGGCTCAACAAAGACGGATCAAGCGGTGCAGGCTCAGGTTCGGGAACCGGGACTGGCGCGGGAATTCCTGGAGCAGTTCCAGTGACTGGTTCAGCAGCAGGAACAGGCGGCTCTGGAAGCGGAACTGGCAATGCGGGAGATTCAGGAACATGGAACATTCTTGGCGGCAACGCCGAAGGCAATCCGATTGATCCCAATGCCGGTGGCTTTTGGCTGAACAAAGAGGATTCTTCCGGCCGGAGCAGAAGCGGAGGTTCCGGACGAGGTGTGGCTGGCACAGCGGTTCATGGTGGAGGTAGCGGCTACGGTGCTGGCGGTGGAGATTTTGGCGGCTCGGAACTTCCGGCGGCGGGACCTCGGGAGGCTTTGCAGGCGGCACTGGTCCCGGCTCTGGCGTTGGCAACAGTGGCGGATCGAACTCCCGCATCTGGAGAGTTCCACCCGGGGCAAGCACGAATCCAGAAGCTGGTAATCCCGGCCGATGGGCAAATGCCACTTCGGGCATTCGCGTGGGGCGTTCCTCGCGCACGGCAGCTGGCCCTGGCTCGATGTCCGTCGAAACCGGGTTGATGACGCTTCAAGAAGATGAGCTGCAAGGCATTTTGCAGGTGCTGGCACAAATCGCCCGCACAGGAGAAGGCACCAAGGACAAACTCGATCCGAACGCTTTTCAGTCGCGGCTTTCGACACTGCCGCGGCGAGCTCGCTTCACGATCAGCCAGGCTCTTTCGGCATTGGCGGCGCAGGCTCCGGCGGAATCGTCAGAACGCCCCACGCTTTTGAAGCTTGCCGAGCACATTGCGATTCGCTTCGCGCTGGAAAGCTACGAACGCGGAGACATCGAAGTGAACTCCGTGCGCCAGTTGCTCGACGAGATGAACACGGAACTCGACGGCCTGCGCAAGATCATGGGCGTGTATGAAGAAAAGATGTCCCGCGCCGGAATCGAAGTGCAATCCCACGTGGAGCTGCTGGCCCAACAATTCTGGTCCGAGGTAGCGGAAGATAAGAAGAAAGCGGTGCTCGAGTCTGGCGACGCGTGGTGCGTTCCAGCGGCGAAAGTGCGCGAATACGTGGAAACTTTGCAGGCGCGCGGGGAATCGGAAACAGCGATCGGAATCCTCCGCAACTACGCGACTTGTATTACCAACAAGGCGAACCAGCCGCGCCGTCAAGCAGCCATGGGACTCGCGGAACTAGCGTCGCTCTATGCGAATACGGACGAGCACCTGCTTATGGACGTAATTCGACAAATCGGCGTCCAACTTCCCGAAGAGCATGATTCCGAGATGCAGAGCCTGGTGGGGGCGGCTTTCGTGCGCATGTCGCAGGAAGCGACGAAGAAGCGGTCTTACGCCGCGATTCAACGCTCGGTTGAGTTGATCGACTACGTGGAGACGGAACGCCCTGAGATGGGCAAGAATCTACGGCCAAAGATCGCGATTGAAAGCCGCTTGCCGGAATTCATCGATGAAGCGCTCAAAGAAGGAAATGTCCAGAGCGGTCTTGCCGATCTGCTTCGCCGCATGCCGGGTCCGGCATCGCAGCAGCTGGCGGTCCGGTTCAGTCGTGCGGGATTTCGAGAGGACTGCGAACTTCTGGTCTCGATGATGAGTCTGCTCGGGCCGGAAGGTTTGGAACACTTGAGGCAGCAATTGCTCCGAGGAACGCCGAACGAGGCGATCGACACGGTGGGAATGCTCGCGAGAATCGATCGTGAAATGCTCGAAAAGATGCTGCCGGATCGAATGAAGGAATGGAAGCGAACCGCTCACGATCGCGTGGTGCGGCAAATTGCCGCCAGCGGCGCAGTCGAACGTGGTCGCCTGTTACTCGACATTTTTGACTTGCTCGACTCCGTGATTCGCCCACTCGCCGTGGACGAGATCGGCATGGCTGGGGAACAGAGCGCGGATATGAGGTTGCTGCGCCTGGCCGAAGGCGATCTGCCGAGCGGCGGAACGGACTATTTGCGGTTGAAGGCAATTGAGGCTCTCGGCCGGCTCCGCACAACTAGTGCAGAGGTTCTCCTCCGGAAGATTTCAGAGGCGCGCAGGGCGTTTCGCTGGGCGAATCCGAGCGAGCTTCGGGTGGTGGCGGCCCAGGCCATGGAAAAGATCGATCCGGAATGGGTGCGCAGCTTTATTCCCAAGAGTGGCTTGAGCGTGGCTGAATTCTCGATCGAACCGCTGGACGCCGATCCGGAGTCATCAGCAATCCGCCAGCGGCGCTATCCGCGCTTGCGGCTGGAGCATCCAGTAAGCGCCACGACGACCAGCCTGAAAGACAACTGCCAGATGGAAATTCCGGAAATGACGCTGGGCGGCGGAATTGCGGTTTGCGAGCAGAGCCTTTATCCCGGCAGCATTGTCAGCCTGAAGATGAATACTTCCGCGAAATCAGTAAAAGCGCAGATGATCGTGCGGGATGCCAATACGCAAGCGCGGGCGTTCGAAGTGGTAGAGATGGAACTCGAAGAACGCGCGAAATTGCGGAAGCTTTTAGTGCAGCTCGGCAACGCGCAAAAACAGTCGACGCCGAAAGAGCGCAGTCGCCGTTCGCCACGCACTATACTGTCAACTCCGGTCTAGGCTTTTCCGCGAAGGCTCTGATCGGCCATTTGGCGCCAGCGTAGATCTTCTTCTCCAGGATTTTTCTGGGGAGTATCCTGCGAACGCAATCCGCCCATTCGAACTTCCATTCCAAACAATGCACAGGCAATCAAGGCACTCGCGATGAGAGCCTCTCGTGTCCCCAGGCGCATGACACACCATCCCACGATTACAAGGCCGGCCGTGACGGCGTAGCAAATGAGAGCAACTTGGCGCGTCGTATAGCCGCGGGCGAGCAGGAGGTCGTACGAAATTATTTGTTCAGAGTATTCGAAAAGTTGGGGATTTCCAGCCGCGTCGAACTCGTGCTGTATTGCCTCCAACAGCGTCAGCCCTTTCCGTCCGCCCTGCCAAACTAGCTGAATTGCTCTAATCGGTTCGAGCTCGCTTCAAGAATTTCGTCACCTCTCGGCTCGTCGGTATCGAAGGCTGGGCTCCTTTTCGCGTAACCGAGATCGCGGCCACAGCTGCCGCAAATCGCGCTGCTTCCAGCGGACGTTTGCCCGACAGCAGGCTCACCGCAAATCCAGCATTGAACGCATCCCCAGCCGCAGTCGTGTCCACCGCGTCCACTCGAAACGCCGGAGCCATCTCGCGAATTCCATCCGCCGTCGCAATATAAGCACCTTGAACACCCATCTTAATCACCACGTTCTTTGGTCCTCGCGCCATCAGCAAATCCGCGCAGCGCGCCGCCGTAGCAGGGGTCACGGGCTCGTTGTGAGACAAGCCGCACAGAACTCGCGTCTCGCTTTCATTGGGAGTGATCCAGGTGGTGCTACGCAGCAAATCGGCAGGCAACTCACGCGCGGGGGCGGGATCGAGCATCAACGAAATATCGTTCTTGCGGGCAAATCCGGCCAGCGCTTCCATCGCGTCGAGCGGAATTTCCAGTTGCGCCAGAATCATCCCGGCTTTTCGCAGAAGAGCCGCATGCTTCCTTACATCACGGCCGGTCACTTTTCCATTCGCACCGGGCACCGCCACAATATTGTTCTGTCCATCCCGCCCAATATTGATCAGCGCGACACCCGAAGATCCCTTCGCGATTTCCACCGCTCGTACGTCCACTCCGGCCTTGCGCAGCGCCTGTTTGAGTCCGGGACCGAAATCATCGTCGCCTACTTTGGCGATCATGCTCACTGGGTATCCGAGTCGCGCCACCGCTACAGCCTGATTAGCGCCCTTGCCGCCGTAGAACGTGCCGAAGTCGATCCCGGTCAGCGTTTCTCCCGGCAGCGGCACCCTCTCCGCCGTGGCCACCAGGTCGAAGTTCACACTCCCCATCACCACAATCGGTTTCTGCATTCTCGCTCCGGGAAAATCAGATCAGACTAAAAGTTCTAGTGCTTCCACCACGGTGCGTCCGCGACATAAGGTCTCTTCGCAGCGATGAAATCAGCGATTTCCACCAGCCGCTCGGCCTGCGTGAGTCTTCCCGTATAGCAATGCGGCTCGCCAACGCCATATTCGAAAAAGCCTTCGTAATGGGGATTTGCAGTTGTTTTCATCCATTCGTCGAGTTCGCGCACGGCATAATTCAACTGGTACGTGTCCATCGTTCCGATATAGATGTGCAGCTTATCGACGAGCTTCGGACCCACCGACGTCCAGTTGCGCTTCAAGTATTCGAGCAAATCGAAATTGTTCTCTCCAATATTGCACCACCTTGGGATTGATTTCGCCCGTGCGCTTGTCGAATGCGGGATCGAAATATCCGTCGCTTCCCAGCGGACCAAATACCGCTGACCAGATATCAATCTGCTCGCCCGAACGTCCGTGCGTGCCATTCACCAGCTCCAGGTGATTCCTTTGCTCAGAAGTCAGGCTCACCCGCCCATCGGTGTCGACCGAATTCACGGTCGGCTCGCGCCGCCATTCGTATTGCTTATAGAACGCGTTCGTATCCTTATAAAAGTTGATTCCCTCCACGTTCGTGAACGTCACCGGATCCGGACAGTATCCCCAGGTCCCGCCGAAGAAGTCCGGATGAAAAATCTGCAGCGCAAGCGCTTCCCATCCTCCAGTCGAGCCTCCCGTCAGGATGCGCGCGTAAGGTTCCTTAATCGTTCGAAATCGTTTCTCAATTTCCGGAATCAATTCCTGCATCATCGAGTCGCCATACGGCCCCACATTCACCGAGTTCACCGCATACGAATCATCGAAGTACGGGTTCGGATGCTGGAAAGTGACCACAATCAGTCGCGGGAAATTGTCGGATGTCCACGCTTGATACAACTCGTACCCTCGCTTTAGAAATCGTGCCCTCGGCCCCGCCTCTTTCAAATCCGCTTCCGTTGGCGGCTCGGTGCGGAAGCCCATGGGCGCATCCAGCTGAAAGTGTCCCTGCTCGTAAATCACGGGATAGTTGATTGTCGCGCGCGAGTAGTCTTTCGGCAGCAGAACGGTCGCGCCAATATAAATGGGGCGTCCCCAGAATTTCGTCAGCGTCGGGCTCTGAATCTTGAATCGCTTCACCCACTCCGTATCCGCAGGCACGGCGATCGCGGGAATCACATCGGACGCAACCAGTGTGACCGTCTGCCCTCCGGCCGCCTTTGGATCAAGGTGAACTTTCTGCACCTTGCTTTTCAAATTGCCCGGCGAGCGCGCCCACAACTGGCCTTCCCACTGATCGTCATGCATCCAGACGGTGTGCCCATCGAATCGCTTGAACTCCGAATACACATTGATCATGGCCTGCACGAAATAATCGCCCGCTGGCAGATCGTTCAGGCTCTCAGCCGGCGAACCGAGATCAGTGGCGTCGATCACCGCAGCTTCTCCCGGCGAAAGCCGCGAGATATCGAGGCCAAAAAGCGGCACACCGGTTCGGCCAATCTGAAAGCGCGGTTCCGTCTCATCCGTTTTCGCGATCATCACGAACACGCGGTCGGTAATCGCTTCGGCATGCGCCGATGCGGGAAACGAGATCTTGAATTGCAGGCCTCGGCTTTGCGCGGACGCAGCGCTCGCTGCCGCCAGTATCCCAGCCGTTAAAACCCCGATCGCCAGTCGCTTCAAGTTCACAAGCATCCTCCCCGACGCAACCTCGCCCATTTGCGGAAATTTGAACGGCTGAGTCTACACCATGCTCGCCGCCTGTCGGAGGGCCGACGACGTCCGGGCAACGCCTCGCCAGCGTTTAAATCAACCAATTCAAGCACGGTCGGTGTACAATACGCCCGCCTGAAAAGGCATCCACTCGACCGGCCAAGAATCACCCATTTCCGAGCTTCGGCTCGCGATTAACTTTTCGTTTTGAAAGGACAATACTTTGAACAATAGATTGGTAACCCTCGCGTTGTGTCTGGCACTCGCATCTCCCCTTTTCGCTCAAAAGAAAGAAGACGAGCGACTCGCGAATGCGGCCACTGCCATGCAGGCCATTCTCTCCGGAGACAAGGGCTTGCCCACAAGTATTCTCGATAAAGCAGACTGCATCGTTGTTTTCCCGAGCGTGAAGAAAGTTGCGATCGGTATTGGCGGCTAGCTACGGGCGCGGCGTGATGGTCTGCCGCACTGGAGCGAACAAGGATGGCAGCTGGGGCGCTCCCGCAATGTACAAGCTGGATCAGGGAAGCATTGGCGTGCAGCTCGGTTCTACTGCCACCGATTTTGTGCTTGTAGTGATGAATCAGAAAGGCGCCGAGCAGATTCTCAACGGCAAAACGAAACTCGGAGGCAATGCCGCCGCGGCCGCCGGTCCCACGGGTGCCGCCGCAAACGGCTACAATGCGGATTCGATGAAGGTCGACGTGTTGACCTATTCGCGTACGAAGGGCTTGTTCGCAGGCGTTTCGCTCGAAGGTGCTTCGATGGAAACCGATGACGACGCCAATAAAGCTGTCTACGGGAAATCGATCACCGCGAAACAGATCATCGACGGAGGAGAAGCCACTCCCGCAGCAGGTAAAGCGCTGGTGGACCTTCTCGACAAAACCTCGCCGTCCAAGAAGTAATCGCCACGATTTGTAACATCGAGCGAGGCACGGCCGACCTTTGCGTCTGCCGTGCCTCAAATCGTTCTCTCATTCCCTCCCTGCTCGTTCTTAAATGCTCTTCCTTCAATTGGTTGCGCTCATCGTTCTAGAAAGTCCCTACGCTTTAATACCCCAGCTAGTAAGGTTTTTGGCTGATTCGTCAAGCTTGTGTCTCCGCTTAGGATGGGTCAGAACAGAGGGCATGATGTATGCCCGAATTTAGCGGAAACCAAGTCGGAAGGAGGAGCTATGCTTTACTACGCTCTCGTTTTTTTGGTGATCGCGTTGATCGCGGGGTTCTTAGGATTTGGCGGCGTGGCTTTTGCCGCAGCGGGAATTGCTAAGATCCTCTTTTTCATCTTCCTCGTGATCTTCGTCATCACGCTGGTGGCCCATCTTCTACGAGGCGGCACCGCCACCTAAACGAGCTGGCTGCCCAGCCTCAAATCTCAAACCACTAAGCCGTGGGAGGAATTTCATGAAACACAAAGGTATTTTCGCCTCGCTGATGGTCGCACTTCTGTTGCTTGCTTTCAGCACGCCTGCGGACGACAAGGAGAAGGACGAGGATCGTATCAAGGATGCCGGCAGAGTCCTCACCGAAATCCTCAATATACCCGACGACATTCCCCAGAAACTGCTCGACCGGGCGGACTGTGTGGTCGTGATTCCGTCAGTTCTGAAGGCGGGCTTTATCGTGGGCGCACAGTACGGACGAGGGGTCATGACGTGCCGTACGGGTCCGGACTTCAATGGACCTTGGGGCGCTCCGACCATGATGGCGCTAGAAGGTGGCAGCTTCGGCCTGCAGATCGGCGCCGAGGCCACCGACTTTGTCATCTTGGTTATGAACGACCGGGGGGCCAACGGAATCCTTTCCAGCAAAGTGAAACTAGGTGGTGACGCATCCGTGGCCGCCGGTCCCGTCGGACGCGACGCCTCTGCGGAGACGGATGCCACTCTGCGCGCTGAGATGCTGACCTACTCGCGGTCCCGCGGCGCGTTTGCAGGCGTTACGCTGGAAGGTTCCACCCTCCGACCTGATAATGACGCCAATCGTCGAATCTATGGCGAAAAGGTATCGGCGAGGGACATCGTTCTGCGTCAAGAGACGCCTGTGCCTCCAGCGGCATCGCAGTTGATCGCAACGTTGAACGCACGCACCCCGCAACATCGCCACTAAGATCAGTCAACTGTTGGAACAACATGCGGGGCTGGGCGAAATGCGAATTTCGCCCAAGCCCCGCTCAATTTTGGGCTTGAACCACTCCCACTGCATTCGCGTTCGACCCCTTCTCGACGCCAACAATCCGTCCAACTCATGTTGCCGTACGCGATTTGATAAGATAGCTTTGCCATGCCGGGCCCGGGTGGCGGAATGGCATACGCGGGGGACTTAAAATCCCCTGACGCTAACGCGTCGTGTGGGTTCGACCCCCACCCCGGGTACTCTGCTCCTTCGCGAGAAATGGGTCAAAAAAATAAGGTCTTTCCATCGGTCGACGCTGCTGTTGCGGACATCCCCGACGGCGCAACTATCATGTTTGGCGGCTTTGGCGGCGCCGGATTTCCCAATAATCTGATTCAAGGTCTTGCGCGACATGGCGCTCGCGACTTGAAAGTCATCAGCAATAATTGCGGCACGGGTGACGGCGAACTAGGATTCCTGTTCAAGAATCGCCAGATTAGCCGCGTCGTCGCCGCCTTTCCGGGTCCCGGCGCGAAATATTTTCACGAGCAATTTGATGCTGGCGAAATTGAGCTTGAGTTGGTTCCGCAAGGAATCCTGTGCGAACGTATGCGCGCTTTCGGCGCAGGAATCCCGGCGTTTTATTCGCCAGTCGGCGTTGGAACGGAGATTGCCGCCCGCAAAGAGGAACGCATCATTCACGGGCGGCGCTACATACTCGAGGAAGCGTTGGGTGCGGACTACGCATTCATTAAGGCCTATCGCGCGGATCGGCTCGGAAATCTGGTCTATCGCAAGACCGCCCGTAACTTCAACCCGATCATGGCAACGGCTGCAAAGACCGCGATTGTCGAAGTGGATGAGATTGTTGAGATTGGCGCGCTCGACCCGGAAACGATCGTCACTCCCTCGATATACGTTGACCGAATCGTACAGGCGAAAGGCATCCGCTTTGTCTAAAGCTCGACTCACTCGCGAACAGATCGCCGAACGCGCAGCGCTCGAATTGCCCGATGGCGCCTGCGTAAATCTCGGCTGGGGCATCCCCAATCTGATCGCTCCGCATGTTCCCGCGAATGTTACCGTCTATTTTCACAGCGAAAATGGAATTCTAGGCATGGGGCCGCGAGCCAAACCGGGAGAAGAAGACTACGACTTGGTGGACGCGATGAAAGTGCCAGTAACACTGATTCCCGGCGCCTCTTTCTTCTCGCAGGTGGATGCGCACGTGATGACTCGTGGCGGGCATCTCGATATTTGCATTCTTGGCGGATTGCAGGTCTCGGAGGCAGGCGATCTGGCCAACTGGCGCGTGCCTGGCGCCAAAGGAGCCGGAAATATCGGCGGGGCGATGGATATTTCCGTGGGCGCGGAACGTCTCATCGTCGCAATGGAACACAACGCCAAGGACGGCTCAGCGAAAATCGTGAAGCGCTGCACCTATCCGCTGACGGCCATCGAATGCGTGAATACAATCATCACAGACCTTGCAGTGATTGATGTCACTCGCGAAGGACTCAGGCTACGCGAGGTCGCCCCCGGCTTTACTCCCGATGACGTGCAACAATTCACCGAGCCAAAGTTGCATCACACCGGCAACGTGCTGGAAATGAAACTTCGAAGGCCGTGATTTCACCCGGATTCGTTATCGGCCGCCGGGAATCTTCCAGTGTATGATGTGAATTAGATTCCTCCATGACCAACGACCAAAAAGAACAACAGCGACCCATCACCTACTGGATCGGCGAAGGCGGTGGATGGCTCCTCCGCCATGTGGTGAGCGGCCTGGCTGCCACGGGCATCACTCCGAATATGTTCACGTTTCTCGGCCTCGGCGTGAACTCGTGGGCCGCGGTGATGTTTGCCATGGGACGCTTCCGCGCAGCCGCGGCAATTTTATTCTTAGCGGGCTTCCTGGACATGGCCGACGGGCAAGTGGCCCGCCGCGTCGGACGCGTCACGGCCTTCGGCGCTTTCCTTGATTCGACGCTCGACCGCTACTCCGACCTCGCGCTCTACATGGGGCTCGTCGTTCACTACACGCTGATCGGCCGCCCCTTCTACATGATGCTCGCAGCAGTGGCGATGGCCAGCTCCTTCATGGTCAGCTATTCACGCGCCCGCGCAGAATCCGTGATCCCATCGTGCAAAGTAGGATTCATGGAACGGCCCGAGCGCCTCGTGCTGCTCATCATGGGCGGAGTCTTCATGCGCATGGCGCCGGTGCTCTGGGTGATTGCGACGATTTCAACTCTCACCGTGGTTCACCGCGTGGTCTACACCTGGCAAGAACTGCGCGCCGGCCGGACGCTGCCCGAAGCGACCGCCTCTGAAGTATCCGGATAGTTTTTCCTATTTCAGCGATTCTTCCACAGGTTCTGCCACGATCTCCTGCACGCGCTGTCGCAGCGCATCCACTTCACCACGTTCCACTTTTGCCGTGTCAATCGTATCGTGCAGATACACTGTGATTGTTCCAGGATGCAGCATCCAGTGCCCCGTGCGAAAAAACTGATAAGAGCCCACGATGCTCATCGGCACGATTGGCACACCGAATTTCTGGGCCATATTAAACGTGCCCTTCTTGAATTCCTGCACGTGCCCATCGCGCGTCCGCGATCCCTCAGCGAATGCGATCAAGCTCACTCCGGAATCGAGCGCCTTCTTCGCGCGCTGCGTCATAATTTCGAGGCCCTCACGGCTCGGCTTATCCGGCACAGGAACGTTTCCGAATCGCCCCATCAGCCACCCATAAATTGGAATCTGGAAATGCGATTCAAGCTCAAATCCTCGCACAAACTGCGGTATCGCCGAATAGATCACAAACGGATCAAACAGATTCACATGGTTGCAGATAAAGATGCTCGTTCGCGTAAAATCGAATCCTGGCGAACGCACAACTTCAAATTTCGCCCCGGCCAGCCGAAGAATATTGCGGAAGAAAACTCGCTGCGGCCAGTCGTTCTTGCGTGGATCGATAAAGGCGCCCAGAAGAATCAGAAAGGTGCTGACGATCGCAAAATGGATCCCGCTCAACGCCCACAGCACCGCCGATCGCACCGCAAGATACGCATCTCTCATACAATCGCGTCCAACGCCCACGGCAGTATCTCGAGCGACCGGCACTCCAGCCGCATAATTTCGCCATCAATCATCACGTTCACCGGCCGGTCAATTTCCAGCTCGATCTTTTCGGCAGCCGCACGCGAAGCCCGCGGATCATTTATATGCGTCCCGGTAAAAAGCCGCGGCAGCATCCTGACCAGCCCCAGCCGGCTGATCGGCCCCCAGCGCACGTATTCGATCTGCCCGTCGGTCGCTTCCGCCTTGGGCGCAATCATCATATTGCCGCCCGTGAATTTGCTGTTGTTGAATGAGAGAAAAAGCGCAGCGCGCCGATCCCACTCGCCCCAATCACCAATCCGGTGCGGAAACGAAGAATGTTTCAGCCCAGCCAGCCGCACAAAAACGCCCGCAATGTAACCAAATTGCCCCCAACTCTTGAACCGGCGATTCACAAGCTCGCCCACATCGGCAGGGAATCCAAGGCTCAAAAGATTCAAGTAGTAAAGCTCGCCCCCGGAATGCCGCAGACGAATCACGTCGCACGCGCGCCGGCTCCCATTCTTCAGCGCCTCGATCGTGTGCTCCACGCCTCGCGCCGTGAAATCCTTGAGAAATGAATTACCCGTCCCAAGCGGTAGAAAACCCAGAGCAGGTCGCCCGTTCGATAGCGCCTCAGGAAACAACCCGTTCACAATTTCGAATGCAGTCCCGTCGCCTCCCACGGCGAGAAACTGCCGCACGCCCCGCTGATAGGCGCTTCGTACCAACTCGACCGCCTCGCCGGGGCCACTCGTCCGCACAACATCCAGCTCAATATCTGCGCTGCGGACTCGTTCGAGTGCCGCGTCAGCTAGCCGTCCGCATCGCCCTCCACCAGCCGCTGGGTTTACGATCGCGAGAAAGCGCGAAGTCACCGGACGCAATCCAGGCCGTGAATTCGGCGCACCCCACTCACAGCACCACCATCGCCGACCGGTCGAGCGCCCCGCGAATCTGTTCGGCCAACTCGCCGCGTTTGATTTTCAGTGAAGCGGTCAGTGGAAAATCGCGATCCCACACCAGATATCCGCTAATCCGCTTGTAATTCAGCAGGCGCCGATTTCGCTCAGCAATCTCCGCAACCAATTCGTTCCTCACAGCCGCGCCCGCCTCAGGATGAATCACCAGCACAAGCTTCTCGCCCACCATCGTGCGCGCCGGCCAAAGAAAATTCGCCGCAAACACGCAAAATTCCTTCACCGGCAATCCTTCAAAGACCGTCTCTACATCCTCCGGATAAATATTCTTGCCCTCTTCGGTGACGATCATGTTTTTCTTGCGCCCGAAAAGCTGCAAGTGCCCGTCCCGGTCCACGCGCCCAAGGTCGCCAGTAACGAGCCAACCGTCTCGAATCGTCTCCGCCGTCATTTCCGGATCGTCCAGATAATGCGACATCACCGTCTTGCTGCGCACCAGCACTTCGCCGATTCCCTCCGCATCCGCCTTCACAATTTGCAATTCCATTCCCGGCAGCGGCTTTCCCACCGTATCAGCGCGAAACGGCTTGAAATCATTCAACGTGATTGCCGTCCCAGCCTCGGTGCAACCATACCCGTTGCCAACTTGTATCCCCAGATCGTAAAAAAATTGCAGCGTCGCCGGCTCTGTAAAAGCTCCGCCCACAAAAAGAGCCCGCAGCTCGCCTCCAAACGCTTCGTGCACCTGCCCAAGCAAGGCCCGGCTCAACTTCAGATTCGGCCGGCGTCGCGTCAGCACCCGATTCGTAGCAATCAGTGCATCCAAGATTGCGCGCCGTCCAGCCGGCAATTCCGAAAAGCGCTGCCGCAAGCCTTTCTCGAGATTCTTCAAAACCATCGGCACCAGACTCATATAAGTAATCCTGTATCGCGTAAACGCTTCGCGAATATATTCGGGCCGCAGCGTCCGCAGATGAACCACTGCCGCTCCGCACGTGAACGGCCCGATGAATCCCACCATGAAATCAATCGCGTGATTCGTCGGCAAAATGCTGAGATATCGCACGCCGGGCCAGAATGGATAGAGCGCCGTCAGCGCCATGCACTGCTCAAGATAGTTCTCATGCGTCAGCACACAGCCCTTCGGACGCCCGCCCGTCCCCGATGAATACACAATGCAAGCCGCATCTTTGCGCGCTCGCGGAACGAAAGTCGGCGCACCTGCCCCACGAAATTCCTCCCACCGTTTCGCTTCGTAAAGCTCAGCATCCTTCGGCGCTTCTGTAACCAGCACAACTCGCGCCCGCAGATCCTTGAAGCCGTCAGCCTGCGCGATCGCTCGCCACAAATGATATTCCACCACGAGAAACTCAGCCTTCGAATGCGCCAGCAGCTGCAGCTGTTCATCGGCACTCAGTTTGTAATCAAGAGGAACCAGCACGCCGCCGCAAAAGAAAATCGCGTAAGCCGAAATCAGCCATTTCGACTGATTCGTCATAATGATCGCCGCGCGCGTCCCGTTCTGAAATCCGGCCTCTTGCAAACCGCTCGCCAGTGACAAAGCCGCTGCCCCAAACGTGCGGTACGTCAATCGAACGTTCTCACGTTCGCGGTCTGCTTCGATTAAACAAATCTCATCCGGCCAGCGCTCAATCCCAGCGCGCAAAGCTTCGCCTAATGATTGGTATTGCCGGAGGTCAAGCATCAGAGGCGCGATTGGATGCGCTCGGCAAGGGTGCGGAAATCGCTCACGCCCTGTAGTTCGTAGTCGGGAAGCTCGATGCGGAAATGCTGCTCGATGCGCGTAAGCAGGTCGAGCGCCTGCAGGCTGTTAATCCCAAGCTTCTTGAAAAAGTCATCGTCCGGGTTCAAGTTCTCCACCGGAACCTTGAAATGTTCCGAGGCCAGCCGCAGCACCTCGTCTGTCGTATTTTGTAGTGTAGGCATTGTTGTTTATCTTGCCACAGATTCATCCCGATTCGGGCGCGCGCCGCTACGGCAAATACGGCAGCGCGTCGGTACTCTCGACGAACTTCCTCAGCCCCGCTCCCACCGCCGGTCGCGTAAACAGCTCGCAGAAAATATCCACTTCCTGCTCCAGTTCCGCGTACGGAATCGGTTTGATGAATTTCTTAGCCGCAATTGTCGCGCCGCGATCAAACTTCGCCACCTGCGCTGCCGTCACGCGTGCCACACGCAGCGCGTCACCTTCCCCCGTCACCTGGCTCACAAGCCCAATTGCCTGTGCCTTCGACGCGTTGATGCTGCGCCCCGTCAAAAGCAGATCCCGCACCACACCATTCCCAATGTCGCGCTTGAGCCTCGGAATACCGCCAAAGCTCGGTATCAATCCGAGCCGCAGCTCGGGAAAACAGAAGCGCGTCATTTTATCCGCCACAATCAAATCGCAAAGCAGCGCTAGCTCAAATCCTCCACCAAACGTAACCCCATGCACCGCCGCAATCGTCGTCAGCGGAGCCGCATCGATCACATTTCCCACCCGGTGAATCCGCTCAACAAATTCACGCACGCCAGCGACGCGCTCGGCAGGCGGCAGCGCCTGTGAGCGGTGATACAACTCGCGCAAATCAGCCCCGGCGCAAAAGCCCTCCGCGCGCGGGCTGGAAATAATCAATGCGTGGCAGTCTTCCTGCAGCAACTCGAGCGCGCTAACAAACTCCTCAAGCTCCGCAAGAGTAGTCGAGCCAATCTCATTGCACGGTGCGCGATCGAGAACCAGCTCGATAACTCCACCCTCTGCATTCCAGGATAAGGTTTCGCCGCGAAAATCTCTCATGCCGTCTTTTTCTCGAATAGCCGTTCGATTTCGGCAGCGAAGCGCGCGACGATCGCGTCGCGCTTCAGCTTTCCGTTCGCCGTCAGCATGCCATTCTCAATCGTCAGCGGTTCCGGAACAATATGAAAGGCGCGAATCGTTTTGTAATGGGGAAGCCCCGCATTTGCAGCGTCGAGCGCCGCTTGCACGCGCTCTGCTTTAAGCCCGTTCGATGGCTGCGTGGTAACAAGCGCCGCGAGAAAACTGCGCTGATTGCCTAAGATCACCACCTGTGCAGCTTCAGGAAGTTCGCGCGCCAGCGCATCCTCCAGCGGCTCAGGCGCGATGTTATGGCCCGAATTCAAAATGATCAGGTTCTTCAGCCGGCCCGAAATGCGCCAGTTCCCACTCGCATCCTTCTCGCCTTGATCGCCGGTGTGGAACCATCCGCCTTCGAGCGCTTTCGCCGTAGCTTCAGGCTTTTGCCAGTAGCCGGGGAAAACATTCGGCCCGCGAACAAGTATTTCGTCATTTTCGCCGAGCGTCATTTCAATTCCCGGAATTGCAGGGCCCACCCGCCCCGGCTCCACATGCCCCGGAACATCGAGCGTGCAAATCGCAGTAGTTTCCGTGAGGCCGTACGCTTGCAGCACTGGAATCCCGATCATCATGAAGAATTGCTGCGTTTCGGGCGACAGGGGCGCTGAGCCGGAGATCAAGGCTTTTAGATTGGCGCCAATGGTTTTGCGGATCGTTGGAAACATGAAGCGATTGGCAAGGTGCAGCCAAACCGAATCGGCAAACGTACCGTAGCCGCGCAGCCGATTCGCATACGCCCGTTGCGCGAGTGAGAACATCTTTGCGGCGAATCCGCCTTTCTGTCGCACCGCTTCTTCGATTTTTCCTCGTACCCGTTCGAGCAAAGTCGGCACATTCAGGAAGTAGTCCGGCTCAGCTAGCTTCAGTTCATCCGATAGCTTCGAGACATCGGTCGAAAGCGTCAGCACGCTGTTCCTCGAAAGCGCGGTCAGCAACAAGATCCACGACGCAGCGAAGCACAAAGGCAAATAGTGAAAAATCCTCTCAGGCTCTCCGCTGGGCTTCTCTACCTCTCTCATCAGCTCATCGAGGCGCGCGCCCGTGCGTTCGAGCATGAAATTCACGTTACCCACATTCAGTACCACACCCTTTGGTTCGCCGGATGTGCCGGACGTGTAGATGATCGTGAGTGGATCGGAAGCCTCATGCGCCGGCGTTTTCGAAGATGCAACCGTCGAGTCTCCCGTGAAAATACTGTCGAGCAGCGAGATCTTCGGCGCGGCCGGCCACAACTTTAGAATTTCCGCGGCCAGCGGAGCATCCGAGCAGCAGATACGCGTCGGTGTCGAATCCTTCAGCATCGCGGCCAGTTCAGCCGGCGCCTGGCGCACATAGAGCGGCACCACGATGATTCCTTCGGCCATCATCGCCAGGTCAAGCGCGGCCCATCGAATACTGTTGGGCGCAAGTAGAGCGCACCGGTCGCCCTTTTTGAACCCTCGCGTAACGAGAAATTTCCGCGCTTGCTCGATCAAGGCAATCAGTTCGCCACCAGTCACGGAGACAATCTTTCCGTCGCGCACTTCAGCGAGCACCGACACGCTTGACGCGCGCTGCAACCGTTCAAAGATGCGCTCTAGAAATGTCATCGTTACGATGCGCTGACGGGCACGCTTTCCCGCAACCGGTGCCTTCGCCGTCCATGCAGCCTGCCCAAGACGGTAAATCCCGGAAACATTAGCACGGGATATATCAGGCCCGCCGCGCTTGAAAGTCTTGTGCCACCCAGCCAGGCCAACAAGATTGACACGACACTTACGCCGCCGCTGAACAGCGTGTTATAAATACTCCAGCGTGTATCGAAAACTTCCACCGGGCTGAGCATTGAGCACGCTGGCGATAGGCATGCAGAAAAAGCAGCACGAACACCACCGCAATAGCCAGGTATCCCGCGCTGTAGATAATCATCAGAGTCGGCAGCTGAAATTGCTCGATGACCGCGCGCACAGTCCCGTCGGGAAGGTGGACCTCCAGTGACGAGCCCGACCAGACGTTGATCAGCATGGAGAACAGAAACTTCAGCGGGTAGATGTAGAACAGCACGACAAACAAGAGCGCGGAGTTCAACACGATCGTCACAGTATCTTGCAATCCGTAGCGGCGAAAAAAAATGTATTGCTGGTACCAGATCAGCATCAGCAGGACGAAACAGATCGCGAATGCAAAAAACCCGCGCATGGTTTCCAGCAGTTCGGAAAATGTCCGCGGCACTTCGAGTGAGACGATCAAGAGCGTCACCGCAAATCCGAACACTGCGTCACTCAAGCCCTCGAAGCGTGTGATCTCCTGGCCGCGCCAATGGAAGCCGGGCTCGGTTCCGATTCCTTTCTCGACGAGTTTCGTGCGCAACATGAGAGTCGCCCCGGCTTAGCCCCGAGCTGCCACCGCGTCGCCGCGCTCTTCCACCAGGCGGCAAAGCCCAGGGCTCAGCGGCGGCAGATAGTCTTCCCAACTGAGCACTCCCTGGCGCACCGGAAATTCGGGAAAGTGGCGCGCCACGAGTTCTTCGAAATAAACGCCCATCCGCGCCATTAATTGCAAGTTCCGAGCTACGGTCCGCGGCATCGCATTCCGGATCTCGTCAGCCTCGGCGTCGAGTGTCGCAAGCGCAGCCGCGATCTTGTCCGCCAGATCCGGTTCATCCACGCGCATCAGCAGATGTTCGTGCCCCCGCTCGCGCATCAGGTTGCGAATCCGCTCGTCCATCGTCACGCCTGCCGACGGAATTCCAGCCGGCATTGAAGTGACGATTGCATGGTAGCGCGACGAAAGAATCCGGTCGGCCGCGCGCAGGATGCTCACAAGCTGGTACATGTCGTACTTCTCGGAAGAAAAGACAGGCACGCCGCCCAGCTTTTCCGCCACTCGCTCGCAAGCGTCTCCGTCAAGCATCTCCATCCCGACCATGACGGGAAGAACACGCCGCGATTTCCGGTATCGGTCAACACCGGCTGCCATTGCTGATAAATAAGTTTCGTAGGACGCATCCACTTCCGAACCGGAACGATGGAAATAAATCGTCCGGTAGTAGCTCTTCTCATATGCGCCTGCCACGGAATGCGCGGCCCACTTCGCGAGCGAAGCGCTCACCGGCCACCAGAACGGATTGATCGGGCATACCGCAAGCACCGGAGTCGCGCCGTCCCAGCCCGCATCGCGCAATGCCTTTCGGCCATATTCCGGATCGAGCGGCTCAAAAGTCCATGCCGTGTCCGTGCCGAGTTCGGTCGGAACGCCCAGCTTGCCGAGGACCTCCTGCGATTCAACGTTGCGCGTAATCACCAGCGAATCGCTGCAGTAGCGCTTGCACATCTTCTGCAGTAGCGGATCCATCTGTCCGGCCTCTGCGCCGAATGCCACGCTCAGCTTGTTCTGCGCGGACGCGATGCCAAGCGAGCCGATCATCATCGTAGTGAGCGCGTTGGCGAACTTGCTCTTGAACATCGAGCCCTCGCACGCCACCACGCCATCGTTCTTGCGCACCTCGGAATGCAAAAACGGCGGAAATACATCCGGCAGATGAACCTGCTTCGCATCGCCAAAATAACCGCGCGTCAGGTCGAAGTTCTGCGTCATCACGCTCAGATCGAGATTCTGCGGGCCCAGAATTCGCCGCACTTGCCGCAGCATTTCCTCGACGCGCACATCGGAGCCTGTGTTGCGGGTTCCGTTGTATCCGGCGAATAGCAGCTTGAGCTTCGTCCCCGGTTTCCACGGCTGGCCGGCGCCGAGCACCCATTCGAACTTATTCAGTTCGATCAGGCTGCTCACCCACGCTTCGAGAATGAAATCCATCATGGCCGCACGTCCTGGACCACGCGCGCAGCTCCGGCCGCTGATTCCGAAGGCCAATCGCGATACTTGTAAACGAAGTGCGTTTCCCGGCTGTATTTCAGCAGCGGATAGCAGTATTCGGAGAACGGCACAGGCTTGCGTCCCATCTCCGCGACCACTCGTGAATTGTCGAACACGGTGTTCCACACGAGGTAAGGCAGAAAGACTTTCAGCAGCGTTGCGAATCCGCCGATTTTTCCGGCGCGGCCCGCCAGCGCATTCACCATTTTCGACGACGGCGCTTCAAGCCCGGGCACAAACCGCGGGCCATGCTTGCCCTGCGCTTTCGCCAGCGCGTTTGTCAGCTCCGCGAATGTTTCCGAGCCGGTGCCGGAGGAAAGATGATAGATCTCATGCGCCGGTTTTTCCTTTAGGTGCAGCATCGCGATGGCATCGGCCACGTAATCGACCGGCACAATGTCGATGCGATCCGTCGAGCGAAAGGGAAGCGCTGGCAAACCTGCAAGGAATACGAACGTGCGAACCATGTCGAACTGGTTTGTTTCCGGGCGCCGGCTGTCGCCCAGTACGATGCTAGGTCGGAAAATCGTGCGCGGCACATCCGGCAGAAGCTGCCGCACCATGTGCTCGCAGAATTTTTTGGTGCGCGCATAGGGATCGTAGTCCGACCGGTTCCAATCAATCGACGCGTCCTCATGTACCACCTCATTTGCACGCTGGCCGCACACAGCGACCGTGCTCACGTGGCTGAAGCGGCGCAGTCCGTGATCGTCGCGCGCCCGCATGGCAAGCTGGATTATTTCGAGCGTTCCGCGCAAATTCACGTTGAGGCAGCTCTTCTCGGATTTGCGATTGAGCGAGGCTGCGCAGTGAATCACGGAATCGGTGCTGCGAACGAGGCGGCGATAATCGTCGTCACTGAGCCCGAACTGCGAATCCGTGAGATCGCCCAGAAAAATCGTGATCTTCGAGTTCAGGAAATCCTCGAAGCGCCGAAAATCCATGTGCAACTGCAGCGACCGCCAGACTCGCTCCTGCGCTTCCTGCAAATTGCGAGCGCGGACCAGCAGGTTCAGCGGCTGAGAATAATCCGCGAGAAGATTTGATGCGATGTGCGCGCCGATATAGCCGGTGGAACCGGTGAGAAGAATTGGCCACTTTGATTGGATCTCAGTTCGTCGTTGCCGGAGATGAGCCCGCCGCCCCTGCGGCGTTCGCTTCGCCATCGCCCGCCAACGGCACTTTGCGCCCCGGACGGGACTCCAGAGGGCGGCCCTCGATGAGAGGATAACACCACTTGCGCAGCGCCGGAATGTGGACGTTGATCCAGTAGTCCCACCAATCGAGACCACGGGCATCGAAGCCAAATTCCGCGCGCTCGGCGGGCGGGAGCGCGGCGCTGAGCTGTTCGACGTGCAGAGCTTCGAAGACGTGGTCGTTGTGCAGGATGAACGGCTCGAAGAGCGAGACCAGCTTGATCACTTTTTCGAGTTCGCGTTCGCGGCGCGCGAGCGGCGGCTTGGCAGCGAAAGGCTCGACGGTACGGTTGATTGCCTTCACGAGCGCTTTCTGCGCCGGTGCGGAAAGTTTCTGGTAGCGCGATTTCGAAACCGGAATCGCGTCGAATTTCAGGCGCAGACGATGCTCGAGCCCGTGCTGCGCGCGATAAAATTTGCGATGGCCTAAACCTGTGAGTTCGATCGAACGGCGCATGTCGCACGGATTTGTGACGGAAGTGGCGAGCTGGTAGACGCGCTCGTGACGGCGCGCGACGAGCGCGGCGGCGATGAGCGTCATCCCGCGGCAGACCAAGTCCACCGGAATCAGGTCGAGACATTTCGATTCGGTGGTCGGAAGCTGGCGGAAGAAAGTGCCCAGCAGATAAGAGAGCGACGCGGAGGTGTTGATGCCTTCGTTCCAGCCGAGGAAGGGCTTTTCGATTGAGGTTTCGACGATCGCCGGGCGGACGACGGCGATGGCCGCGTTGGGCTGCGCATCGAGGAAATTGCGAATGAACGATTCCGAGAGGCTCTTCGTGAAGGTGTAGGTGTTGGGCCAGCCCAGTTCGTTGGCGCGCTGCGTGGCTGCGTCGGTGAGAGCCTGGCGCAGCCAGCGGACGCGATTCTTGCGAATCTGATTTTCGAGAGCCGCGCCGCTTAAATCCTTCGAAGCGTGTTCCTTTTCCAGCGCCTGGGCGCGAAGTTCGGCAGTGACCTCGGGAGAATCGGCGCGCGCTTCGATTTCATGGACGAGAGCTTCGAGCGATTGCCATTCTTTTTCGGCGTCGAAATTCGCAAGGCCGACCGGAGTGTAATTTGACGGGAGCTCTTCGAGGACGCGCCCGTCGCGCTGGCCGATTACGTAGCAAGTGGAAAGATGCAGCAGAGAAGCATGCTGGCAATCGCGAAGGAAATCGAGCAAGTAGGCTGTTGAGCGGACATTTGTCGCGAGGGCATCGCGGAGATCGGGATTGAAATCCGTGAGGCCCGAGCTGTTGACGATGACGTCGAGCGTTTTAGCCAGGCGCTGGCGCACATCCGCGGCCATGCCAAGACCGGGATTGCTCACGTCACCTTCAACGACTTCGATTCGCTCGCGCAGGAAAGCGGCGAACCGTTCTCCATGCTCGGCTGCGAGCTGCTCAAAGACGGGCGATTCTTCCACCACGCGGCGGAAACGAGCGAGGGCGGTGTTGGCCTTGTTGCGCCGGACGAGAAGATAAATTCTGCCGATCTCCGGAAGGTCGGTGAGGAGATTCGCGAGCCACACTTTGCCGATGAAGCCCGTGGCGCCGATCAGAAGAATACTTTTGCCGCGGAGCGAATCGCGCACGGAGAAGGGAAGGCCGTTGTGTGCAGCGCCATTCGTTTTCGCAAAGTGGACTACGGGAATTGAAACCTGCGGAGATGGCCGCTGTGCGGGCTGAATCGCGCCGTCCACGATTTCGCGGATTCTTCGTGTAGCCGAGGCTGCGCAGGAGAATCTGGCGCGAGACCTGCCCGTTCGGCTGGCGGCCGGTGAGTTTCGCGAAGGCGCCGCGCGGGCGGATCACTGGATCGAGCAGGCGTCCGGTGGCGAGGCCGTCGCGAAAATCGAGCCGGTTGCAGAGAATGCGCTCGACGCCGAGATGATTGGCGAGAGGGCGCATGATGTGGTCGAGTCCCTGGCTCACGAGCACGACGTCGGCGCCGGATGCGATGATTTCTTTTAGCCGGGCAACACCTGCGGCTTTCAATCTTGGCTTGAGGAAATATTGGAAGAATTCTTCGCCGAGCAGGTCGAGCCGGTCGCGACTTACGCCGCGCAGCACGGTGTGCAGAAGGCGCGTGGCGAACACGCGATTCGTGGCGTAGAGAAATGGGCGCGCGATCGCGAGGACGCCCATCGTGCCGCGTCGCCCCCAGCGTTCGAGAAAAGTTTGGGCGTTCCAGGTGAAGAAGCCCACGGGGCGGACGGCCGTGAGGTTCAGGAGACTGCCTTCGACGCGCCAGTAAATTGGCTCGCGTGCGGAGCTTGAGGTGTTGTCGTCACGCTGACGCGCTGCCGAGGGCGAATTGTTGGAGTTGGATGGCATGTTGGAGGGTGCTAAATCACGACGGAATTGAAAATTATCATGCTGGGGCTTGGCAAGCAAGGGAGCACGGACTCTGCTATCGAAAATGGCCTTTTTGTCTCGATTAGGAATTGCGATGTAGTTTTTTTTCTTGGAGTTAGCGAAGAATTCTAATCGCGGTGTCTCGATTAGAAATCTGGTGATGAGTGGGGGGCAGCGAGTAGTGGGCAAGCCGCCAGGCCAAGGCGAAATTCCTGACGAAGAATCGCGATTTTTTTTGCGATTAGACTTGGCCTCGGTGGTTTGTTTTGTTGGAGTTGAGGGGAATTCTAATTCCGGATTTGCGATTAGAAATTTGGGGGAGGAGGCGGTGGGTGCTGGGATGGGCGGCTGCAAAAGAGCCGGCGAGACGCCGGCGTTGCGGAATGGCAGGTGGGGCGTTTGGGCGTGCTGAGTCTGAGGCGGCTTTGCTGGTGAAGCGGCCGTTGTACTGCGCGAGTTTTTGTTGGTGCCCATAACTCAACGATTACGGTAGAAAATTGGATAGACGAAGGCAAGGCGAAAGGTGCACGACGACGAAGCGTTGAGATCACAGGGCCTCGAGGAAATGCCCACGACGAGAAAGGCGTCGTCGTGGCTACCGAGGCTGAGTTTCGTGCTTGGGCGGTTGGAGGTATGAGTGGCGGGAAACCCCGGGGCTAAAGCCCGTTTCCGGGAAGCGTGCTTTTCTCGCTGGACTGAAGTCCAGCTCCCCCTGCTGAAGCAGGGGGCTCCCACCTGAAAAGCTGTGAGCGTGCGAATGATTGCCGAGACGGTGCGAATGTTCGCCGTGCGATAGTGCTTATTTTTTTGGTGGGGCGGGGTATTGGAAGCGGAAGGAATCGCCTGCTGGGCCGGAGACGCCGCGCGTGTTGTAGTCGAGGAGGTAGTCGAGGTGATCTTTGTCTTCGGGGTACTCGAGGCCTGCGGGATATGGGTAGGGGACTAGCGTGTGCAAGGGCAGCGGGGCGACTGTGTCGCCGTGGGCGGCGTAGAAGTCCATGTCTTTGGCGAAGCCGTCGGCGTAGAAGAAATAGTCGCGGGTCCAGCCTTCGGGGGGATCGGGGAGATTGGAGGCGTCGAAGTCTAGGGAGACTTCGTCGCCGGAGCCGTAGATGACGTATTTCTCGTCTATTTTTCGAACGAGATCTGTTACGTCGCCGTAGCGCGTGTAGTTGCCGATTTGCCGCGTGTAGGGGCCTGTGGCGCTTACTTGCTCGTAGATATAGCGCAAATCGTTGATGGGGTTGCCTTCGACTACGCGGGGGTATCCGCGGAAATCGAGCTTGGCCGCGGCGAGAGGAACTTCCGTAACCTTGAAAGGAATATTGCGCGCGGAATTATCGACGCGGATGCGGTCCCAGTAGATTTTCAGGTTCGTGGTGATGCGGATGAAGCGGGAGCCCGAGGGCAACTTGCCCGTGAGATCCACGACCATGGTGCGCGCGAGACCTGCGGGGAAGCCCATGTCGTTGACGATGCGAACCCATTTCGCGGAATCGTCAAGCATCTCGACGTAGGGCGGTACCGGTTCGATGCCTGCCTGCCATGCGGCATACATCGAGTTGGCGCTGAAATAATCGGTGAAGCCGTCCATCAGCAGACGAATCGGGCGATCGGCTTCCCACGGGCCGAGATCGAGCTCGATGGTATGCATTCCGGCGAAGCCTTGATAGGGCGCGTCGGGAAAATTCGTGACGTATTTGCGATCGCGCGCGCGAAGCAGCGGGAGCAGATCGTGGCCTTTGTCGTCCCATGCGCCGGCTGGGGCGTGCGCGTCCTGGCTGGCGATTACTTTGAACATTGGAAAGGGCGGGGCGCTCAGGAAGCGCTCGTTGGGATAGACCTCGACGTCCTCGGGATGATCGATAGCGAGAAGGCGCGTTTGGTCGAGGTAGTCGAGTTCTTCCATGGGCTCGAGCATTTTGAAACTGATTACGCCGTCCTTGGGCTGGACCTGATAGCCGGAAACTTTGAAATACTCGTCGGGGTCGGGAATATTGCGCTGGTTCGGGCCTGTCCAATGGCCGACGATGCCGGGGCCGATCATGTCGGCGAGGAATTCGTATTTTTCGCCGTTCCAGACGAAGACGATCGGGCAGGAGCTGCCGCGGCGGTCGATTTCAGCGATCTGTTCGTTCTTGAGCGCCCGGATCTGCATTTCGTCCTGCAGGACGCCGGTGGGCCAGAGCAGGCGAATCACTTCGGCTTCGCGCTCGAAGCCGAGACCGGCGACGATATCGGTGGGGCCTTGTCCCAAGTAGCCGGAAGCGCCTGTGACTTCCCATTTCTGTTGCAGCGCGCCGGCGGATAGCTCGACCTTCGTGCCGATTCCGGTTTTGTTGTCGTGTTCGCCTTTGAAAGCGAGGCGGAGCCAGTTGTAGCGATTGCCTCCGGTGTTTTTCAAGAGGACAGGCGGAAGATCATTCTGGGTGATCAGCAGATCGACGGCGCCATCACCGTCAAAATCAAAGGCGATTATGCTGCGCGGGTCGTGCAGCACGATCTTGTCGAGGCCGGTTTCGGCGGTGACATCGCGAAAGCCGGCTGGGCCTTCGTTTCTGAGGAGCACGATGCGGCCTTCGCCCGAATATGTTTCGCCGACGGCGGCGAGATCGATCCAGCCGTCGTTGTCGTAATCGAGAGCGGCGACGCCCCAAGCACGCATGAATTCGAAATCGGGTAGCGCAACGCGTTCGAACGATTTTCCGTCCACGTTGCGCCACAGGGTCAGCCCCGGCGGCGCCCAGTGGGTGAAAGCGAGATCCATCCAGCCGTCTTTATCGAAATCGAGCGAGACGACTCCGGCGGTGGACGCGGGCATGTCAGTGCGGGTCTTTGTGGTCCATGGAGTGGTGGCGCGGAATGCGCCTTCGCGTTGATTCATGTAAGCGACGGGAGGCTTTTGCCAGCCGGTGACGACGAGATCGATGGCGCGATCGTTGTTGAGATCACTTCCGAGGGCGCCCACGGATGGAGCAACGCCGGCAAGCCCCGTTTCTTTTGTCCAGTCGGTGAAAGTGCTGTTGCCATTGTTGCGCCAGAGGATATTTCCGGGCGGGGTTGCATCGGAAGGAAACGGGAACGGCTCGCGGGGATTATCGAGCTGGAATTCGTTGAAGCGCGTGACGTAGAGGTCGAGGTCGCCGTCGTGATCGTAGTCGATGAAGGCTAGGCCGAGCGCGAGGCCATCGCTTGCGATTCCTGCCGCCTCGGTGACGTCTTTGAAGACGCCTTTGCCTTCGTTGTGGAACAAGGTGACGCGGCCATCGAAGCTGACGGCGAGATCGGGCTTGCCGTCGTTGTCGTAATCGCCGACGGCGCAGCCCATACCATCGCCGCTGATATCGAGATGTGCGGATTTGGTGACATTGACGAATTTGCCGGCGCCGAGATTGCGGAAGAGTCCGGCGTTTCCTTTTCCGTCGGCGTTGACGAGAAATATATCGGGCTTGCCGTCGCCGTCGTAATCGAATACGCAGGCGCCGCTGCCCAGGAATTTCGCGACAGGGCGCGGTTCGTCTATTTGGGATTCGGGCTTGTGCGGCCGCTTCGCGTGGAGGCTCGCGGATTTCACGGTCGGCTTGCGCAAGGCGGAGGGGGGCTGCGCAGGCAGGCCGGATAGCGGCGTGACGTTGGTGAAATGCACAGGAACGGCCGGGGGAACCGGTTCCGGGGCGGGGCGCATCAACTCCGCGAGAGAATATTTTCCCTGCTCGCCGTAGATGAAGCTCATCGGCTTGCCGAGTTTTTCGGCGGTGAGATGCTGGAAGCGATCGAGATGCTCGATGGCGCGCGCGTCGTCATTCTTGCGGCGATAGGCTTGGGCGAGTCCGAATTCGGCAGAGACCTGGAACGGATTCAGCTTCAGCGCATTTTCGAAAGCGGCGATGGCTTTGTCGTATTGCTGCTGCTGCGAATACATGAGGCCGAGGAAATATTGCGTGTCAGCATCGCCGGGATCGAGGGCGGCGGCTTTTAGAAAATATTCGATGGCGGCGTCGGGCTGGCCGGCGGCTTTGGCGAGGAGGCCGAGGTTGAACCAGACGCGCGGATTCTTGGGGTCGCGCTCGGCGGATTTTTGGAGGATTTGCTGGGCGTCGTCGAGGCGCTGCATGTTGAGGAAGGCGATGCCGACGTTGACGCAGCCGATGTCGGATTCCTGGTCGAGGATGCAGGCGCGCTGGAACTTGCCGAGGGCTTCTTCGAAGTGCTGGCGGTTCATGAGGGCGACGCCGTAATTATTTTCGCGGATGATTTCGGCGCGGGGGGCTTGCTTCTGTTCGGGGGTGGGGGTTTTTGTAGTGCGGCGGCGGGCGTGGGAACGGGGGGCTTGCTGAGGCGCTTGTTGGGACTCTTGTTGCTGACCGAGGCTGGTGAGAGGGAGAGCCAGGATGGCTAGGGGGATGGCGAAAAGTAGGGAGCGGTGTGTGAACGGGGTCCTTGTGGCCGGTTTCACGGGATTCATATTAGTCGAGAACGGGTGGGGCGGGAAATGCGAAAGGCGGGCCGAGAACCAGGAGCAAAACGAAATGCAGAGGGCTTCGAGAAGGCACGGAGGCGATGGAAAGGTGTAGCGGGTTGGGCAGAAAAACGCCGGCCAGAGGCAGGCGGTACGGAAACCGGCCTAGCGTTTGGCGAGTGCGGTGGAGGCGATGATGCCGGAGCCTTCTTTTATTGTGATGATTTGATCGGCTGGGACGAATCGAATGGTCTCATCGCCTTGACCGCTGGGCCACCGGATTATGATCTCGTCGGCCCTGGTCTGGGTGCCGAGGCCGAAGGTGAGAATGAGTTCGCTGGAGGAGAGGTAGCTGCCACCGCTGGTTAGCATCTTGGATTGAGTTTCGGCACCCTTGGGCACTTCGGTGCCACCACTGACGACGATAGGGCCCGTGCCACCATACCGCACGCGAACTGTTGCGCCGAGGCCGTCGCGATTGGATTTTGTGCCGACGAGCTTGATGCGGAGGCTGTGATTTGTGGCGCCGGTATTCTTGAAGAGGGCTGCGGGGCCGCCATTGGTGGAGACCAGGACGTCGAGGGCGCCGTCGTTGTTGATGTCGCCATAGGCTGCGCCACGGGCTACACGCGGAGATGCGAATGCGCGGCCCATTGCGTCGGTGACTTCCGTGAATTTTCCTGCGCCGAGATTGCGGAAGAGATGCGGGGGCTCGGCGTAGCGGACGCGGGGCTGGACGCGTTCGATGGCGTCTTCGATGTGGCCGTTGGCGATGTAGATGTCGGGCCAGCCGTCGAGATCGTAGTCGAAGAAGAAGCAGCCGAAGCCGAGAGTGAGGAGAGAGGCGCGGCCGACTTCCGAGTGCGGAGCTTCGTCGACGAAGAGACCGTTGCGCTCGTTGTGATAGAAGGCGAGCATTTGATTCGAGAAATTCGTGACGATGAGGCTGGGGTAGCCGGAGCGGTCGTAATCGGCGGCGGCGACGCCCATTCCGGCACGGGCGACTCCGTCTTCGCTATACGCGACGCCTGAAGGTACCGCTTTTTCTGTGAAGGTGCCGTTGGCGTTGTTCATGTAGAGCTTGTTCGGCTGCGTGTCGTTGCTGATGAAAATATCGGGCCAGCCGTCTTGATTCGCGTCGAGGATGGCGATGCCGAGGCTTTTTGAGCTGGTGTCGAAGAGGCCGGCTTTTTGCGTGGCGTCTTCGAAGGTGCCGTTGCCGCGATTGTGCCAGAGGCGGACGGACGCGCCTTTGTAGGATTCGGGCGTGCAGTAGGATTTCGTTTTGCCGTCGAGGGTGCAGTAGATATCGGTTTCGGGCGACCATTGGACGTAATTGCCGACGACGAGATCGAGGTGGCCGTCGCGATCGTAGTCGACCCAGGCGGCGGCGGTGCTGAATTCGTGCGGGCCGGCGAGTCCGGCTTTCTGGGTGACGTCGGTGAAGGTGCCGTTGCCGTTGTTGTGGAAGAGACGGCTTTGGCCGAGGGCGGTGATGAAGATGTCGTCGAAGCCGTCGTTATCGTAGTCGCCGATGGCTACGCCCATGCCCATCATTTCTACGGCGAGGCCGGCTTTTTGGGTGACGTCGGTGAAGGTGCCGTCGTGATTATTGTGGTACAGGGCCAGCGTGGTGTGGCGCTTTTTTGAGTTTGGGTTTTGGCTTGGGGTTGGCCAGTCTTCGCCGTTGACGAGGAGGATGTCTTGCCAGCCGTCGTTGTCGTAATCGAGGAAGGCGACACCGGAGCCCATTGTTTCGGGGAGGTATTTTTTCCCGGAGGCGGCGTTGTTGTGGGTGAAGTGGAGGCCGGCCGAGTGGGTGATGTCTTCGAAGTGGATTTTGGCGGAGGATTGGGGCGATTGTTGCGATTGGGCCCGCGTGGTGAATGACAGGCCGAGAGCTAAGGAAAGCGCACAGGCAAGAGTGCCTGTGCCACTTAAACCGGCGGGGCGAGGAGTCATTAGTCGGAGCCTTTCGTGGTGAGTTGAGCTGTGGGAGCGGATGTGCGCCTTTGGCTCGTTGGGCTCGTTGCGTATTTTTTCGGACCTGCTTTTGGCGCTGTAAGCGGCTCGGAGACGTGCTCGTGGATTGGCTGGCGCTCTAGATTGTCTTCGGGATGATTGCGGCGGTAGGGGCCGGTTAGAGTTTGGGCGGCTTCGTCGGCTTTGAAGCGCAGGTAGCGCTTTTGGAATTCGGCGGCGCGGTCCGGCTGATTGAGGCCTGTGTAGCAGAGCATCAGGTTGT
>CAVOOU010000005.1:0-206759 GCA_963697645.1 uncultured Acidobacteriota bacterium | reverse complement strand
GGTTGAGCCGGGGCTGTTAGTGAATAGCCTACTTCAGGGGCTAAAGCCCCCATTCTTTTGATTTGGTTCTTCCCGCGGTTGAAACCGCGGGCTACAAAGCTTACTTAGTCGCCGGCGACGGCGGCTTCTGCTTCGGTGTTGGCTTCTTTTGCTGCGCCATTGCCGTTCGAGTGACCGTTGCCATTGCCATTGGCCGGGGCGATCTGCACCGGCTTCACGGTTGCGCCGGGAACCGCCATCTGAATCTGCTGAATCGAGCCGATCTGGACGACGTTCTCTTGCGGCTTCTTCAGCACGAGCTCTTCGTAAATTCTGCGAACCTTGGCCGCTTCCTCGATGGCCTTGCGGCGACGGATGCGGTCTTCTTCGGCTGCGGTGAGCGGAATGTCGTGCTCGAGATGACGCACGCGCGCCGCATCGTCCGCGTCGATCTGCAGCGAGTGCTCGTAGCTCGTTGAGGTCGACCTTCTTGCCCTTGGCGAAGATGTCGTGCTTGCCGTGCGTCTTGTACCACTCAGCGACGGTCGCATTCTTGTACATGTTCTCGATGATCTTCCGCCAGCCGACGCCGGTGTTGTACGCGCAGAAGGAAATTTCGCCCTGCTGCGTGGCGTACGGGAATGATGCACATTTCGGTGCGGCGGAAATCGTAGTTGAAAAGATCCTGGAACCACATGCCGGCGATGAAGAGGAAGTTCCACGGATCTTCCTTGCGGCGCTTCATGGCGTCTTCATAGGTGCGCTCGGGGTTGGTGCGGCCGTACTTCTTGTCCGAGTTCTTCGAAAGCGCCCAGGTCTTGTCGAACTTCATCCACAGGTCCTTCAGCCGCAAACTCGGCGGCGCCTGGAAGGGCTTGTAATTCTTCAGCAGCGCCATCGCCATCATGAAGTTCGAGAAACTCTTGCCGCGGGCCGCGTCGGTGATCGCGGTCACGTCCTTGGTGAGCGGAGGCGCATCGAGGAAGCGCGGAACCGGCGCCCATTCCTTCGTTTCCTTGTTGATCATCAGCGCGGTGCCGACGCCGCAATTCGGGTGGCAGCCGCAGGAGAGCGAACCCCACTGCGAATCCGGGCCGTGCGAAAGGTCCGAGAAGCCGGCGAACGTCGCGATATACGAAATCGGGAACCAGTCGCGCGTCGGTTCCACTTTGCCGACCTGCGCGCTGACGTCCTGCGCCAGATGCGAAAGCGTGTAGCGCTGGCGGATGCGGCGTTCCGGAGTGATGTCCTCGTCGCGTCCGGTGAACGAAACCGGCTGGAACGAAACGAACGAAATTTTCTTCGGATTATCCATCGCGAACTTCACGATCGGGCCGACCTGATCGTTGTTCACGTTGTTGACGATCGTGGTCACCAGCACGATTTCGATGCCCGCTTCGTGCATGTTCTCGATCGCGCGCAGCTTCACGTCAAACAGGTTGCCCACCTGGCGGTGGCTGTTCGCGTCGTTGCCGATGCCGTCGAATTGCAGGTACGCGTAGCGCATGCCCGCTTCGAAGGCCTTCTTGCAGAATTCCTTGCTCTTGGCGAACTCGATTCCGTTGGTCGCCGCCTGCACGCTGTTGTAGCCGACCTTGCGCGCGTAGCGCACCGCGTCGAGGAAGTACGGATGCATCGTCGGCTCGCCGCCCGAGAACTGCACGGACATCTGCCGGCGCGGCTTGATCTTCGTGGCGTTGTCGAGAATTTCCTGAATTTCTTCCCAGCTCAGCTCGTGGACGTAGCCGACCTGGTTCGCGTCCATGAAGCAGGGATCGCACATCATGTTGCAGCGGTTCGTCAGGTCAACCGTCAGCACCGAGCCGCGGCCGTGGCGCACCGTGCTCGAGCCGTGGCGGTGCAGATCTTCGTCGTTGTGCGCCGGAATGTCGCGGCCCGGGAAATTGCCTTCGATCCACTCAAGGAACTTCGAGTCGACGGCCATCAGGTCTTCGTACTTGCCGTGGATGGCGCACTCTTTCACCATCCAGACCTGGCCGTCGCGCTCGATAATCTGCGCCTTAATTTCGCCGACCTTCTCGTGAACGAGGTCGGTCCAGTCCTTCTTGCCGTTCATGATCGCTTCGCGCGCTTCCTTCACGCAGTCCGGGCACAGCGAATCCGTCGTGCGCGGCCAGCCGAGCGTCGGCTTGGACTTCTCCCAGGACTTCAGCAGCGGCTTATCCGACCATTTCGGCGTAAACGAAGGATTCGGGATTGTGCTTGTTGAAGTACTGAATCGTGTCGAAGGTCATCCCCGCCGTCTTGCACAGCGCCCAATCGAACGATTTCCAGAGCTTGTTAGAAACTGCGCTCGCCATGTCTCCTCCACCTTTTCTTAACGTGCTTGTAATGTAGCGGCCTCGTGTTTCCCCCAAGAGGCCTGACCCCGACTACAACGAGTGAAGTACACCCGTAACTGGTTACAGTACTAAAGTTTGCGCCTATACGAACCACCCGTCTAGCGTTGTGCGTCCAATCGCGCACCTAGGGGGTCAAACGGCGGCCGGGTGCAGCTAATGGGAGGCCCAGTTTGGGACTCGAGGCGCGAGTTACCGTGCATAATCTTCGGGCTCTGCGACTATTCTTCCTACGGGGACAACGGGAAATCGCATTAAGCCTTTTATCTGCAATGGATTAGATGGTGTTTTAATGGCACGCGCGATGCACTCAGAAAGTGAAGGATTCCGTGTATCGTCTTCGCCCAGTATCTGGAGTAGAAAAGCGAGAGCAGAGATGAAAATCAAGAAAGCAATCACTTTAAGCGCGGCTACCTTGGGACTTACGCTTCTGGCCGGGGCATCCGCTTACACTGCAACCACAACTGTAGGCAACACTAAAACCCGCCTTCGAGTGAGTCAGAGACACGATTCGAAGATGGAGACGTTTACCGGCACGATTGCCAAAAAGGACGATCAATTCGTTCTGACGGACGATTCCAGCAAGTTTTCCTATTCGCTCGATGACCAGCAGACGGCGGAGAAATTTGCAGGGAAGAAAGTGCGAGTGAAGGGCATTTTGGACACCGTCAATAACATAATCAGGATAGAAACCATCGAAATCGCCGCTGCTTAATCGCGCCGGATTTCCACAAATTTCGCAGCGAAGGGAACGCCGTGAGGCTCAGTCTACGGCTGATCGTATTTCTAGTAGCCGGCATTAGTCTTGTTACATTCATCGTCGCCAGAAACCAGGTGCGCTCGGAAAAGCGTGCACTGCGCGCCGATCTGGTGAGGCGCGCCGAAACTCTGGGCGAAAGCCTGCAAGAACTAATCGAACCGGCGCTCGATAATGGCTCGCGCGACCAGCTGCGCCACATCGTCGAACGATTCGGAAACAGGGAGCGGCTGGCGGGCGTCGTGGTGTATGACGCGCGCGGCGGAGTGCTCGCCGAAAGTTCGAATCTCGTCTCCCGGCTGGATCCAGTTGAAATACCAGTGGAACAAGTGAAGTCGCACGAAGAGGGATTCGGCGAATTTGTAAAATTGGGCGGCAAGGAGATGCAGGTCTTCTTTTTGCCGCTTCATCGAAAAGGAACATTAGCCGGCTTTCTCGCAATCTACCACGACGCCAGTTACGTGGAAGCGCAGAGCTTGCGCATCTGGCGCGAAACGCTCTGGCACGTAATCGCGCAGGTGCTTCTGATCGTTCTGATCACGGTTCTGATCGTACAGTGGACGATCATCGGACCCATTTCGCGAACTGCCGAGTGGATGAAGCAAGTGCGAGTGGGCAAGATTTCTCCCCGTCCTGACCTTCCCAAAGGAGATTTTCTCGCGCCTTTCTCCGAAGAAGTGATGAATCTGACGCAGAGCCTCGCAGAAGCGCGCGCGGCTGCCGAGGAAGAGGCCCGGCTTCGCGAGACGGGGCAGGCGATGTGGACGCCCGAGCGCCTGCGGATCAGCATGCAGAGCAAGACGCTGCAAAGTCCGCTGGTGGTGGTGTCAAACCGAGAGCCTTACATGCACGTGCACCGAAACAAAGGAATCGAGGCGCTTGTTCCGGCCAGCGGCCTGGTGACGGCGCTCGAGCCAATCCTGCGCGCGTGTGACGGAACGTGGATCGCATCGGGCTCGGGAGATGCGGACCGCGAAACGGTGGACGAGCACGATCGCCTGCGCGTGCCGCCGGATAAGCCTGAGTATACGTTGAGGCGCGTCTGGCTGACCAAAGAGGAAGAGGAAGGCTACTACTACGGATTTTCCAACGAGGGGCTCTGGCCGCTGTGCCACATCGCTTACACCCGGCCCATCTTTCGCGCGTCAGACTGGAAAAGCTATCAGGAAGCAAATCGCAAGTTTGCTGATGCGGTGCTTCAGGAAATCGAGACCGCCAAGCATCCGCTCGTTCTTGTGCAGGACTATCACTTCGCGCTGCTGCCGCTGATGATCAAAGAGGCGCGTCCCGATGCCCGAGTGGCGATCTTCTGGCACATCCCCTGGCCCAATCCGGAAGCGTTTGGAATTTGCCCCTGGCAGCGCGAAGTGCTCGATGGGTTGCTGGGAGCGGACTTGATTGGCTTCCACATCCAGGCTCACTGCAACAATTTCCTGGAAACGGTGAATCGCGCGCTCGAATCCCGGATCGAGTGGGAGCGGTTTGCGGTGAAGCGGCACGGCCAGACGACGCTGGTTCGCCCATTCCCAATCAGCGTGGATTTCCGCGAAAGCCAGGGGGAAGGTGCCGGGCCGGTCTCTCCTTACGTCCGGCGCACGGAACTTTTGAAGAATCTGGGGATCGAAGCAAGCTTTATGGGCGTTGGCGTGGACCGTATCGACTACACGAAGGGAATTATCGAACGGTTCCGCGGCGTCGAGCGCTTCCTCGAACGATGGCCCGCTTATGTTGGGCAATTTTCGTTCGTTCAAATCGGCGCGCCGAGCCGCACGCACATTCCGCGCTATCATGATTTTGTGGCGGAAGTGGAAGCCGAAGCCTTGCGCATCAATACAAGATTCCAAACGTCGAAATGGAAGCCGATTGTCCTGCTCGCCCGCCATCACGAGCACAGTGAAATCCTGCCATACTACCAGGCAGCGGATCTTTGCATGGTGACTTCGCTGCACGACGGTATGAATCTGGTGGCCAAGGAATTTGTTGCGGCCCGCGAAGACGAGCAAGGGGCGTTAATCCTAAGCCGCTTCACGGGAGCGAGCCGCGAGTTGCGCGACGCAATCATCGTCAACCCGTATGACATCGAACAGCTCAGCGACGCGATCCGCATGGCTCTTGAGATGGACGCCACCGAGCGCCATCGCCGCATGCAGCGAATGCGGCGCAACGTGAAAGAGCACAATGTGTATCGCTGGGCGGGAAATTTGATTACGGATCTGTCCGAAATTCGAATCGACGAACCGCGGCCCGAGGACGGCCAGGACCGCGAAGAAAAAGAGCCGAGCAATCCCACGTCGCGATTGGCCATCGTTTCGCGAAAGGCAGGCGGGGCCAGTGGCGGCTAGCGCGCAGGAGAAAAGTGTTGATGATTCCTCGCCGGCCTTACCGTTAGTGCCACGCAAGCGACGGGCCATACAGGATGTGCGCCACCTGGGAAGTGCGTGGGCCGAAGTAATCGCTCGGATTCGCGATGCAGAACACCGGCTTTTACTGCTCGATTTTGATGGAACGCTGGTGCGTTTGCGGCGGCATCCGGACGATGTGCGTTTCTCAGCGCGCGGCAGAAAGATTCTTGAGCGGCTCGCCGGCCACAAAAACCTTACGATAGCGGTTGTCAGCGGCCGCGAGCTGGAAAAAATCCAGAATCTCGTCGGCGTGGAAGGCATACGGTACGTGGGCTTGCATGGCGCCGAACGTGCCGGAGAAACCACGGTTCCGAGCATCGCGGCCCGGCAAATGGTGGAGGCTGCGTTAAAAGCCGCTCAAACGGGGCTCGCCGGCCTGCGCGGAATCGAGATTGAAGATAAGCGCCTCAGCTTTGCCGTCCATTATCGCGGCGCGCGGCCTCCGGCTATCGAAACAGCCAGCCGCGTGGTAGCCGATATAGTCGCGATGTCTAGCGACAAGCTGCGCATTCTGTGCGGCAAGAAAGTGTGGGAATTGCTACCGCGCGAATTTCCGGATAAGGGCGTAGCGGTTCTTGAGTTGTTTGCGCGGCTGCCCGAGAAGAAAGTCGCAATCTATTTCGGCGACGATGAAACGGACGAAGAAGCCTTCTCCGTGCTGCCGGGCCAGATCACGGTGAACGTGGGAGGCGGAGGCAATACGCACGCCTCGTTTTACGTGCGAAGCCCTTCCGAAGTGCTGCAGTTTCTCTCTCGCTTGGAAAAAGAGGTGTAGTCGCCGCTAAGGGTTTCACTGGATTGTCCGCTGTATCCGCCGGTTGGTAGGCTCGCTGTTCACCTCGATAGTGGCCTTGTCGGAGGCCGAGAGAATGCCTAGACCGAAAGATCCGGTAGCTGACCTGCCAGACGTAACAGAAAAAGCAAAAGTGCCCGGCGCGGGCGGTGTTACGCGGCGTTCGTTTCTAACCAACGTCGCGACCGCCGGAATCGCCGCGACGGCCGCTCCTCTGCTGCGCGCCACTCCGCGCACCATTGAGTCACCGCAAGCTCCTGCGGTCTCGAATCCCGCTGATATTGTTCCAGTCGAGCTGAAAATCAACGGGCAGCTCCATCAACTACAAATCGAAACGCGCGTGACGCTGCTCGATGCACTGCGCGAGAATCTCGGCCTCTTTGGAACAAAAAAGGGATGCGATCACGGGCAATGTGGGGCCTGCACGGTGCACGTGAACGGGCGGCGCATCAATGCCTGCCTCACCTTCGCGGTGATGCACCAGCAGGATGAGATCACCACCATTGAAGGCCTCGCGAAAAATGGCCAGCTCCATCCGATGCTGACCGCTTTCCTCGAGTACGACGGCTTTCAATGCGGCTACTGCACCTCGGGACAAATCATGTCGGCGGTGGCGCTGCTGAAAGAGCCGTGCGAATCGAATGACAATGCCATCCGCGAATGCATGAGCGGGAATATCTGCCGCTGCGGTGCGTACGAAAATCCGAATTGAAAATCTGCTCTGAACCACATCTGAACCATCGTCGCGCCGATTTGAAAACTGCTGACCCTTTTGCTCCTCGCCGAAAAATGAGCCAGTCGCTTCCGTTCCGGCTACAATCCTGAGCCGATGGATTGGTCTCCGCTTTGGATTTCGCTGGCCACGAGCGTGACGGCAACGGTCATCACGCTTTTTCTGGGACTCGCGGCTGCTGCCTGGCGCGAAGGCCGCACGGGCCCGGCCATGGCCCTCGTTGACGGCATTTTCCTCCTGCCCCTTGTGCTGCCACCCACCGTGGTTGGTTTTCTTTTGCTGTTGCTTTTCGGAAGAAACGGACCGCTGGGAAAACTGCTTCTCGAATTTGGCGCGACAATCGTGTTTTCCTGGCCGGCCACTGTGATTGCCGCAACCGTGGTGGCTTTTCCTCTGATGTACTTGACGGCTCGCGCGGCACTCGAACAAGTGGATCCCAGCTTGTTGCAAGCCGCGCGGACGCTGGGCGCTTCGGAGTGGCGCGTATTTCGCGAAGTGGCGCTGCCGCTCGCGTGGCCCGGCGTGCTCGCCGGGACGATTCTTTCGTTCGCGCGTGCGCTGGGCGAATTCGGCGCCACGCTGATGCTCGCCGGCAATATTCAGGGCAGAACCGAAACGATTCCGATCGCGATCTATTTTGCAGTGGAAGCAAACGAGATGAAGCAAGCCGCCACCTGGTGCCTGATCGACATTGGAATCTCTCTCGTTCTCCTCGCGGGGCTTTACTACTGGACGCACCTGCAATCGCCAGAGCAGTTGCGATGGGCTCGGCGCTGATGGCGCTCGAAGTCCAAATCGAGAAAAAGCTCCCCGATTTCGCCCTCGAGGTTTCGTTTCGCGCCGAGGCTGAGCCGCTGAGCATTCTGGGCGCCTCCGGTGCGGGAAAGACGATGCTCCTGCGATGCATCGCGGGGCTCGAGCGGCCCGATCGCGGAAGAATCAAACTGGGCGATCGCGTGTTCTTCGATTCCGAATCGCATCTGAATCTCCCTGCAAGGCAGCGCCGCGTCGGCATGCTGTTTCAGAATTACGCGCTCTTTCCGCATCGCACCGTGGCGGAGAATATCGGATTTGGTCTGGAGGGATTGCCACGAGATGAGCGATCGAAGAGGGTTTCGGCATTAATTGAACGGACGCATCTACCCGGCCTCGAAAGCCGCTATTCGCGCACGCTATCGGGAGGTGAGCAGCAACGAGTGGCGCTGGCCCGCGCGCTCGCGATCGAGCCCGAGGCGCTGTTGCTCGACGAACCCTTATCAGCGCTCGACACGCATTTGCGAAGCCAGATGGAAATACAGCTTCAGGAAACGTTTGCGGCATATCGCCGGCCCACGCTGCTCGTCACCCACAACATGGAAGAAGCGTACCGCCTCGGCGCAAGGCTGCTGGTTTTATCGCGAGGAAGGGTGGCGGCGTCGGGTGCCAAAGAAAGAATATTCCAACGGCCGCCGTCGGTGGAGGTTGCGCGGCTGACGGGATGCAAGAACATTTCCCGCGCCCGCGCGATTTCGGATCACGGCGTGGAAGCCCAGGATTGGGGTTGCACGCTGCGCCTGACGCAACCCACTACGCAATCCGCCGCTCAGTCCACAGCGCAGCCCACTGGTTTCGTCGGAATTCGCGCCCATCACATCGAATTTGTAGAAGCGAACGGAGCCCCCAGCGAAGAAAATGTTTTTCCCTGCCGGCTCGTCCAATCGTCCGAGACGCCATTCCGCGTCACACTGTTTTTGACTCTGCTGCAACATTCCTCACAATCGCCGCAGCCAGAAGCAGCGCAATTACAAGCCGAGGTTTACAAAGAAAAGTGGCAACGATTTCGCGACAAACCGTTTCCCTGGCATGTTCGCCTGCGGGCCGACTCGCTATTCTGGATGAAGGATTAATCGCGGCGGCGCAAGGCCTACTTGAAATGCCGCACGAAGCGCACCTCAAATGCGTAAGTGCCATTGATATCGCGCAAGAAAATCACCGAGATGTCCCGCCGGATCGCGTATTCCACCTGGATCAGTTGATACTGGTTCGTCGTAGCGGCGTTCGTCGAGTAAGTCACCGTCAAATTCCGCGAAAACTGCTGCTGAATCGTCACGCGCGCGGCAGCATTTGATTCCGTCGCCGTGCCCGCCAGGAATGGATCGACGCGAAAATGGCTGATACCGAAAAGCTTTTCGATTCGCCCGCCCAGCCCGCTCGAAATTGCCTCTGAAAGCAGGGCTGTGGCGCCGTAGTTTTGAGAGCTTGAGGTAGACGACCGCAAGCCGCTCTCCTGCCCAGGGCTGCCGATCGCGAGCAGCGCGATGATGTCCGAATCCGGTAACGGCGGATCGGAACGATAGCTGAGGGTAGGATGGCTCGCTTCTCCAGAAAAATTGATCGTCACCTGATACTGTCCAATTGTGGAAGTTGCTTCGATGTTCAGCACCGGATCGAGGCGGACTGGATTCGCAAAGTTGACGTCGCCGCGCGTGAGCGTGTAGCTGTTGCCGCGAAACGCCATTTCGCCGCCAAGCAAATGGATATGCCCGAACAGCACGGGACGATCCCAGGTACCGCGCAACCGCACATTGCCATCCACCTCGAGTTGTGCGCCGGTCCACTGGATGCGCGCCCCGGGCGTTGTTTGGCCTTCGATGTCGAACGTGAGATTGCGCATCAGCGTCGAACTGGACGCCGGACTGGCGCTCGTTTCTGAAGCGGTGGTGAACAGAGACCCTAAGTCCACGCCCGCCGCCAGCAGCAGCCGCTGAATCTGAATTTTCCCAGAAAGAATCGCAGCGGTGCTCGAGCCGGAAAGCTGCAGCGCTCCACTCGCAAGCCAGCTCATGCCTGCCGGATAGCGGATCCGAACCACCGTGGTAGACACATTCAATTCGTAGCGCAGAGGTCCTTCGCCGTAGTTCACGGCGCCGTTGAGTTGCAATTGCCCACCGCCCGCTTGCGCCGAGATGCGATCAAACAGCATGCGGCTGCGATCGAACACAAGATCGCCGCTCACATGGCTTAACCCCATGGGAAAATCCGAATAAGTTGCCGACGCATCCTTCAGGCTCGCCCGGCCAGTGATCCGCGGGCGCGACATCGTTCCTTCCACCGACACGTTCACGTCCGCGCGCCCCAGCGCAAAAAGTTCCGGAATCATGCGATCGAGGAATCGAAGATTCAAACTGCCCGCCAGCGATAAATGCAGCGGACGATCGCGATCGAAGCGCGCCGACCCGCTGAATTGCACGTCGGTATTGGGGCCATGAAGTCGAGCCTGATCGATCCGCACCTCATTGCGCCGATACGTGAGCCGAATCGGCCCGTCGTTCTTCAGTTCCACCAGATCGTAGTTGAAAGAAATCTCCTCAATATTGGCGTTCATTTCGATTGTTTCGAGATGGCGAAGGCTTCCCGAGAGTGTGAACTGGCCATCCACGCTGCTGTGTCCCGTCAATTGTTTCAAATGCAGGCCCGTCATGATGAACGCATCCATCTGAAACTGCTTCACCGTCAGCTGTCCCGCCACCTGATTATCGCCGTGCAGTCCAACGGAAAATTCACCCTGCAGCCGGCCCGCATTGATTTCCGAGACGAGCGATATTTTCGCGTTTTCGCCATCCGACTTGATGCGGCCGCGGAAGTTTCCCTGCAGATCCGCGCCAACTTGAAGGCCCACAAGCCGCACGTTACCTTCCGCGATGGGCGATCGTATCGGCCCCCTGCCCCGAATATCGAAATCGAGCCGGCCGGAAACCGGAATGGACTGCGTCTGCAGCGCGCCGATTTTGCCGAGAGGAATATTCGCACCGGTAAGATTGAATTCGGTCTCCTGCTCCACGGGCCGATACAAAATATTTCCGGTCACGAGGCCTTGTCCGCTGCGTACTTCGCCATTTGTTATCTGGTACAGATCATGGGTCACATGCAGCAGCCCGGCGAACCGGTCCAGATGAATTCCCTTGGCGTCCACATCATCGAGCGCAAAATTTGCATCGAACAAAGGCGCAACGCGAGTTCCCGCGCCATGAAAAGTGCCGCTCAAGAATTCCTTTCACGGGATAGTTCAGGCCAAAAACTTGTTGCACATCGCTCGTGGGCGTATGCGCCAGTTTCGCGTCAAATGTCCATTTGCTCGCCGGAGAAAATCCCCAGCCGCCGTCCAGTTCCAGAAAGACGTCTACATCGGCGCTGGCCTGCCCGCGGCGCACCGTGGTTTTTGTGAGGCGGAAATCGTCCGGCGAATATTCCAGGTCGCCTCCGAGATAGTCGAAATAAAAATTATCAAACCGCGCGTCGGTCGCCTGCAAATGCCCGCTGAAAGTCGGCCCGCCCAGCGGCCCTTCGATCTTTCCGCGAAACGTCAACGCGCCCCCTATCCGGCTCGGCGTGGAATCCGCTCCGCGGATCACATTGATAAAATCATCCCATCCGTACACATCATCCGTGCGCAGATTCAGATTGAGCGCCGAAGCTTTTGCCGCCAGGTAGCCGTCCATCTGAATATCAGTCTTGGGCGTGGAGATTTCGCTCGCGCCAAACGAAACTCCCCGGCTGTCTTCCGACGTGTCGTATTCGATCCGCGCCGTTAGCGGAATCGATCCGGCCTCGAGTGTTTCGGGCGGCGACCAGAGGCACTCGCCCTTGGAGCGGAAATGCTGGAAATTTGCGGTCCACGTGTTAACCGAATCGATGTCTACCCTCGCGTCCCAGTGCAGCGGCACCACGGGAAAGCTCGGATTTTGCAGCGCGGCAAACGCGGTCCGGAGGCTCACGCCACGCACCTGCGTTTCCGTCTTGAACGCCAGGGTTTCGGTGTCCATCTGCAAGTGACCGGTCACAGTTCCGCCCAGCGCGCGAATGTTTATTTTTTGGACCACCAGGCGATTCTTCGCCATCTCATAATCGCCCCACGTCTCCATTCCGCCCGCGTGGAACCACTTGTACGTCATCAGAAAATCGTGCCCCTGATAATGCCCGTTCGCAGTCCACTGGCCCGACGCATAGCGCGCCTGCCCTGAAAAATCCGCAATCCCATCCGGCGTCAGCGGCGAACGGAAAATCGTGCGCACATCCGCGAGCGTCAGCCGGCCGCGATAGTGCAGGGTCCAGTCCGATCGCTCGAAGCTCGGAAGCTCGGCGCGTAGATTCAAATCCGAATGAGGCAGCTTCAAGGCCAGGTCATCGAGCTCGAATGAATTGGGATGCAAAGTGAATTTCGCGGAAATGTCGAAGCGAAACGGCAAGTCGCGTCGCGCCGCCAGCTCAATCTGCTTCCACTGCAGATTGCCAACATACGATTCCGTTTCAGGCGATGATGCTCCGTCCAAATGCAACTGGAACTGTAAATTTTCCCCGAGCATGCCGAGCGGCTCTTCGCGGTCGTTGAAGGTAACGCTTCCGCCGCGCAACTCGAGATGGCCAATGCGCAAGCTGAAAAGAGTCTCGCGCCATGGCCGCTTGCTTCCCGCGACCCGCGGTGTGGGCACATTACTCTTGCCATTTTTGTCGACCCGCACCGCCACTTGCGGCTGGTCGAACACCAGCTCATCGATGGCGATTTCCTTACCGGTTAGCGACAGAATGTGGATCGCCACGTTCACATGCGCCGCGTGAAACAGCGGAGGAGTTCCCGCCGCTTCAAGCCCATGCAACGTCAAGTCATCGAGTTCAGCGCGGAGTTGCCAGATATGCAGATGGAAGCCGCCGAGTTCCACGCGCGCCCCCGTGCGCTGTTCGATCTGGTTCACCACAATCTGCCGCACCCATCGCTGCACGATTCCCGTTTCAATCAGAAGAAAAACGGCCACGCACAGCCCCGCCACCGAAAGCGCTGCAAGCCCCAGCCAGTGCCGCCAGCGCAACCTCACGATTGCGCGCCTTGAGCGACGATATCAATCTTGAGGTGCTCACGCGTGTCGTCGAGCCATTTCGCCGCTCGCTCGCTGATGGCTCGTTGGATCAGAACTTCGCGAATCGTATCTTCCACCTCGTCAAGCGGCGGAACAGGCTGTTTCTTTGCCTCCAGCTGCGGCGCGAACTCGTTGTGGTAATACGCTTCAATTTGCGCTTCATCTATTTGCGCCGCGGGACGGAACCGGTAATCGATGAATCGCGAGAGAAATAGTTGCTGCTTGAGGATGCGCCGCACCGCGGCTTCCGTGAGCCCCAGCGCGGCACAGCGGTCCCGGAGTTCCTTCTCAGAAGCAAACTGCTTCACGAACTGCTGATAAGCCCGATCCACATCCGCATCCGACGGCGACGGAAACGCCGCCAGCGCCGCCTCGCCTCGCACGATCCATTGGTCGGCGAGTTCTTTGATGATTTCGTCGCGCGGCTTCGGCTTGCCCTCCACCAGCTCCTGAAACGCGCTCAGCTCGTTCACTTCGCTGTCCGTAATGATGTCGTCTTCGATTCGCGCCGCAATGCCATCCACCGTCTGCTCCCCGGAAGTATTACCGGCGGACGAACCCGCAGAGCCCCCCGTTGATGGTGGCGAAGCTTCCGATGCGGAATGAGTTTGCGCAAAAGCCTGATTTGGTTCGAGGCCAGCCACCCCTGCTGCCAGTACGAAGAAGAAGAGTAGTCGCCGCATTAGAAAACAGGTCCAATGTTGAAAAAGAATTGGAAATGTGGCAGCGCGAACTCCTTCGGAATCGGCGGCGCTGGCGGTGGCGGGAAATCTTCTCCCGCATAATGCGGAGGATTCAATTGATATCCGAAGTCCACGCGAACCGGTCCTATCGGCGTTGGGTACCGCACGCCGATACCGATCGTATGCGAGAAGTAAGGCAAATTATTGTTGTTGGCCGGCGGTTTCCATGCGAACGAGATGTGATTGATATCGGTATATACGTTCCCAGCGTCATAAAACACCGTGCCACCCAATCGGTTTCCGACAAATGGCAGCCTCATCGGAAAGCGCAGCTCTTGATTGAACGCGAGCAGCGCAAGCCCTCCAATTGGAAATCCGGTCACCGGATCGCGAGGTCCGGCTTGGTTGAGCGAGAAGCCTCGAATGGATGTACCGCCGCCGGCGAAGAAGCGTTCTGGGAGCGGAATGTCCACCTCTGCCGTGCCACGAAAGGTCTGCTCCACGCCGAAGCGCACCGAGCGCGCGAAGACGAATGCGCGCCCAAAAGTCGTGAATGTGGAGTTCTGGAACGAGCCGCGGAAAAAGCTCGCCGCTGAACCGAGTGACTTCAAGGCAATGCTGGCGTCGATGGTATTGAAGCTGCCATGCTTCGCGTCTGCCGCGTTGTCGCGATGGTCGCGCGCATACGTCACCCCAAAGCCCGAAACCAGCGTCGGCTGGCTAAGCAGCGGGATTTCCTCTTCCTCGATTTTCAGGTTTGAAGCGACCACGCGCCGGAAAAAATACCGGTACGCGATGTTCGTGCGCTGCGAAACCGTTTCCACCACGTTCACTGCTCCTTCGTAACGTACCGATGTAAATGTATTGATGTCCTGCGTCTTGTCGGCGAACCCGGTGAGCTGCAGGCTCAGCTTTCGATTGGAAAGAAAATTGTCGGCCGTATAGCTGATAACCGCGCGGTACTGCAGCGTGCTGACCCGCACTTTAAACGAGAGGGTCTCTGCCCTGCCAAACATATTGGCGCGCGAAAGCTCCAGGATTCCGCGGGGACTCGCGCCAATGATAGTTCCGTTGGGGCTCGAAGTGCTGGCAAGCCGCTGCACTTCAAATCCACCGCCGTACGCAAACGTGTACCGCTTTCCTTCCTCTGCATCTACCACCACCACTTTCTCGGGGTCTGTGCCGTTCGGATTCTGAGGCGCGATCGTCACCCGGCTAAACACTCCCAGGTTGTAAAGCCGCCGCTGCGTGTCCACCACCTCGCCCTCGCGCAGCGGTCCCGGCACGATTTTTACCTGGCGCGCAACGATTCCCGGACGCGTGTACTGATAGCCTGTGAGCAGAACCTTCGTTACTTCGATTTGCGTTCCCTCGCTGATGTGGTAAATGAGATGAACGTGTTGGGGATCCTTCCCAGGCAAAACTTGGTCCTCGAAATGCGCCTCCGGGTATCCTTCGTTGTAGTACATCGCCAGAATATTATTACGGTCGCTCGCCACGCCGGCTTCAGAGAACGGCTGTCCCGGCGTAGAGCCAGCCACTGCGAGCAGCTTTTCCGTGTTTAGCGCATGGTTGCCCACCACCTCCAGGCTGCTCACCAGCGTCTGCGGGCCTTCTTCGATGTGAAATGCGACGAAAAGGTTCCCCTTCTTCCCGTGATAGTTGTCGTCAACGGAAGCGGTCACTTGCGCGTCGCGAAAACCGTTCGAAATATAAAGACCTTTGATCGAATCGATGTCCACGCGCACCAGCGATTGGCTGAAACGCCCACTCGACGCAAATGACGCAGTCTGCAACTGCAGGCGTCCCGAAAGCAGGTCCCTGCCGAAGTACTTGTTTCCGTCGAACGAGACGGCTGCGAGGCGAAACTTGTCGCCCCTCGTAATTTCATAGCTGATCACGCGATCCGCCGTTTTCGGGTCCTCCCGGGAAGCCACTTTCACGTCGGCATCGAAATATCCTTCCCGTTGGAAGAAATCGCGAATATTCCGGCGGCCTTCCTGGAGCAAGTCATCGTCCACCGAGCCTTCGGCGTAGATGGGAAGCAGTTTCTGAAGGCGGCCCTTGCTCAAACGCGCTCCCGTCAGCTCCACCCGCACGTGTGGGCCTGCGGTCACATCCAGACTTAGCGGCACGCGATTCGTCGCCGTGTCGTAAGTTCCCGGCGTCATAACCACTCCCGCGCCCAGATATCCCTGGTTTACGAGGTACTTCTTGATTCGCTGCGAGCCGCGAGTAAGCCGCGCCGATGTCAGCGTGTTTTTGCTCGTGATCTTCGATCGCTTGATCAGGTCCGCATCCGGGTAGTGTGTTTCGTTCTTTACGCTGATATCGCCGACGAGCGCACGAATGCCCGGATCGACGTGCACCGTGATGTCCATCTGCCGAGTATCGTCATGCGGACCCAGTTCCCAGGTTATTTTTGCGAGGTAGAGTCCGTCCGTCCGAAGCAGGTCCTGCAAGCGATTGATTGCTTCGCGCAATGCGCTCTCGCGGAATGGCTCCCCGAGATTTAGCCGCAAGGCAGCCAGAGCCGCCGGATCGGTGGGAGGCTCTTTGAGTCCGTCGATACGCACCACGTTGTTGTAGAAGTTGCGGCGAACGATGAAATCCACGCGCACGCCATCGCCCTCCGGCGACGCAGCCACGCGAATATCGGCAAAATCCCCTGTGCGATACAGGGTGCGCAGGCTTTCGCGCTCCTCTCCGAAGTCGAATGGTTTTCCGACGGCAACCTTGAGAGCCAGCGATTTTACGGTGACGTTCGCGCCATGCTCATCCACGATACGGATATCCGTGATGCGCCGGCCTTCAAACGTTGTTTCCTCGAAGCTCGCTGCAAGGCTGTTTTCTGCGCACGGGAACACCATCAGCAGGCACGCGACAACAAGCCAGATTCGCGCCCCAACCCCTGAATTCGGCATTTTCCATGGAAATCTCATGCGCCGGAGAGTAAGAAGTCAGGTTAGCACAGCCCCGTTGCCTGCCGGACTCGAAAAGGCGCTATCATCACGCTTTAGGCACGGAAGGAAGCGATGAATCGCGAAGAGCGCGAGAGGTATTCCCGGCAGATTCTTTTCAGCGGAATCGGCGAGAAAGGCCAGGAAAAACTGCTGGCTTCAAGCGTCGTGCTCGTTGGCTGCGGCGCCCTGGGCACTGTGACAGCGAACCTGATGGTGCGCGCCGGGCTTGGGCGCCTGGCAATTATCGATCGCGACTTCGTGGAAACTTCAAACCTGCAGCGGCAGACTCTCTTCGAAGAAGCCGACGCGCGTGAGGCCATTCCGAAAGCGATTGCCGCCGAGCGTCACCTCCGCGCCATCAACTCCGGTGTGCGAGTGGAAGGGATCGTCGCTGACCTAACGCCCGATAATGCCCTCGACCTCCTCGGCGGATTTCCGCTCATCCTCGATGGGACCGACAATTTCGAGACGCGCCTGCTCCTGAACGACGCCGCAATTTCGCTCGGCGTTCCGTGGATTTACGCCGCCGCTGTCGGCAGCTACGGCGTCACGATGACGATTCGTCCGGGTGAAACCGCATGCCTCGCCTGCATGGTCGAAAGTGGAAGCAATCATTCGGCGCTTGGCCCGGAAGATACATGCGATACGGTGGGAGTTCTCAACGCGGCTGCAGGCGTGATCGCTTCGATTGAATCTGCCGAAGCGACGAAGTTTCTTGCCGGCCGACTGGAAGCGCTGAACAACAAGCTGATTTCCTACGATGTGTGGAGCGGCAGGTTCCAGTCCATTCGAGTGGCGCGCAATCCGGATTGTCGAGCCTGCGTGCGGCGCGAATTTGTCCACCTTGAAGGACGCGCCTGCCCGCACGTGAGCATGTGCGGCCGCGACTCGGTGCAAATCCATGAACGGAGCCGCGCGCTCGATCTCGCCGAGCTTGGCCGCCGCGTTGCCGGCGCGTCGGCTTCAGAAGTTCGCAATAATCAGTTTCTTCTGCGCTTCCGCGTGGCGCCTTACGAAATGACAGTGTTTCCCGATGGGCGCGCCATCATCAAAGGAACGCAGGATCCCGCCATTGCCCGCTCGCTATACGCGCGCTACATCGGTTCGTAATTTCGTAATAGAAACTTCCAGCCAGCAATTTCGAAGACGAACTTAGCGAAGAGAGTTTCGTATGGAGGAAACTTCTTGAGGAGAGCTTCGTGAGAAATTCTTAGCCTACAAAACGCCGCTGCGCCGATTGCCGCATCACCGCTCTATCCAGATTCTCGCGCGTGTTCATCAGCGTGAGAAGCGTGCTTAAGATTCGCGCCTTCAGTTCGTCGGACATCGGGAAGCCGCTCGTCGCCACGTGCACGAGCGCCTCGCCTCGATCGGCAATCTTGCCCATGAGTTCGTTCTGCCGTTCGTGACTATTTTTGCCCAGCGCCGATTCCCGCCGCATCTCCGCGCATTCCTGTTCGACGAAAAGCGTGTAGTGAAGGACGCACAGGCGGTCGCCGGCAAACCCGCCGGGGACAGTCATTTTGCATCCTTTTGACGTGCAGATTTCAGCCACAGCACACCCAGATAAAGCTCATACTTTTTGTAGCACCTCCCGAAGACGATTTCCACAGGGTGGAAGCGGATTGATACCAATCAGATAGCGGGACGGGCGCCGGCTTGCCAGGCCGATTTGCTAAGCAGGAGTGGTTTCTGAGGATTCGACCGCGACTGGCGCCGCCGCGACTTCGAGCACAAGATCCTTGGCGCGAATCGCAGCGAGAAGGACGAGAACGTTCGTCAGCAAGATGATGGCAAAAGCCAGAGGCGTGAGGAAATCGAGCTGGGGCTTCATGGCGCGGACTGCGTCGAGAGCCAACACCGCCGTAATTAAACCGCGCGGGATCAATAACGTAGCGACTTCCCGTTCACGGGGCGTCGTGCCCCGCCAAGCCACCCGGCTGATCTGTACGGCGATCAATCGGGCGACGAACAGCACGGCCACAATTCCGAGCGACGCCAGAAACTCCCTCTGCAAGCCGCTGAAATCCACCAGCACGCCGAGCAGCACGAAAAAGAAGCTTCGCACCAGAAAGGACAGTTCGGCGTGAAAGGAGTGGATCGCGCGGCTGGGGTCTGGCGGAAGAATCCGGAAGACGAACGAGTCCGCGGAATGCCGCGGGTCGGGCAGGTTGGCCAGTGCCGCGCCGAATGCCATCACCGCAAATAGCGCGGTCCCGCCGATGGCGTGCGTGAACGCATACAGCAGCAGCACAGCGGCGAAGGTGAGCACCTGCCAGAACTGCTTGTCGGAAACGAGCGGCAACAGGCGCAACCAAAGATATCCGGCAACGACGGCTATCGCGAGTGCGAGCAAAAACTTGAACAGCAGAATTGCAGTCACTGCGCCTGCGATTGACCCATGGGTTCCGGGAGCGAGCCCTGCGCGCGCGAGCAAATCCGGCAGCGGGCCGCTTTTGATTTCACCCCCGCCGAGCGCGAGATCAATCAGCACGCCGACGCCGAGCGCGCCAAGCCCATCGCCGAACGAGGCTTCGATCACGAGCGTGGTTTTCACCGTATCTCGCATCTCGAGCTGCTCGAGCACCGGCAGAATCACCGAGCCGCTCATGCAAGCGAGCGTTGCGCCGACGAGAAGCGATGGCATCAGTGCCAGATGGAGCGCGTACATGCAGAAGTAGGCTACGCCGACGAAGGAAAGCGAATAGCTAAGCAGGGCGAGAACCGTTCCTGCGCCAAACTGTTTGAGCGCAGTGCGAAGATCCAGCTCAAGTCCAGCGGCGAAGAGAATCAAAATCAGCGCGAGCGTTCCGAATCCGCGCGTTACTTCGCTGAACTTCGAGCCGTCCATCCAGTGCAGCACTGGCCCGAGGGCAATTCCTGTGATCAGCAGAACGATCACATCGGGCACGCGCGTCCACTTTGAAAGCCGGTTGGCGACAAAGGCCAACACCAGCAGCGCGCCCAGCAAACCGAAGAAAGTTGTGAGGCTGGCGGTCACAATCAGCTCGAGTTTTTAATTTCCGGTGCCTATTGATCTCGGATCGGTTTCGCCGATGCGGAATTGCGTCCACGGGCCCGCATTCATGTCGCGCATTACGGGCGCCTGCCAATTGAATTCCGGATGCTCGCGCAGAAATTCTGCAGCATCGAATTTCGCGCCGCAGGGATGCCCGATACGCGCGACGAAACTCATGTTCGCGGCCATCTTGCTGTCCATCACTTTGCCTTGCACGGCGCCCATGGGTTCGTAGGGCGGCATGTCCCAGGTCTTATCGCCGTCCACGGACATGTCGCCGTGGCCGCAGAGGGTTCGATGATCCGGCATCACTTTTTTTGTGTAGGTATCGTAGTGATCGGAGAGAAAAGCCTGAGCCATGGTGATGTCGATTTTGCCTTTGTTTTCGTTCATGAGCTCATCCCAGCGGGCGTGCCGGGCGTTGGGAGAACTGGCCATATTTTTCGGATCGAACGTGGTGTCGTCGCGCATCACGCCCGGATCGCTCACGAAATTCGAGCCGACGAAAACTCCGTCCATCGTGCGATAGAGTTTCGTGTGCTGCAGTCCCTGCTCGAACTGCGCGATTTCGCCGGTCTTGCGATCGCCGAGCAGCCAATCGTTCGCGTAGCCGCCATTGTTGCCGTCCACGATGATTTTCACGTAGTCATCGATCGACCCGGCGTACTGCATCGCTTTCCGGGCGCGGGCGAATTCGGGTTTGCCGTTGTAATCCCAGCCGTGAAAATTCGACATGGTGGTTTCGGTGATCATCATCCCGTCGGAATTGATTCCGAAATCATCGTCGCTCGCGATGACGCCGGGAAAACCGTCCATCAGCATGCGGTAACCCTGCTGCGGAACGATGTCGAAAATAATGCGCCAGCGCTCGCCGTTGAGGTAGCTGGTCCAGTTGTTGTGGGCCATCACGATCTGGTGATCTTTCGTCCAGCTTCCGTTGGCGACGAAGGCGCTGCAATTTTCCGGGCTGTTGATTTTGGGCGCGTTCTGCGCGTGAGTCTGCTCGTTGACCCAGGGAACGTAGTAGCCGGGCAGCTCTTCGAACGCATTCAAGGCGACGATGTCGTAGAGATCGAGGTTCACTTTGCGTGCTGCGAGCCCGTCCACGATACCTTTCAGCTCGGCTTGATACTCGGGATCGATTTTGGGCCACAGCATCTTGCGCGCGGCATCGCGGAAAAAGTCCCAATCGCGCTGTGTGACGTGAGTCATCTGCAGGCTGACGGCAGCGAAGGCGTCGCCAATTTCCGGCGCGAGCAGATAGCCATGCTGGTAGCCGATATCGTGAGGCGAGCCTTCGAGGTGGACGTAAACCCAGCCGCCGCTTTCGAAGCGGTAAGCCTTCGCGAGGAGGGCGTCGTCAGCGGGGGCGGGTTTCGAGTTTTTCTGGACATGTGGGACGCCTGCGAGCGGTTGCGCCGATGCTTCGACGGCCGCCAGGCGGCTCACAGCTAGAAGCTGAACCGCGAGAACGGTGAATCCCAGCAACATCAGGATAAATGGCAAACGATTGCGATTGGATCGCATCAGCAGAACTCCTTGGCGGAAGGATTGCGAGACGCCATGTTAGGCGTGGCGGGGGCGCGATGCAAGAGGCGGGAAGAAGTGACTGGCAACTCATGATTGGTGGGAGAGCGGTGCCAAGGTTCGCGAGCGGGCACGGCGTGCCGTGGCGCTACTGCGGAGGAAATCGAAACCATCGGGACGGCGGTAAGGATTCGTTGACAGGGTTTCGCCCCGTCGTATAGATTGAATTGTAGGCCCGCATCCCCTCCGCGGGAAACGCAGCATGATCAATCGTTTAGAGATGGGTACGCGATAGGATTCGAGCGGGCTTCAGGGGCTAAATCCCTACCTCTATTTGTCGCGCGTGCGTCGCGGTTGAAACCGCGACCTACAAAGCCGCTTAAATCACAGAGCGGTTCAGATCAACAAAGCTGCTCAGATTGACAAGGCAGCGCAGATTCATCACCCCCTTCAGAATAGGTGGAGCTTGATGTTGTTGTACTCGATGGCAAGTTGGTTCGCGCCTGTCGCGAATCCTGTGTCGGACTTTTGGCGGCGGAATCTCGATCCGCTGGCGAACCCGTTCAAAGGGCTCTACCAGGTGAATTCGTTTGACGTGGCGGTGATGGCGCCGTACTTCGTGGTGATGATTATTCTGGCGATGTACGGGATCCATCGCTACGTGCTGGTGTACAACTTTTTCAAGAACCGCAAGCGAATCGCGCCGCCCCCGCCGGAAATCAGCGAGTGGCCGCGCGTGACGGTGCAGTTGCCGATTTACAACGAGCGCTACGTGATCGAGCGGCTGGTGGATGCGGTGGCGCAGTTCGATTACCCGCGCGAGCTGCTGGATATTCAGGTGCTCGACGATTCGACCGACGAGACGCAGGAAGTGGCGCGCAATTGCGTGGAGCGTTATCAGCAGCTGGGACTGCCGATTTCCTACATTCATCGCGACAACCGCGAAGGATTCAAAGCCGGCGCGCTGCAGGAAGGATTGAAGGTGGCGCGGGGCGAGCATATCGCCATCTTCGATGCGGATTTTATTCCGCCGGCGGATTTTCTGCGCAACACGGTGCCGTATTTTGCCGACACAAACCTCGCGATGGTGCAGACGCGCTGGAGTTACATCAACCGGAATTATTCGAAGCTGACGGAAGTGGAAGCAGTGCTGCTCGACGGGCATTTCGTGATCGAGCATTCGGCGCGTTATCGCAGCGGGCTTTTCTTTAATTTTAACGGCACGGCGGGTATCTGGCGGCGCGCGGCGATTGAAGATGCGGGCGGCTGGCAGCACGACACGTTGACCGAAGACACCGACCTTTCTTATCGCGCGCAGCTTCGCGGCTGGCAATTTATTTATTTGCCGGAGATCGAGTGCCCATCGGAATTGCCGGTGGAGATGAATGCGTTCAAGTCACAACAAGCGCGCTGGGCGAAGGGCCTGATGCAGACGGCGAAAAAAATCATGCCGCGCGTGCTGCGATCGAATGTGCCGGGAGTGGTGAAGGCAGAGGCGTTCTTTCATTTGACGGCCAACATCAGTTACCCCTTGATGGTGCTGCTCTCGATGATCCTGCTGCCGGCGATGATTGTGCGTTTTTATCAGGGGTGGTTTCAGGTGCTGGTGATCGACTTGCCGCTATTCATTGCGTCGACGTGCTCGATTTCGTCATTTTATCTGGCGGCGGAGCGGTCGATTTTTCCGAAGACGTGGAAGCGGACGTTTCTTTATTTGCCGTTCATCATGGCGGTGGGGATTGGGCTTTCGGTGCGCAATGCGGTGGCTGTGCTGGAAGCGATTTTCGGAGTGAAATCGGAATTCGTGCGCACGCCGAAGTATCGAGTGGAAGCGGGCGCGACTGGGTCGAATGGCGCAGGCGGATGGGCCACCAAGAAATACCGGAAGAAGGCGGGATGGATGCCGTGGGCCGAAGTAGCTCTCGGAATCTATTTTGCGGCGGCGGTAGTGTACGCGATTGAGATGGAAAATTACGCCACGGTTCCGTTTCTGGTCCTGTTTGTGTGGGGGTATTTGTATACCGGGTTGATGTCGCTCGGGCAGACGTATATTGACCGGCGGCGGTTTGGCGTGGAGGCTGGCGAAGTGCGGCCGGCTTCGACGGGGGCGCCGGGGTTTTAATTAGTAGTGTTATCCTACCTACCCTTTTACCATCGCGGTTCGTCTACTAGCATCGGAGGAACTCGTATGAAATTTCGGACGCTCGTGCTTCGCGGCACAATCGCGGCGCTGGCAATGCTATTTGTGGCGGTGCTGGTGCAGGCGCGATTTCCGCAGCCGGCCGCGGAATATCAGGGGCGGCGCGCAAAATTGCGCGCGGAGGTGGATGGGCCGGTAGTGCTTTTCGGTTATACGAGCCGGAATGACGCGGGCGAAGTGGCGGTGTTCTTCCAGGACGAAGATTTTTATTACCTCACCGGCTATAGCGAGCCGGATGCAGCGCTTGTTTTAATTCCCGACTCGGCGGCCGCGAAAACTTCTGGAGCGCCGACGGAAATTCTGTATCTGCCGCCGCGCGATCCGCGCGAAGCGATTTGGGGCGGGGCGCATCTTGGGCCGAACGATCCGGGCGTGGCGGAGAAGACGGGTTTTCAGGCGGTGCGGCCGTTTGCGGAGTTGCGCGGCGATCTGGCGGCGCTGGCGAAGACGAATCCGAAATTTTACGCGCTGCTGCCGAATGGACCGGAGAACGGCTATCCGCAGCTTCAGACCTGGCACGATTGGCTGAAGGATGCGCTGCCGCCGCAGTCGGCGATCGTGGATGTGCAGCCGACGTTGACCCAAATGCGAATGGTCAAATCTCCGGGAGAAATCGAGTTGCTGCAAAAGGCCGTGGATGCGTCCGTGGATGCGCAAGTCGCGGCGATGAAAATGATGAAGCCGGGGCTGATGGAATATCAAGTGGCCGCGAAGATGGAAGAGATTCACAAATGGGAAGGCTGCTCGCGCGAAGCGTATTCGCCGATCGTGGGGGCGGGATTTTTTTCCACGGTGTTGCACTATGACGCGCTCGATAATCAGATCAAGGATGGAGACGTAGTGGTGATGGACGTGGCAGGTGAATATGGCGGCTACGATGCGGACATCACGCGAACTCTCCCTGCGAACGGGAAATTCACCGCGAGGCAGCGCGAGATTTACGACATCGTTCTGGGGGCGCAGAATGCGGCAATTGCAGCCGTGAAGCCGGGCGTATATCTCTACGGCGGGCCTGGCAGCTTGCAATCGATTGCGGCTGATTACATCAACACGCACGGTAAGGACAAGGATGGCAAGCCGCTCGGAAAATATTTCGTGCACGGACTGGGGCACGGCTTGGGATTGAACGTTCACGACCCCACGGATTATCGCGAGCCGCTGAAGGCGGGAATGACCATCACGATCGAGCCGGGCATTTATATTCGCGACGAAAATCTTGGCGTGCGGATTGAGGATGACGTGCTGGTGACGGCCGATGGGCACCGGTTAATGACGGAAAAGCTGCCGCGCAATGCGGATGAAGTGGAAAAGGTGATGGCGGAGGGCCGGGCGCATCCGGAGCCGCAGCCGTAAGCGTCGCGGTCGCGAGTTATTCGCCAGGCTTCGTGAAAATTACGCAGTAGTCGTTGCCCGACCAGTGATTGATTGTTTTGCCCGACGTGAAATCCTGCCGCGGTTAATTCTTCGACCATGATTTTTTGCGGGATGCCGTGGCCGCCGCGATTGGCGGGGACGCCTTCGACTGGCGGCAGGCTGTTGTCCGGCGCGAAGTCGATGATGGCGAGATGCGCGCCAGGCTTCAGCGAGCGCAGCAGATTTTTGTCGAAGGCTTCGGGCGCGGTGAAGTGGTGATAGACGCGGCGGAGGAAAATTGCGTCGCAGCAACCGGTGGGGAGCTTGGTGTCGTCGGCTGCGCTTTCCACGATGGTGACATTGGCGAGTCTTTGCTTGGCAACTTCGTCGCGAAGCGCAGCCAGCTTGGTGGCGTCAATTTCGGTGGCGTAGACGTGGCCCGATGCGCCTACGATTTTCTCGGCGGCGAAACTGTAGCTTCCGTCTCCGGCGCCGATGTCCGCGATAGTCATGCCCGGCTTCCATTGCATTTCCTCGGCGAGGCGCGAGATTTCGCTGCGAGCGTTCGGATTCGCTGAGGCAATTGCGCGATGTGCGGCATTTTTCAGGAGTCCGTAGGATGCCAGTGCGACCGCAATTGCCAGGATTGCATTGAGGTATTTTCTGCGAGCCGTGGTCATTGATGCCTCTTTGAAGTCGAGCGAGTTTGCCAGGCTGCGACCCCGCCCACGCCAGGCCGCCACTTGGTTTGACGCGAGCCACGAGCGTTGGATTCCCGCGATTTTCATGGCCTGAAACGTTTTCTAGATGTTTGACCCGATGCGCGAAGGGCCGCTATAATTGGTGTTTCGTCATAGCGTGAATTTCTTGCTTGGCAGGCGCCGCTGCTTGCGACTCTGCAGGAAACACCCAGCGAAATTCAGGAGCATCCGATGAGCGCCTTGAAAGGCTACCCAACTGCGCGCAGGCATGATCATTCAGCACGAGGGCGACCTGTATCACGTATACAGCGTGGATCACCGCACGCCCGGCAACAAGCGCGCCGCCATGCAGACCAAGATGCGCAACCTGCGCACGGGGTCGATGACCGACTACCGGTTCCGCGCCGAGGAATTTGTGGAAAAAGTGATCGTTGATGAGATCGAATTCCAATATCTCTACAGTGACGGCGATGGCCATCACTTCATGAACACCGAAAACTACGAGCAACTGGCGTTGCAGAACGACATCGTGGGCGATACGAAGGATTATCTGATCGCGAATATGCCCGTGAAAATCGAGTATTACGACGAAAAGCCGATTGGCGTGCTGATTCCCGACACCGTGGATCTGACTGTGGTGGATACTGAGCCGAGCATTCAGAAGGCGACCGCCAGCTCCGTCATGAAGCCTGCCAAGCTTGAGACTGGCCTCGTGATCAACGTGCCGCCGTTCGTTGGAACGGGCGACAAAGTGAAAGTGGATACTTCAGAAGGGCGCTACATCCAGCGCGTGCAGTGACAAATCGACTCCAGCGGAATGCGGGAAGAGACGAAGTGGAAGTCCCTCGGGCCGCAGAGTATGACCTTGTTGAACTCGTGAAAAAGATCACGCCCGACAATCTGCACTCCGAATTTGATTTCGGCGACCCAGTCGGCAAAGAGGTCTGGTAAGCAAGTCACCTCAGCGTCGCATCGTCGGATTGTTACTTTAACCCCTCCACCACATACAGATCCGAAAGCGTTCGCGGGTAGGCATACACGAAGGATTTTGCATCGGGAGTGATGCCGACGCCGCCAATCGCGTCCACTCCAGCGGCGTCGGCAGGCACGATCTGTTTCCATCCCGTCCGCTTGCCCGTTGCGAGATCGATTCGCGTAATCAGACAAGGCAATCCAGCAGTGTTATACGCGAAGACCGATTTTCCGTCCGCCGCAAATCCTGCAATGCGTTCATCGGTTTGAATGCCGGGAATCGGGTGCGGCTCGCCTCCGTTCACTGGGAAAAGCCAACGGTTCCCGTCCGCGCCGAGAGCGGCCACAAATCTTCCGTCCGGCGAAACTTCGAAGAATCCCGCCGCTGCGCCTTCCGCACTGATCGCGCGTGGCCTTCCGCCTTCCAGATTCTGTATGTAGAGCCGTGGGCCATGTCCGGGTTCGCTTCCTGTAAACACCACCTGTTTTCCATCCGGCAACCATGCAGCAGTAAAGTGGTCGATCGCATCATTCGTTATCACGCGTGGCGCTCCGGCCTTGGTCGGCAGCAAAAACAGCTGCTCCGGCGTGTCGTGAGTGATTGCCAGCACCCAATTGCCGTCCGGCGAAAGGCCTTGCGGGTTTCCGTCGCCGAGCCGGACCGCTGGAGAGCCGTCTGTCCCTCGAATGTAGATCCCGTAGGTGGCACCCCCCGCTTCGCCCACCTCACCGAATAATAAAGTCTTCCCGTCCGGAGATAAGCCTGAAGGGAGCGAAAAATCAAACCACGACAATTCGCGCGGTTGTGAGGCGCCATCAATATACGCTTTTACTTCCTCCCGATTTGCCTCTCGCTTCAGAAGCACCCGTCCATCTCGCGCCGTATCCAGGAGCGTAAGCGAGCCGGGGACGCGGGCAAGCAGCCGTTGTTTCCCGGATAAATCGACAGCATACAAAGCCCGCCCGAGGCCTTCGTGAGTGGCGCTGAACCAGATCTCCTCTCCGCTGGGAGACCATGCCAACCCGTCCTCGCTAATCCAATTCTTTGTCAAAGTTTTATGAGCGCCGGTCAGGTCGACAATCGAAACGGTTCCTCCGTCATCCGCCACTAACGGATGTTCCAGAAAAGCGATTCGGTCACCCTTCGGAGAAATTCGTGGATCGCCGATCCAACCGCCCGGAGCCTTATAGAGAACTTTTCCGATCGGAAACTCCAACTGGCTGAAGCCGCCCTGCACTCGCACAATGGCCAAGCTCGAGCCATCCTTTGCCCAATCTGCCCAATTCACGTCGTTCAAAAGCTCGCGCGGCGCTCCGCCACCAATCGGCATTCGCGCCAAAGTACCAAATTGTTGAAACTGGCCGGTGCGGCTGTTCAGCAACAAAATCATCTCGGCGGCTGACGAGACTCCCAGCAGCTGTGTGCCCGGGTGCCCAAGCGACGCAGACTCCGGACTACCAGTGCGAGTGGAATAGATTTCGGCGGGGTTTCCATCCCACGCACCGCTGTAATAGACCGTCTGACCATCCGGTGCGAATCGTCCGCCATATACGGTTCCTCGGCGGAACGAGACTTGATGGTAGAGCGGCTGCGATACGACCTTCTGGCGCATGGCAAGAAACGCGCCGGCAGCCAGCCCGGCAACAAGCGCAATTGCGCTGGCGACCGCCGCAGCTGTCCACGTGCGTTTGGCAGAAGTCGCCGAGGTTACCGGCTTCGCTGCTGGCGCTGCGAAACCTGTGCTCATTCCTGAGCGGCTCGATTCCGTCTCGCGTTTCAGGCGCTTCAGATCGGCGCGCAATTCTGCCGCCGTCTGGCAACGGAGCTCGCGATCCTTTTCGAGTGTCTTCGCAAGGATGATTTCAAATTCACCGGGCAGATCGGGATTTACGCGCGTGGGCGGTGCCGGCGCGCGATTCAAAATCGCTTCCGTGATCACGCCTGCAGTATTGCCGGTGAACGCCTGGCGGGCGGTAGCCATTTCGTACAGCACCGTGCCGAAGCTGAAAAGATCCGAGCGCGCGTCGAGTTCGTCACCGCGCACCTGCTCGGGCGACATATACGCAACCGTGCCGACCGCCGTTCCCGGGCTGGTGAGGAGTGCTTCGGCTGCGATCGTGGGCATCGCAGAAGAGCTGGCACCGATACCCACGCGCTCGTGAGCGAGTTTGGCCAGGCCGAAATCGAGCACTTTGGCTTGCCCGCGGCGCGTCACAAAAATATTGGCGGGTTTGATATCGCGATGAATGATGCCTTTTGCATGGGCGGCATCGAGCGCGTCGGCAATCTGGATTCCGAGGTCGAGCACCTGGTCGAGCGCAAGCGGCTTCTCGCCGATGCGGTGCTTCAGAGTTTGACCTTCGAGCAACTCCATAGCGATGAACGGAACTGTTTCGCCGCCATCATTCACCACATCAATTTCATAAATCGTGCAGATGTTCGGGTGATTCAGCGCCGAGGCTGCGCGGGCTTCGCGCTGAAATCGTTCGAGTGTCGCGCGATCTTTCGAGAATCCTTCGGGCAGAAACTTCAGGGCCACCTGGCGGCCCAACTTGGTGTCCTCGGCCTTGTAGACCACACCCATGCCACCGCCGCCGAGCTTTTCCAGGATCACGTAGTGCGAAAGGGTTTTTCCGATCATGAAGCTGGCCTACTTCAATCCCTCGACCACGTAGAGATCGGAGAGTGTTCTGACGTAACTATAAACGAACGATTTCGCATCGGGCGTAAGTTGTATGCCGCCTGCCGAGTCGACTCCTGCCGCGTCTGCGGGTGCAATCTGCTTCCACGGTGTTCTCTTCCCGGTTGCAAGGTCCACGCGGCTCACGATACAGGGTAATCCCGCGCGGTTGTGCACGAAGATCGACCGACCGTCCTCGCTCCAACCGTCGAGCCCGTCGTTTGGTTGGAGTCCGGGAATCGGGCGCGCTTCGCCTTCATCGATCGGGAAGAGCCAGCGTTTTCCATCCGGGCCAAACCCCGACGCAAACTTTCCGTCCGGTGACACGAATACACCGACGTTTCCTCCCCCTTCAGGACTAATTGGTTTCGGCTTACCACCTTCGAGATCTTGCACATATATCCTCATCGCATGTCCTGGCTCCGTCCCGGAAAAAACAATTCGCTTGCCATCAGGATGCCACGTAGCTCCTATATGATCGATTCCGTCATTCGTGACGGCCTTTGAGGCTCCCGCTTTTGTGGGGAGCATATAGATCTGCTCCGGCGACGTGTGCGTAATGCACAGAGCCCATTTTCCGTCGGGCGAGAGCGCCTGAGGGTTCCCATCACCCAGTTTGATAGCAGCCGAACCATCCGTACCGCGTAGATACACTCCGTAGTTTGCGCCTCCGGCTTCCCCTACTTCAGCGAATAGAAGCAACTTGCCATCGGCGGAAAGAGCCGCGGGCAAAGAGCTGTCGAACCAGGATAGTTCTCGCTCCTGTGAATCCCCGGCAATGTGTCCTTTGATCTCCGTGCGTGCAATCTCGCGTTTCAGCAGCACTCGCCCGTCTCGCGCGGAGTCGAAGAGGGTTAGCGCCGCTGGAACGCGCGCAAGCAGCCTCTCCCGCCCCGACAAGTCCACTGCATGGAGAGCACGGCCTATTCCTGCTTTCGTCGCCGTGAACCAGATTTCCTCCCCGCTCGGCGACCACGCCAGGCCGTCGGCGCTGATCCAGCCGCTGGAGAGAATTGTGCGGGTTCCGGAGAGATCTACCACTGCCACTGAACCTCCGTCATCGCCTCTCGCCGGGTGGTCCAGGAACGCGATTCGGTCGCCCTTTGGAGCGATCCGCAAATCCCCGATCCAGCCCGGTGTCTTGTACACCAGTTTCCCGGGTGGGAATTCAAGCTTCGCAAATCCACCTTCGTCGTGAGCCGTTGCGAGACTCGAGCCGTCCGCGGACCAATCCGCCCAATTGGCCTCCTCGAGGATCTCGCGAGGCGCGCCACCCGCGAGCGGCAACCTTGCCAGCGTGCCGAATTGTTCGAAAATTCCCGTGCGGCTTCGAAGCAAGACGGCCATCTCGCCCGTTGAAGATATTCCGGCGATCTGAGCCCCCGAAAGGCCCATTGGCCGCGATTCAGGACTGTCACCGCGCGTCGAATAAAGATCTGAAGGATTTCCATCCCACGCCGCACTGTAAATGATGGTCTGGCCGTCCGGGGCAAAGCGCGCCGAATAGACATTCCCCCGACGGAAAGTCAGTTGCTGGTAAACCGGCTGTGAGCTTGGCGCTTGGCGTTTCGCGAGGAACACTCCTCCTGCGAGCCCAACACCTAGCGCCAGAGCAAGAGCAGCTGCCGTCCGGTACCATGGCCGCTTCGGTGTGGATACAGCCGCAGGTGAGCCTTTCGCTGGGCCACTTGAAAAGCCGGATCCAATTCCCGAGCGGCTTGATTCCGTCTCGCGTTTCAGGCGCTTCAGATCGGCGCGCAATTCTGCCGCCGTCTGGCAACGGAGTTCGCGATCTTTTTCGAGTGTTTTCGCAAGGATGATTTCAAATTCGCCCGGAAGATCGGGATTCACGCGCGTGGGCGGAGCAGGCGCACGATTCAGGATCGCTTCTGTGATCACCCCGGCAGTGTTGCCCGTGAACGCCTGGCGGGCCGTCGCCATTTCGTAGAGCACCGTGCCAAAGCTGAAGAGGTCCGAGCGCGCATCGAGTGCTTCACCGCGTACTTGCTCGGGCGACATGTACGCAACTGTGCCGACCGCCGTTCCCGGGCTGGTGAGGAGTGCTTCGGCTGCAATCGTGGGCATTGCAGAAGAGCTGGCACCGATACCCACGCGCTCGTGAGCGAGTTTGGCCAGGCCGAAATCGAGCACCTTGGCCTGGCCGCGGCGGGTTACAAAAATATTGGCGGGCTTGATATCGCGATGAATGATGCCTTTTGCATGGGCGGCATCGAGCGCATCGGCAATCTGGATTCCGAGGTCGAGCACCTGGTCGAACGCAAGCGGCTTCTCGCCGATGCGGTGCTTCAGCGTTTGACCTTCGAGCAACTCCATGGCGATGAATGGGATCGTCTCGCCGCCGTCGTCCACGACGTCGATTTCATAGATGGTGCAGATGTTCGGGTGATTCAGCGCCGAGGCTGCGCGGGCTTCGCGCTGAAATCGTTCGAGTGTCGCGCGATCTTTCGAGAATCCTTCGGGCAGGAACTTTAGCGCCACCTGGCGGCCCAACTTGTTGTCCTCGGCCTTGTAGACCACACCCATGCCACCGCCGCCGAGCTTTTCCAGGATCACGTAGTGCGAAAGGGTTTTTCCGATCATTTTCCGGAGATGCAATCAGTTGAGTGCGCGCGATGTTAGGCTGCGCTCGCGGTGCAAGTCAAGCGACGCGACAATCCCCGTAACCGTATTGATTTTAGAATCATGCTGAAGGCCGCTGGCCCCATGCGGTCCATAGAATGGGGGACGGAGCGACGAAGCGCGGATCCTGCATCTGCGCAACGTCCTTTTCGAAGTCTTGCGGAGTGACATAGCCAGCCTCAATCATCGCGCCGCGGAGTTGCTCGTAGTTCGCGCGCAACAAAGCGGCACCTGGCGATCCGCCTTGCCACATGAAAGTCCTTCCTTCGGCGTTCACGTGTTCCAGCCCGTGTGCTCGCAGCCGTCCGAAGAGCCGGCGTCCGAAGCCTCGATCAACGCCTCGACTCTCCATAACTCGCATCATGCCAATGTGTGTCTTCGAAAGTACCTCTTCCGGATTGACGCCCGGGTCTGGACTCATCGAGCTGTCAAACTCCTCATCAACGAGCCAGCCGCCGGGTTTGAGAGCGGCGATCATGCGCTCGAGTGCCTTCTCACGTTCAGGAAGATGTAACAACACGAGCCGTGAATGCACGAGATCGAACGAAGCGTCTGGCAGAGGGTGTGTGACAATATTGTGGCGGCGCACTTCGAGATTCGGGAACTTCAGGGCTTGGAGATGGCGCGGGTCAATGTCGGTAACTAGAACCCGCCCCGTCGAACCCACGCGTTTCGACAGCCACGCCGTAATCGAGCCGCCGCCACCGCCCACCTCAAGACAGTGCCAGCCCGCACCAATTCCGCAGCTCTCCAGGTGGCGAATTGTTCCCGGATCAAATACAACGGAAAGCGCATCGAATCGCGCTCCGGCCTGCTCACCGGCATTATCAAGGACGTATTCGGAGTGTCTGTTGGGATCGCCAGTGTCCATCGCTTCGCTGTCCTTCATTGACCATCCCCTCAGCGCACACAAAGAAAGTATGCGGGCCTGGGCCGCGCGATCAATCGGGAAGTTGTTCGCTCGCCGGCTCGCCCAGCCAAGCACTCCCGGCTAAAGCTAATGCGCAAGCCACTAAGGCGACCGTTCCAGCTGAATAGGACAGTTGTAGCGATGGTCCGGAGCCTGGCATTACATTGGCGAGTTGAGTTGTCGCAAGAGCAGCAGAGGCGCCGATCGTTCTGCCCCCGAGGTTCATTGCGAAACTTCCGCCGGTACCCCGCAAGTGCGTGGGATAGACGCGAGGCATGTAGTTGCCCCAGAAGCTGTGCAGTCCGTTAAACAGCAGGGTGGCAAGAAAGATGCCGAAGCCTAGTTGAGCCAGCGTTCGCGTTGAGGCAAAAAAATAAAGCCACGCGAATACCACAAACGCCGGCACCAGAAAAACTCGCATACGGCGCCGTTCTGAGGCGATGCGGATAAGCAGCAGCGCAAATATCACACGCCCGGTTACGCCGCCCAGTTCTTGCAGCACTTGTACGTGGCTCACGGTCTGCTCGATTTGTTTTGGAGGCAGATTGCGAACGTCGGCGAGGCCGGGAACGATCCGGGCCGTGTGCTGAATTGCCCCAAACGCGAGGGCGGACGTTGCGCCCATCAAGAGCGTCGTGACCAGGGTAGTCCGCCGCAAAGTCGGCTGGAACAGTTCCCGAAAGCTGGGGCGTTCTAGTTTCCCGAGCGATTTCTTCTCACGCCATACGGGCGACTCGGGCAAAAACGGTCGAACTACAATAAGCGGAATCGCAGGAACCAGCCCCGCGAGCAACGTGTACCGCCACGCTTCGTGGTCTCCATGGATCGCCGGAAGGCGTGCCGCCCAAGTGACGGCTGCATAGTAGGCGCCGGCGGCCACGAAGCCGCCCAAGGGATAAAAAGCTTGGGCATAAGCAAGCACGGACTCTCTCTGCTTTGGATTCGAGAAGAGCTCCGCCAGCCATGTGATCGAGGCCACATACTCCACGCAAACTCCGATCACTGTGGTGCAGCGAAAAAACATGATCTGATGCAGCGAAGTAGCGTAACTCGCTGCCAACGCGGAAAAAGCGTAAAGAAGTATGCTCCAGACAAGCACGCGGCGGCGCCCGAGAAGGTCAATCAAGTAGCCGCCGAGGAGGCCGAAGATGCCACCAGTCGCCGTCGGGATAAAAAACAGCAAACCCACCCATAAATTGAACGCCGGAGTACCAGGTTTCAGGTGGCCCAGATCTGTCAGCAAGGGTCGCACGATCAGCGGCATCACCAGAAATTCGTAGAGATCAAACAAGAAGCCGAGAGATGCGACAGCGCAGACAAGCCATTGAATCGGGGTCAGACGGGCGGCGTCAGTGGGTGGCAACGCCGCAACTGCTTCGCGTGGCATCTTAAATAGTGCTCAATGGCCGCCCAGCGTTACATCGAGATTGTCGGGAACGTCGGAATGGCTGCTGCATCGGAACGATTGGTGATGTTAGGCTCCGCTCTTCCTGCAAGTCAATCCGCCCTACACCGCACTAGTAGGTCGCTTGCAACGTGCTACGCTCGTTTGGTGAAAATCGCGACCTCTCGAAAGTGCCCGCTGGCTATTTTGTTTGTTCTCCTCTGTGCTGGCGGCGGATCGTGCTTCGCGCAATCCGCGCAGAAGATTGTGGACGAATACGTTCGCGCCGAAGGCGGCGCGAAAGCTCTCGCTAGAATTCAAACCGCTAGCATCACCGGAAGCTTGACTGACGACACCACCGGACAGTCCGGCACTTATTCACTCATCACTAAGGCCCCTAACAAGTTCTATTCGGAAATTATCGTCGGGCCGCGTCGCATGATCGAGGCCTACAACGGGAAATCGGCTTGGGGCCAGGACACTTCTGACCAGGAGACGTCCGGCCAGAGCACGGGTACCGATTCGTCGTCCGACTCGACGGGCGCACCGCACACGCTCACAGGCGCTGTGGCATCGGAGTGGGAAGCAGCAGGGCGCTACCTGAACAGCCGGCTGGCCGACGCGAAGAAGTCCAAATTCGGCTTGCAGCTAATTGATACGGAGGATGTGGGCGGGCGCAAGGCGTATCACGTTCGCATCGCGCTTTCGCCGCGCGTTTCTCGCGAACTGTTTTTCGACACGCAAACTCACTTGCTGATTCGCGAAATCATTCCAGCCGCGCAGCAGCAGTCGGGATCGAAGAATGCTGCCGCGGAAGAGCTCGACTACGCCGACTACCACCGCGCCGAGGGTGTCGAGGCTCCCTATCGAATCGCGCTGCGCCGCGCCGGCCGCACTTACACCATCGCCATTTCGCGCATCGAGTGGAACGCGCCTGTGAACGATTCTGTGTTCGACTTTCCGAATAGCAAAGGCCGGCCGCTTCCGGACATCAAAACGCTTCTTCTCGATGTGGCCAAAAACCAGAAAGCGATCGAGGAGCTGCAGAAGCAATACACCTGTCATGTGGTCGCGGAAGAGGAGAAGTTCGATTCCAGAGGAGGAGTCACGTCGCGCGAGGTGAAGGAATATGACGTGTTTAACTGCGGCGGTGATGAAATTCGCCACCTCGTGAAAGACGATTCGAAACCGCTCACCCCCGAACAGCAGCACAAAGAGGACGAGCGCTTCAACAAAGAATTCAGCGAGTTCCAGAAAAAGCAGGCGGAGCTTGCGAACGATCCCAAGAAACAGGAAAAAGAGGACGAACGGCAGCAGGCGCAGATTTCCGATTTTCTTCGCGCCGAGAGCTTCACGAATCCGCGCCGAGAGCGGTTTCGTGGGCAGGATGTGATCGTCTTCGATTTCGGCCCCAATCCCGACTACAAGCCGCGCAAGCTGGTCGAGTCCATCGTGCAAAAATTGGTTGGCGTGGTGTGGATTGATGAACAGGCTCGCGACGTGGCCCGGCTCGAAGCTCGATTCAGCGACAAGGTGAAAATCGGCGGCGGCTTGCTGGCTTCGCTCGACAAGGGCACGAACCTCGTCTTCGAGCAAACGAAAATCAATGGAGAAGTCTGGCTGCCGTCTTACGCCGAAGTCCACGCGGCCGCCCGTGTGGTCTTCGTCAGAGTCCGCCAAAATGAAATCGACCGCTACAGCGACTACAAGAAATTCCGCGTCGAAACCAAAATCGGCCCGTCGACGCCTGTACAGGACCTCCCGCAGCAACCGAATCCAGAAACGCCTTCGAAGCCCTAGTCAAGTTCAATCGTTCCAAGCCGTCTTCGCATTTGACACTGCTACGCAGCCACTCTAGAGTGGCAATTCTTTTTGGCGAATCGCGGAGACCGGGTGCTCGAGCGTTATTTCAAGCTGGCTGAGAATCAGACCACCATTCGCCAGGAAATGCTCGGCGGGCTCACCACGTTCATGACGATGGCGTACGTGATCGTGGTGAATCCGCAGATTCTCGCGCAAGCGGGAATGCCGCCGGAAGGCGTTATTTTCGCGACGTGTATTTCTTCCGCCGCGGCCACGCTGGTGATGGGGCTTTACGCGAATTATCCCATCGCGCTGGCGCCGGGCATGTCGCTCAACGCTTACTTCACCTACTCCGTTTGCCTTGGTATGCACATCCCGTGGCAGACGGCGCTCGGTGTGGTGTTCTTCTCCGGCGTGTTGTTCGTGCTTCTTACTGTTTCACGCGTGCGCGAGCAGATCGTCAACGGCATCCCCGATTCGCTGAAGCATTCGACGGCCGCGGGCATCGGCATGTTCATCGCCTTCGTCGGCTTGAAGAACGCGAAACTCGTCGTCGCGAATCCGGCCACGCTGGTGAGTATCGGAAGCTTTTCCGACCGCGAAGTGCAGGCTGCTTGTTTCGGCTTGGTGCTGATGCTGATTTTGATCGTGCGAAAAGTCAAAGGCGCGATGCTCATCGGCATTCTCGGCACCACGCTGCTGGGCATCATGCGCGGGATGTCGCGCTGGCCCACTGCTCTGGTTTCGATGCCGCATCCGTCGCTCACATTTCTTAAATTTGATTTGCATGGCGCACTGCATCTTGGACTCTTTGAGATCATGTTCATATTTCTGTTTGTCGATCTCCTGGACAACGTGGGCACGCTCGTCGCCGTTTGCGAACAGGCAGGATTCGTCAAAGATGGCAAAATTCCGAGGGTCGGCCGCGCGCTGCTCGCGGATGCCGTTGGCACCATTTTTGGCTCGATGACTGGCACATCCACGGTCACCAGCTATATCGAAAGCGCCGCGGGAGTGTCAGCAGGCGCGCGCACTGGCTTGAGCAACATTCTTGTCGCCGCGCTGTTCCTGGGGGCCGTATTTTTCTCGCCCGTCGCGACCGCAATTCCAGGTTTTGCGACAGCTCCGGCGCTGATTTTGGTGGGAGCGCTGATGATGCAGTCGGTGGCGCGCGTCAACTGGGACGATTTCAGCGATGCTTTTCCGGCGTTCGTCACCGTGCTGGCGACGCCGCTCACGTTCAGCATCGCCACAGGCCTAAGCCTCGGCGTGATTTCCTACACTGTGGTGAAAATCGGCGCTGGAAAATTTCGCGAGATCAGCTTGCTGCTCTGGATTCTCACCGCGCTTTTCATTCTGCGCTACGTCTACCTCGCTGTAGCTTAGTGCTAGCTGCACGCGTCAGCGGGTCGGGCGGCGCACAGCACAATTACATCGCGACGGAAGCTTTTGTGCCGAACACGCGCCGGAAAATCGCATCCACAGCGCGCAACTGCCGCTGCAAGTCGAACGTGTGCGCGAGCGCTTTTCCATCGAGATACTTGCGAATATTCGCGTCCGACGCGATGCGATCCCGGAAGCTCGTCTCCGATTCCCACGCCGCCATCGCATGGCTCTGCACCCATTTGTAAGCATCTTCGCGCGGCGCGCCATGCTCCACAAGATCCTGCAGCAGTTGCCCGGAAAACACGAGACCCTTCGTCGCATCCAGATTGCGGCGCATGCGCTCAGGAAACACTTTCATGTTCGCCACAATTTCCGTCGTGCGATGCAGCATGTAGTCGGTGAGAATCGTCGAATCCGGCAGAATCACCCGCTCCACCGAGCTGTGCGAAATGTCGCGCTCGTGCCACAGCGCGATATTTTCCAGCGCCGCCATCGCATTCGCCCGCACCACCCGCGCGAGGCCGCACACCTGCTCGCTCGATACCGGGTTGCGCTTGTGCGGCATCGCCGAACTCCCGCGCTGCTCCCCGCCAAACGGCTCCTCCACCTCGCGCACTTCCGTCCGTTGCAGATGCCGCACTTCCTGCGCAATTCGTTCCAGCCCACCCGCCACAATCGCCAGCGTCGAAAGATATTGCGCGTGCCGGTCGCGTTCGATCACCTGTGACGTAATCGGCGCTGCCGCCAGCCCCAGCCGCGCGCAGATTTTCTCCTCGATCTCCGGCCCGAGGTGCGTGCACGTCCCCACCGCGCCTGAAATCTTTCCCACCGCCATCTGCCGCGCCGCCACTTGAAACCGCGCCAGGTCGCGGCGATTCTCCGAAAACCAGTTCGCAATCTTCAGCCCGAATGTAATCGGCTCCGCGTGCACGCCATGCGTCCGGCCAATCTCCGGCGTGTCTTTGAATTCCCACGCGCGCTGCTCCAGCACTTCGCCCATCCGCTCGAGCGCTTTTTCAATCTGCTGCGAAGCTTCGCGCACCAGCAGCGCCTGCGCCGTGTCCACCACGTCGTTTGACGTGAGCCCGTGATGCAGCCAGCGCGCCGCTTCGGGATCGCCCACCGATTCCTGCACCGCCATCGTGAACGCGATCACGTCGTGGCGCACCTTGGCTTCCAGCTCATTAATTCGCGCCACGTCGACGCGTCCGCGTTCGCGCAACTTCAGCGCCGCTTCGCGCGGCACGATGCCCGCTTCCGCCAGCGTCTCCGCGGCGGCCAGCTCCACTTCGAGCCATTTCTGAAATTTATTTTCGTCGCTCCAGACGCGGCCCATTTCCGCGCGTGTGTATCGCGGGATCAAATTGGAAGCTCCTTTTTGGCGCAACTCTTTTCGCACTCGTCAAACCAGCTTGCAAACGGCGGGGAATTTCCCTGCTCCATCATACCCGTAAACGATGCCTGAAGACGACTGCTACCGCTTCGCAGGCCGGTAGCTGAAAAGTTTCTGGCATTCGCGCCGCAGAAATCCGCCAAAAACAGGAATGCGGTGATTGCCCTTCTCGAAAATCAGCCGGCACGGGACCAAACAAGCTCGCCACTTGTAATATTCGGTGCCGTGCTTGCGTCCGTACGCATCAATATCTTCTTGCGACACGCCGTACACCACCGCGCCAATTCGCGACCACACGCCGGCCCCCGCGCACATCGCGCACGGCTCATGCGTCGAGTAAAGAACGAAGTCGGGCAGGTAGCGCCCGTAGCCGCTCGAAACATATTTCAGCGTTTCCAGTTCGACGTGCTTGATGCTCGATCCAGAAGTTTTCACCCGGTTGCCCGCGCTGGCAATCACCACTTCGCGCTTGCCCACCAGGCGCGTAATCACCGCGCCAATCGGATAGTCGCCACGATCGCCGGCGCGTTTCGCTTCGGCGATAGCCAGCTCCATGAATTTCTTTTTTGGTTTGTAGGTAGGCGGAATCATGCGACACGGATTATATCTGTTTATTGCGAGCGTTTCTCGGCGGGCGCTAGCAGTTTGCGTCGGCTCCAAACGGCAAGCCACAGTGGATGCATGCCTTCCTAGGAATAATCGTCCAAGGTCCCATGATGAACCCAGACTGAAAAGGATGTCCGCACCGCGGACAACGCGACCACAAGTACCGGAGCACCGCGTAACTCCAAAAAATTGCACAAATCGCAAAACTTATCGCTAGTTGACGCGTCACTTCGAAATGTGGATCGAGGCGAGACTCTACCAGTAACCACATTAGCCAGACGAGCGCAGCAGACACCACGAGCCAACGACCACGCCGAAACCGACGCCATGTCTCCTCATACACGGACGCCGATGATCGCAGGAGTTTGACTTTCATGAGTAAGAGCGACCGCTGCTCTCCTTCATCTCTTTTTGTATCTATCGGTTGGCGGAAATTCTGCGTCCAAACGACATAGCTTCCAGTAGCACAAATTCAATCGAAGAGGAGAACTACAATGAAGCTATCAGTCGCATGGTTCAACGTAAACGATTTCGAGCAGGCCAAGAAATTCTACGGCAGCATCCTCGGCCTCAAGAAATCGTTCGAAATAGATGGCTGGGCGGAATTCAATGGCGGCGGCCAGGATGAAGCGGCCGTCGGCATCTCGACGGGGCAATACACGCCGAAAGAACACGGCGCGACGATCGTTCTGCGCGTTGACGATATCGAACGCGAACGCAAGCGCCTTGAATCGAGTGGCGTGAAATTCGAAGGCAAGACGGAAGAAATTCCCGGCATGGTGAAGCTCGCCATTTTCCGCGATCCTTCCGGCAATCGCCTGCAGCTTTGCCAGGTGCTGGTGAAATCCTAGCGCGTTTCAAGCAGCAGAGTGATTGAGCGAAGTATGTCTCGTGGGCCGCGGCAGATCATCGGCTCTCGGTGGGAACCGATGTAAACTGTCGCGGCCCGAACCTCAAGCCGAAATCGCCAAGCGAGAAAAGTAAGATGACAAGCTATTCGCAGCCCTCGCTTCCACACGAAGACGAACTAAAACTCGTCGAGCGCGCACAACAGGGCGACCGCGATGCATTCGGTTCGCTCGTTGAACCCTGGCGCAAACCGCTTTTCGGCTACATCTATCGCATGGTTACCTTGCGGCAGGATGCCGAAGATCTGCTGCAGGATGTTTTCATACGCGTGCTCGAAGATATTCGCAGCTATCGCGGCGAAGCGCGCTTCAAAAGCTGGCTTTTCGGCATCGCTACGCACGCCTGTCTCGACCATTTGCGAACGCGAAAACGCTGGCGCGTGGAAGCGCAGCGCATTGGCGAGCAGGAAACCACCGAGCATCCCGAACAGCTCGAAGGCCTGCGCGATTTGATGAGCTCGCCCGGCTTCGTCTATGAAATCCGCGAGCACATCGCGTTCTGCTTTTCCTGTATCGCCCGTTCGCTCGAGCCTGAAGAGCAAGCAGCCGTGATGCTGAAAGAAGTTCTCGAATTTACGAACCAGGAAGCAGCGGCGATCCTGCGCGTGTCCGAGCCCGTCTTCCGGCATCGCCTTTCCGACGCGCGCGCGAAAATGACGCAGGCCTTCGACGGCCTCTGCGCGCTCATCAACAAAACCGGCGTTTGCTACCAGTGCCAGGGCCTCCGCGAAATCGCCGGAGAAAAAAATCGCGGCCCGAACCTGGTCCAGATCGAAGTAGCGCCAGGTGTCGCAGTGAATCCAGAAAGCTCTGTTCGACGCGCGCACCGCCATCGTCCGCAACGCCGACCTCGAAAGCGGCACCACCCGCCAGATGCACGATATGTTCTACCAGAATCTCTCGCGCCGCGAAGAATCCCGCAGCTAGTCTTGATTTGCGCTTCGTGCTTTAGCTGTAAAAGAGCCGGCGGGACGCCGGCGTTACGGAAGGACTGCCCCGCTCGAACAGACTCCGGAGTCTGGGTCGCTATTGCTTCAAACTCGCAAAAATCGAAAATCGACGTAGGCTTTGCAGCCGCTAGATGGCAAACCTGCACTTCCGTAACGCCGGCGTCCCGCCGGCTCTCTTGACTTCGGTTCGTCTCTTCGACATCCGTTGATGCCCGCCTTGAAGGATCTCAACTTCAATTCCACCCCGCACCCTGTCATTCCGAGCGAAGCCGCGCGCGCCTCTGCCTTTCCCATCGCGGAGCGATGGGCGCGCGGCGTAGAGAGGAATCTGCAGTAGCACAGGCATTCCTGCCTGTGCCAACGCCAAAACGCAGCACGGCGTATGATGCTTGCCTAACCCACGAAGTCGTTCTTATCGGTGTTTTTCGAAGAGGCCCCTACAGCTCAAACGGCCCAAGCGGAGAATGCTGCGAAGCAATATGCAACGTGCCACCAAACGCAAACAAACTAGCGCGCCGCCCCAGCGCTTCCTCAGCGGAAATACGCGCCACGGAAGGATTATTATTCTGCTCGGAAAGATGCGCCAGAACGAGATGGCGCGCGAGCCCGTCAAACACTTCACAATCCGCCAGGAAATCGCTCACACTGGCATTCGACAGGTGCCCCGTGCGGCTCATCACCCGCTGCTTGATGTGCCAGGGATACGGCCCCACCTTCAGCATTTCGAGATCGTGATTCGATTCCAGAATTAAAAAATCGGCTTCGCGCAGATGGTGTTTCACAAGCTCCGGCAGATAGCCGAGATCGGTAACGATCGCTACCTTGATTCCATTGGCCTTGAAACAGTAGCCCACGGGATCGGACGCGTCGTGCGGAATCGCAAACGGCGTGACTTCAATATCGCCAATTTCAAATTTCTCGCCGGGATGCACGTACTGCACGTGATCAATCGTTTTCTTGATGCCCTGATCTTTGAGCATCTGCTGGATTACGCGATGCGTTGGCTCGGTAAGAAATGCCAGGCATTTCCATTCGCGTTGCAGCTGGCCGAGGCCGTTCGAATGATCGGAATGCTCGTGGGAAATCAGGATGCCGTCGAGGTGGTCGGGTTTCGCGCGGCCCAGCGCTTCAAAGCGCCGCAGCATTTCTTTTTTCCCAAGCCCGGCATCGATGAGGAGAGCGGTGTGTTCGGTCTCAAGCAACGTGGAGTTGCCCGCACTGCCCGAAGCTAGAATCGAAATGCGGAACGCGATGCGCTCTCTCCGTCCGCTGGCCGTGCCCCCGCAGCACCAGCTTCGCAATGGATGATGGCAAACTGCTGCCTTCAGGTCAACATGAACCGATGCACCGGTCGTTTCTGTTACGCGTCATCACCAGTTAAATCGGCGCCACGAGTTAAATCGGCGTCCTGTGATTGTGACAGTAGGGGCACGGCATGCCGTGCCCGCGCAGCCCACACCTGGATTGTGCCATCAGTGGAAGCGTACCGTCAGTATTCTAGAACGTAAGCTGGTCGCGGGTCAGTTCGAAGCCGTCGAGGTTGCCCACAACACTTGCGGCGATGCGCTCAGGCCGAAAGAATTCCCGCGCGATTTTCTGAATGTCTTCAGGCGTCACTTTTTCGAGCAGCGCAATCAGCTCGACAGGCGAGAAGTAGCGGTCGAAATACATGTGATAGCGCGCCAGGCTGTTCATCCGCTGCCCGGTGCCTTCCGACGCAAGCAGCGTCGCGCCTTTCAGATGGTCCTTGGCGCGGCGCAACTCTTCTTCCGGAAGCGGCTCATCCTTGATCAGGCGGAATTCGTCGAGCACCGAACGAACCACCTTCGAGACGTTCTCGAGTGACGTCCCCGCATACACCGAAAAAGACCCGGAATCGCGATACGAATTCATCTCGCTGAAAATCGCATACGCCAAACCTTGCTTTTCGCGGATGTTCTGGAACAGGCGTGACGACATGCCCCCGCCCAGCACGTTGTTGAGCGCGGAAACCACGAACCGGCGCTCGTCCGTCATAGGCAACGCCGGCACGCCGATGCAGATATGCACTTGCTCGAGTTCGTGCTTCGTGCGTTGCGTAATGTGCGGCGCAGCCACTGGAACGGAATCAGCGGCGCCGTTTGACGACGGCACAAGCTTTGCGAACCGCTCGCTGACCAGATCCACAAGCTGCCGATGGGTCAGCCGGCCCGCTGCGGTGATCACCAGATGATTCGGCGCGTACCAGTGGCGAAACCAGCTGTCGAGCGTCTCGCGCGTGAATGACGAAACTGTTTCGGGCGTGCCCAGGATCGGCTTTCCAAGCGCGTGGGGAGTCCAGAAATTCTGGGTGAAAAGCTCGTGCACAAGGTCTTCCGGATTGTCCTGCGTCATACGGATTTCTTCGAGGATCACGGATTTTTCTTTGTCGATATCCTCGTTCGCAAATTTCGGCTCGAGAACCATGTCCGCAACCACATCGAACGCTTTTGGAAGATGCTCGTCGAGGACGCGCGTATTGAAGCAAACCATCTCTTTCGCAGTGAACGCATCGAGCATTCCGCCGACGCTATCCACCTCCCGCGCGATATCTTCGGCCGTGCGCCGTGCGGTGCCCTTAAACACCATGTGCTCGATGAAATGCGAAATGCCATTCAGCTCCGCCGGTTCGCGCCGCGAACCTGCGCGCAGCCAGATTCCCACCGAAACGGAGTGCATGTGCTCCATCGGCTCGGTGATAATCACCAGCCCGTTGGGTAGCACTTCTTTTTGAACCGAGTTTTTCGCTTCAGCCATCAATTTTCCAAGTAAGTTAGGAGCCAAATCTTCGCATGCGGCCGCCGCGAAGTCACGGGCCGCCCGGCGCGGTGTTTCCAATCAGATTCTTGCTTCAAAAGCCCGGAAAACTGCTTTTTGCGGCAACCTCGTTGCTGCACTTGCGACGACAAAAACTGTCACTTTCGCGCTTGCGCACTACATCAATTTCTCGTCAGGCGACAACTTTCCGTATTCGCTCGAATAATGCAGCGGCACATCTGCGTATGACCCGCGGTCTATCGAATACACTTCGCAGCTCGCATACGGATAGGAATAGATGTGAACGCTGGTCGCCTGCGCGCCGAATTCAGAAAGATTCAACACCTGATGCACAGGCTCTTCCGGCGAAACGGCGGCGGGATGAGTGGCGTCCATGTCGTAGGAATCGGTGGGGATCAGTTTGCAGGCGCCATGTGCCGTGTCGCGATTCTCAACGCGGAAATTTTGGACACGTAGCCGGCCGATAGGGGTCACCATCCAGCAATTCTGATCGCGATGATTGTGAATGCGGCTCACCTGGCCCACATTCCAGCAGATTGCGAGCACTTCGAACAGTTCGCATTTATAGATCAGGTTCCGGGTGTAGTGGCTTGTCGCGTAGAAAAGATAAGGCGCCAGCGTCTCAGGGCGAATCGCTTTTTCTTGGGTGAATTTCAACACGCGCGGAATCGTGAAATCCTGCTTGGGGACCGCGCAAAGCTGCTTTGTCCATTCATCGATTGTCAGTTGTTGCGTCGTCATTTGTTCCATCGCGTTCGCCTCCTGCGCGCACAAAGAACCATTCCAAACACTCTATTATATCGCTCCGCGTTTCGCGCCGGAGATAAAAATCGCGAATATCGGGCGTGCTATCATCGAAAAGATGGCATCGCAAAATCCGGAATCCGCGTCCGCTCGCCCCTCGAATCTGCTGGGGAAATCCCCGGAAGAGCTGCTCGCGTTTCTTGAATCGCTTGGTGAGCCTGCCTATCGCGGCGCGCAAATCTATCATGCGCTGTACGCCGAGCGCCGCTTTGATTTTGCGGGCATGACGAATCTTCCCGCGAAATTGCGCGAACGGCTGGCGCGCGAAGCGGCGATTGAGCTACCGCGAATTATTCGGAAGCACTGCTCGGATGACGGCACGATTCGTTACGTTCTGGCGCTTGATGGTGCTCCGAAAGATTCGGCGGCTAAAAATTGGGATATAAATGCTCGTCCGCTGACGCCTGCAACCATCGAAACTGTGTTCATGCCCGAACAGAATCGTCAGACGATCTGCATTTCAACGCAGGCGGGCTGCGCCGTGGATTGCCATTTCTGCCTGACGGCCACGCTTGGCTTGATCCGCAACCTGACCGCCGGCGAAATCATCGGCCAGGTCCTGATTGCGCTCGATGAAAATCGAGCCGCGCTCAAGCCGCAAACAAACGTCGTCCTGATGGGCCAGGGCGAGCCGCTCTTGAACTTCGACCCGGTAATGGCCGCATTGCGCATCCTGCTCGATCCCAACGCCATCGCCATCTCGCCGAGGCATGTGACGCTATCGACTAGCGGAATCGTTCTGGGCATCGAGCGGCTTGCGTGCGAAAAAGTGCGGCCGAAGCTGGCAATTTCTTTGAATGCTTCTTCAGACAAGCAGCGCGACGAGATTATGCCGATCAATCGGAAGTATCCGCTCGAGGCGCTGCTGGAAGCGTGCCGGCGTTATCCGCTGCGCCCTTGGGAGCACCTTACGTTCGAGTACGTGCTACTCGGCGGATTCAATGATTCGATTGATGACGCGCGTCGCGTGGTGAAGCTGCTTGCGAATCTGCGCGCGAAAGTGAATCTGATTCCATGGAATCCCGGCGATTTGCCTTACGCAAAACCTGATCCGGCGCGCATTGAGGCTTTCCGGAAAATTCTTGCGGACAAGGATGTGCGAGCGTTTGTGCGCTACTCGCGCGGGCAGGATGTGATGGCTGCTTGCGGGCAGCTGGCGCTGATGGAAATGGGAGCGGACGCTCCGAAACTGACGCAGATTTCGCCGCGGTGACTGAGGGCGAGGAAGGGCAAGATTCCGGAGCAAATACCCACGACGAGAGAGCGTCGTCGTGGCTACCGAGGGAGAGCGTGTGCTGCTCCTAGCGAATGCCGATGGCGGCCATCATGCGGCCTGTGGTGCGTTCCTTGCGGAAGCTGAAAAAGAGATCGCTGCGGCAGGCGGTGCAAAATCCGGATGACGCGATGTTCCGTGGCGGGATACCCGCCTCTTCTAGAATGGCGCGGTTGGCTGCGATCAAATCGAGATGCACGCGAGGCGGCGGTGGCGCATGGCCGGGAGGCCTCATCGTGAGCCAGGGGAGCCAGTTGGGGTCGTTGTCGCTGTCCGCGAGTTGGTCGAATGGGCCTGCGAACCAGTCGCGCGCGTTGGGAAACTGCGCGTGAAATTCCGCGGCTACGTCAGTGCCTACTTCGTAGCAGGACTGGCCGATGCCTGGACCAAGAGCAGCGACAACGTCATCGGGTTTCGTACCGAATTCCATCTGCATGCGCCCCAGGGCTTTTGCAGCGATGCGATGAACTGTGCCGCGCCAACCAGAATGAATCGCAGCGATCGCGTGGCGCTTCGGATCTGCGAGCAGGATGGGGACGCAGTCGGCGGTTTGGACTACGAGGAGGACGCCCGGTTCGCGCGTGATGAGAGCATCGCCTTGTGGAGCTTCCTCCCGTAATTTAGTTTTTGGCGAACCCAAATCAACCACATGGACAATATCGGAATGAATCTGTCGCAGCGCGACAAGCCGCATTTTGTTCGCGCCAATCGCGCCGAAGAGCTTCTCGCGATTGTCGCGAACATGCTCGCTCGTGTCCCAGTCCGTGAATCCGAGATTAAGGACTGCTTCGGAAGTATTTCGACCATCGCGCGACACTTTCAAATCGCTTGTGCCACCCGCTCTTGTACTGAAGCCATGAACCAGCCAATCGAGCCGCGCGAGCGCAGGTGCTTCGAGAATTTGCAGGCCGCCGGCACGTCGTAAGTTCCATTTCGCACTCGCCGTCGCGCCCCGCGTTGTTGCAGGCGGTTTGCGCTCCGCCGATTTCTTCGTACCTGTTCTCGCCGGCACTCGTGATCTCTCCAATCGTAAAAAGCGGTCATGCTGCCGCCAATTGCGCCGTCTAATTATAGGTATAATCGCGGCGGGTTGTAGCGCCGCTCGCGTCTGATGTATCGACTGCGCATTTTTGAAACGGAGAGGCAAAGAGTGATCGTCGGGCTGGGATTGGATATCGCGGAAATCGATCGCATTGAGGCGGCCATCAAGCGGCACGGCACTCCGCTGATCGAACGCCTGTTTACGCCTCGCGAAGCCGCTTACTGCGAAAGCCATCGAGACAAATTCGAACGTTACGCCGGACGCTTTGCCGCGAAGGAAGCGGCGATGAAAGCTCTGGGGACAGGCTGGCGCGCGGGAGTGCGCTGGCGCGACATCGAAGTAATCCGCGAGCCCAGCGGAAAGCCGACGCTGGAGCTGCAGGGTGTCGCGCGGGAACGGGCAGAAAAAATGGGCGTGAAGAACATTTCGCTGACAATCACGCACAGCGGCAATCTTGCCCTCGCCGAGGTAATTTTTGAAAACGGGGCGTGAAGGTTCAGCGCGCCATGCCCAACGAAATTAAGATCGCTGGATTCATAATTTGATTAGCTGGAAATCATCTCTTCATCACCACCAATCTCAGTCTGAAATAGCTAGTGATAAACCCATTAAGCGGATCACTTTTCCAAGTGTCTGTCACTTTTGACACTAGCGCCCCTTAACTAATATCGGTAGCGCCGCAATCCGAGGGTGGTTACGCAGGTGCGGGTCGGCAGGTCTTTAATTTTTCTGGGTTAATTGCGACAGTGCTTCATTGACAAGCGGATGGTAAGATTCGCCCAGCAAAACTAGATATTCGTGAGTCATGCGGAGGAATCGCGTGGCAATCAAGATAGGGCTAACGACCCTCATATGCGTCCTCGTCTTCGGCGTTGCGCCCACGAACGCGCAGCAAAAAGGCCAGTGGATCCCGGGGCAGGAGGGTTTAAACACAGGGGTTCTTCCAGATCCTGGATTTACTTATGCGAATATAACCCTCAACTACTCGGCGGACACTCTTAAGAACGCAAAGGGAAACTCTGTTCCTCTGACGGGCTCCTACGACATCTGGGCGATCGAGAACGCCTTCATTTATGTTCCGAAGTTCAAGTTTCTGGGCGCAAAGCTTGTGTTCGCGGTGGTGGTGACGCCTGCGAACGGCTCTCTGACCCTCGGCGCCATCAATTTGCCGAACGTGTCGGTCAATGGGGGCGGAGAGGGCCTCGCTGATACCTGGGTGCAACCGGTGACGGTGGGCTGGAGTCTGAAGCGCGCGGACGTGAAGGTTGGATACGCATTTATGGCCCCGACGGGGCGGTATACGCCCGGCGCCTCTGACAACATCGGATCTGGCTACTGGGGCAATCACTTTCTTACGGGTACCACTGTCTACCTGACGAAGAACAAGGGTACGAGCGCCAATCTTTTTACCGATTGGGAGTTTCACGGATCGAAGAGGATCAGCACAGGCACAAAGGTTACTCCTGGCCAAGCCTTCACAACGGAGTGGGGCCTCGGACAAGTGCTTCCTCTAAAGAAAGATTTTAGCAGGCTGCTTCAGCTCGGAGTGATTGGATACGACCAGTGGCAAGTGAGCGATAATGGCGGCTTCATCACACCAAACGTACCGGCTAGCGCGATCCCGTATTATTCCGTTCACGCGATTGGATTCCAGGCAAACTTCCTGCTGCCTGCGAAGGCGCTCAATTTCTATTTCAAGTTTGAGGATGAGTACCGGGCCTTTGCACGCCCAGAAGGCCGCACGATTGTTTTTGGCGGGTCCTACACACTACGGATTCCGAAGCCCCAAGCGCCTCCACCGGGACATTGATCGGTTCCGGTGCGGACTCGCTTTTGCTCGACGGGACATGCGGGGCCCGGCGTGCTGCGAGTCGCGGGCCTCTCTTGAGTGAATGCGGCCCAGGTTTTACTCTTGCAAGTCTCTGCTTGACGCAGGCGCGAGCTTGTTCGTGGGCACCAGTTGCCGCCGCCACGCGGCCTTCGGCTGGCTGGCAGAGAGCCAAGGAAAGAGCAGAGTCATTCAAGGCAAGCCAGCTCGGTCGGAGGAGACATATGAATCGTTTGAACGTCCGGACATCTTGGCGGTGGAAGGTTTTCGGCACAAGCGCCCACACACTTTGATTCGGATTACTATCGATAAATTCTCTTATCCCCACCGATCTCAAAATGGGACACCGCATTTTTTTCGTTAGAGCGGGACGCCAATTTGTGTTCTCGGGCTGGCGGGCATCCACATTCGCGATATTCAAGAGGGGGCTCAGACTAGCCTCCTGTAGCAGCCGCCCTCTTGAACGAAGCGATAGCGGTGGCTTCATCGTCACTAATGTCGAAGATTGTGTCCAGCTTCGACATTTTCAAGAGATCGAGTACCCGGGTGGTGGGACGAAGCAACTTCAGACTCGCTCCTTGCCTATGTGCGCTCGTTAACGCGCCGGTGAGCTGACCAACGCCGGAGCTATCTACGTACGAGACTCCTGCGAGATTCAGTAGAATATTTTTTTGCCCCTTCTTTACCAATTCTCGAACGGTCTCGCTGAGAACCACGCCACTACCCGGGCCGAAGGCGACCGCTTCACCGAGACTTAAGCGTCCTGCCAAATCAAGGATGGTAACGTCACCAGTTTGGCGAGTAATGCATTGCATCGTCATCGTTCATTCCTCCTTTGCATTTGCTCAGAGTCCATTCTGTGCTTTCCGGGTTGGGACCTCTTGCTCGTGGGCATCCTATGCTTCCCCCGCCCTGGACACAACGAATTTGCCGCCAGAGCACGTCCCAGGAGTGATGCGAAGTCATTGACCTTTTGCCGACTCGGATGGCCGTCCGGAAATCCTCATACGACCAGCTATCTTGTTCTGAGATTGGTGGTGATACCCTGTTTCCAACAGTTACCTCTCGGTTCGCACATTCCGCGTAGTGGTCAATCAGAGATAAAACATTGTCAACGACGGGGCCTACGGAACCGTCAGCGGAACTGAAACCGAACCCATCTGACCGCTCAAGTTGTCGCGAACGAGAAATCTTACTGTGTAGCCACCGGCAGGAAGTTCTATCGTTCCCGGAACCTTGGCGCCCTTGGCGTTCATCATGTTCGCCGTTTCGAGAGTCAGATTTCCGACGAGAGTCTCCGAAAAATGCCCAACGGGCACACCTGTCGACGTGGTCGCAATCGCAGCAAAATCTAAGCTGATGTGGTTGCTATCGCCCAGATCTATCGTGACGACACTTGGGGCGAGCAGATATTCAAACCCGATTTTCTTCTTCTTGCCCGACTCTTTCACTGTAGTTAACTTCATTGTTAGGGGCAGACCGGTAAAATCAAGCGGTGAACTCAATCCTAGCTGCAGATCTTCTTTTCGTCCGACACCCTCGTCGAGACGGCCGCGATTGAAATAGCCGGCACGGGCTTGCACTCGCATCGCAGGTTTCTGAACCTTAACGCTGAGTTTTCTCCAGCCTGGTTTTGTGTCGCGCCCATTCTTGTAGTAGCCGAGAATGTAGTAATCGGTCGAGTCCTTTGCGGCCTTTTCGAAGCAACCGCTTGCATCACTGCGGCGATCGCAGAGCCTTCCACCGGTCATCTCCGCGAACCTTTCCAAATTAGAAATATTCGATTGAAGATTGGAACGCTTGAACGGCGCGACGCCAAGGCCGGGGCTGACGAAAGCGGGATTCGTGAGGTCCTCAATGTCGAGCGGATAGACTGCGATGTTGGCGCGATTCAGGGCCGCCCACGTACTTTCGTAGACAGTCTCCAACGTCCTGTCATGCGACGCAAAAGTCACAGGTAGCTGCGGGTCCTGCGACCTGGGAACCTCCGTCACGCCGTCAATCTGAACAGGCATTCCTGCCGTCGCCCAGATCAAAGACTTTCTTCCCGGTATACCGGAAAATGCCTCCGCAATTCCATGTAATGCATCGAGCGTAAGGTGGGCTCGCTGACTGTCGGTTAGTTCCTGAGCCTTCGTAGTCAACTTGAGCAGTTCCAGCCCATTCTCTTCGGCTGCAATACGACGGTCCGCCGGAAAATGGGGACTTTCGTCGTGACCGATGAATAGCAGGAATGAATCCGGATCCCTGGGCGCCTCATCCTTGGGGCAGTGATGGCCGGTTACGTTCTTCAGCGCCTCGGATAACTCCGCCGGGTCAGTGGTGAAATCATGGAGCACTCTGACGCCGCTGATATCAATCGCGATCAGGCAGATGGGTTCTTCGAAATTGAGCGACTTGCGGAGAAATGCAATCAATTCGTTGCGCGCTGTGCCTTGCTCCGTAAAAGTTGAATTCAAAAGGTCTAAGACAAAAAGCGTTAAGCGATCGGAGCCGGTCTGGAGAGAATTGGTAAACTCGTTTTGCGGACTTTCGGGGCGTTTCACGAGTTCTGGACTGGTTTTGACATGCCGAAACAAAACAATTTTTTGAGGTTTGCCATTCTCGGAAACCGTGAAGTCATCCTGGGTGAGGTCTGAAACATGCTCTCCAGCGTTATTGGTGACCACTGTGGGGATGAGAACGATTTCGCTTCGAACTGAGATGACGGGTGGCTTGGGGGCTTGCGCTTGAGCCTGTGTTTGTGCGAAGTCGCTGCCTACTGCGCCCAGAAGGAGGACGCTCAGAAACGCTGCGATTTTGACCGATTGTCGGAGGCGCAGGAACACTCTATTCCCTTACCGAATGCCGGCCTGGAGATTCGATTCTCTCATGTGCGCCGGGAGTTGCTTCACGGTAAATTGAAAGCTATGTACTTCGACATAGATGTCGACAAATCCGTTTCTCACGCAATATAAAAGGCGCCCACTTTGCGGTAGGTTTTGATCGTTGGCATCACGACCTACCGAAAGGAGCGCCGTTATGAACCAAGCAAAGTATATTGGCATGGACGTTCATCAGGCAACGATCTCGGTTGCGGTCCTGGATTCCGCCGGCAAGCTGATCCTGGAGTCTGTCCTCGAAACGAAAGCGGCCACGATTCTGCAGTTCATCGGCGGGCTGCGCGGCAGCTTGCTGGTGACTTTCGAAGAAGGAACTTCCGCCGCCTGGTTGTATGACCTGCTCAAGCCTCATGTTGCGAATGTCTTGGTCTGCGATCCCCGGAAGAATGCTCTATTAAAGGATGGCAGCAAGAGTGATCGGATCGATGCTCGGAAGCTGGCCGAGCTCTTGCGCGGCAACCTTCTCTCACCGATCTACCATGGAGAGAACGGGCTGCGCACTTTGAAGGAACTGGCGCGCAGCTATCTAACGATCACGAAAGATCTGACGCGGGTGATGAGTCGGATCAAGGCCGTGTACCGAAGCTGGGCTATTCCCTGTGCCGGGCCAGCGGTGTATCGACCGCGTCATCGTGCAGAATGGTTGGCCAAGATCGTAGAACCGGGAGTTCGTCTGCGAGCCGAGCGACTCTACCAGCAACTGGATGCGTTGGAGCCTTTGCGGCAGGAAGCACGACGCGATCTGCTGGCGGAGAGCCGGAAACACAGCCCAGTGAAATTGCTCCGTCAGATTCCTTATCTGGGTCCGATTCGCTCGGCATTGCTGGTGGCGCTGCTCGAGACGCCGCATCGTTTTCGCACCAAGCGACAACTATGGGCCTACAGCGGATTCGGGCTCGAGACTCACGACAGCGGCGAATACCGCTTTGTGAAAGGGCAACTGCGACGAAACCGGGAGCGAGTCACCGTGCTGGGTCTGAACGAAAACCATAATCACGATCTGAAAAATATCTTCAAGAGTGCGGCGATATCCGCCAGCACTCGACCGGGACCGTTCCAGGAGTTTTACGCTGCACTTCTGGCGAAAGGGAGGAGGCCAGCGATGGCGCGACTCACCCTGGCACGGAAGATCGCCGCGATCACTTTGACGATTTGGAAGAAAGGAGTGTGTTTCGACGCCAACGAATTACATCGGCAAGCAGCTTGAGCGTCTCTGGTAGAGAGCCCGTTCCATCCTCCGGTGGTGGTCGGTTCGGTTCTTGAGACGCTCGGTTCGAGGGGAGTATCAGATAGGTGGTCCGACCCTGTGTGCTTCGGCACCGAGTCACTGTTCTCACGCTATGCCCCCTCGGAGAACCAGAAATAGCGATAGGCCACGAGCCTCGGATAGAACCATGGTTGCCACGGAATCGAATCGCTTGCCAAGTTTCAAGAGCCGGCGGACGTCGTCACTACTCGAAAATGAACCAAGGGAACGGAAGAGCCATCCAGAGAAGAACCTCTCGAGCGATCGAGAGCCATCAGCAAATAGTGGGCTGGATATCGAGACAAAAAATCTCTCGGCTACCGGCCGAGGGAGAACCTTTTTTGTTGACATCCCCTTTTATAGAACCACCTATCTCAAAATTGGACACGGCGTTTCCGCCAGACTAGAGGCGTGCGTCGCACCATTCGTTGGGCGGATGCAGTCCTGCGATTCTCACCTTGAGGTAATTTCCCGTCAGCGCTTCCGTCCAATCTTCGCCGGTTCGCGCCAGCGTGAGCGCTCGGAGGGTGCGGCCAGACTGAGCGGCGCGAAAAGCGGAGGCCTTTTTCTCGCTGAGTGCGCGCAGACGCCGGGCGCGCTCGCGGACTACTCCGGGCGCGACGTATTCGCGCTCGGGAAGCGCTGCCGCTGCGGTGCCCGGGCGCACTGAAAATGAGAAAACGTGCAGGTAAGTAAGCGGCAGCTGCTCGATGAAATCGACTGTGGTCTGAAACTCCTCGTCCGTTTCGCCCGGGAAGCCAACGATCACGTCGGCGCCAATCGCGGCGCTGGGAGAATGGCGGCGAATTCGCTGAATCCGCTCGGCGTAATGTTCGGAGCGATACCAGCGATGCATCGCGCGCAAAATCCGGTCGGAGCCGGACTGCAGCGGAACGTGAAAATGCGGCGCAATGCGTTCCGACGATGCGACTAACTCGACGAGCTCCTCGGTGACGTCCTGCGGCTCGATCGAGCTGAATCGCAGCTGCTCCAGAGTTGTTTCGTCCAGAATCCGGCGCACCGTGTTGATGAGTTCAGCGCGCGGTGCGAGATCGCGGCCATAGCTGCCGAGATTGATTCCGCTGAGCACGACTTCCTTTGCGCCCGCATCGACAAGCTTTCGGACTTCGGCGATGACCGCGTCCGGGGGCAGGCTGCGGCTTTTTCCGCGCACGAAGGGAATCACGCAATAGGAGCAGCGGTTGTTGCAACCGTCCTGAATTTTGAGGATCGGGCGCGTGCGCCCGCTGTCTTCGAATTCGGCGGGCGCGATCTGCACCGCAGCCTGCTCGAAAATATCGCCGGTAAGAATCTTGGCCGGGCCACGCGCGAGCGACATTGGCTCGCGGTCGATTTCCGCGAGTGGCAAGAAACCCTCCGAGGAACTTCGCGCATGAAGTCCTGAACTCGGCGCCGCCTGCGAATCGAGCGAAGCGCAGACCAGGCGCGCGATTTGCGTCTGATGCGAATTGCCGACGACAAAATCGACGCCCTCAAGCCGCGCAATCTCCTCCGGTGCGCGCTGAGCGTAACAACCCGTGACGACGACCCGCGCTCCAGGATTCGCGCGATGAATCTTGCGCACCGCCTCCCGCGCCTGGGCATCAGCCGCCGCGGTCACGGTACAAGTATTCAGCACTACAACATCGGCGCACGCATGCTCGTCAACAAGCGCAAGCCCGCTCGCGAGGAAATCGCGTCGCAAAGCGGCGGCATCCGCGTCCGTAGCACGACAGCCAAAATTTTCAATCGAAAATGTGGTCATGCGATCAAGTGAAACAATCCGCGAGAAATTGCCAAGGAATTATAGCAGCGCACGAGCGTATTGGTTCAAACCGACTCGCCGCGCGAAAGGCCTGCAAAAATGCTGTGTCGCTGGAGACTGCAGGCGATCAGTTGGGGGCGCGGCGCTGGTAGCACAGCAGAATCAAGTCGGCGCGGCGGCGGACGCCGAATTTTGCGAGCAGATTCGAAACGTGGAATTTCACGGTGCGCTCGGAAATGTGCAGGCGATCCGCCACTTCTTTGTTCGCCAGATTTTCGAGCAAGCCATTGAGCACTTCCTGTTCGCGACGGCTCAGCTCGGCGGGTGAATCGCTGCGCAGCCGGCGCCCTTGCGTGGTGCTCAGAATCGAGTCGACGAATCGCGAGAGCACCGTGCGCGGCACCCAAAAGCCTCCCGCCGCGACGAGCGGCAGCGCGCGGGGAAGTTGCTCGCGAGCTTCCGCATAATTCAGGATTCCTTTCACTCCCTGGCGCAGCAGGCTGTAGGCGTCGGCTTCCTTCAGTTTATCGCCAACGACCAGCAGCCGCGCGCCCGCATGCTTGTCGAGAATATTTCCGAGTAATGCTCCGGTGGCCTGGCGAGCTGCATGCGCATCGATCACGTAGATGCTCGCCTTGGGAACTTCGAGATTCCGCAGATCGGGAGCCAGCATTGAGTCCAGTTGCCGCGACACCATCTGGAAGCCCGACTCCGAAAGCAGGCGGTTGAACTCGTCGAGCACCATCGGATGCGGAGAGAGCAAACAGACTCTCAGATGCGGTTTAGCGGAGTTTTTGGCCATCGTAGTTTGGAGATTTAAGGCTAACGAAATTGTTCCAGCGGGGCAAGGAAGTCGAGGCGGACGTTTCCCATCAGGTACGGGGGGTGCACGATAGGGCGAATCGAAGGAGAAGAATGCGGATCGGCGAAATTACTGCAGGGTGCGGTGAAACTGAGGGAAGTAAAGGAGTTAGTCGGCCGGTGCTGAGGAACGATCCCCCGCGTTGAGCGGACCAGACTCTTCGTCAATTTTTCGCTGCAGACGCTTCGCTGGAAGACCAGCCTGACGAACTTTATACAAAAGGGCGCGATAGCTGATTTTGAGCACTTCGGCGGATTTTCTGCGGTTCCAGTGGTTCTCCTGCAGAACTTTCAAGATCAGATCGCGCTCCATCCGGCGCGTCACCTGTTGTGCGAGACGCTTGAGTGGGATCTTGCCGTCCTCGGAAAGTTCGTAGGAGAAGCTGAACGGCTTTTTCTCTTCTTCCGGACGCTCGAGATGAAACGCTTCCTCCGAGCCGAGAATCACGTAACGCGCCATGCAGTTTTCGAGTTCGCGGACGTTGCCGGGCCAGCTGCGTTGTTGCAGGAGCTGCAACACTTCGCGAGATACCGGGTGCGCGTCGCGCTCGTAGCGGCGATTGAACTGTTGGCGCAAATACTCCACGAGGTAGGGAATATCGTCGCGCCGGTCGCGCAGTGGCGGAAGCGTGATGCTGATCACGTTGATGCGATAGAAAAGATCGGCGCGGAATCCGCCGGACTCGATTTCCTGCTGCAGCTTTCGATTGGTCGCGCAGATCACGCGCGCGTCCACGCGCTTCTCTTCGTGGTCGCCGATGCTCGTGAAGTGGCCGTCTTGCAGAACGTGCAGCAGCTTTGCCTGCAGGCTCCCGTCGAGCTCGGCGATTTCGTCGAGGAAAAGCGTTCCGCCTTGCGCGAGTTCCACACGGCCGGGTTTTGAGGCGTGCGCGCCCGTGAAAGCGCCTTTTTGGAATCCGAACAGTTCGCTTTCGAGGAGCGTGCCGGGAATTGCCGGGCAGTTCACTTTGACGAACGGGCCTTCCCGCCAGGGAGATCGTTCGTGAATGAAACGCGCCAGCACTTCCTTGCCAGTGCCGCTCTCACCCAGTACCAGAACCGGGACGTTCAAGCCCGCCGCTCGCGACACCTTCTGCCGCACAGCCTGCATGGTCGCCGAAGGTCCAAAATAAACGTGTTCAGGAGGTAGTTCTAGAGGATGAGCAACTGAGTTCAGTCTTGCTTCCGCCGCAGACGCCATTGAGTTGAAAGCCGCCCCCGCGCCAGAATTGGCGCTGCCACACGGAATGCAAATAAGACGCCAAACGTCGCAAGCGGCTCGAAGCCGACCGGCAGGTAGGTTTTGTTTCAGTTGCTTACGGTGGTGATCGATGACCGCTATTCGAAACAAGACGAACACCGCATCGCACTTGGCGCGAATTCCAGGCGAAACGTCGGCGAGAAAAGAAAGTAGTTATCTCTTTCGGGAAGTCGCTTTCCCTCAGCGCGTGCGTAGATACCTCAGCAACAAGGGTTTAGGCGGCCCATTACGACGCAGTTCGCGCTATCTCTGTGGAAAAATCAGGGCCTCGAGCATATCCGCGCGCGCCTTTTGGTCGGACGCAAACAGCTTCAGGAGGTCCGTCACCGAAATCATGCCCTGATAACCCTTCTCGTGGTCCAGAACAACCAGATGGTAGATACCGTTCTGTTCCATCAGGCGGAGGCAATCCTCGAGCGATGTGTCTGGAGTTGCGGTTACGAGTTCACGCGTCATGATCTCGGTGACTCGCATCCACGCGGGGCATTTATTTTCGGCGGCGACTTTGTCGGAAACGTCGCTCTGCGAGACAACACCTTGCAGCACTCCGTGTTTGTCGCAGACGCCGACGGCACGCACTTCGCGCTGACGCAAGTAGCGAGCTGCGTCATGAACAGTCATGTCTTCTGGTATCGAGTAGACTTCCCGGCGGGATGAAATCAGGTCCGCGATTCTCATCGGACCCTCCTAGGCTAAAGTTACGTTCATGCTAGGCCCAGTGCGCTCCGAAAGGCAATGGAATTCGCGAGCGGTGTGGTTGAAACGTCTCCAGGCGCGAAAATGGATGGTTCCATGACTGGGAGTCAGCAGAGGGACCGGGACTACTCCTGTTTGCCGGTGAACGACAAGGCTACCGAACGCTACGCGCGGGCGCCGTCGCCCCGAATGATGTCGTAGCGTTCGATCACTGCTGCTACTCCGATCGATTCGTGGTCGTCGTCGGTCTGTTTATCCACGCGGACCACGCGTCCGTGGGCGCGGACGAATACTTCCGATCCTCGGGTGATTTCGGCCGGTAACGTGAGCGTGAAATCGACCTCAGTTCCGGGAGAGAGTTCTTTTTGCATGATGAAATAAACGCCGCGCGTGGAAATATCTCGAGTCTGGCCGTCGTGAGTTCCAGGCTCTCGCGTGATCGGCAGGCGAACATTTACCGGCAGTGACAAATCATACCGGCGGGCCAAGCGACGCTCCGTCATTCCCGCTGCTCCTCCAGGACTGGATTAGAAGTAGTACACCACCCCATCACAAACCGTAGCAATCGCCCTTCCAAAAAACTGCACCTGATTGGGATGCGCTCGCAACGTGGCTATTGAATCTTCTAGCCGGCTCGCGCAACGCAGCCAAATTTTGCCTGCCTATCAAGCTCTTTGGAAACAGCGATTAAGGATTCCTCGAAATCACGGGTAAGCACGGGCCGTTTAAGCGCGTAGGGAACATGACCCATTTCGGTGGGCAATACTAGACCAAGCGGGAGACGTTGTGTAGTGATATTTCTCGAGAGATGCTCTTCGTATGCAACTTTTTTCAGGGCACAGGACGCAGGGAACGGTCTATATTCGCAGTAGTACTGCCCATACTTTTGGGGCATTAACCCGGACGGAAAGTAACGCAGTTTATTTCTGTGGATCTTCGCAAAAACTCTCTTCGGTTCGATCCGGTGCGTTACGAACCACGCACCGGCGATGGTTCTTTTGCTGCAGCTTCGGTAGCAGCTGCTGCTTTCAACGCCGCTTCCTTCGCCGCTCTCGCGGCTGCGTTGCGCGAACCGCGGCCCGAATCCAGATTGAACTGCCGCATTTTGTAAAGCAACGCTTTGTAACTGATGCCCAGCATTTTCGCCGCATCCTTGCGGCACCAATTCGTTTTGTCGAGCGCGTCCGCGATCGCTTCCATCTCGGCTTCATCTTTCAAACCGCGCACCAGCGCTTTCAGGCCCTGTTCCTTTGGCACTACAGGTTCTTCACGCGGCGCGGTCCGATGCTGTTGCCCCGTCATCTCGACGAGCTCGCGGAAGCTGCCTTCGTCATCCTCGAGAATCACATAGCGCTTCACGAAATTCTCCAGCTCGCGCAAATTTCCCGGCCAGGAATAGCGCAGCGCCGCTTCCAGCAAATGCTTCGAAGGCTCCATTGCCGGCTTCTGGTATTTCTCCGCGTACTTCACAAGGAAATGCCGGAACAGCAGCGGGATTTCCGATGTCCGCTCGCGCAGTGGCGGAATGTGAATCGAAAGCACATTCAACCGGTAGTACAAATCCTCGCGGAAACGCCCGGTCCGCATGGCTTCCTTCACGTCCATATTCGTTGCGGCCAGCACGCGCACATCCACGTTCACCACCGAACGCGCCCCAAGCCGCGAATACTGGCCATCCTGCAGCACGTGCAGCAGCTTCGCCTGCAGATGCGGACTCATCTCCGCAATCTCATCAAGAAAAATCGTGCCCTTATTTGCCAGCTCGAATTTTCCAGGCTTCGAACGCACCGCGCCCGTGAACGCTCCCTGGTCGTATCCGAATAATTCCGATTCGAGCAGTTCGCCCGGCAGCGCCGCGCAGTTCACCTTGATAAACGGCAATTGCCGCCGCATCGAGCGCAGGTGAATCATCCGCGCCACCACTTCTTTTCCCACGCCGCTCTCGCCGCTGATGAATACAGGCACGTCCACCGGCGCAATCTGCAAAATCTGCTGCCGGATTTTCAGCATCTGCGGGCTGGACGCCAGGAACGAAAGGTCCTCGGTCAGCTGTTCGCAATATTCCCGGAGCGCCTGGTTCTCCGAACGCAGCTGCTGCTTCTGCCGCACCTTCAGAAACGCGGCATCCAGCTCCGGCTTCTCGAAAGGTTTCGTCAGGTAGTCGAGCGCGCCCAGCCGGATCGCTTCCACCACCGTCGTCACTTCGTTCGAGCACGAAAGCATGATGACGTTCAGCGAGCGGTCCAGTTGCATCAGCTGCCGCAATGTCTCGAGGCCGTCGATTTCCGGCATCAGCACATCGAGAATCACGAAATCGGGACGTTCGCCCGCGCCGATTTTCTGTAACGCATCCTTGCCGCTCGGCACCGCTTCCACCGCGAAACCGTCCACCTCGAGCAGCGTTTGCAGATACTTCCGTATGCTCGGTTCGTCGTCTACAACCAGAATTTTTTCTTTGTCGGCCATTATTTATCCTGATTTTCCCTGGGGGAGCATTGTCGCTCCAACAATTGCTTTCGTCTACTCCGTATTCATCGGCAGTAAAAATGAAAATGTGCTTCCGCGTCCCACTTCGCTATCCACCCACACTTTGCCGCGATGCGCCTGGATCAATCTCTTCGTAATCGCCAATCCGAGTCCCATTCCAGACGAAGACGGATCGACGCGCACGAATTCCTCGAAAATTTCCTGATGATATTCCGCCGCAATTCCCGCTCCGCTGTCGCTCACTGAAATCAACATGCTGTTTGAACGCGCGCCCGGCCCTCGCCGCCGCTCTGTCGAAGGAGGCGCATCGGAAATCCGCCGCTCCCAGAAATGCTGTTCCGCTCGCAGCGTTACCGTTCCGCCGCCCGGCGTATGTTTCAGCGCGTTATCGAGCAGGTTGGCCATGCACTGCTGCACCTTCTGATAATCGAATTTGAAGTGCGGCATCTCGAGAGACATTTTGATCTCGAGATGAACTTCGGCCCGCTTGAACGCGTCCTGCCAGCGGCAGGTCAGATCCGTCACGCAATCCCGCATGTCGTTCTCGCGCAGCTGCAATACCAGCTTGCCGCTCTCGAGCGCCGAGTAATTCAAGAACATCGAAACCAGCCGCACCAGCCGATCGCAACTCTCTTTGGAATCCTGCACGATCTCGCGCTGGCGGTCGCTCAATTTTCCCAGCGATCCCGAAAGCAGCAGATCGTAATAACCCTTCATCACGGCCAGCGGAGTTTTCAACTCATGCGCGGCTGACGCCAGAAACACTGTCTTCTGCCGGTTCGCCTCCTGCAGTCGCAGATATGCCGCGAGAAGATTTCGATACGTGATCTCCCGCTCCTGCATCAATTCCTGCACCGTCTGCCGCATCGCCGCTTCGTCTGCGGGCGCATCCGCCGGCGCCGGCTCGATGTAGATGACGAGCCAATCCGGCTCGGGCAACCAGCGAACGCGCGCGCGTCCCTTGCCCTGCGCCTGTGCAAACGGCAGGCTCACCTCCTGCTCTCCCGCTTGCAGTTGAGTAAGGACACTTTTGCCGTCGGTGTTTAGAAATTCCGTGAAAATATTCAGATCTGAGTTCGTGTCCAGGCCACGCGTGTTCAGCATGTCCTGCGCGTGCAGATTCGTGAACAAGATCCGGCCCCCGCGATTCGCTACCAGCAGTGGCCGGTCAAACGCGTCCAGCAGGCTCGAAACCAGGCTTAGAACTGCAGGCCCGTTCGCAGGCTGCTCCATCGCCACGTTATTGGACACATTGGACAGAAGGAAATCTCCTAGGCCGTTCCCAAATCAGGCTCGAAGACACCACTCTTTCGCTTGAGCTGCGATTAGAGAGGGGGGCTTCTACGCTCGAGGGAATGATGCTCGCAAAGGGGAAAAAAAGAGTCAATGGTAAATGCGTTCTACTTTGCACAAATGAGGAAGCGACCGGGCGAAAAATAACAATTATGACCGTTAGTCATGTAGCTGTCAGTTTATTGACTCACTGCATCCTATTGAAACTAAAGGCTAACAAGATTTAGCCCACTGTCCCAGAGTGTTGCATTCAAATTGCGAGCTAGTGCAGTACTAAAACCGGGGTACCGAGTGAATGTCCGTTAAAGAGACCGCGACCCACCACCATATTGGTATTGTGCAATCTTACGAAGAGCGTCGGCGATTCCAAAGGCTCCGCCTTCAGGTCCCGATGTTCATTCGCGGGAAAGACACCTACGGCGAGCAGTTCCTCGAGCTTGCTAAAACGCTTGATATCAGCGCCATAGGTGCGTTCATTACGAGCCCTCGCCCTCTTGCCATCAACGAAACGATTACTCTTACCATCCCGGCGCCTTCCATAACCTCATCCGGACTGGTTCCAGCGGGCATGCCGCCTATTCAGGCCAAGGTTAAGCGTTGCCAGGAAGCTGGCGACGTCCAGCTGATCGGCGTCGAATTCCTCAAACCGATCGGCTGAAGTTCCTTTCCTTCGTCTGCCCCCCGAGTTTGAAAAAAGATGTAGCGGAATCGTCGAAAAGGCGAATCCTTTTCTCACTCGGCTTACTTGGCCCTATTTGAAACACCTTGTGCGCACGACCCTCAGAGCCACAACTATTGATGTAAGAGTAGCTTACAGGTTTTTCCCCCAACGATTTCCGGCTTTCAATTGGGCTGTTCCTTGCTATAGTATCCGTGCCCCGCAGGGTTCCCTGATAACTTCAGGGAAAAATAGAACTCTATTCGGAACCTATTGATGCCTTTGCCCGGCGAAGCTTCCCAGCCGCAGCCGTCGCCCGAAGACTCTTTCCTGGATCTCTTGATTGAGACCCTGGAGGGTCTTGATGTCTCGGTGCGCGGCCAATTCCTGCGTCAATACTTCCGCACGATCGCGCAGATTGATCTCAGCGAATCCCAGAGCAATGAATACTGGCAGCGGATTCTCACGCGCCGCCGCGAACTTACCGAAAGCCTCGGCCGCCCCGTTTCTCTGAAGACCGCCATGGTGGACGTGCTCGCCACCACGAATTTTTTTCGCGTCCCGATTTTGATGGAGTACGAAGAATTCAAGAAACTTCAGGTCAACGCCGCCACCGACGCTCTCACCGGCCTCTACAACCGACGCCTCTTCGATGAGTACAGCGAAAAGGAACTCAACCGCGCCAAACGCTACAACCAGCAGCTCGCCTTCGTGATTCTTGATGTACACAAATTGAAGGAAGTGAATGATCGTCGCGGGCATCTGCAGGGCGACCAGATTTTGCAGCTCGCCGCCACCACGCTCAGAAAAACAATGCGCGCCTCCGATTTCGCCTTTCGTATCGGCGGCGATGAATTCGCGCTGCTCCTTCCGGAAACTGATCCGGAACAGGCCAATACGCTCTGCCGTCGTATCCGCGCACAATACGAAAACGATATTCGCGAAATGAAACTCGATGTCGGTGTCACGCTGGATTTTGGAATCGCGGTTCATCCCCAGGACGGGGACTCCAAGCGCACTCTGCTCGGTCTGGCGGATAAGCGTTTGTATGAATTGAAAAGTGCCGGCCCGGATTCAGGACCAACGCCGTTCTCGCGCCGCGGACGTCCGCTCGAAACGTTTCCGCCTCGCGATCGTGAGGAATCGAGGGAGACGAAGGAAACGAAGGAATCGAAAGAAACGAGCCGCGAGTCCGCTACTCGCGAGATTCCCCCGAAAGATGCAGCGCGCGAGGAACCTGCTTCGCGCGAGGCGCCGCCGCGAGAGATTCCTCCCGCCGAGCGCAAGCCGTTCGTGCGGCCCTCGCCCCCGGCAGGATTTCCCCCTGCGCAGCAGCCGCCGCGCGCCGCGCCGCCTGTAGAACATCGCAAATTTGAACGCGTCTCTCTGGCGGGCACAAAAGCCTACGCGGTTCTCGCGGAAGCCACTCAGCGTCACGCGGCCGTCGTAGACCTCAGCTATGGTGGAGTTGCGCTGCTAGTCGAAAAGCCTGAAGACCTTCCCGCACAATTCAACGCCATCCTGCACGTCCCAATCCTGCCGCCCGTCCGTGTCGTCCTGCACAAGGCTTACACCCAACGCGCCGAAGGCGGCCGCTCCCGCGTAGGCTGCTCCTTCGTCTCATAGTGTTCTGCAGTGGCCGTGGTGTTTCAGCCCCGCAAAAAAAACGCAAAACCGACGCAGACCCACCAGCAGATTATCGCAAGACTGCCGTTCCGTAACGCCGGCGTTCCGCGGCGGCTCTTTTGACTTCAGACCGGCAGGAATCTAATCGCCGCTATCGATCTAATGCACCCGGTCGTTCCGCGTCCGATCGTCCGTATCTTCCAGCTCATGCTCAGCCTCAAGCCACTCATCCAAGGTATAACCGCCATTCACCGCGCCATGTTCGTGATGAATCTCGCAAGCGCGGCGCTGAATGTCTTCCAAAGTGGGCGGGTGATGATGCCCATGGCCGTCGGACTTTTTCATCGGATAGCACCACTGCATTATTAAAACCACCTACGTTATGAATTTCCGCAGACGTATCCACAAGATCCTCTTCCCCAGGCAATTCCTTCTCTTCTTCTCCTTTTGCCTGCTATATATTTGACGCGTTTTTGACGGCTGCTGGTTGCAGATTTGCGCCAAGTGGAGCGTGGCAAATGGATTCCGAGTGGGCAAAAGATCTAGCCGCACGCAAGAAAAGCGAGCTCGAAGCCAAACGGCTTCAGCAGGAAAAGGATCTCAACGACCGCAAGCTCCTCGACACGAACGCCGACAAAATGTGGGTGGAAGTTCGCCGCGCCGCCGCAGCCTGCTGCAAAGAACTCAACTCTTCGATGGGAAGCGACTACATCAAGTTCGAAGGCGCCTCCTACCACAACAGCTTCACCTTGATAACCCCGGAATCCACCTACACCGTCACCTTCAACCCGCAGACGTGGCTGCTCTCCGCTCAGGGCACCACCTACACTCTGGTCATCGCCGAAGGGAACGCAGTCACCTGGAAGAATGCGGAGGGCAACACGCTATCGTCAGAAAGTGTCGCCCAGAATATCGTCGGCGCCGCGTTTCGCTGATTTTGCAAATCGCGCCTTATGCCGTATAATTGGGGTTTCTCCGCTGGCCTAGCGACGTGACTGTGTTGCTCCGAGACTGTTGTCACGCAGACCGGCCAGCCGATAGGAGCCTTTCAATGAAAGAAGGAATTCACCCCGATTATCATCAGGTCACGGTCCACTGCGCCTGCGGAAGCACCTTTCAAACCCGCTCCACCAGCAAAGGCGAATTGATCCGCGTCGAAATCTGCTCGCAATGCCATCCATTCTTCACCGGCAAGCAAAAGCTGATTGACACAGCCGGCCGCGTCGAGCGTTTCCAGAAGAAGTACGCCGACAAAGCCGCCGCCACCGCCGCCGCAAAGAAAAAGTAGCCGCGCACAGTTCGCGCACTTCCTCCCGACAGTAGGGGCACGGCACGCCGTCCCCGGCAAACGACCTTGCAGCGCTCACGCCCTCGTCACCGGTTCAGTGGCACAGGCACTCTTGCTTGTCCTGAGGAACGAAGGGCCTGTGCGCTTTTCGTGAGGCCGCCTCGCAACAAACCCCGGCGCTCTCACCATCTCGCTAAGCTCAGCACCGTGGGCCCTCGATTCCGCTGTCCGCCTTCATTTGAAATCTGAAATTTTCAAATTTCAAATTGCATTTTCTTACTCACGCCCGCCCCAACAAGCCCCTCAAAAATCCGCCTCACCAACTCCACCGTCTGAAACGCACTAATCGCCAAAATATTTTCATGTTCCTTCGACAATGGCATTCGATCAATCGCCGCCCGCAATTCATCCCGATGCCTTCGATCTACATCCGCATGCTGAAAATAAGTTCGAAACGCCCGGCGCGGCAGCCCCGTCCTCTGAATCACCTCTTCCAGCTTCTCTGCCAGCGGAGGCTCGCCCTCGAGCACTTCCAAATAACCCAGCAGCGCGATCGGGTGAACATTCAGCACCCAGTAATACTGCGCCCCAATAAGCGCCGCCATCGCAGGGGAGGGAATGCGCTGCATCGCCGATTCGCGCGACACTCCCAGCACTCCCAGATCGTCGAGCACACCCTCATCGTGATGCCGCTCTTCCGGGATATGCCGCGCGCAATACTCCGCCACACACGCCGCCACCGGATCAGCGTCGCGCCGCGCATTCGCCGCCGCGAGCGCCGTCTCGAGCAGCGGCACCGTCGTCCGCCCCACGCAGTAGGTTGTATAGAGGAACTCCGGAAAAATCTCAGGCATGCGCGGGTGCGCCCAGAAAGCCTCAATCGCGCGATGCATGCCGGGAGCGACCAGCTCGATTTTCGCGCGCAGGCGCGCGCTGTGGCTCATCGCTTCCACCCGCAGAGTCTTACAGGATCAGCGATGTATTTCTCTGGATGAAGTCGTCCCCAAGTTGCGCCTTCACATCCACCAACGCATCCACCTCCGAGGAATCCAGATTGTTGATCAGCTCTTCATCGGAGTGCGACAGCCTGCTGGGCGTGGGCAAAATATTGGCCGCTTGCAACTTCTGAACGTTCGTGATGCTCATGCGCTGACTCCTTCAAATTTATTAAATCTGGTTACTTAAATGGTCGGTTAGGCCGGCGCACAAAAGCGCAGCCGGCCGGAGCACGAGCCTTGTATCACACTTGCTCCGCCATTCAAAAATACTTTCGCTAAAGAGCGCACGGGGTTGGGTGTGCCAGTGGAATCCACAAGAGAGGTTTCACCCCACCGGTAGTGACAGCTTCTACGGGGTGCACAGGACATTCTGCGTCACTCGTGCGACGGAGGCGGGAACTAAAGACTACGTTACTTTCGATAACACGCCACGTTTTCCACTATTCCAAAATATCCACAGCAATTGTTTACGGCCTCGATAGCCTCGGTCACCGCATCCACTCGCTCTTCCCACAGCTCTTGCCGCAAACATTCCGGGTCACGCCGATATTCGCGTGACCCAGAATGTCCCGTGCAACTCCGGCCTTGCGCCTCGGGCGCAGCGCAAAGCCGGATTGCACGGTGCGGAAGCTCCGAAAATACCCTCTATTGCTCGGATCGGGCGATTCCGAATCTCCGCAAAAGCTGTTTGTTAACATTCGCGGACAAATTGGACTGCGGGTGTGTAGGTGCCACGTCTGCAACCGACGTGCCCACTCTTTCGTTTACAGGGGTTGCCAGAAAAGCGTGGACGTCGCCCTTATGCGGCCCGCTCATTACGATTGCCATGCCGGAGATTTGTCCGCGCTCGTTGATCTTATTAGCCATAATTGGGTTGAGGTTGGCACTCGCGGGAAACAGCGTGTCAAGGTTGGTCAGCACGTTGTCCTGCCAGATGAACGCATGGGACCAGTTGAACATGGCGTCCAGCGAGCTTCCCACCACTTGGCCGCGGTCATTGATGCCGGAGGCGAAGGCGGAAGCAGCTCCGAGCGGAAGGTCGATTTTTGTGACTGGGCCGTCTGCGCCGTTCAGCCAAACCCCCGCAAGGGAGGTTGAGCCGTCAGCACTGCCGATTTGCCCAGCAATTTGGCCGCGGTTGTTAATCACTTCGGCGAGAGCGCCATTTCCGAGGTCAGAAAGCACAGAGATAACGTTGTTTTTCCACGATGCGCCGTGAGTCGCTGTGGTGCAGTTTCCCGAGTAGCCTACGGCTTGGCCTTGATCGTTGATCCAAAATGCGAACCCGTCTGTATCGAGACTCACAAGAGGAAGGGCTTTCGCGGTGCCTTTTTCCCACATCGCCGGCAGCGCAACCCTATTATTGGTTGTGCCGGCCGGGCACGTGGTGTCCAGTGCGCCGTTTTCCGCAAATCCTACGATTTGTCCACGGAGATTGATCGAGCTCGCCTCCCCGTTATTTCCGCCGAGCGTCGGGAGAGCCTTCATGTGGCCGAGCTGCCAAAGAAACGGGCGACACGTATGGTGTGTGCCGATGCCGCAAATGTCTTCCCCGTTCGGGTCTAGGGCAGCCGTTTCGGAAAAACCCACCGTCTCCCCAAAATCGTTGATCTGGCCCCAGTTGCTTGAAGTGTTTGCTCCTCCCAGCGTGCCGAGGTCGAGCTTGAATCCGTCGATGTCTATAAATATGCGCGAGCTTAGAAGCATCCCAAACAAGCTATCCTGCTCCCCCGGTGGCAGGTTCTGAGCCATCACCTCCGTCCAGCCTTCATTATTGAGGGACATGGCACACCCCAGGATGTCACCCTCCTCAGTGCCCAAATCAGTCACTTTGTAGCTCGTTTGAGCCACCGCATCACTGAAGCAACCCAGAACAACCATCGCAACCCACGGTATCCAGAAAATCCGCAACCGTCTTAGTGCGCTCATACCTTCTCCTTTTCGTCCGAGGAAAGTTTCCGTGCCCGATTTCCGTGCCGATTTCCGTGTCACGACGAGTGGCGATTTACGTCAGCTACCACTCGGCGTCTCACAGTGAGTGTGCAATTGAGAGCAGAATTGGCTCACAACTTCACAAATTCCTGCTGAGCCGGAATTCAGGGAGCAGGTGGTGCTCCACGTTCACGGCCATTCCGTGAGATAACAGGCCCAACATTTCAGAGTTCGATAACCAGTGGCGGACTAACAGGATCTGGGGACGATCCCAAAACGGCTGGAGCGACTGTTTCTTCAACTTTTCATACACACTGGCGTAAGGTTACAAAATTCGAAGAACGTCAGCAGCCAGAGAGTCACGCCTCTCAATTGTGATTGACTTTCAGATCGTTAACATACATACCGGTAGGTATGTTATAGAGTTGCGCAATGGATTTTCATATTGTTTAGCATGTTAGATCTCTCTTGACGCTCTGATTGTTACCATACATTCTGATCGGTATGTTGGCAGCACGCAAGAATCCGAAACGTAGAGCGACTAGGCTGCGTGATTCCGAGCGCACCCGGGAGCGCTTGCTGCAAGCGGCAGCTCGCGAGATCTACAGATCGGGTTTCCAGAGTGCAAGCCTGGACACAATTCTGGCTTCTGCCGGCGTCACCAAGGGAGCGCTGTACCACCACTTCAAAAATAAGCAAGCCTTGGGATATGCCGTCGTCGAAGAGGTCATCTCTCCCGACAACCGCGGCACATGGGTGCGGCCTTTACAGAGCGTCAAGGATCCTATCGGCGCTTTGATCGCCATTGTTCAACGTCTTTCCGTCCGGCCCGAGGATGTATGCGGCGGCTGTCAATTGAACAATCTGGCGCAGGAAATGTCTCCTCTTGACGCGGGATTCCGGAAGCGGCTGGAGACAATCTTCGATGCCTGGCGCGAGGCCACTGCCTCCGTTTTGCGACAGGGCCAGATCCACGGAAGCGTTCGCCGCAACGTGGAACCGGCTGACGCCGCCGGTTTGCTGATTGCGATGGTCGAAGGTTATGGGTCGCTGGCTAAGAACGCTCAGGATCCGAAAGTAATAAAGGCCGGGATCAAAAATATCGTGGGCTGGCTGAGATCCCTGCGCGCGCCGGGCAACCGCAAGCGAGGTTGATCGCATCGGTGTCGCAAGGGCCAGTCGTGCACTGTTACATACCAACCGGTGTGTATGCTCGGACGAGTCAGCATCGCGATGTGGCGAAGCGCTTCAAACAACTTCATGAAAAGGAGAACGAACAATGACAAGGATCGCAGTGTCGCGCAGGAATCTGCTCGCTACGGGAGCCTGCGCCCTGGTTGGTGCCGTAAGCATGCCGGGACCGGCAAGGGCCAGCGCATCGGGAGGGCAGAACTCAACGACCGAGGAGGTAGTCCGCAAGTGGTATGCAGGCTGGGGGCAGAAAGACTGGGGCCCACTGGATAGCCTGCTCGCCGATGACTTCACCTTTTCAAGCGCGGCCGGCGACGACCACATCAGCAAGAGCGCTTTCAAAAAGCAATGCTGGGAAACACAGATCAATTTCATCGGGCATTTTGACCTGGAGCGAGTCGCCACCGGCCCGGATGATGCTTTTGTGAAATATCTTTGCTACACCACGAACGGTAAATCGCTCCGGAACGTGGAGTATCTCCGAATCAAGAACGGAAAGTTGCAATCCATCGAGTGTTATTTCGGCGCGCAATCCAGCTTTCCGTCAGCAGTGAGCACTGGGCAGAAGTAACCTACGGGCCCAAGGAATGGCGTCGGGTGCCGGTCTGCCGAAATCGCCGGTAGCAGGAAGTCGAAACGAGACAGCAAGGGGTTCCATCATGAGTGCCCGCGAAGTTCAGGATCAGAAGGCCCTTGCACCAAAGGCGCCACGAATCGCATTCAAGGCCAACGGTAGCATCCTACTCTTGGATTTAGCCGACATCTCGGCAGTTCAAGCCGAAGGTAATTACGTTTCGTTGCAACACCGGCCTAACCCCTATTTGGTGCACGAGTCCCTCTCGTCCATAGTCGAGAAGCTCAAACCCTACGGTTTTATTCGCATCCACCGCTCGGTCGTCGTGAATATTTCAGCCGTGGAGGAAATCCAGCCTTTACCGACGGGGAAGTACAGGCTGCGTGTGAGAGGTGGGAAGGAATACCTGGTAACGCGCACATACAAACACAACCTCAGAGATCTGGCTCAACTGTGGGTAGGCTCAGAGCGGCTGTGCGGCTAACAGGCAGCAAGAGGTCTTACTTGATTATTCCGTCGTAGATTCGCGAATCGTCCCGTATTGAAAAGTCAGCCCGCGTACAGCGGGGCAGAATGAAAGCGCAAGCAGCATCAAACTGGCCCACTACCCGTCGTTCGACTTGAGAGATTTGCTCAGACGCTCTATAATTGTAAGGTTTCGGAGTCGCTAGAGGACCGCATAGACATATGTTGAAAAGCATTCAGCAGCGAGACTTAGACCGCAATCGTTGGATCAAGATCACCATGACGGTGATCCTCGTAATCATCTGCTTCAGCATGGTGATCACGCTTATCCCCGGCCTGATGGGCACCGCCGCCACCAGCGGCCCGGATGCTGTCGCCAAAGTCGGCAACACCGAGATCAGCGCAATGGACGTCCAGCGCGAATTGAATCAAGCCACGCGCGGCCAGAACATCCCGCCCATGCTCAAGGGCATGTACATGAAGCAGGTCCTCGATCAGATGGTCTTTCAGCACTCCCTTGAACTCGAAGCCCAGCGCCTCGGCTTTCCCGTGACTCCCGAAGAAATGACGGACCGCATCAAGCAGATTCTCCCCACCGTCTTTTCCGGTGACACTTGGCTGAAAGACCGCTACGCCGCCGAAGTTCAGATGCGCACCGGCGGAATGAGCGTCAGCCAGTTCGAAGAATTCTTGCGCAATCAGATGCTGCTCGAAAGGTTCCGCCAGCTTGTCACCGACGGCATCACCGTCAGCCCGGCCGAAATCGAACAGGAATTCCGCCGCCGCAACGAAAAAGTTCAAATCCAGTACGCCGCCATCAAGCCCGAAGAGCTTGCTCCCACAATCCATCCCTCGGAAGCGGAGCTTTCCGCCTATTTCGCGAAGAACGCCTCAAAATATCAGGTGCCCGAGAAAGCGCTCCGCCCGCTACGCGCTCCTCGATCTCGATAAGCTCCGCGCCCACACCCAGGTCGGCGACGACGTCCTGCGCGCCTACTACAACGCCCACATCGATCAGTACAAAGTTGAAAATCGCGTGCACGTCGAGCACATCCTCTTCAAGACCATCGGCAAGACCGACGCCGAAATCGCCGAAATCCGCCAGAAGGCCGAAGACGTCCTGAAACAGGCCAAGAAGGGCGCCAATTTCGAAGATCTGGCGAAAAAATATTCCGAAGACGACGCCACCAAGCCCAAGGGCGGCGACCTCGGCTGGATCGTCGAGGGCCAGACCGTGCCCGAATTTCAGCAGGCCGCCTTCAGCCAGCCAAAAGGCTCGATTTCAGACCTGGTCAAGACGCAATACGGCTTCCACATCATCAAGGTTCTCGACCGCGAAACCGCTCACACCAAGACCTTCGAAGAAGTTCGCGACACAATTGTTCCCATCGTTCTCGATGAGAAAGTCCGCCAGGACGCGAACGACATCTCCAATCAAATGGCCGCCGCCGTTCGCCAGTCGAATCGTCAGTCGCTCGACGACGTCGCCAGAAAATTCAAGCTCGAACTCGGCGATACTCCGCCCGCGTCCGTCACCGAACCCGTCGGCGACCTGGGTAATTCGCCCGATCTCCACCAGGTTCTCTTCCAGCTTCGTCCCGGCGAACTCAGCTCGCCCCTCCAATCCGATAAGGGCTTCGTAATTCTGACGCTCAAGGATGTCCAGCCCGCCCATCAAGGCACGCTCGCCGAAGTCCACGACCGCGTCCTCGCCGATTACCAGCAGGAACAATCCATCCAGCTCGCCCGCAGCAAAGCGGAAGACCTGGCGAAGCGCACCGCCGCCGGCGAACCATTCGATAAAGTCGCAAAGTCGCTCGGCATCGACCTGAAAACTCCCGAAGCCTTCGCCCGCACCGGTTCGATCCCCGATCTTGGCTCAGGCCGTCAGCTCGAGTCCGCCTTCAGCATGCCGGTAGGCCAGGTCAGCACCCCAACGATGCTCGGTAGCACCTGGGTCGTCTACAAAATCGTCGCCCATCAACCCGTCCTCCCCGAAGATCTGGCGAAGCAAAAGGACCAGATCGAGCAGCAACTCCTCCAGGCCAAGCAAGGCGCCGCCTTTGACGCCTTCCGCACCGCTCTCGAAGACCGCCTGAAGAAGGAAGGCAAGCTCACCATCAACAACGAAGCCCTGAAACGCCTCAGCAAAACCAGCTAGCGAGTCGCGCGCCGGCCAGCTCAAAATCCGCCAGCATCGAGCACATCGTCACCCGGTGCGGAGGACCTCATACTTCATAAGCTATTGCATATAAACGACTTATAATTTAACATTGACGCTCTTGCCTACCGAACGCCCCTTTCGCTAGAATCTTCTCATCCGCAGAGCCTAACCTCGAAGCCAGCGAGGTGCGACCTGATCAGGATTCCCCGACCTGACTACTGCTCGGCAAAACTGAAATGAAACACAGGAGCGCACTATGTCCGCCAAAAGGTCACGGGCTCATTCGGGTGCTTCGCTCGCCGTCAGGCGAGCAAGGCGAACGCGAACGCGTCGGCAGCGAGTACCAGTATCGAATGAAAATTTGAGGGAGCGAATGTTGGCTAAGACCAGTTCAGCAGCGAACGAGTACCTTTGCGCCATCGAAAAGACCCAGAACGGCAAGTACAACGTCCGAGTCCGCGCAGCTTTCGGGCGCGGCGCGTGGTCGCTGCCCGTCTATTTCCTCGCATCGTCGTTCAATGGCGCGATGAAGAAGCTCGAGGAATCTCTGCGCGTTCTCCAGAAGAACGAGGAGCGCCTCCGCTTCTGGAGCGTCGAGCACTCCGACGATCCAGCCGTCGCCGGCGATCTTCTGCAGGAATCCGGCCTCGGCTTCGACCGCCGCAAAGAGTACCCGCGCAAATTCGCGGAAATCGAAATCCCCCGCGAACGCGCCGTTCCGGCCGCGGTCATCGCTCCGCTTCGCCGCACCCTGGCCGACTCGATCGCCCAAGAGCGCCCAGCATCCGCAGCGCTCGCCGGCGACTAACCAGCGTAATTTCAGCGCGGCGTCAGAACTCAGAATAGAGTCGCTGCGCTGTGCTGCCCAGGCACGCTGCGCATTGGCCATGAATGTAAGGCGTGGGAAACGAAGTGGTCGGGGCGAATCGATTTGAACTTGAGGCGTTAAGCGGGCGTCTGAGCCCGCTGCCGAAATCCCGAGCGTAGTCGAGGGACCTCAGCTGAAAATATGGTCGGGGCGAATGGATTTGAACCATCGACCTCCTGGTCCCGAACCAGAGAGTCGAAAAATCTAAAGCCTTGTCGGTGTCGCACATACGCCCGCAGTCTACTTCAAGACCCGCCCTCAGTTGTTCCACTTGTTACACAGGTTTGATGAAGGCTTGTTCGTGAGCCAGTCCATGAAAAACCCGAAGTTGCACCCAAAGTGAGTTGTTGTCAAAAATCTCGTAATTGAATCGATCTAAAGAGGGAGAATGGCTCGTCCTAGAGGACGATTTCAGAACTTTTGGTATTCACCAGATGGTTGCAGAAGTTCCTCAGATCAATCAATTCTTGGCTCCATGGTGCCCAAAAGCGCGCCCCCTCGGTCAATCTGGCTATGCCAGAATGGTTTGGTTTCGCGCAGATGGGTGTCAGGTATCGCGGACGGCTTCGGGGATGGCCGCTTGCTGATGTCAAAACGGTGTGGAGGGGTTTTCGGCACTCGCCTTTCCATCCGACCCAGGATCACCGCATCGAATAGAATTACCTCCCATCGTGAGAAGACGCTCAAGCGGGTCGTCGACAAGAGCTTTGTCGTTCGGGCTCCGTCAGAAATGGTTTGGAATCACCTCGCAAAGGTCGCACAGAGGCCGAGTTGGGCTAAGCACATTCGTTCCGTGGTGACATCGCCCGCAGGGCCGCTCTTTTCCAATAGCCGCGCGACACTAAGACTGAGCAATGGAGTAAAGACAACCTTCCAAATGATTGAGTTCGATCCACCGCGCCACTGGAAATGGGCCGGTTCGTTCTTGGGATCACAGATTCTTTACGACCACATTTTCTCTCAGACTGAGCCTGGTCAAACATCGGTTCGCTTTACAGTAGATGTCGATGGCGGGCCGGGGGCACTCCTGCGCGGAATCTTCGGTCGGATCTATCGGAAAAATCTGGAGCGCGCGGTGCCTTTGCTCGTTCAAGAGATCGAGGCAATCGCCGGCCCGAAGCCCTGATTTGTTAGAGCCACCCGTTTGCCGGTTGCGCTCAGCATCCCTTAGAGTGCGCGCGGAACATTGCTGCTTCCTGTGCCGTTAAGGGAATCTTTTTGGGCAGGCTGTCATAGGCCTAGGCCAAGAAAATGTGGGAGGGGCGAGGAAATTCCTGTGGCTATTGCGGTTGGTACGAAAGACGTCCAAGATGAGGCTTCGTCAAGTCGTGCCTTTCAATTGGATATGCTCGCTAGCAAGGTGAAGCTCGCGAGGTCATGGAGAAGACATGACCGCGCAACAACAGTACGATAGGCTCGACAGTAAGCAGAGGCGGGATTTACTGCTGAAAATTGGCGAAACTCGTGAGGAAGCGCGAGTGTTAAGCCTACGCGATTACGACGCACTTGGCGGGTGGGTAAAAACCCGGCTCAAGAGACACTGGAAGCACCCTAAAGCCCTAGAACTTCAGTAAGGGCTCTTCGGAACATGTTCGGCGCTACCAAAAGCGCTGTTTGCCTGCTAGCGCCCGGAGGTCCTAGGTACGAGCAGCAGTGGGGGCTAGGATCGTGCTGATTGCCGAATTTGTGGCAGGAACTTTTACTGAGCCCGCCTTGACTTGGTACGCCAAAAGGAATCATCTTGGCACAATTGTCGCTTTGATTTTTCCCGCAGGAATTTTCGACAGGGGCCACGGTCCCAGCGGAATTCACAGAGACTTCAAGAACTCGATGATGGCTTCTTGGTCCTCCCTCTTCAGTTTTTCAAATTGCTGGCTTACATGGCTTGCCTCGCCGCGGTGCCGCAGGATCGCGTCGCGAAGCGTCAGGGATGCGCCATCGTGCATCAATCGCGGACGCAAGCGGACTCCCCATAAAGGGGCGGTGCGTATTTTGTTCCGACTGCTCTCGAAATCCTGTTTCGAAAGATACCCCGACATCATCTGAAAGACTTTGTTCCCGTAGTGCTCCCGGGTCGCCTGCAGGATTCCGTCGCCCGTACCGACGTCATGCATCAAGAAATCCCCATACGGATGAAATGTGATTGACCCGAGCGCGGCTGGAATCGTAAACGTTCCGCCGTTGATCTTCGTTCCAGCGGGAGCAGTGGTCAATGTTTCGACGTGGCAAGTCGCACAACCGATCTTGTCAAACAGACCGTAGCCCTTCTTTGCAACCGCGCTGTTCGCGAGCTGCGAATCACGCGCCGGCGCTTTCGTGGCTCGAATAAACCGGGCGAAGTGATCAATGTCGGAGAGGCCGTCCGGTCCTGGCGTGTCATTCGGCTCCGAAGCAGTGTTGCAAAGCTTGGTTACCTCATCCGGTTGAAGGCGGTTTGTGATGCCCATCTCATTGAGGTAAGCGTCGCCGGCGAACGATAGCAGGCTCGCGTGCTGGTCTTTCCAACCGAACCGGCCTACGCTCATCTGTCCGGGCGCTTCCACGATAGGGACCTGGAGAACCTGGCCGCAGATTTTCCGATGCGAAGATTTGCATTGTTGCTCGGCGAGATCGATGAGGGTTTGATCGGCAACCGCCTCGACGAAGCCATCGCCCAACAGATTCAGAGAAAGGCGAAACGTCCGGATCGTCTCTGTCTCCGGAACTCGCTCTTGAATCTCGTTGTTAGGAAAAGCAGCGTTGGGACAAATAGCGCGATCATTCACCAGAGACCGGCCAGAGATCACTTCGGCTCCGTGAGCGATCGGGATTTCCGGATTGCGGAAGTGTCCGTCCGGCCCCTGATGGCCGACGCGTAATTCCGTGACCTGGGAGGCGGCACCTGAAACCGGACTCTGGTGGCATTCGCGGCAGGACTGCGCGTTATAGAGCGGTCCGAGGCCATCGCTTAGCTGCTCGACTTCCTCGAATTTCGTTTGATCGGCCTGATGAGTCGCATCATCGGCGACGCCGTTGCTCTTGTTGTCAAAACCGGTAGGTGCTTCCGTTGAACGAGGGGCAGAAGAGGCGAGAATAAGACCCAGAACAGCCAAAGAGATCAAGAGTCGCATGGCTTATTCCCCTTTCTCTAGGACGGCCTCGCGACAGGGACTCTTGCACAGAGGACTTGTCTCCGCTCGCTCAAAAATAAGGCAGCGCTATCTCCTGTCCTGACATGTGAGCCCGTACCCGAGCCGAAAGGACGGATTCTAACTCGTGAATACTCCCTTTGCGGTTTCTGCCCAAACGAAAGAACAAATGCGGTGCCTAAAGCGTGACGTCCAATGGAAAGTGATTAGCTTCTGAGCCGTCGAGACTCCATGGCAGTTAGACCGCAGTGTTTCGGACGACCTGGGTCGAAACGGAATCATTTCGGCAAGCCCGAATCGAACGCACCTCACTGCGATGTGTGAGTTCGCCCCCGATTGGCGCAGACGTAGAGCAAGGTGCTCGATGGTTTAGTACATTCCGCCCATGCCGCCGCTATGGCCCGCGCCTGCCGCGACCCTTGTTTCCTCTTCCTTGATGTCGGCGACTAGGACTTCCGTGGTCAGCATCAGCGCGGCGATAGACGCGGCATTCTGCAACGCCAGGCGGGTAACCTTGGCAGGGTCGATCACGCCGGCCTTGACCATGTCGGTGTATTCGCCCGACTCAGCGTTGAAGCCGAAGTTCTCATCCTTTGAATCGCGGATGCGGCCGACCACCACAGCGCCTTCGTGGCCCGCGTTCTGGGCAATCTGGCGCGTTGGCTCCTCCAGCGCGCGCTTCACGATGTTCACGCCGATCGCTTCATCGTCGTGGAGCTTGAGCTTTTCTAGAGCCGGCAGGCAGCGCAGAAGAGCGGTGCCGCCGCCGGGAACAATGCCTTCCTCGACTGCCGCGCGTGTGGCATGCATGGCGTCCTCGACGCGAGCCTTCTTTTCCTTCAGCTCGGTCTCGGTTGCCGCGCCCACCTTAATCACTGCGACGCCGCCGACGAGCTTCGCCAGGCGTTCCTGGAGCTTTTCCTTGTCGTAGTCCGAACTGGTATCTTCGATCTGTGTGCGGAGCTGCTTGATGCGGCCTTCGATCTCGCTGGCCTTGCCGGCGCCCGCGATGATCGTGGTGTTGTCCTTGTCGATGGTCACCTTCTTCGCGCGGCCGAGGTCTTCGAGCTTCACGTTCTCGAGCTTGATGCCGAGATCTTCCGTGATGGCTTTGCCGCCGGTGAGGGTGGCGATGTCCTCGAGCATGGCCTTGCGGCGATCGCCGAAGCCGGGAGCCTTCACCGCAGCGCACTGCAGCGTGCCGCGGAGCTTGTTCACGACGAGTGTCGCGAGCGCTTCGCCCTCAACGTCCTCGGCGATGATCAAGAGAGGCTTGCCCATCTTGGCGGTCTGCTCGAGCAGGGGAAGCAGGTCCTTCATCGAGCTGATTTTCTTCTCGTGGATCAGGATGTGGACGTCTTCCAGCAAGCATTCCATCCGCTCAGGATCGGTGACGAAGTAGGGCGAAAGGTAGCCGCGGTCGAACTGCATTCCTTCGACCACTTCGAGCGTCGTCTCCATCGTCTTGGATTCCTCAACGGTGATGACGCCGTCCTTGCCGACCTTCTTCATCGCCTCGGCAATGATGCTGCCGACCTGTTTGTCGGTGTTGGCGCTGATCGTGCCCACCTGCGCGATCATGTCGCCCTTCACGTCGCGGGAGAGCTTCTTGATCTCTTCCACGGCGACTTCCACGGCCTTATCGATGCCGCGCTTGAGCGCCATCGGGCTTGCACCTGCGGCAACCGTCCGCACGCCTTCGCGGAAGATGGCCTGGGCCAGAACGGTCGCAGTGGTCGTGCCGTCGCCGGCAACGTCAGAGGTCTTGGAAGCGACTTCGCGAACCATCTGCGCGCCCATGTTCTCGAGCGGGTCCTGCAGTTCGATCTCCTTCGCTACCGTCACGCCGTCCTTGGTGATGATCGGCGCGCCGAACTTCTTCTCGATCACCGCGTTGCGCCCCTTGGGACCCAGCGTGATCTTCACGGCGTCGGCGAGAATGTTGACGCCGCGCAGAATCGCCTGACGTGAATTCTCACCAGTTACAATTTGTTTTGCCATTGGATTTCACCCTCCTGGGTGAATGGGAATTTGTGACCGGTCCAAAACCGTTTGGATCGGCGAAACTTATTTCTTGCCGGATGCTGCTTTGGCCATTCCGCTAACCTTCGCCAGGATTTCCTCCTCGCGGAGGATCAGATACTCCTGGTCATCGACCATGATGTCATTGCCGGTGTATTTGCCGAACAAAATTCGGTCGCCCACCTTCACATCGAGCGGGACCCGTTTGCCTTTTTCGATCTTGCCGGCTCCGACGGCCATCACTTCGCCCTCGTGAGGTTTCTCTTTAGCCGTGTCGGGAATAATGATGCCGCCCTTCGCGGTTTCCTTCTCTTCCAATCGCCTCACCAGGACGCGGTCGTGTAGAGGAGTCACATTCACAGTCATTTCTTTAACCTCCGTTTAATTCGTTCTAAGAAATCCTCGAGTAAGGTCGTTATGACCCTAGCTCGACACTAGGGACGAAAAGTCTTTAGGTTTATTTGTCGCGCCACTTCAAGCTCCTCGGCTTCTTTTTTCAGGCGCACAATGTCCACCTGCGGAGCCTCTCGCTTCTCGAGCTTCTCAAATTCGAAAATGGCAGCCTCCGCCTGTGCATCCAGTCGTTTTGAAGATAACGCGAGTCCGAAAGAATTCAGATGGGTGGAGCGGAAAAGGCTTACCGAGTTCTGAGAATCCTCCCATCGAGCAATCACCCGGTCTGCCGAGCGATAGGGATCACTTGTTAAGAAGAAAGGAATGACCTTGTCCGTTGAGCCGTCGAGGTAATTCGTTGGGAAGAAGTCGATCTCGGGATAGAGCCTCGTTGCGGTTCCGTAGCGGGCGGAGACGGCTTGTACCATGTCATCGTCAGTCAGGCCTTCTGTGTCGTCCCGATCGTAAGTCACCACGATTCTGTAGAGCTCGCCATTGTAGAAGCTGAATAAAATCTGCGAAACCGGGTACACTCCAACCGGAGAGCGAGAAGAGTGCAGCGTCCAAAACGTCAACTCTTGAATGGCTGCTGGGCGCTGGTGAATTAAAGTCGTATAGTGCGAGTACGGACCGACCTGCTTCGAGAGTTCGGCTAAACTCGTTCCGAGCGAGAATGTTCGATACTTCGAAAGATCCTGACCGGAAATCAGGGGGGCTGAAAGCAGGATCAGGGAAAGAGCAACGACTATGTTGCGCATCATTTTCATTTGAATATCCCATTCAATCAATCAACGATTCAAGATCGGTGCCATGTTGGCCTGTATCATTGTTCCTGTCAGCAGCCCTTTGCTGCCTGCGAGCCCCATGCTTTGGTCCGAACGGAAGTCAATCTTGCTCGATCCCAACTTTCGAAGGTCCTTGTCACAGAACAGAAACAAACTTTCCTGGATATGTCTTGAGCGGGCCGAGACACTCACATAGGGCACTCCCAGGAAGCGTTTCGAGGCCACCCGCGTGATTTCCAAAGAATTGAATTTCTCCGATTTCAGCCTCGCCAACATTCGCTTGACGGCCCTCCGAGCGCTCTTTTGCCCTTCGAAGCCGAAGACGATCGATTTGATTTCACCCGCAATGCAGAAGAAGGTCCATCCTGCTTTGCGGATTTTGCGATCCAATCCATACCCATCGAGATCCTTGACTAATCGCCAACCAGTCGCACAGGGCTCACTTTCGAACTGCAGCGCATCCGGCAAGAATGTGGCATCCTTGAAAAGGATCGTCCCCGCTTTGATTGTCTCTGCCATTTGAGCTCTCCTCAGCATCTAGGGTGATTCATTGTTTCGCAGCAACTGGCACCGGCAGTTAGATGTTTGCGTTAGATTTGATCTTTAATATCTGTCGTCCTTCATGCAATTGTCCGCGCAGCGGTTTTCCTTGCAGGGGCATTGACCTTTGGTCTAAGCGGCTTTTTGCGACAGCCGTATGAACGGCTCAAACGAACAACATACAGCAGGGTTCTCCCTGGATGATCCATTACGAAATAGGGCTACCCACCAAATTGTAGCCTCCTTCCAATTCCGGAGTATCCTGTCGCATCGAGCAGGGTTGCGGGGAAGGCTGATCTCGCGGACGATATTCGTGTTCTTGATGGCCAGCGCTTTCTCGAGCTCTTGCCCGTGACCAAATTCGGCGGGAAGGGAGGAGCCGCCAGTTGCCGAGCCGCAGCCAACGTCTTGCTCTCCGTTTCCTCGATCACTTTCGCCTCGGAATTGATCCTCATCTGGAGCTCGATCACGTCGACTCCAACCAGGCTGATGCTTCATTCGGGTCATCCTTCGATTGGCTGCCGGCGTTGCGCGGATGATTGTAATGTTCAATCATTTCGTCTGAATGAGCCGTGTTGCCTTCGCTCCCGTACTTGCTTTGTTTTCCAGACGCCTTCCGCGATTCTCGAATGATTTCACCAGCCAAGTAGAAACGGGTCCAAGGCTCGCTTTCGACTCGCAAGGATTCCGCCATAAGGGCGTTTTCGATCAGGGTGGTCTCCGCTTTGATTGTGTCTGGCATTGGCGTCTCGCTTGCGTTTGCGGTGGCGCTCGGGATCACCACGCTCACAGCCTTACAGTGACTTGCTCCATTGGGTCCGATCTGTTACTGCCACTGAAGGAAGTCCGACCCTCGTGTTTTTTAGGAATAGAGCTAGGACAACCATGAAGGCACCCGCACAGACCAAAAAGGTCCAACAATAGTTGGTGACTCGGGGAGGATCGCAACAACACCACTAGGAGCAACGCAGTGATGAAAACCCACTTCAGACTGTTCGTCATCATTGGTAACCTCGTTTCTCCGCGCAGTTGCCCTTCGCCAGAGACGTGCGGCGGCAGACTGGCGCGCCCCCGAACGAAAGGCCTATCCATTTCCGGCTGCTTGGGAAATCCGGGCCGACAAACCGCGAAGTCAATGTCTCGCTCGCACCACTCGCGAGACAGGACGAGTACTCACACCCGGACGTCAATTAATTCTGCTATCGCCTGCTTGGGCGACCCTCGTTTTCGCTGTTGCCGCGACAGGTTCGTCGCTCAACTCTGTTTCGGCTCTAACCCAATCTTCGACATCTTTTCCCTGTTCGCTGCCGCGCTGAAGATACAGCTCATAAGCTCGGCAAGCGATCTCTTCTCTTGATGGTTCTCTATGTTCAAACATGGCAACCTCCATGGTTGTTAGCACGGAGGCCGGAGCGCCGACCTCCATATAGTTAAGACTCTGATTTACTTGGCGTTCGCTGAGACGCTGATCTTTATCTGCTTCGGCTTCGACTCCTCACGCTTCGCCATGTGCAGGGTCAAGACCCCATTGCGATACTCGGCCCGAATGTTTTCGGAGCTGACCGTGTTCGGCAGTGAAAAGCTCCGCATGAATGAACCATAGGCGCGTTCAACTCGCAGATAATTGTCCTCATTGACGTCCTTTTCGAACTTTCGCTCTCCACGGATGGTCAATGTGTTGTTTTCGACGCGTACGTCAATGTCTTTGTCTTGGAGATCCGGCAGGTCGGCCTTGACGACCACTTCGTTCTCGGTTTCATATATGTCGACTAGTGGCGCCCAGGTTGCCAGTTCGGCAGGACCCGAGCGGTCGCGACTAAAGTTGTCTTCGAACAAACGATTGACCTGGTCCTGTAAAGATGCCAAACCGCGGGACTGGTCCCAACGTGTGATGGTGTTCATAGCAACCTCCTTGGTTGTCTTGCTGAAGTAAAGTATTGGAAGCTTTGTGCGTTTTGTAGTTTCCCTTGCGCTGGAGAAGTGAGGGGGCGTACCCAGCCCGCCCCCCGCCGAACGAAAAGACCTACAGGCTTCAGACTGCTACGGCAGCGGCGATCTTGTGGAAGGTTGAGTTGGAAACCTCATAGGTTTCAACCTGAGGAGTTCCCTCAACGACTCTCGCCAGGATCTTCGTCACTTCTGGATACGTTCCGCGATTGTAGGCTTCGGCGTGCTCTTTGTTGTCCCACAAGCTGATTCCGGACGCTTTCGTTTCGCCCGGGCCGATAAACGTGATTTCGTCCTTGAACCCGGTCTGTTTTCGAAGCAGGGGAAGAATGTCCTTTTCGATTCTCTGGGTGAATTCCGAAACGCTATTGGGTTTCAGATGCATGGAAACTCTGCGTGCAAACATGTCAACCTCCTTGGTTGTCATGGCCAAGGGGCGATTCTAGATAACCATTTGTAGTTTAGATTACCCCATGAATCCCTCAGTCAATTAACTAGCATAGGTTAATTAACTTGACGTGTCAAGTACAATCTGCGATTATTTTATTTGGTTTAATATCCGAAGTTAAGCGAGCGGAGGCACCTTGTGGACGTTTGTCTAGTGATCAAACAGCGGCTGGAAGAATTGGGGTTTGAGCAGAGAGATCTTGCGGCGGCCGCCGAAGTTACGGAGTCTTACATTTCCCAGCTGCTGACTCGGAAGAAGTTGCCCCCCGCGCCTAGCCGAACAGACATTTACGACAAAATGGCGAAATTCTTGAAACTCCCGAGCGGTGAGCTTTCGAAACTAGCTGACCACGAGCGCAAGGAGCAATTGAAGAAAACCTTGGGGCACGCACCCCCGCCCTTATTTAAGGAAGTTCGAGAGTTGGTTCTCCGAAAGTGCGCTCCCGACAAAGAAAAACAATTTCGCGTCATGTTTGAGAAGCATCCCTTTGGTGAAGTCGAACGCCTAGTCATACAAAAGCTTCTAGACGTTGCCAAGAGAGTCGCCAAGGAAGAATTGGAAAGTGAAAACTGGGTCCACCAAGTGGCTCGGCTCACCGGCCGAAGCTATGAAGAAATTCGAGTCAGCATACTCGAGTTCCTAGACACGGATGCCTTGAACCTATCAGTTGAGAACTGCGTTACCTTCCTGGATCCGCTGATCGAATCCTGGGACTTCGACCTTGTAACCTTTGGTATGGAAATTGTGTTAAACGGGAGACTAGCCCCAGGAGACCCAAAGAAATTTGAGTTTGTCGAGAGGGAACCGGGCCAAACTGAGGAAGAGCGTGGGCTGAAAGAATTCCTTCGTGACGCTTCCCTGAGCCGTGGTGCGACCGAGGAAGAAATTCAGTTTCTAAAGAAACTGAGGATCAAGGGAAAACGGCCCACTGCGCTCTATTATTACCGGGAATTACAAAACCTAAGAGACCCGCTCAATTTTCGAGCGCTCATGACCCAGACCTCGCAAGATAAAATACAGTGCGAGTCCCAACCGGAAGGTTCAGTTCCTCCGACGCACAGATATCATGGGGCTAATGGCATTCAGAAACAACTGCAGCTTGACGGCAGGAAAAGAGCAACGCGGCACTGGGCAGGGAACAAAGGCAGTCGCGGCAAAAAACAAAAGGCAAAGCCGTAGAAAGCGTCTCCCGTTCCTCAGCGCGCAAACATGCTCCAGATGAGACAAACTGACGACGCGAGTCCGCGTGCCACAACGCTCGTTCCCATGGTCGTCGAGGAGACGAGCCGGGGCGAACGGGCCTACGACATCTATTCCCGGCTGCTCAAAGACCACATCATTTTTATTGGCACGCCAATCGACGATCACGTTGCGAATCTGGTGACGGCCCAGCTGCTGTTCCTCGAATCTGAAGACCCTGCGAAGGATATTTCCGTGTATATCAACTCTCCGGGCGGGTCGATTTCTGCGGGAATGGCGATTTACGACACGATGCAGTTCGTCCGACCCGACGTGGTCACCTATTGCATCGGGCAGTCCGCGTCCATCGCTGCCCTGTTGCTGGTGGCAGGCACGCCCAAGAAGCGCTATGCGCTGCCCAATTCTCGGGTTTTGATCCACCAACCCTCGATGTCCGGCTTGTCTGGCCAGGCTACCGACATCGATATTCACGCCCGGGAAATCCTCCGGACCCGCGATTCGCTCAACAAGCTTCTCGCGTTCCATACGGGCCAGCCGCTTGAAAAAATTGAGAAGGACGTGGAACGTGATTTCATTATGACCGCGAAGCAGGCCAAGGCGTACGGCGTCGTGGATGAAATCATCACGAAACACCGCTAAGGTTCCTACAGTTTTCGCTCTTCAGTCGCGTGTTCAAAAGCCAAAATGACTTCCTAAGATGACAAGAAGTAATTGGAACGCCTGTCCCGTTTCTCGTCCGATGAAAACACGCTCAAGGGATGAATTCAACCAAGGGGTGAAACGCGCTTTGGCCTAGCAGAACTTTTATTCTGGGAATGGCCCGCCGATAATCGGGTCGGAAACCAGCACGTCAAATTCTTTCTTGCACGTCATGCAGTTGACGGTCTGGTTGCTCATCGGACTTCGTCCCAGTCGTACAAAGACGTGAACAATCTGTTTCTGTTTGCAATGCGGGCAGTAAACGGGAATTTTTGACTTTTCCACGCCTGATTCTCTAACGCGTCCGGCGCGAATTCATCAACTACCTGTCTCGCCCGAGATGACGTGCGAGAATCCGCGCTGGGCTGAATCCGCACAGGTCAGACCGAAGGGCACGCCCTGACACTACTCAAGGATTTCTAGTGTGAAGCGTTTGCGCAGCTTCATGCCCACCGCGTTCAGGATCGTGCGGATAGCCCGCACCGTGCGTCCTTGGCGGCCGATTACTTTCCCGAGGTCACTCCCGTGGACGCGCAACTCGAACACGGTGACCTGTTCGCCTTCGATCGCACGGACCTGAACCTGGTCGGGATTATCCACGAGCGCCTTCGCAATCGCCTCCACTAGCTCCTTCACATCGTGCGCCTCGGCGTTCGCGCGACAGTATCAAGTAGTCTGAACCTTGATTCTACTACACGCTTTCGGCGCCATAGCGCTGCCCGTCGAGTGCGGTTGTCATTCGCGGTGCGGACGTCGCCTTATCATGGGTGTAAGATATTGGCCACCAGTCCGGGATTGCCCTATCGAGTACCACGAAATCGGAAATGAACAGAAAAGATTTGGACCGATATAAGCGGGTGCTACTCGAAAAACGGGGCGAAATGTCAATCGCAAGCGCCGAAGCCGAGAGTCCGATCCCGGCCGCGGGAGGCTGGGAGGGCGATCAGATGGACCAAGCGAATGCGGATGCCAAAGCAGAACTTCAGATCCAATTACATCAAACCGACCTGCGGCTCCTCCGAGCAATCGAGGACGCGCTCGCTCGGATCAGACATGGTAACTTCGGCACCTGTGAGGCCTGCCGAAATCCAATCTCCCGGGCCCGCTTAGAGGCTGTGCCTTGGACACGTCATTGTCGCGATTGCAAGGAGCGCGAGACCTGAACTGGATCGCGTGCGTAACTGCGGAAAAACCACGCCTATTGCGTTTTTTGCAGAGGTCACACCGATGGTGAAAGTTGATTTTCCTTTCCCGCTGGACGAACACGGTGGTCTCATCGTCGCGCTCGCCCCACTCTTCAAAGTACTTCAGGATCATGCCAAGCGGGGAGATTGCACGTTTCCTGTCGAATTGTTGCTCATCGATGAGGATGACAGCATACTCTTCGACGCAGAGCTCCAATCCCTCGAAGGACCAGCGATCAGTCTTCGCGATCCGAATGCAAAGCTAGCGTCGATTCACTGGCCCGTCACGGTCAGAGCGACTGACGCCGCTGGTCGAGAATGGGAGCAAACGATCGATGGCCCGACCGTCCAGTGAGACTCAATATCGAGCTGATGACTTGAACCGGTCAGATCGCTGGCTGGATTCGGGGAGCGGCAAAAACCCCGTCATTCACTGTCCGCAACTGGCTGAGAACACGGAGCGGCCGATCGCGGTTTCGCGCCATCGGCGCGACGGCTGTTTCGTGCTCCAGTACGCCGGCGACGGAGTCTCTGACTCCCGCACTAAGCGCTCAAATTCCGCGCTCACTCTCACCCGGAACTGAAGCACTCGCTCGATTCCTCGCGCGTCCTCGGGGTGCCGCTGCACATACAGAACTTGAGGGAGCACGTCGTCGGCTAGATGTCTTAGGTACTGCGCATTGGTGTTCGTTCTCATCCGGCAACCCTCTCCGCCTGATCTGAGTTTGAGCGAAGAGGATCGCTTGTGGAGTATAATTTCGGCGAAGGACGCACATAGAGCACGCGGCAGACAGCCACCTCCACAGGTGGAATTCCACCATTTTCTTCGTTTCTAGGGGCGTCCTGGTGTTCCTCTTTCGGCCATGGTATCGCGTTGGGGTTGGCTTGGGGCCGACTCTGGCAGTGGCCTGACACGGGGAGAAACCTTTGGCGCTGATGATTGAAGACAAGCAGGTGCGGCACCTCATCGCCGTGGGCAAGGAGCGCGGCTACCTGCTTTACAAAGAGGTGAACGATTCCCTGTCGGCCGAGGTGCACTCCTCGGAAGAAATAGACGACTTGCTCTCAACGTTTGAGCGCTATGGGATTGACGTCTATGAAGACCTCTCGACCGCAAATGCTGCGCTTGCGGCAACCGGTTCTTCTGAACCGGTTGAAACAAAAAAAGAACCGGGGGCGGATGATGGCGAACTGGACCTGACGCCCGGAACTCTCGAAAAGACAAACGATCCGGTTGGCACATACATCCGCGAAATGGGCACAGTTCCACTGCTGACGCGCGAAGGTGAAGTTGCCATCGCCAAGCGCATCGAGCGCGGGCAGCTCCTCGTCCTGAAAACCATCACGCGCGCTCCGCTGATTCTGAAAGAGCTACTGCAGGTCGGCGAAGATCTGCGCACCGGCTCGCGTTCCATCAAGGAAATCGTCCAGTTCGACGACGAAGAGCTCACCGAAGAAAAGATCGAAGCGAAAGCGAAAGAGACGTTGAAGCAGATCGACAAGGTCGCCAAGCTCTACCTCGTAGCGATGAAGCAAGCTCAAAAACTCGAAAAAGTCCCGCGCTCGAAGAAGCGTCCGAATCTTCGCGCCCGCTATGCGCTGGGCCGCACCCGCGTCGAGATGTCCCGCCGCTTTCGCGAACTCGACTTCAATCCGCTCGAAAAGAAGCGTCTGATTGACAAAATCCGCCAGTCTGTCGAGCGCGTTCACTTCCTCGAGCGCGAAATCGTCAAGCTTGAGCGCCGCGTCGAAGCGTCGAAGGCCGACGTCCAGGCCGAAGCGCGCAAAGATCTTCTCGCCCGCCGCCAGGAACTCGGCGAAATCGAAATCGCCAGCGAAGTCAGCCCCACCGAATTGAAGCGGGCTCTTCAGGTGATTCTTCGTGGCGAAGCGGAAGCCGAGCAGGCCAAGAAGGAACTAATCGAAGCGAACCTCCGTCTCGTCGTTTCCATCGCGAAAAAATATACTAACCGCGGCTTGCAGTTCCTCGACTTGATTCAGGAAGGCAACATCGGCCTGATGAGGGGAGCGGAAAAGTTCGAGTGGCGCCGCGGCTACAAATTCTGCACGTACACCACCTGGTGGATTCGCCAGGGCGTCTCCCGCGCCATTGCCGACCAGGCCCGCACCATTCGCATCCCCGTGCACATGATCGAAACGATCCAAAAGCTGATCCGCACCAGCCGGAAACTGGTGCAGGAGCTTGGCCGCGAGCCAACTGCAGAAGAGATCGCCAAGGGCATGGATATCCCTGTCGACAAGGTGCGCTGGGCCCAGGAGATAGCGCAGCAGCCCACGTCGCTCGACACGCCGGTCGGAGGGGAGCAAGATGCGTACCTAGGCGACTTCATCGAGGATAAGGCCGTCGTGTCACCCTCGGACGCGGTCAACGAGACCAACCTGAAGGAACACATGGCGTCAGTGTTGAAGACGCTCACCCCGCGCGAGGAAACGATCATCAGGATGCGCTTTGGTCTGTACGATGGTAGCGCACACACGCTCGGGGAAGTGGGCTTGACGTTCGCGCTTACCCGCGAGCGCATCCGCCAGATCGAAGCCAAGGCACTGCGCAAGCTGCGCCACCATTCGCTCTCGCACGAGCTCCACGCCTTCCTCGATTGCGCCTAGCGAGAATAACTCTAAACCTGTCGCTCCGCATCGGTCGGACGATAAGGAGGCCGTGGCGGGGGTCTGAGGGGATGCGGCTTGGTGGTGCGGAGCAGCGGGGGGGTGACTCCGGCAGTTGCGTTATACTGATCGAAAGAAGAAGGACACGATGGCGTACATCATCGCTGAACCTTGCATTGGAACCAAGGACACCGCCTGTGTGGACGTGTGCCCGGTCGATTGTATCCATCCGGCCAAAGGCCGAGCCTATGACGATGGCCGCCCGAGGTTCGACGAAGTAACTCAGTTGTATATCGATCCCACTGAGTGCATTGATTGCGGCGCTTGCGTCCCGGTCTGTCCAGTGACAGCCATTTTCGCGCTGGATGATTTGCCGGAGAAGTGGCAATCGTATATCGACATCAACAAGAATTACGTTGACGGCGGTAAGTTTCAGCACGACAAGTATCAGAAAGCAAATACCTGACGGCCTTCCCGACACTTCGTACGTATGAACACGCTGCGCGAAATCATTTATGAAGATGTTCGTGAGGGCGAACTGTACGAAAAGCTCGACCGCAACTGGGTGCGATGTTTTGCCTGCGGACATTGTTGCAAGATCCCAGATGGCCAGCCCGGTGTCTGCAAGGTTCGTTACAACCGCGGCGGAACCCTGTATGTACCCTGGGGCTATGTAGGCGCGATCCAATGCGACCCGATAGAGAAAAAGCCATTCCTCCATGCTTATCCAGGTGCGCTGGCTTACAGCTTCGGAATGCTCGGCTGTGATCTGCATTGTGGCTATTGCCAGAATTGGGTGACGTCGCAAGCCCTACGCGATCCCGCCGCCGTGGCCGCCCCGATGCGTGTTACGTCGGCAGAGCTTGTTCTTGACGCCACGCGTCAGGGAGGCAGGGTCATCGTCAGCACGTATAACGAGCCCCTGATCACAAGTGAATGGGCCGTGGCTATCTTTAAAGAAGCGCGCGCGGCGGGGTTGGTCACGGGTTTTGTTTCCAATGGAAACGGTACTCCACAGGTACTCGAATACCTGCGGCCTTGGGTGGACCTTTACAAGGTTGACCTGAAGAGTTTCGATGACCGCCACTATCGTCAGCTCGGCGGGCGCTTACAGCCCATCCTGGATACGATTCGTCTCTTGCATGAGATGGGTTTCTGGTTGGAGATTGTTACGCTGGTGATTGCAGGGTTCAACGACTCCGACGACGAACTGACTCGGCTGACCGAGTTCCTGGCGGGCGTGTCGCCGGATATTCCGTGGCATGTGACTGCGTTCCACAAAGATTACAAAATGATTGATCCAGAGAACACCAGCGCGGAGACTTTGATACGCGCGGCGGAGATTGGAAAGAAAGCTGGACTCCGCTACGTTTATGCGGGAAACCTGCCGGGCGAGGTCGGCGATCTGGAGAACACACGCTGCCCCAATTGCAAAACTCTGTTGATCGAGCGTTTTGGCTATTTGATTCTCGGCTACCACCTGACCCCGAACGGGTGTTGTCCATCATGCGGCAGCAGCATCCCCGGGAAATGGGCCCCGGCGTTTCAGGGCCAGATCACCGCGCGCCCCTTTGTGCCGCACACGCGCCCCCGATCAGATTTGCTTGTGCTGAACTCCTAAAGATCACGCGATGTCTCGGTCCTCGTGGCGATGACACGCGTGGCGGGTGTCTTCCGTTGGGCATATAATCGACCTCGTTGTGAGTCAGGTACGGCACTACGTGTTTGGATGCCGCGGTTGTAAGAAGCGCCTTTGGTTACCGGTTTCTTTCCTTAGCCCGTTGGAACGAAACGGGCGCCATCGCAACAAATATATCCATATGACATTGGCCCTTCTGGCCGCAGCGGCCCTGCTGGTGCTTCTGGGCCTGTTGCTCTTTGCGCAGGGCTCGCCGCGGGTGACGGGAGTAGATCCGTCGTCCGGCAAAGTGAATGACACCGTGACCGTGGCGGGAGAGAATCTGGGAAAAGGCGCCGTTTCCGCCGTATTCCTCTCCGACGACAAAACCGATTACAAGGCCACGCTCGTAGAACAAGACGAGGAAACGATCGTCATGAAGGTCCCTCACGTGAGACCCGGCCGCTACAACATTTCCATTCAGACGGGCAATGCGATCTACATCCAGCCGGTCCGCTTCACCGTGCAGGAGTAGGGAAACGCACCGCGACGTCCGCGTGTCCCCACGTGTCCTCATTCTGAGGGCGCCCTCCGTGCGAAGCGCGCCTTTACGCCCTAGATGGGTTTTCGGGGATGAGATAACGGAACCGCGCCTCAACATTGGACAAAGCGATTTATAGGTCTATCTCTTCAGCTCTGCTCGCGCTTCATCTTCATCGGCACGTCTAGAAGGCAAGGCCCTGAAGCTTCCCGGATGTCGCCAGTTCTTCGACACGTCGAATAGGAATCCGTCGATAATTGTGGGCCAGGTGATGTTGAACGGCGTCTCGATGCCTTTTTCTCGACACAGCTCTCGAAATAGCTCGACGGTTGCAGGCGCGAATCCGCCGTAGTGATTATTCGCATAGATGTACTGCGCCACACTGCGCCTCTGAATCTTCTCGCAGACGTTTACCCATGCCTACAAGTCGGCCGTGCGATCAACGATCGTCCTGTTCCAAACTTTCCCAAGGGCCGCTTTCTGCTGAGCATCGCCTACCTGAGGGGCCTGAAGCGTCAAGCGGACGCCGACATCTTCTTGGAGGCTGACTCCTGAGTGTGCAACGTCTCAATCTCGGGAACCTGCTGTCGCCGATGCAGGAAAAAGTAAACCGCCAGAAGCGTTAGCATCACCACGCTGAGCGCCACCATGGAAAAGGCGAACCGTATCACGGGGCGAATCGGCGCCGTGGCATCTCGCTCATCCAAACTCACCACAACCGTCCAATCAAGGTTCGGGTACGCTTCCTTGAGCCCTGTGTCGGCGAACCCCGCGAGACGCTTCCCGCCCGAAGTCGTGGCTATGACGTGGCCACGCTGCCGACCTGGAACGGTCGCCAGCGCATCGCGCACGGCGCCGTATTCTTCCGACCTTAGCTTATTCGACGGCTCGACATTTGGGCCCGCGATCACCGTGCCGGCTTCGCTGACCAAAAAGACCGGAGCGTTGCGATCGGACGAGTTCTTGACCAAAAGCGAAGACAGACCAGAGACATCGACCCATGCGTTCACAACTCCCAACACCTGTCCGGAGGATTGTTCGAAAATCGGCATGCCAATGCTAATGTAGTTGGACCTGTTCCGTTCGTCGTAAAGAACGCTGGAAACGTTGTTGCTGCCCCGGCCTTGCGCGTAGACGGCCTGCCAGTAGCCTTGCTTACCCTGGTAGTAATGCTGCGGCTTGTCGGTGGCAGCGACAATAGCGCCCGCTTCATCGGTGACCCAGATTCTCAGAAGTCTCGGGTCCACTTCGCGATAGGCCCGCAAATAGCCGGCGGCCGGAGACGTTAGAATTTCCTTGATCAAGGGATCAGCCGCTGGCGTGGCCCATTTGGTCTCTAGTGCGTCCATCCTATCGTCAATGGCCGCAGCGCTCGTGTTTTGATACAAGCGGTCAGCCGCCGAGACAGCGTCGCGCAGCGCGGGTGCGAGAGCGATGCTCCCGACTTCCGTCACAAGATGGTCAATGAATTGGGTGACCGTTCCGGCGGTGGCTTGCGCAACAGCTCTCAGATGCGCGCCGTTCGCTTCTTCCACAGACGACACACTTTCCGAAGTAATGTACAAGCCGACCAAGCTGAGCGGAACGATCACAACGACCAGTCCCAGCAGTAGCTTTTGCAGGGAAACGCGGATCTCAAGGCCATCGAGTGGCATGACCGGCCTCCTTGCCGCAGTGAGGCTTGGCAGCGCGGGAAGGCTCGACTGCCCGCCGCACATGGGAAGCCACAAATCCCAATTCTTTGACGGAATGATATGCTCCAAGATTCGGGATGTCCAGATTTTGATATTTGCTCTCGGACGGGAACCTCTAAGCCCTGGGCTAGTTGGGTTTCTCTTTCGGACAAAATAAGAGAGTACTGGCGATGGGCCGAAGTTCGAGCAGACTTGAAAAACAAGAAAATTCGGAAGAGCATTGTGGCGTTAGCTCACAAATTCGAACGGTGGCTTCTGGAGCAAAAAGGAGAAACGATGAGCGAAATCAAACGGAACGAAAACGAGCCGCCGGAACACAACGAGCTTAGGTATCTATTGCAGGAAGCGAAGGCCATCGTGCTCCCCATGGCCCCGACCAGCGAAAAAGAAATGGGTTGCTGAAAGTCGTGTCGCTCAGGAGATCTATGCGATTCTCGTGCAGCACCCCCTGTATTACGAGGAGTTTCGAGGTTTTGTAGGTGGAATTTTCCCCGAACCAAAAAGCTAAAGGCCTCGGCGGTTCGCAATTCGTCTTGAGAAGATTTCATCACATCACGCTCAGTCTGCAACGACGGCTCGACATCACACACCAAGTTTCAATCGGACGGCACAGAGTACTTACTGACACTTATTACTGAGAAAGGGAAGGCGCTCTTGGACCGTTACGATTGAGCCGAGGATATCGGCAGCTCAGCACGCTATCGGTTGCCTCTCCGCGCTGCATTTTCGGCAGTTCCTTGACCGTCTTAGTATCCCGGTACTCGAGACTATCGATTCCGAGGGTGGTTGCGGTCGAAGCCGGGCGTCTCACAGCTGTTTACGTAGAATTCTTTACCTTCTGCGCCGCGCCGAACGCGTCTTGCTTTTTGCGCCACGGCGAACAGTCCGCTTGGTTTCAGCAGATTTGGTTCGCACGGTGCGTTTGCGTCTACGGTGCACTGGTTTTACGCTCGCTCTGGTAGCTTTCTTTGCCACTTGGCCTAGTGCGACGACCTGCGAGCGCTATACGGTGCTTGATGTAGGGGAGACACCCTCTGCAAGTGAGGATACAGCTTGGCTCTATCGGTTTTGTTGGCTGACGACTCCGAGGAATTCCGACCTTCTGGAGTCTCAACCCGAGATTTCCTTAGTAGGGACCGCGACTGATTTCTCCGAGGCTGTATTATTCACCGCACTGGTACGTCCGAACGTAGTTTTGCTAGACCTGCGGATGAAGGATAGTCAGGGACTGGACGCATTGGGGCTAGTCCACAAATCATTTCAACGGGTTCACAATTATAGCGATTTCCTATAGTGTTGATGACGACGCGAAAGCTCTGGCCCGTCAAATTGGCGCCGCAAAGCTACTGGACAAGATGAGCCTACACACGGAACTGATACCAACCCTACTAGCGTTGAGAAAATGATTTTGCCCCGAGCGTCAAAGTAATTTCTTGTAGGGTCGTGATTGTTCAGGCGATCAACCTATTGCAAGGCGCGCCTTATTGTTTATCGCTGCCCACACCGGCCTCGTAGACGCCAGCGGGGACCTTATCTTCTATTGCCGGGATGCGGATCGTTCTGGCCTAAACGATTGCCACTCACGGATCTGCTCCGACACCTCATTCTTCTCGCGCTCGTCTGTCGCTTTCTCCCATCGACGTCGCAACTCGTTGAGTCGCCCTTCCACAAATCCGACTCGTCCTGATTTGCTTTCTGGTTTGTCGCGGTTACCGTATCCCATGTTCAGATTGCTCCCTTTTGATTTGAGAATATCGCTATTCATCCCGCGTTATCACAAAGTATTTGCTCACGTACTCTGTTGTTTTTGTTTGCATTTATCTACCGAACGCGAGAGAGGGTTAGTGGCGAATCGCGTAGTCGATGAAGAAGGCAGATACGATTATGACCATAAATCCGAGGACGAAAACACGCGCAAAGAATAGCAAATCAGGAATCAACTCAATTCGTACTCGCGAGTGACGGATCATTCAGCACGCCGAAATATGGGGTGGCCGGGCGCCGACTGTCGTCGTCTATCGAAGAGAGCTTCCGCTCCGGTGGAACTGGAACGCGACCACGGCATCCGTCGGTGTCCCGGCTTACGCATGCTTATAGCGCGAGCGATTTTCTGTGTCTGTTCGGTTTTGCACACTTTCACAAATCGTGTGTTGAGTATGGGCAGCGGGCGCTATTCACTCCGGGGGTGTACCGCGGCGATTCTCGACTGGTACAAAGGAGTCACTGCAATGCGGGACTGAAGATGAAATCGTGCTGCCAGTCCTGTTTATGACCGGCGAGCCGCAGAGCGGTAGCGAGTTGCGCCCAATGCCGCGTCCCGTGCAGAAACGCGTGCGTAAAGCATTTACGGCGGCTGGCCTTCATGTTTTTCGTGGGCGCCGGAAAGGACAGCATCTCGTCCCATTTTTCGTCCTGCGTCTTCTCAAGAACTTTTCGCCATTTTAGATGCGCAGAATCCGCGGCGGAGAAAATGGCATCGGGGGAGGTCTTATCAATGCTGTCGGTCAATCGGGCTGGATCAATTTTGGCGGCCAGCGTAGTCGATTCGCCCAGCAGCCATTCGGCAAAGAGTAGATCGACGAAGACGATATGCGAGAGTAAGTCGCGGACTGTCGCCGAGCCGGCGATGTCGATTGGGACGTCGAGCGCTTGCGAGTGCTGGTTGAACCAGTCGTGCCAGCGGTGCGACTCTTGCTGCGCGTGGTCGAGAAGCTCTGAGAAGCCCACGGAATTTCTTGAAATGGTCGTCGTCATTGTTGGTACTCCGAGTGGTTCTCATGGTGACTCGCTGGACTGACGAAGGATTTCGATAGGGAGATTTCTGCATCCATAACGAATTTTTCTTAGCGAGGCTTAAAAAGCGATTCAGCGTGAGAAGGATCATCTCTTGCGGGAGCCGACGAATTCTCAATGCCGAGATTGATAAAAGCTGTCTTGACCGGTGCTGGCGGAGGTGAATCAATCTTCGGCACCACGGAGTGATCAGCGGGCGGTTCACCTAGCTTGAGCCGCGGCTGCGCCGGTGTCGGGTTCGGAACTCCTTGTTGACACACCAGATTGCCTATCTTAGTTTCATTCGGCTTTGTAGGCTGGGGACGGGTGGAGTCGCTTTTAACGTGGGTGCATTCCATTTGCGCAGAAGTTAGATTTTGAGCGGACGCCGGGACTACGAAGAAAAGCGTTAGAAATAGGGTTAGCCCTTTCATGTCTCGATTGGCAAAATCGTAGACCTAGTAACTCACGGTGTCAACGCCGGTTGCTTTAGGCAGTATCTACCACCGCCCGGAATCGATGCTAACGGAGGTAAAACCGATGACGACACGCCCGCCAGTCCCGCCTTTTACGCTCGAAAGTGCAACTCAGAAAGTCCGGCTCGCGGAAGATAGCTGGAATTCGCGCGACCCTGAGAAAGTTTCTTAGGGTTACACGTTGGATTCCCGGTGGAGGAATCGTTCGGAATTTGTGGCTGGCAGGCAGGACATCATCGCCTTCCTTACACGCAAATGGATGAGGGAGTTGGACTATAGGTTGATCAAAGAGCTTTGGGCCTTCACCGAAAATCGCATTGCCGTGCGTTTCGCTTACGAATGGCACGACGACTCAGGGAATTGGTACCGCTCGTACGGCAACGAGAATTGGCAATACAACGATGATGGTCTGATGCGCATGCGTTATGCGTGCATCAATGATCTTCCTATCAAAGAGTCAGACCGCAAATACCATTGGCCCCTTGGCCGCCGCCCCGACAATCACGCGGGACTAAGCGACCTCGGATTCTGAGATGGATTCACAACGGAACTCGTTCGATCGACCGGGCCGCGCATCGTGGAGAGCCGGGATTTATCTGCTAAAATTGAAGCATGAGTGCCACCAAAAGACCCCCGCATATCGAGGCTCGAAGGACCGTTTCAATCGTAGATGCTGAAGGCCAGAAGTCTCTCGCGATCTGCGCTTCCTGCCGCCTCGAAAAATACATCCTCGAAGGGCGAACCGTCTGTTCTGAGTGCTGGACATCGCGTGGCAAACAGATTATTTCGAAGTCGAAACGCCGGCGATCTCGAAAGGCTTCCGCAAAATAATCGGTAGTCCGATTATGATCTGACCACCCGAGACACGGCGAAGCTATGCTCCAGCCATCTGGAAGGCTTTGTGCGGCGCCGCCAGATACGGAAACTCAACTAGCAAATCGTGGTGCGACCCCACTCCATCTCCCGTCACCTTCCCATTCGTCAGGATCCTCACAAATGCATCGGCCGCATCATCGGTCAGCGCCCGGCCATTCTCACCGAACGATGCCGGCCGCGTCGGATCAAACATCAAAATATCCGGCAGCAACGTCTTCGCCACCCGCGTCGCTTCTTCCGGCGAATATCCGCCCGCATGCTCCAGCGAGTGCGCGAACACCGCGACGAAGCGCGCATCGTCCACGGGTTCGCCCGCACCGTAAGCGCCTATCTCGTCGCCGACAAGGAACACAGCCTGCCCCGGCCGCGCGCCGCGATCCACCTGCACCCATTTCCCGCCCGCACCGTCCAGCGTCCGCGCCCACAACCCGACTTTCTTCGCCCCCAGCGCAGCGTTCGGCACTTCCAGCACAATCGCGCACACGTTGGCGTCGGCGAAGAAGTCGTGCCCGGTGAACTGCAAGTTGTTGACGGCGCCCTGTGTGTCGAAGAAGAAGGGATCACTGCGCCAGCCCGCGAAAAAGCGGTAATCGCCGGCCTCCGTCACCTGTGGCTCTTGACGCGTCGATACCGGCACCCCCGCAACGATAATCTGCCCGCCCTCGCCCGTGCCAGCGGCCTTCGCACCCTCAACGCGCCGCAGCGTCGCGGTCTGCGCCCCGTCCGCGGACGCCGAAAAATGCACCCGGTAGGCGATATCGGCGACGGCATCACCGTTCGTGTCAATCTTTACCTCGTACAGCGCCTCGGTCGCAAACGGCACGGCGGTAGTTGGCCCCGGAGGGTTGTAGCCAACCGACGGATGCACATCCATAATCAGAATCGACTTGCCACTATCCCCCGGCTTAGGAAAAGCATACAAATCGGTAAGATCCAGCCGCGCATCCCAATGCGGAAACCCAAGGTTAGGCCCAGAATAATGGTGCGACATAACTCACCTCCTAGTGCCCTTCGTACCGTCGGCATCTCGCCGGCGCCTTTGCCTATTCTACGCCGGCTTGTCGGGCGAACCGTCTGTTCCGAGTGTTGGACACCGCGCAAGAAACGCAAATCACGTCGCTAACTATTCTTGAGGGGTGCTCCTGTTGCAGACCGCCGGATCACGACGCGCTCGATGCCCCCGCGTGTAGAGATATCGGCCTTATAAAAGACTTACGACTTCCTTATGCCTTCCTAAGGGCCGTCAGGTTAGTGTTCCTTCTTATGGGCAGCACAGTGCTGGCAGTCGTTCTAGCTGTTCTTTGCGTCTTGGCATCCATCTTCTTGATCTATATTTTCCTTCAATTCTGGAGGGAGACAACACGCCTAAAGCGTCGCTTGGAACAGAAGATCAAGGAATCGAAGCCTCAAACCAATGCGCGCTAATTACATACCGAAAGAGACCTCACCGACGCTACTCAAGGATTTCTAGTGTGAAACGCTTTCGGAGCTTCATACCCACCGCGCTCAGGATCGTACGGATGGCTCGGGCCGTGCGTCCTTGGCGGCCAATTACTTTTCCGAGATCACTCGGGGCAACGCGCAACTCGAACACAGTAACCTGCTCCCCTTCAATCGCGCGGACCTGAACTTGGTCGGGGTCATCCACGAGGGCCTTTGCGATTGCCTCTACTAGCTCCTTCACGTGATGCGCCTCGGCGTCGCGACAGTATCAGGTTGTCCGAACTTTGATTCCACTACATGCTTTCGGCGCTGCCCGCAGACTGCGGTTTTCATTCGCAGACATCCCCTTTTGATGGGAGTAAGATTGCTCTCCAGTCCGGGATTTCCCTGTCGAGCTAACACGAAATCGGAAATGAACAGAAAAGATTTGGACCGATACAAGCGGGTGCTACTTGAAAAGCGTGGCGAAATGTCGGTTAACATTTCAGGATCGGAGAGTCCGATTCCGGCCGCCGGGGGCCAGCAGGGCGATCACGTCGACCAAGCGAATGCGAATACCGAAGCGGAACTTCAGATCCACTTGCATCAGACCGACGTGCGGCTTTTACGAGCAACCGAGCAGGCAATCGCTCGGATTAGACGCGGCACCTATGGTGTATGTACCGTCTGCAAACAGCCAATCTTCAAGGCGCGTCTTGACGCGGTGCCGTGGACACATCTCTGTAGGGAGTGCAAGGAGCGGGGCACCGTGAACGCTGCGTGAGAAAGGAGATGCCATGATGCACAAAATTCAATCAAGCGCCGCCGGCATTAGGAATCAGCGCTTGCAGTTTTCAATGCTGTTCGCACCGCTTCAATGTCATCTTCAGACCACATTCGACCAGTTGAATTAGTCTTGGAGTCAAAAAGAATAGGTGGCGCTGCGATCTTCCCTTGCCGCATCATTCGGCGAAGGGCGGAGATGTCGATACCTAGAATGTCCGCTACCTCTTGGGTGGTTTTTTTCGAGTTCGCCACTTCTTTCACTATAGCGTTACTCACAGAACTGCTGCGGGCAGAAGTAAACAGCTAGACGCGCGGAAGGCAACAGATGTTCATGAATTCCTAGGAGGACCGTCGTGGATGACTCTCAAATCGAATTGCTGACGAAAAAGGAAAGGTTACTTGAGGCAGAGATTACGCAATTACAGGACGCCGGAATGACAGCTCAGGCTGCCAGTAAACAGGCGGATTTGGATGAAATCCGTTCAGATCTGAAAAAACAATATCGAGAAATTTGGTGAAGATAAGGACATTGAAGAAACTTGGGGAATCACAAGTGTTAGGAACCCTGCGTTTCAGTACAGGAGATGGCGTGACAGGACTATTCCACAGAAAGTGGCGAAGCCAAGGAGGACAAGGCCGAGGATGGCGTTAACGAGGCGGAAGAAGTTCGGGCCGATGCGGTGCGGGATGAAGCGAACGGCGACGATTAGCGCCGTGAACCAGGTCATCAGGCCGGCGGTGACCATTAGAATTCCGAACCCGGGGGCGTTGTAGCCCAAGACTGAGTGGGCGACGGGGAGCCAGTTGGAAGTGACGCCAACCCAGTAAACTATGGTTAAGGGGTTGAAGATGGTCAGGGCGGTAGCGGCCGGGACCTCGGCGAACAGATGCGCGGGAACGGTGCCTTCGTCCCAGTGTTGGCGAGCACTGGCATAGGCCCGCAGGGGCTCCTTGACGGCGCGGACAAGGAAGTAGATCCCCAGCGGAAGCAGGACGATTACGCCGACGGCCGCCAGGACTGTCTGGAGCATCGGGTCGGATACGTCGGAAAAGAGGTAGTGACCCCCGAAGAGGACCAGAGAGAAGAGGATTAGATCGCCGGTGATGGAGCCGATTCCGCAGGCGAGGGTATGGCGCCAACCGCCGATCACGCCGCGGCGGATGGCCAGCATGTTGACAGGACCCATCGGCGCGGCCGCCGCCAATCCCATCAAGAATGCGCCCGAAAGCACGCGAACATAGGAGACGAACGCCATGTTGCGGCACACGCGGCCACGGGAACCAGCAAAACTACATTCAAATCGAAACGACTGCTGGGAGCGTGGGCACGACAAAATCCTAAGGAGAACTCGCCGGCTGCGACTGCCCTACGCCCCGGCTTTCTTGGCTTGGGTAAAGGCTTCGGTACCTTGTTCAACAGCCTCTTGAACCTGTTCTTTCGCCGCCTTAACAAATCTCTGCGAATGGCGGCTCAAGTCCTTAGTCCTGTCCCGGAGTTGATCGACGCCATCGCCGATCGCTTCCGTAATTTGGTCGCGTAATTCGTCTCCGGCTTGCGGCGCTAGAAGCAGAGGCACAGCCGCTCCAACGCCGATGCCAACGATAAACGCCAAAATCCTTCCAGTCTTAGCGTCTTTTGCCATAGCAAAGCTCCATGTTTGCAGCAGCTCAGTGTCAATCGTCCAAACCGGAATTCTAAGCACAATCTATCCGCTCAGGGTAGTTGCCTACTCAACGGTGGGCAATACCCAAAAGGGTGTACAAGGTCGTGGAGAAACGCATCGCCGTTGTGCCTGGTAAACGCTGCCAGCTCAGACGGTCGACGCAACACCATCTAATCAGTTGATGCGACAATACTTCTGCGGAAGAAGCGATCTGTTTGGCTGTACTCGGTAAAAACCTAGCCAGGGTAGTGTTCCGGCTGATCTAACCCTAGCGAGCGATTTAGCCTTTGTTTTCAATGCAAGTTGGGTTCGATCTGAGTGTTGCGTCGACCCATTGAGACCACCGCGATAATCGATACAAGTGGAGTCGCCCCAAAATCAACTCGGCAGAGTGGCAGTAAGGTGAGCTCGTGTAGAATCCACAACAACTTAGAATTCAAGAAGCAGATCGGAACAAAAACTGGAAGGTAGAAATGCAATTATTGCGCTCGTCTATTGTAGTGTTGCTGGGTTTGTTTTTAACCTGCCCAGTTAATTCCGCGGAACCAGGATCGAGCCAGTCGTTTGATCTCGTAATTGCCAACGGGCACATTATCGACGGCACCGGCTCGCCATGGTACTCCGGCGATGTCGGTATTCGTGACGGAAAGATCGCAGCTATCGGAAATCTTTCACAGGCTGATCGGAAGCGTACCATCGATGCTCGCAACATGGTGGTGGCGCCTGGCTTCATCGACATGTTAGGACAATCGGAACTGACGATCCTTGTAGACCCTCGCTTACCGTCAAAAATTTACCAGGGCATCACCACGGAAATTACAGGCGAAGGAGATTCTCCAGCGCCGTTGAATGACGCTATTGTCCAAGCTGATCACGTGCGTTACGAGCACCTTAAGATCACTCCCGATTGGCGGACTCTGCAACAATACTTTGCGCGGCTGGAAACGCAAGGCATGGGGATCAACCTTGCCTGTTACGTCGGAGCCACACAGGTCCGACGCATGGTGCTGAGCGATGCGGACGTGCAGCCCAGTGCCTCCCAGCTTGACCAGATGAAATCACTGGTGCGCGACGCGATGCATGATGGCGCAGTCGGAGTCTCCAGTTCGCTGGAGTATGCTCCCGCGCCCTATGCCAAAACGGACGAGCTCATTGCGCTAGCCTCGGAAGCCTCGAACTTTGGCGGAATCTACGCCACGCATATGCGCAACGAGAGCGACGCCGTGCTGTCTGGAATAGATGAAGCGCTGCGCATCGGAGGCGAGGCGCACATTCCGGTGGAGATCTGGCACATCAAAGTGGCGGGCAAAGCTAATTGGGGCCGCATGCCTGAAGTGGTGGCCAAGATTGATGGTGCGCGCGCGCAAGGAATGGATATCACCGCAGACACATACGCCTACACAGCGTGGTTTAACAGTCTTTCAGCTTTCATTCCTCCGTGGGCACATGACGGCGGCGATGCGAAGTTAACGGAGCGACTTAAGGACCCAGTCACACGTGCTCGCATTCGAAAAGACTTGCTCACGCCCTCGCAAGAATGGGACAACGAATGGCAAGAGATCCCGGGGCCGGAAGCGATCCTGATTGGTGTGGTGCAGAACCCGAAGCTCCTGCCGCTCCAGGGCAAACGGCTCTCTGATGTTGCCGTGATCTGGAATAAAGACCCTATCGATTCACTCTTCGATTTGCTCATCGAAGATAATGCCTTCACGGAGGTGGCCGTCTTCGGCATGTCGGAGCCAGACGTGCTGCTTGCCGTCGAGCAACCTTGGGTTTCCATCGATAATGATTCCTCTGGCACCTCACCGGAAGGCACTCTAGGGCAAGAACATCCGCATCCTCGAGCCTACGGAACCTTCCCCCGAATTCTGCGCAAGTACGTACGCGAAGATAAGAAGATCACACTGGAGGATGCGATTCGCAAGTTTTCATCACTACCCGCACTGCGCATGCGTCTCATTGACCGTGGAGTATTGAAACAAGGCATGTGGGCAGACGTGGTTATTTTCGATCCGGCCAACGTGCGTGATCTGGCGACCTTCGAGAATCCCAATCAGTTGTCGCGGGGAATGGATTATGTGCTGGTCAACGGAGTTCCTGTAATTGACCAGGAAAAGATGACCGGAGCATTGCCAGGGAAGGTGTTGCGCGGGCCGGGTTATGTGCCGTAGTTAGCCAACCCCTCGGCTGGCTGGTGTCGCGACATGCCGCGTTTGCAACTGGCGGAACACTGGCGAGGACGCGGATTCGCGCCAGGTATTTTTCGATGGTCGGGTTTTTCCTAACGCCATTCGTTGGGACATCTAGCCCAATCGAAAGATGACCCATGTGGTCGGACAGCGACGGAACTGGAGCTGTGATATATAAACCCCGTAGCTCTCCTTAACGAGCTCCCTGTGCCGCGCAAAGAGACAACGCGCCTAACTGTCGGAGGTTTTTTCGCAATGAAACGTCAATTCATCTTGCTGGCCTCAACCCTTTTGCTATTTTCGAGCTTCTTAGCCGTAGCTAACGCGCAGGAGGAAAAGGGCACTTGGGCGATGAAGAAGTCCGCGTGGCTAATGCTTGCGCCCGCCGAACGAGGACAGGTGCACGACTTTGCGGAGGATTACAAGACCTACCTGACGGTCGCCAGAACCGCACAGAGTTCGACGCGAGAAGTACTTCGTCGCGCCCGCGCGGCTGGCTTTGCAGAGTTCACTAACGCCAGCCAGATTAAGCCGGGTGCCCGCCTGATATTTCCGAACCGCGATCGGGCGCTGATACTGGCGGTGATCGGCACTGAGCCGATTGTGGACGCCTCCCACGTGGTTGGAACCCATCACGATAGTCCGCACATTGACTTGAAGGGACGTCCGATCTTTCCGGCCGGTGGATTCGCGCTTCTCAAAACCATTTACTACGGCGGAATCAAGAAATACCAATGGGCGAACATTCCGCTGGCATTAATGGGCCGGATCGATACCACGGATGGACGCAGCATCGACATCTTAATCGGACTCAACCCTGGGGATCCGGTGTTCGTAATACCCGATAATGCTCCTCACTCCGATACCGAACTGAGGACTCGAATCTATACGAATGTCTTGGAAGGAGAAGAGCTTAACCCGGTAGTTGGCAGCATTCCAGGAGAAACAAATTCAGTGGCGGAGCAAGTCTCAAACGAGTTGGCGACGACATACAAAATAAAAGAAGAGGATCTGGTGAGTGCAGAATTGGCGCTCGTGCCCGCGGCGCATCCCGCAGATGTTGGCATCGATCGAGGCTTGGTGGGAGCTTTTGGGCAAGATGACCGACTATCGTCATTCTGCGCCGCACGCGCAATACTGGACTTGAAAGGCACCCCTAATTCTTCGGCAATCGCCTATCTTTCAAACTTTGAAGAAGAGGGCTCTGTTAATAACACAGGCGCGGGATCTCAGTTCTTAAACTCGACCTTGGCTCGGCTGATCAGCGCGCAGAAAGGCGCCGGCTATAGCGACTTGGACCTGCGACGTGCTCTGCACAATTCTCAAGTGATCTCCGCTGACGCAAACGACGGGATTAACCCAATCTTTCCAAAGACGAGCGAGTCCACCAACGCTGCGCGTCTCGGGTACGGTGTGGCCATTAAACTTTACGGAGGGGGATTCAACGCTCCGTCGGAATATACGGCGCGGATTCGCGCTCTAATGGACCGGAATGGAATTCCTTGGCAGACGCATACGTATAAGGTCGATGTCGGCGGCGGAGGAACCATTGGTTTGTTCATGTCCCGCGAAGACATGGAGGTGATTGATCTCGGCGTCCCATTGCTTTCGATGCATTCTCCGTTTGAGATGTCCTCCAAGGTCGATGTCTGGTATTTCTATCGTACGATGAGTGCATTCTTCATGCAGTGAAATGGGTGCTCATCTCTGCCTGCGACACGCACAGAAGCATCTTAGAGAGCAGAGTGCGATGAGTGCAGTGCCTGCTTGGCCTGGTAATCGGAGACGGGCATCCTTCCGGATAGATGTCGAGAACATCTCTAACGAAGTCGGGCTCCGTCAAGGGCGTTTTGTCTTAGTTTTTATTTTCCCGAGCACACTCGTATCTGTGCGCAGTTGCGCATAGTTGATTTGCTCTCGCGATTTGTACTGTCCTTCCGTTTTCACTTCACCCGACTGACTCGGCCCATTCACTTTCATCGTCCCGGTGTTGCCCACCAGACATCTCTTCGGTCCTTGCTGACCATGATGAGTTCTTCGAACTCCCCGCAACTCGGGGAGGCGGGTCGCCTATTCAGGGATTCGATCACTGCTGCGCAGGATCATGTTCTCAAGCAGGCACTCCCGCATGGGCACCACCGTGCTTCTGTCGCAGCTGTCCACGACGACAGAACTCTTGGTAATCAATCTGGTCACGCAGCAGGATCCAGAGTCGGATCCCCAGCTTTCGTGCGGCGGCTACTTTCGCCTTCCCCAGACCCTTCTGCACCAGCTTGTGCTGGTAAAAACGCTGCAACTCCGCATCCCTGCGAACCGCATGCCCCACCGCTTCGCACCACAGAAAACGAAGCAGCGGATTCCCTTGTTTGCTCAAACCGCCCAATCGCTGCCGGCCTCCGCTGGAGTGTTCGCTGGGGATCAGTCCCACATAACTGGCCACTGCCTTTCCATCCACGAACCGCTTCGGCTCACCCAGAAAGGTTTCCGTCGCCAGAGCTGTGATCGGCCCCACTCCCGGATGAGTCATCAGCCGCCGTGCCTGGGGTCGCTGCCAGGCCAACGCTTCTACCTCTCGATTTAAGTCTTCGATCTGTTCTTCCAGGTGCCGATACAGCGATTGCAGGGCGGTCCGCCGCTCGGCTGTATAGCGAGTTAGTGACAGCGAGGCGATCGCCTGTTGGCCTGCCTTGCTCCATAGTGACGAGCCACGCCGCAATCCGTGACTGAGTGCGATCGCTTGCAAGGCGTTCTGCACGCGGGTTCGGATGCGGACCCACTGATGCCGATAGAGGATCAGTGAGCGCACATTCCGTTGTTCACGGGAAGGCATCCAGATCGAAGGAAAACGATTTTCAACCAGCAACTGCAACACGAGCACGGCATCTCGTCGGTCGTGCTTTTGTTTCCGCGGTTCGGCCGCGCGGATCTTCGCCGGATGGCCTACCTGGCAGTCGATCCCCAGCTCTTCCATCAACTCCAGGAACCACTGCATCGATCCGGTGGCTTCGATCCCCACACGAGTCGGACGAGGAAGAGACGAGTAAAACTCTCGCACCGACTCGCCTTCGTGCCGCAAAGTCTTCTCGACAATCTCTCCCGTCTCGACGTTCAACATTGCCACCGTCTGTTGTCGCGTATGTAAGTCCACGCCTATAATCTGCATCTCGGCCTCCTCGGTTCCGAGCTTTGCCGGGTGATCACCGCAAAGTTTACTCGAACCGTTCGGAGGCCGACTTCGTTATGTCATCAGGGATTATCACGCAATATAAAAGGCGCCCACTTTGCGGTAGGTTTTGATCGTTGGCATCACCACCTACCGAAAGGAGCGCCGTTGTGAACCAAGCAAAGTATATTGGCATGGACGTTCATCAGGCAACGATCTCAGTTGCGGTCATGGATTCCGCCGGCAAGCTGATCCTGGAGTCCATCCTGGAAACGAAAGCGACCACGATTCTGCAGTTCATCGGCGGGCTGCACGGCAGCTTGCTGGTGACTTTCGAAGAAGGAACTTCGGCCGCCTGGTTGTATGACCTACTCAAGCCTCATGTTGCGAATGTCCTGGTCTGCGACCCGCGGAAAAACGCCCTGTTAAAGGATGGCAGCAAGAGTGACCGGATCGATGCTCGGAAACTGGCCGAACTCTTGCGCGGCAACCATCTCTCACCCATCTACCACGGAGAGAACGGGGTACGCACTTTGAAGGAGCTCGCGCGTAGCTATCTGACGATTACCAAAGATCTGACACGGGTGATGAGTCGGATCAAGGCCGTGTACCGAAGCTGGGCCATTCCTTGTGCCGGGCCAGCTGTGTATCGACGGCGCCATCGTACGGAATGGTTGGCCAAGATTGTAGAACCCGGAGTTCGTCTGCGAGCCGAGCGGCTCTACCAGCAACTGGATGCGTTGGAACCTTTGCGGCAGGGAGCGCGCCGCGATCTGCTGGCGGAGAGCCAGAAACATCGCGCGGTGAAATTACTACGTCAGATTCCTTATCTGGGCCCGATTCGTTCGGCATTGCTGGTGGCGCTGCTCGAGACACCGCATCGTTTTCGCACCAAGCGACAGCTGTGGGCCTACAGCGGGTTCGGACTCGAGACTCACGACAGTGGCGAATACCGCTTTGTGAAAGGGCAACTGCGACGAAACCGAGAGCGAGTCACCGTGCTGGGTCTGAACGAAAACCATAATCACGATCTGAAAAATATCTTCAAGAGTGCGGCGATATCCGCCAGCACTCGACCGGGACCGTTCCAGGAATTTTACGCTGGGCTTCTGGCCAAAGGGAGGCGGCCGGCGATGGCACGGCTCACCCTGGCACGGAAGATTGCAGCGATCACCTTGACGATTTGGAAGAAAGGAGTGTGCTTCGACGCCAACGAGTTACATCGGCAAGCAGCTTGAGCGTCTCTGGTAGAGCTCGTTCCATCCTCCTGGGTGGTGGTCGGTTCGGTTCTTGAGACGCTCGGTTCGAGGGGAGTATCAGATAGGTGGTCCGACCCTGTGTGCTTTGGCACCGAGTCACCGTTATCACGCTATGCCCCCTCGGAGAACCAGAAATAGCGATAGGCCCAGAGCCTCGGATAGAACCATGGTTGCCACGGAATCGAATCGCTTGCCAAGTTGCAAGAGCCGGCGGACGTTGTCACTACTCGAAAATGAACCAAGGGAATGGAAGAGCAATCCAGAGCAGAGCCTCTCGAGCGATCGAGAGCCATCTGCAAATAGTGGGCTGGATATCGAGACAAAAAATCTCTCGGCTACCGGCCGAGGGAGAACCTTTTTTGTTGACATCCCCTTTTATAGAACTACCTATCTCGGCTTGAGATAGATGGTGCGAAGAGATGCTCCGAAAATGGCTCGATCTCAAAACAGAATCGGAAAATGGGAGTCGAACTATTCGTAGCGGAGAGCCACCATGGGATCGACCTGCATCGCACGTCGCGCGGGGACATAGCAAGCGAGCAGCGCCACAGTCGTCAGCAACGCCGACACGGTCAAGTAAGTCACAGGATCCATAGGACTGACCGTGAGAAAATTCCCCACCACGCGCCCGACTGCGAGCGCCGCCATGACGCCGAGGACCAGGCCTACAGCCACAATCACAAGCCCTTGGCGCAAAATCAGTTTCAGAATGTCTTCGGGCTGCGCACCGAGCGCCATACGGATCCCGATTTCGTGCGTTTTCTGGCTCGCCGCGTAAGAAATTACTCCGTACACTCCAACGATTGCGAGCGCGAGTCCCAAAACGCCGAACACAGCCGCGAGCACCGCCCCGATCTTGTAGAAGAGCAGCCCCGCGAGTGTGTTCAACCCTTCCTTCATCGTCTTCACATCGAAGACGGGAAGCTCGGGCGCCATGTCACCCAGCACGCGCTCTGCGGCGGGGATCATGGCTTCCGGAGCGGCGACGGTGCGAATCTGAAGAGTTTCGAGCGTGTTCGTCGCCATGTGTTGCCACACCGGCACGAGCAAATAGGGCTGGACCGGTCCTGTGAGTCCCTGGAATCTCGCGTTCTTTGCAATGCCGACGATCTCGATTGAATGACTGGCTTCGGAACCGAGCCTCAAGTGATGCCCGATCGGGTCCTGGTTCGGCCAATATTCCTTCGCCATGGCTTCACTGACGATCGCGACGTACGCAGCATTTTGGTCGTCCCGCTCTGTGAACGCGCGCCCGCGCAGCAACGGAATGCACAGGGTCTTAAGGACATCCTGCGAAACAGCGTTGTAGGTCATGAAAGGCGCGGGCTTTCCCGGAGGCGGTTCGTAACCCTCGATCAAGATGGAGTCCTGGTTGCCGTAGAGACCCATAGGAATCGAACTCGCGATGCTGACCGATTCGACGCCGGGTAGTTCGCGCACGCGGCTGAGCAAACTTTTGTAAAACTGACGCGCCTTCTCCGCGTTGTACCCGATTTCATTCGGGTCCATGCTGAAGTTCACTACGTGGTCGGTATCGAAGCCGAGATCGTTCACGCGTTCGGTGGCTTTGAGGCTACGCGTGAAGAGTCCCGCAATGATCAGTAGCATCAACGACGCGCTCACTTCAATCGCCACCAACGCATTCCGCAGCCGCTGCTTTCCGCCTGCCACAGTGCGCCCGCCTTCGTGCAAAACCTGCGCCAGGTTCCCACGCGAGGCGCGCACGGCCGGCACGATTCCCACAATGATTCCTGTGACGAGCGCCGCAGCAAGTCCGAAGGTAAAAACTCTCCAGTCGAAACTGAATCTCGGTTGCGTCGCAATGTCGAGCCCCAGCGGAATCGAACCGATCGACCAGGCTCCGATCTTTCCGAGGAGCAAGCCGCCGAGTCCTCCACCGAGCGCCAGCATCACGCTCTCAGTGAGAAGCTGACTGATCAAGCGGCTGCGCTCTGCTCCGAGCGCCGCTCGAATCGCCATTTCGCGTTCGCGAATCGTGGCGCGCACCAACAAGAGGTTCGCTACGTTCGCGCACGCCAGAAGGAGGACGAGAGTCGCGAGGCCTTGGAAGAGTACGGAAGCAACCAGAGTTCGGTTCTTCGGATCGGGCCCGATGCGGCCCCGGACTTCCGGGAAAGCCTGGATGCTGAGATCCTTGTTTTCGGACGGATATTGCTCGGAGAGTCTTCGACCGATCACGTCGAGTTCCGCCTGCGCTTTCTTGATCGTTGCACCTTGCTCAAGACGCGCCATTACGAAAACGGTTCGGTTCTGCCGATTGCTGACGATGTCGGCCGGATACCCTGCGATGGGCATCATAGCGAGGGGCATGTAGCCCTGGATCGAAACGAATGGGTTGAGCCCGGTGAATCCTTCGGGCGCGACTCCGACAACAGTCATGGAGTGGCCATCGACGGATACCTGTTTGCCCACCACCCCAGGACTGCCGCCGAAACGCGTTTTCCAATAGGAATACGACAGCACGATCACCGGATCCGCCATCGGTGTTTCGCCTTCCGAGGGCAGCAGCAGCCGTCCGAGCGCTGGCTTCAGGCCGAACATGGAGAAAAAATTCCCGCTCACATATTCGGTCACCACGCGATCGGACTTTCCGTTCACTGCAAGCCCGTCAATTCCGTAGGTGTGTGCGATCACGTCCGAATACACGCCGGTGGACTGGCTGCGGATGTCACGAAAATTGGGAATGGAAAATTGGGCGAGCGGTGTGTCGTTCTTCTGCTGCGGGAAGAGGTCCTGGATCTGGCCGGGGTCCTTCACCGGGAGAGGCCGCAGCAGCAGCGTGTTCACCATGCTGAAGATGGTGGCGTTTGCTCCGATACCCAATGCAAGCGTCAAAATCGCTGCTACTGTGAACCCGGGCGATTTTGCAAGCATTCGCAGGCCATAGCGCACATCTTGAATCAGATTGTTCACGGTTCAACGCATCAAACGGAAAATCATCGTACGCTTTCCCTATTTTGAGCACAACGAATTGGCTAATGCGAGCTACCGTATGCTTATACGGATCCCAACAGCTGGGCTGTTCGAAAATCACATGTATTCCGAACACTGAAAACTGTCTGATTCGTCCCGAAATATCAATCACTTCCAAGCCGATCTGCTGAAGGGCTTTCTGAACATCCGGTGATCGGCTGTGACTTGCAAACAGCACAGAGCTACCGAGGAGCTATCCGTAGGCAGCCAAGCGTATCTCACAGTTGCCACAACGGAACTTCGTACGCAATTGTCCCGCCGTGGTAGCCTGCCGGATAGCGTCCGGTTAGCCGACAATACGGGAGTTGGTGAGATTGTTACATTCCGTGGGGGTCGGCGACTGACATATGACGAGGCATAGCTCGGTAGCGATTCGTATTGTGACTCCAACGAAGCGCTGTGAAGCCTCTTACGAGAGCATGGCCTACCCAGCGTGTATCAATCATAGGCGAGCCGTCGTGCTCGTTCAGGAGGAGTAACTGGCCGAGGTACTTAGGCCAGGCATGTTCGGGAATCAGGTCCGGAAAGTAACCATGAAAAGACCGACCTGTCTCGAAGAGGACTAGATGACCACTAAGGCCCATCTCTGCCACTAACATGCGGTCGATCTCACAAAGCACCGAATGGGGAGGGTGGCCAACGAAATCGATCATCGGGATATGAAACCCGACGCCCCTACATTCCACCCCGGAGTGCCATGCCATCTCTTCGTTCGGGCCGAGTTCTGCGAAACGATGAGCTATCCAGTCCGGCTTTACGTCGCCCGCAGGAACTCGAAGCACAGAGCTGCGCGGGGCTATCGCCTGAAGACCCGGTGGCGCGACCTCGTAGCGGGAATACGTGAATATCAGGTCGGCTCCGTGCCGAGCTGCGATTCCTTGCACCACTAGGCAAGGATGCCCTTGAACGATCAGCGTATTACTCAAGCTTAGCTCCCGAAATGACTTGGTAACTCCGATATGCGAAATCGTCGGACATACCGGAAAGGTAATCGACGAAGAGGTGCGCTCGACGGAACCACTCCCAAGCATCCTCTCCCCATTTTTTCTGTGAACCCTTGTCGTCCGCCGTGGAGTCATAAACGTCTAGATAGTGTGCAGGCAGTCGGTCGAGGAGGGGCAACAACGTCTGGAGTTTCTCCTTGTAAACCTCCCCGCGATCGCCGGACTTCCAAGCCTTTCGGAGCTTCGCAAAAGTGCCTCGCTTCAACTTGAGAAGCTCGCCGTACTGATCCAGGATGCCATGAACAATTCTGAGGCCTGCAAGGAACGGCCTCTGCACCTTCTCTTCGACATAGAGGAACTTCTTTGCAATATCCCTCAAAGCTTCCAGCAGGTCGTCGGCGTCAGTCTTCTCGAGAAGTCCAGGCCGTGATCCATCCAGGATATCTTGGGAGCTTCCATCACCGTAAACTCTTGCCGCCTCCTCAATCATTGTTTTTGAAAACGCAGTTTTGAATCGCATGAAATGATCTTTAGCATCGGCGGGATTTTTCTCTGCATCTTTGCTTCGGTCCTTCGCGCTCTTTCGAAGCTCAGTTAGAGCAGGCTGCTTCGGATTCTGCTCGCCGATCCATCTCTGGATTTTGGTGAAAAAATCCCTCACCGTGAAGACGCCTTGATCAATTCCGTCCTCCATGTCGCTGATGCAGTAGGAGATGTCATCTGCCGCTTCGACAAGGTACGCAAGTGGGAATCTTTGATGGATCTTAAATTTTAGTGCATCCCAGGCCTTATCGATCCTGGACCGTTCCGATTCGAAGAATCCAGGCTTTTTTTCCCATCTGCTCGGAAGATCCTTTGGTCCGCGTGGGTATTTGAGCGCCGTCAATACCTGCGAGAAAGTTAAGTCCATCCCATACTCGTTTCGGTCACAACGATCCAGGAAAAGCGTTATCGGCTTTGCTTGAGGCCCGGAAGGTGGCAAAGAGCGCGGAGCCCATCCACGCGTATCTTGCCGCATATTTACTGGGCGACTACTACGATTCCCAGGGTGAATACGAGAAGGGGCTCGCGTCATTTCGGGACGCGGTGGAGATTACTACCAAAGCCGGCGATACGGAGCATTCGGCGTACTCCCACCTTGCGATCGCTGGGGTACTTGGCCTTGTCGGAGTCTGGGAGGATTCTGTAACCGAAGTAGAAATCGCGCTGAAACTCTTCGAAAAGCTCGGAAATAGAGAAGGGCAGGCTGATTGCTGGGCCCATCTTACCTCGGTGTATTCCGATCGAACCTCGTCCCTCAAGGATTTCGACAAGGCCCAAGAGTGCTATCGAAGGGCCATGGAATTAGGGTATGGAAAGACCCTCCAGCTCGACCTGATGGAGATATACCTGCAAACCGGGAAATATGACGAGGCTGCGAGGATTGCGAGAGAGGACATCCAAAACTGTTTGAAGGAAAAGGACACGAGTTGTCAGGCGCACGGCTTGATCAGTTTGTCCGAGGCGGAGCGGTTAGGGGGAAACCTAAAGACATCCCGATCTGCGCTAAACGAAGCGCGTCCGCTGGTCGCCAAATCCCCAGATCTCTACTTAAAAGGGCGGCTCCAATATCAAGGGTCTCGGTTGCTCGCCTCGGAAGGCAAGCTGAACGAGGCTCTTGGTTCCTACCGGCGACTTATTGCTCTGATCGAGACGATCAAAGGACGGCTTGGTGCAGAGGAGCAGAAGTCCCTCGCGGAAAACTATGGCTTCATTTATGACGAGCTCGTGGCCCTGTTATATTCCATGAGTAAGAATCCCCTCAAGGACCAGTTAGACTTTGCATCCACGGCGCTCGAATATGCCGAGAAGAATAAGGCAAGACAGTTCGCTGAAAGTTGGGGGCGGGTGTTTAAGAGTCAGATGGCGCTTTCTCTTCCGGCCTCAGTTCGAGAACGCGAGCAGTCCCTTTACTCGCAGCGCGATCGCATTGCTGCAAAGCTGGCAGAAGCGCCAGATTCTGGGGATCCTTCACAGCGCGCTAACGTGGCGAGCCTAAATTCCGACCTTCTTGACGTGCAGAACCAGATCCAGGCCTTTCTCAAGGAGCTGCGAAGCGTGTCGCCTCAGTATGCAGCGATTGCTTACCCGGAGGACATCGCGATAGCCAACCTTCCTCTCCGGATCGGAGAGACCCTTGTCGAATTCAAAATGACCGAGAATTCTACGTTCGTCTGGATGGTTCAAAATCCTGATGGCAAGAGAAATCAGCTCAAGGCATTTTACGAAGTGACGAAAAAGCGGGCTTGGTTCGTTGACAAAGTTTCCTTGGTGAGGAGCCAGCTTAATTCCGCTCATCCCGAAGCCGTGGATTTGAAGATTTGCGAAGAATTGTTCGCGGCCCTTTTCCCCAACGACGCCGCAAAGATACTTCAGGATTCCGAGGATCTTGTCCTGATACCAGACGATGCGCTATTCGTCCTGCCTTTTGAACTGTATTCGCCTGAGGCGTCGAGAGGAGAATTTCCTCTCCTGGAGAAAGCCACGACGTACTACCCATCTGCCGTCTCTCTGCGCCTTGCTCGAAACGCCAAACTTCCGTCCAACTGGCAAGAGTCCTTCCTGGGTATCGCTGACCCCATCACCTCGGCGCAAGATGAGAGATTCGAATTGGTGAAGCTGCAAGATACACAGGAAAAGAAAGCTTCCGCCGGAGACCAAGGTACAAACGAGAAAGCACAGGTAATAGCATCGGATTCAGAAAAATTAAAGTCGAGAGGGTATTCCTTCGAAAGACTGCCTGGCACTGCCATGGAAGTTCAGAGCATCGCCTCGCTGCTGAAAGAAAGAAAAGAGACGGTGGACGTGCGCATTGGTCTCGACGCGACCAAAAGTAAGCTCCTCGATACCGATCTTTCCAAGTTCAGGTTCTTGCATTTTGCGACTCACGGAGTTCTTGCCGTGGACACCGGTGTTCAGGAACCTTCCTTGGTTCTTTCATCCGACGGCGGGGATTCCTCCCATATGTTTTTGTCTATGTCCGAGATTCTTGGACTAAGACTTCAACCCGAGTCGGTTGTGTTGTCGGCGTGCAATACCGGATCCGGGAAGATTAGCCGAGCGGAAGGCGTTATGAGCCTCGGGCGGGCCTTCCTGGCTGCAGGCGCCGAGAGTGTAACCGTCAGTCTATGGCAAGTCTCTGACGACTCGACCGCCTTGCTGATGGAGAGATATTACAAGGGGGTCCTAGAGAATAAGAAAAAAAGCACCGCGCTGGCTGAGGCGCGCTATGCAGTGTTCAGGAGTGGCGCGACAAGCCCCTTTTTTTGGGCTCCTTTTATCGTCATCGGCGAGTGAGCAGCGTTTAACTTATTCCTTTGTGAGTTCGGAGTGGGTTTTGAGATGGTTCTACAGTCCGCCACTTCGCAAAACCTTGAGAGACTCTGGGAATTTAGCACCGAGTGCCTGGAGGCGTGGTCCAGATGGGAGGGATTTTAAGTTGTACTTGAAACTACGGACCGCACCTTAGAATCCACAAGCGAGGAGACGAAAATGCCACACTTATCAAAACGAATGCTGATCGATGCGGCGGATGCGATACCACAACACTTGGATGCCCATGATTTGATTGAAAACGTTCCAGCGTTCCAATCCGCAGGAATACGTGCGCGATCTTTACCGGTTCGTCCACCACACTGACCCGTTCACCAGTCTACACGCCAAAATCGGAAGAAGGTTGCTTGGGGTAAATCTCTTGAAAAATCAGAAAAGTCCGTGGCCGCAATGTCAGAGGGCGAATCAGCTCCAGCCAACAATGGCGCAAGAATTAAGACTTGCTGTTCAAGCCGCATCCGGCCACCTACCAAGTGATCGCAATATTTGTTTATGAGTACATCGTCTGGAACGGAGAAGGCTCAATGGCACCCGACTTCAAAGGTCGACAGCAACTCACGAATCAAGAGATCGTGAACAGCCTGAAGTACATGGGAGGCGAGTATTACCTTGTCGCACTAAAGTGGTTAGACAAAAGGACGGGACAAACTACGGCCACCGATATGACCCTGCCTTCTGATCTTCAACAGCTTAAGATACACTGGCTAGCGTTCGATGACGACGATCGCCCCATCGTGAAGCTACTGCTCCAGCGTCTCTATCTGGAGAAGTTTACGAAGCTACTTCGAAAGTGGAACAGGACCGAAGGCCCCGGCCGCTTCGAAGTCGACGTTAAACCTATCGAGATTCCAGAAGCTGCCGCATTCTTCGAGTCTGCTACGCACAAACAAAATGAGCTCATTGCATCCATTTTGAAGAGAAACAAAACGCCAAAGCTATGATCACGAATTATCAGCGGTCTGTTTTTCACCGTGGCAGAGACCTAACCTTATAGTAGTATCCTGACGCATTTGAGCTGCAGCGTAGACTGTGCCGACGGAAACACCCGTCTTGCGAGCAATCGTTCGCCACGACTCCCCAGCAGCACGTAGCGACCTGACCTGAGTTGCGTCGACAGATTTTCTGGGTCGTCCAAGGCGTTTTCCTTTCGCGCGGGCGTGGCGCAAACCAGCGCGAACTCTCTCAATAATCAAATTTCGCTCGAGTTCAGCCACAGCACCGAGGACCGTAAAAATCATTTTTCCTGTCGGAGTCGAAGTATCAAATTGCTCACAGAGCGACGCGAATTGAATCCCAAGTGCGCCAAATGTCTCCAGCGCGCGGAGCAGATGCGAAACGGAACGAGCGAAGCGATCGAAACGCCACACGACGACTACATCGAATCGTCGTTCATGGGCATCCTGCATCATTCGGTTTAGTTGAGGTCGAGAATCTTTCTTGCCGGAAAAGCCTTTGTCCACGTAACAGTCAAATACTTTCCAACCTCGACGCTGGCAGTATTCTTTTAGCTCTCGCGTTTGCATCGTGGGATCTTGATTGCTGTTGAGCGTGGAGACACGCGCGTAGATCGCGGCGTGGACGTTGGTGGGCTCAGAGCTTGCTTGTCGTATTATTCTTGAAGCCATTTCGACCTCCTTCGTAGGTCGGACTGGTTAGGGGCGTCACGCGGCTCGAACCGTGTGGCGTCCCGTTCCTTACTTTTTCTTCGCCCTCTGTTTCAAATACTGGTCAATCGCACGTCTGATAGATTCCGAAACCGGCACGCCAAGCGCCTTCTGAATAGCTCGAAGCTTGGCCAGCTGTTCCGCCTTCAACCAAAAGGCGACCTTCTTCATCATGGGTATACAGTATCATACGTCTATACATGTCATCAATGGCCAGACCATTGTGCCTGACCCGTTCGAATAACGTCAGCGGGGCGTTTGGAGAGTGTTTCCGACTCAGGTAGACCAAGACCCCTATAGGACGGTCCAGACGCCGTTCCCGGGGTGCTGCTTGCGTTCCTTCTGTATCGAATTTAAGCCTCAGAGTCCGCCTATAGGGCATTTGCTGCACTCGATTTCGGACCTTCGGAGACATACTGCGGACATCACAATTCGTCGCGGCCCAGCAGTTTTCCGATTATTATCCGCGTCGCTCGCCTAAAGGCAATTGCGCTTGCGGAACGCTGGCCGTGCCTTAGCCGGTTCATCGCACTTCTCGCCTTTCCTGCGGAAGTTCGAGGCCCCGTGCTTTCCTTCCAGGGCTCCGTTCTCCGGATGGCATTCTGCAATGACTTTCGGCCCTTCGCCGTCAGCTGATAATGCCTCCGCAACGGCCGTTCCCTTGTGGGCAATCCTAGTTCGAACGCCATTTTTCCCCCCCGCTTCCCCCTTCGGAAAATTTTGTACAACCTGTTGGTGTGCGAGATTCGCCTGGCCGATCGAAACGCTCGTACCAGACGAGAATGGGCGACGGTATTCGCCGAACGCCCGCATCAAGCGCACAAAGCTGCCAGTCGCACGCTCGCAGGCTTCGCTGATAATCTCAAAAGATTGCGCTTCGCTCTGGTCCGTCAACAACTTCGTCAACCAAGCTGTCCGTCCGTGAGCAAGCAACAATTGGCTCAGCGCCAACCGTTCAAGCGCATCTGCCGGTAACATTTGCCTACAGAAGTGCACGGCGCCGAGGGCCGCCGCATCGCGCATTTCTTCGGGCAGGAGCATTTTGTCAGACACGCGGAGATAGGCAGCGTCACCGAGGAGGTCGGGGTGAATCTTCGCGAGATCGCTTCGGGTGAGGCCATGGCCAGCAGGGCTGGAGGGCGCTAGTTGTGAAGGGGGCGAGTCTACGCGGGCCAACTTAGTGGTTTCGGATCGATACAGGCTGATGGGCGCCGACTGCGTATTCGGTTTACATTTCGCGGCGCGGCGTTTCGGGGTCTTGCTGCTTCCTTTCGATTTTGGTCGGTTCACGATGTTCATCTCGTTCCATGGTATCTACTCCAAATCGGCGTCCTTGTATAAGCGGCTGTCGGTGAACGGAATCTAAAACCTAAGCAATATTACCTCGCGGGCGGCTTCCGTCAAGCCTGAAGAAAATAAGTAGCACGAATGACCATTTTCAATTCTGCTCTTTCTCATTGCTGTAGAAAGACCACAGGCAATCCAATCGATCTCGCCCGACTGGTCTGGAACCAACATGGCGTCCGCACTTCAATACTTGCTGAACCGATTGCACCAGTGTTGAGCCGATTATTTTCGGAAATCGGTTCACAAGAAACATCAATGTTTATAAGGCTCTTATAGCGTTTTCTATCTGACTAAGCCGATTGCACCGATTCTGAGAGATACATAGGCTTTTTCCCTGCGAGATCAGTTGAAACGAGGATAGTGGGGATTCCGCTACCTCACGACTCCTTCATGCTTTCCCCTTGTGTGCGTTCCAGAATCGGTTTTTGCGGTGCAATCGGTTCGATCTTCGTTTTCCCCAATGATTTTGCTGTTTTTTGTGCACCGATTCGCGCAGAACGCCAGAAACATCGGCTCAGGAATCGGTTCAAGGGCTAAATTGTCTCCTCTGGGCTAGCGGTCACCGTTCCTGCTTCAATCTGCGCGTCACTCCGGTGGTGGGAAAATGTCAGACGTTTTAATAGACCAGACGCGCTTGCGAGTGGCTCCGATAGTCACCTGAGTTGTAGTGCGGTGTTTGTCGTGGCTGGTCAGGAAGCCGCGCTCCTCCAAGCGTTTCCCCAGCGTCTTCATGCGGACGGGGAATGGCTCCCCTTGCTGCGCGGACAATTGATGTACTACCGCGTATGCCGATTCGGGTTCCAGAAGAACCAGCCCATCGTCTGTCGTCCAGCCGATGCAGCGTCCCTTCTCCTCTTTTGAAGGTGTGGCAGTCGCCGCTTCCCGCAGGCATGCGTCGCCCCTGTCGACTGCTGCGGCAATCAGGTTTACAAATCGTCGCGTTGGTTCCTCAGCAGCCTGTCCCCGGGTCTGCGCTGCAGCGGCTTTTCCGAGAGCACGCCATGCTTTCTCGCGAAGGACCTTTGCGTCGTCAACCGACAGAGCCCCAACCTTCGTTGCGAAGCGGACAAAGTAACGCAGACCGACCGTGAGGTTGGCGACGATTTCTGGCGTGCGAGCGTGTTGCCCCGAGAGAGTAGCTGCGGCACGGAATCTTTCAATCTGCATTGGCAAGCGCTTCTTGACATCCATATACCGGGGAGCTAGCCACTGAAGAAATGCAGACATCACCTGAGCATAAATTCCCGCGCTCGCGTCGGTTTGGCAAGCCGTCAGTCTTTTGTCGTCAACGTCACCGGGAGAGAATTCCACTAGCCAGAAACGGGAATGAAGCGATTGCCCACGGGGCACGTCTTCCCCCGTGCTCAAAGTGAGTCCGCGCGGCGCATTTGCATCGCGCAACGACGTCCCATCGCGCCCCAATCGCCCCCGTCCAGAAGTATTCCCTTGCCCCCGAAATATTCGGTCTGCGTCCCGATGCTGGCGCTCAACATCCGAAGAACTGCCCTTCGGAACGAAATCATCAATCAAAAAAAGCGCGTCCTTCAACACGAACTGGAGCGCCGCGTTTGCATTCGCGGTGCTTGACCATGCACCAGGAAGATGCCGTCTATCGAAGCCTGAGCCGTAGTGCTGCATTGCCAGGGCGGACACGGAAGTCTTGAACGTTCCTGTGGGTCCGCTCACATGCACGCTGAAATCGGGAACCCCCAGCACCGCACGCCAAATGGCAGCGTAAATCGGAAGGGTACGCGAAAGTGGAGCGACATCGAGGAGCCGAAGACTTGCAAGAATTGCACCTTTTAGTTTTTCGCCCGCTGGAGGTTCTGGCAAGCGGAACGGCGCCAGGTTCGGTGGTAGCTTCACCGCAACTGAATCATAAAGCCCCTCGCTACCAATCGCACCGTCGCCATGCAAGTAAAACGACATGCCTCCCAACCGTCGCCATCCCGTGTGTGTATAAACGCGGCGGCGCTCGATGTCGCCGGACAAGTGCTGAATCGCGGCACGCGCATGGTCTTTCGCCCCCGCACCCGGCGCGATGATGGCTTCGCCGCCCAACTTCTCAAGTGCCCAGTTCATGCTTGCGAACTCGGAGGACGGCACAGAAAACACCTTCGTTCGATTTTTCAGCACTGCTTCGATTTCAAGGTTGTTCTTCGTTTCCACTCCGTCATCCACTTCGGTATTTGAGACGATGCGGGCAGTGAAGTTCGCGAGGACTTTGTCAACTTTTTCGCCATTGCGGGTGTAGGTATGATGGATAATTCCTTTGGGGGTCAATTCGTAGGGCACGCCGCCATTGCGAGTGGTGAAGTGAAATTTCCCACCTTTTTTCCCCTCTACAGCGTGACGGAATGCGTTCCAATGCTTTTCGCCGCAGGACTCATGAAAGCACTTAAATCCAAGCGGCCCGTTCGCCGACAGGAACACGGCAGGTGAATTTGTGTGCATAGGGTTGAATGGACACGCCTCAAGAATCCATTTCCTGCCGCCGTCCGGGGTATCGTCAACAGATTTGACCGCGATGTCCCCCCACGCGAGGAATTTGTCGACAACGTCGGGCGAGATTACGGCTCCTTCCTCGTGGCGGGCATTGGACCGTTTTTTCGTGTCGGTAATTGTGCTGGCCAGTTTCTTGAGCTGCGAGCGCTTTACGACAAGAACCCGCTTGGGCACAAACAGGATTTTCGAAAACCGGTGAGGCCGCTCCTCCGTATTCGCACCCTTCGCGGCCATGGAGCCATAAGCTTTCGTGATGCGGGACGCGTTGGAGACCTTCGTGTCAATGTCAACGGCGTCCGTCGCAAATTGAGCGGCAATTGCTGCCAGACAATTCTTGAAAAGCTGTGAAGTTTCGACGTCGTTAGGTTCATCGACACGGTACAGCAGGTGGTAGCCATTGCCAGACAGGGCAATCACCGGCACCGGCCAACCCCATTTCCGCAGTGCCTTCATAACTTTGACCATAAGCTTCTTCGCGTGTCGTTTTTCTGCTTTGGTAGCTGATACGCCTTTGAGACGCTTCGGGTCGAAGTCGAACAATAACCAATGCCGGCGAATAATTTCGCCGTCCGCTGTCGCGTCCTTTACGGCATAGTGACGCTTGTTTTTTTTGCGCCGTGAAAGAAGGGCTTCGTTGCACTGGTTTAGCGTGTAGTAGACGCCGTCGAATTCGCCGCTATCGCTTAACTCCTTGATGGCTATTGCGAGTTTTTTTGAGTCGTCGAAGTAGCCTGAGGTCGTCGACCCAAATTTGTTCAATGCACGAACTTCTACTACTTGACCCGGCACGAAGAGCACCCCAATCGCTTTTTCAATCTCCCCGATGTCTGCCTCTTTCACTTCCTTACTCATAGAATCTCCATGCCCTGCTTGCGGAGCGCTCACGCCCCGAATAAATGAACTGCCGTTGTTGTCGTTCAATCCACGAGAAAGCATCAGGAAGATCCGCCTTCTCGCAGGCCGCTATTTGGTTTTGCGATTGATACAACCTGAGCGGCACGCCTCACAAGGTGAAAAGGTTGCTGCGTCCGCAAAGGAATTACCGTTCTTTGCGGGTTCCACCGCACGCGAAGCGGAGGAGTTCGGAGTGGGGCACCAGATTCCTCCGCCCCACCCGAATCGTTTTCAGCTTCTTTTTCGCAATCAACTCGTCGATTTTTCGCAACGACAGAGACAGCAGCTGCGCTGCCTCCAAGCGGGCGTACATGAGTTTGTCCATAAATAGTTCCTTAGAAATTAATTTTGAGCACAAGACTACGTGTATTCCGGCGAGACAAAGTGTGGCAACGGCCCAGCAGGATTGTGTTTTTTTATATACGGATTTTAGAAGTTAGTCAAGCATGTCGGTGCAACCCACTGCACGCAGGATGTCGCCGCAAACTGCGCCCGAAATCTGAAAGCCTTTTTGTATAATATGGGTAGAAGTTGATGCTCCACACGTCCTACGGTGCGGGGACGCAAATGTCGTGCCGGGGAAAAGAGTTCTGACGCCGATTGGCGATCAGACGCCGCAACCGTAGACGCGGCAGCAGCGAAATGCATTTCGCGGTTTCGCCCGCCTGGAATTATCACGCGAAGAAAGCGAGGCAATGGAGCATGAGCGGTCTGCAATCCTTCGGAATGTAGCACCGATAGCAGATTTAGAATCTCCTCAAGAATTAATCTCTTCTCCGAACCAGCCACACATTCCCGCGACCGGAACGTTGACCTGCGAACTACCGACCACGCGGTTGCAATTTCCCCGGGGCGATATTAGTGTCGCAACTGCGACACCGACAAGGCGGAAACGAGGAGCATCGTTGAGCCGCCGTATCGGTCAGGCAGGTTGTGTGTTTCAACACGAGAAGACATGGAGCCCTTCCGCACGGAGCTATGGGAAGTTCTGGATCGATGTTCCAGGCGGGAATCGGAAGCAGAAAACGATTTCGCTTGGACCGTGTGCGACCCGGACTATTGCACGCCAACGGCTTCGTGAATACATCGAGCAGGCTGGGGTAAACAGCAGAGAACAGTTCCACGAGAACGTATCCCCGGCGATTACCTTCAAACAACAATCCGAACGCTGGTTAGAACACTCAGCCACGCGTACGCGCAAACCCGTTAAGCCCGCAACCGTTGCCGGTTGGCAGCAAGCACTCAACGCTTGGCTTCTTCCGAACATCGGCGGCAAGCTGCTTTCGGAAGTTTCAAACGGAGTGCTGCGTGAGCTGGTCGGGAAAATGACGACCGGAGGACTCGCACCGAAGACAATCGTGAATTACGTTCAGGTCGTGAAAATGGTTGTCGCCTCTGCAGTGAACGATGAGGGCGACCAGATTTACCCGCGCACCTGGAATCATGATTTCATCGGCCTACCCATTGTGCAAAAGGAAAAGCAGCACAGGCCTACGATCACCGAGACAGAGTTGGGCGAAATAGTGTCCAGTGTGAATGAGCGGTACGCTGTCCTCTTCACCCTGCTCGCAGGCACCGGACTCAGAATCGGAGAGGCGCTTGGCTTGAAAGCTTCCGATCTATCACCCAACCGCCGCATGTTTTACGTGCGGCGCAGCATCTGGCGTGGGAAGGAACAAGACCCGAAAACGCCAAACGCAATCCGCATTGTTGATGTGCCAGAAACGCTGGCTCGGGTTCTATGGCAATACTCGAGCGGCAAGAGCGGCTACCTCTTCGCCACGGCGACGGGACAACCGTTACTGGCACGCAACGTCTTGCGAGTATTGCACGGTACGGGCAAGCGAGTTGGTTTCCATGCATTTCGCCGATACCGTGCCGCAGTGCTCCGCAAGGCTCAGGTACCCGAGGACCTCATCACACTGTGGCTTGGGCACGCCCGTACGTTGACTGATCGCTACGCTACGCAACTCCGCGAAGACGAACAGTACCGGGGTGAGTGGTGCGAAACGGCAGGGTTGGGCTTTTCAGTTGTTCCATTGTTCCACAACAAAGTTGTTTCAATTGCAGCAGCAAATGTTGCGTGAACTGAATGAGGGTAAAGGGTTTTGAAGTGGTCGGGGCGAATGGATTTGAACCATCGACCTCCTGGTCCCGAACCAGGCGCGCTAGCCAGGCTGCGCTACGCCCCGACCGATTGCCGCTCGAAGAAGGAAACGCCGCTCGAGCACACCCAAAAGAATAGCACAGCTCGATTGGCCCATTCACGTCTCATTGCGTATTTCAGCTAACGACAGCGCCTTCATCGCCCCGGTTTCGCACTTCCGAAGCGTTTTCGGTTTTCAGCAGCGGGTCTCGATTTTCATTGCCGCGCTTTCGGCGCATCCGGAAGACGAATCAGCCGCGCCTCGGTGATCGAAGGAATCTCGCGAATTTTTTCCGCTACCGACTCGCTTACCGCGCCGTCGAGCCGCACCATCGCCACAGCCTCCGCGCCATGCACGGGCGAACGCCGCCCGAGCGCGAACGTCGCGATGTTCACGCCAAGATTTCCCAGCACAGTTCCAATCTGCCCGATCACGCCGGGCACGTCGCGATTGCGCGTCAGCAGCAGAGTCCCCTCGAGCGGCGCCTCAAGCCCGATGCCGTCGAGCGACAAAATGCGCGGCGACCCGTCGGACACGACGGTACCCTCAACGCTCAGCTCACGATCGTTTTTATCGCGAACGCCATGTTCGCTTCCGCCACCGCCGCCATGTTCGCTACGCTGCCCGCCGTCCGCCACCGCCACCTCCACGGTGTTCGGAAATCCGCGCTCGCGCCGCCGCGTGGTTTCCTCCACAATCAACCCGCGCTCCGCGGCCGCCGCCGACGCGTTCACCAAATTCACCTTCTCCGCCAGCACGCAATTCAAAATCCCGCTCAGCACCGCGCTGCGCACCACGTGCGACCCCAGCTCCGCCGCCTCCCCCGCATACCGAATCCGAATCCGGCTGAAACTCGGCGACGGTGCTGCCTGCGCGATCAGCGCGCCCAGCCGCTCGCCCAGATCAATATAAGGACGCAGCCTCCGGTACTGCTCCGGCGAAAGCGCCGGCATGTTCACCGCGTTGCGAATCAAGCCATCGGCCAGATAATCGCGCACCTGCTGCGCCACCGCCGTGCCCACTTCTTCCTGCGCCTCGGCCGTCGACCCCGCAATGTGCGGCGTCGCGATCAGATTCGCCAGTCCAATCAGCGGCGAATTCTTCGGCGGCTCCTCCGCAAACGTATCCACCGCCGCCCCCGCAAGCTGCCCCGATTTCAACGCCTCCGCCAGCGCCGCCTCATCAATCAATTCGCCGCGCGCGCAATTCACCAGCCGCGCCCCGCGCTTCATCTTCGCAAACGCCGCCGCGCCAAACATTTTCTCCGTCGCCGGGCTCAGCGACGTGTGCAGCGAAATCACGTCCGCGCGCTTCAGCAGCTCATCGAGCGTCACCAGCTCCACTTCCACCTCGCGCGCCGCCGCCGGCGTCACGTAAGGATCGTGCGCCAGCACTTTCATCTCCAGCCCACGCGCCCGCCGCGCCACTTCCGTGCCCACGCGTCCCAGTCCCACCAGCCCCAGCGTCTTCCCGCGCAGTTCCGTTCCCGCCGCGCCCGATTTTTCCCACCGCCCCGCATGAATCGAAGCATTCGACTGCGGCACGCTCCGCGCCATCGCCAGCATCAGCGCGAAAGTGTGCTCCGCGACGCTCACCGCATTCCCCCCCGGCGTGTTCATCACCAGGATGCCGCGATGCGTTGCTGCCTCCACGTCGATGTTATCGACGCCCACTCCCGCCCGCCCCACCACGCGCAACTTCGGCGCCTGCTCCAGCAACTCCGCCGTCACCTTCGTCGCGCTGCGCACCACGAGCCCATCGGCCGTCGCAAGCTCGCCCGCCAGCGCCCCCGCCGCCGGCGTCACCACATCCCACCCCGCTTCGCGCAACAGCGCAAACCCGCGCTCGCTAATCTTGTCGGCTACAATAATCTTCATCCGCGATGACGATCCCAATTCTTGCCTCCGAACCTAGTCTCTCACAGAAAAGTTGCGTGTCCCGTCACAGGTGGTTCTGACACGAACAAGGATTGCAGTTGGGCGCGCCAGGGTGGAAGACGAACGCCGAAGCGATCGCGGAGGAGCGCGGTCGAAAGCACGGAATATGCAGGGCGCCGAGCGGGCGTTGAGTACTCCGCAGTTGTGATGGGGACGATGCGTCCGACGAGGAACGGCATTCCCTTCGTGGCGGCATTGACCCACGGAAGGGTGCAGTTCGCGGACGACGCCTCGCTGAGAATCGCTTTTGCGAATTCATACCACGACGTCTCGCCTTCGGCGGTCATGTTGTAGATTCCGCCGCTTGTGGATAGAGAGCGAACCCCCTCCTCTTTATCCATGAGTTGCGAAATAATTTTAACCGTTGCGGCGGCAACCTCCCGGCTCGTCGTGGGGGAGCCGATTTGGTCAGCGACGACGCGCAGCTCTTGTTTCTGAGTGGCGAGCCGCAAAATCGTCATTAGAAAATTGCGGCCTTGGGTGGCGTAGACCCATTCGGTGCGAAAGATCAGGTGCAGTGCGCCGCTTTCTTGGATGGCGCGTTCGCCGCTAAGCTTCGTTTTTCCGTAAACATTGATCGGCTTGGGAGTGTCGGTTTCTTCATACGGCGACTTTTTCGAGCCGTCGAAGACGTAATCCGTCGAGTAGTGAACCAGCGCTGCGCCAATTTTTTTGGCTTCCTCGGCGATTACGGCGGGGGCCTGCTCGTTCACCGCCCGGGCGGTCGCTTCGTCTTGCTCGGCCTGATCAACGGCCGTATAGGCTGCGGCATTGATAATCCATTGGGGCCGGACTTCACGAATCGTTCGTCGAATATCATCGGGCTTCGTCAGATCGAGTTCCCGGCGATTTAGAGCAGCGAGTTCACCCAGGCGGGGAAGCAGCGATGACAGTTCGGTTCCCACCTGGCCGTTGCTGCCTATAAGCAGAATCTTCGGCTTCATTTCACGAGGTATTGCGGAAGAAATTCTTTCGGGGTCTGCGATAGCGTGGTGAAGCGCGAGTCTTTGTCTGAAACAATCGGATTCGTTACGTTCCATGAGATGCCGATTTGCGGGTCGTTCCACAGGATGCCACGCTCATCCTCGGGATGATAAAGATCTGAGCATTTATAAAGGAATTGGACTCGCTCTGAGAGAGCCAGATATCCGTGCGCGAAGCCACGGGGAATATAGATTTGATTTTGTTCTTTTGCGGAGAGGACGACCGAAGCCCACTGGCCGAAATGGGGCGATCCAACGCGAATATCCACGGCTACGTCCAGAACCTCGCCCTCGATCACACGGCAAAGTTTTGCTTGTGCGTGCTGGAGCTGGTAATGGAGTCCGCGGATTGTACCTTTGGCGGACGCGGAATGATTATCCTGCACGAAAGAATCGGTAATGCCGAGCTGGGCGAATTCTTTTTGGTTGTAGGTTTCCATGAAGAATCCGCGAGAGTCGCGAAAGATTTTGGGACGCAGTTCCCAAACGCCCGGTATTGAGAGTTCATTTTTTTGCAAGGAACTCACGCCTTCATGGGGATTTTAAGATCGCTCGACCCTTAAGCACTAATTTTGCAGCGTTCCGCGCCGTTCGTGCGGAATCGCATTGAGCGAAGGATTGCGATTCTCGTAATATTTTTCGTAATAGGACTGGTATTCGCCGCCGCGCACACCGGCGAGCCACTCGGAATTGGCCTCATACCACGCGATCGTCTGGCGCAACCCTTCATCGAGCGAGATTGCGGGTTTCCAACCGATCTCGGTTTCCATCTTCTTGCAGTCGAGGGCGTAGCGGCGGTCGTGGCCCGGACGATCCTTCACGTATGTGAGCAGGGTTTCCGGTTTGCCCATTGCGCGGAGCAAGCGCTGCGCCATCGTAAGATTTTCCTCGATAGCGAGGCCGCCGAGATTGTAAACCTCGCCGATCCGTCCGCGTTCGAGAACCGCGAGAATGCCGCGGCAGTTATCTTCCACGTGCAGCCAATCGCGCTGCTGCTTGCCGTCGCCATAGATCGGCAGCGGTTTGTTGTCGAGAGCGTTGGTGATCATCAGCGGCAGAAATTTCTCCGGAAACTGGAATGGGCCGTAGTTGTTCGACGAGCGCGTGATCAACGCGGGAAATCCGTAGGTGCGGACGTAAGAGAGAACGAGAAAATCGGAGGCTGCTTTCGACGCGGAGTACGGGCTGCTCGGATTGAGCGTCGCGGATTCGTTCGAAAAGGCCCCCGCTGCGATGTCGCCGTACACTTCGTCGGTGGAAATGTGGACGAAGCGGTGGATACCAAGCTTCTTGGCAACCTGCAGCAAGACGAAGGTTCCTTTGACGTTCGTTTCGATTGCGGGGGAAGGATCATAAATGCTGCGATCGACGTGAGATTCCGCGGCGAAGTGAACCACAGCGTCGCAATCGCGCATTGCGGATTCGGCCGCGGCGGGATCGCAGATGTCGCCACGAAAGAAACGATAGTGCGAATCGTTTGCCACTGAATCAAGATTTCCGAGATTGCCCGCATAGGTCAACTTGTCGTAGTTGACGACCGAATAGGCCTTGCCGAGGCCGAGAACATGACGGATAAAATTCGAGCCGATGAATCCGGCGCCGCCTGTGACGAAAAGTTTCATTGCGATGGTTCCGTGTGCGCGAAGGCTTTCGCGGCGGAACGGCTTTTGAGCTTGTTTGCGCCGGTTTCCGCCACCAGATTGTTTGCGCGCAGCAGGGATTCGAATGTGCCGGCGTCGGTCCACCAGCCGTCGAGTATTTCGTAGGTGAGCTTGCCTTCGTCAATGTAGAAATTATTTACGTCGGTGATTTCGAGTTCGCCGCGTCCGGAAGGCTTCAGACGGCGAATCTTTTGAAAAACGGTCGAGTCGTAGAGGTAAATTCCGATCACGGCATAATTCGATTTTGGCTTCTTGGGTTTTTCTTCGATTCCGACGACGCGGTCACCGCGAATTTCCGCGACGCCGAAGCGATCCGCGTCTTCCACCTCTTTCAGCAGAATCTTGGCGCCGTCTTTTTGTTTCTTGAAATTTTCTACCGCCTGGCAAATATCGTTCTCGATGATGTTGTCGCCCAGGATCACGCAAATCGGCCCGTCGCCCGCAAAATATTCAGCCAGGCCAAGCGCCTCAGCGATTCCGCCCTCGCCTTCCTGGTAGGTGTAATTCAGGTGTTTGAGCCCGAAATCGCGGCCATTGCCTAGCAAGCGCAGAAAATCGCCGGCATTTTTTCCTCCGGTAACCAGCAGGATTTCGTGAATTCCGGCGTTCACCAGCGTCTGAATCGGGTAATACACCATCGGCTTGTCGTAGATCGGCAGCAAATGCTTATTCGTCACTCGCGTGAGCGGATTCAGCCGGCTTCCCGTGCCACCTGCAAGCACAACGCCTTTCATATCCGTTCACCTGTCTATCAAAACTGAATCACTTCGAAACGGTTTGGTACGGTGCAGACGTCTGCTTTGATTATACTAGCGCAGCAGGGCTCGCGCCGCAGAAAGGATGGCTAGAATCGAATTCGCTAAACCCGCTTGCTCACAATCTCGCCTATCCAAGCTTCCAGTATTGACCGCTGATCTGATGCCACATTGATGAAAGCAATGCCCATGCCAAAATTCGCATGGGTGTAAACTACTTTGCCGTTGCTCTCGAACGCGCCCTGATCCCTGATAATCCGCAACTTGACCAGCGTTCCCTCGGGAAACGGAGTCAGCGCGTCAACGTAGCAGCCCCCGACGCCCAGTTCCGAAATACGGGCTGAGAGTCTGGTGCCAGAATGGAGATCGGTTACTTCAGCGGAAGCGACAAGTGGGCAGCGACGAACCGAACGCTGATTGGTCCATTGCGGCGGTTTTTTCTTTTGGATCATCAACACCAGTATGCTGCCTCATCTAAAACCATCGCTCAAGCCGTATTCGCAATCGCGTGACACCCTCGTTCTGAATCCCTGTTGCCTTCCGCGCCTGGAAGACGGCCGCAAAAGGGTCCTCCTGGTGTTTTTCCGCCTCAGGTGGTTCGGGTAAGGCATAATTTGAAGGGTGGGCGGGCCACCGTCTAGGCCAACGTTCAGGCCATCGTCTAGGCCAACTTGCAGGCCGGCGGGCAGGCCGGCGGACCTGCTGTAACATTGTCACCCAGGTTGCAGAACGCGGCCGCTTTTCAGCCGTTGGAAGTCGAAAATCGGGGACGCGGTGTAAGGAATGAAGCCTGACTCCAAACGAATCTGTCCACATTGTGGTAGTTCTGAGATATCTCGATCGCATCGGCGCGGTGCTGTGGAGAAGTATCTCCTCCGCGCAATCGGAGTCCGACCGTTCCGCTGCGCTAATTGCGATGCCCGTTTCTTTCGTCTTAAGCGCTCGGACGACCCAGCGACGCGAGATCACAGAGCGGCCTGACGAACCAGCATCTCGTGAGTCGTCAAGAATCCTGCGTTAGCATATTCTAAGGTGGATGGTTTAGTTGATGAGCCGGACCGTGATTCAAGTGGAAGGGCTGGGCAAGCGCTTCCGCATCGGGCAGGTCACCGGGCAAGAGTCGGGGACGTGGTACGAGCCAGTGAGGGTTTCGGTGTGAGCAAGACTAAATCATTTCTAAGGGCGCGCCTCAATCCCACCGTCTATTCCGCCCTGAGCAAAACCAAACAGGCGCTGTGGCATTCTGGGAACAGGTCTCAGACTGAGCAAATGGATCTTGGTAAGCTCGCCGAAATCCCCGAGCCGTTCTCGACTGTGCTGCGCTCGATGTATTCGGGACAACCACAAAAGGGCTTGGACGGCCAAAACCACGAATTGCGTCTGGATACCAGAATCTCGGTCGAAGAGGGCACGTGTCTCTATCGTCTTTGCCGCGACACCAAAGCGGAACGCACCATGGAGATTGGCTGCGCTTACGGCTTCAGCACTATCTATTTTCTGGCCGCCATTCGTTCCAATCCCGCCGCCACACACACTGCGATCGATCCATACGAGACTAATCTTTGGGCAGGGATAGCGGTAGAGAACGCGCGCGCCGTGGGAATGGATAAATCGTTCCGGTTAATCGAAGAAAAGTCGTTTCTCGCTGTTCCGCGCATGATCAGCGACGGAACTCAATACGATGTGATTTTCATCGACGGTAATCATCGGCTTCGACGACACGCTGGTTGAATTTACGCTATGTGCGCTGGCCTGCAAGATGGGCGGATACATTGTCTTGGACGATATGTGGATGCCCTCCATCCGCAAGGTGGTTTCCTTCGTGCGCCGCAACCGCAGCGACCTTTCCGAAGTCGCCACGCCCGTGCTCAACCTTGCGGCTTTTCAAAAAGTTGCGGAAGATATAAGGAATTGGGATCACTTCAAGGATTTTCTATGACTCCGCGGGTGCCCTGTTTGACGCACATTCTGAAGCGCATGGTAAGCGGATGGACATGAGTGTAAGCAATGAAACCTGACTCCAAACGACTCTGTCCACATTGTGGTAGTCCCGAGATATCTCGCTCGCATCGGCGTGGTGCTGTGGAGAAGTATCTCCTCCTCGCAGTCGGAGTCCGGCCATACCGCTGCGCTAATTGCGATGCCCGTTTCTTTGGTCTTAAGCGCTCGGACGACCACGGCGGCCGAGAACAGCGAGGGTATCAAGCACTCGATCAGAGTCTGTTCCGATATCCTTGCCAAAAGGGAACGGATGCGAGCGTCTGCATTCGCGCACGCGTGACCTCTATCAGGCATTGGCTCTTCCTATCGGGAAAGATGCGGACTTGTGCGGGGTCTTGGTCGATCTTTTTGAGATCCAGCAGGATATTAATCGGAAGTCCTTGTCGCCCGCCTCAGGCGCTGTTCTGGAATTCTTGTTCGAATGGATCCATGTGCATTTAAGTGAGGGGCAGTGTGCTCAGAAAGTATTAACGTCCGGAGTCAATATAAAGCTTGAATTGCTGCGGGAAACCTTCCGATTGAATGCGCACGAAGTTGGACGCGCTCTGACATCTCTGGGCTTCACCAATCGGAAGCGTACAAATGTAGGCTTCGTTCTTTGGGTTGACCTCGATACGCGAAGGCGAATTCACAACTTGGCAGACGCCTATGGCGTCGATCCTTTAGGCCGATTCCGGGACGATCGATTCGATCGCGAATGTGAAATGTGTAAGGCGTCGGCGGCACTAAATTCGATTTCCGCTGAAACAAAAGGGGTTAGCGGTAAAGAATCGGAACAGGAGTGAACTTCGTGAACATCGTGCACATGAAACTGACGTGCAGACCAAAAGGGGTGTTAGGCGCCTCGGAGACCTCACTTCGAGTCTTCGACACGCCCCTCGATTCTAAAGATCGTCTCGCCGCTCAGCAGCTTCGGGTAAAAATCCGTCGACTTCTGCGGCAGCACGCCGCCTCCCAGCGCAATCTCCGTCACCTGCTCCACGCGCACCGGCTTCAGCAGACACGCCATCTGCGCCTCGCCGCGATCCACCGCGCCAATCGCCTTCTCCATCTCGCGCTCGTAGGAAATAAATTTCTCCGCCTCCACCGCCTCCGCCGTAATCCCCAGGCCCTTCTCCAGCATCACGCGATGCAGCAGCACCACGTCCAGCCCGCGCTGCGCCTCCGACAAATCCGGTAGCAGCAGCTCGAGATCCACGTCGCGCCGCAGCAAAAATAAATAGAACGCATTCGCGCTCGCCCGCGTGCCGGGCCACCTCACGGGCCCCACGCCAGTGGTTGGCGTGGGATTGAAAAATGATCCCGAATACACTCCGATTCCCCGCCGCCCATGATTCGACCCCTCAAAATCGCGCCGAAATTCCGCGTAGCTCGCCGCCCGCTCCTCCGCATCGGCGAAGGGGTACGAATACCAGTCGAAGTAGGGCCCCACGCTTTTGCGAAAGCGCTCGAAATCGAAGCCGTCCAGATTGCGCACCAGCCGGTGCGTGGGCAGAATCGTCAGCCCCTTCGAATGCGTGTTGATGAACGTCATCATCGCGAACTCGTACGCCGCGTTTTTGTCCCCCGCAAGCGGACTCGAAGAATCCGCCTCGGATTTCTCGCCTTTCGCGACGGCCTTCTCGCGATTCTCGTTCCTGAAATTCAGCGCCGTCTCGTAGCGATGATGCCCATCGGCGATCACGAGCTTCTGCGGGGCCATCGCCGTTTCGATTCGCCGGATCGCCTCTGCATCAGACACCGGCCAGAGCCGGTGCAGCACGTCAAATTCATCGCGCATCTCGATCGCGGCATTTCGTCGCGCAATATCCTCTAGCAGCGTCTCAATCTTTCGCGACTTGTCGTCGTACAGCATGAAAAGCTGCCCCGTCTGCGCCCGCGTATGGCGCAGCAACTCGATGCGGTCAGCTTTCGGCGCCGAAAGCGTCCGCTCGTGCGGGAACACCACCCCCGCGCTGTAATCTTCCACGCGCCCCAGCGCAATGAACCCGATGCGCGTCCGCCGCGTCTGCGTCCCCGGCACCAAATAATCCTGCGCGTAGACGTAAATCGATGGCGCCCCATCCTGCACCAGAATTTTCGCGGCAATCCATTCCTCAAGCTTCGCCGCCGCCCGCGTATACACATTGTTCTCGGGCGTATCGCCCGCCGCCGGCTTGCCCTTCTCAATCGCAATCAAATTGTAGGGACTCGCCGCGTAATACCGCTCCTGCATCTCCGGCGTGATCTTGTCGTAGGGCTGCGTCAGCACATCCTTCAGTGCAACGCGGTTCGTATCGTAGCGGTAAGCTCGAAAGGGGCGAATCTCAGCCATGTGGGCCTCAGCAGGCAGCAGCGCAACGCGAAAGACAAGCATTGTAGCAGCCGCAGGCGTCGCGCCCAAAGCTGTCCGCGCAGCTGAAACGATTCGTGCGATCAAATCGTTCGAATCGCCCCCGTAGCGGCCGCCTTCAGGCCGGCGCCTTTGTTTTTTTGTAATTTCGATCTTCGTATACCCCCTTTTACCGCCGATTAGAAATTCTTAAGCTGCTGACTGGTCATGGGTTGCCGTATTTTTTAATCACGGAACCGTAGATTAACTTTGCGGCGCGTTGGGCGTCCGTTTTGCGTGACGGGAGCTGCGCAGCTGCGGTCGTCATGTGGATTTTGTAAAAGACGCGGCCTTGAGCGTCTGGCTCCGACCTCTCCTGATTCGGATAGCCCGGGTGTGGGTGCCAGATGAGGCCGTCGGCATCCGGTTTCTGTTTTGGAGGGGCGGCCGAGAGTGCCGCGTGGGAATTGGGGCACAGGCAGGAATGCCTGTGCTACTGGAAGGCACGGCTAAGGTGGAACATTTGGGTGCGAATGGTACTGAAGGCCCATTCCTAGGCTTTGAGGGCGGGTGTTAGATTGAAACACCCGTGATGTGAGCTGGGATTGGAGCCTGTAAAGTGCCTGGATTGAGCGAGATTCAGGAACATTTGGCGCCCGTGGTGGAGTGGCTGCGTAGCCACGCGGCCGATTCGGGACGGTTGCGGCTGCGGACTAAATTTTTGCTGTCGCTGGTGCTGGTGATTGCGGCGCTGACGTTTTCAACTTTGCTGATCGTGGGGCACTCGGCCGAAGTGGCAGGTGCAGAAGGCGATCGAGCAGGACACGCGCAATTCTGTCCTTACTTTTGAAAATATTCGGGCGGACCGGCAATTGGAGCTGGCGCGCAGTGCGGAGTTGATGTCGACGCTGCCGGCGGTGAAGGCGCTGATGGCGGACAGCGATCATGCGGGGTTGGACGAGGCGTTTGAGGGAATCTGGCACTCGAAGAATTTTGATCTGCTGGCGCTGGCGGATTGGACTGGAAAAATTATCGCGCTGCACACTTCGTCGAGCGGATTTCCGGTGAGCGCGGCGCAGGAAATGTTCGAGCAGTCGCGAGGGGCGGGCGAGCAGGGAGCGTGGTGGTACGGGCACGGGCATCTTTATCAGGCGGCGATGAGGCCGATTGATTTGCGAGATCCGCCGACGCAGATGCATCTGGGGACGGTGATCGTCGGGCGGGAGATTGATTCGCAGGTGGCGCGCGAGGTGGGGCAGATCGCGTTGTGCGAGATCGCATTTCGATATGGTCGCGAGCCGGTGGTGAGTTCGTTCTCCGCGATCGATGAGCAGGCAGCGTGTCCGACGAGCTTTCGCCGCGGGAACGTCTGGAAAATTTGGAATTGGAGGAGAAGCGATACCTTTTCAGCTCGGTGGATTTGACGCCGACCTTGCATCCGAGTCTTACGCTGACCGTTTTCAAGCCGTATGACGAAGCGTTCGCTTACATCAGCCAGCTGAATCAGCATTTGATTCTGCTGGGCGTGGCGGCGGTGTTGATCGGTGGCGTGACTGTTTTTTTGATTTCGAGCACGTTTACGCGGCCGCTCGAGCGGCTGGTGGGAGCCGTGCACGCGCTGGAGGAAGGGAACTTCGGTTATCCGCTGGGGCCGGATACGGGCGATGAAGTGTCGCAGGTGACGGCGGCGTTCGAGAGACTGCGTTCGACGCTGCGCACCAACGAAGAACAGAACAAGATGCTGAGCGAGCAGCTGCGGCACTCGCAAAAGATGGAAGCAGTGGGGAGGCTGGCGGGCGGAGTGGCGCACGATTTTAATAATTTGCTCACGGTGATCAAGGGGCACAGCGATTTGCTGGAGCTGAAACTTGGGAGCTTGAGTCCCGTGCAACCCAGCGTGATGCAGGTGAAGAAGGCGGCGGACCGGGCGACGGTGCTGACGCGGCAGCTACTGGCGTTCAGCCGCATGCAGGTGCTGCAGCCGCAGGTGCTGGATTTGAATGCGGTGATCGCCGATGTGAATAAGATGATGCCGGTGCTGCTGGGCGAAGAGATCGAGTACAAATTTCTTCCGGGCGAGCGGCTTGCGCATATCAAGGCGGACCCGTCGCAGGTCGAGCAGGTGCTTGTGAATTTGGCGGTGAATGCGCGCGACGCGATGAGCAAGAGCGGTAAGCTGACGGTGACGACTCAAAATGTGGTGCTCGATGAAAAATATGCGCGGACGCATCCGCCGGTGATCGCGGGGAAATATGTGCTGATCGTGGTGGCGGATACCGGGCATGGGATGGACGAGCAGACGAAGTCGAGAATCTTCGAGCCATTTTTTACGACCAAGGAGCTGGGGAAGGGGACCGGGCTTGGTCTTTCGACGGTGTACGGAATCGTGAAGCAGAGTGGCGGATATATCTGGGTGGACAGCGCGGTGAATCAGGGGACGCGCTTCGAAATATTTCTGCCGCAGACGACGGAGGCGGTTTCGGCGAGCGAGCAGAAAGAGGCGTTGCGGCAAATGCATCGAGGAGTTGGCACGGTGCTGCTGGCGGAAGATGAAGAGGCGGTGCGCGAGTTGGCGTGCGAATTTCTGAGCGCGAGCGGATATGAGGTGATTGCGGCGAAAGATGGAATCGAGGCGCTGGAGATTGCCGAGCAGCAGAAAACGCCGATTGATGTGCTGGTGACGGACGTGGTGATGCCGCGCATGCGAGGGACGGAACTCGCGATGCGATTGAGGCGGGCGCACCCGGGTATTCAGGTGGTTTATATGTCCGGGTATTTGGAGCACAACTCGGACGACGCTTTTTTGGCGGGCGCGGAGTTGCTGCAAAAACCGTTCTCGCGCGAATCGTTGCTGCAGAAGCTTTATGCTGTGCGGGCGCGAGATGCTGCGCCGGCCGTTATTTAATTATTTCGCTTTTTTGGCGCAGCCGGTGACGCCCTTTCTTGTGTGGGCTGTCAATTTAGGGGCGCGCCATGTTCGGGGCCATCCCAAGTACGCTGTATATTGGGCGATGCGGCTGCGGTAATGCGGTCACGGTTGCGTACTGCAGGAGTTAAAAGAAACTGCAGATCCCTCGCTTCGCTCGGGATGACAATCGTTGATTGGGATGGCAATCGTTGATTGGGATGGCAATCGCTGATGAGGGAAGAAAACGTTGATTGGTATGGCAATCGTTGAGGGGGCGGGATGACATGTGTTGAGGGGTTGTGAATTTTAGAGGTTATGAGAAGCGGGTCTAGTGCTTGATTTTTTCGGTGCCCTTGGGCCAGCGGGGTTTGAAAGCGGACTCGGGGATATTCGGATTGCGGACCATCTTAGAGTAGCGGACGATCATATAATCACCCGAGCCTGCTTCGAATAATTGCTGCTGGACGGGGAGCCAGCTGGATTGATCGAACCAGATTTGAATCTTAGAAAATTGCTTGAGAACATCTTCGGATTTAGGAGTTAGCTCGAGCTCCACGGTTTTTCTATCATCTATGGGAGTCTCGCCGACCAGAGTGATTCCGTAACCTCTGCGCAGTTCCTTTCCTCCCGTGCCGAAACCGAGCAGCAGGAACTGATCTACAAGGCCTCGATTCTTGCCGAGGTTGAACTCCTCCACGCGTTTCAGGCCGGGCTCGTAAATGAAGAGATTGTCGCCGTTGCGAAGAATCGTGCGCGGGTCCGGAGTTTTTAAATCGAGAAGCATTCGGTCGCCGCGGACGAGAATCGTGCCAGTCTCCGTCGAACGATCGTTTACGACAACTGTGACCTTTGTGCGTTCGACATCAGCGGAAAGACTGTGAAAGTTTTTAGCCGAGTCGTCCAAGTGCGCCAAAACATTGTCGAGTGTGAGCGGACCGTGATTCTGGGAGAAATTGGCACCTGCGAGAGCGAATGAGAGTCCAAAAATTGCCGCAAAAATAAATAATAGCGATACAAAACGCCTAACGATCAAAAGAATCCCCCGCCAATGTGGTTGGCCGATGAAGAAATCGCGCAATCATAGCATAGGGGATGAGACGCGCCGCAGGCGCGCGGGGTTCCAGTGGTTACTGCTGGGGAAGGCTTGCGGCGGCAAAAGAGCCGGCAGGATGCTGATTGGATAAAGGCGTCGGCTCCTTCGAGCTGAGTACACTTGGCGTTGGGAAACGACCAAGGCTCGGAGGGAAGGAGCCGAGCGATGAAGATTATAGGCTGTGATTTTCACACGCGCCAGCAGCAGATTGAGATGTTGGATACGGAGACCGGAGAGATCGTGCAGTTGCGATTGGAACACCACAACGGCGAAGCCAGACGGTTTTACGAACAGTTGCGTGGGCCGGTGATCGTGGGGATCGAGGCAACCGGCTACACGCGATGGTTCGAGCAGATGCTGGCCGAGCTAGGGCACGAACTGTGGGTCGGAGATGCGGCCCAGATTCGCGCTGCGGTGGTGCGCAAGCAGAAGAACGACGAGCGGGATGCAACCCATCTGCGAAGGCTGATGAGTGAGGACCGCTTTCCGAAGATCTGGATGCCCACGGTCGCGGAGCGGGATTTGCGGCAACTGGTATTGCATCGCGTGAAGCTGGTGCAGATGAGAACGAAGGTGATGAACCAGCTGCAGGCCATGGCCATGGGCCAGGGTCTGTGCCGGAAAAAGAAGTTGTGGAGCAAGGCAGGGCGGCAGGAACTGGAAGCGCTGGCGCTCGAGCCGTGGGCCTCGCGGCGGCGGAAAGAACTGCTGGAGTTGCTCGACCAGATGGAGAAGCCGATTGCAGAACTAGATGACGCGGTCGAGAAGCAAGCGGCGGCTCATCCCGCAGCGGCTCGGCTGATGACTCATCCGGGGGTGGGACCGTTGACCTCGCTGGCCTTCGCACTGACGATCGGGGAGGTCGAACGCTTCCGCCGTAGCCGGCAGGTGAGCAGTTATCTGGGACTCGATCCTCAGCTGAACTCGTCGGCGGATCGGGTGCGGATCGGATCGATCAGCAAGCAGGGCAGTTCGACAACGCGCTGGTTGCTGGTCGAAGCCGGGCAGACGGCGGCCCGGAAAGATGCGGAACTGCGACGGCTGTATCAGCGGCTGAAATTCCGTCGGGGGAGTCAGATTGCGAAGGTGGCGGTGGCGCGCCGCCTGGCGGTGAGGTTGTACTGGATGCTGCGCAGCCGGGCCGATTACGGAGAACTGCTGGCGCAGCTGGTTCGTTTGCGGGGTAGCTCGAGTAGCGCCGTGATGGAAGCGGTCGATCCATCGAGACGCTGAGTGAGCGCCCTGCCTCCTCGGAAAGCCGGGGAGTCTGCAGCGAGAATCATGGTGGAAAGACCGAATAGATGGCTGGTGGAACCAACGTTCCATCGCAGATGATTTCAGCAGCGAGCCTTGGTCGGCGATGCACAAGCAAAACCAAAAGATTCCTGGTAGGGACAACAAAACCGGATCGGAGATTCCCCGGTCTCAGAACAAAACCACCAGTGTATCTTGACAACGCCGACGCCTTTATAGACGGCGCTACAAGGGAAACAGCGAAGAAGGGACGAGGTCGCGATGATCGCAAAGTATTGGTGACGTGCGCTGCGTACGAATTGTTACGACCTCGGCAGAAATTCAGGGATGCACCGTCACGTCGTAGTAAAGGATGGGACCATCACCGGAACGAACCGGATCGATGCGCTGGACCTGGAATGTGTGGCCTTTCAGATCGTCCACGGTGCGACCGAGGATGTCGTGGGTTTCACGTTCGAGTTCGGGCGTGGGATGCGCGGCGCGCTTTTCGGCGGGAAGAGCATGGGCGTCGAGGCGGTAGGTGCGCGTTTGGCTTCCGGGGTCTTCTTGAACGAGTTGAATATCGGAGCTGGCGAGAGAAATCGACTGCGATTGATCTTGAAACCAGCGGCGCGGGGAGAGCAGGACGAAGATGACGATGATGATAACCATCACGTCGTAGGGCCAACTGCCGCGCTCATACGACCAGAAAATTGTGTTGACGAATCCGCGCCAGAACTTTCGCATGCTAGTGAACGGTTGCGCCGTCCACGACGAGACCGTCGCGCATGTGGAGGACGCGATGGCCGTAGGCGGCGGCCTCGGGATTGTGGGTGATCATCACGATGGTCTGGCCGAGATCTTTATTTAGCGAAGCCAATAATTTTAGAACCGCCTCGGAGCTTTTCGTGTCCAGATTACCGGTGGGCTCATCGGCGAGGACGATCTTGGGTTCGCAGACAATGGCGCGCGCGATGGCGACTCGCTGCTGTTCGCCACCGGACATTTCCGATGGCTTGTGTTTCAAGCGTGAGCTGATTCCGAGCAGATCGGCGACAACTTCGAAGCGGTGCGGATCGAATCCGTCGGCACGAATGTGCTGGGCGAGAGCGATGTTGTGATAGGCGTCGAGCGTCGGCAAAAGATTGAAGCGCTGGAAAACGAAGCCCACTTTGTGGCGGCGCAGCATGGTGCGGGCAGCGTCGGTCATGGTGGTGAGATCGTTGCCGTCGAGAAGGACTTTCCCGCGCGTGGCCTGGGCCAAGCCGCCAATCACATGGAGCATTGTGGATTTTCCGCAACCGGAAGGGCCCATGATGGAAACGAATTCGCCAGGAAGAATTTCGATGTCGACGCCGCGAAGGGCAGGCACGTCTACCTTGCCCGTGCGATAAATTTTCCACAAGTTTTCGGTCTTAAGTATCGGCTCCAACTACCAGGCCCCCGTGCGAACGTCCATAGAATATGCTGTGATTCGATTCTAGACGCGATTCATCCGTCTGGCTAGCGCGCATGTAATGGCGAGTTTTATTCGTATGAAAGCGCTTCCACCGGATCTTTGCGGCTCGCCATCCAGGCGGGATAAGACGCGCCGAGCAGGCCGCCGAGAATTGCGATCAATCCCGCGCGCGCGATCCAGCCCGGAGTGATGAGAATGGTGAGGCTGGGGAACAGGCGAATAAATATGGCGCGCATCAGGTAGCTCAGACCCACTCCTCCTACGACTCCCGCGAGGCAGAGGAGGGTGGTTTCGCTCAGGACGATTTGAACGATGTAGCCCTTGGATGCTCCGAGCGACTTCAGAACGCCGATTTCGCGGGTGCGCTCGATGATCGTGGTGTACATCGAGAGAAAAATCACGAGAAAACCAATGGCCACAGCGATGCCGATCATCACATTGATAAAAGCGGCGAGGCCGGGCAAATTCGACGAAGTCATGAGGGTGAGGAAATCCTTGAGAGGCCGGACTTCGTATTTCGGCAGCAGGTCGCGAATTTCGTCGGCGACAGCGGGAGTGTGGTCCGGCCGGTCACACTTCACGTAGAAGATGGAGGCCTTGTCGCGGGCGCCGGCCATTTCCTGCAATGTGGGCATGAGAACAAAGAGCCGAGCACCTTTGCCGTGCTCAACGATTCCTGCGACGTGAAAATCGTGCTCGAGAATGTGAAGCGTCTGATCGACTTTCACTTTCTTGGAGCGGGAATAGACGTCGTCGACGAGAATGTCGTTGGGATCCCGCAAGTCATGACCGGAATGAAAAACGAAACCGCCGGAAACCGCCCGGAAAGACTCGGGATCGATTCCATAGACGATGTCGAGGCCATTTACCGAATTGAATTGAACGAGCACCGGCGCCACGGCCTGCACGTATTCGAGTTGGCGCAATTTGTCAGCAATGGCGATCGGCATCGGCGCTCCGCCGAAGGCCATGAAAACCGAAGCGGAAGGCGGCTGCACCATGATGTCCGCGCCGACGCCTTCTGTGCGCTTGGCGGATTCGAGGAGCAAGCCGCTCGTGAGCCCGACAACGATGATAACGAGGGTGACTTCGACGGCGACCGCGAGCACAGTGATGAAAGTGCGGAGCGGCCGGTGCAGCACGTTCTGCGAAATCATGTAGCCGATCAGGGCTGAGACTCCTTGGATTCCTCAGACTCTTCGCCGACGCGGATCAATTGCGTGCCGGGCGGCTGGGGAAGTATAAAGCGATCCGGGGCAATCGGTTCATTGAAGGTGGCTTTTACGATCGTAATCTGCAATTGATAGTCGTCGCTGGGCCGGGCGACGTCAATCTGCCTGGCGTAGTGAAGCTCGCCAAACGAATCCCAGTTGCTGTAACGGTCGTCGGAGGCGAGCACGCCGCCGGGAGCGTACGTTTCGATTCGCGAGACGTTGAGATCGGCGCGATTGAACCAGATTTTTTGCGCGATTTCGAATTCGTCCGCCGGGGACTGATTCGAGTTCGAAGAATCGGCGCTGGCGTTCGAGGATGACGCGCGGCGCAGTACGGTGAGCACGTAGAATCGGGCCTGGGCTTCATTGGCCTGTTCGAAAAGGATGGGAATGCCGTCGGGAATGGGAGCCCAGAGGAGCGCGTCGACCAGATGCTGCGGCCGGAGATTTTCGATGGGCTTTTTCGAGGGACGCTGGAGGTTGGTGGGCCCCACTATGAAATCGTTTTTTGAGGGTATAAACACGTGAAACTCTTCGCCGTTGCTGACCATGTCGAAAATGTTCTTGCCCACGACGGGCGCCTGCCCAATTACGCGGATGTTCGCCGGTTTCGCGGCTAGCATGAAACCATTCACTTCATGGTATTGCTCGATCACGCCGGAATAGTTCGAGCCGCCGGTGAGTTTCATCTTCACGGAGAGGTTCACGGAATGGATTGAGCCGGCCTGGCGGTTGTATTTATCAATGAGCTGGGCTTTCGTGGCAGTTTGGAGCGCTGCGGGGGCCTGGGAGGGCTTGACGACCGTCTTGTGGCTTACCGAGCAGCCGGAAATGAGGAGGCAGGCCGTTGCGCAGCGAGGGAGGCAGTCGCGAGCCGGACTGTTCCGCGCGTTGGCAGCCGCTTGAGTTGACCGCTCGGCTAACAGAGATTTGCCCTCCGTATACTGCAAATAAACGAGGGTACCAGCCGGTCCGAGGGGAGTCAACGAACTCGGCTATAGCGTGTTGGGCCGTGATCTGCGCAACGGGGTGTGTGACGCTGGTGACTGAGAGGATAAAAAAATGCGGTACAATTGGCGAATCAAGGATATCTTTCGGGCTCTGAACTCCGTTTAAGGCCGAGGTGCAATGGGCAAATCAGAAGCATCTAGCACGCCACAGGCCGGTCTTGGGGTTTATCCGCAGTGCGATTGAGGCGATTCCGTCGGTTGCCGCTTCTTCGGCGGCGTCCTTTTCTCAAGAAGGTTTTATCGGCGCTACGAATCTTCGCAATCAATCTCGTAATTTTCGCGGTTCTCGCTGAATTGGTGTCTCTGATTTACATCAATGTGACGAAGTGGCCGGGAAGCAAGCCCAGCTATCACGTGGAATACAACGAAACGATTTTACGGCGGACATCAATCCTGCGTTCGGCGCCTGGCACAGGCCGAACGGCCACTTCATCCACAAGTCGGGCTGCTACAGCGTCGCGTACGATACAAACAGCTATGGCGCGCGCGACGTGGAGCGAAGCGTGCACTCATCGGCGCCGCGGACGATCGCCCTTGGAGATTCGATGATCGAGGGCGTCGGGCAGCCTGCCGACAAGCGGTTGACGAACATCCTCGAGAGGGACACAGGGCGGCGAGTATCTCAATTTCGGCTGCTCCAGCTTTGGGCCTTTGCAGTATGCACTCATGTACAAGACAATGGCGTCGAAGTTCGACCACGATTTCGTTCTAGTCGGCGTCGTCCCGGACAATGATTTCCACGATATGGATTTCGCATACCGAAAGGCCCACGGGCCGAAGGGCGAGTACCGGCCATTTTACGCGGATGATTTCTCAGTGTACTATTCCGGCCATTTCGATCCGAATGCAGGAGAAGGTTTTTGGGACCATGTTGAGGCGTTTCTCAGGGCGTATCTGGCTTCCTATCACGTGGGCCTGTTTGTAAATTCACGATTGTATTGGTGGCGGCTGAGCCCCTATTCGGGCTACCACGATTACAACAGTGTTGATATCGCGCGGCTTGAAAAGTCTCTTGAGCGACATCAAGTCCACCGCGGATGCGCACGGAGCAAAGGTGGCCGTCATTCTGATTCCACACGCCATCGATTTCCAACGGGTGCACAAGACGGGGACAAACCCTTTGGGTCCGCTTGTGGAGAAGTGGGGAGCAGAGCACGGCGTTGCGGTAAAGGATCTCCTGCCGGAAATGGATGCGGCGTCGGGCGGCGACTTCCTCGCGTATTCGCTTTGCGACGGTCATTGGTCGGAACGAGGTAACACTGCCGTCGCACAAATTCTAGAGCCGTGGATCCAGCAGATTTATGCCAATAAGGCGACGCAAACAGCAGGCGCGAAGCCTCCAGCAAAAGCCGAAGCTAAGTCAACGACGAACAATTAATCCTAATTTTAGAGCCTACTGAGGATTTCGAGGACTCCACTGCAAGGCTGCAGCATCCGAAAAGGTGTATTCTCGTTGTACGTAGGACCGGCCCTGCATTCAACTTCACGTTTGAGGAGATCCCCATGTCTTACAGCAAGCTCGTACTGCTTCCGGCATTGCTCTGCTCCGCTGTTGCGTTTGGGCAAGGGGCGCCAAAATCGGCGCACGCGGATATCGTCAATGGACAGGGACAGAAAATCGGCACCGCGAAGATATTGCCCGCCAAGAAGGGCGTGAAAATTGAGGTGAGCGTGGCGCAGCTCTCGCCAGGCAAGCACGGAATTCACATCCACGCGGTGGGGAAGTGTGACGGGCCGGATTTCAAGACTGCCGGCGGACACTTGAATCCGGACACGAAAAAGCACGGCAAGGACAATCCGGAAGGGCCGCACGCCGGCGACCTTCTGAATATCGAAGTGAAGGCGGACGGAACGGCGAAAGCAACGCTGCTGGATACGATGGTGACGCTGGGAGACGGGCCGAACTCATTGTTTCACGATGGCGGGACGTCAATCGTGATCCATGAAAAAGAGGATGATTACAAGACCGATCCGACGGGGAATTCCGGCGCGAGGATTGCCTGCGGCGTTATTCAGAAATAGGGGGCTCGGCTGAACGATCCATGCGGGGCGGGCGATCGTCGCCGAGCGAGACGAGAAGACGGCGAAGCTTGGAGCGATCTTCGAGGTTCATGCCGACCATTTCGAAGCCGGCTTGATGCGAACGCACGAATCGAACGACAGCGCGCATGCTGATGGAGCGGAGGCCGGCGGGAATTTTCAGAGTGGCTTCGGTGCCGACCGGTATTTGTATATCGCCGCTCAGAAGACCGCCTTCGAGACTCAGCACGCTGATGGCGGATGAATATTTGCCGCGAGCTGAAGTAATCACGGCGGGGACGTTGCGCGGCAGCCTTACGCGGCGGTAGCGACGATGGCGCACGAAATCGCGTTCGGGGATGGCGTCGAGCGGCGCGAGAGCCATCACGGCCGCGTCCAACCCGCACTGCGGCAGGAAGGCCTGCATCCACGCAGGGTCGAGTTTCATGAGGGCTTGCGCGGCCGCCATGCGAATTTCTTCCGGGTAAACCCAGCCGAAGGTCTTGCGCGCTTCGACGAAATGCCGCAGGTGCCCCGCAGCGGCGGGCGCGCGCATGCGGCCCAGCGCTTCGATGGCCTTCACTTTAAGATAGTCGGGAGCTTCTGGCAGAAGCTCGCCTTCCGCGAGACGCAGAAGTTTTGACGCGGTGGCTGGGTCGCCACACATTCCGATTTCATCGAGAGCCAGCGGCAAAATCATCGGATCGATCAGCTCGATACAATTCGTGAGTATCTGACCGCGCTCGGGCGCTCCGGCGGTGGAAAGCTGGCGAACGACGGCGTCGTGGAAGCTGCGCTGGCCTTCCTTCAAACGCACCGGAAGCACTTCTTCGACGGCGAAAACATCGAGGCGGCTGAGTAATCCGACGGCGGCGGCCGCTTTGGGAAAAGGTTCGTGCCTCAGAGTTTCTCTGAGGTGACGCGCGCACGGAGCGCCGATGGACTTGGCGAGGTCAATGATTGCTTCGCGTTCGGTGCGCCGCGCGCAACGTGACAGCCGAACGCCCAATTGCTCGGCCGCCGCCTGCGGAATGCGCATGAGCACCCCGACGAGGCCTTCGGGCATCGTTTCGGCTGTGAGCGCTTCTTCGATGAAGTCAGCTGCGCGATTCTCGACGCCGAGCCGCGGGCGCAAGCTCGCCGCCCAGCTTGGCTTGGAATTTTCGAGTTCGCCGATGGAATCGAGAGCTTGTTGCATCGCGCGGTAGTAACGGCGCGCCGCGGATTCCTGGCTGAGGCGGACGAACGCAGCGCTGAGCAGCGTTTGCAGCTCAACGTCTTTTTCTTCCGCCATCTGCTGGCCGATTTGCACCAGAGCATCCTGCAACCGTTGGCTGGCGGCTTTGCTGTAAAGTTCAGCGAGTTGGCCGAGGCCGATGGCGGCTTTTTTGCGAGCCTCGGCGTCTTTATTGCGGACGCAGGAAGCGTATTGCAGCAAAATATCGCCGGCGGCATCGGACTCGCCGCGGCCAAGCAATTCTTCGACGTATTGCTGCACGTTGCGCGGGGGAATGCACCAGGCCTCGCCGGACATCAGCACCTGGCGCTTGCCGGATTCCGGAACCGCCGCCCAGAACTGGCGATCGAGCACGTCGGCGTGCGATTCGAGATTTACGCCTGCGTTGGCCAATTTTTCTTCGCGCGCTTTCAGCAGTTTGCGAAGCGTCTCGAGCTCGTGGCCCATGCGGTCGAGCATCTGGCGCACGGCATTCACGCGAACTTCGCCGCGTTGAAAGCGATCGAGCGCGAATTTAATGGCGAGGTCTTCTGCGAGGCGCAGCAAGGTGGCCTCGTCCATTTTCGCGGAAGGCGAAGTGGCTGCCACGCCGGCGAGCGCCTGCCGCAGCGTGACCTGCGCGTTGGGTGGCAGGGCCGACATGCGCTGCTTCCACACTTCCGGCTTTTGCTGAGGAGTTTTCGCGTGTTGCGCCTCGCCGAATTGCACGAGCAGGCGCAGCAAACTTTGCAAATCGCCTTCTTCAAGTTTCGAAATCGCAGCCTGGTTCGCGATGGGAGCTCCGGAGACAAAGCTGCCGCCCAGCACTCCGCCAGTGCCGGTGCCAGATCCGCCGGGAACAGCACCTGCGCCGACTGCTGAGCCGACTCCGCCGCCCGACGACCGTCCGCCGTTCCAGCGCCACCGATACGCCGGTGCCGCCGCCCCGCACCGCCGCCAGTTCCTGCGCCGCCGATTCCTGTGCCGCCGCCGCGGACCGCCGCCGGTTCCAGCGCCACCGATTCCCGTGCCGCCGCCCGGACCACCGCCAGTTCCAGAGCCGCCGGTTCCTGTGCCACCAAATCCTGTGCCACCATTTCCTGTGCCGCCGATTCCAGTTCCACCAACTCCCGCACTGCCAGCAGCTGAGCCACCCGGTCCTGCCGGACGCGTACGCGCCTCCGGTTTCCGCGCCGCCACCTGAACCTGCACCCCCGCCCGTTCCTAACCCGGGGCCCAATCCAATTCCCGGCCCGCCGGATTGCGGCCCGCCAGGTCCGCCATGAGATCCTTCCGCGGCGGCGATCAATTGAATCATTTTCTCCGGGCTGCTGAGCCAGTCCGTAACCATGCCCGCATCACCGCCCAAAGTTTTTACGGTGAGTTGAGCTGCTACGCGCGCTTCGGAATATCCGGAATCCTCCGCCACGAAGCGAATTTCATTCAGCCGAATTCCACTGCGGCCGCCGAGATTTGCTTCGAGGCGTTCGGCAAGGGTAGAAGTCTTCACTGCCGATTCCATAAACGAGCGCACGAAAGCGAGAAAATCTTCGCGAGTTACGTTAGGGCTGAAGGTGATGCTGGCCACGTTTGCGTCCGTGAGCAAATCGGCAAATTTGCGTTCGGCGGGAGTCGATTCGAGAGGCACTCCATCGAGCAAGAGCTGCGATCCAGATGCGCCGAGCAGAAGGCCTCTTTCGCCTGACGCTAATACCGCAGCTTCGAGTTCCTTCCACGCGGATTTGAATTGCTCCACCGAACGAGTGTGCTCTAACCCATACAGGCGGGAGTACTTAAGCAGCACATTGAGGCTGCGAACGAACGTCCGGGCACCGGGAAGAGTGGAATCAGGCACGGTTAACTCACGCGACAGCGGGGCCATCTGTTTGGTCTCTAGACTTAGTGTACTAGAACGAACGATTTGGGAAATGGTACAGACGTACCAAGGTTTCAGACTAGAAACCTGTCCCTGGGACTCACCTTCGACAGGTTTTCGCCGTCAGGCGGGGAGGCGAACGTCTACTTCGAGGCCTTCGAGCACCGGGCGAACGCGCCGGATTACTTCGCTGGCCCAGAGTTTTTCGCTGAGTAAAACGAGGGAGCCATCTTCGAAATTGCAAACAGCGCAGAAAAAATATTTCGCAAAGGTCTTGTGATAACCGTCAACGCCGCGACGCGCGAGTTCACCTTCCACTTCAGGGTCACCTGTCGTGACGAGTTCGCCGGCGCGCGCGCCGAACGTCTCACTTTGAAAGCGGTCGAGCAGCGGCTCGAGCACGTTCAGCTCAGGAGCGGGAATCACGAGCGAGCGATGGCTGGCTTCACGAAAAACGATCTCGTGGCGCTGGCAATAATCCTTCACGCGATCGAGGTGACTGAAAAAATCGAGTGCCCAGGGTGTGGTCGCCGCGGCGGCGGTGAGGACACGGCTCCAAATCTTTGCAGCGTCCGGCCCGCGAACGGGTTCGCGATTTTCGTCTGCTTCCACCAGTTCGAGACCCACCGCGCGCACATCCGCACCCAGATCGAGCGGCTCGACGTCGAGCAGATAGCGCAACCTACGCCTCTTCTTCCGGCAACTGCGGGAATCTGGATTGGAAATCGGGCGATTGCTTGCGGACTTCGAGCCAGTCGAAAAATGCGTCGGGCGTATTGAGCCAGATCCCGAACCATTGCGCGATTTCTTCCTTCTCGGCGCGTTTCGTCGCGTCCACCTTGTGGTTGCGAGCGATCATTTCCGCCCGGCGGCGGCCCAATCGGGCCACTTCGCGAACGCGTTCGGCGGCTGCGCTTTCCCCTTCGGCGAGAAATTTCCGCAGCAGCTCATCCAGGCGTACGAGACACATTTCGGCCTCGTCGAGCGTGGAGAAATGGAGAAGATCGCTGAATTCCTCTTCGTACTGACCTTCGGTGTCCGATTTTGTGGACATCACCACGCGCAAGCCCGCTTCCTCGAGCACGCTGACGATATATTCCACCGACGTCTTTCCGTGCGCGCCGAGATTGGCGATCAGCTTGCGGCGAATCTGCTCGATTTCAGCGGGCGTATAACGTGGCTTCGCCAGTTCGCGCGCCACTTCGAGAATCAGCGCTTTCTTGGTGCGCGATTCGCCTGCGTCCGCTGCGTGTGACTTGGCTTGGCTCACAAGCCGCCTCGATGACCGGGAGTTTTAGGTGCGGGATCCGCGGCTGCGTCGCCTCTTAGTAGCTGGCGGTAGCGGGCCACGTTGCGATTGTGCTCGGCGAGCGTCTTGCTGAAAAAGTGGCCACCTTGATCGTTGGCCACAAAATACAGGTAATCGGTCTGAGCTGGATTCATCGCCGCGCGAAGAGACGCTTCACCCGGATTTGCGATGGGACCCGGAGGCAGGCCCTTATGCGCATAGGTGTTGTAGGGAGAATCGATGCGCAGGTGTTCTGGCCGCACATTTTGTTCCGGTCGCCCCGCGAGCTGCAATGCGTATTGAACCGTGGGGTCGCATTGCAGCGGTGTGCCGAGACGCAGGCGATTGTAGAACACTCCTGCGACCAGCGGGCGCTCTTCGGGTCGGGGCGTCTCGCGCTCTACGAGAGAAGCGAGCGTGACAGTTTGTATCGCGTCAAGGCCGCCGGGAAAGCTGGTGGTGCCCGAGGGATTCAATTCGGTCCAGACGGCGCGAAAATGCGACGTCATGGTTTCCGCCACTTGTACGCATGTAGTGCGCCGCTTGAATTCGTACGTCGAAGGAAACAAAAATCCCTCCAGCGATTTTGCGTGCGGGGCGATATCGGAAATCGGAGCCGGATCACGGGCAGCGGCAAGAAAGCTCTCGGACGAGCAAACACCCTGGCGATCGAGCTCTGCTGCGATGTCAAACATCGACCACCCCTCTGGGATGGTCACATAGTGCAGGAAAATTCTGCCCTGCGCGATTTTCCAGAAAACCTGCTTGGAGTTAAGCGGCTGGTCAATTAGATACTCGCCGGCCTGCAAGGGATGTCGAATGTGCCAAAGGCTGAAAAGCTCGAAAGCCATCCGGTTGCGGATTACCTCGTCTTTTTTCAGGATTCCGGCAACACGCCAACGCGATGTCCCATGAGGAATCTCGACGAAAACTTTTGCCGGCCGACGTCCCGTGTAGGGACGCGCAATTTGCGAATCGAGCCAGCCCGCCGCGGCTCCCATCGCTGCGATCACCAGAAGCGCTACTAGGCCAAGCCGCTTCATGATTCGCTGCGCTTTCTCCGATTGTTGTAGCTCATTTTCCCCGAGTGAGTATCGAGATAATCGCGCAGCAGAACAGCAGCGGCAATCGCGTCAATGGGTTCGCCTTTGCGACGCGATTTTGTTTCTGTCATCGTTTGCCTTGCCTCCCAGGTAGTCAAGCGCTCGTCGACAAGTTCGGTTTCGATTCCCAGCTCCTTCGCAAGCCGCATCGCAAAGGATGCTGCTTCGGCAGCCATTTCACCAGCCTCGCCCGTCATGTGCAGCGGATGACCGACGACGATTTGCGTTACACCGTGCTTCGCGCAAATTTCGCGCAGGCGGCGAATCGCGTCGCGGCGATTCGTGCGCTGTAGCGTCAGCAATGGCTGCGCGGTCGCTCCGAGTTCGTCGGACAGTGCCAGCCCGATTCGTTTGCGGCCGTAATCGATCGCAAGAATACGGCTCATAGCCGAACTCGTCATTCCTTCCGGGGGAGCCGACCGGCCAGTGGCCGGAACCGTACTTGTCATTCTCCAACTATTATACGCGAGGGTCGCATTCGTTCTGAAACCCGCAAACCGTATCACAGTTTCGTTCAGGCACTAGCGCTGCCCGTGTCGTCAGGTTTCCAAGGCGTTAAATTATTTTGCGGGTGAAATTTCTTCTTGCGCGTGGTGCCGCAACACGCGTACATTTTTCTTTGCCGGCCCGCCCGAAAGATGAGCGGACCGGCTTTTGTGCCTCGCGCGGAGGGCACGTCGATTTGAATAATCATACGAACCACGCTCCCCCAATTCTTCTGACGATTGCCGGATTCGATCCGTCGTGTGGCGCGGGTGTGGCCGCCGATCTGAAGACGTTTGCGGCGTACAATTGCTATGGAGTGGCCGCGATTACCGCGCTCACCGTGCAATCCACGCAAGGTGTGAAGTCCGTTCATCCCACTCCTGCCGCGCAATTGCGCGCGCAGCTTGACGAGCTGGTGGACGACGTGACTATCGCTGCGGTGAAAATCGGGATGCTGGCGAATCGCGGGAATGCCGCCGTGGTTACGGAATTTCTCGACAAGCACGAATTCGCGCACGTGGTGCTGGATCCCGTCTTCCGACCCACGGCCGGGAACGAGGAGTTGCTCGATACCGCGGGGCTGAAATTCGTTCGCGATGAGTTGCTGAAGCGCGTGAGCGTGATTACTCCGAACATTCCCGAGGCGGAATTTCTCACCGGCATCGAAGTGAAAGACTTGAATGGCATGAAAGCGGCCGCGCAGAAACTGATCGAGATGGGCGCGAAGGCGGTGGTCGTCACCGGTGGGCACCTCGATAAGCCGATCGATGTGTTGTGCGAAGCGGGCGGCGAAGCGGAGACGTTCGGCGGGGATCATGTGAAAAGTCCGAATACGCATGGATCGGGCTGCACGTTTTCCGCTGCGATTGCGGCGCAGCTTGCTTCAGGGCAGCAGCTTCGGGAAGCGGTGATTCTGGCGAAGGCTTATGTCACGAAGGCGATTGAGAAGTCGTACGCGATCGGAAAAGGTGCGGGCCCGCTGAATCAACTCTATCGCTTCCACCAGGAAGCGCCCGCGCGCGGAATTCACGAAGTGCCGCAACACGGCATGCATCCCGCCTCGGAACCCGCCGCACACTAGAAGCGCCCTCGATTTAGGAGTTAGAAAATCGAAATTGGAATATGGAAGGCGCGGCTTATTTCGCGGTAGCTGCTGCTTCTCGGCGGTAAACGACGCGGCCAGCGACGATCGTCGCCATCGGTGCGCCTCGAAAAGTGCGGCCGTCGAAAGGTGTGTTGCGCGATTTGCTCGGCGAATCGGCGGCGCGGAACATCCACTTGTGTTCGGTTGAGAAAATCGTCAAATCGGCGGGCTCATCGGCTGCGATTTTTCGCTCGATGCCCAGAACGCGTGCCGGGCCGGTGGTGAATAGCTCGACCAGGCGAGCGAGCGAAATTTTCCCTGGGTGCACGAGCTCGCTCAGTCCGAGCGCCAGCGCCGTCTCGAAGCCGGTGATGCCGAAGGGCGCGCGGTCGAATTCGACGTCCTTGCTTGCGGGGTGATGCGGCGCGTGGTCGGTGGCAATCGCGTCGATGCTTCCATCGGCCAGGCCTTCGATGAGCGCGTCGCGATCGGCGCGTGACGCGAGCGGCGGATTCATCTTGTAGTGCGTGTCGTATTGCACGTCTTCGTCGGTGAGCGTGAAGTGATGCGGCGTCACTTCACAGGTGACCTGCAGGCCCATCCTTTTCGCCCAGCGCACGTATTCGAGCGAAGCCTTGGTTGACATATGCGCGATGTGCAGCCGCGCGCCGGTGAGGCCGGCCACTTCCACGTCGCGCCCCACGCAGATGGATTCCGATTGCGACGGGATTCCTTTCAATCCGAGCTTGATTGATTGCGGCCCTTCGCGCATCACTCCGCCGGCGAAGAGCGACGCATCCTCGCAGTGATCGATCACCGGAAGATCGAGCGCGCGGCAATAATCCATCACCTGGCGCATCAGTCGCGCGCTCGCGATGGGTTTGCCGTCATCGCTCACTGCGACGATTCCGGCATTTTTCATCGCTGCGATTTCCGCGAGCGCTTCGCCCTTGCTTCCAACCGACGCCGCGCCGATGGGCCACACACGTACGCTCGCAGCCGCAGCGGCGCGCTCGACAATTCCGCGCGTTACCGATGCGCTGTCGTTCACCGGTTGCGTGTTCGGCATCGTGCAGACGGCGGTGAATCCGCCGCGCGCCGCCGCGCGCGTGCCCGTTTCGATCGTCTCCGACATTTCCTGGCCTGGCTCGCGCAGATGGCAGTGAAGATCGATGAAGCCGGGCGCGACGATCAAGCCCTTCGCGTCGATAAACTTCCGCGCCATTCGCCGCAAGATTCGCGCCGACTTTTGAGATGAGCGCGCCGTCGAGCAACACATCCATTACCGCGTCGGTGCCGCTCGCGGGATCGATCACGCGTCCATTCTTAACCAGCAGCATTGGCACTCCCCTTCGCGGCGCTGGAGCTGGAACTTGAACTTGCACTGGACTTGGACACCGCGTCGGAACCCGCCGGATGCGGCGCATCCGTTGGCGCGCCGCCCACGAGATGGTAGAGCAGCGCCATACGCACAGCGAGGCCGTTGGTCACCTGCTCGAGCACGCACGACTGCGGGCCGTCCGCCACGCTCGGATCAATTTCAAGGCCGCGAATCATGGGCCCGGGGTGCAGCACAATCGCTTCAGGTTTTGCGAGGCGAAGCCGCTCGGGTGTTAGCTGATACCCCAGAATATATTCCTCGGCCGCAATTGCCGGCTCATGGATGCGCTCGGTCTGCACTCGCAACACGATAATCGCGTCGGCTCCGTCGAGCGCCTCTTCAATTCGAGTCACCCGCCGCACATTTGCGGCAAGATCTTCAAACTCGCGCGGCAGCCACATCGCAGGCCCGCACAAAGTAATCGTCGCTCCGAATTTGGCTAGCAAATGAATGTTCGACCGCGCCACGCGGCTATGAAGGATGTCGCCCAGAATCGTCACGCGCAAATCTTCAAGCCGTCCCAAGCGGTCGCGGATCGTGAGCGCATCAAGCAGCGCCTGCGTGGGATGTTCGTGCGTGCCGTCGCCAGCGTTCAACACCGGAATCTCGATCCGCTTGGCCACGAAATCCGCCGCGCCCGAAGCGCTGTGGCGCATCACGATTCCATCCGGCCGCATCGCCTCGAGCGTGCGCACCGTATCGATCAGCGACTCGCCCTTCTTCAGGCTCGAAGCTTCCGCCTGCAGGTTCATCTGGTCGGCGCCCAGTCGCGAAGCAGCGGTGGCAAAACTGATCCTCGTGCGCGTGGATGCCTCGAAAAATGCCAGCGCAATCGTCTTCCCGCGCAGAGTTGCTAATTTTTTCAGGGGGTGTTTCTGAAATTCCTGGAAGGGCGCTGCTTGATCGAGAATAAAAGTGATTTGTTCGCGGGTAAGAGGCTCAATTCCGAGCAGGTGTTCCAATCGCTGCAGCACTTTTTCCCTTTTGGCCAATGCCTCCGGAACGAGCGCCGCGGATTCAGGTAACGCGATCCACCAGCATCACACGCTCCTCTCCGTCAATTTCCCGGAGGCGCACTTCCACTATCTCGGTGTCGCTCGTTTCCACCAGCCGCCCGATGAACGACGCTTCCACCGGCAGCTCGCGATGCCCTCGATCCACCAGGACGCACAGCCGGATTCGCCGCGGCCGCCCAAGATCGAAAAGCCCATTCATTGCCGCGCGCACAGTGCGTCCCGTGTACAAGACATCGTCCACGAGCACGATGTCCCGGTCGTCCACCGGGAAATCAATCTCATTCGAATGGACCACCGGTTGCGGCGCCACGGTCGAGAGGTCGTCGCGATAGAGCGTGATATCAAGCGTCCCGACAGGGACGCTAACCCCCGCCGCCGTTTTGATGATTGCAGCAATCCGCTGCGAGAGCGGCACGCCGCGCCGCCGCACGCCGATCAGCGCGAGGTCTTTCGTCCCGCCACTCTTTTCCACGATTTCGTGAGCCAGCCGCTGAAGCGTTCGGCCGATCTCTTCCGCGGAGAGCAATTGCCGTTTTTCGACGACGCGCATCGCGCGACATCCTAACATACAGCCCCCGCAATCGCAGCCGACGACGCAAGCGCCTGGCGACGATTTTGACGATTTTATCGACCGGTGAGTTCTTGGCCCGGCATGCTAGACTTCCCCTCATGAGTTCGCCCGAGGCTGTCAGCGCCCCTCGGCCCACCCAGATTGACCTTCGCGTCAACGTCGGTAGTGTTCCTCTTAGAAACCCGATCATTGCCGCCAGTGGAACCTTCGGTTACGGCGTCGAGTTCGCTCCCATCGTCGATCTGAACCGCCTCGGTGGCCTCGTTGTGAAGGGCCTGTCCCTCGAACCCATGGCCGGCGCCCCTTCCCCCCGGATCTGCGAAACCGCCGGAGGCATGGTCAACGCCATCGGGCTGCAGAACATCGGTGTTCGAGCCTTCGTGTCCGAAAAACTCCCCGAGCTACGGCGCTTCAGCACGGCTATCGTCGCCAATGTCTTCGGCAAAACTATCTCCGAATACGTCGAAGTGATTCGTATCCTTGAAGATGCGGAAGGGCTAGCCGCCTACGAACTCAACATCTCCTGCCCAAATGTCGAGTCGGGAGGCATCGAATATAGTACTGACCCCAAGCTCACCTCAGCTGTCGTCAGCGCCGCCCGGAAGTCGGCAAAGCGGCCACTCTGGGTGAAGCTCTCTCCAAGTATTGGTATAATTGCACTTACAGCAAAGGCAGCCGAAGCCGAAGGCGCCGATGCTCTCGTTGTCGCTAACACCTACCCCGCACTGTGTGTAGACGCACACAATCGGAGGTCCCGCCTCGGCAGTACGACGGGAGGGTTGTCGGGCGCGGCCATAAAACCTATAACCGTAAGGCTGGTGCATGACCTACATCGGGTGATTCACATACCCATTATAGGGCTTGGCGGTATTGAGAGCCCGGCCGATGTAGTCGAATATATGCTAGCTGGCTCTTCTGCGGTTGAGATCGGAACGGCCCATTTTGTGGACCCACGGGCGTCAGAGAAGTTAGTGGGCGGCCTCGAAATGTGGTGCCGGGACGAAAGGGTATTTGAAATCAGCAGTTTACGAGGGTCTTTACAAACATAAAGTGGTTGCCCCTCGTACTCTCGAAAAGGTATAATTTGCTGATTCAAATAAAGTTAAGGTGAAAATGAGAGCTAAGCTTTTCATGATCATGCAGTCGGCGTTCTTAGGGATGAGCCTTCTTGTGTTCGTCCCCACGATCAACCCAACTGCATCTGGCAAGCCGAGCGACGCGTCAACTGCGGCCTCCCGGAACACATTCAATTCGTCCAAGCTTCGCAGCGCCTCGGCCCGAAAGCCGCTGGCGGTCTGGGAATGCACCTCCAGCTGGTACGGCGACGATTTCGACGGTCAGCCTACCGCCAACGGCGAGACCTATGATATGTATGCCGCCACTGCGGCTCACCCGACGCTTCCGCTCGGGTCGATCGTGCGGGTGGTGAACCCGCGCAACCACCGCAGCCAGATCGTTCGCATCAATGACCGCGGTCCCTATGTCGAAGGCCGCGAACTGGACGTCTCGTACGAAGTCGCACGCAGGCTTGGATTCGACCAGCACGGGCTGGCTAAAGTCCGGCTGGAGCTTCTCGAGGTGCCCTCACGCCAACGCGCCATGGAACGCGCCGACTGATCGTCGCCCTGGACTATGACCGTCTCGGGCCGGCTTTGGCTTTGGCCCGGAGGTTACGGGGCGTCGCAGGGATGTTCAAAGTCGGCAGCCAGCTTTTCACCACCGAAGGCCCGCGCGCTGTTCAAAAGCTCGCGGGCCTTGGTTTTGATATCTTCCTCGACCTGAAATTCCACGACATTCCGAACACAGTGGCGGGTGCCATTGCTGCCGCTGCCAAACTACCGCGGGTTCGGCTGCTGACGCTTCACGCCTCCGGGGGAGTTCAAATGATGCGAGCGGCTCGGGAGGCCACCGGCCCCGGAAAGTCCCGTCCTGCTCTGCTAGCCGTCACGATTCTGACGAGCCTTGACGCGAAAGCTCTGCGCGCCATTGGTATGACGGGATCGCCCGCCGGCCGAGCCACCGCCCTCGCGCAACTCGCCAAAAGGGCCGGAATGGACGGCGTTGTAGCTTCGGCTCAGGAAGTGAAGGCCATTCGGCGAGCCTGCGGTCCGAAGTTTCTGATAGTCGTCCCCGGCATACGGCCCGCGGCAACCTCAGCAAATGACCAGTCGAGGATCGCCACACCTGCAGAAGCCATTCGCGCTGGCGCTGATTATCTCGTCGTCGGTCGCCCCATCACCGCCGCCAGAGACCCACGCGCTGCCGCCCTCGCTGTCTCGAAAGAAATCACAGCGGCTTCGCAGAATCGCTAGCGCTTCGCGTTCCTCTTGACAATTTCCCGTCCAGCAGTCACTTTGTGCGGCTGGCATTTCCATCCGGAAGGGAGCAGTACATGAACTTCGCAAAGAAATACGCGCTGGCGCGCTTTCAATCGCCGCGATCGCTTTTGCGCCACTGTTGCGCGCGCAGGACACGAAGCCTGCCGAGACAGCGAAACCCGCAGAGGCACCAAAACCAGCCACGATTGAAGTCACGCCCAACGGCACCGAAGTTCACGTCGGCGACAAGGTGCAATTCAAGGCGGTAGCGAAAGACGCGTCCGGCAAGGTGATGGACGTGAAGCCCGAAGTCTGGTTTGCCGCTCCTTTTGACGTAGCCGGAGTCGACGATAAGGGCGTCGTGGTATTTCATCAGCCGGGCATCGTCACCGTCGGCGTCGTGATTAACGAGAAGCCCGGAATCGCGCATGTCACCGTTGTCACTCCGCCTGTCGCGAAAATCGATATCGCGCCCGTCTCGATGGCGCTAGCCGTAGGAGGTTCGACGGTCTTATCCGCCACCGCGCGCTCCTCGAACGGAGACCCGCGCACCGATGTGCCTATTCAGTGGAAATCGAGCACACCGGCAATCGCGAAGATCGACGCGTCTGGCCTGGTGACTGGCGTAGCTCCGGGTACTGCGAAATTCCAGGCGACTGCCGGGCCCGCAAGCGCGGAAACCAGCGTGCACGTCGTTGCAGACCCGGTGCAATCCATCACCGTGTCGCCCGCGGACACGAATGCCAAAACCGGTGACGTGGTGCACTTCACCGCCGCGGCCAAGGGTGCCAAGGGCCCTGTGAAGGACGTGCTTACCAGTTGGAGCGTCTCCGGCGCAGGCGCAACGATTTATCCGGATGGCGGTTTCGTGGCAGTGAGGCCGGGAACCTTCCTGGTGCGAGCTTCCGTCGGCCGGCACGATGCGGTTGCGTCGATCACTGTCGCGCCGCGCAATGCCGAGCGCAATATCGAAGTAGTGGCACATATACCGTCGAAGAATCCTGCCGACGGCGCCGTCCTGCAGACGTCCGAGCAATGGATCGTCGGCAAACATCTCTACGTTTCAACAATCGCCGATCGCGTCTACTCCTACGACATCTCCGATCCCGCGAATCCCAAGGCGCTCGATTCGATGAAGGTGGACGCGCGCCTCGTCAACGACATCAGCACGACGCCGGATGAAAAAGTCGGCGTGTTCACTCGCGAGGGCGCTTCGAATCGCAAGAATGGCATCGTGTTCTTTGACGCATCTGATCCCGCGCATCTGAAAGTGCTGTCGGAATACACCGAAACCGTCACTGGCGGCGTCCACAGCGCGTTCATCAACTCGCATTACGCGTACATCACCGACGATGCCACCGGCTCGCTCCGCATCATCGATTTTCAGGACGTGGCGCACCCGAAGGAAGTGGCACGCTGGCAAACTGAAAACGCTACGGCGCAAACGGTGGCCGGGCCATTTGGTCCCACTGAAACCGGCCGCTATCTGCACGATCTGTATGTGCTCGATGGTCTCGCGTACCTCGCCTACTGGCGCGACGGCATGATCATTCTCGATGTCGGCAACGGCATCAAAGGCGGCAGCCCCGAGCATCCGCAGCTCGTTTCGCAATATAAGTACAATCACTTCGAGCTCTATGGAAATGACTGGCTCGCCGGCACGCACACCGCGTTTCGCTACAAGAATTACGTCTTCATTGGCGACGAAGTGTTCCCGGCTTTGTTCGATATCGAGAGCAAGGAACGCGTCCCGGTGCGTGGCATTTGCCACGTGATGGACGTGAGCGATATCGAGCATCCGCGCGAAGTCGCCTACTACGAAGTTCCCGAAGGCGGCGTTCACAACGTCTGGGCGCTGGATGACATGCTGGTCCTCGGCGATTACGCCGGAGGCGGTCGCGTCGTTGATATTTCCGGCGAACTTCGCGGCAACCTCTACGCGGAAGGACGCGAGATCGCGCGTCTCTGGACCGGCGATCCCGGCGGCTTCCGTCCCAATGTGCAATGGGCCTGGGGCGCGCAACCCGCGAATGGCTTGATCTTCTTCAACGACATCAATTCCGGCATCTGGATCACAAAACTAGGAAAGCCCAAATACAAAGGCTCCACTACAGCCCCGCCGCTGCAGCAAAAAGCCACGGGCCAGTGAAGTAGGCAGGCTTCAGCCTGACACGCACAGCGCTGCGAATGGCGCAGTGTCGTCGAACGCGCCGAAGGGCAGCGGGGTTCGGCGACAGCGATCGGAGCGAGTCCTTGGGGGAGTTCCCGGTGGGAGCCCCGCATTTATGCGGGGGAAGGAGCACTTTAGTGCTCCGAGAAGAACGCCCAGTTTTGGAGATGCGCTTTTAGCGCTGGGCCTTGCGCTTCCCGGGGCTAAAGCCCCTTCGTAAGTAAGTCGCGTTTTTCGCTGGACTAAAGTCCAGCTCCCCTTGCTGAAGCAAGGGGCTCCCACCGAACTGCTCTCGAAACAACGACCCAGCTTCTCCGGTAGCCACGACGACGCATTCCTCGTCGTGGGCCTTTTGCGCGCGCCACCCAATTTGACCCGCCGCCGCGCGTCCGCTAGCATCGTCCGTCGCATCGAATCCTGCTGATGGAAACCACCAAGCACGTCATCGTCGGCACCGCCGGCCACATCGACCACGGCAAATCCACGCTCGTCGAAGCGCTCACCGGCACGAATCCCGACCGCCTCGAAGAAGAAAAGCGCCGCGGCATCACCATCGATCTCGGCTTCGCTTTTCTCGATCTCGGCGACGTGCGTTTCGGTTTCGTTGACGTGCCCGGCCACGAAAAATTCGTGCGCAATATGCTGGCAGGCGTGGGCGGAATCGATCTGGTCGTCCTCGTGATCGCGGCCGATGAATCGATCAAGCCACAGACGCGCGAGCACTTCGATATCTGCCGCCTGCTCGGAATCCCGCGCGGAATCGTGGCGCTTACGAAGTCCGATCTGGTGGATCCCGACGTCCTCGGCCTCGTGCGCCTCGAAATTGACGAGTTCGTGCGCGGTTCATTCTTGGAAGGTGCGCCCGTTGTGCCCGTCAGCGCGACCACAGGCGTCGGCCTTGACTCCTTTAAGAAAGAATTGCTGCGCGTCGCCGAAACCGTGCCTGCAAAAGATGCCACGCAGCACTTTCGCCTGCCGATTGATCGCGCATTTTCGATGAAAGGCTTCGGCACGGTCGTAACGGGTACGCTCGTCTCCGGCTCTTTGCAAGCTGAGGATGAAGCGGAGCTGTATCCGCTGCACAAACCTGTTCGCGTTCGCGGCCTGCATTCGGGCGGCAGAGCAGTGGCTCGCGCGCTCGCCGGTCAGCGAACCGCTGTGAATCTGGCCGGCATCGAACGCGAAGAGATTCAACGCGGGATGGTCCTCGGGCCGCCGGGCGTTTTCGAGCCGACCAAGCGTCTCGATGCGCGTATCGCTCTTCTCGCCTCAGCGCGGCCACTGAAAAATCGCGCGCGCGTGCATTTTCATCAAGGCACCGCGGAAGCGATTGCTGACGTTGTCTTGATCGCCGGCGATGAATTGGCTCCGGGGGAGACTGCGCTGGCTCAATTGCGTCTCGATCAGCCGGTTCTCTTGCTTCCGGGCGATCGGTTCATCCTGCGTCAATTCTCTCCGGTGGTGACGATCGGCGGCGGCACGGCTCTGGACGTACAGGCACCGCGTCACAAGCGTGCCGATCCGTCGGTCTCCCTCTTTCTTGAAACGCTCGAACACGCCAATCGCGAAGAGATTCTCGCAGCTTTTGCAGAAGCGGCACCGCAAGGCCTGAGCCTTGCGCAATTAACCGCGCGCACCGGTTGGAGCAATTCTGAAATCCAGCACATCGTGAAGAACTTGGTGGCGGCCAAGCGCATGCGAGTGATTGGTGAGCAGCCGCTTACGATTGCTTCCGCCAAAGTAGTGGCGGCTTACGCCGCCAGCCTGCGCATCGCCCTCGAAAAATTTCACCAAGCCAATCCGCTGCTACCTGGAATTCCGAAGCAAGACCTGCGCGGCCGGGCCGGAAAAACGAGCTCGGAAATATTTGCTGCCGCTCTCGACGATCTCGTGAAAACAGGAATCGTCAGCGTCTCAGGCGATCTGGTTCAGCGCGCGGGCCGCGAGATCGCACTTTCCGCTGAGGAGGCGAAAGCAAAGGAACTTATTGAGAAGGAATTCGAGCGCGCGGGCCTCACTGTTCCAAGCTTCGCGGCTGTGCTTGAAAAGTTGCCGGTCGAATCGAAGCGCGCGCAGAAAATTCTGCAGATGCTGCTGCGCGAAAAAGTGCTCATCAAGGTGACAGACGAGCTGATCTTCCATCGCACTGCCGTCGCGCAACTGCGGGAGACGCTCGCGAAATACCGCAAAGAGCGCGGGAACAAGCTGCCAATCCCTGTGTTTAAAGAGCTTACGGGTATCACGCGAAAATACGCCATTCCGCTGCTGGAATACCTCGATCGGGAACGCGTGACGCGCCGGGTGGGTGACGAGCGTGTTATACTGTAGGGAGTGTAATTGGTCGGACTGGCTGCTTTTTGGACGTTGTGTGGCCAGAAAGGTAGGTGAGTGATGTGGGACAGCCCAATGCATTTGCTGATTATCGCCATCGTGGTGCTCGTGCTCTTTGGCGGCCGCAAGATTCCCGAAGTGATGCGCGGCCTGGGCCAGGGTGTGCGTGAGTTCAAAGATGGCATGCGGGGCGACCAACCAGAATCCGAATCCTCCGACGAATACGCCGCCCTCAACGACTACTCCTCCTCCTACTGAAGAAAAGAAGTAACGCGACGCGGTAAGCGCCATTTATCTCTTCGAAGTTTGTCTTGACCCGGCGGATCCTTCGCTGCGGCATCCGGAATCGAAACAAAAAAGTGCGATTTATTTGCGATTAGAAATTTTCACATGCCTTGTTTTCAGATACTTGCGGGGAATTCTAATTCCAGATTTGCGATTAGAAATTTGGGCTAATCGCAAAAATTGGCATGGTCGATCGGTCCATTGGTTATCGGTCCATTGGCTGACCAGCCCAACTCTTTCAGGGTGGCCCAGAGGCGTCCTAGCGGCATACCCATTACGTTGAAATAGCAGCCTTCGACGCGGGTTACGTAGCGGCCGCCGAGGCTTTGGATTCCGTAGGCGCCGGCTTTGTCGAAGGGCTCGCCGGTGGCGATGTAGGCGTCGATCTCGGCATCGGAGAGCTTGGCGAAATGCACGCTGGTGACTTCTTCGATTACGCGCTCGATTTTTTGGGGCATGCAGATTAGGGCGAGGCCGGTGTGAACTTCGTGCACTCCGCCGCTTAATTGACGCAGCATTCTGCGCGCGCCTTCGGGCGAGTCGGGCTTTAATAGAATTTCTCCTGCGTTGACGACCACCGTATCCGCGCCGATTACGATGATGTCTTTGGCGCCCGTTTCCGCGCTAATAGCTGCGCGGGCTTTTTCGAGTGCGAGGCGTTGGACGTAGTCGCTCGCAGGTTCGCTCGGGCGGCGAGTTTCATCGATGTCCGCGGGGCGCACTTCGAATTCGATTCCGGCGTTGCGCAGGACTTCGGCGCGGCGCGGGGATGAGGATGCGAGGATGAGTTTTTGCATGCGCATTTTGAAATTAACACAGAGGACGGGGAGAGCACAGAGGCATAGAACAAGAAGAATATTTTTCTAGCGATGCCGCAGCCAGAGGAAGAATCCGAAGGCGCATCCGACCAAAAGCGCAGCGACGAGGAACAAGCGAGATTCGGGGATGGTTTCGAGCGTCAAAAGAATTACTGCGGCTATGACCAGCAAACCGGACGGATGTTCGGTGATCGCGCCGACCCCATAGCGTCCAAACGGTTTTACCGAGTCGATGTCCCGCTCTTTTGCGGCAGTAGGTACCTGGGCCATTGTTTGAATTTTACGCTTCTGAAAGGGAAGGACAATAGTACCCGCCGACTGCCGCGGCGACGCGGAGAAAAGAGCCGGCGGGACGCCAGCGTTACGGAATGGCAGCCGTGCACATCGGCAACGCGGGGCTTATCGCAGGCGAGGCTCTGGTGTCGGCTTAGATGATTACGGACTCTTGGTATTCGCCGAAGGCGCGGCGTAGGGCGTCGGAGATTTCGCCGACTGTGGCGTAGGATTCGACGGCTTGGAGGATGGCGGGCATGAGATTTTCGGTGGTGCGGGCGCGGCGCTCGATTTCGGCCAGGGCGGATTTGGTTTTTGCGGTGTCGCGGCGGGAACGAAGGGCGTTGAGACGCGCGACCTGAGCTGCTTCGACTGCCGGGTCGATCTGAAGGGTAGGAATCGGGCGCTCGTCGTCTGCCTGAAAACGATTCACACCCACGACCACCTGTTCGCCGCTATCGACGGCCTGTTGGTACTCGTAGGCTGCCTTTTGAATTTCCTGCTGTACGAAGCCGGCTTCGACGGCGCGAAGCATGCCGCCCATGGCGTCGATTTTCGTGATGTATTCCTCGGCGCCCGATTCGATTTCGTTCGTAAGTGTCTCGATTGCGTAGGAACCTGCGACGGGATCGACCGTGTTCACTACGCCGCTTTCGTTGGCGATGATTTGCTGTGTGCGCAGTGCGAGAAGAGCGGATTGCTCGGTGGGGAGGGCGAGCGCTTCGTCGAGGGCGTTGGCATGGAGCGACTGGCAGCCGCCTAGGACAGCGGCAAGAGCCTGAAGCGAGACGCGCACTAGATTGTTTTCGGGCTGTTGGGCTGTAAGCGAGGAGCCGGCGGTTTGCGCGTGGAAACGCAGCATCATCGAGCGCGGATCTCGAGCGTGGAAGCGGTCGCGCATGGTGCGGGCCCAGAGGCGGCGTGCGGCACGAAACTTGGCAATTTGCATGAGAAATTCGTTGTGCGAATTGAAGAAGAAGGAAAGCTGAGATGCGAAATCGTCGATAGCGAGGCCGGCATCGATGGCGGCCTGGACATAGGCAATTCCATTCGCCAGGGTGAAGGCGACTTCCTGAACGTCTGTCGATCCCGCCTCACGGATGTGATAGCCCGAGATTGAAATCGCATTCCAATTGGGCAGTTCGCGGCGGCACCAAGAAAAGATATCGGTGACGATGCGCATGGCCGGGCGAAGAGGGTAGATGTAAGTGCCGCGAGCGATGTATTCCTTGAGGATGTCGTTCTGCACGGTGCCCGCGAGGCTCTGGAGATTTGCGCCTTGTTGTTTGGCGACGGCGACGTAGAGGGCGAGAAGAATCGCCGCGGTGGAATTGATGGTCATCGAAGTGGAGACGTGCTCGAGGGGGATGGCGTCGAAGAGGGTTTGCATGTCTTCGAGGGAATCGATGGCGACGCCGACTTTTCCTACTTCGCCTTGCGCGAGCGGGTGGTCGGAATCCATGCCGATCTGCGTGGGGAGATCGAAGGCGACGGAGAGGCCGTGGACGCCTTGGGCCAGGAGGTAGCGGTAGCGCTGATTCGATTCGACGGCGGTGCCAAATCCGGCGTACTGGCGGGTGGTCCAGAGTCGACCGCGGTACATCGTGGGGTAGACGCCGCGGGTGAAAGGGAACTGGCCCGGGTAGGCGAGTTCGGTTTCGGGATCCCAGCCGTTGAGGGCATCCGGAGTAACGACCGCTTCCATCGGGAGGCCGGTGGGCGAGGCGAGTTTGCGGGCTTTGAGGTCGGGGAGTTTTTTTGTGCCGTCGGCCATTTTGATTTATCTGACGCGACGGGCGCGGCGGAAGGATACGAGGCCGAAGATCGCCATCATCAGAGCGTAAAAGATTGCGAAGCCGATCAGCCAGAGGACGGGGCGCGTCTTCCATTGGCGCCAGGCTGCGAGGGCGCCGAAGCCCGCGAAAATTATGAACATTGCGCCGGCGAATTCGTGGAAGACCTGGCGGGCGACGCGCGATAGGGCGCGGAAGGTTACGCCGGAGGAGCGCCAGAGGGCCGGAAGCATGTTCGCGGGCATGGAGAGATTGTAGTACAAGCGGTGGCGGGGCGGGATGTGGGTTGCGTGGTGAATCGGCGAAAAAGACAAAAGAACGAAGTTATTGTTTGAGCCAAGAATTCGCGGCTGAGATGCGTTGTTACGGTGGCACAGGCAGGAATGCCTGTGCTACTGAAAGGCGTCGTCGTGGCTACCCGGATGGGCGGAAGGATTGGCCTGGGGGACAGGTTACCGACTTGAATCGTGTGGTGCAGCATGGGCTTGTTTCAGTATTGTGTGCGGCCTAAAATTAGTGTAGGAACAGCTGGGGGTAGGAGGTACTGCTTTGCAACTCGACGACCGCATGAAGCAGTTGCTTCGGGAACTGGGCCACGCGATCAACGACAGTGTTTCGGATTCGGAGCGGATCGCCGAAGCCATCTCCAGCGTTAGAGCTGCTGGATTCGACATTGTGCTGAAGCTGGATGCGACGATCGGTCTGGCGCGCCGCCAGGCTTCGGACGCGAAAATGACGACCCAAGACCGGCGCTTCCTGGAGTCGCTGCACATCCAGGTGGATGAACATTCGCTTGAGGAAGAGCCAGTGGAATCGAAACTCGAAATGACGGCGCAAGACATCAAATTTCTGAAGTCGCTCAAAATATCCTTCGATGAAGACAATTAGAATTTTCGCTGCGCTAGCAGTTCTCGCTGCGGGCATCGCGTTTACGTCTGCGCCTGCAAAAGCGCAGAGTGACCAAGCCACTCCGCTAACTACGACTTCTCCGATCGTTGTGAAGCAGAAAGCTGCGAAGCCTGTCTGGCTGAAGGCGGAAGTGATTCATGCCGACCAGCTCTCGCTTCTGGTGCGCGAAGAAGACAACGGGCTGAACATTCATACGTTCAGCTTACTCGGATAAGGCGCGGGAGAAGATACAGGCGGTGCTGGAAGCGGGCGGTTATCAATATGGCGACAAGATCCAGATACGCTATATGCCCGGGAAGACGGAGGCGCTCGACATCAAGGGAGACCCCTCGAAGCCGCTTTGATATCGTAGTGCGCCACCCCAGTCCGTCACGCAGTGCGTCACAATTGATTCGCTGAATCTGGAAAGCATTTTTGAAGGTTCGATGATTCGCCCTCCTGCTGTTGCCGGCCATTTTTACTCCTCAAATCCAAAGGAACTCGCGCAAGACGTAGATGCGTTTCTGTCGCCACAAGTGGAAAAGAAGCGGGCCCTGGGGTGCGTGGTGCCGCACGCCGGTTACATGTATTCCGGGCACGTGGCGGGCGCTCTTTACTCCACGCTCGAAATTCCTGCGCGGCTGATTCTCATCGGCCCGCGACACTTTCCGCGCGGCGAAGCGCTTGCGATCCTGTCGGAAGGGAGTTGGGCGTCGCCTCTCGGTGAGGCCAAGATTGATTCCGCGCTAGCGGCGGAATTGAAACATGAATTCCCACGGCTGCGCGAAGACGCGGTGGCTCACGAGAGAGAGCATTCGCTCGAAGTGCAGATTCCGTTCCTGCAGCGGCTTCGCGGTGATTTTCAATTTGTGCCGATTGTGCTGGCGAACAGACCGCTACGGCGTTCTGGAAGAATTGGGGCATGCGGTAGCGAAGGTGGCGGCTGCTCAGAGTGAACCGGTGCTGGTGGTGGCGAGCTCGGACATGAATCATTACGAAAGCGATGCGATTACGCGGGTGAAAGACGAGCGAGCGATTGCTCGCGTGCTGGCGCTCGATCCGCGCGGACTTTACGACACCGTACGCGCGGAGGGAATCACGATGTGCGGAATCGCGGCGGCGGTGGTGATGATGGTAGCGGCGCGCGATCTGGGTGCAACGAGTGCCGAACTCGTGCGGTACGCAACCTCTGGAGATATTAACGGCGACCGCGAGCACGTGGTGGGTTACGCCGGCATCGTGATTCGTTGATGACGCGATGCCGGCGGTTGCCGGTTGAAGTTTGGCGATAGTGTGGTTTGCTAAAAGACGTTTACAGTAAACGTCATCGAATGCGTGGTGGCGTTGGAAGTAGCCGTGATCGTCGCAGTGGTGCTGGAACCGGTTGACGTTGAGCCACCCCCGCCACCGCCGCCGCCTCCTCCTCCTCCCCCACAAGCGGCCATCCCGAATAGGAGAGCGAGGAGCATGAGCATCGCAGCCGCGCTCCATTTTAGCTGTTTCAACTTCCCGCCGAAGAGAACGAAGGTCATGCCGATCATCATGGCAAGCGCAATCGCCGCGGGCAGGTAGAGGCGTTCATTTCCATTCGGTCGAACGCCAATAGCTGGCGGGACGCTTGCGGTGGTGGTGATCGTAACGACGGTTGAAGCGGATGGGTGCGTGGAATCGAGAGTGACCGAAGCGGGACTGAAGCTGCATGCCGCTCCTGTCGGTAGGCCCGTGCACGATGACGGCGTGAAATTGAATGTGCCGCTGAAGCCGTTGATGGCGGTAACGGTCAAATTTAGAGTGCCCGAGCCGCCCGCGGCCGGCACACTTACGAGCGCGACGCAATTGGACAAGGAGAAGTCCGCAGCGCCACCTGGATTTGTGACAGCGAAATTGTTCGCGAGGTTGCAGACGTTCACGGAGCCAAGGCCGGTTGCCAGGTCGAAGCCCGTGCCAGCGCTATAGCCTGTGAGAATTCCGTTGGCATCGCCCTGCGTGGCCACATTGCAATTCGGGGTATTTTTGACGCACGGCGACGAAATCGTGCCGACAGTGACGTCGTGAAAAATGCAAGAACTCGCGGGCGCCGCTGAGTTGCAGGTAGCCGCATTTTGCTGGGCGGCCAGCGAGTAAAGAGTGGAATTCGGAAGGCCGAGATTTCCGCCGGTCTTCTGGACGAGAAGCGAAAAAATCGCGCCCATCACTTGCGTGGAAACGGAGGTTCCGCCAACACCTTCGAAAAACGAGTTGCCATTGTTATCTGCACCCAAGCTGCAAGGAGTGTTGTTGGTATTCGTGTCCTGCTGGCAGATGATGTAGAAGCTGCCTACGAGTCCGTCGCCCGCGAAAAGTGAGAGGTCCGGGATCAAGCGCGTGTTGCCGCCGGGAACTCCGGGCCCCGTCTGCCATGACGGGCGCGGATAGCCGCCGGAGCAAGTGGCAGGATTGGTGGGATTGGTTGACGTTGTACAGTTGCTGATGCCGCCGCTCGCGCCGATGGGGCCAATCGAATTCGCCAGATTTGCCGTGTCATTGCAATTGACTTCCGGAGTGGTGCTAAAACCAACCTGACCGAAAAGCGTATTGGTGCAGGAGTCGTTCCAGGTGGTTTCGGGAATGTAGCCCAAGGCTGAGCCTTGATTGGTGGTCAGATTGGTTGTGGCACTCCAGAACGAGGTGGCGTTGGTGAGTTGATTGAAATCGGTGCCGCCGACTGCGACATTGAAGGGCGTGCTGGCGAGACCGCTGACTGCGAGGCCGAGTTTGGCCGGCTGTTCCGTGGCAATATTGGGATTATCAAAATCACACCCCGCTGAGCCGTTGTCGCCCGTAGAAACGACGATGGTGATGCCTTCTGCTGCGCCCTGCATCCAGCGAGTGTTGATCATTCCATTTACCATGGTGCCGAGATCCAGCTCGCAATCGCCGAAGCTTTCGGTGAGGACCGGAGCCAGTTTGTTATCGATGACATATTGAGCAGCAACATCTACGCCCGCGGTGGAATTCGTGTTGGCGGCAATCACGAAATTAATAGTGGCGTTCTTGGCGATTGCGCCCGACCACTGGACGTCCAAATCGGACTCGATTTCGTCGGGCGTGATTCCCGGGTCTGTGGAACCGGGCGGGATGGTGATGGTGGGCGTTTTGGCGGGGAGCCCGAACATTTTGCGGAAGTTGACGACGTCCTGCATGTTGATATTGCTGTCGCCGACGACGGCGATCGTTTGTCCGGTGCCGTCAATACCGGCATTCCACAATGGGAGGACGTTGTAAATTGTGGCGAAATCCTGGGGGCCGAGCGCGAAGCAGTTGTTCGCGACGTATCCGCAATCGCCCTGCACTGGAAAGGTGAACAGGGGGTGCAGCGGCTTTACCTTGCCGTCGGCGGTTCGCGTGAAGGTGCCGCGCGAGTGGCTGGCACGGCTTCGGAGCGAAATTGTGCAGCGTGCCGACGCCGGCGACGACACCAGCGAGCGCGGCGGGAATCTGCTGATCGGCGGAATTGGCCCAGTGCTCTTCACCATTAACCACGTAACGGTGGATGGCTGTGTGAAACGCGTCGTGAACTTGCCCGGCGGTGCCGGAAAAATGGATGACGGTGCGCGATGGTGAAACTTCGATGCCCTGGAAACCGTGCGACTGCAACCAGGATGTGACGGCTTGAATGTCATGATCCGACGGGCCGAAGCGGGCGCCGAATTCCTGCGGCGTGATCCACTTGTGGTAATTCGCGGAGGTAGGGTCCTGCTGCTCGCGAAGCAGGGTGGCGAGCGCGGCGTCCTGCTCGGGAGTGCGCTTCAGGCCGAGCATCATGTTGTCCATGGGCAGGCTATCGGGTGCGAGGCCGCGATCGAATTCCGCGCGGGCGAGCGGATGAACGTCTGCCGAGACGCATCGACCATCTGGCTTTCGTTGACTGGAGCGGTGACGAGCGAACGCGCCTGGTTGGTTTGCGCCGGCGTGGAAAGCACGCCGACCGAAATGAAGGCAAAGAGTACAAACAATTTGGTGGTACGGGTGTGTGGGTATCGCATGGTTTTTATGAGTATCTCTGATGCCCCGAAAGGGCAAATAAGATGGTTGCTGGTTGCGTCGAAAACGTAAATATTCGCCGGACTAGATACTATCCGAATTGAGGATTGGCAGCGGCACAATCCTCAGTTGTGCTGGGAACTAAAACGCTGTCTCCACGTAATAGCAACTGGGGTCGAATCTCAACGTGAATTTCGGATACGGCTGGCGAGCGTTCGGGCGCGTTGGCGTGCGATGTCGATAAATTTGTCATCCGCGGAGACTTGATCGAGGGCGCCGAGCAGGCGTTCCGGCTCGGGGAATATTTTACTGTTGTAGTCGGTTTCGATCTGGACCAAGGCGTCATTTACGCCCAGGTGGTCGTAGCGCATTACTCTTTGCAGGTTGGAGAGATCGGATTCCTGTCGCGCCAAGCCTTCGAAAATATTCAGCAGCTGGGTGGCGGATTCGTCCAGGGTGTAATTGAACTTCACTTCGTGGATTTCTGATCCCTTTGTGTACTGGAAGGTTTTTTCGCCGAGGTTCGCTATACGCCGGTGGATGTCCAGATCCACGCCCTGAAAATTGTGGAGTTTGGAGGCGAGGTCGAAAATACGCTGCGCGAGCGTCGCATTGATTTGAAAAGCCACCGGGTCGGATTCTTCGTCGAGCTGGCGAATATCGTAAGTGGCGGCGCCATTCTGGCTCACCTTGATCTGCACGTATTCCGGGTAGCTGGACTTGAAGACCTTGCGATAAATGATGGTCGGGCCGTCAGCGGGGGCGCTGGCTGTGAGCGCTGACGCTGCGGAGAGAAGAACGAACAACAGCGTCCCGGCGCTTATCCGGGCAATCCTTTGAAAAGCAGCGCACCTGAATCTGGCGCTGTTCATTGGCGACTGGATCATTGAAGAATTTGGATGCGAATCGGTCGCTTCCGGTTCCCTGTGGCAATCGTTGCGGGTTGAATTCCCATCGCTCGGGTCATGCGTTCGCGCGCGTGCGACAGGTGCGCGTGGCAAAGTGCGACCGCGAGGGCGTCGGCAGCGTCGGCCGGTTCGGGATAGCTGGTGAGCCCGAGGGCGGAGCTTACCATCTGCTGCATCTGCTGTTTGGAAGCGCCGCCGTAACCCGCGACGGTCACTTTCACTTCGCGTGGCGAATAACTGTGAGACGGAACCTGTGCTTGCGCCGCCGCAAGCAGCACCACGCCACGCACTTCGGCGAGCTTCAGAGCGGTTCGTACGTTCAGCGCGGTGAATACGGATTCCACTGCAACGGCATCGGGCGAAAACTCTTCCACGAGGCGCGCAATCAGCTGATGAATATCGCGGAGCCGCGAGTCGAATGAGGCTCGCGCCGGCAGCTTGAGGGCGCCGAAGCGAAGCATGTGGGCCGTCGAACCCTCGAACTCGACGACGCCGTAGCCGGTAGCGCCGGCCACGGCAGGATCGACTCCGAGCACGCGGAAACGGTGCGTCTTCAAGGGCGCGCTGATTTGTTGTTGGGCGGGAATTGCGGCGCGAGAAGTCATTGGGCGCGCACTAGTTTAGTGCTGCGCTCAAGCGAGCGATAGTGTTTTTTGGGGCGGGTGTTGCGTCAATATCGAGGCCGCATTTGCGGCGCGGTGGTAGCAAGGAGAACCCGGAGCCGCTAACTGGCGACGGCCGCCTGAATTTCCTTCTCGTCGATATCGAAATTGGCGTAGACGTGCTGCACGTCGTCGTGATCCTCGAGCGTTTCGACCATGCGCAGCATCTGTTGCGCCTGAGCGCCGCTCAATTTCACGTAGTTCTGCGGGATCCAGGCGACTTCGGCGGTCGCCGGCGTGATGCCATTGGCGACGAGAGCTTCGCGAACTTTTTCCATCGCTTCGGGAGGAGTGGTGACTTCCCACGCCGAGCCGTCATCGCGCAAATCTTCTGCGCCTGCATCGAGCACGATGCCCATCATCTTGTCTTCGTCGGCCAGCTCTTTCGGCACCACGATGTCGCCCTTGCGGTGGAACATCCAACCCACCGCGCCGTTCTCCGCCATGTTGCCGCCGTTCTTCGACATCATGTGGCGAATCTCGCTGACGATCCGGTTGCGGTTGCTCGTGACAACCTGAATCAGCACGCCCACGCCGCCCGGGCCGTAGCCTTCGAACATCACTTCGTCGAGCGTCTCGCCTTCGAGCTGCCCTGTGCCGCGCAGGATGGCGCGTTCGATATTGTCATTGGGCATGTTTTCGTTCTTGGCGGCGCTGATTGCGGTGCGCAGCCGCGGATTGGTGACGGGATCGCCGCCGCCGGTGCGCGCGGCAATCGTGAGCTCGCGGATAATCTTGGTGAAAACTTTGCCACGCTTGGCGTCCGTAGCCGCCTTCTTATGCTTGATCGTGGCCCATTTTGAGTGTCCAGACATGGTCTAACCTTCTATGGAAAGTGTGGCAGGAGCCGCAATTCAACTCTTGCCACGTTAGTCTAGCAGCCGCACCAAAATCAGGCAATAGAGGCAAGGGATGTGGAGTTAGGCAGAGGGCAAAACCGCCCTTCTTGTGTTAGAAGCGATCACGAAACGCTTCTCTCCTTAGTGATACCATGTTGACAACGTGTCGCGAATCCTCCTGGGTGCTGCGCGGAGAGTTGAGAAGGAGTTGCCAGAAAAATGGACCTCGCCGATATCCGCCGCTCGGTCATAATTGCAATGTTCTCGGATGATATTCTCTTTACACAGCTCGCGCTCAAAGGAGGCAATGCGCTTAATTTGATCTATCGCCTGGGTTCTCGTAGCTCGGTTGATATCGACTTGTCCTTGGAAGAAGACTTTGTGAATCTCGACGACGCCAGAGAGAGAATTTTTCGAGCTTTGCGAGCACGATTTGCCGAAGTAGGTCTAAGGGTTTTCGATGAGAAATTTAACAAAAGACCTCCGCTGGCCAAGGTTGGAGACGAAAGATGGGGCGGATATCAGATTGACTTTAAATTGATGGAAGAGACGAAGTTCGAGTCAATGACGACTGACATCGAACGAGCGAGACGCGAGGCACTGGTGATTGGTCCGGGTGATCAGCGCGTCTTTTCGATCCAAATTAGCAAACACGAATTCTGCCGCGGAAAGGTCGAGGCAGGCTTGGAGAATTATTCGATCTATGTCTACACCCCCGAGATGATTGCGATAGAAAAGCTGAGAGCGATATGCCAGCAAATGCCAGAGTACCCTTCTCGCCGTTACTCCACACCTAGAGCTAGAGATTTTTATGACATCCATTCGACGATCGCGGGAATTGGCATCGACCTAAGGACCGCCGAGAGCGTGGACTTAGTTCGCAACATTTTTGCAGCCAAGGATGTAGATCTGGGTCTGCTTCCCAAAATTAACGTTTATCGAGAGTTTCATCAACAAGACTGGCCTGCCGTGGAGCTCACGGTGTCGGGAAAATTAAATAGCTTCAACTTCTATTTCGATTTTGTAGTCGACCAAACTCAATTACTCAAGCCCCTTTGGGAAAAATAAACGCCACGATGGATCGTAGGCTTTGTCGCCAATTTTGTGGGTTAGATAGAAATCAAAATGTATTGGAAGTGTTTTGAGTCTTTCCCATCGTTGTTCTTCATAGCCTGCCCGCTGCATATAAAATCCGATTGCCTGATGGAAAGGATATATGTAGTCGAGTGTCTTTAGGTGAGCCATCAAGACGTTTACAGACATTTTTTCTCTAGCAGACCTGTAAGCTTGCAACACCTGATAGACACCGCCAGCATAATCGGGTCTCACCGCGATATCTATAAGCGTTCTCTCCAAAGAAGTAACCCTTAACCTTTCGTTTAGCGAACCCGGTAAGCTGATCACTCCTAGTGCTTCAGTATTCTTTCCACTTAGCAAAACATACTGCCAAGAATTATTGCGAAAAATATAATTTGACCGCCTCTGCGGGTGGGCAAAAGCGCGGTCAAGAGACTCTTGGCTGAGACCGCCAGGAGGTTTTGGTTTGACACTCTGCTCATGGTTTACATAAACGGTCATGGGGATCTGATCTGTCAAAGCATGCAAAAAAACTGCTGTCGCATGAGAGAGATACGATCCGTGTTTCAGTGAAAGTCCCAGCAAATATGGGGAAACTTCGGCCCATGCAAAGCGCTCGATTCTTCCGTAGCGTTCCGACGTGAAGGACACCGGCTTAAGGGAAGTGGATTGAGTTAAAAATTCGACAAATTTCCTAGCGGTCGTGCTCTGTGGTAAATTCCATTCGGATCGCTGCTCCGTCAGAATTGCTTGGAGGTCGCGGATCGTATAGACGCGCTCGGGCGACGCCTCGAAATAGGCGCTGATGTCTTCGACTGACTTCTTAAGTCGAGATGGCATGAGATGCTAAGCGGTCTGGCTTCTGGTATATATACCAGAAGCCAGACGCCAGAGTCAATGCTCTTCCAGAGTAAGTGGGTATATATACCCACTTACTTTGGTTGAAGTGGATGTCTCGACACGATCATCTGCTTTGTTTTGTTAGTGGAGCGCGTGGGTGCGACCTCGATATGCGGTCTTTGCGAGAGGTATATATACCTCTCGTAAAGCCGTGCCATCCAGCAACGCCTTTGTGATCGCCTCAGCATCCGAAACACCTGTGGAGCTTTGAACTGGACAGTTGTGTCGGCCGCTAGCTTGGTCCGAGGAAACGGCATTTATCATCTTTCGAGGCGGCGGTTTTAGTAGAGTGCAAAAGTCGCCCTTCTTGGAGACGCCGACACTACGTTTTTCCACGCTACCGGAATCGCTCGACAAGGCTGAAGCCAGCAGGAGCGCTGCTCCGGCGTAGAGCAACGTGTCCGCGACGTAATTTAATCCTTCATTGATATCCGATGGGCCGTGGGCGAGGAGCAAAAGGGGCAGATATAGGAATAGCGTGAAGAAGGTCATTAAGGCGCCAATCGAGGCTGCGGCTATTCGTGGCTTTCTGTTGAGGGCCAACGCGATGCCAGCGGTCAGCAGAATCGCTCCTGTGAGGTATGCCCATAGGCTGGGAAACGGGAACCCATGGTGGCATCGTCTTTTGCAAAGGAACGCCGGGCGCGAACTCTGGATGAAGGAAATGTTGTACGCCGAAAAAGATGGCAGCGATCGCTATGACGCATGCGCGCAAATAAAATCATCCATTTCGATGGTTGCGGCGACGAGGCGCGAGTGTACAGCCCGGCAAGAGCCCACGCGCCCGCGGCAAACGAGAGGAATCTCTTAGCAGGAAGATCCACGCGAATCGATCCGTGGCATTTTCGACCGCAGATGGTATGTAAATCAGGCAGACGAAGAGAGAGAACATCAATGCAAGCAGGGTGGACGACAAGCGCACAAACTTCCTCAAAGTAAGACTGGTGGCTGCCGCGAGGAGCGCGCATCCGACAAAATGCGGCCAGAACCAGCGTACCGGCATCCAGGACGGGACCGAATCCTGGATAAACTCGGGGCCGCGGAAATGTTCGGGCGCGAATACAGCGAGTGGAACGGCGAAGAAGACGCAGCCCAGGGTGATGAGCTTCTCCCAGCCGCGAGCCGCGCTGATTTCCTTCCGAAGTACAAAAACTCCGACGGCAAGATAGACAAGCCCGGCAAGACACATCCAGAAATTTGTTGGTGACAGCATCAGAACCTCTTTCGGAAAGTGTGCTGCGGCTGAGATTGTATTCCAGCCGCCGAGGGTTGCCAGAGGAAATGGAAAGGCTCCCTTTTTGGCAGGAAATCGCTTTTGGTTGCGTTTGCTCTGAACTATGATGGCCGTCTTTGGAGGCGCATAGATGGCTGCTGCATGGAAGGGTTTTCTTGCTTTCGGACTTGTGTCGATTCCGATTTCTCTCGAACCTGCCGCCCGGTCCGAAAGAATCAGCTTCAATCAGATTCACTCGCCGTGTGGCAGCCGCATCAAGCAGCCGACCTATTGCCCGACGTGCGAAAAGTTCGTGGAGCGTTCGGAGGTAGTGAAAGGCTACGAGCACGAAAAGGGTCAATACCTCCTGTTCACGAAAGAGGAGCTGGAAGAGATCGAACCCGAGTCGGCGCGAACGATGGAAATCCTGAGCTTTGTTAAGAGCGAGGAGATTGATCCTGTCTATTTCGAAAGCTCTTATTACGCCAAGCCTGAGGAAAGTGGCGTGCGAGCCTATGATTTGCTGCTCGACGCGATGCGGAAGACAGGATACGCCGCGATCGCTAAAGTGACCATGTTCGGGCGTGAAAATATTGTGATCATTCGCGCGCTCGAGACCGGCTTCACGCTTCACACGATGTTTTACGAAAATGAGGTGCGGGACGCCGGTGCCCAGCCGCGAAAGTCCGAACTTAAGGATGCGGAATCAAAGTTGGCCACGCAGCTGATCGATACGCTGGCTGCTCCCTTTGAGCCAAGCCAGTATGTTGACACTTACCGGCAGGAGCTAGAGCGGCTGATCGAAGCAAAACGGAGTGGGAAGAAGCTGGCGGTGATGCCGCGCGTCAAGCGGGAGAACGTCGTGGATCTGATGTCCGCGTTGAAGACGAGCCTTTCGAGGGAATCCTCGAAACGAGACCTTCTGCGAACCGTAGCAAAGCCGGGCAAGGAACAGAAGAAGTCGCGGGCCAGCTAGGGTTCGTCGCCGCGGGTGAAATAAGCTTAAGATGGCAGGTGAAGCCCCCGCAGCTACAATTTTCAATGATCATGACATGGCAATTCATCCTCTTTGTCATTCTTCTTAAGAGTCTCCTAGGGGCTGGCGTGGGACTTGCTGTGACCGCCATCCTTTATCGCTCCAGGCTAACGCCCGGCAACTTTCTGATGGGTGTTGTTCTGGGTGTTTTTGGCTTTCTTACGGGTGCGAGCTTAAGCGGTTGGGGAGGCGCTCACGCATACTTCGTCAACGGCAAACGAATGGACCAGACCCCCTGGGGCGAAAACCTGTGGCTGCGCAACCGTCTCGCCGACAATGAAACCCTAATGTCGATTTTGTTGGCTTCGCTTGCCGTCTTCCTCGGGTATATGGTGGTACGTCAAATGTCGGTTGCCCGAAGAACTCCGTGAAGTTCCGATGAAATCCGCCGCGCATTTGCTGCTCCTGCTAGGTTTCGCCGTGGTCACCGTGCTTGCCGTTGCGAGCGTCTCTGCGCAGAGCGCGAAATGGCAAATTGACGCGGGCCATTCTACCGCCAGCATCTTCCTCGCGCAGTCCGGTGATGCCGATCCCGGCGTCAACATCGCTGTCGCCATTGCGGCCGGAACCATGGACCTCGACTCCGCCGATCCCTCCAAACTTTCGCTACAGCTCAATATAATTCCGGCCGACCAGGGCGACGCGCTTCTCGAACCTCACGGCACGCTCCGTGCCGGTGCTTACGCTGCGCTCTCGCGTTACACCGTGATGAGCTTCCAATCGAAGTCCGCCGTCCGCGACCAAAGCGGCAAAATCCAGCTGACCGGTGATGTGACCATCACCTACGTCGAACGTGAAGGCCCCTCCGACTGGAACGTCGCCTACAGTGGACCGACTGTGATCACTCCCGTAAGCAAGAGCGCCACGCACACAGTCACCTTCACATTCGACAAGTCTGCTTCGGAGATTGACTATGGCCAGAAAGTGGGCTGGATGGAAATTACAGGTCTTGGCAAAATTCCGCTTGAGGACTTGCCCACTATGAGGTTTTGGTTGTCGAACTCAGTGTGGCCGACACTGGTGGAGGATCGCAACTGCTACATCCCGAATTATTCGGTGAGCATGCGCGATTATCGCGGGGCGGTTTGCAGCGGGAACGTAGTTGAGACGCAGCCTCGCAAGCGGATTTCTGACGGTTCCGTCTCCGGCCTCGATTATTCCGGCCCGCGCTATGAAACTCCGCAGAAGATCAATGAGGTCCGCATTGTCCTCGACCTGAAAATGCGTGAACCACGCTAAGCCGTCGCCGAGGTTGACATGTCGTTGACGCCGAATATTTCAGGCAGCCTGATGCGATGCTCTCGCGGGTGCGCTTGCCAGCAGCCGCACTAAGCCTTCAGCCGCGGTGGGATGAGCAAAGATCGCATCGCGAAGCGCTGTGTATGGCAGGCCCGCCACCATTGCGGTTTGAACGGTTGCCATCGGCTCGCTGGCTTCGACGCCGAAAACCGTGATTCCGAGAATGCGATCGCTATCCTTTTCGATCAGCATCTTCAGAAAGCCGCGCGGTTCCGATAGAGTCTCCGCGCGGAATACCATGGCCATCGGTATCTTCACCACGCGATATTCGACGCCGCGGCTTTTCGCCTGTGTCTCGTTCAATCCAATGCGCGCAAGTTCCGGATCCGTGAAGATGCAGTAGGGGATTAAGCGATTCAGAGTTGTGCGATTTCCTCCGTTGAGGTTGTCGCGAATCACGCGGAAATCGTCGAAGGCCACGTGAGTGAATTGTGGACTGCCGGCGCAATCGCCTACGGCCCAGATATTTGAAGCCGTCGTTTCGAGGCGTTCGTTAACTTTTATGTAGCCGCGCGCGTCCAGCTCTACTCCGGTCTTGATCAAGCCCGATTTCCTGAGTGTTGGGAACGCGGCCAACAGCGACAAGAAGATCGCTGCCTTCGATCACGCGCTCGCCGTTTGCGTCTTTTACGTGAACTCGTACCTGCTGGCCGGAAAGCCCCTCGACGCGGACAACTTCAGTTTCGAGCAGCACCTCGATTCCCTCGTCGTGAAACAGCTCCATCAGGGCTGCGCTTACGTCGGCATCCTCCTGGCTGGCGATCTGAGGGCTTCTTTCGATTAACGTGACTCGCGAGCCGAAACGCCGCATGGCTTGCGACAGCTCGAGGCCGACGTAACCACCGCCAATCACGATCAGGTGCTCCGGCAGACGTTCGAGATCCAGGAGCTGAATGTGGGTCATCGGTTTTGCTGCTGCTGCTCCGGGCACATCCGGGATAACCGCGCGCGAGCCTAAATTGAGGAATACGCGGCTGCCGGCGATCACGCGCGTGCCTCCATCGTTGAGAGAAACCTCTGCCGTTCGCGGAGCGATGAAACGCGCCGATCCCATGATCAGTTCTGCGCCGCTCGCCTTGTAAAGATTGAGATGCCCTTGAATCTCCTCTTCTACCATTTTTCGTTTGCGCCGCTGGACACCCGCCATGTCGATTCGGAACGATCCCAGTTCAAGCCCGAATTCAGCCGCGCGACGAGCGAACGATGCCACTTTCGCGCTGTGGACGATGTTCTTGCTGGGCAGGCACGCGATATTCGGGCATGAGCCGCCGATTAGCTTGCGTTCGACGACTTCGGTGCGATGACCCATCTGAGCCATTGTCCATCCAATGTGCTTTCCAGCTTCGCCGCTTCCGATGATGAGTGCGTCGTAACGCTCAGCTTCGCCCATGAAAGTCTCCTTGTGGCGCTCGATTCGTTAGTTTCAGCTCAAAGAAGATTGAGGCAGGTGTTATTCGATACGATCGACTTGCTAACTTTGGACGCGACGTAGAGCATGCGCGGTTCGTCCGCAGGAGAGGGTGGCGGCTCCTCATCCTTTGTAGCAAAGACCCGGCCCCAGCTTCAAGCCAATCGGGTGATGATCAAGCGTGACAATTCTGGATTGGAATTTAGTAGACGCGGCCCAGCGTGTTTTATTCTTCGCGCAGCGCGACGAGAGGATCCACGCGGGTTGCTCGACGTGCTGGAATGTAGCAGGCGAAAAGTGCGACGCCGGCGAGAATAGCTGAAACAGCAAAGTAAGTAGTGGGGTCAGCTGGCGCAACGTCGAAGAGCATGGAGCGAAAAATTCGCGTCACTATCGCCGCTCCGATGAGGCCTGAAGCCAGTCCGATTACAACGATCCGCATGCCTTCTCCCAACGCCATGCGCAGAATATCCAGTCGCTGGGCGCCGAGGGCCATGCGAATTCCCACTTCATGCGTGCGCTGGCTGAAGGAGTAGGCCATCACGCCGTAAATGCCGATGGCGGCGAGCAGCAGCGCGACGGCCGCAAACACGCCCAAAAGTTCGAGCGCAAAGCGCCGGTCAGCCAGCGATCGGGCGATGATTTCATCCATCGAGCTGATGCTGTGCACCGGAACGTTGGGGTCGACGCTTTCCACCACTTGCCGCACGGCTTCGCCGAGATGTTCCACTTCACCGCGGCTACGCAGAAAAACCACAGCGTTGACGGGCGCAAACTGCCCTAGTGGGACATAAATGTGCGGAACGCTGGGCGCGTCAAAACCGTCCGACTTGATATCTCCTACGACGCCGACAATCTTCACGCCCTGAATGCCTGCTCCGAATCCAAACTTAATTTGTTGTCCGATCGGATTCTGATCCGGCCAATAGCGCCGCGCGAGAGTTTGGTCGATCACGCCGACAGTCTCGGTCTTATTCGTATCGGAGACAGTAAAATTTCGACCGGTAACCAAAGGAACTTCCATGGTGCGAAAATATTGTGTATCCACCACCGCGATGTCCGCAGTGGGGCTGCGCTCGGAATCTTCCGGGCGTCCTTGAATAGAAAAGAGAGAGTAGTTTCTCCCTGAGTTCATGGGCAGAGTATCGTTGCCTGAAATTGTAGATTGTTCAACGCCCGGCAGCACAGAGACGCGGCGATAGACCTCCTGAAGAAAAGCGGCGCGCTTATCTTCGGCTGCATAAGGATCATTGGCTGGATCGTTGGATACGGGAATCCAGATCTGCACCGTTGTCAGATGGCTGGGATTGAATCCGGGACGCACTTCGAGCACGCGCCAGAAACTTCGTAAAAGCAACCCCGCCCCCGCCAGCAGAACAATCGAGAAGGCTATCTCTGACACCACAAGGGCACGCGACAGTCGAGTATGGCGTCTTCCCGTGCCTGACCCGCGACCGCCTTCCCTCAGATTCTCAATCTGGTTCGGATTCGTAGTTTGAAGCGCCGGCGCCAAGCCGAAGAGGACACCGGTGACTATCGAAATCAGAAAAGCGAAAAATAAAACTTTGCCGCTAACGTCAATTTCGTTAAGCCGAGGAATATCCGCGGGAGCGAGGCTTACGATCGCATTCTTTAAGAAGAGAACTGTGACTATGGCGACTATGCCCGAAATTACTGATAAGAGCGTGCTCTCGGTCAACAGTTGTGCAGCCAGACGTGCGCGACTTGCGCCCATCACCAACCGGATCGCAATTTCCCGGCGACGACCGGAAGAGCGCGCGAGAAGCAGGTTCGCGATATTCACGCACGCGATCAGCAGCACAAATCCCACGGCGCCGAAAAGAATGAGCAACTCCGTCCGCTGCGGGCCCACCAGATCTTCTTTTACCGGGACGAGCCTCACAGCCCACTTCGCGGTAGCAGGGTATTCGGCCGGATATTCCCGGCTGAGTCGCGATATGTAGGCATCGAGCTGCGATTGCGCCTGCGAGACAGTCAGGCCGGGCCGCAAGCGTGCGATGGCGCCCGGAATTATTCTCTGTGACCGCACGGGCGGCACAGGGAACGGAAGACCGTTGAATCCGGTAGCCACCCAAACATCCACGTCGGTGTTTAGCGTCCGGCCCGGATGGCGAAAGCCGGGAGGCATCACTCCGACGATCGTGTACAGGTCGCTATCGAGGCGCATTTTCCGCCCGATGATGCTTGGATCCGAACCATAATTCCGGCGCCAAAATCCGTCGCTGATAACGACAGGCTCCAGGAATCCCGGAGCGGCATCCTGCGACGTAAATACGCGGCCAAGTTCCTGCTTCACTCCCAGCAATGTGAAGTAATCGGGGCTCGTGACGAGGCTTTCAGCGCGAACCGTTCGATCGCCGCCACCGACAGCCGAATTGCTCGGCGCCACAGCGGAGATTTCCTGAAACACGCCAGAGCGCTCCTGCAAATCCCAAAGCTCCGGTGCGGACAACCCTACGTCCTGCTCGTTCGGCCCACGAAGGTCGTCGAAGACGCGCACGAGCTGTTCGGAATGCGGAAATGGCAACGGGCGCAGCAGAACGGCGTACACCACGCTGAAAGTCGCGACATTGGCGCCAATTCCGAGCGCCAGCGTCAGCACTGCAACAATTGTGAACCCGGGGCTTTTGAGCAACATTCGGAACGCATAACGCAGGTCTTGGACGAATGAGAGCACGGGTGCCTCACTGTTGCGCGCCCCGTGATGCGGCAGACGCGATTATTCTATTGCTCTATGGACGAGAGAAGCTGCGGCATTGTTAGCAGGAGAATTTGCGTTAGTCGGTGAAAGTTGCAAACCGCTCGATCGCCGCTGGTGTGTACTGGCCCACTTCGATGAGGTAGCCATCCGGATCGCGCATGTAGCATCGCCACTCATGGCCGTGATTATCGAGCGGCTCGGTGATGAAATGGGCGCCCTTGGCGCTCCAATCTTTGTAGCAGGCCCAGATATCCGCCACTCGCAGGTTCATGAAGCTGCTCATCCTGTTTAGATCGGGCGGCGTTTCCAGAATCACTTCGGGCTTGTCGGGCGTCGGTCCGCCGGCGGAATTCAAAATGAGCCAGGAATTGGCCAGCTTGACGTAGCAGGGATTTTCAGGCCTCACCACTTTGCCACCGAGCACCTTCACGTAGAAGTCTCTCGATTTCGCCTGGTCTTTCACCGTTAAGAAGTGCGTAACGTAGAAACCCTCTCGTGCAATCGGCGCGTCCGCTAGGCTCATTGGGCACCTCGCAGCTTATTTTACTACCACTTCGAACGGTGCCCCGACCGGGCAATCGTGTTAAGTTTGCGTCCTGATGCCGCACATGCCCGCATCCGTCACCCAAGTTCTCGAATTCGCACTGCTCGCGGCTACCTCAATTTTCTTTCTGGTTGACCCGTTCACAGTGATTCCGCTTTTTCTCGCAGTCACTTCCGATTCGCCGCCGCAAGAGCGCCGCTGGATCGCGCGACGTTCCGCGTGGACCTGCGCGATCGTTCTTGCCACGTTTGCGATGGCCGGGAGCCTGATCTTCAAGATGTTTGGCATCACGCTTCCCGCTTTCAAAATCGCCGGCGGAATCATCCTGCTGCAAATCGGCTTGGACATGCTGCAGGCGCGCCAGTCGAGCACGAAAGCCACGCCCGCGGAAGCCGAGGAAAGCGTAAGCAAGCGCGACGCGAGCATCATCCCGCTGGGGATGCCCATGCTGGCGGGGCCGGGAGCCATTTCAACGGTGATGGTGCTGGTAGGCGAATCGCACTCGATCTGGCAGCATGTCGTCATTTATTCCACCATCATTGCTACCGCATTTGCGTCGTTCCTGATTCTGAGCGCCGCAGGAAGCGTGCAGCGTTACATGGGCCAAACGGGGATCCGCATCCTGACGCGCATGATGGGTCTGCTGCTGGTAGCGCTGGCGGTGCAGTTTGTGGCGAACGGGCTGATCGATTTCGGGTTATTGAAGCCGCTGGCGAATCCGTTTTAGAACTCTTCGTCTTCTTCTTTTTTTAACTTCGTGATCTTTAGCGACAGGCGAATGTCCTGGGATTTTACGGCGGCGAGAATCGCGCGGCGTTTTTCGAGCGGCAGCGCCGACGGGCTGATCACGCCCGCCGAATCACGCGGGAAATGTTTCACGAAGAGCGCTGCCATGTGCGCGGTGGCATACGAAATCGGCGTCGAAATCATGCCGCGCTGGCGGATTTGGTACAGCGTCGGGAAGCTCGCATCCCAGCGCACGAGCAGCGGTTGTTCGTCCTTGGTCCGCGCACCAGCACGGCTGCGGCGAATCGCGCGTTCTCCAGAATTCCACGACGAATTAATTTCGCAACCGCTTTCGGCGTGGGCACTTTCGGAAAACGCTTGTGCACCATTCCCTGCGAACGGTTCAGCCGCCCTTGCCGGAACCAGCGATACAAACGGTCGAAATCGTTGCCGCCGATTTTCGCGTCCACGTCGCGCACATGAGTATCTCGTGGCATCAGGCAAACTTCGTCCTGCGCTGCCAGGTACACCGTCGTCTCGCCAATCGGAGGAGGAAAGCGGAATTTCTCGCGCTCGGCAAACCGCCGCACCATTGCGAATTTTCCATGGCGATAGATGCGCGGATTCGAAATCGCAGCGTCGTAAACGCCGTCGGCCGACCACGTGGAAATTGGATCTTTGCTTTCCGTGCTTTCGAAAAGGCGGAAATGAATCTCATCGGAGCTGTCGAGCAGCTCGCTGCCGCGCTTGGCGAGCAGGTTCGTAAGCCCCGGGGCAACGCCCGCGCAGATCAGCGCCGTGCGATTCTTCGCGACGAAGCGCTTGTGATAGCGGTACTGCTCAGGCTTGAACGGTGAACGCGTGAGGTGCGCGTTCAAATCCATGTAATGAATGCCAAGGCGCAGCGCTGCGCGCAGAATGATTTCATTGAACACAGCCGGAGAGGCGTTGACGATCAGATTTGCGCCACGGGCCGCGCGCACGATGGACCAGAGATTGCGCGCGTTCGTCTCGATGACTTCGATCGTGCTCTTTTTGCCGAGGAACCGTTGTGCGCGGGTGATGTCGCGATCGCCGCACCAGACGGTGTGCCCCTGGCGCGTCAGCAGATGGGCCAGCAATGAGCCGGTGCCGCCCGCCCCCAGAACGAAGATGCGCATCGGTGCGCAACTTTATCACAACCGATACGGACTGAAGTGACACTGGATTACAGCGGTTTCGTCTGGCTCAACTATTTGCCCCGACCGGGCCTGTAGCGTAGAATCACCCTGTAGCTCCGATCCTCGAAGCCTAACGGAGAGAAATCCTAAGGCTCGGAGGACGAGTCCTCTGCGATGACGTAGAGGACGAGGGTTTGAGCGGAAACGCTTGCGCCTCCCTTCGCGGAGTGTGAATCAGTCCGCGTTTTGGAAAGGAGACGGTTCGAGGCTCGCTATGTGCGACCTCGGCCTTTCGCCCAAATCCAATCGCGGATTTGGGTTTTTTGTTTTCGGCAATACGTAACGGTCGTCATCCTGAGGAGGGCGCCGTTCAGCCCGACGAAGGATCTCAATGTAACGCGTCGCCGCGCATGACAAACGCGAGCCGCGCTCACTGAACAATGTCCCTCTTCGACAAATTCGGCCGCCAGATCACCGACCTGCGTATTTCCGTCACCGACCGCTGCAACTTCCGCTGCGTCTACTGCCGCTCGGCCGATCCGGACAATCACATGCCGCACCACGAGCTGCTTGAATGGCACGAATTCGAGCGCCTCGCGCGCATCCTCGTAGGAATGGGCATTCGCAAAGTGCGCGTCACCGGCGGAGAACCACTCGTGCGCCCAGGTGTCGAAGATTTCATCGCGCGGCTGAAAGCGATCGGCGTCGCGCGATCTTTCGATCACGACCAATGGCCACTTGCTGGCCGAGCGCCTCGACGCGCTGCTCGCCGCGGGCCTTGACCGCATCAACATCAGCCTTGATTCGCTCGACCGCGAAAAATTCGAGCGCGTGACGCGCACCAAAACATTCGACGCAGTGATGGCCGGTATTGACGCCGCGCAAGGTTCGCGCCTGCGTCCCGTAAAAGTGAACGCCGTACTGGTGCGCGGCCTGAATGACGACGAAGTGGAAGCCTTCGCTGTATTTGCGCGCGAACGCGACTTGATCATGCGCTTCATCGAATTCATGCCGCTCGATGCCGACCGCGCCTGGACTCGCGACACAATGGTTCCCGCCGCGGAAGTCTATCGCCGCATTCACGCGCGCTGGCCGCTCGTCGAAATCGAGCACGAACGCAGCGAGACCGCGCGCAAATATCAAGTTCGTCGATGGCCCGGGCGAGATCGGCCTGATCGCGCCCGTCACGCAGCCTTTCTGCGGCCACTGCTCGCGGATTCGCCTCACCGCGGACGGGAAACTCCGCACCTGCCTATTCAGCAAAGACGATCACGACCTGAAATTCCTGCTACGAGGCGGCGCAAGCGACGAAGACATTGCCGATGAAATTCGCTCGGTCGTGATGCAAAAGGAGAAAGGCCATCGCATCAACGATCCCGGTTTCGTGCCCCCGTCACGCACCATGGTCTTCATCGGCGGCTAGTTAGCACTCTCGCTCGTAGCCTGAGCGCTTTTAGTTTGCCCTCCGCAGGCCACTCGCGCACAATACTCGAAAGCAAAATATCGGCCTCAGGAGCCGCTGCGACATGGCAGATGACGAACAGAAAATTTTCTCGTTAACCGAGGCCGAGCGGCTCCGCGTTCAACTTGAACCGGTCTTGATCGAAGCCATGGAATCCCGCCGCAAGATGGAAGAGGTCGAGGAGCAGTTGCGCGACATCGCGGAACGAATTTCGCGTTCCGGCGGCATGCTCATCCACTACGAAAAGGTCGCCAAGATTCGCGTGGAATTCAATCGTTTGCAGCAAAGCGTGCAGTCCGCGCTCGACCGAATCCAGGAAACCGGCTGCGTGGTGAAAGACCTCAACGTGGGCCTGCTCGATTTTCCCGCGCGCATCGATGGCGACGAAGTTTATCTCTGTTGGAAACTCGGCGAGGATCGCATCCGCTTCTACCACCGCCAGGACGAAGGCTTCGCCGGCCGCAAACCAATCGACCCCCGCGACGCCGGCTACTCGAACCCGGTTCAGTAAATTCGACTTTGAATATTGTCGGCCATCTGATATCATGATATCGGAGATTGAGAAATGGCCCAGTTTGTCGTCCGCAACATCGAAAACGAAGTAAAGGCCCGACTGCGGCGCCGAGCCACTCAGAACGGGCGAAGCATGGAGGAAGAGGTCCGCGACATTCTACGCGACGCCGTTAAAGAAGAAGAGGCCGCATCCGGCGGATTGGGCACGGAAATCTCGTCGTTGTTCGCAAGAGTCGGGCTTGAGGAAGACATTCCTGAATTGCGTGGATTTGAGATTCGACCGCCCTCGTTCGAACGATGATCGTCCTCGACACGAACGTGCTCTCGGCGCTAATGCGCCGATCGGCGGACAGCAATGTTGTGGCGTGGCTCGACCGACAGCCCCGTACATCCGTTTGGACCACGTCCATCACGATCCTTGAGATCGAATTTGGATTGCAGATTCTGCCGACAGGGAAGCGGCGGAGTTTGCTGATGGCCTCGTTCAAGAGTCTTCTTTCCAATCAGATTGGTGGAAGGGTTGCCTCATTCGATAGCGCTGCCGCACAGCACGCCGGCGAGTTAATGGCGTCTCGACACAAGAAAGGCCGTCCAGTGGAGTTGCGGGACACGATGATCGCGGGCATCGTTCTGTCTCGTCGTGCGAGTCTTGCCACCCGCAACACGCCTCACTTCGATGATCTATCTGTTACGGTCATCAATCCGTGGCTGAGCTAGATTCCGCGTCGCTGACGGGTTGAATCCCGCCGTCGTTCGGTCTGTCAATTACTGATATCTTAGCCCCACTATCGGATTCCACGCACGAGCTAGCCCTCCGCGAGATACCGGTGAACGAACATGACCGACATCGCGCCCTCGCCCACCGCCGAAGCGCAGCGCTTCACCGAACCATGCCGCACATCCCCCGCCGCAAACATCCCCGGTACATTTGTCTCCAGGTAGTAAGGACTCCGCCGCAGCGGCCACCCCTCCGGCGGCTTGCCGTTGTGCATCAGGTCGGGGCCGGTGACCAGATAGCCTGCCTCATCCCGCACGATTCCCACTTCCTTCGCCCAATTCGTGCGCGGGTCTCCGCCGATGCAGACGAATAGCCAATGCGTCTTGCACGTTTGCTCGTGGCCGGTGACGCGGTTTTTCAGCGTGATCGCTTCCAGCACTCTGTCGCCATGAAGAGCCGTCACCTCAGTTTCGGTAAGCACTTCCATATTCGGCGTGGACTGGATTCGATCGATCAGATATCTCGAAAGCGTCGCCTTCAGCGACTCCCCGCGCACCACGATCGTCACTTTCTTCGCGTACTTCGCAAAGTAGAGACTCGCTTGTCCCGCCGAATTGCCGCCTCCCACCATGAAGACGTGCTCGCCCCCGCAGAGTTCCGCTTCACTCGCGCCGGCTCCGTAGTAGACGCCCTGGCCGTAGAATTTATCTTCATTCGCGAGGCCCAGCTTGCGGTAGTCGATGCCGGTGGCGCAGATCGCAGCGCGGGCGATGATCTTCGTGCCGTCGGCGAGATAGCCGACGCGCTTGGCGGTGGTGAATTCGCCTCGCACTCCGTCTCGGCCCAGCAGGATTTCGGCTCCGAATTTAGTTGCCTGGTGGCGTGCGCGCTCGGCAAGTTCGGCACCGGGGATGCCGCCCGGAAATCCGAGATAGTTTTCAATCTTGGGACTGCTGCCGGCTTGCCCGCCGATTGCCCAGCGCTCGATCAAGATGGTCTTCAATCCTTCCGAAGCGGCATACACGGCGGCGCTCAATCCGGCAGGGCCCGCGCCGTAAATCGCCAGATCGTATTCCGCCAGCAGGGGATTGTGGAACCATCCCAGCTTCTCGATGATTTGCCGCACCGTGGGACATTCCATCCGCGTGCCATCCGGGAAGAAGCACACCGGCGTTCGCATGTCCTCCGTCGGCTCCACTCCGATCGCGCGGCACTGATCGTCCGTGCGCAGTTCGATCCATTCGAACGGCACATCATTGCGGCTGAGAAAATCCCGGATCGCATACGCTCGGGAACACCCCACCTTGCCGTAGATTTTTACCGGCGGTCCCGAGTGAGATGTATCTGGTGCCGAGTCCGTCATGGTGGTCCTCCCAAGGCGTGACTGCGCGGGCTGAACGCGAGAAGAAATTCGAAACGTTCATCGCCCAGCCTTTCGGGAACACTTCGTCGCTCAAAATACAAGATTACACCCACCAGCGAATCGAAGACAAAAGCCGCCGCTTGCATCTCGCCTCCGCTCGTGCGAGCCTGAATATCCAGTGAGCGAATCCGAAAATCGCCTGAAAGATTCCGCGAGCCCCTATCTCCGTTCCGCCGCGCATCAGCCCATCGACTGGTACGAATGGGGCCCGCAGGCTTTCGAAGCAGCGCGCGCCGCCGGCAAACCGATCCTTGCTCGACATCGGCGCCGTCTGGTGCCACTGGTGCCACGTCATCGATCGCGAGAGCTACGAGAATCCCGAAATCGCCGCGATGATCAATCAGCTCTACATCCCGGTGAAAGTGGATCGCGACGAGCGCCCCGACGTCGACGCGCGCTATCAATCCGCGATCAGCGCCATCTCTGGGCAGGGTGGCTGGCCGCTCACCGCCTTCCTCACGCCCGACGGCAAGCCGTTTTTCGGCGGCACCTATTTTCCGCCGGAAGACGCCATGGGCCGCCCCGGCTTCAAGCGTATTCTCCTCGGCGTTTCCGAAGCATTTCGCAATAAACGCGCCGATGTCGACAACTCCGCTCGCGCTCTCGAGGAAGCCGTCGCCAAAGCTGAATTGCACCACTCCGCGCGCGGTTCGCTCGATCCCGGCATCGTCGACACGGTCATTGAATCCGCGCTGCGCCTCTTTGACGATCAGCACGGCGGCTTCGGCACCGCTCCGAAGTTTCCCCACGCGAGCGCAGTCGATCTGATACTTGAACGCTACCAATCAACCCGCGATCCGCGCCTCCTCCACGTCGCCGAACGCACCCTCGAAGGCATGGCCCTCGGCGGCGTTTACGATCAACTCGCCGGCGGCTTTCATCGCTATTCGGTTGACGAACGCTGGTGCGTCCCGCACTTCGAGAAAATGTCGTACGACAATTCCGAGCTGCTGAAAAATTATCTCCACGGCTATCAGGTCACGGGCCGCCCGCTCTTCCACGAAACCGCCGAAGGAATCATTGCCTGGGTCAACGAGGTTCTCTCAGATCAGGAACGCGGCGGATTTTACGGCAGCCAGGACGCCGACCAGACGCTCGATGACGACGGCGACTATTTCACCTGGACGCTCGACGAAGTTCGCGCCGTGCTCTCGCCCGAGGAATCGCGCGCGATCGAAATTTACTACGACGTGCAGTCCCACGGCGAAATGCACCACAACCCGGCGAAAAACGTTCTCTGGGTCGCGTCCACGATCGAAGAGCTCGCAGCGAACCTCCGACTCGATGAAGCCGCCACTCGCATCCTTCTGGCCCGCGCCAAAGGCAAACTTCTCGCCGCGCGCCGCCAGCGCCGCCCCGTTCCAGCAATCGACACGACTCTCTACGTCGCCTGGAACGCGATGTTCATCTCCGCATATCTCGAAGCAGCGCGCGTCATCCGTCGCGACGACTGCGCCACTTTCGCGCTGAAAACTCTCGATCGCATTCTCGCGGAAGCCTGGGACGAAAAGATCGGCGTGTTGCACCGCGTCGGCGGCCCGCGCCTCGACGGTTCGCTTGACGATCTCGTATTTTTCAGCGGCGCCCTTCTCGACGCCTGGGAATTGACGCAGCAGCAGGAATACCACCACAAAGCCGAGCACCTGATGCGCATCGCCATCGAGCGCTTCGGCGATCCGGAAGCAGGCGGCTTCTTCGACCGCGCGAAAGACGCCGCTCCGATGGGCGGCCTCGAAGTTCGCCGCAAGCCTATTCAGGATTCGCCCACGCCCGCTGCAAATTCCGTTGCCGCCATCGTTCTCGATCGCCTCTACGGCTCAACGGGCGAAAAACTCTATCGCGACTGGGCGGAAAAAACTCTCGAGGCCTTCGCAGGACTCGTTCCGCAATTCGGCCTATTCGCCGCGACCTATGGGCTCGCCGCGCTGCTTCACGAGCGCCACACGCTGCAAATAGTGATCACCGGCGCAATCGGCGATCCGCACGCCGCCGCACTCAAGCGCGCCGCCAACGAAATCTACCGCTTCGGCAAATCCGTCCTGCGCGTCACTCCAGAAAGAATCGCATCCGTAGAATCGCTGCCACCAGCCCTGCGCGACACGCTTCCGCACCTCGACACCACCAAGCCGCAAGCCCTAGTCTGCGTCGAAACCACCTGCCACCCCCCAGTCACAGATCCCGCCAAGCTCAAATCCTTGCTCCTGGATGTAGCCGCCACCTCAGCAAGCACCAATCGCTAAGCCGTTGCATTTTGTAGCGCTGGTCTTCAGACCAGCAGGGTCGCTTTTAGGTGTTGCTGGAGACGGCGTCACCCAATCCGCCATTCGACCACCACCGCGCGAAAATGTTACCCTCTCGCCGGCCTGCACCCATGAACCCTCCGCATCAACGAACGAAACACGTCCGTCGGCCCCCCGTCGAATTTACAAGAGCCTCCAAACGCAGACACCGCCAGCAAATCACCACAACAAAAGCGACGCCATCGTCCTCTGCCCTTCGAACGAATTCACCCACTTCCGACGAAATCTCAATCTGGCCAATCACCAACATCCCCGCAGAAATATGGCAACTAGCCGCAATCTGCATCACCGCCTGCATTTCTCTCCTGCTCATGGAGTTCGTCGCCAACGAGGGAGTTTTCGCGCAATTCTTCCCGCCCCATCCCGGCCCAGCCGATTCATATTGGGTCCTCCGCTTCAAAGTCTGGTGGGTGGCATGGGCGCTGATTTCCTACATCGCGTTGCCCGCGATCGTCATGCTTCTCTTACCCGGCAAGCGCCTGCGCGACTGCAATCTCTCCTGGCAAGGCTTCCGCCAGCATTACAGCGTCTACGTCGTTCTCTATGCCGCTGTGTTGCCGGTGATCTGGCTCGTCTCGCTCTCGCCCGATTTCTACAATTTCTATCCAATGTACGGCCAAGCCGGCCGTTCCTGGTTCGACCTCCTCGCGTGGGAAGGTCTATACGCGGGCCAATTCGTCGCGCTCGAATTTTTCTTCCGCGGATTTTTGGTGGGAGGACTTTCGCGCTACATCGGAATCTTCGCGGTCCCTGTGTCCGTGATGCCTTACATGATGATCCATTTCACGAAGCCGTGGCCCGAGGCTCTCGCGTCCATCGTGGCAGGATTGGTTCTAGGCAGTCTTGCGTGGAAGACCAAGTCAATCTGGGGCGGCGTCTGCGTTCATTGCGCGGTCGCCATCACCATGGATCTACTGGCTCTCTCGCACAAAGGCCAGCTACCGTGGCTGCACAGTTAGCGGGTCCTCAGATCAGGCGCCGAACCCTGTTTTGAGTGGCCGTTACTTGCTCGAATCCTTCGGCGGCGCGCCTGGCTTTTCGACTGCGCCAGGTTCTGCGCCAGGCGCGGGAACTCCCGGCTGAGCGGCATTGCTGCTCTTAATGGAAATCAATTCCACTTCAAAAATCAGCGTCGAATTCGGCGCAATCCCGCCGCCTGCGCCGCGCTGCCCATACGCCAGATCCGCCGGCACAAACAGCTCCCATTTCGATCCCACCGGCATCAATTGCAGCGCCTCCGTCCAGCCCTTGATCACTCCGCTCACCGGAAACGTCGCCGGTCCGCCGTGCTTGGCCGAACTGTCAAACTCGGTTCCATCAAGTAGCGTTCCCTTGTAATTGCAGATCACCGAATCCGTAGCCGCCGGTTTCGGTCCGGTGCCTTCGCTCAGAATTTTGTACTGCAACCCGCTCGGCAGCGTAACCACTCCCGCCTTCGTCTTGTTCTCAGCCAGAAACGCGTCGCCTTCTTTCTTATTCGTCTCGGCCATCTGCTGCACTTGCTCCTCCTGCTTCTTCCTCATACTCGCCTGCAGCGCCACCAGAGCAGCCTTCGCCTCATCTTCCGTCAGCAGCGTCTTGTCGCCGGCTAGCGCATCCGTCATCCCCCGCTGCACGATGGCCGCATCAATCACTTCACTCTGCTTTCTCAAGTTCTGCCCGATGTTCATTCCAATCGCATAGCTCGCTTTGTCTTTGTCCGTCTTGAGCTCAAGGGTATCGGGCGTTTTGGCCGCAGCAGCCTGCCCGGGTTTCGCCGAGGGAGCCGCCCCCGACTTCGCCGCCGGCGTCTTGCTCGGACTGGCCGCCGCAGCTTGTTGTGCGTGTGTGCTTCCCGCCGCCAAAATAACCGCTGCGCAAAAAATTACCGCAATTTTGATTGTATTTTTCATAGACACGCATTCTCGCACTGCTCGTCTGAATCCGCAAACCCGTGCCCGTCGCGATCCGCAGGAAGATTTCTTCGCAACCCGCGTACCTCCGCACCTCGAATCGAACGTCGAATTCCCAGGGACGAAATGACTGCCCCGCATTTGTGCGCCGACGCCGCGCCCAGAATGCTATAGACTGAAGATGCCCTCATAGGAGACTCCGCGATGCGAAGAAACACGTTCAATGCTTGGTTTGCACTGCCGATTGCTCTTGCTTTACCCGTCCTCATCTCCGCGCAATCAGCGCCGCATCCTCAAACCCTCGTCGTCAACGGCCAAGCCGGTAAGACCACCGTCGTCCAGGTAAACGGCCGCTCTTTCGTCGACGTCGAAGCCCTCGCGCAAATCGCAAACGGCACCGTCGCCTTCAAGGATAATCAGATCACTCTGACTGTTCCCGCATCTGCGTCCTCTGGCGCCTCCGGGCAGCAATCGCCTCCAGGTTTTTCGAAGGAATTTCTCTCAGCCGCGATTGAATCCATTGCTGCCGTCAGAGAGTGGCGAACGGCCATCGCCACCGCAATTGAAAATTCTATTTCCGTCACCGATTCCTGGGTCTCCGCTTTCCAGCGACAGGCCAACGACAGCCTGCGCCAGGCTTCAGTCGCCGCCATCACGGGCACGGATCGCGCCACCCTTCAACTTCTCACCAACGAATACAACAACATGCAGAAATGGAGCGACCAGATCATTGCCGCCCGCAAAACTCTTCAATATATGTCGGCCGACCAAATGAGCAGCGATCCCTTATTCCAGCAAGTTCTTGCTTGTTCGCATTCGCTCGCTACAGTAGTCGCCAGCGGCCAGTTTCAAGACGAACCAGCCTGCGCAGTAACCGCCCGCTAATCCTCGGTTTTTAAAACGCGGCAAGCTTCTAAATCGCCTTTGACCCTTGTTGTGGAAGAGCTTCGGTAGCCACGACGACGCCTTTATCGTCGTGGGCCTCTGCTCTTGCCAACAGAAATCGCCCCAGAGAATATTTTTCGGAGTATAGTTAGCGAGTTTCTGCTCGAACTCGACCAGACGGAGCCCGCTCTTGGCCCGACTTGTCCATAAGGCCCGCGAAGTTGTTCTCAGGATCTTTTGTGCCTTCTCAACGCCCGTGTCGCGTTGCCCCGCGCCTCTGACTAGTCTTCGAGCAGCAGTCGCTCTACGATGTTCGCTCACAGTCGCTGTAGCCCTCCTTTATCTCTTCAGCAGCCAACTGATTTCCGCGCACCCATCGCCGCAAGACAACAGCCCTCACGGCATGATTGAAGTTCGGCTCCGCCTGGCCGATGGAACGCAGTTCAGCGGGCTCGCGCGAGTGCGCATCCTCACGCAGGGCGGTCCGGCAATTTCTGAAAATACAACGGACATGTCGGGCAAGACGACCATCGGTGATCTTCCGCCCGGAAACTACATCGTGGAAGCCAGCGCCCCCGGCTATCTCGCGGTAACGGAAGAAGTCCATCTCGAGATGAAATGGAGCTTCATAACAATTTCTCTCACTATGAAGCCGGATAACCGCGGGTTGCAAACAAGCGAAAACGAGTCCACCCGGGCCGCTCCTATTCTCGCGCCGGCCGCTCGCAAAGAAGTGCAAAAGGGTCTCGAAGCCTTTGAAAAATCAAATCTGCCGCTAGCCCGAAAGCATTTTGAGAAAGCTCTCGCAATGGCTCCGGGCAATCCGGACGTTCAATTCCTGATGGGAGCACTGGAAGCGCAGGAGAAAAACTTCGCCGTGGCGGAGCAGCATCTCGAAAAAGCGATTCAAATCTATCCGAATCACGTGCGTTCGCTCCAATTGCTCGGCGAGCTTTATAACCAACAGGATGAGGCTAAGAGCGCTGTCCCGCTGCTAGAGAAGGCCGTTGCCCTCCAGGATGGGTTGTGGAGATCGCACTGGGCTCTCGGCGTCGCTTACCTGAAAACGAACGACCCGCGCAAAGCTCGCGAGCAAGCCGAGCGCGCCATTGCTCTCGGAAAATCAGCCGCCGGCGTAGCACATCTCTTGGAAGCCCAGGCTTTGATGGATCTTGGACAGCTGGATGCAGCAGAAACATCGCTGCAAGCATTCATTCAGGATGACCCCACGAATCCCTACTCCGCGAAAGCCCGTGCGGCCCTCGATCTCGTTCATGAGCGCCAAAAAGACGAGCTCAGCACCATGCCGCTCGCTATCAGCGATTCTCAACGCTTCCTCGCCATTTCCGATTTGAACCTCAACATTGCGCCGTCGAAGGATTCCGTCTGGGCTCAGCCTGGAATCGACGACTCCGTCCCGACCGTATTGCCGAACGTTTCTTGCAACTCATCCCAAGTTCTGCTGCGCGCAGGTAAGCAGGTTGAGGAATTGATGTCCTCGCTCGAAAAATTCAGCGCCACCGAGCGCGTGAACCACTTCACGGTAAACAGGCAAGGCGAACTGCGCGCCCCTCAAATTCGTTCCTTCGAATATGTAGTCTCCGTGAAGCAGCTCCCTCACGGGCTGATCGAGCTTGACGAATACCGCAATGGCAGCCTCGACGCTTCGCAGTTTCCGGCATCGATCGCCACGAACGGCCTGCCCGCCATGGCTCTCGTTTTTCACCCGCAAATGAGTTCCGATTTCAATTTCGTTTGCGAGGGTATGGGCCAGGTTTCAGGTAGCCCCGCGTGGCAGGTTCATTTTCAGCAAAAGCCGGACCGCCCCAGCCGCATTCATGCCTACGTGATCGCCGGGAATTACCATTCGGTTCCGCTCAAAGGACGCGCCTGGATTGACGCGGCCACCTATCAACTCACGCGGCTCGAATTCCAGCTCGTCAAGCCCATGCCCGAAATTCATCTCCTGCGCGAACGCGTCTCCATTGATTATGCGCCCGTGCAATTTCGTTCGCGCGATGTGCAGTTGTGGCTGCCGTCTCACGCAGAGTTGCTTGTGTCGCGCGACAATAAGGCATTCTTCCGCACTCATTCCTTCAACAATTTTCAGCTCTTCAGCGTGGGCGCCGGACAGCAGCTGCAAGTCCGCAAAGAATCCTATAGTTTCAAGAATCTCACGGACGGCGATGTAAGTGGCCAGCTAACCATCACTCCGGTCGCGGGGAGCTCGCTTAGCCCCGTTTCCATCACATTTACGATCCCCGCGCGGCAGGTTGTGATTAAGCTCGTTGGCCGGGGCAAGGATTTGAACATTTCCGCCGAATCGATCGGCTCAGCCCGCTTTGTGTACTCAGGTTCTCCCGGCGCCGTGCAAGCGGACGCGATGCTCACCAGGGAAAGCACGCTCGAAGTTGTACCCAACTTCCGGCCGCTGGCCGCCGCCCCTTAACAATCAAGGCTGCACAATTCATTTCCGCGGCGCCTGCGCTGGCGCCCTTTGGTGGCATCCTTAGCGGGCCGAGCCCTTATCGGTCTTCCAACACTAGAAGCTCACCAGCCGGTATTACTGCGTTTATCAACCTGTAGCAATTCCTCGGCGTAATGCCACCAGCGAGTAGTTCACCAGCCCAGTCATTTCGTGTGATCCGGGAGGACAATAGGCATGCGCTATGGATTGCTTTTAGTGTTGCTTCTCGTCTGCACCGTGAATCCTCCGTGTTTCGGCCAAGTGGACCGAGCGGACCTGGAGGGCACCGTCACAGACAGCTCTGGGGGAGGAATCTCCGGCGCAAAAATCACGATTACTGCCAATGCGACGGGAATTCAGGATGAAAGGACGACGAATCAATACGGCTACTACCGTTTTCCCAGCATGGCGCTGGGACTTTACAGCGTCGTCATCACGCATGATGAGTTCAAAGTAAAGAAAATCGAGAACGTCAACTTGCGTGTCGGAGATACCCGCACGCTCGACATCGTACTGGATCTTGGTACTCGCGAAGAAACCGTCACCGTACAAGCGCAGGCTGCGCCCTATGAACGGAGTACTGCCGAGAGTTCCATCGTGATTGGCCAGGAGCAAATCGACAACCTACCGACCAATGGGCGCAACTGGTCAACGCTCACGATTCTTGCTCCCTGGGCGCAGGACGACGGAGGCGGCGATCAGCGGACCATCCGATTTGCCGGGCGAGCACGAGACGATAACAACTTCACATTTGATGGTGTAGACGCAACCGGAATTCAGGAGCAGGCCCAGAAATCGACTACACGCCTCCAGGTTTCGGAAGACGCGATTGCCGAATACCGGGTGGACTCGGCGCTTTACGATGCGCAGTACGGCTCGCAAGCGGGCGGCCAAATAGATGTAGTCACCAAATCGGGAACCAACCAATTCCACGGTTCCGTATTCGGTTATATTCGCAATTCGGTTTTTGACGCCCGCGAGTTTATCGACCCAGTCCCGATTCCAGCTTTTCGCCTCGGGCAGTTTGGAGGCACTTTCGGCGGCCCTATCAAGAAAGACAAGGCTTTTTTCTTCTTGAGCTATGAAGGCTTAAGACAATTACAAAATGTTACGACGACTGCCGCAGTCCCTGATCCCGGGTTGCAGGCAGCTATCCTCACCCAATCCCCTGTCCTGTGTCCGATTCTGCAATCGTGGCCATGGAGAGCGTCCGCCGTTTCACAAAATCAGGCTCTCGGCTGTCCAGCCAAGCATGTCTTTCCCGACTCGACGTTTAGCGACCAAACTCCTTTCGACCCCACGAATCCTGCTACCACAGGAATCGATACTTTTAACAGCGCACCCACCACCATTATCCACGAAGACAGTTGGTTAGCGCGTTTCGACCACACGTTTTCAAAGAACACGACATTCTACGCCCGCGCGCAACGTGACATCGCTTCTACCACGGCTCCTCTTGGCAACGCCCTGGATCGGCAGGGTGTTTTCAACAACCCCGCCAATTATATCGTGGCGCTCCAGCACGCTTTCACGCCTGCACTGTTTAACACGTTCAAGTTCGGAATCAACCGATCGCCATTCCACAACCCGCAAATCTGCATTTTTCCGCTCGCCGTGAACACCGACAACTTCGAAGCGCTCAACAACTGCAACACGGATAACGAGGTTGGCACCACCTTTTCATTTATCGACGACGTGGTCTGGACACACGGGCGGCACACGTTCAAAACCGGAATCGAAGTGCGTCGAGTGCGACTCAACCAGGGGATCACGGCAGACAACGCCATCACGTTTAAGGACAATCTCACCGTGATTAACAATATGATCGACAATCTTGCCTACCGATCAACCTGGTCCCTGCATTATTTGCGCAAAACATTTATCCTCCCCTACTTCCAGGACGAATGGAAACTCACTCCGAACCTCACATTGAACATGGGCCTTCGATGGGAATATTACGGCGTGCCGAGCGAAGCGCATAACAGCACAACGGTATTCGACTTGCAAAATTTCCAGGGAAGTTGCTACGGCAGCGGCTCCGCCAGTCGCGCGATTTTCAGCGAGCCGGCCATCTGTCCAAATAACCCGTCCCTCACAACTCCCAATTACAGGAATTGGAATCCACGTATCGGTGTTGCATGGGCCCCATCGGCGCTAAAGGGCAAGACGGTTATCCGAGCGGGCTTTGGGATCTATTCCGGTGCGTCTCAAAATGACGACGAGAACGCGGCCCTCGAGAGCGACAACATACGCCAAATGCTATCGTCCGGAGTTGGTGGTGCTCCACCGCAGTTGCAGTACGGCCCCGGGTATCTAGCAAATCCGCCTGACTTCGGAGCTAGTTCCACCTTGGTATTGGCGCCCAGAGCGCTGTATCGCCACCGGCGTGATCTCTATGCCGAGGATTGGGGATTGACGATTGAGCACGAATTGCCCGCCAACATGCTCTTCAGGGCTTCGTATCTGGGAACGCAGGGGGTCCGGCTCTTCGCGCGGAACTACGAAAATCTCTGCGATCAGACGTTCTACCAGAGTTCCGGAGGAGCGAATTGCACGCGGCCTCTGGATCCGTTCCCCGTCACAGTGCTCGCGACAGGCCAGCTGGCTTCCTTTGGAGACGTGGATGTGAAACGCGATAACGGCGGCAGCAGTTATCAGGGCTTGCTAATTTCCCTGCAGCGGAGATTTAGCAACGGTTTGCTATTCCAGGGGAATTATACGTACTCACACTCTATTAACGACGGTAACGTGGGCGGCGGCGAATCCAATGCTCCTCAAAACGCGCTCTGCGTGCCGTGCGAGCGTGGGCCGAGCATCTTTGACATTCGCCACAACGTCGTCGTGAACTCCATCTACCAGTTGCCTTTTGGTCCCAACAAGAAATACCTGACTTCGCCCGGAGTAGTTGGGAAAATCGTTGGCGGATGGCAGATGAGCGGTCTCGGTACATGGCATACAGGACATCCCTTGACCGTCCTTATGAACATCCCGGTGGGTCAAGTTCCCGACAACAACTCGGGGCCGAACCAACGTCCGGATGTTCTACCCGGGATCCCTCTGACAATGACTCCCACTGCTGCAAACAACTTCCAACTGATCAATCCAAACGCTTTTGCGGCTCCCCCCATCGATCCGAACAGCAGTATCTTAGTCCGCTACGGCAACGAGCCTAATGGTCTGATTCGGACCCTTAACGTGTGGCAAATCGATTTCGCGCTGATAAAGGAGACCCCGATTACGGAGAGACTTAGCGTGGAGTTCGGTCTCCAGGCATTCAATATTTTCAATCACACTCAATTTGCCGATCCCACGAATTTAACCCTCGACTTTAACTGCAACTCGGCACCTCCATTTACATGCTCGACGGCGGGGAGCGGCACCTTTGGCCAGATCAATTCGATTAACGGCCACAACAACAACAACGACACCTTCTTCACCGACAATGTGGGGACCGGTTTGGCCAGGCAACTTCAATTTATGCTGCGATTCAAGTTCTAATGATGTCGAGCAACGGTCTAGGGGATAAACCTTGGCTGCGTCATTCATCTATTTTTCAGACTACGTGGATAAAGTTCGTTCGAGGTAAGCAACGTGGCGCTTGTTTCTGCGAGCCGTACTTTTCTCGTTCGAGGTGCAGCCAGCTTCCTATTCCTAGTATCCGGAGGAGTGGTGGGTGGATGCAAAAAGGGCGTAGAAAAGCCGTCTGAAGGTCCTTCGCTAACAAAACCGGCTAATCCCGCTGCCGTGGCAGGCGGAGTGCCAGTTCTCGTCGGAGCCGGTGACATCGCGTTTTGTGGGGATCTGGCTGGCGCGGAGGCCACGGCGAAACTTCTCGACTCAATTCCAGGCGTCGTATTCACCGCCGGCGACAATGCGTACAAAAGCGGTACCGCTGAGGAGTTCAAAAATTGCTATCAGCCCACGTGGGGACGCCACAAAGATCGAACCCGCCCTGCGGTAGGAAATCATGAGTTCCATTCCAATAGCGCAACACCCTATTTCGACTACTTCGGCGCGCGCGCGGGGGATCCCAGCCAGGGTTATTACAGCTACGAATTAGGGACCTGGCATATCGTCGTTCTCAACAGCGAATGCGCTGAAGTGGGCGGATGCCAGCAAGGTTCGCGAGAAGAAAAATGGTTGAGTTCCGACCTCGACGCACATCCCGCGCATTGCACTTTAGCGTACTGGCACAAACCGCTTTTTAGCTCGGGTGCAAAACATGGAAACGATCCTGAGATGAAGGCGTTCTGGACTGATTTATACAAACACAAGGCAACAATTGTGATCAACGGGCACGATCACGATTACGAACGCTTCGCGCCACAGGATCCGGATGGCAAGCCCGACTCTCGAGGTATCCGGGAATTCGTCGCCGGAACCGGTGGTAGAAGCCTTCGCCCTTTTGCCGCCCCGCTCCCAACATCCGAGGTCCGCAACGACGACACCTTCGGTGTCCTGAAGTTGACCCTGCACCCGGACAGATATGAATGGCAGTTCATCCCACAGGCGGGCAAGACATTTCACGATTCCGGCGAAGGTTTCTGTCACTGATTATCGCGAACAGCTTGCCACGATAACAAGTGGAGGCGCGCCCGTGGCGAGAGTACATTGGCCGGCCCTCAGCCACCGAAAGCAAAAATCGAGAACTCTTGGCTCTAGTTTGAGCTTTGCTTGGCAGGCGGCGGTATCACAATGATCACTGCGTCCGGCTGCCCCGCTCTGATCAGATGCGGCATGTTCGCTGCGTTCGGAGGCGTACCGATATCTTTGTCCGTCGCATAGGGATCGTAAAACATCAAGTGCGGAGGCAAATGGACCATCTTGTTTAACGTCTCGATGTAGAGATATCCAGCGTCGGACATCATGTATACGATCCCGGGCTTTTGCGGCGCACGAAATTTTCCGGATTTGTAACCTTCCTCGACTGCTGCAGTAACCTCCTGCTCGCTTTTGCCCTTTCCGCGCAAATCTTCTGCGAGAAATCTCGATTGCAGGGTTGTGGCGCTTCCTTCGGCGTCAAAACATGTCGGCTCAGTGTTAAGCGGGCTCTGCCTGTCCACAAAACACGAAAATCCGTTCGAGCCATCACGCACTTTCACGTAGCCGCTGCGTTCCAGAATATATACAGTCGCTTTTCCTGAAATTTCCGGTGGTGCCGCGCTCTCAGCTAACTTGATTTTTTCTTCGCGCGACAGCGAAAAATCGTAGGTAGCTTTCGGTTTTTCCGCCTGTGCAAACGCCGAAAGATGGATGCTGACGAGAATGCCGGTCAGGAGCCCGGTTGCGGCCATTCTGCGCACGGTTCGCCTCCCGCGCGGAACTACGCCCCGGTTTCAAATCCCGCACTCTTTATGACCGGATAGACGTTGCCCTCTTTGCTCCGTTAGCCGCTTACCTTGGAAGTTGCTGGCCTCCCGCGCCGGTGACATAATGGTTGATTCCGGCCAGCTTCGAATCGGCTGACTCGCGAACGGGGAGATGCCATGGCGATGAGGGATGCTTGGATTGAAAAACGAACAGCAGCCGCGAATGGTGGCTCGACGAACGGTGGCACACAGGTCGCGAGCCCCGGCGAGCGCATGAAAAACTTCTCGCAGATGCACTACGCGCGCAACGGCGTCATCACCGAAGAAATGGAATACGTCGCCCGCCGCGAAAAGCTCGAGCCTGAACTCGTCCGCAGCGAAGTCGCGCGCGGCCGCGCCATCATCCCCGCCAATATCCATCACCGCAATCTCGAACCCATGGGCATCGGCGTCGCCTTCTTCTGCAAAATCAACGCCAACATCGGAAACTCCGCCACCACCTCCAATGTCGGCGACGAACTCGAAAAGCTCCATCGCGCCGTCCACTACGGCTCCGACACCGTAATGGACCTCTCCACCGGCGGCGATATCCCCGGCATCCGCAAAGCGATCATCGACGCATCCCCGGTCCCCATCGGCACCGTGCCGATTTACGAAGCGATTTCCCGCGTCCGCCGCGCCGAGGATCTCAATATCAACGTCATGCTCGAAGTGATCGAAGAGCAAGCCGAGCAGGGCGTTGACTACATGACGATCCACGCCGGCGTCCTCCGCGAATTTCTTCCGCTCGTCCGCAACCGCATCACCGGAATCGTCAGCCGCGGCGGCGCCCTCCTCGCGCAGTGGATGAGCGCCCACAAACAGCAAAATTTCCTCTACGAGAATTTCGACGCCATCTGCAAAATTTTCCAGAAGCACGATGTCAGCTTCTCGCTCGGTGACGGCCTCCGTCCCGGCTGCCTGGCCGACGCCAGCGACGAAGCCCAATTCGCCGAACTCAAAGTCCTCGGCGAGCTCACCAAAAAAGCCTGGGAATACGACGTGCAAACCATGATCGAAGGCCCCGGCCACATCCCGCTCGACCAGATCGAGCTGCAAGTCAAAAAAGAAATCGAGCTTTGCTACGAAGCGCCGTTCTACACGCTCGGCCCGCTCGTCACGGACATCGCTCCCGGCTACGACCACATCACCAGCGCCATCGGCGCCGCCATGATCGGCTGGCACGGCGCTTCGATGCTCTGCTACGTCACGCCGAAAGAACATCTCGGCCTGCCGAACGCCGATGACGTTCGCCAGGGCGTGATCGCCTACAAAATCGCCGCGCACGCAGCCGACGTCGCTCGCCATCGTCCCGGCGCACGCGATCGCGACGACGCGCTCAGCTACGCCCGCTTCCTCTTCGATTGGAACAAACAGTTCGAGCTCTCGCTCGATCCCGAAACCGCCCGCGCCATGCACGACGAAACTTTGCCCGACGATTTTTACAAGGAAGCGAAGTTTTGCAGCATGTGCGGCCCGAAATTCTGCTCCATGAACGCAACCCAAATTGCCGACATCTACCAGGGCCACGACCAAAAGGACCGCGAAGAAAAATTCGCCCAGCTCCTCACAAAAGTCGAGCCCACGCTCGTCAAGCTAGAAGTGCCGGCAGCAGGCCAGGCGCAGCAACCCGCGGCAAAGTCTTCAACCGCTTCGTCGTAAAGTAAGGCAGGTTTTCGCCTGCGCGGAGGTCATGCGCGTCCTGTTGTTTGGTTTTGACTAACCGCGTTTGAACCGCTCGTCATTGACCGTGCCGTCGTTGTAGGTCGCGGCTTTAGCCGCGACATTAGCACTCAGCCCAGGTTGGGGCTTTAGCCCCTGAAGTACTCTTGAAACGTTTTCGCGTTTCGCCCGTCGAAGCGTGTGAACGAAGCCGTCGCTTGACTTTAGGCGAACAAAAAGCGAAACTACGCAACGCATCAAATCACGTCAGTCACCTTCACCTTAAAGGAGGGCAACACCATGCCAATGAACCAAGCATTCCTAGCTGAATTCGATCAGGAATTTGCCAACACCCGCAAAACCCTCGAGCGCGTCCCCGACGACAAGTGGGACTACAAGCCCCACGCCAAGTCCGGCACGATGGGCTGGCTCGCCAACCACATCGCCATGATGCCCGGCTGGGCCGCCTCCATGTTCCAAACCGATAATTTCGACGTCGCCCCGGGCGGCAAGCAGGTCGAAATGCCCAACGGCAAGAACCGCAAAGAAATTCTCGCCATCTTCGACGAAGGCGCCAAGCAAGCCCGCGCCGGCCTCGCCAGCTCCACCGACGAACAGCTCATGAAGCCGTGGGCCTTGCTGCAAAATGGCCAGCCCATCTTCTCCATGCCCCGCGCCGCCGTCCTCCGCGGCATGATCATGAACCACCTCATCCACCATCGCGCCCAGCTAACCGTCTACTATCGCCTGAACGATGTCCCGGTCCCCGGCCTCTACGGCCCATCAGCAGACGAAGGCCAACAACAAGCCGCCGCCAAGTAACTTCTCGTCGCCAAATACAATCGAAGCCTCGCCCTCGGATTCGCCCGAGGCGAGGCCCCAAATCCTACAGTAGGGGCACGGCATGCCGCAGATCCCGCATGGGTTCGCGGGGCCGTGCCCGGTGCGGCGTAGCTAAGCCAGCGCAAAGTTCAACACCTGCGCCAACGAATCTTTCCACACCAACCCTGCTAAAATCGAACCATGCCCGAAACAAAACCCCAAAATCAACTCCGCGAAGAATTCAACCGCTGGGCCGACGCCGGAAAAGGCGAATCCATGGAGCATGACCACTGGCCCATCACCAAGCCAGTCCTCGAGCTCATGCAAATCGCCCCCGACGAAAACATCCTAGACGTCGGCTGCGGCTCCGGCTGGCTCTCCCGCACTCTCGCCAAAGGCGTCCCCGAAGGCCGCGTCGTCGGCATGGACATCTCCGACGAAATGATTCGCCACGCCCGCCAGGCCAGCGTGGATTATGCGAATCTGGTTTTCGTTGTAGGTGAAGTAGCCGAAATTCCCTGGGAGCAGAATTTTTTCACGAAGGCAATCTCAGTCGAGTCGTCCTACTACTGGCCCGACCCCGCAAGAGGCCTCCGCGAAATCTATCGCGTCCTGGCCGAGCAGCGGCTCAGCTTGGATCCTGATCAATTTCTACCGCGACAATCCCCACAGCCATCAATGGGCCGAAAAACTCGAAATCCCCACCCACCTTCTCTCAGCCGAAGAATGGTCCCAACTCTTCCGCGACGCCGGCTTCCAAGATGTCGCCCATCGCCTAATCCCCGACCCCACCCCCAACCCCGCAGTCTACACAGGCCGCTGGTTCCGCGACGCCAAACAACTAGCCGAATTCCGCGCCATCGGCGCCCTCCTAATCCACGGCACGAAGAAATCATAGTGCCGCAACAGGACACGTTTGTCTTGCCATCGCGCTTCAATTAGCGTATATACATAAATATGTTCTCTTGGGATGCCGCGAAGGCTCTTCATAACCTTCGCAAGCACGGCGTCTCCTTCGAGGAAGCGGCAACCGTTTTCGCCGATCCCGAAGCGCTCGATTGGGCTGATACGGAGCATTCGGGCGATGAGCCGCGTTCGAGCGGCTCGGAAAATCGGGGCTGAGACGCATACTGCTCCTCGTTTACACGATCCGGAGGATGAAAGATGGCAAAGAAGCGATCCGCATCATCAGCGCACGCCAGGCGAGCCGCAAAGAGCGCGCGGCCTATTCCCGACTCCCGGATTGATTTTTCCGATATTCCGGAATCCACTGACGCTGAGTTCAAGCGCGCCCGCCGCGTCGGTCGGCCCAAATCACCCTACGCAAAACAGCTCATCGCGATCCGCATCGATCCGCGACTACTCGCGCGCCTTCGCCGTCTCGCGCGCCGCCGGCAAAAGCCCTACCAGACCATGATCCACGAACTTCTCGAGCGTGCCGCCAAAGCCTAGGCTTTCATCTCGCTGCCCAGGTGCGGCGCCTGCTTCGTTCGGTTTTGAACGGCTCACCCGCCACACTCGTAAGGGGTAGAATCAAAGGCGCATCACCTTCAACATGATAGTCCGCTCGGAACAAATTCGCCTTTCCGCAACCGATTTAAGCAACCACCTGGCCTGCCGCCATCTCACCGTTCTCGATCTTCGAGGTCGCGCGTGGCACAAGACCCTCTCCCGGTTTCAGCTCTCCAGATCTCCGAGTCATTCAAGAGTTGGGACTCAGACACGAGGCTGCCTACCTCGCGTCGCTCACGGAGCGCGGTTTCTCAGTCGCCGACCTTCGCGGTTTTCGAAATGACGAGACGGCCGCAGCCGAAACGCGGGCGCGTATGGAGGCCGGCGTTGACGTGATTGCGCAGGGAACTTTGGCAGTCGGCAGGTGGTTTGGACGTCCTGATCTCCTGCGCAAAGTACCAAAGCCGTCCGCGTTCGGCGATTGGTCCTACGAAGTTTACGATTGCAAGCTGGCCCGCGAGACAAAAGCAACCACGATCCTTCAACTAGCCCTCTACTCGGACTTACTGGCTACCGTGCAGGGTCAAGCTCCCGAGTTCATGTACGTGGTACCTCCCGCAATCGAGTTCGCAGAAGAAGCCCATCGAATCGCCGACTACGCCGCCTATTTCCGCCACGTGAAAGCGCGCCTTGAGAAATCGTGCGATCGAGGCGAAACGGGACCAACGTATCCCGAACCGTGCGCCCATTGTGATGTCTGTCGCTGGTACAAAGAGTGCGATGTGACGCGAAGAGCCGACGACCATCTCTCGCTCGTCGCGGGAATCTCGCGATTGCAACGGAATCAATTCGTTGCGTGGGATGCAGGCAGCGTGGCCAGTCTCGCGGTATTTCCAATTCCACTTAAGCAGAAACCACTCCACGGATCGCGTGAGTCTCACGAACGAGTGCGCGAACAAGCCCGCGTCCAGGTAGATGGGCGTGTGCGCAGCAAGGCTGTTCACGAATTGCTCGCGATAGCAGAAAACACTGGTTTTTGCAGATTGCCGGCGCCTTCGCCTGAAGACATGTTCGTCGACCTCGAGGGCGATCCGTTCGTAGGCAGCTGCGGACAAGAGTACTTGTTCGGTTTTGTCGCAAGCGCGCAAGAACAGGGCTTGACCTACGAGAAGCGATGGGCGCTCACCCCCGAACAGGAAAAACTTGGTTTCGAATGGCTAGTGGACGAAATAATCCGGCGTTGGAAAATAGATCCGGCGATGCACGTCTACCATTTCGGCTCGTACGAAACCGCCGCCTTCAAGCGCCTGATGGGCGCCTATACCACCCGCGAAGATGAAATCGATCGCATGCTCCGCGCCAAAATCTTCGTTGACCTCCACACCATATTCAAGCAAGCGGTTCGAGCCAGCGTGGAAGAGTATTCGCTGAAAGCCCTCGAGAGTCTCACTCAGTTCGTCAGGCGTACGCCATTGACAGAATCGCGCGCGGCGATGAGATACGTCGAGCATGGGCTCGAACTCGGCCGCACAGAAGACGTTCCCGACGAATTCAAACTGTCGCTCGAAGGCTACAACTCCGAAGACTGCCATTCCACAGCCGCCCTGCGCGAATGGCTCGAAGGTGAGCGCCAAAAACTGGTGGACGGCGGCCAGATAATTCCAAGGCCGGAGCTTGGTGATGGCGCGCCGTCCGAAGAACTTGACGAGCGCCAGAAAAAAGTTGCTGCCCTGGTCGCTCAACTCACCGCGGACATTCCGTTCAACCCAGCGGACCGATCCGACGAGCAGTCCGCCCGCTGGATGCTCGCGCAACTCCTCGATTGGCACCGCCGCGAAAACAAGGCGAGTTGGTGGGAGGGCTATCGCCTCGCGGATCTCGACGACGAAGATTTAATGGATGAAAGGGCAGGGCTTGGCAGGACTGCGTTTCGTGAAACGGATCAGCATCGAGCGAGGAATTCCAGTAGACCGCTACGCGTTCGAAAAGCAGGAAACGGAAGTTCGTGCCGGCAAGGACATTTACTTTCGAAACCAAAAATTTGGCGAGGTTGCAGCAATCGATATTCTCGCCAGAACAATCGACATCAAGAAGACCAGAAAGACCGCGGAAGTTCATCCGTGCGCGCTTTATGTCTGGGACCAGCCGATGAGAGTGGCTAACCATGCGGATTCTCTATTCGAGGTCGGTGAGTGGGTACGAGACAACGGCATGGACGCGGGCGACGACGCGCCCGGCCGCTTTCGGGCAGCTCGAGATCTGCTGCTGCGAAGGCCGCCTCGGCTCTTGCGTGAAGAAACCATCGCAGCGAAGTTGGGAGAAGAGCCCAAGAACACGGCCAGCAGAATTGCATGCGCCCTGGACGAATCCGTGTTCGCGATCCAGGGGCCGCCCGGCGCCGGGAAGACCTACACCGGCGCGCGAATGATTTGCGAACTCGTCAAACAGGGAAAGAAAATCGGAATCACGGCGCTCAGCCACAAAGTCATCCGCAAATTGTTGGACGAAGTCGTCGAGGCCGCGGAAGAAGCAAAACTCCAGGGAGTGAGGTGCTTGCAGAAAGTTAAAGATCGAAGAAGCTCGATGACGACGCGAGTGAAGTCGCAATCACAACCGACAACGAGCGCTCCGCTCGATGCATTGCATTCGGGCGCGGCCAACGTGGTCGGCGGCACATCGTGGCTTTGGACGCGCCCCGAATATTCGGACGCAGTGGATGTGCTGTTCATCGACGAAGCAGGGCAGATGGCGTTGGCGGACGTCGTGGCCGTCAGCAGATCGGCTAAAAATGTTGTATTGATTGGCGATCCGCAGCAACTCGACCGCCCGCTGAAGGGAAGCCATCCGCCGGGCGCCGAAAGTTCCGCTCTGCAGCACCTGCTCGGCGACCACCAAACGATTCCCGACTCGATGGGATTGCTGCTGCCGGAAACGTGGAGACTTCACCCGCACATCTGCACATTCACTTCCGATCTTTTCTACGAAGGACGCCTGAGCCCCAGAGGTTTTCACCCGCAATCGCGAAATCTCCGGCCATCCGTGGTTGAGCGGAGCGGGCTTGTGGTTCGTCCCGGTCGATCATCAGGCCAATCGCAATTCGTCGGCCGAAGAAGTCGAGGTGATTGCTCGCATTGTCGAGAGTCTGCTGCACCCGGAAGTGAAGTGGAGTCGCAGCGAAGGAACGCTTCGACCGCTCACCGCCAAGAAGACATCCTGATCGTCGCGCCATTCAACGCCCAAGTCGCCGACCTCACCGCGCGCATGCCCGACGTACCAATCGGCACGGTCGATAAATTTCAGGGCCAGGAAGCGCCGGTCGTAATTTATTCGCTCACCACATCCTCGCCCGAAGACGCCCCGCGCGGAATGGAATTCCTCTACAGCCTCAATCGCTTGAATGTTGCCACCTCGAGAGCCATGTCCACCGTAATTCTGGTCGGAAGCCCGAGACTCTTCGAGCCAGAGTGCCGGAATCCTAGGCAGATGAAGCTGGCGAATGCGTTGTGCCGCTATCTGGAATTGGC